>NZ_FOKA01000018.1 GCF_900111925.1 Cellulomonas marina
AGGAGGTCACCCCGCCCCAACTCCCGGCGCTCAGCGCCTAACCAATGAAGGTCACGCGGCAGCCGTCACACACCACGACCGGGGACTTGACCGGCTGAACGGGGCCGTGAGCGGCTATACCGCGGCCGGGACCTAGCGGTTCAGGCTGACGAGCCGGCTCGAACACGACGCACACGGCGCCGGGCCGCCGCGTGAAGCATCGTGGACCCATGGCGACCTTCCATGTCGCGGCTCATCCCGGCGCCTCCACCCCGGCCGTCTCGCGCCGCATGGCTTCGGTCCCGCGCAAAGACAACCCCCGTGAACGTGCGCTGAGGAGCGCCCTCCACGCGCGAGGGCTGCGGTTCCGCGTCGGGCACAAGGTGCCCGGCCTCCCGCGCCGCACCATGGACGTCGCTTTTACCCGGGCTCGGGTGGCCGTGTTCCTGGACGGCTGCTTCTGGCACGGCTGCCCCGATCACGGCACGCAGCCGCAGGCGAACGGCGCCTGGTGGAGCGAGAAGCTCGCGACGAACATGGCGCGCGACGCCGACACCGACGCGCATCTGAAGGACCTCGGCTGGGAGGTCGTGCGCATATGGGAGCACGTTCCCCTCGAGGAGGCGGTCGACGTCGTCGCAAACGCAGTTGCGTCGCGCCGCATCGCACAGGGCCGAAGGGACGCTGAGCGGAGCGATACGCCCAGCCCACGATCGGAGCCGGGGTCGGGCGGTTGACTCGTCCACGTGTTCCGCGCCGAGTGTTGAGGCTTGGCCGAGTACCCGGCCAGATCGGCCGCCCGGTGATCGTGGTCATTGCCGCGCGGACGACCGACACGCCGGACATCGACGGACTCCGAGCGATCGTCGCGGCCGGGCGGAAGAGGCGACGCGCAGACCCGGGCGCGACAGCTCCGCTGCTCGAGAGGCTCCGCGGCGTTCCCGCCGATCGGCGCTACCTGGTCGAGGTGCGATGCTCCTCCCAGTGCTGAGCCAGCCAGTCGACCTGCTCGCTGCGCAGCTGCAGCGTCAGTCGCTCGCCGTGAAGGCGGCCGTACTGGGGGAACTTCGCGAGGTCAGGGGCGACGTCGATGCACAACCGCGACGGCTGGACGGACAGCAGGCCGTCATCAAAAAGTCGATGGATGTCACGCCGCAACAGCAGCCCGCCGTGACGGTAGTGGGTGCCGAGCTGGGCGTAGCTGTAGAGGTGGCCCGCTTCCAGCACGCGCTCCGGCGCTGGGCCGGTGAACGCGCACATCCCGCCTTGCTCGGACAGCAGGTGATCGCGGAACTGCCGCTGGCCGCGTCGGACGCGGACGAAGGCGTGGGCGTGGCCCTGCGGCGGGTCGAATTCGACGCCCGGGCGCGACGGCGCACCCGAGACGCTGAGGTCGGCCCGCGCGACGAGCCGATCGACGGCCCGGACCGCTCCCCTGGCCGCGAGCGCATCCGTCAGGCCGACCCAGTCGAGCGGTCGCATGGCGTTGATGTCGCCGGGATTCTTCGCGAGCGCGCGCAGGTCGTCCTCGTTCAGCGCGCCGTCGAGCGCGGTCCACGCGGCGTCGTACCGGGCTCGGTAGACGGTAACCGGGACGACGTCCGGCACCGCCTCGTCGAACTCCGCCTTGCAGCGCATGCATCGGTAGCGTGGTAAGCGGCTCTTGCGCTCGCTAATACGCGTTTTCCAGCACGTGGGGCACCGCCGCAGCAGCTTCGTGCCGGCCTCAGCCTGGATCTCCTCGATCACCGACACGCCGAGGAGGCGTTGCTTGTCCCAGATCGCGATCGGGTCGCCGACCGAGAGGTTCCGGTGGTTCGGGACGTTGCTGTCCCAGGAGTAGTAGGCGTCGATCTGGTCGTCGTAGCCCTCGTTGCCGCCGTGACCCCGGTCGTCGCCGGCTGCCATGAGCAGCCAGGCGCGTCTCGGCGTAGCTACGTCCATGAGCGTGAGCTTGTCACCGGACCTCTCCGAGGTCGAGATGGCTGGCCCCGTCAGCGCACGTCGGGATGTGCCCGCGCTCGTCGCGAGCAGGGAATCGGCCCGCACAGCTTCGAGCACCCGCCCGAAGCCGCACAGCCGCTTCTAGGCCCACGGCAGGGGCGTCTCGCCTGGTCCGCAACTCGTCGACCAATGAGGTCGCCGTACTAAGCGCCGCCGACGCGGGTGAGGAGCGATCAGAGCCGCGGGAATCGGTGCGGAAGCGAGGGTCGGCGTGTTCGGATGAGCCTGTGATGACGTCCTCGTCGAGCATGAGCCGCTGATGGCGCACCTTGTTCCGCGAGACCCAGAATCGGACGCGGGAGGCGGCGGCGCTGAGCGTGTCGTCTGGGAGGCCTTGCGCGACCAGCTCCCCGACGACGTCGTGGTGTTCGTGAACCTGCTGCTGCTCGACGGGCCCGATGAGCGGGAGGTCGACGCGCTCGTCGCCTGGCCGGACGTGGGGCTGTGCGTCGTGGAGGTCAAGGGCGGGCACGTCGCTCGTCGGGACGGGCAGTGGGTGCAGGGCAGCGGGACCAGGGCGCACGAGATCGACCCGGTGTTCCAGGCGCGGCGGGCGCGGCACACGGTGCGGGACCTGCTGCGGCGGCACGGGCTCGGGGCGTGGCGTGCGCGGGCGGCGGACCTCGTCGTGCTGCCGCACACGCACGTGCCGGCGTGGTGGGAGTCGGCGTCGTCGCCTGTCGGCACGGTCGCAGGGCGGGCGGACCTGCCGCACCTCGCGGGGCTGGTGAAGCGGGCGATCGACGTACACGGCACGGGCAACGCGCCGTTGGCGGTGGAGGACGTGGGGCCGCTGGTCGACTTCCTGGCGGGGGCCTTCCCGTCGCAGGTCGAGGTGCTGGCGACGGCGGCGCAGTTCGAGGACCGCGTCGAGCAGATGACGCAGGACCAGGCGCGGATGCTGGACACGCTGCGCAGCTTCGAGCGGCTGCGCATCATCGGCGGGGCCGGCAGCGGCAAGACATGGTTGGCGCTGGAGCAGGCGCGGCGTCGGGCGGCGGCGGGGGAGCGTGTGGCGCTGGTCTGCTACTCGCGGGGGCTGGGGCGGTACCTGGAGCGCATCACCGCGACGTGGCCGGTGAAGCAGCGACCGGCGTTCGTCGGGCTGTTCCACGACCTGCCGCTGCAGTGGGGCGCGGCGCCCGGCAGCGACGACGACGCCGACTACTACGAGCGCCGGCTGCCGCTGGAGCTGGCGGAGCTGGCCGACGCCCGTGACGAGCGCGAGCGGTTCGACTGCGTCGTCGTCGACGAGGCGCAGGACTTCTCCGACCTGTGGTGGCCCTCGCTGGTGCGGTGCCTGCGCGACCGGGAGGCCGGCGGCCTGTGGGTGTTCATGGACGAGGACCAGCGCATCTTCGACCGGGACGGGTCGGCGCCGATCACGTTGCCGCCCGTGCGGCTCGACGAGAACCTGCGCTCGACGAAGCAGATCGCGCAGTGCTTCGGGTCGTTCGGGACCTCGAGGGTGAAGCCACGCGGGGCAGCCGGCGCGCCCGTACGGCTGGTGGACGTGCCGGCTGACGCCGCGGTCAAAACGGCCGACGTGGTCGTCGACGCGCTGCTGGACGAGGGGTGGCAGCCGGGGCAGATCGCGCTGCTGACCACGGGGCGGCGCCACCCGGAGCAGGTCAACGCCGTGGACATGGGCGGGCACGCGGTCTACTGGGACCGGTTCTTCGCGGGCGAGGACGTGTTCTACGGGCACGTGCTGGGGTTCAAGGGGTTGGAGCGCACGGTGGTGGTTCTCGTCGCCAACGGGTTCCGGGACGCCGAGCGGGCGCGGTCGATGCTCTACACCGGGCTGTCGCGGGCCCGGGTACTCCTGGTGCTTGTCGGGCCGCGGGGCGAGGTGGAGCGAATCGGTGGCGACGGCGTGCGGTCCCGGCTGCGGCATGCGTCGCCGTGGTCCGTCGAGGGGGACGACGACGACTGACGGCCCGGTATCGCGAGCGGCAGCCCCGGCTCGCCCTCACCGGCAGCGGCGGCCCCTTCGTCAGCTGTCCTCCGGGCCGAGTGGCGTGACGCCACCGGACTCGCCGACGACGTAGACGGTGATGCCGAGCAAGCGGCGTACCTCCCCCGCGACGCGGAGCGCCGCCGTCCGTCCCTCCGTGGGAACCACGACCCCGAGCCGGACGCCGGCTCCGGCGACGGTGGGGACACGCCGGAGGAGCTGTCCGTACAGCGTGTCGACATCGAGCCCGATCGAGGCGGTCCGGCCCTTCGCCTCGGCGAAGAGCCGTTCCGCGCCCCGATGAGCCACGACGTCGCAGTAGTCGACCTCGCGGTGCACCTGCCACCCCTCGGCAACCAGCCACCGCTCGAACTGCCCGACCACACGGGCCTCGTCGCCTCGCACTCGCCCACGCTACGACCCGAGCGCGGGCAGGCGGGAGCCCTTGACCATCACAGGATCGCCGGCACAGGCAGGGGCTCGTCGGTGTAGCAGTACCAACCCGGCGTGGACGCACCGTCGCCCTGGAACGTCACCTTGTTGACCTTCCCCTTGGTGTTGGCCACGACGCGCCAGACGAGCGTCCCCGCCGCCGACTCCGCAAGCAGGGCCTTGACTGCGGATCGCGACGTGTCGGCGTTCACGTGGACGGGGACACCGCCGATCACGGCGTGGAGGGCCGCCGCACCACCGAAGGTGCCGACGTCCGCGAGCGTGGGCGAGTTCGAGGACGTGACCCAGTGGTGCAGGTGGGCGACCAGCTCGCTCCCGGTGAGGGGCTGCTCCGTCGCAGGCGCGGGACTGGCCGGGGCGACGCCGACTCCAGACGGAAGCAGCGGTCGTGCACCCCCGCGAGAGGTGTTGCTGACCCACGTGCTGAGCTGCTCGATGAAATGCGCCCCGACGCCGGCGAAGGGTGCTTGGAGGTTGGTGGACCAGCCGAGTGCCCGGACGCCGCCGATCTCGCCCACGTACAGCTTCGTCGGGGCACCCTCCGGCTTGATCTGCTTCGACTCCACGAGGTCGAGCTGCGCCAACCCGGCGTGCTGCACCTGATCGACGACCTGCTTGCCGTTGAGCAGCACGAGTTCCAGCGACGTCGCCTCGAGCACGGAGGCCAGCACGGGAGCGCCGGCATCGAGCAGCTCCTTCCTGGTCGTCGCCTCGGTGATCTGACCCCAGACCGGCGTGGTTGCCCACGGCACGACGTCGAGGTGGCACGCGGAGCCGTCGGAATAGGACGTACCCGTCCCCGTCTGCAGCACCTTCTCCAGCGGCGCGAAGTACTTCCAGTAGGGGTGGTGCTGGAAGTAGCCGGAGCACACGGCGAGGAGTCGCTCGGCTTGTTCGACGGTGGCAGGGGTGCCCGTCGACGTCCCGAGCGCCGAGGCCGTGAGCGCGATCGGTGGCTGCACGCCGGCGAACTCGGCGTCGCTGGGGTTGATCCCCACCGTCGCCACGCGGGCGTGCTGTGCGTCACCGAAGGCGACGATCGGCACGGAGTCCGGAACGCCGTACGCGCCGACGGGTGGCTCGACATCGAGCAGTGCCCGGACGTGGGCGACGAGGAGGTCCTTGGACGGAGTGGCGGGCACGCGCCGATCCTGGCACTGCGACAGAGCGCGCGGAACGGTACGCGCCAGCGGACAGGGGCTGCCGGTCAGTCGGAGTAGGCCAGGACGTGGCTAGCACGCAGCTCCGATGGCCCGAACCAGAGCTGGGGGTCGACCTGCCCCAGGTAGACCATCGGGCTCGACATGCCTGCTCGCGTGGTGACGTGACCGTCGTCGTGCACGCGGATCCGCCCGCCCTCGGGCCGGTGCTGCAGCAGAGCGGTCGCGATGGCTCGGGCCGCGGCGGCCCCGATGACGGACGAGAGCCACACCTTCCGCGTCGGGTCCTGCACGTCCGCGTGCCGGGCGGACAGCTTGTAGGCGCGGCCGCCGTGCTCGTACGGCCAGCGCTCGCCGGGTGCCGGGACCGGTCGCTCGACGAGGACCAGCGATCCCACGGCCTCGACCGCGTGCGAGGTGGGAGCCTCGATGGCGGGCGCGTGCACCGGCGTCGGTGGAGCGGGGACGGGCTGAGTCGCTGCCGCACGTGTCGCAGCCGCGACCACGTCCCCGAGCCCGAAGGGCAGCGGTCGCCGGTGCACGAGGGCGAGGGACCGTGTCGCACGGGTCGTCGCCACGTACAGCGCGCGGGCGGCGGCGGCCTCGTCGGGCGAGCCGTCCGCGTCCTCCGTCGCGTCGAGGAACGCGGCGGGCTCGAGGAGGACGACGTGGTCGAACTCCAGCCCCTTGGCGTCCTCGGCGGTCGTCAGCACCACTCCCGCCGCGAGGCACCGCGCCCGCTCCTCGTCGCCGAGCCGGTCCAGCAGCCGCGCCGGCGCGAGCAGGGCGGTGAGCGCGCTGCCCGCGAGCGCGACGGCGAGGTCGGCGCCGGTGCGCAGCACGTCGGCACCCGGGGCGACAGGGATGTCCGTGAGGCTGTCGGGCAGGTCGCGCACGGCTCGCGCTGCCGCCACCTCCGCGCCCGTGTGCGGCAGCACCGCGTTGGCCAGCGCGAGCACGGCGCCCGGCAGCCGGTAGCCCTGGGTCAGGTGCGCCTCGACGTGCGTCGCAGGGTG
This sequence comes from Cellulomonas marina, assembly GCF_900111925.1. Classification (GTDB taxonomy): domain Bacteria; phylum Actinomycetota; class Actinomycetes; order Actinomycetales; family Cellulomonadaceae; genus Cellulomonas; species Cellulomonas marina. The sequence goes on from NZ_FOKA01000018.1 coordinate 6,570, forward strand.
GCCGAGGTGCTCGACGAGCTCGGCCCACGACCGGTGCATCCACGGACCCGTCGTCTGCGCGAGGTCGCCCAGCAGCGTCACGCCGCCGGTCGCCGGCACGCGGCGTCCGATGCTGCGCAGCTGCATGGGGGTGAGGTCCTGCGCCTCGTCGACGGCGACGTGCCCGACGCGCTGGGAGGCGCCGTCGACGAGCACGTCGAGCTCGTCGAGGAGGGGCAGGTCGGCGTCGCTCCAGCGGTGCTGCTGGGCACTGCGGCGGGAGCGCGGAGCCTCGGGGCGCGGGCGCGCGTCCCAGGACCGCCAGAGCAGGCTCGTCTCGTCGTCGTCGAGCAGGCCCCGGCCGACGTCGAGCAGCAACGTCGAGCTCGACCAGAGGCGGGCGAGCAGGTCGTCCGGGCCGACCGGCGGGCACATCTCCTCGGCGTAGGCCTGCAGGGCCCGGTCGCGCTGCAGCTCGCCATAGGGGTCACGGACGCCGCTGCGCCGCAACGACCCGCCCTCGAGCCCGGCGACGAAGCGCTGCCCGAGCGTCGCGACGAGGCGCGAGACGAGCAGCCCGTGGCGGGAGCGGTGCGGAGCGGGGTCGGCGAGGACGGCCCGGAGCGCCGCGAGGGCGTCGGCGCGGGAGAACGTGAGCACGGTGGCGTCGAGCGTGACCTCGAGGGGATGGTCGGGCACGACGAGGCTGCGGTCCACGGCGCGGCGCAGCAGCTCGGCCAGCCGCGGGTCGCCCTTGAGCCGCTGCACGCGCCGGTCCTGCTCCGTCCACGCGGCGGTGCGCGTGGTCAGCTCCGTGACGGTCGTGTGGCGGACCTGGTCGTCGCCCAGCGCCGGCAGCACCCGGGAGACGTACTCCAGGAAGCGCTCCGAGGGCCCGACGAGCACCAGTCCCGACGAGCGCAGCGCCGGCTCGCGGAAGGCCAGCAGCGACAGCCGGTGCAGCGCGACGGCGGTCTTGCCCGTGCCGGGGGCGCCCTGGACGGTGAGGAGCGTGCGGTTGTCGGACTCCATGAGCTCGTACTGCTCGGCCTGAATCGTGGCGACGATGTCGCGCATGTAGGCGTCGCGCTCGCGTCCGAGCTCGTCGAGGAGGACGTCGATGCCGCCGCCGATGGGCTCCGCGGCGCCTGCCGGCTTCTCCGGCTCTGCACCCGGGCCCGCCTCGCCGGCGGACGTCGCCGTCACCGGTCCCGCGGCCGGCTCCGGGACCGGCTCGACCCCATCCGCGCCGGGTCCTGGCGCACCGGCCGGGACATCCGCGGGAGGGGAGGGGACGACGCGGCGGGGCAGCAGCTCCTCATCGCTGTAGCCGACGAGCTGCCCGTCGACGAACCGGAAGCGACGCCGGCGGTGCACGTCGTGCGCTGCGCCCGGCCGCGCGCGGTAGAAGGCGGCGGCCGCCGGCGCCTGCCAGTTCGTGACGACGTCGTCGACGACGTGCGCGTGGCTGGCGGGTCGCTCGTCGAGCAGATCGCGCACGCGCGTGCGGCCGAGGTAGAGCGCGTGCCCCTCGACGTGGTCGATGCGGCCGAAGTAGCGCTCGTCCTCGCCGACGAGCGCTTCGAGCTCGCCGTCGTCGGCCAGGAGCTCCGCCAGGACGCGGCGGGCGTACCGGTCCGCGCCGGCGTGCGTGGCGTGGGGGTCGCGCGCTCGCAGCTGCGCCACCCGCGCGTCGACGTTGCGCTCGACGTACCCGTGCCAGCGGCGCTCCGCCTCCAGCTCCTGCATCCCTCGACCCGCCCTGCTCTTCGTGCTCGCACGCGCCAGCTCGCGCCTGACGTCCGACCCGATCGGCGTCGCCCCCCCGATGAGGGGCGCCGACGTCAGTAGGGGCGCTGGGGCCGGAGATCGTCGGCCATGTGGGGGAACGCCTCCCGGATGCGCCGCCGGGCGCGGTTGACGATCGTCGAGACGACGGCCGCGCTCGCGTAGCCCTGCTGCTCGGCGATCTCCGCGTTCGGGACGCCCTCCAGCCAGAGGAGCAGGACGACGCGCTCGCGCTCCGAGAGGACGGCGAGCGCGTCGCGCAGCTGCTCGCGCGCGACGACCTGCGCGCTGGCGCCCACCGCGTGCTCCTCGTTAGCGGCGATCGCCTCCTCGTCGAGGACGTCCGCCGCCTTCTTCTTCGCGTGGTCGACGAGGCGGTGCCGCACCGCCTGGGCCACCCATCCCCGCGCCAGTGCTCGGGCTCCTCGTCGCGGCGCGCGTACTGGAGCGCGACGTCCTGCGCGATGTCGCTGGCGGACAGGTCGGGCCGGCGGGCGAAGAGGCCGTCCCCGGCGGCCTTCCTGCGGGCGAAGGCGCGGACCTCGTCGAGGTCGGGGCGGTCGTCGTCGTTCGTCTCCGTCACACCGCGATCGATCGGCGAGGGCCAAGCCGTCGTGAGGCGCCCCACCAGCACGTGTTGATGGACGGGTCCCTGGCACCGCCCAGGCCCTCAGAGGAGCAATTCCGCTCCTCGGACGACGAGACCAAGGGACCGACGATGGCCAACATCAGCCGCATCACCGACTTCCTCTTCACCGGCGGGGACCTCCCCGTGCACCTCGGGACGGCCGCGATGCTCGCCGACCTCGACGACTACCGGGGCGAGGGCATCACGCACGTCGTCGACAACCGGATGGAGTGCTCCGACGAGGGCTTCTTCGCGAAGCACGCGCCGGACCTCGTGTACGTGCACAACGGCCAGGACGACCGAGGGCAGCGGATGCCCGACGCCTGGTTCGACCGCGGCGTGGGGGCCGCGATGGAGGCTCTCGCCCGCTCGACCGAGGCCGTCGTCCTGGTCCACTGCCACATGGGGGTCGACCGCGGCCCCTCCTTGGCCTACGCGATCCTCCTGGCGCTCGGCTGGGACACCCTCGACGCGATGCGTGCCCTGCGGGCGGCCCGGCCGATCGCCGCCGCGCACTACAGCGCGGACGCCCTCGACTGGTGGTTGCGCTTCGACGGCGCCGCTGCGGCAGTCCGGCGCCGTGAGCACCGCCGGCTCGCAGAGTGGCACGAGCGGCACCCCCTTGACGTGCGGCACGTCGTCCGACGGCAGCGCGAGCTCGAGGCGGCCGGCCTGCCGCTCGGGGCGTGAGCGCCATGGGGAACGGCCGGCTCCAGCTGGACGTCGTGGCGCTCGACCAGGGGGACGAGGTGACCGTCCTGGTCGACGTGACGGCTCCCGTCCCCGACGGCACGGTCGAACGGGCGCCCGTGATGGTCGTCGTGGCGCTGGACCGGAGCGCCTCCATGTCGGGGCGGCGCATGCGGGCTGCCCGGGACGCGCTGGTCGACCTCGTCGGGCGGCTCCGGCCCGGCGACCGGTTCGGCCTCGTGACCTTCGACGACGAGGCACTCCTCGTCGTGCCGGCAGAGCCGGTGACCGACCCCGCCTCCGTCGTGGAGGTGATCGAGGACATCGTCGTGGGCGGGGGGACGGACGTGTCTGCCGGGCTGCTCCGGGGGCTGCAGGAGGTGCGGCGCGTCTCGTCGGGCGGCCCTGCGCACCTCGTCGTGCTCAGCGACGGGCACGCCACCCGCGGGCTGACGTCGCCGGCGCTCCTCGGCGGCCTCGTCGGCCGGCACGCGCAGCACGGCGTCACCACCTCGACGCTGGGGCTCGGCCTGGGCTACGACGAAGGGTTGCTCGGTGCCGTCGCCCGGGCGGGCGGAGGGCAGGAGCTGTTCGCGGAGCACGCCGCCGAGGCGGGTCCGCTCCTCGCCCGGGTGCTGGACCGGGCCACGGAGCAGGTCGTCGTCGGAGCCGTCCTGCGCGTCCGGCGTGCGCAGGGCGTGGTCGATCTAGTCGTCGCCGACGAGCTGCCCGTGCACACGGTCGACGACGGGCTCCTCGTCGAGCTCGGCGGTCTGACCGCGGGGGAGACCCGCTCCGTCGTCCTCACGGCAACGCGCGGGCGCCGGGGGACAGGCCCGGGCACGGAGGTCGCCCACCTCGAGCTGCGTGGCGCTGTGCTGCCCGGTCTCGAGGAGGACGAGCAGACGCGAACGGTGCGGCTCGGGGAGGTCGCCACCGACCCGTCCGTCGCCGCCCGGGTCCGCCGCGAGCTCCTCCACCGCGACACGCAGTCGGCCAAGCGGCGCGCCGCAGCGCACCTCGCCGACGGCGACGTCGATGCCGCGACGGCGGTCCTCGGATCCGCGCTCACGGAGCTGCGGACCGTCGTCGGAGCGCCGGACCCGGGGCGCGAGCTCGACGACCTGCGGTCGGAGGGTGAGCGGCTCGCCCGCTTCATCGACGAGGCCGTGCAGGGATCGACGAGCCGTGCGGCCAAGGGGCTGCGGGCGGACGCGGCCGAGGGAGCACGGGGTGCGACGGGCTCGTCGAGCCCGACGGCCCGGGGCAGGACCACCGGACGGAGCGGGTGAGTTGCCTCGCTCGGACGAGGGAGCCGACGCCGCTCCGCGAGCGCGACCCGTACCGCTGACGATCACCACGACGAGGCACGACGAGAGGACGAGACGATGAGGACCTTCCTGCTGACCTACAACCCGCGGCGCTGGCAGGTGCCGGCGGACGAGTGGGACGCCCTGAGGTCGGGCACCGGGCGCGGCGAAACCGTGCCCGGTGACTGGTCCACAGGGCAGCGCCGCGATGTGGATCCGGGCGACCGGCTGTTCCTGCTCCGCCAGGGCAGCGAGCCGCGCGGCATCGTGGCCGCGGGCTGGGCGACGTCGGTGCCCGAGCGGGCGGTGCTCTTCGACGGCACGGGGTCGACGCACTACGTCGACCTCGAGTGGGAGGTGGTGCTCGACCTCGACGACCCGCTCCCGACGGAGGTGCTGCTGCGCGAGGTGCCGCGGGTGCCGTGGAACGGGCTGCGGGGGAGCGGCGTGGAGGTCGCCCCCGAGGAGCTGTGGCTCCGGCACCTCAACGACGGTCGCACGGTCCGCTGACGGCCCGACGGGGTGCCGCTCCACGGTGCGGCGCCCCGTCGGCACATAGCGCTGCCCTGACGCGGCCGCGCGCACCGCCGAGTGTGCATCCTTCGGGCATGACCAGAAGTTGGACTAGTATCTTCGCCATGGTCCACGTCCGGTCGGTGCCGCTCCACGACGCCAAAACAAAGCTCTCGGCGTACGTGGCCGAGGTGCGCGAGACGCACGAGCGCATCACGATCACCCGCCACGGTGAGGCGGAGGCGGTCCTCATCTCCGCCGACGAGCTCGACGTGCTCGAGGAGACGCTCGAGCTCCTGGCCGGCGGTGCGCTCTCCGACGCCGAGGCGGCGCGTCGTGCCCACGACGAGGGCAGGACCACGTCGCTCGACGACCTGAAGGCCGAGCTGCGTGCGGCCGGCAAGCTGCCTCCGGGGTGAGCTACCGGGTCGAGCTCGCACCTCGCGCGCGACGCGAGATCACCCGCCTGCCGAATCGCGTCGTGCCCGCGGTCGTCGAGTTCCTGGACGTCATCGCGGAGAACCCGTTCCGGGTGAGCAAGGCGCTGCACCCACCGCTGGACCACCTCCGGTCCGCGCGCCGAGGCGCCTACCGCATCCTGTTCGAGGTGGACGACGAGGAGAAGGTGGTCGTCGTGGCTCGTGTCGACCACCGCGCGGACGTCTACCGGCCCTGACGGAGACGGGTGGGCCTTGGTCGGACCTGGTGAGCCGCGACGGCGATGACGGAGAGGGTCCGGCTGTCGGTGGCGTGACCTACCGTCGCTGCCGTGACCGCGCTGCACCGCACGCTGGAGGCGTCGCGCCTGGCCGAAGGGCCGGCGTGGACGCTGCTGCGCGCCGACCACCGGGCCGTCGCGGTCGGGGTGCTCGGCGAGCACCTCGGCGGTGAGGTGCGCCGCCTGGCGGCCCCGGTGCTCGCCGAGCGCCTGGAGGAGGACCTGGTCGTGCTCCGGGACCACGGGTTCGCCCTGCCTCAGACCGCGCAGGCCTACCTCAAGGAGTGGACCGACCAGGGCTGGCTCGTGCGGCGGCCCGCCGAGGGGCGCGAGGAGACGCTCGAGCTGTCCGACGGCGCCCTGGCGGCGCTGCGCTTCGTCGCCGGGGTGGCCGAGGCGCGGCGGACGGTGACCGAGTCGCGGCTCGTCACCATCGTCGAACGCCTGCGGGCGCTGGCGGTGGCCACGGATCCCGACGCCTCGTCGCGTCTGGCCGCCCTCATGGCCGAGCGGGACCGGCTCGAGGCCCGCATCGCACAGGTCGAGGCCGGTGAGGTGGACGTGCTCGCGCCGGAGCGTGCGCTCGAGCAGGCGCGGGACCTGCTGGCGCTCGCGGCGGAGCTGCCCGCGGACTTCGCCCGGGTGCGCGCCGAGCTCGAGCGCATCAACGTCGAGCTGCGGCGTCGGCTGGTCGAGGACCCCGACGAGCGCGGCGCGGTCCTCGACGACGTCTTCCGCGGCGTGGACCACCTCGCCGACTCCGACGCCGGGCGGAGCTTCGACGGGTTCCACGCGCTCATGCTGGATCCGGAGCTGTCGGCCGACGTCGAGGGGACGGTCGCGGCGGTGCTGGACCGGCCGTTCGCCACGGCGTTGGGCGAGGGGCGCCGGTCGCTGCGGCGGCTCATGCCGACTCTGCAGGACTCGAGCACCGAGGTGCACGACGTCATGACGTCCTTCAGCCGGAGCCTGCGGCGCTTCGTGCAGAGCCGCGAGCTCGGCGAGGAGCGGCACCTGCACCGCCTCCTGCAGGACGCCCAGCGGGACGCGCTCGCGGTCGCCGAGCGGGTGCCGCCGTTCCGTCGGCTCGACCTGACGCTCGACCTGTCCTCGGTGCCGGTGGGGTCGGTCGCCGCCCTGGTGCTGCACGACCCCGCCGACGCCCGCGTCGCGGCCGACGTGCTGCCGGCGGCGGTGCCGCCGGTCGACGTGGCCGCGCTGCGGGAGCTGGCGCGGGCGTCCGAGATCGACCTGCGCGAGCTGCAGACGCACGTCGACGAGGTCCTGGTCACGCAGGGGACTGCGACGATCGGGGAGGTGCTCGCCGCCCGTCCCGCCACGCAGGGGGTGGCGAGCGTCGTCGGGCTGCTCGTGCTGGCGGAGGAGCAGGGGACGCGGCTGGAGGGCGAGGAGGAGACGGTGGCGTGGACGTCGACGACCGGGGTCGAGCGGTGCGGCACGGTGCCGCGGTACCTCTTCGTGCGGCGGACCGCCGAGGTGGTCCGGTGAGCGCGGCGGTCGAGGAGACCACAAGTCCTCGTGATGACGGTGGGGCCGGCGCCGGGCTCGACGACGCGCCCCGCGGGGACGGGCTCTGGGCGGACGACACGGGCACGCTGCGCGAGGCGTCGCGGCGGGCGCTCGTCGCCCTGGTGCGCGGGCCCTACCTCTCCGCCGAACGCCAGGCCCAGCTGTGGTCGGCGCTCCTCGTCGACGAGCCCGCCGTCCGCTCCCGGCTGGCCGACCTCTTCCTCGGGCTCGTGGTCGACCACGAGGCCGGCGTCGCGTTCGTGCGGAACGTCGACGACGACGCCCTCGCCGCGCCCACGGTGGTGCGCAGCGTCGGTCTGACGTTCATGGACACCGCGATGCTCCTGCACCTGCGGGGGCTGCTCGTCCGCGCCGCGGGCGGCGAGCGGGTGATCGTCGGCGAGGACGAGGTCGTCGAGCAGCTCGCCGTCTACCGTGCGGCGACCAGCACGGACGCCGCCGGCTTCGCGAAGCGCGTGCGGGCCTCCTGGCGCAAGCTCGACGACTACGGCCTGCTGCAGCGCACGTCCTCCGAGGGGCGCTGGGAGGTCTCGCCCGTCCTGCGGCTGGTCTTCGGGGCGGAGCAGGTGGCGGCCGTGCAGGGGGAGTACCGGCGCCTGCTCGAAGGGCCGGGAGGTGCGTCCGTCGGCGACAGGGTGCCGGGTGACGAGCGATCGGGCGACGAGGTGCAGGGCCACGCGGAGGCGGCGTCGGCCGGAGCCGGCGGAGCCGCCGATGTCGGCAACGACGCAGACGGGCGGGACGTCATCGGCGAGGAGGGCGTGCGGTGACGGCGCTGCCGACGGGCGGCCGGCAGGACGTCCTCGCCCTCGACGGCGAGCCCGACGACGACCCGGGCCGAGAGGTAGGCCCTCCGGGGCCCGAGCACCCCGGCCAGTGGCGGCTCGACCGCGTCGAGGTGGTCAACTGGGGCACGTTCGACGGGCACCACGTCGTGGACGTCGCGCGCTCCGGCTTCCTCTTGACGGGGCACTCCGGCTCCGGGAAGTCGTCGCTGCTCGACGCGGTCGCGGCCGTGCTGACGCCGCGCGGCCGCCTGCGCTTCAACGCCGCAGCCGCGGATGCGGGGCAGCAAGGCCAGGACCGCACCGTCGCCTCCTACGTCCGCGGGGCGTGGAGCCGCCAGGCCGACGAGCTCACCGGCGAGGTGGTGAGCCAGCACCTCCGCACCGGCGCGACGTGGAGCGGCATCCTGCTGCGGTACGCCGACGGCACCGCCCGGCCGCCCGTGCACCTGGTCAAGCTCCTGCACATGCGGCGCAGCGCGGCCACCGCCTCCGAGGTGTCGGACCAGCACCTGCTGACGACGACACCGCTCGGCCTGCTCGACCTCGCGCCCTATGCGGCGAACGGGCTCGAGGCGCGCCGGCTGAAGCAGGCGTACCCCGACGCGACCGTGACCGATCGCCACAGCGTCTTCGCCGCCCGCTTCACGCGGCTGCTCGGCATGCGGGGGGACAACGCGCTCGAGCTGCTCCACCGCACGCAGGCGGCGAAGAACCTCGGCAGCCTCGACGAGCTCTTCCGCGGCTACATGCTCGACGAGCCCGCGACGTTCCGGCTCGCCGAGACCGCGGTGGAGCAGTTCGCCGAGCTCTCGCAGGCGCACGCCGCGGTCGTCGAGGCGCGCGACCAGGTGGCGCACCTCGCCCCGCTCGAGGCCCTGTCCGCCGGGTACGACGAGGCCGAGCACGCGCTCCGGCACGCCGAGACGCTGCGGGACGTGCTGCCCGTCGTGACGGACGCCTGGCGCCGCCGCCTGGTGGAGGAGGAGTCCGAGCGCACCCGCTCGGCCCTGGAGATCGCCGACGCCGACCGCGTGCGTGCCGAGGTGGAGCGGGCCCTCGCCGACCGGGCCGTCCTCGGCGCGGAGGCGGCGCTCGACGAGCGCGGGGGCCGTGCAGTGCGGGAAGCCGCGGACGCGGTGGCGACGGCGGAGGGCTCGCTGCGGCAGGTCGCGGCGTCCCGCCTCGAGGTCGCCGCCGCCCTGGAGGCGGTGGGGGTCGCCATGCCCGGCACCGCCGCGGAGTGGGCGGAGCTGCGCGCCCAGGCGGCCCGCGAGCGGGCGGAGCTGGCCACGGGGGCCACGGCCCGGCGCGAGCGGCTCCGGGACGCCTACGGCGCCGACTCGACGGCGGCCGGCGAGGTGCACCGGCTGGAGCGGGAGCTCGACGTCCTGCGGCGGGTGCGATCCAATCTCGACGCCGGCCTGATCGACGCCCGTCGTCGGGTCGCCGCCGCGGCGGGGATCGGGGAGCGCGAGCTGCCGTTCGCGGGCGAGCTGCTGCAGGTGCGCCCCGAGCACGCCGCGTGGGCGGGGGCGATCGAGCGCGCGCTGCGGCCGCTGGCCGTCGTGCTGCTCGTGCCGGCCGTGCACCGGCACGCCGTGGTGGCCGCGGTGGACGCCACCCACCTGGGCGCCCGCCTCCGGCTGGAGGTCGTGGCGCCCGACGTCGCCGGGCCGCCGCGCAGCGTGGGGGAGCGCTCGCTCGTCCGTCGGGTCGAGGTCAGGCCCGGGGCGTTCGCCCCCTGGCTGGGGAGCACGCTGTCGCGCACCTACGACCTGGAGTGCGTCGAGCAGGTCGCGGACCTGCACCTCGTCGACCGCGGCCTCACCCGTGCCGGGCAGGTCAAGCGGGGACCCCGCAGCTTCGACAAGGACGACCGGCGGCGCGTCGACGACCGCGAGGGCTGGGTCCTCGGATGGGACAACGCCGACAAGGTCGAGCACCTGCTCGGTCTGCTCCGGACGGCTCAGGGGGTGGCCGCGCGGGCGGCGGAGGCCGCGCGCCGCGCCCAGGGGGACGACGAGGCGGCGGTCCGGCGGGAGCAGACGCTGTCGGTCGTCGAGCAGCGTCCGTGGGACGAGCTCGACGTCTCGGCCGCCGAGAGCCGGCTCGAGGCGGCCCGCCGCGCCCACGCGCGGCTGCTCGCCGCGAGCGAGGACCTCCGTGCGGCCCAGCACGCGCTCGCCCAGGCGCAGGACGAGGCCCGCCGCGCCCGCAAGGTCCAGGACGAGACCCAGCAGCGGGTGTCCGACCTGCGGGGCGAGCTGAGGACCCTGTCCCGCCGGCACGAGGGGCTCGCCGACGCGGACGACGCGCACGTCGCCCCGGAGGTCCGCGACGAGCTGCACCGCCGCTACCGCGAACGGCGCCGCGCCCTGACGTCGGAGAACCTGTCGGACGTCGGCATGCAGGTCCAGCGAGCGCTGGAGAACGAGCGCGCCGCGGCCCTCGAGCGGCGGGCGCAGGCGGAGCAGCAGATCGTCGCGCTGCAGGGGTCGTTCCGCGACCGCTGGCGCGGGCTGGCCGGTGACCTGACGGGGCATGTCGACGATCGCCCGGGCTACCTCGACGTCCTGCGGCGGCTGCGCGCCGACCGGCTGCCGGAGTTCGAGACCCGGTTCTTCGAGCTCCTCGGGCGGCAGTCGCAACGCAACGTCGGCGTCCTGCGCCAGACGGTGCTGCGGGCCCTCGGCGAGATCCGCGACCGCATCGACCCCGTCAACCGGTCGCTGCGGCGCTCGGCCTTCGACCGCGGGCGGTACCTGCAGATCCGCCCGCAGGAGAGCCGGACGCCTGCCGTCGTCGACTTCCTGGCGGACCTGCGGACGATCTCGGAGGGCTCCTGGGCGCCGGAGGACCGTGTCGCCGCCGAGGCGCGGTTCGCGGTCATGGCACGGCTCATGCGCCGCCTGCAGTCCTCCGACGCCGCGGACCGCGCCTGGCGCGCGCAGTGCCTCGACACCCGACGCCACGTCACCTTCGTCGGCCTCGAGGTCGACGAGGAGGGCACCGTCCTCAACGTCCACGACTCCGCGGCTGGGCTGTCCGGCGGGCAGCGGCAGAAGCTCGTCGTCTTCTGCCTCGCGGCGGCGTTGCGCTACCAGCTCGCCGGGGACGACGAGGCCGTGCCGGGGTACGGCACCGTGGTCCTGGACGAGGCGTTCGACAAGGCCGACAGCCGCTTCACCGCCATGGCCATGGATGTCTTCCTCGAGTTCGGGTTCCACATGGTGCTCGCGACGCCGCTGAAGCTGCTGCAGACCCTCGAGGAGTACGTCGGCGGCATCGGGCTGGTCACCTGCACGGACTTCCGCGCCTCGCACGTCGGGCTGGTCGGCGTGCGGGACGGCCAGCTGGTGGACGCGGGGTGAGGCTCCGACGGTCGTCCGCCGCTGCCGCCGGGACGGGCGGAGGCGCTCCTCGTCGTCCTCCCGTCACTCCCGACGAGGTGCGGGACCGCGCCCGGGCCGCCTTCCGCCGGCACGGGGCGCGGTGGGCGGTGGCGCAGGCGGTCCCGGCGGCGGTCGGCGACGCGGACGGGGACGGGGTGGGCGGCCGGTCGGAGGCCGTGCTCGACGTGCCGCTGCACCCGCCGACGGAGCGGGCGGCGCTCGCGGACCCCGGCGCTGCCGTCGCCTGGGTTGCCGCGTGGCGGGACCCGGGTATGACCGGCGACGTGACGATCCGCTGGGAGGTCCGGGCGTGGTCGGGCCTCGGGCGGCAGGAGGTCCCGGTCCGGGTCCGGTTCGGCGACGCAGCCACGGTGGCGGCCGCGGCGGGGACGACCGAGGAGTGGCACCGTCTGGTGACGCGGTGCGAGGGGCTTGTCCAGCGCTGGGGCCGCTCGTCGCTGCTCGCCGAGGCGATGCGTCGGCACGCCCCCGTGCTCGGTGAGCTGCCCGACGAGGAGCTGGCGCGGCTCGTGGCCGTGGTCGACTGGTTCGTCGACCACCCCCGCTCGGGTCTGCTGGTGCGACAGGTGCCCGTCCCCGGCGTGCACACGAAGTGGGTGGAGACGCACCGGGGGATCGTCACTGGGCTCGTCGCGGCGCGCACCGGGTCCTCCGACCTCGGCCTCGTCGAGCCCGCTCCGCTGGTACGGGTGCGCGTCCTCGACCCGACCCTGCGCCCCGGCGGCCTGCACGACCTCGCGACGGACCTGGCCGGGCTCGCCCGCTTGGCGCTGCCGGTGCGGCGGGTGGTCCTCGTCGAGAACCTGGCCTGCCTGCAGCCGCTGCCGGACGCACCCGGAGTGGTGGCCGTGCACGGTTCGGGGTACGCCGTCGACCGGCTCCGCGACGTGCCGTGGCTCGCGGACGCGCCCGTCACCTACTGGGGAGACCTCGACAGCCACGGCTTCTCGATCCTCGACCGGGTGCGGGCGCACCTGCCGCACGTCGACAGCGTCCTCATGGACCTGTCCACGCTGCGCGCCCACCGGGACCTGTGCGTGCCCGAGCCGATCCCCGCTACCGGGGAGCTGACCCGGCTGACACCCGCCGAGGCTGCCGCCCGCGACGAGCTGGCCGTCCTGGGGCACGTGCGCCTCGAGCAGGAGCGACTCCCGTGGCCCGACTGCCTGCGAGCGCTGCGTCTCGATCCGGGGCGCTGAGCAGCCGCTGCCGGCGGCTCGGTCCCGCGTGCCGTGCGGTCACCTGAACCGGACAGCGGGGGCGCCACAGGCGACACGTCCGAGCGCGACGGGGTGCCGCACGTTCGTGCATCTGGGTGCGATTCGGCGTCCGCGTCACTCGCCCGAGCGCCGGTCGCCCGGATGCGCGGGTGCGGCGCCGGCCGTTTCTCCAGATCGGTGACTCAGGAGAAGGAGCGCGCGGCGGAACGGTGCTGGCGCGGCTTCGTCAGTGGGAGCCGCGATGCCAGAACGCACGCGTTCCTGAGTACAGGAGGGAGGGGTGTGAAACGCGGCCCTCCCCGAACCGACCCGCTTCAGGAGGAACCATGACCACCGCCCATGACGCCCTGCACCGCGTCCTCGACGCCTTCGCCTACGTCACCCTCGCGGCCGGCGAGCTGTCGCACGAGGACCGGCTCGCCGACGTCCTGCCCGCTCTCGACCTGCTCGACCGCACGATGCGCCGCGTCCGGACGATCGTCGCCATGCACCCCGAGACACGGGTCGGCGGACCGGTCCAGGACACCCTCTTCGCGCTCGAGGACCTCCAGGACGCCCGGCACGTCGAGGACACCGTCGCTGCAGTCGCGGCACTGCCGTCCGCGCCGGTGCGGCTCACGCTGCGTTCGGACGGCCTGTCCGGGCCGGTAGGAGCGATGCTCGGGTCCGCGACGGACGGGCAGGTCCTCACGGCGGTTCCCGATGGCGAGGGGTACCTCGTCGACCTCGCGCCGCTCCTGCAGCGGGTCGCGGACGGTCCCCTGGAGGAGATGTACCAGGACCAGGACGACTACCGGCACGACTGCGGACGGCAGCACGTCGACGACGACCCCGAGGACTGGGAGCCCGAGGTGCCGGACCGCGTGCTCGCCTTCCGCGACGCGCTGCGGAGCCGACGTCCGGCCTGACGAAGAGGGTCCGGCATCTCGTCGCACTGGAACGATCCGGGGCGGCTCGGACGCTCGGGCGTCGGGCCCAGGACGTAGATGACGGACCACTCTTCCGCCACGGTGACGGCCTGCAGCACGAGCTGGCGTCCGGCCCGCCGGAGGGTCTGCCCGTCGAGACGATCGTCCACCCCGTCCCGCCGGCCTCGGTGGTGAGCTGGCGCCCATCGACATCACTGGCCGTCGGAGGCCCTCGACAGGCAATCGCCTGCTTGCCTATGGTGGGTGAGTGCCCGATCCGCTCCGGGCGTTCGCGGACCCGACGCGGCGCGCGCTCCTTACCGAGCTGCGCGTGCGTGACGGTCAGACGCTGTTCGAGCTGTGCACGCGGCTCGCGCAGCACCACGGCCTGACGCCGACCCGGCAGGCCGTGTCTCAGCACCTCGACGTCCTGGCCGAGGCCGGTCTTGTCGACCGCCACAAGGTGGGCCGCACGCTCGTGCACCACCTCGACCTCACCCCGCTGCGGCAGGCGCTCGCGCCGTGGGCGGACCTCCTGCAGCCCGACGACGCACACCCTGAGGAGCACCGTGAAGATCCACCTGACGAGCATCCATGTCGATGACCAGGCGAAGGCGCTGGCGTTCTACACCGACGTGCTGGGCTTCCTGCCGAAGAACGACGTGCCGCTGGGGCAGCACCGCTGGCTGACCGTCGTCTCGCCCGAAGCGTCGGACGGTGTCGAGCTCGTCCTCGAGCCCGACGACCACCCGGCCGCCAAGGCGTACACGGCGGCCCTCGTCGCCGACGGCATCCCCATCACGAGCTTCGCCGTCGACGACGTCGTCGCCGAGCACGCCCGGCTCGAGGCACTGGGCGTGCGCTTCACTCAGCCGCCGGTGGAGATGGGGCCGGTCGTCACCGCGGTGCTCGACGACACGTGCGGCAACCTCGTCCAGATCGCCCAGATGCGCTGACGCCGCTCAGGACTGGTAGTCGACCCCGATGAGCCGGGCGGACGCCTCCCAGAGACCCGCGGCCGCGTGCTCGTCGGTCGCGATCGCGGCGAAGGGCACCCGAGGACGTCCGGCTCCGAGCGCAAGCCGGCGGGGCCCCAGAAGAGTCCGGGGTGCACCGATGGCGACGTGGCGGCGGCCAGGACCGCCACTGCCGCCGGCCCGGCCTCCCGGCCGATGACGGCGGCCGTCGCCCTCGTCTCCGCGCGCACGAGGGGCGACGGCTGCGTCGCGTGCATCGGGTCCGTGCCGGCGAACGGGTACCGGGACTACCCCGAGAGCGCCGTCGCGACTGCTGAGGGCATCCGCTCCCTGCTGGAGATCGGGATGCCGACCGCTGATGAAGGACATGCTGCCCTGCACGCTCGGCGGCCGCACGGAGTCGGGCTGCCCGCCGATCCTCGAGCGCATCGCCCAGCTGCGCGACGAGGTGCAGGCCCGCGCGGACCGGCTCGCCTCGCTGAGCACCTCCCTCACCGCCTACCTCAGGGCCGGCGCCCGACCGACGCCTGACCGAGCCAGAGTGCCGCCTCCTCTCCTGGCGGCACCCGCTGCGCCGGTCCGCCGCACGAGCCCCGATCATGACGGCCGTCCTCGACGACACTCGAGGCCACCTCGATCGAGATCGCGCCGATCCGCTGAGGACGGTGGCCAGCGCGCTCGCAGGACCGACCATGCGGTGCTCCGTCACCGAGCAGCGGCTGGTGCCTTACCGGCCCGTCGTCGGGTCGACGGTCCGCAGGCCCGGGACGGCACGGATGGCCGCGTCCGACGAGACGAGCGGCACCCCTTCGACGAGGGCCTGCGCGACGAGGAGCCGGTCGAAGGGGTCACGGTGCTCCCACGGCATCGAGCCGGCGAGCAGGGCGTGCTCGCCCGAGATCGCCAGCTCCTCGGCCGCGGTCTCGCGGAGCCACGCCGTCCACGTGGGCATCAGGGAGCGCCCGATCTCCAGCTTCCCGAGCCGGGTCTTCGTCGCCACCTCCATCGCGCTCGCCGCCGAGACCAGCAGGCGGTTGCGCGGGTCCCCGAGCACGTCACGCAGCTCCGGATGGACGCGGGTGGGGTCGCCGCGCAGCCACAGGACGACGTGCGTGTCCAGCAGGAAGGTCACTCCCATGCCGCGAGCTCGCCCTCGGGCAGGGGCTCGTCGAACGACGCCGGCACCTCGAACCGCATCGTCCCGAACGGCCGGCGCCACGACAGGTCCACCGGCACGAGGCGTGCGATGGGGGTGCCGGCGCGTGCGACCACCACCTCCTCCCCGCGTTCCACCCGGCTGAGGAGCTCGGAGAGGCGCGTCTTGGCCTCCTGCACGTTCACGGTCACCACCCGTCGAACCAACCAGACCAGGCTGGCGTGGTCAACCGCATGGGGGCCGCCGCGTCACTCCAGGTGCGCGTGCCGCTATGCGCCTCGCGCGACGAGCCCCGACTCGTACGCCACCACCACCGCCTGCGACCGGCTCGTGAGGTCGAGCTTGGTGAGCACGTGCGCGACGTGGCTCTTCACGGTGCTCTCGCCCAGGTGCAGCGCCCGCGCGATGTCCGCGTTGGAGGCGCCCGTGGCCATCGCGCGCAGCACGTCCCGCTCGCGCGCGGTCAGCCGGTCGAGCGCCGGCCACCGACCGGTTGCAGGGGCGGGGCCGGCGAAGCGCTCGACCATCCGCGCGACGACCGTCGGCGCCACCGTCGGCACCCCCGCCGCGGCCGCGCGGACGGCCAGGACGAGGTGCTCCTGCGGGGCGTCCTTGAGCAGGAAGCCGCACGCGCCGGCTTGCAGGGCGCGGTAGACGAGCTCGTCGGCGTCGAAGGTCGTGAGCACCAGGACCTGCGGCGCGTGCGGCAGCCGCCGGATGCGCGCGGTCGCCTCGATGCCGTCCAGGCGCGGCATGCGCACGTCCATGAGCACCACGTCGGGCGGCGGGACGGACTGCGCCGCCGCCACCGCCTCGACCCCGTCGGCCGCCTCGCCGACGACCTCCAGCCCCGGCTCCAGGTCCAGCAGCAGCCGCAGGCCGGCGCGCACGAGCCGCTGGTCGTCGGCGAGCAGCACCCGCACGGTCCGCGCGGGCTCCGACCGAAAGGGCGCTCATGCGGGGGCCAGCGGCAGCTCGGCGCGCACCCGGAAGCCGTGCGGCGCTCGCGGCCCGCTCTCGAACCGGCCGCCGTACAGGCCGACGCGCTCGGCCATCCCGACGAGGCCGTGCCCGCCCGCCGCGGCACCCATCGCTCCCGCCTCAGACGCCGGCGGACCTGCGCCGTCGTCCTCCACCTCGAGCTCGACCGCCCCCCCGCCGACGCTGACCGCCACGCGCACGTGCGCATCCGGCCCGGCGTGCTTCACCACGTTCGTCAGCGCCTCCTGCACCAGCCGGTACGCCGCCGCGTCGACGCCGGGCGGCAGGCGGGTCAGGTCGCCGGCGACGCCGACCACGACCGGCAGCCCGGCACGCCGCACGCGCGCGACGAGGGCGTCCAGCTGGGACAGGCCGGGCGCGGCGGTCTCGTCGGCGGGAGTCTGCTCGAGGGCCACGAGGCGTCGCACGTCCGCCAGCGCGTCGCGGCCCATGGTCTCGACGACGGCCAGGGCCTCCGCGGCCGCGGTCTCGTCGCCCTGCCGCAGCGCCGCCGACCCCGCCCGGGAGTGCAGGACGACGACGGCCAGGGTGTGCCCGACCACGTCGTGGAGCTCGCGCGCGATGCGCTCCCGCTCGGCGCGCAGCACGGCGGCGGCAGCGCGGCTCTCCTCCTCGGCCGCTCGCGTCCGCGACGCCTGCCGGCGCATGACGCCCCCGACGAGGAGCGGGACCGCGATCCACGCGCTCGAGACGGCGTCGCTGCCCAGGTCGGGCGTGTCGTCGAGCAGGAAGCCGCCGGTCCACGCGACCACGGCGAGCCCGACGACGGCCGTCACCGCGCTGCGCCGGCGGGCGTGCACGACGCCCGAGCCGGCCGCCACGAGCAGCGCGAGGTTCGTCGCGAGCAGTGGCGGCCCCGATGCCAGCAGCGCGACGACCGCCGTGCCGACGACCGCGACGACCGCGACGGGGTGCGACCGGCGCAGCGCGAGGGCCAGGACGGCGGTGGCGGCGAGCACGGCCTCGAGCGGCCGCAGCGGCCGCTCGCTCAGTGTCTCGACGACGAGCGCCGCACCGAGCACGAGCACCGGCCCGGCGTCGGCGAGCACCGACGCCGTGCGCCCCGCGCGAGGCCCGGCCATCGGCCCACGGTAGCGGCGCGCCCTGCCGGCCCTCCTCCGCCGAAAGGACGAGACGTCTCCGCAGGACGGGGGCGGTGCCAGCGGCCGGCGCGCTCCTAGCGTCGCCGACGTCCGCTCCTCACCGGCGACGACCCGAAGGCACCCGCCATGACCGACACCCCGTTGACCAGCCGTCCCCTCGAGGCCGACGAGACACGTCACCTCGACCTCGGCCTCCGGGGGCCCACGCCCCGGCTCGCCGACGTCCGCGCACCACGGGCCGCCGCCCTGGCACTGCTCCTCGGGCCCGTGGTGCTCGCGGTGGCCGGCGCCGTCCACCCCGACGTCCCCGGCGACGACGCCGGGCAGATCGCCGCCGCCATCGGCGACGCTGCCGGCGCGTGGCAGGCGTGGGCGGCGCTGCTGCTCGTCGGGACGGTCGTCACCGTGCCCGGCGCGCTGCGGCTGCTGCGGGTCGTCGGGCGCGGCCGGGGGAGCGGGCTCACCTTGGCCGGGGCGGTGCTCCTCGTGCTCGGGGCGGTCGGCGCCGGCGGCTTCGCGGTCGTGAACTCGCTGATGGTCAGCATGCTGCCGCCCGCGGGGACGCCGGCGCCGGAGCTGCTCGACGGGCTCGCCCGGTCCGAGACGGCCGACCCGCTCGCCGGTGCGACCGTGCTGCTGTTCTTCGTCGGGGTGCACGTCGGCTGGCCGCTGCTGCTGGCGGGTGCCACCCGCGCGCGCTGGGCGCGGCCGTGGCAGTGGGTCCTCGCGACGCTGGGCAGCGTCGCCGTCTTCGGGCTGTCGGGGCAGACGCTGCTCGTCGAGGCGCTCGGCCTGGGCGCCGTGGCCGTCGCCGCCGCACCGACTGCCGTCGCGCTGCGGCGTGCGGCCCCCTGAAACGGGACCGGCGCCTGCGTGCGCCGGTCCGCACCGGGCCGATCCCGGTCCCGGTCACCCCGAAGGAGGAGAGTCATCATGAAGAACCGTCTGCGTGCCCTGCTGGTCCTGCTTGTCAGCACAGGCCTGGTCGCGACCGCGGCCACCGCGGCCGAGGCCGGCATCCGCTTCGCACCGTGATGGTGCCGCGGGCCGCGATCGTCGGGGACGGTCGCGGCCCGCACCGGGCAGGGCCCGCCGCGATGCGCGGCGCTCTGCCACGATCAGCGCGTGATCGCTGACGGCCCCGACGACGCGGGCGACGAGCGCCGTCCCGCCATCGCGGGCCTGGACTCGCGCCGACGGCGGCTGGCCGCGCGGGTACTCGACGCCGTGCTCCTCGCCGGGGTGACGTGGTGGGTGGCCGGTGACGGCGTGCAGGCGCCCCTGCCGACGTCGGTGGTGCTGCCGCCGTTCGTGCTGCCGGCCGGGCCGACGGCGCCCGGGCCGTGGGTGGCGCTCGCGGTGCTGCTAGTCCTCCAGGGCCTTACCGGGCAGACGCCGGGCAAGAGGTTGCTCGACGTGGCCGTCGTCGACGACACGACCCATCGGCCGGTGGGTGTCGTGCGGGTGCTGCTGCGGCAGCTGGCGCACCTGCTCGACGGGTTCCTGCTGCTCGGATACGTGCGCGCGGCGGTGAACCCCGAGCGGCGGACCTTCGCCGACAGCCTCGCGCGGACGCTCGTCGTCCGGGGTGGGTCGGTGGTGCGCAATCGAGGCCCGTTCGCGCCGGTCGCCGCCCGCCGGGTCACCGTGGCGGCCCTCGTCGTCGTCGTACTGGGAGCCGGGTTCACGGTGCCGTGGTCGACGACGGTCCGCACCAGCGACGCCACGGCGCTCGCGTGCAGCTCCGCGGGTGGCGCCGTCGTCGGCACCGCAGCGACCACCGACGCCGCGACCTCGCTGACCCAGTGGCGGTGGTGGGTCCGCCGGACGTCCCCGCTCGCGCCGACGACCGTGCGGTGGTCCTGGCCCGACGACGCGTTCGACGGCCGGCTTGTCGGTGTCCACACCACGGTGCGCGACGCAGCCGGTGCGCTCGTCGGCGAGACGACGCTGGGCGGCGATCCGGCGGAGTTCACGTGGGAGGGGAGCCCGTTCGCTCCCGGCGGCGCCATCGTCTCCCTCGACCGAGCGGGTGCACCGGCGGGTGGTTGGCGGCTCGCCAGCACGCTGAAGGTCGACGACGAGGTCGTCGCGAACTGCCGCCTCGCCCTCCGCGCCACCGAGACCTGACCTGCGACGGCGCGCTCGCACTCAGTCCCGCGGGCCGTACAGCCGCGCGACGTCCCGCGAGCCCTGCCACCCCGCGCCTGCACCGCCGAGCCGCGGCCAGCCCTCCGGCGAGTCCTGCCAGTCCTCCTGCCGGCCCCAGGGCAGCAGGTCGACGAGCGGGAACGTGTGGCTGAGCTGCTCGGTGCCGCGGCCGTCGGTGTGCCAGGTGCGGTAGACGGTGTCGCCGTCGCGCAGGAAGACGTTGACGGCGTACCCCTCGTCGGGACCGGCGCCCATGTCGGCGCCAAAGGGGCTGTCCGCGGTCGAGTACCAGGTCATCCGGTTGCCGACCTTCTCGCGGTAGGCCAGCGCCTCGTCGAGCCGCCCCTGCGTCACGACGACGAAGCGCGCGTCCACCGGCTCGAGGAAGTCCAGTCGCGTGTACTGCGACGTGAATCCGGTGCAGCCGCTGCACTGCCACTCCGCGCCGGGCGACCACATGTGGTGGTAGGTGATGAGCTGGTGCCGGCCCTCGAAGACGTCGACCAGCCGGACCGGCCCGTCCTCGCCGGTGAGCGTGTACTCGGGCAGGCGGACCATGGGCAGCCGGCGGCGCTGCGCGGCGATGGCGTCGAGCTCGCGGGTGGCCGCCTTCTCGCGGCGGCGCAGGTCGGCGAGCGCGGCCGACCAGGTGTCCGCGTCGACGACGGGCGGCAGGGCGGTGTGGTGGGCAGCAGCGGTGGACTGGCGTCCTCCCTGGCGGCGGGCACACGATCGGTCAGGGCACCGGCCGCCGGGACTCATCGCGCCCGTGCCAGAAGGCTCAGGAAGGCTCCGCCGCGCGGTCGGCGTGACCCACCGCCATGTCCGGCGCGACGAGATCCCGCAGCCGGCGCTTGAGGTCCGTGATCTCGGGGAACCCGCCGTCGCGCTTGCGGTTCCACAGCGCCGTGCCGTCGACGTCGATGCGGAACACCCCGCCGTCGACCGTCGACGGCACGAGGGTCACACCGCCGAGCACCTGCTCGAACGTCGACAGCAGCTCGCCCTGGTACCACTGCGCCCGCAGCAGCCACCGGCAGCGCGTGCAGTAGGTGATGGTGACCACGGGTCCGCTCATGCGGCCATCCTCCAGCACGGCCGGCCGCTGCGTGCCCGCGCCTCCGTCCGGAGGGCTCACGACCGTGCGCGCTGGGCCGCATCCCGGCGGGGCGACCCGCCCAGCCCGGCGTCACGGGCCAGGGCGACGAGCGCGGGTCGACCGGGCGCACCCGTCTTGGCGAGCAGGGCCGTGACGTGGTTGCGCACGGTCTTCTCTGCCAGGAACAGCTTGCGGCCGATCTCGACGTTGCCGAGACCTTCCGCGACCAGCGCGAGCACCTCGAGCTCGCGAGGCGACATGTCCGCCAGCCCCTGCGGGGAGGACGCCGAGGCGCCGGCGGACGCGAGCAGCCCCGCGACACGACCGGCGAGGAGGGCGTCGAGGTGCAGCTCCCCGCGGGCGACGGCACCAACCGCTCGCGCGATGCCGTCCGCCGCGGACTCCTTCAGCAGGTACCCCCGCGCACCGGCGCGCAGGGCGGCGAGCGTGCTGGCGTCCGAGGCGTCCATGCTCAGGACGAGGACGCCGACGGTCGGGTGGGACGTGGCGAGCGTCCGCGCGACCTCGACGCCCGAGCGGTCCGGCAGGTGCAGGTCCAGCACCACGACATCGGGAGGTGCGGCGTCGACCGCCGCGAGGCACTCCGCCGCCGTGGCGGCCTGCGCCAGCACCTCGACACCCTCCTCGGCGAGCAGCATGGCCAGCCCGCGCCGGTACACGGGGTGGTCGTCGGCGAGGACGGCGGTCAGGCCCACGGCACCTCCCGGTCGTCGGGCGCCACCCGCACGAGGGTGTGCACGCGGCGAACCGGCAGCTCCGCCCGCAGCCGTGTCCCGCCGCCGGGCGCGGACGCGATGTCGACCGTTCCCCCGAGCTCCTCCGCCCGCGCCCGCATCGACGGGACGCCGGCGCCACCACGGCGCCGGGCGGCACCGGCCCCGATGCCGTCGTCACGGACCTCGACCACGAGGGACGGCGCACGCCGGGCACCGGGGGCGTCACCGCCCGGGGCCAGCCGGACGACGGCGCCGGTGGCCCTCGCGTGCCGGCGCACGTTCGTCAGCGCCTCGGCGACGATGCGGTGGGCGGCGTCCTCGACGGCGGCCGGCAGCGGCGCCGGCAGGTCGTCGGCGACCTCGACGGTCACCCGCAGGTCGTCGTCCGACAGCCGCCGCCCCAGCGCGCGCACGGCGTCGACGAGGCCGACCTGGTCGAGCGCGTCGGGCCCGAGGTGGTCGCTGACGCCCCGCACGTCGGCGGCGGCCCCGGCGGCGGTGCGTCGCAGCTCGTCGAGCACGGACCGGGCGCCATCGAGGTCGCCGCGGTCCAGCCGTCGTCGTGCCACCTCGGACTGCACGAGCAGCGCGGCCATCGCGGGACCGACGTCGTCGTGCAGCCGGGTCTGCACCGCGCGGCGCTCCTCCTCCCGCGCGCGGGCCAGGCGGTCGCGGGCCGCGGCCAGGTCCCCCGCGAGGGCGACGGCGGAGACCGCGGCGGCCAGCGGTGCCGCGAGGTCGAGGACGAGCCGCCGCTCGGTCCGGGAGTACCCCTCGCCGGTGGGCCGCGCGACCACCTCGAGCCGGCCGACGACGTCCTCGCCGCTGCGCAGGTCCGCGACCAGCCCGGCTGCGCCCTCGGCGCTCCCCACGAGCACCTCGTCGCCGCGCACCACGCGGACGCCGGGGCTGCGCAGGCCGCGTGCCAGGTCCTCGACGGCGACGGCGAGCGCGCCCCGCGGGTCGGCGCCGCCGGCCAGCAGCTGCGTCGTGCGGTGCAGTGCCGTGTAGGGGTCGCCCGCGGCACCGCCCAGCAGCCGGGACACGATGCGCTGCACGGCGACGCGGGCCGGTGCGAACCCGACGGCCACGAGCGCCGTGGCCGCCACCGACGCGACCCCGCCCCTGAGCCCGAGCAGCTCGGCCACGACCTGGACGACGACGACGTACGCCACCACCACCCCGCCGGACAGCACCAGCCCGACGACCGTCCGGTGCACGACGACCTCGACGTCGTACAGCCGGTACCGCAGCACGCTCACCGCCGCGGCGGCCGGCACGAGCAGCAGCGCCGCGTCCTGGGCGACCGTCCCCGCACGACCGAGCGACGGGGCCGCGAGGACGGTGCCGAGGGCGACCGCCCCGGCGACGAGGAGGGGTGCCACCTGTCGGCGCAGCGTCGGTCCCGCCCGGTGGAAGCGGCGCAGCAGCACGACGACCGCGAGCACCGCCGCCGCCGCCGTGAGGGCCTCGGCGACGAGCACGAGCACGTCCGCCCCGGGGACGGCCACGGGACTGGGCACCTGGGTGCCGGGGCCGAGGGCCACCGTGCCCGTCGTCGCCACGGCGAGCGTGAGCACCGCCCCGCAGGCGAGCGCGCCGACGAGCAGGGTGCGTCGGCACCGCGTCCCCGCGCCGTCGGGCACGACCAGGGGCAGCACGGCCGCCGCGAGGACGAGCCCGGGGACCCACGCCCAGCCGGCGACCCACGCGGCCGCCACCTGCAGCCCTCCGCCGGTGCCGGCCGTGACGGCGGACGCGACCACGGACAGCCCGTCGGACGCCGCGATGCCGGCGAAGACGAGCCCCACGGGGTGCCGAGGCATGCGGGTCAGCAGCAGCGCCGCGACGACCGTGCAGGCCACGGCCATGGTGGCGTCACCGAGGAGGTGCCCGTCGAGCAGGACCTCCGGGACGGGCCGGGGCTCGGGGGCGACGACGGTCGCCGTCACGACGGCCGCGCCGACGACGGCCGCCATGGCGACGGGCGCCGGCCACACCCGTGGCGGTCGGCCGGAGGGCCGTGCCGCCCGGTCGGCCGGCGTCTGCTGCGCCGGCCGTGCGGGGGCAGCCGGGACCGTCGCCGTGCCGTCGGCCGTGGCCCCCGCGGTCATCGACCCAGCGTGGTGCTCCTCGACGGCACGGGTCAACGGCGGGTCGACAGGACCAGGACGGCCCCCCCGGCCGCCCCGACGAGCCCGACGAGCGCCAGCGGCCCCGCGCCGACGGACGCGGACGCCAGCACCCCGACGACCCACAGGCCCACCGCCCAGTGCGGCACCACGCGCGAGCGGAGCAGCCCCGCAGCGAGGGCGAGCATGCCGAGCACGGCCAGCGGGACGGCGAGGAACGACACCGGCAGCGTGGCAGCCGAGCCGTCGAGGGCGGCCCCGAGCCGGACTTGCAGCTCGTCCGGCAGGCCGGCGCGCGCCGAGCCCCACAGCAGGTAGCCCCACAGGACCAGGGAGAGCGCGTTGAGCACCATCGCCAGCACGAGCACCGCACCCCCGCCGAACCTCAGCCACGCGCCGCGGCGGGTCCCGACCCGCCAGAGCGCGAGGACGAAGGGCACGTGCAGCAACGAGGCGAGCGCGTACATCAGGGCCGCCGCGAGGTAGCGGTCCGCCACCGCCGGCACAGCGGCGACCGCTTGCGCCGGGTCCCGCGGCAGCGCGGGCATGAGGGCGTTCCCCAGGACGAGCAGGGGCGGGGCGGCCAGGGCCAGCGCCGTGGTGAGGCGTCGGCGGAGGCCGACGACGGGGTCGGCGTCGTCCTGCGCCCTGTCGAGGTGCAGCACCTGCGGAGCCGCCGGAGCCGGCGCCTGCGTGGCGGACGAGGGCGGGGTGGTGGTCATGCGGCCTCCCGAGGTCGGGCCGGGGCGACGTCCCCGGCCCGCCCTACCGTCCGGGTCCCGACGTCCCGGTCACCAGGGACGCCGGTCCTCGCCGGGGACGGCCAGGGGTCCGGCCTGCCTCATGCGCCGAAATCGTGCGGTCAGGTCCGCAGCCGGGCCGCGGTGAGCGCGTGCCCCAGCCGGACGTGCAGGTCGTGCGGGACCGGCGTCGGCAGCGCGTCGACCGGCCACCACGCGACCTCGTGGCTCTCCGCGCTGGTCAGCGGCGGCACCTCGTCGGCGAACGCGACCCAGCCCGTGTCCCAGTGCGCGCGGCACCGGCCGAACGCGCCGCCGAGCGGGTGCCGGTGCAGGTCGACCGGCGCGTCCGCCCGCAGCTCCAGGTCCGCGATGCCGCCCTCCTCGCGGGCCTCGCGCAGCGCGGCCGCGGGCAGGTTCGCGTCGCCCGGCTCCACGTGGCCGCCGAGCTGCAGCCACAGCCCGGCCTTGCGGTGCAGGGCGAGCAGCACCCGTCGGTGGTCGCGGGTGAGGACGAAGGTGCTCGCCGTCAGGTGCTCCGGCCCGCCGTCGCGGTTCAGGGCCGCTGCCCCGCGCTCGCGGGTGAAGGCGACGAAGGCGTCGCGCTCGGCCCGCTGGTCCGGGTCCGTCGGCTCCCACGCGGCCAGCAGGTCCGCCGTGCGGGCGGCACGCTCGTCGGGCGACGAGACCCCGTCCGCCACCAGGCTCATCGGTCCCGCCGCCACGCCGGCGCTGCGGCGGCCACGGCGAGCGCACCGACCAGCGCCGACTGCAGCAGAACCCACCCCGCGCGTCCGCCGGGGCGCGACCGACCCATCACCGCGCCGACGCGCCGCGACGACATGACCGTCCCCGCCCCGAGCGCCGACATCACCGCGCCGACGCTCAGCGTCGATCCCAGTCCGAACAGCGACAGCGACGACCCCACGGACCCGACCGACGCGATCGACCCCACCGACCCGATCGACAGCACCGACCCGCGGGAGCCGATGCACAGGACGGAGTCCTCCGACGCGATGGACCACCTCGATGCCATGGGCGCCAGCATGCCGTGCGCGAGCCCCGTCGTCGCCGACCATCTCCGAATCGCCGGCGTCGCCGTCGTCCACAGGCCGTCCGGCGGCGTCGAGAGGCCACGGTCCACACTCCGGGCCATGTCGATCGACGTCGCACCTGCCCCGACCACCGCGCCCGTACCGCCTCGTGCTGACGAGGGGGTCGGGCGTCGGACCTTCCGCGTCATGCTGGCCGTCGCGGTCGTCATCGGTGTCGCGGGGGGCCTGCTGTGCGATGAGGAGATGGTCACCGACATGGCCGTCGTCGCCGAAGGGGAGGCGGTGCCGGCGACGGTCGTCGACGTGACGTACCGGGTGCGCGACGACGAGGTCCGCGTCGTCGCCGGCGACCGGCGCATGGCGCTACGAGCACCCGGTGCGCATCTCAGGATCGGTGACGAGCTGGACGTCGTCGTCGCCGAGGCAAGGAGGTCGCCGGTGGCACTCGGTGTGGAGGCGCACTCGTCGGGGTGGAGGACCCAAGCGGTCCTGCGGTGGCCCGCGGCCGTCGGAGCCGGAGCCGTGTTCGCCTTCGGCTCCTTGTGCGTCCTCGGGCCGCTCGTCCAGCTCGCGACGCTGCCCTTCCGGCGCCGGAGGGCTGCCGCTGCTCGTCGCTCGGCCGTCCCTGGTGCCTGACGACGACGGGCCAGGACCTCCGGCACGACTGGTGCCTCGAGGACCTGGCCCGTGGTGTCCCGCCCGACGCGGCGCGAAGCCGGCCGGACGGCTGTCAGAGCGAGACGCGACCGCCGTCGAGCAAGCCCGCGCCCTCGGCCGGCGGCGACTCGAACTGGTCGACGATCTGGTCGAGCTGCTCCTGGTCGAGGCTGCCGAACGCCGCGATGGTGGCCGCGAGCACGACCGCCGACACGACGATCGCCAGGGCGCCCAGGACGATGCCGGTGATCCCGAGCCCGCGGCCGCCGACGAGCTTGCTGCGGCGGACCGCGACGACGCCGAGGATGACGGCGACGATGCCCAGGACGATCGACAGGATGTTCACGAGCGGGATGAGGCAGCCGAGGATCGCCAGGATGCCGAGGACCAGGGCAGCGATGGCCATGCCGTTGCTGCGCGGGGGCTGCGGCTGGCCGTAGCCGCCGGCAGGCCCCATGGCGGGCGACGACCCCGCGGAGCTGCCGTAGCCGCCCGTGCTGTTGTAGCCGCCCGACGCCGGTGACTGGCCGTAGGGCGCCGCCGACGGCTGGCCGTACGTCTCGCCCGCGCCACGGCTCTCGGCGCCGGGCTGGACCTCCCACGGCTCCTGGCCGGAGCCGCGCGGCGGCGGCGGGGGCGTGGACCCGCTGTTGTCGTAGCTCACTGTCGTTCCTCCGGTCGGTCGGGACGGCTGCGGCCCGGGCGCTGCACCTGCGCACCTGCACCCGGGGGTCGGCTGAGCCTCCCACCAGCGCAGGGGCGGCGCTACCCGTCGCCGCAGCCGTCCCTCGTCGGGCGTCAGGGCACCGCCGGCGCGAGCGACGGGTCGTCCTTCGGCGGCAGGACCGGCAGCGGGGTGCACAGCTCCCCGACGACCTGGATGCCCTCGCCGACCAGCTGCACCGTCAGCGTCGTCGACCCGTCGGTGGTGACCGCCGCCGGCGGCTGGACGAGGAACGGACCGACGTACGCGGCCGCCCGGTCGAAGGCCGCCTGCGCCTCCGCCGTCCAGGTCCCGGTGATCTCGACGTCCTTGACGAGCACGAGCTGCCGCGGCAGGTACATGCCCTGCTCGTCGCCCGGCACGTCGGGGACCATCGAGCCGCGTCGCAGGCCCGGCACGTACCAGTCCTCGTCGGCCAGGAGCTCCTCGTTCCACCAGCGGGTCCCGGTGGGACCGATCCGCGTGACGACCACCGAGCAGAACGAGAACCGCACCCGCAGCTCGGTGCCCGTCGTGGTGGTCTGCGTGACCGTCGGCTGCTCGCGCACGTCGGCGAGCTCGACGTGCGCGAGCCGGTCCCGCAGGCGGATCCGGTCGAGGAGCACCCCCCGCACCGGCCGCTCGTCCGGCTCGGGGCCGGGCTCCGCGACGACGACCTCGTCGTGCAGCCGCAGCCGCCCCACGGCGGCCGCCGTCACGGCGGAGCGGGCCAGGGCCGGCCCGGCCAGCGCGTGCAGGCGCACCCCGGCCGGGACGGCGTCGGCCACGGCGACGCGCTTCGGGACGACGGACGCCACCTCCGGCGCGAGCGCCCGGAAACGCCCGAGCTGCTCCAGCCGCAGGCCCCCGGTCCGCTGCACCCGCTCGGCGACGGGCTGCACGAGCACGTCCGCGAGGTCGACGGTCCGCACCGCCTGCTCCGGCGGCGGCAGCTCGACGAGGACCCGCTCGTCCTCGCGCCGGGCCACCGCGACGGCCTCGGCCGCCGGCAGCCGCTCCAGCAGCGCCTCGTCCACCCGGCGCATCTTCCACAGCACCGGGTCGACGGGCCGGGGCGGGGCGGGGGTCGTCGTCGTGGTGCTCTCGGTGACGGTCAGCGCCGTCTCGAAGGTGCGCCACGGCGCCTCCGTCGCGACGGCGAAGTCCGTGGGCTCCACTCCGAAGGGCAGCGCCGCCGGGTTGCCGCCGAGCGCGATGCGCGCCGACCCGATGAGGTCCGCGATGCGGCTGTACGCCGGGCTGTTCGCGGGCACGGCCGGTGTGCCGTACCGCGCCGCGGTGACGTACATGCCCTTCGCCGCCCGTGACCCGATCGTCGTGCCCGGCACGCTCGTCGCGTCGTCCGTGCGCAGCAGGAGGGGGTAGTCGTACTGGTCGGCCACCCACTCCGACAGGCGCAGGGGGTTCACCTGCCCGCCCTGCACCAGGTCGTCGGCCACGGCCTGCCCGGGGTGCATCGCCAGGGCGACGCCCTCGTGCCCGTCCGGGTCGTACGCGGCCAGGATCGCGTCGGTGACCTGCTGCCCCAGGGCGACGAGCTCGTCGCTCACGGCACCGGGGCCGGCTCCGGCACGGGTGCCGGGACCGGGTCGGCCGGGACGTCCTCGTCGGACGCGAGGTTCGGGTCGTCCTTGCGCGGCGCCTCGGGCTGGATCTGGCCGATCCACCCCGCGATCTGCGAGCCCAGCAGCTCGAGCGTGCCGCCGGAGCCGCTGCGCGTGAACCGCCAGCCGCCGGAGCTGTCCGCGCCGGAGGAGAACGCCCCGTCGGACGCGGAGCTCTGGTGCTGGACGCTGCCGCCGAGCCCGAGCCAGCCCACCGACCCGCCGACGGACGTGCTCGACGAGCTCGTGGACCCGCTGCTCGACGACGACGCCTGCTCCCACGCGTCCGCCACGCTGCCGAAGTCGTCGCAGGTGATCTTCACGTTCCGCACGACGACGAACGCCTTGGGGATCATCGGCAGGAGCTTGGGCACGTCACCGATCTGGCCCGCGATGGTGCCGTCGGAGATCGCGCCCTTCTTCTGGCCGGTCAGGTACCAGCCGTCCATGTGGAAGAGGTCGCCGAGCAGCCACGGCCGCTCGATGCTGGCGACGAACCACTCGTACTCGAGCGTCGCGGTGGAGCTCTTGTCCTCGAAGTGGTTCCAGGAGCTCTCCTCGCCCGACGAGCCGTCCGTGTGCGAGTCGGACCGGTAGCCGGCGTTGGCGCTCGCGCCGAAGCCGAACATCGAGAACCCGGCGCTGCCCGACGTCGAGGACGACCGGTTGCGGTAGAAGCTCGACGAGAAGCGGTGCGAGCCGTGGCCGGACGACGCCTCGTAGTGCGAGGAGGACGTCACGACGCGCTGCACACCGAAGTCGCGGTTGGTGTGGTCCCACCAGGAGACCGGGTCGATGTACGACCACGGCACCTTGACCGCGACCGACCCGCCGAGCCCGACGCTGTAGGCGTCGTAGAGCTGGTTGGCCTTGGCGATGAGCGAGGCCGCCGCGTTGCCGCCGATGGACTGCAGCGTCGCCAGCGCGTCCTCGATCTTCTGGCCGCCCATCGCCTTGAGGTCGTTGTAGGCCTGGTCGACGGCGTCCTGCAGCGAGGCGCTGGTCACGGGCCACGACTGGCCGGACACGGGGTCGCTCATCGCCCGCGAGTAGGCGTTGGCGAAGGCGGCGCGGGCGTCGGCGAGGGTCTTGAGGTTGCGCCGGTACTGCGTGTACAGCGGCGTGTAGCCCGTGAGGTTGCCGTTGGCGTCCTGGAGGTAGAGCGTCGCCTGCGCGGCGGCGATCCGGTCCTTGACGTCCTGCGCCGGCTCGGGGATGGGCTCGGCCTGCATGCCCTTGAGCGCCGCGAAGTACTCGATGCTCACCGTGCGCTGCGGCCACGCGACCGCGACGCCGTTGTCGGTGACCATGAGCATGTCGTCGACCCGGCGGGCGGTGTTGAACGCGCTGGAGATGGCGAGCTGGAGCCTCGGGTCCGGGCCGGCGGCCGCGGCCTGGGCGGCGGGGGTCGGCGCGGTCTCCGGGCCGGTCGGCGCGGTCGTCACCGGCGGCGGCGCGAAGACGCCGGTGCTGCTGACGGCGGCGTAGGCGCTGCCGCCCGCCGGGGTCCACGGGTTGGCGTACATCTTCGGGTCCACGGGCTGGCCGATGGGCAGCTGCATGTAGACCGCGGTGGTCGACGGCGAGCCGTCGGGGTTGACGAGCGACGCGGTGACCGCGTCGTGCATCTGGTCCAGCGCGTCGAGCAGTGCCTTGCTCACGGCACCGGTCACGGGCAGGTCGTCTCCGGGCATGGTGTCCTCCGTCGTCACCAGCACCGGTCCGTCCGGTGCTGACGGGGAGGAGCAGCCGCGGCGCCGCCCTGATACATGCGCGTGCGAGGTCACCGGCTCGGCGGCGGCCGCCCTCCGGTCACCCGCGGCCGGTGCGTGGCGGCCCGGTGCGGAGCGGGGTGCCGGCCGCGCTCGGCCCCGGCGTGCCGCTCAGGGCACGCCGGGGCCTGCCGCGCACTCCGCACCAGGGCGCCACCCGGTGCTGCCCGACGACGAGCTGCGGGTCAGCGCAGCTCCGCCTCCGCGCCCGCGAGCATCGCGAACTCCTCCTCCGGGGCGTTGGCGACGAGGTGGTGCCGCGACCACAGGAGGTAGAAGGCGACGAACGCCACCATCACCCCCGCGGTGATCCCGGCGGCCAGCGGGTCGACGACGAACGTCGCGGCGACCGCGACCAGCGAGAGCACGAGGCCGATGCCGGTGGTGACCACCCCGCCGGGTGCCCGGTAGGCCCGCGGCAGCTCGGGCTCGCGGATCCGCAGCACGATGTGGGAGAGGTTCAGCAGCACGTAGGACACGGCCGCGCCGAAGACGGCGATGTTGATGAGCTGGTCGCCGTTGTCGATGACCGCGGCGAGCACGAAGCCGATGGCGCCGGGCACCAGCAGGGCCCAGACCGGGGTCTTGCGGCTGCTCGTCCGCGACATCCACCGCGGCAGGTACCCGGCCCGCGACAGCGCGAACAGCTGCCGCGAGTACGCGTAGACGATGGAGAAGAACGAGGCGACGAGCCCGGCGAGCCCGACGTAGTTGAGCACCGTCGCCAGGGCGGGCGACCCCGCGGCGTTCAGCGCGTCCGGCAGGGGCGAGCCCGACGAGCCCATCGCCTCGGCGCCGCCGATGCCCGGGACCAGCACGAGCACGAGCAGGCCCGTGAACGTCAGCACGCCCATGGCGCCGAGGATCGCCCGCGGCATGTCCTTGGCCGGGTCGTTCGCCTCCTCCGCGGCCAGCGGCACGCCCTCGATGGCGAGGAAGAACCAGATGCCGAACACCAGCGCCCCGAGCGCACCGGCCCAGCCGAAGGGGAGGAAGGCGGAGGACCCGGCCGCGGCCTCGTCGGGCACGATGTCGAAGAGGTTGTCCGGGTCGAAGGCGCCGATCGCGCCCGCGCCGAACACCAGCAGTGCCAGCAGCGCGACCGCCGTGATGGCGAACATCGCCTTCAGCGCCTCCCCGACGCCGACGAGGTGGATCCCGATGAACAGCGCGAAGCACGCGAGGTACACGGGCCAGCTCGACGTGAGCCCGAACAGCCCGAGCGACTCGACGTAGCCGCCGATGAACACGGCGATGGCCGCGGGCGCCAGCACGTACTCGACGAGGATCGCGACGCCGGTGACGTACCCGCCCAGCCGGCCGAGCGCTCGTCGGGCGAAGCCGTAGCCCGCGCCCGCCGTCGGCAGCGACGACGACATCTCCGCCAGCCCCAGGCACAGGCACGTGTACATGACGCCCATGAGGACGAAGGCGACGAGCATGCCGCCCCACCCGCCGACGGCCAGCCCGAGGTTCCACCCGGAGAAGTCGCCGGAGATGACGAAGGAGATGCCGAGGCCGGCGAGCAGCAGCCAGCCGGCGGCACCCTTCCGCAGCGAGCGCTGCGCGAAGTAGTCGTCACCGGCGGGCGAGTCGCCCGACGAGCTGCCGCCCGCCGGGCGGTCCAGGACTGCGGACATGAGGGGTCCTCCGAGGGGGAAGGGGAGCGGGTGCGAGCGGGGGGTAGAGGAGGGGATGCGCGTCAGGCGTCGAGCAGCCACGTGGGGCTGGCGAGGAAGCGCTCGGCGCAGAGCAGCGCGCCGGTGAGCTGGTCCTGGAGGGCCGGCGGGAGCGCGTCGATGCGGTGCGTCGTGGTCCAGCCGAGCATCTGCAGGCGGCGCAGCATGGCCAGCGCCCCCGCGTGCCGCAGGTCGGCCGCGGTGAGCGGGGCGACCTCGCGGTAGCCGGCCACCCAGGCCTGCGCCATGGCCGGCGCGTACGGCTCGGCGTCGACGAAGGACAGCGACGCCGCGAAGTCGTACAGGTAGTACGACCAGCCGCAGTCGTCGAAGTCGATGACGGTGAGGTGGTCGGTCCCGGCCATGATGTTGGAGGGCCGCAGGTCGGCGTGGATGAGGCCCCACGTCGCCGGCGTGCGCTCGAGGTCGGCCAGCAGCGACAGGGCGCGGGACTGCGCGCCGGCCAGGAGGGCGTGCTGGCCCGGGTCGACGACGGCGTCCTCCCACCGGCCCCAGCGGGCGGTCGGCCCGACCATGTCGGGCAGGTCCCACGTGAAGCGCGTGAACCCGTAGGGCGGCTGCCACGTGCGCGAGTGCTGGTGGAACAGGGCGCTCCACCGGCCGATGGTCCGGTAGTACGGCGTCGGGTCGGCCAGGTCCTCGAGCACCGTCCCCTCGACGAACCGCGTCGACACGACCGTCCAGCCGTGCCCGCGGTCGTCGCGCACGACGGCGTGGAAGGGGCCGCGCTGCGTGGGCACGGGGGCGATGAGGTCGACGTCGTCGAGGTCGTGCAGCGACCCGAGCCAGGCGAACTCCGACGCGATGGCCTCCGGCCCGCCGACGTACCCGGGCTGCGAGACGCGGACGACGCCGACGGGCCGGCCGTCCAGGTCGAGGCGGAACGTCGCGTTCTCCGAGACGGTGATGAGCGTGACGTCGACGCGCTCGCACTGCAGGCCCCAGGCGGCGCAGACGCCGCGGTGCAGCCAGTAGGGGGCGGGCGCGCCCTTGGTCAGCGCGTCGAAGGCGGCGAGCGACGGCGCCCCGACGGGCGGGGCCGGCTCGGCGGCGGTGGCGGTCATGGTGCTCCTCGGCAGTCCTGGCGCCCGCCGGTGGGCGGGACGGTCCTGCGGGAGGGGAGCGGGCGGCTCGGGACGCACCCTGGCGGGGCGCGCGGCTCGCCGTCCAGCCCCGCGGGGCCGCCGCAACGCAGGTTTTACCGGGGCCGGGCGCGGCAACGAACCGTTCACACCCGTGGTGGCGTCCGTTACGTCGATGTCACGGCGGGCGCCCGACGAGCGGGGCGTGCGCGCCCAGGATGGTGCCGACGCCGGGGGCACCCGGCGGGGAGGGGCCGGGCGGCTCCCTCAGGCAGAAGGCGCACCGCGCATCCCGCGCACCGCGCGCACCCCCCCCGTACAGAGGACCTCCCGTGGCACAGCTGTCGAGCATCATGGACACCAACGCGTTCCGCCCCGACGCGCCGGGCACCGCGGCCGACGAGCGCACCCTCGCGATGACCCGCCGCCGCGCGGAGCTGCTCGGCCCCGCGTACCGCCTCTTCTACTCCCACCCCGTGCACCTGGTGCGGGGTGAGGGGTCGCACGTGTGGGACGCCGACGGCCGCCGCTACCTGGACGTCTACAACAACGTGGTCTCGCTGGGGCACTGCCACCCGGCCGTCGTGGAGGCGGTCCACCGGCAGATGCAGGTGCTCAACACGCACACGCGCTACCTGCACGAGGCGATCCTGCGGTACGCGGAGGACCTGCTGGTGACGATGCCGACGCCGTCGGAGGGGCAGCGGGTCGGGCACGTCATGTTCCAGTGCACGGGCTCGGAGTCGAACGACCTGGCGATCCGGGTGGCGCGCGCCGCGACCGGGCACCAGGGCGTCATCGTGACGACGGAGGCGTACCACGGGGCCACGGACCTGACCGCGCAGGTGTCGCCGGCGCTGGGGTCCGGCGTGGTGATCGGCGACTTCGTGCGGCTCGTCGCCGCGCCGGACCCGTACCGGGAGGGCGAGGGCGCCGCCGCGCGCTTCGTCGCGGACGTCGTGGCGGCGGCCGCGGACCTGGACGCGGCGGGGCTGGGCGTCGCCGCGCTGCTCGTCGACAGCATCTTCTCCTCCGACGGCGTGCAGCCCGGTCCGGCGGGGGCGCTGCAGGGAGCCGTGGACGCCGTGCACGCGGCGGGCGGGCTGTTCGTCGCCGACGAGGTGCAGCCCGGGTTCGCGCGGACGGGCGAGGCGTTCTGGGGCTTCGCGCGGCACACGCCGGACGCAGACGTCGTGACGACGGGCAAGCCCATGGGCAACGGCATCCCCGTGGCCGGCATGGCCGCGCGGCCGGACGTGCTGGCTGCCTTCGCCGAGCGGTTCCCGTACTTCAACACCTTCGGCGGCAACCCGGTCTCCATCGCGGCGGCGCAGGCGGTGCTCGACACCCTGCGCGCGGAGGACCTGCAGGGGCGCGCGCTGAAGCTCGGCGGCCGGCTCCTCGAGGAGCTGCGGGGGCTGGGTGCGCGGCACGAGGCGGTGGGCGACGTGCGCGGCGCCGGGCTGTTCGTCGGGCTGGAGCTGGTGACCGACCGCGCCACGCGGACGCCGGACCGGGCGCTGGCGCTGCGGGTCGTCGACGAGCTGCGCGAGCGCGGCGTCCTGACCTCTGTCGCGGGTCCCGGCGGTAACGTGCTCAAGCTGCGTCCCGCCCTCACGTTCGCGGAGGCGGACATCGACTGGCTCGTCGGCGCCCTCGACGACACCCTCACGGCCCTGCGGGCCTGACGGGCGCGCGGGCGGCGCTCGCGGCCCCGGCGTGCGGAGGTCACCGTGGCCGACCCGGCTGAGCGGGAGCCGTCGCCGGCGGTGGCGTCCGTCGTCGTGCGGCTGCGGCGCCTCGTCGCGGACGGCGGGTACCGGCCGACCGAGCGCATCGGCGACGAGCGCCGGCTGGCCGAGCGGCTCGGCGTCCCGCGTTCGGCGTTGCGGGGAGCGCTGGAGGTCCTCGAGCGCGAGGGCCGCGTGCGGCGCAAGATCGGTCGCGAGGGCGGGGTCTTCGCCTCCGACGGCAAGATCGAGCGGCAGGTGGACACGGCCGAGTCCGTGCCGGACATCCTGCGGCGGCAGGGCATGACGTGCGGCACGGCGGTGCTGTCCGCACGGCTGGCGACGGCGACGCCGACCGAGGTGCGGGCGCTCCGGTTGGACGACGACGGGGGCGGCGTCCGCACGGGCGCCCACGTCGTGCGCGTGGTCCGCACCCGCAGCGCGGACGGCGTGCCGTGGTCGCTGGAGACGTCCGTCGTGCCCGCGCACCTGGCGCCCGGGCTGCTGCAGCACGACCTGTCGACGTCGCTGTACCGCGTGCTGCACGAGCACTACGGGCTCGGACCGGACGTCTCCGAGGAGACGATCGACGTGGTGCAGGCGGACGACGAGCAGGCCGGCCACCTGGGCATCCCGGCCGGCGCGCCCGTGGTGCGGGTGGTCCGCGTGGCACGCACGGGGACGGGTGTGCCGCTCGAGTACGCGGTCGACCTGTTCCGGGCGGACCGGACGCGGCTGCACACCCGCAAGGTCGGCTACGTCGCGCTGGCCCGGACGGCCGGCGCCGGCGGCTGACCCGGTGGCTCAGCCCTCGTCGCGCCGGCGGAACACGAGGGCCGCGACGGCGACCAGCACCGCCAGGCCGACGCTCAGGACGAGGGCGCTCTGGCCGGCGCCGATCGCGTGCTCGACGCCCTCGCAGATGGTCCCATCGGCGCCGGTGGTGCACGTCTCCGTGTAGTACGCCGTGCCGCCGTCCACCCAGCCCGTGGCGTTGACGCGGGGCGAGACCACCGACAGGTGCGGCAGCTGCGTCACGAGGATCGCCTCGAACGCCACGACCCAGCCCAGCACCGCCCCCATGACCGCGGCCGTGTGCCGCAGCAGGATGCCCAGCGCGGCCCCGCCCGCCGCCGCGACCGCGGTCAGCGCCACGACGCGCAGCGCCTGCAGCACGGTCGCGCTCCCCACCCCGTCAGCCGCCCCGCCGGCGGCCGGCACGTCGAGAGCCACGTACACCGCCACGACCCCGCCGACGACGAGCGCCGTCGTCACCACGGCCAGCGGCACCACCCCCAGCGCCGCCGCCGCGACCTTGCTGCCGTACACCCGCAGCCGCCGCGGCTCGAACGTCAGCCACGTGCTCATCGACCGGGTGCTGAGCTCGGCGGCCGTGAAGGTCGCCCCGATGCCCAGCGCGGCCAGCCCCAGGACGAGCGCGATGCTGCCGAGCGCCGACCGCAGCGACTCGGCGAGGGTGGGCGGCGTCGGCAGGAACCACTCGGGCCGCGGCTCGAGGTCCTCGCAGTGGTAGTCCGCGTCCCGGCCGGTGATCTCCTCCTCCCGTCGCTCCTGCTCGCGGCAGTCGGCGACCTGCTGCTCCCCGGTGCGTTCCCACTCCTCGGCGGCCTGGGCGTAGAACTCCTCGGCCTGCCGCACCTCGGCCGCCGACAGCGGCTGGACGCTGCTCCACAGGGACGCCAGCAGCAGCCCGACGACGACGAGCACGCCCACGTGTGCGACGAGCACCAGCCGCCGCGCGCGCAGCCGCCGCAGCTCGACCCGCAGCAGCCGGCTCACGCGGGCACCCCCTCGTCGCCCGACGCGGAGGCCGTCCCCGCCGTCAGCGCGAGGAACGCCTCCTCCAGCCCGGCGCGCTCGGGCACGAGCGCCTGCAGGAAGATCCCCGCCTGCGCCAGCGCCCACGTGATCCGGCCGGGGTCCTCCTCGCCGAGCACCCGCAGGCCGTCGCCGTCGTGCTCCACCTGCATCCCGGCGGCGACGAGCACCGCCCGCGCCGCCGCCGCGTCCGGCACGACGACCCGCGCGGCGGCCCCTCGTCGCCCGACGACCTCCGCCAGCGGGCCGGTCGCCAGCAGCCGCCCGCGCGCGATGATCGAGACGGTGTCGGCCACCTGCTCGACCTCCGCGAGGATGTGCGAGCTGACGAGCACGGTCCGCCCCTGGTCGGCCAGGGCGCGCATCGTCCCGCGGATCTCGTGGATGCCCGCCGGGTCGAGGCCGTTGGTCGGCTCGTCGAAGATGAGCAGGTCCGGCTGCTTGAGCAGGGTCGCCGCGATGGCGAGGCGCTGCTTCATGCCCAGGGAGTAGCCGCTGTACCGGTCGCGGGCGCGGTCGAGGAGGCCGACCTCGTCGAGCACCTCGTCCACCCGGGTGCGCGGGGCGCCGATGGCCCCGGCCAGCAGCTCGAGGTTCAGCCGCCCGGAGAACGCCGGGAAGAACGTCGGGCTCTCGACGATCGCGCCGACGCGCCCGACCACCTGCGGCAGCGCGTCCGGCACGGTCTGGCCGAACAGGCGCATGTGCCCCGAGTCGGCGCGGACCAGCCCGAGCAGCATGCGGATGGTCGTCGTCTTGCCGGACCCGTTCGGCCCGAGGAAGCCGTGCACCCCGCCGACCGGCACCCGCAGGTTCAGGTCGTCGACCGCGACGTGCACGCCGCGTCGGCCGCGGTAGGTCTTGCGCAGACCCCGCGTGGTGATCGCGAACCCCTCCGTCACGTCCACGCGGCGGCCTCCTGTCGTCGTCGGCTGGCCGTCAACCTAGCCGTCCTGACCGGGACGGCGCCCGGTTCTCGGAAGGCGTGGCAGCGTCACCAGCGCCGGGTAGGTTCGCGTCGTGGATCGCATGCGGTCATTGCCGCTCGAGGACGCGGCTGATCGGCTCGGGGACCTCGTCGCCGAGGTGCGGGCGACCCGGGGGCGGGTCGTCCTCACACGTCACGGCGTGGCGGAAGCCGTGCTGATCTCCGTCGACGATCTGGCAGCCCTCGAGGAGTCCGTGGAGCTCGTCGCCACGGGCGCGCTCGTGGACGGCAGGGCCGCTCGTCTCGCGTACGACGAGGGCCGCACCACGTCTCTCGACGAGCTGAAGTCGGAGCTCGAGGCGGGCGGAGGCCTCGCCGCGCCGTCGGAGGAGGACGCCAGCCGTTGACGTCAGGTCGCGGTGCCTGACGCCTCCAACCCGACGACGAGCCGTGTGAAGGAGCGGCCCGTCGCGTCCTTGAGGACGACGTAGCTCGCGTCGACGTGCGGCTCGATGGCGCTGTGCTTGTCGTTCGGCGCGCCGATGATCAGCTGGAACCCCAGGCCCCGCCACGCGGCGATGGCGCGGCCCGTGAAGTGCGCGTCGGCCTTGATGAGCGCCTCGTCGAGGAACACCGGCGCGTACCGCGGGCGCTCGGCCCCCGCGTCGCCGAGCTGGTAGCGCAGCGCCGCCCCGACGATGAACGCGACGAGCTCCTGCGACTCCCCGCCGGACTTCTCGCCGATGTGGTCGTAGACCGCCACGTGCTCGCCGCTGCGCGTGACCTTCTCCGCGCTGATGCGGACGTGGGTGCGCACGTCGATGAGCTCGTGCAGCTCGGGGGCCGTGCGGCGGATCCGGTCGACGACCTTCGCCATGCGGGCGTAGGCGCGCTGACGGTCCTCGTCCGTGCGCGCCTCCGCGATGGCCGTGCGGACGGCCCGCAGGTCGGCGCGGAAGCGCGTGCGCACCGGCGACGCGGTGTCCCGCAGCTCGATGCGCAGGGTGTGGTGCTCGTCGGCGAAGTCCAGGCCGGCGAGGATCTCGTTGACCGGCTCGATGCGGTCGCGGATGTCCCGGACCGCCGTCGAGATGTCGGAGTCGAGCTGCGTGAGGTCCGCGCCGGACAGCCGCAGCAGGCTGTCGCGCCACTCCGCCTCGAGCTCGTGCAGGCCGTCGGCCTCGAGGTCCGCGAGCACGCGCTCGTGGTCGTCGTAGGAGGTGCCCGGGTCCGTGCCGAGGTTGGGGTTCGGCCACCGCTCGCCGAACGTCTCGAACACCGTGCGGAGGTCCCGGCGGCGGGCGCCGAGCACCTCCTGCGCCCGGCGCACCTCGTCCCGCAGGCGGGCCGCCGCGCCCTCGACAGCCGCGTCGAAGCGGGTGCGCGCCTCCTCGGGCGTCGCGCCGGCCGGGACCTCGGCGGCGAACAGGCCGGCGAGGAGCTCGGCGTGCTCGGCGCGCACCTGGGTCCCGGCGGCCTCGGCGGCGTCGAGGGTCCGCTGCGCGCCGTCGACCTCGTCGGCGGTGCGCTGCCACGCCTCCTCCAGCGCGCGAGCCTGCGCCTTCGCGACGCCCGCGGCCTCGGTGAGGGCGGTGACGTCCCGCT
The DNA here is from genome assembly GCF_900111925.1 of Cellulomonas marina. GTDB lineage: Bacteria > Actinomycetota > Actinomycetes > Actinomycetales > Cellulomonadaceae > Cellulomonas > Cellulomonas marina. The sequence continues at coordinate 45,869 of NZ_FOKA01000018.1, forward strand.
CCAGCGCGTCGAGCCGGGTCTGGAGGCGGACGACCTCGGGGTCCCCCGACGTCGCCTCGACGACGAGCGCCGTCCACCGCGCGAGCTCGGCGTGCACGGCGTCCACGTCCACGTCGTCCCAGCGGACCTCGACGACCGCCGCGAGCGCGGCCTGCCGCCCCTCCCAGGCGTCGAGCGCGCGCGTGGCCTCGTCGAGCGCCCGGACGGCGGCCGCCAGCCGCGCCTCCGCCGCGACGACCGCCTCCTCGAGCTCGCCCAGCCGCCGTGCGCCGGAGAACCCGAGGACGTTGGCCACGCCCTGCCCGCCGTGCGCGCCGCGGGCACCGTCGGAGGTCTGGCCGGAGATGGTGAGCGCCTTCGTGTGCGACGGGAGCTCCGCCGCCGAGTCCAGGCACACGTACGCGTACCGGTCCGCGAGCTCCTGCTGCAGCCACCCCGTGAAACGCGTGGGCCGGTAGTCCAGCCGCGCGGGCAGGGTGCGGTCGGCCAGGACGACGTCGTCGCGGCGGCCGGTGGGGACGCCACGGAACCGGATGCGCCGGGCCGTGGGTACCGCGTCGATGGCCGTGCGGAACGCCCGCAGGCGCGCGGCGTCGACGAGCAGCTCCGTCGCGAACCCGCCCAGCGCCAGGTTGAACGCCGCCCGCCACGGCTCGAACTCCGTGCGCACCTCGACGAGCTCGCCGACGAACGGCAGCTCCGCGGGCGTCATGCCCGCCGCCTCGGCCAGCGCGGCCCGCGCCCGGTGCAGGTCGGACGGGATGCTGTCCTTGCGCGTGCGGGCCGCGTCGCGCTCGGCCCGGGCCGCGGCCAGCGCGTCGCGCGCCTGCGCCTGCTCCGCCGCAGCCGCGCCGAACCGCGTCCGCAGCGCGTCACGCCCGCCCGTGTCCGCCAGGGCCGCCTGCGCCCGCCCGACGAGGGCCGCGAACGCCCCCGCGTCGGCGACCGGCTCGTCGAGCACGGCGAGCTGCCGCTCCAGCCGCGCCCGCGCCGCCGTCACGGGCTCGACCCGCGCCGAGAGCCGGTCGACCTCGTCCTGCGCGCGCCGCAGCCGGTCCCCGCCGGTCGCGACGAGCACGTCCCGGACGGCCGCCCGTTCGCTGCGCGCGGCGGCCACCCGTTCGCCCAGCTCCGCCGCCTCCTCGACCGACCGGGCGTGCCGACGCTGCAGGTCCGTCTCGAGCGCGCGCAGCCGGTCCAGCCGCTGCCCCGCCAGCCACAGCGCGGCGGGCGACGAGGCGTCCGTGAAGCGGCCGACCGCGTCGAGGACCGCGAGCCGGTCGAGGGCCGCGTCGATGGCGGCGCGGTGCTCGCGGATCGGCGCCAGGGCCCGCACCTGCTGCCGCGCGGTCACCATGCGCTCGCGGGTCGCCGACAGCTCGTCGAACTGCTGGACAGCCGCGTCGGCGGTGGCGAAGGTCGTCGGCTCCTCCAGCACCATCGTCTTGTACAGCGCGTCGACCGTGGTGATCTGCTGGCCGGCCTGGATGCGGCCGAGCAGCGCGACGGCCTTGGCGCCGTCGCCGGCTGCGCCGATGCCGAGGGCCGTGTGCAGCCGGGCGGTGTAGTCGCGGTCGGTGTCGAGGCAGGTCAGGCCGGTGCGGGCGACGAGGCGCCGGTCCAGCCGGTGCGCGGCCGCCTCCTCCAGCGCGGTGAGGTCGTAGGGGCCCTCGCACGTGGCCCGCACGGCGACGACGTGCTCGAGCGTGCGGGCGGAGGCCGGCACGTACCAGGCGCGGACCGCCGTGAAGGCCGCACCCGCCTGGTCGCGCCACGTCATCGCGACCGCCGACCACGTGTCCTCGCGGTCGCCACGCAGCACGCGGACCTCCGTGCGCCCGTCGACCCGCGTCTCGTCGAGCTTGCCGCGCGCGTAGGACAGGATGTTGCGCTGCTCCGTGCCGCGCGGCTTGCCCGTGACGCCGCCGTTGGACGCCCCGTTGAACGGCGTCGTGTGCGGCATGAGCAGCGCGATCGACGCGTCCATGAGCGTCGACTTGCCCGACCCCGACCCGCCGCTGAACAGCGTCGCGCCCGGGGAGAAGCGCACCCGGTGGTGGCCGTGGTACCCGCCCCAGTTGACGAGCTGCAGGCTCTCGGCCACCCACTGCTGGCCGGTGGATCGCTCGGGGACGAGGCCCCACAGCGTCTCGATCATCGTCACGGCTGCGGGTCCTCCTCGTCGCTCGCGTCCTCGTCAGGCAGGTCCTCGTCGGGCGCGACCGTCCCCGGTGACGAGGGGCCGGCCTCCCGCGTGGCGGTCTGCTCCGCCAACCACCGCGTCAGCTCGACGAGACGCGCGGTGTCCAGCGCGACCTCGACCAGCGGCGTGATGCGGTAGCGGCCGGTCGACTCCTCGTCGAGCAGGCCCTCCGCGGCGAGCCGGGTCACCGCGTCGCGGATCTCGCGCTGGGCGCGCGAGACGTCGCCGTCGCGCAGGTCGAAGTAGGTCAGCACGCCCTGCTCGACCTCCTCGAGGTCGACGCGGGCGGCGGTGCCGCCGGACGCGGCCTCGTGCTGGTGCACCGAGCGCAGGTGGACGAGCACGAGCGTCTCGGCGCGGGTGTACGCCTCGTCGCGCAGGAGGATCGGCACGTCCAGCTCCCCCGAGCGCACCTGCTCCTTCCACGCGATCCCGCGGTCGTGGTCGACGACGAGGCGCACGAACAGGTCGTGCAGCCGGGACTCCAGCACCGACTGGTGCTCGAGCAGCGTGCGCCACTGGGCGGGGCTGCGCTCGGCCGTGAGGAACCGGCGCTGCAGCAGCCGGACCAGCACGCGCCGCACGTCGGGCTCGAGCGTGCCGCGGTCGCCGGCGAAGAGCTCGGCGGCGTCGTCCTCCATGGCGACGGGCTCGATGAACCCGTCGACGTCGGTCACACGGTCGTCCACCGTGCCGAGGTCGTCGGCCACGTCGCCGGTCACGTCGACGTCCGTGGTGTCAGTCATGCCGTCCCTCGTCCCGTGCGCCCTCGTCGTCGTGCTCGTCGTCGTCCCCGCCCGCGCTCGCCGGGCCCGCCAGCGCCACCGCGCCGAACGCGAACCGCCGACGGGTGCCGTCCGGCCGGACCGCCTCGACGGTGACGACCTCGTCGCCCTCCACCATGCCGTGCCGGTGCGCGATCTCGAGCAGCCCCAGCAGGTCGACGGGGCGGCGCAGGCCCTCCGGCGCGGCGGTGAACGCCTCGGCGACCGGGACGCGGTCCGACGTGCCCGCGACGAGCCCCGCCACGTGCCGCTCCAGCTCGACGTAGTGCGGCCCGCCCCACGCGCGGGCGTCGTCGTCGGCCACGTCCCCGACGACCACGGGCTCCAGCGGCGCCGGGGGAGCGGCGGGGCGCAGGTCGTCGGTGCGCTGCCGCAGGTGGGCGACGTCCGCCACCGGCATGCGTCGCACCGGCGTGACCGGCTCCCGGCGCCGCGAGGTGGGCATCCACCGCTGCAGCCCCGCCATGGCTTCGCGCAGCAGGGCGTCGACCTCGCGGTCGCGCAGCGGGTCGTGGGTGCGGATCTGCGTGGTGATGACGTGCGAGGCCCGCTGCTGCGCCTCCAGCACGTCGCGTACGCCCTGCTCGATCCGGCGCGCGACGTCGCGCAGCTCGCGCCGCTGGGACGCCGTGAGGCCGGCCGCGAAGGGGTGCCCGAGGATCGTGCGCAGGTGCGCGGCGAGCGCGTCGATGTGCTCCGCGCGCCCGATGAGCGCCAGCGCCCCGGCGAAGGCCCGGCCCTCGCGCGTGGACTCCATGAGGTCGCGCCCGCGCTGCAGGTACTCGCGGAGCACCTCGCCCGTGGGCCGCACGTCCTGCCGCAGGTCGGTGACGACGTCCCGCTGCACCTGCACGATCGTCTCGACGACGCGGGCGAAGTCCGCCGGGAGCTCGCGCGCCAGGTGCAGGACGTTCTCCGCCTCCTCGAGCAGGCGGTCGTCGGGCACGGGCTCGACGACACCCGTGCGCTCCAGCCGGCGGACCTCCTCCTGGCGCTCGCGGATCTCCGCGTCGATCCGGGCGATGCGGGTCATGACGTCGGGGTCGGCGTCCTGCGCGAGCCCCTCGACGGCGTCGAGCAGCGTGCGGACGCGCGACTGCGAGACGCGCGTCCGCACGCCGCCGACCCGCCCGGCGACCTCGAGCGCCGCCACCCCGTGCGCGGACACCTGGTAGACCTCCACGCCCTCGTGCGCCTGGCGGGTGAGCCAGCCGGCGCGCACCCAGCCGCGGCAGAGGTCGCGCGCCACGCCGGCGGGCAGCGGGGCCGTACCGTCCTCGCCGTACCCCGCCGCACGCAGCCGGGCCAGGGCCGCGTCGATCTCCGCGTGCACCTCGGCCACCGGCACCTGCGGGCGCTGCGCGGTGAAGACGAGCGCCAGCACCGTGACGACGAACGGTGCCGACGACCCGTGCAGGAGACCCAGCAGGGGGTTCCGGAACGCCCGGAGCGCCCCCTCGTAGGCGCCCTCCACCGTCGCTGTGCTCATCGGGGGAGGAGCGTACGCGGCGCCGTGCCCACCCGTGCCCGCCCCGGGCGGCGTCCGGGGCCCCGGCCGGGCGGGAGGTCAGACCGCCACCCCCGTCCCCGCGAAGTACTGCTGGTAGGTGGGGAAGTCGATCGCGAAGACCCCGTCGACGACGTCGAGGTCGATGGAGCGCCAGAATCCCTCGTCGCGCACGGTGATCGCCCCGTGCCGCGCCCCCACCGTCGCCTCGGTGCTGCCCCACGGGTTGCGCAGGATCACGTAGTCGCGGGTGAGCAGGCGCAGGTCGAGCAGCGCGGCGCCCTGGGGCTCGAACGCCAGGCGGGCGGCCGACGACGAGCGGGCCAGCAGCCGGTCGAACGCCCGGCGCAGGACGGTCCCCGTAGTCCAGCCGAGGACGGAGTACGCGTGGTTGCCGACGATGGTCGCGTCGGCGTAGCTCAGGCCGTCCGGGGCGGTGCCGTAGGTCCACGCGGTCATGGGGTCGACCGTCCGGTAGGACCGGCTGTGGCTCTTGACGAGCGTGCGCAGCGCGGCGGCCGTGGTGCCGGCGTGCCACGTGTACTGCGGCGTCCGTCCCGACAGGGCCGCGCTGGCCCACACCGGGTCGCCGCCGTTGAGGACGGTGAGGTCCGGGTGGTCGTGCGTCGTCCCCTGCCGCCACTGCGCGAAGGCCTTCTCGACGACGCCCGGCCAGATCTCGCCGGGCTCGGCGCTGCGGGCGTACAGCGGGCTCGTCGTGCCGGACCAGACGAGGGTCTCGTCGGACGCCTCGAAGACCCGCTGCGAGCCGTCGCCGGGGTCGCGGTACTCGAAGCGGTGCGTGAAGCGGTCGTTCGGCACGCCCGTGGCGCGGGCCGCGTCGGCGATCCGCCCGGGCAGCGCCCAGGCGACGGACGACATCGCGGCGATGAGCCAGCAGTCGCCGAGGCCGCCCTGGACCGGGTCGGAGAACTCGGCCGCCTCGTCGAAGAAGCGACCCGTGTCCCGCCACTCGGCGCCGGCCGGGGTCCAGCCGGTGTCGAGCACGACGAGCCGCAGCAGCCGCTCCAGCACGGACCGGTCCACCACGGTGTCGACGAGCCTGCTGACGGGCGACCCCGCGGGGGCCACCTCGACGGTCCAGCCGCCGGCCCGCGTGGGCCGCGCCGCGCGCAGCGTGACCGCGTCGAGGTCGCCCAGCACCGCACGCAGGTCGGCGAGCGTGCGCGGCTCGTCGGGCAGGCGGGGAGCGTCCTCGGACTCGGGTTCCACGGCCTTGCCGCCACGGGGCAGCTCGACGGGGACGACCTCGTCGCGCTCCCCGAGCCCGAAGCCCAGGTACACCGGCGAGCCCCAGCGCGGATCGAAGAGCTGCTCGCGCGGGGTGAGCAGCGTGTCCTCGACGAGGCCGAGCGGGTCGGTCACGGCCGCCCAGTCGACGGGGTGGCCGAGCACGAGCTCGGTGAGGGCGTAGGGGTTGCGCGCGGTGACGAAGGGCGCGGCCCCGGTGTCCTGGCGGTCGCGGTCGCGGTCGCGGTCGCGGGCGCGGTCGCCGGATGCGGCGCGGCGGGCGGCGGCGGCCGTGGCCCGGCGCGGTGCGGTGGTGGTCATGGTGCTGCCTCTCGGTCGGGGCACCGCTGCCGGTGCCGGTGACCAGGAGGAGCACGGCGGTGCCCGCCCTGATACGTCGCCTGACGTGTCACCCGGTACGTCGCCCGGCACGACGGACGCCCGCCCCCGGGGTGCGGGGACGGGCGTCCGCGGAGGCCGACGGGGGACGGCTCAGCCCGCGGCGAGCACCTCCACCTGGCGGACGAGCTCCGCACGCACGGCCTCGTCGGGCACGAGGCGCGTGACGCGGTCGGTCAGGCCGGCCCAGTCCCGGGCGTCCAGCGCCGTCAGCAGCTGCTGCAGCTGCCCGGTGGTGACCGGCAGGGCCGCCAGCCGGCTGCGCAGGCCCTCGGCCGTGACCGTCACGGAGAAGGTCGTCGTGGCCTCTGCCGTGCCGCCGGCACCCGTGGCGCGCGCGACGAGCACGTGCTCGCCGAACGCGAGATCGGCGGCCGGCACGGAGGCACCGTTGGCGACCGGCTCGCCGTCGAGCGTGAGCGTCACCTCGTCGGCGTCCGTCGCGGAAGCGGCCAGGACGACCTCGTCGCCCCGCTCGACCCGGGCGGCGGCGGTGGGGGCGAGCACGGTGACGGTCGGCTCGTCGGCCGGCGCCGGCGCCGGCTGCTCCTGCGCGACGGCCGACTTCCAGCCGACGAACGCGCCGGGGCGGTTGGTGATCACGCCGTCGACGCCCGCCTCGGCGAACTGCCGCCACTGGGCGGCGGAGTCGACGGTCCAGACGAAGACGCCGATGCCGGCGGCGTTGAGCGCCTCGACGGCGTCGAGCCGCGTGGCGAGCGAGGCCGCGGACGGGTTGTACAGCCCGACGCCCAGCTCGCGGGCGTGCGCCACGGGGTCGGCCGCGACGTTCCCCAGGTAGCCCGTGGTCAGCTGCGGCGCGTACGCCTTCACCCAGCGCAGGATGCTCGTGTCGAAGGACTGGACGACAACGCGGTCGGCCATGGCGGAGGCGAGGACGACGTCGACGATGCGCTCGACCTGCGCCTGCGTCTCCGGGCCCTTGATCTCCAGGAGCATCGGGGTCGTCCCGCGGGCGCCGAGCGCGAGGGTCTCGGCCAGCGTGGGCAGCGGCTCGTCGACGAAGGCCGGGCTGAACCAGGAGCCGGCGTCGAGGCCCTCGACCGTCCGGGTGGGCAACGTCGACAGGTCGCCCGTGCCGTCGGTGGTGCGGTCGACGGTGTTGTCGTGCACGACGGAGGGCACGCCGTCGGCGTCCGTCTGCACGTCGATCTCGACGTAGTCGGCGCCGGAGCGCACCGCCGCCTCGTACGCGGCCAAGGTGTTCTCGGGCGTCACGGAGGAGTACCCGCGGTGCGCCACCGTCACCGGCAGCTCGTCGCCGTCGAGCACGGGCGTCCACGGCGCGATCTCGGTGACGACCACGTCGTCGATGCTCACGCGCGCGCCGTCCGCCGAGAACCCGAGCACGCCGTCGGCGCTCCGGGCGATGCGGCCGCTGAGCACCTCCTGCCCCTCGTAGAGCCAGGTCGCGCGGCCGCCCTGCACCTCGACGGCGATGCGGACGTCGCGGCCGACCCCGGCGTCGCGGGGGGCGGGCGTCGTGAACGGCACGTCCCAGGTGTTCGCGGCGGTCCGCTGCGCGAGCTCGATGCCGTTGCCGGCGGTCGTCGTCGTGCGCATGGCGGCCTGCGACCACGGCACGGCACCGGACGCGGGGATGTCGAGCACCGCCGCCAGCCACCGCGTGGCGTTGCTGACGGCGTCGAACCGGACCGTCGCCTCGAGCCGGTAGTTCTCCAGGTGCGGCCCGAAGGTGATGCGCGTGATGCTCCCGGGCTGCCCGACGAGGCGGCCGTCCTGCACGGCCCAGCTCCCGGCGGCCGCGCGCCACCCGGCGGGCAGGGCGCCGTCGGCCACGTCGTCGAAGTCCTGGGCGTAGGCGACCTCGCCGACGGCGGCCGAGGCGACGAGCGCGGGGGCGGCGGGTGCGGCGGCGGCCGGCGCGGCGGGCGCGGCGGCCGCGGACGGGGCGAGGAGGGGCACGGCGACGACGCCGGCGACGAGCGCGGCGGCGGCTGCGGCAGGGGCGGTGCGGGTACGACCGGGGGCGGGCACAGGTCCTCCTGGGTGCGGGGGTGGGGAGGGCCCCGACGCTAGGAAGCGCTGGTGAACGGGCTGGGACGTGCCGGAGAACGGTTCCCGGCGAGCGGTCGGCGCCGCGGCGACGATCGCTCGCCTCCCGGCACGGCTGAGCCGCGTCCACCGTCCGGCGGTCGCCGCGCAGCCGGTGCGGCGGCAGACTGGCACGGCGCCGCGACGGCGGTGCGGGAAGGGGCGGGCATGGCACGGACGACGCCGGACGGGGCGCCCTCGAGGTCCCGTCTCCCCGCACGCACGACGGATCGCGCCCCCCTCAGCCGGCCGGTCGTCGTCGAGGCAGCGATCGCCTACATCGACGCCCAGGGCCTGCCGGGTCTCACCATGCGCAGCCTCGGTCAGTCGCTCGGCGTCGAGGCCATGTCGTTGTACCGGTACGTCAACGGCCGGGAGGACCTGCTCGAGGCCGTGGTCGACCACCTCGTCGGCCGCCTGCGCCTGGACCCCGCGGACGAGCTGGCGCCGGCGGACGGCTGGCAGGGCTACCTGCAGTGGCTCGCGCACGGGGTGCGGGCGCTGGCCCACGACCACCCGAACGCCTTCCCGCTCGTCGCCACCCGGCACCCGGCCGCGCCGTGGCTGCGGCCCCCGCTGCGGAGCCTCGACGTCGTCGAGGACTTCCTCGGCGCCCTGACCTCGCGCGGGTTCTCCGACGAGGCAGCCGTCGCCGCCTACCGCGCGTTCTCGAGCTTCCTGCTCGGCCACCTGCTGCTCGAGGCGGCCTCGCGCGGCGCGAGCACCGCGCCGGTGGAGGAGCCCCTCGACGAGGGGGACGCCGACGTCCCCCAGGACGACACCGACCTGCGCGACTACCCGCAGACCGAACGGCTGCGGGAGCTGCTGTCGCAGAACCACGACGACGAGGAGTTCGAGGTGGCGCTGGAGAGCCTCCTCGACCGCCTCGACCTGCTCGTCAGCCAGTAGCGCCGCAGCCCCTCGCCCGACGGACGGGTCCGTCGAGGAGGGGCTGCGGGGCGGACCGGTCGGCGCCGTGCGGCGCCGCGACGGGTCAGGGCAGGCGCGGCGAGCGGGCCGTGGCGCCGGTGGTGCCGGTCGTGCCCGTCGTGCCCTGCGCGCTCGCGGCGAGGCCGGCGGCCTGGTCGCGGACGGACGGGGCGGCCTCCGCCTGGCGCTTGGCCTTCGGGGCCTCGGCCTCCGCCTTGGTCAGGTAGGCCTCCCACCGGGACTGCATGGGCTTGACCAGCCCGCCGCCGACGCCGACGACGAGGATCCCGCCGACCGTCGCCAGCACGGCGACGAGCACCGGCGTCGTGACGGTCGTGGCGATGCCGACCTGGTTGAGCGCGGCGATGATGCCCAGGCCGAGCACGAACACCGCGGCGATGTTGGCGAGGACCTTGCCGTAGGACAGGGCGCCGAGGGTGCCGACGATGAGCTCGCGGACGGCCGTGGCGATCGCGGCGGCCACGACGACGATGACGATCGCCACGACGAGCTTCGGCAGGAACGCGATGATGCTGGCGAGCAGGTCGCCGATGGGGTTGCGGCCGAAGACGCCGAACGCGGCCTGCAGGACGACGAGCACGAGCGCGTAGTACACGATCTTGGCGACGACGTCGGACGCGTCGTACTTGCTCTGCGCCAGGGCCTTCTTCACGCCGCCGCGCTCGACGAGGCGGTCGAACCCGACGCGGTCGAGGACCTTGTCGAGCGCCTTCGAGATGAGCTTCGCGACGATCAGGCCGATGACGAGGATGACGAGGAAGGCGACGAGCTTCGGGACGAAGACCGCCACCGTCGCCAGGGCGTCCTCGAGGGCGTCGCGGATGGGTTGTTCTCCTGGTTCGGACCTCGCCGGTGCGGCGTCGGTGCGCGCCCCGGCGTCGGCCCGAGGGACCGACGGATGACAGCCTTACGGCGTAAGTCAGGCCCGCAACCGGAACGGGCGGAGGGCGGGGCGCGTCGTGCGCGCCCCGCCCTCCGCCCGTCGTGCTCCTGGTGGTCGACGGCCGTCCTGGCGACGGCCGGACCGGTCAGGGTCAGATCCCGCGGGTGCCCGTGCCGTCAGCACGGCCGTCCGTGGCCGACGTGACGTCGCCCTCGAGCTCGATGCGCTCCTTGCGCGTGGTCTCGTTCACCGTCTCGGTGTCGGTGACGACGTCCTTGTCGAGGCGGACGCGCTCGACCGGGACGGTCTCCTTGGTCACGACGGCACGCTCCTCGGTGAGGACGACCTCGTGCTCCTCCTCCGACAGGTCCGGGCCGGCGAGCGCGTCGCCGACGTTGGCGTCGGTGATCGGCTCGCGCTCCAGGCGGACCTCCTCGCGCGTCACGGGCACCGTGACGGTCTGGTTCTCCGTGACGATGTACTTGCGGAGGCGGGCGCGACCGGTGGCGACGCGCTCGGTGCCCACGTTCAGACGCTCCTCCGAGCGGGTCATGGCGTCGTCCGTCGTCGGGCCGCTGGTGTCGTGGCCCACCGTGCCGGCGGCGTCGAGGTCCGAGGTCCCCGTCGTGCCGTAGCCGGCGGTGCCCGTCGTCGCGTAGTCCGCGGTGCCGTAGCCGGCCGAGGTGCCGCCGACGCCGTAGTACGTGTAGAGCTCGTCCTCCTCGGCCTCGGACAGGTGGCCGTCCGCGTCGATGCGCGGCGCGCCCTTGACCTTGTCCTTGTCGAACGGCACGACGATCTGGTCACCGCGGACCGTGGCCTGGTCCAGCGGGATGAAGGACTCGCTGGTGCCGAAGAAGCCCGTCGAGACGGTGATCCACTGGGGCTCGCCGGTCTGGTCGTCCAGGAAGACCTGGCCCAGCTTGCCGATCTTGTCCCCGTCGCTGCCGACGACCGTCGCGCCGGACGTCATGAGGGCCTGGATCTCACTGGTGTCGATCATGCGTCGCTCGCTCTCTGTCGCTGCTGACGAGGCGGTGCCCGGGCGGGCCCGCCGACTTACAACGTAAAGGCGTCTCTCGGGTGCCGCATCCGGACGCGAGCGGCGGGTGTCGAGGACGGGCCGCCCGTCGTCGCCCGCAGGTGCTAGGCACCGGCACCCGCGGGCTGCCAGGCTCTCCCCGTCACCACCGCGAGGCCGACGGCGGTGGCGGGGACTGGCCGGCGTCGGCACCGGAGGGAGCGGGCATGGGATTCCTGGACAAGGCGAAGGCCGCCGCCACGGACCTGGCGGCCAAGGCCGACACGGCGCTGGCGAGCTCGGGGCTCGGCGGACCGGGTGGCGGGTTCGGGCTGGGCGGGGCGAACGTCGACACGCTGTTCCGCGACCTCGGCGTCCTCGCCTACCTCGAGGCCGCCGGTCGCCCGGTCGACACGGCCGAGCGCGAGCGGGTCCTCGCCGCGCTGCGCGAGGCGGAGCAGCGGGGCGCGATCCCCTCGTTCGCCCTGCGGACGACCCCACCGCCGGCACCGGGCGCGTACCCGCCGGCACCCGGCGCCTACCCGCCGCCGCCCGGTGCGCACGCGGCGCCCGGCGCGCACGTGCCCCCGCCGCCCGGCGGTCCGCAGGGGGCACCGCCCGCGACGGGCTCGTCGACGCCACCTCCGGCCGCACCCCCGGCTGCACCGCCACCGCCCCCGTCCTGGGCCGCGGGCGGCGACACCCGCTGACGCGCCCCGTCCGCCGGGCGGGTGACCGGCGGACGGGGGACGGGACCACCGCCCGCTCAGGAGCGGCCGCTCCGGCGACGACGCCGTGGGCAGCCCGCCGAGCCGGCGCGGGCTCCCCGCCCACCCGTGGGAGATGCCGTGACGCCCGCCGTGACCCACGCCGTGACCCACGCCGTGACGCCTGCCGTGCCCCTCGCCCCCACCCCACCCGCGCACCCGGACGTCGTCGCCACGGGCGCGGGCGGCCCGCTCGTGTTCCCCGGCGCCGAGGGGCTCCCGAGCGGGGCGGCGGCCGTCCGGGCGGTGGCCGCCGACGTCCACCTCCTGCACGCGGCGCTCGCAGCCCGGACCGCAGGACGCGCACTGCGCGGGACGCACGAGCAGGACCTGCTCGCGCTGTCGCAGGCGCACGGGCGCGCGCTCGCGGACGTCCTGGCCGCCGTCCCGGGGGCGGTGCTCGCGTCCGCGTGCGGCCGCACCGCCGCGCACTTCCGTCCGCTCGACGAGGCGGGCGTCGCCGACGCGCTGCGCCGGCGCCACCGCCCTGTCCTCGACCACACCCTGCTCGTCCCGCACACGCAGGGCGGCTACCTGCGCACGTCGCTCGTCGTCGCCTTCGGCGCCGGCGGCCACTGGGAGCAGCAGACCTCCGCCCCCTACGCGGCGCACCCCGCGGACACCGCGGGGTCCGCCCTCGCGCGGTCCACCGGCTACCGGCGCGACGTCCAGCACTGGACGGCGGCGATGAACGCGTGGGTGGCCGCCGACCGGTGGCGGCCCGGGGACGACGAGCTCGAGGCGCTGTGGTCCCGGTGGCTCCGCGCGTGACACGGCCGGGGCAGCCGTGCCATCACGCCTGTCAGCCGCGAGGTCCGGGCCTCTCGCGCGGCGCCCGCGCCGACCGCGTCAGCCGAGCGTGACCGACGTGGTCCTGCCACCCGCGGTGACGCGGTACTCCCCGGCGAAGCCCTCCACGGCGACCCGTCCCTCGTCGTCGGTCCGGACGGTGGTCGGCGACAGCCACCACGCGCCCTTCACGAGCCCGTGCAGCGCGTCGTACGACGGCTTCGTCGTGCCGTCGGCGCGCACGAGCCCGACGGGCGCGCCCAGCCACGACCCGGCGTCCGTGATACCCCAGTAGGTGATGGCGTCGACGGCCGGGTGCTCCAGCAGCGTCGTGTAGTGCCGGACCATCTCGTCCGCCTGGCGCTCCTCGCCCTCGGGCGTCGTCGGCCAGGACGGGATCTGGTAGTCGTTCAGGTCGTCGATCTCCGGCGGCATGAGGTGGCCCGAGACGAGCGTGGTCTCCGTGAAGTGCAGCGGCAGGCCGAAGCGGCTGAACCGCTCCAGCACGTCCTGCGTCTTCTCCTCGCCCCAGTAGCCCTGGTGCATGTGGCTCTGCAGGCCCAGGGCGTCGATGCGGATCCCGGCCTCCAGGCACTCCTCGACGAGCCGCTCGTACGCCGGCGACATGTTGAAGTCGTTGAGCAGGAGCTGGATCCCCGGGTTGCCGGCGCGCGCCGTCTCGAAGGCCAGCCGCACGGTCTCCACCTGCCCGAGCCGCTGGCACAGCCGCGTGAGGCCGTTCTCCTCCTTGTCGAAGACCGGCATGATGACGACCTCGTTGATGGCGTCCCAGAGGTCGACGACGCCGGCGAAGTCCGTGACCTCGCGCGTGATGCGGGCACGGAGGACCTGCTCCACCTCGTCGGACGGCAGGTCCAGCAGCCACTGCGGAGCCAGGGTGTGCCAGGCCAGCGGGTGGCCCTTGACCCGCACCCCGTGGTCGACGAACCACTGCGCCGTCCGCAGCAGCCGCTGCGTGTCCGGGCGGCCGCGCTCGGGCTCGAACGCCGCCCAGTAGAAGGGCAGCGTGGCGAAGTTGAACAGACCGGTCCAGAGCTCGGCCAGCAGCGGGCCCTGAGAGGGGTCGGCGCCGCCGAAGGGGTTGTCGGGGATCGCCTCGGTCTCGCCGTTGGCGAGCGGGATGAGGTCGAAGCCGATGTTGCCGAAGCCGAAGGCGTGGGCCGTCTGCTCGACGACGACGTCCGTGTCCGCCAGGAGGCGGCCGGCCCCGTCGAGGACCACCACCTCGGACCGGCGCAGCCGGTGACGCAGGGGCTCGGCGACGGTCAGCGCTGCGACGTGCATCGGTGCACTCCTCGGAGGGACGGCGGTACCGGCCACGAAAGTTTCGGGACCTTTTCCGGCGGCGGTACGGTAGGTCGGCGTCGGCACGGCGTCAACGCGGGACGGAGCAGCGGTGGCGGGTCGCGGGGGCGTGCGGATCGCGGAGATCGCCGCGGCGGCCGGTGTCTCGGTGCCGACGGTGTCCAAGGTGCTGAACGGCCGCCCGGGGGTGTCGGCGGCCACCCGTGCCCAGGTCGAGCACCTGCTGGTCGAGCACGGGTACGAGCGGCGCGGGCGCTCGGGGTCCCAGACCGTCGGGCTCGTCGACTTCGTCATCAGCGACCTGGGCACGCAGTGGGCCACGGCCCTCCTGCGCGGTGCCGAGGCGGAGGCGTCGCGGCTCGGCGTCGGCCTGGTGGTCACGGCCGCGCACGGCCGGCCGGTGGGCACGCCGGACTGGCTGGAGCACGTGCTCACGCGCGGCACCGACGGCGTCGTCCTCGTGGTGTCCGAGCTGCTCGACGCCGGACGCGAGGAGCTCCTGCGGCTGCGGACGCCGGTCGTCCTCGTCGACCCCGTCGGCACGCGCACCGAGCGCCTCCCCACCGTGGCCGCGACCGACTGGGCCGGCGGCCGGGACGCGACCGAGCACCTGCTGGGCCTCGGCCACCGCCGCATCGGCTTCGTCACCGGGCCGCCGGAGCAGGAGTGCCACCGCGACCGCCTGGACGGCTACCGGGCCGCGCTGCTGCGCGCGGGGATCACGCCCGACCCGGCGCTCGTGCGGCACGGCGACTCCCTCGTCGCCGGGGGCCGGCGGTACGGCGAGGAGCTCCTGCGCCTGCCCGAGCCGCCGACCGCGATCATCAGCGGGTCCGACGAGCAGGCCTACGGCGTGTACGCCGCCGCGCGGGCGCTCGGCGTGGACGTCCCGGGCCGGCTGTCCGTCGTCGGCTTCGACGACGTCGACCTGTGCCAGTGGGTCACGCCGCCGCTGACCACGGTCCGGCAGCCGCTGGCGGGCATGGCCCGGGAGGCGACGCGGATGGTCGTCGAGCTGTCGCGGGGCGGGGAGCCGCCCGCCGCCCGCACGGAGCTCGCGACGTCGCTGGTCGTGCGCGCGTCGACGGCGCCGCCGCCGCCCGCACGCTGACCTCGTGTCCTCAGGACTCGAGGACGACGAGGTCCCAGGCCCCGAGCACGAGCTCGTCGCCCGTGCCGACGGCCCGGCCGTCCAGCAGCGAGGTGCCGGCGACCGGCGCCGGGAGCGTGACCGAGCGCCCGGCGTAGTTCAGCAGGTACGTCAGCTCCCGCCCGCGTCCGCTCGTGCCGCGGCGGACGGCGACGGACGGGGCCGTGGCCGCCAGGTCCTGCGGCCACCCCCACAGCCCCGCGTCGCGCACGAGCCGGCCGAGCACCGCCCGCGTCGTGACGGGGTCCGTGAGGGTCGCCAGGTAGGTCGCGGTGCCGCCGCCCACCGCGTTCCTGGTGATCGCGGCGTAGCCCGACCAGGCCGGGTGGTCGTAGGTGGCCAGCACCTCGGTGCCCTCGTCGGGCTGCAGGAGCTCCAGCACGGCCTCGGCGGCGGGGGTGGCCTCGTCGCCCGCCGTGCCGGCCACCGTGCCACCCGCCGCCAGGTCCGCGAACGCGCCGGTGAACGCCAGGCGCGCGCCGTCGGGCGTCGAGAACTGCTGGTAGGACGCGCCGAAGACGTCGGTGAGGGCGTGCGGCGCCCGGTCGTGCCACACCTGCAGGTGCTCGTCGGCGACGCCGGTGCGGAACGTGGCGACGAGGTGCCCGCCGCCCTCGACGTACGCCCGCAGCGCGGCGAGCGTCGCCTCCGGCGCGCTGTACAGGACGGGGACGACGAGCATCGCGTACACGCCGAGGTCCGCCGCGTCGAAGGGCACGAGGTCCACCTCGACGTTGAGCTCGAACAGCGCGTCGTAGACCCGCCGCAGCACGTCGTTGTAGGTGACGGACGGGCGCACCGCCTCCGGGAACCCGGTCTCGAGCGCGAACCAGCGCAGGGCGGTCAGCGCCTCGTTGCTCACCATGACCGCGACGCGGTTGCGCTTCCGCAGCCCGGTCAGCGCGGACCCGAGCCGCTCGACCTCGGCGCCGAAGACGCCGGCCTCCTCGAGCGTCGGGTTGCTCTCGAGGTCGTGGCTCAGCAGGCCCTTCCAGTACGTCTCGAACGAGTGGTGGATGGAGTGCCAGTGCCAGTACAGGACCCCGCACGCCCCGCTGGCGAGGTGGCTCCACGCCTGCAGGCGCAGCTGGCCCGGGTAGGGCAGCCAGCCGTGCTGCCCCTGCGCCTGCGTCTCGAGGACGAGGTGGTTCGCGCCGCCCTTGAGCGACCGCGTGAGGTCCCCGCCGAAGGCGATCTCCTTGCCCGTGAGCCGGGACTGGGTCGGGTGGTAGACGTCGACGCCCGCGACGTCCACGGTCCGGGCCGCGCGGAAGTGGTCGACCGACGGTTGCAGGCCGTAGGACCAGCCCGGCGCCCAGTCGAGGTCGAAGTTGTGCGTGACGAACTGCTCGGGCCGGGCCAGCTCGCGCACGATGCCCGCCTGCCAGCCGAGGTACTCCTCCACCAGCCCCCGGCGGTACCGGTCGAAGGCGGCCCCGAGCGAGCCGTTGATCGTCCCGCGCACGTCGGGGAAGTCCTCCCACGCGTCGACGCGGTTGGACCAGTAGGCGAGCCCGAAGGCGCGGTTGAGCGCGTCGAGGTCGTCGTCGAACTCCGCGCGCAGGTGCTTGACGAAGCCGCGCTGGACGCCGCGCGAGGCCGCGTCGTAGTGCTTCGTCTCGTTGTCGAGCTGGAAGCCGATGACGTGCCCGCGCTGCGCGACGTGCCAGACGAGCAGCCGGATCACGCGCTCGGCGTGGAACCGGAAGGCCGGGTGCGTGATGTCCATGATCTGCCGCGCGCCGTACCGGGGCGTGTCGATGCGGTCGGTGACGGCGAGCACCTCCGGGTGGGAGGCGACGAGCCAGGCCGGGACCGCGTACGTCGGCGTGCCCACGATCACCGACAGGCCCGCCTCCTCCGCGGCGTCGAGGGCGCGGTCGACGTGGCCGAGGTCGAAGACCCCCGGCTGGGGCTCGAGCGTGCTCCACGTCGACTCGGCGATGCGGATGACGTTGAGGTGCGCGTCCCGCATCATCGCCATGTCCGTGGCGATCCGGTCCGTCGGCAGGTACTCGTCGTAGTACGCCGCCCCGAACAGCACCCGGTCCTGCACGTGCCGCAGCGCGCCCAACCCTGCCCACCCCTCGTCGCGTGGCGCCCGGCGCCGGTCGGCGGCCGGGCGGGGCACACCCTAGCGAGGGCGGGCCCCGATCCCGGCGAGGACGGCGCGGTCGCCGCCCGTCAGCCCACCGCCCGGCGCACGAGCGCGGTGACGCGCTCCTCGTCGGCCGCCGTGAGGGAGGTGATCGCCCATGTCACGGGCCACGTCGTGCCCTCGTCGAGCACCGCGACGTCGTTGAAGCCGAGCGTGGCGTAGCGGGCCTTGAACTTGCTCGCGGGCTGGAAGAAGCACAGCACCTTGCCGTCCTTGGCGTAGGCCGGCATGCCGTACCAGGTGCGCGGCGCCAGGTCCGGAGCGGCCTCCGTGATGAGCGCGTGCAGCCGCTGACCCAGCCCGCGGTCTGGCTCGGGCAGGGCCTCGAGCGCGGCGACCACGGCGGCCGCCTCCTCCGCGGCCTTGTCGGCCTTGCTGCCGCCGCGACGGCGCGAGGCCTTGAGCTCGGCCGCCCGCTCCTTCATCGCGGCCCGCTCCTCGGCCGTGAAGCCGCCGGCCTCCCCGGCGTCGTCGCCCCGGTCCTGGCCCTCGTCCGGTTCCGCGCTGCCCATGGCCGTCCTCCCTCGCGTCGGTGCGTCGTGGCCGAGCGTAGGGAGGGCCGCCGACACGGCGCCAGGGTCGCCCCTGCGGGTGGGGCCACCGGCCGGACGGGTGGTGCGGCCCCCGGCCGCTCGTCACCGGGCCGCCACGGGCCGACGGGTCGGCAGGGACACCCGTCCCCGCACCCACCGGGAGGCCACCCATGAGCATCGCGAGCATCGGCGCGGCGCAGTCCGCCCTGACCGTCTCGACCCACCTGCTGAAGACCGCGATGGGCGCGGAGAAGCAGTACGCCGCCGCCCTGCTCGGGTCCCTCGACCCCGCGGTCGGCCAGGCGCTCGACGTGCAGGCCTGACCCGGCACGTCCCGCCCCGTCATCGGGGGCAGGTGCGCGTGCGCGCCGCGGGTGGCCCTCCCTAGGCTGCCCCCGTGCACCGCGCCGAGCCTCCGCCGGCCGGCGACCCCGGTGGCGAGGCCGCACGGGCCGCGCACGCGCTCCTCCTCGCGGCGGTCGTCGGGCGGGGCGGCGGCGAGCTGCCGGCGGACCTGGCTCGCGACGACGCGGCCGCGCTCGCGGTAGGGCTCTGGCTGCGCGACGAGGCGGCGACGATCCTGCGCGCGGCCGACCGTCCCGACGAGCTCCTCGACGCGGTCCGGGCGCTCCTCGTCGCCGGGTCGCGGCTGGACCCGGAGCCGCCCGACGACGGCGGCATGGGCTGGCAGCGCGCGACGACGTTCGCCCTGCTCGTCGACGACGCCCGGGGTCGGCGGGCGGAGGCGACGCCGCGCCTGCAGGCGCTCCTCGTCGTCGACGCGCCCGCGGTCCTGACCGCGCTGGCGGAGGCCGTCGCGCACGTCGTCCGCGTGCACGAGTCGCCCGGCGGTGCGGCCGCGTACGTCCGCGCCCGCGCGCCGCGCGCCCCCGGCCGATGAGTCTGTCGGTGGTCCGCGGTCTACTGCGGTGACCGGCCCGCGCCCGCGGGCCGACGACGCGGAGGGACCGTCATGACCACCGAGCTCGCCCCGTACCTCTCGTTCCGTGACCAGGCGCGCGCGTGCCTGGAGTTCTACGCCTCCGTGCTGGGCGGGGAGGCGACGTTCAGCACCTTCGGCGAGTTCGGGATGAGCCAGGACGCGGCGGAGCGGGACCTGGTCATGCACGGCCAGCTCGTCACGGCCCGCGGCCTGAAGATCATGGCGGCCGACACCCCGAGCACCATGGAGGTCACCGCACCCGGCGGCTTCTCCATGTCCCTGTTCGGCGGCCCGGAGGACGAGGCGGAGATGCGCGGCTTCTTCGAGGGGTTGCTCGAGGGCGGCACGCAGACGGTGCCGCTGGAGAAGGCGCCCTGGGGGGACACCTTCGGGATGCTCGTCGACCGCTTCGGCGTGCCGTGGATGGTGAACATCGGCGGTGCGCCCGACGAGGGCTGAGCCCGGTCCCGGTCTCCGTCCCGGTCTCCGTCCCGGTCCCCGCGGCCGGCCGGGTCGGCGACGGCGCCGGCCGGCGACGCGTCAGCCGGCGAGCCAGCGCGTGAAGGCGCGGTCGTCGTAGGGCCGGCCGAGCAGGTCCTCGACGAGGTCGACCGCGTCGCGCGACCCGCCGGGCGCCAGCACCCGGTCCCGGTAGCGCTGCGCCGGCCCGGCCGCGAAGAGGTCGTCGGCGTCGAACGCCGTGAACATGTCCTTCGCGATGACCAGGCTCCACATGTAGGTGTAGTAGGCCGAGGTGTACCCCTCGAGGTGCCCGAAGCCCGTGTGGAAATGGGTGCCGGGCAGCGGCGCGAGCAGGCTGTGCTCGCGCTGCAGCTCGAGCACGCGCGCGGTCAGGTCCTCGGGCCGCTCGAGGTGCAGCCGGAGCGACACCGCCGCGTAGAACATCTGCGTGCGCGCCAGCAGCGCCTTGCCGAACTCGTCGGCCCGCCGCATCGCGGCCACGAGGTCGGCGGGGATCGGCGCCCCGTCGGCGTCCACGGCGAACGTCCGCAGCACGGCGGCGTCCCAGGCCCACTCCTCGAGCATCTGCGAGGGCGCCTCGACGAAGTCCCGCTCGGTCGCCACGCCGGAGAACCGGACCCAGCGCTGCCGCCCGGCCAGCACGTGGTGCAGGAGGTGCCCGAACTCGTGGAAGAGCGTGACGACGTCGTCGTGGTCCATGAGCCCGCGCGGGAAGTTGCACACCAGCACGCCCTCGGGCAGCTGCCGGTCGAGGACCCCGGGGACGAGGTCGAACTGCGCGGCGTGGTTGTACTTGCGCTCGCGGGGGTGCAGGTCGAGGTGGATGCGGCCGAGGACCTCGCCGTCGAGCGCGACGTCGTAGGTCGTCACGTCCTCGTGCCAGGTGCGGGCCTCGTCGCCCGGTACGGGCGTCCACGTCAGTCCGAACAGCCGGCCGGTGACGGTCAGCAGCCCGTCGCGCACGCGGGGGAAGTCGAAGTAGCGCCGCACCGTCTGCGCGTCGACGCCGTACTGCTCGCGCCGCACCGCCTCGAACCAGTAGCGCCAGCTGCTCACGTCCACGGGCACGGCCCCGCCCGCGAGGTCGGCGGCAGCGCGCTCCTGCAGCACGGCCAGCTCGCGCTCCGCGGCGGGCCCCGCGGCCGCCGTGATCCGGTCGACGAAGTCCCCGATGGCGTCGCCGGTCCGGATCATCGTGATCTCGGCGTCCAGGTCGGGCCACGACGCGTAGCCCAGCAGCGTCGCCTTCTCGTGCCGCAGCCGCAGCAGCTCGGCCAGCACGACGTCGTTCTCGGGCCAGGCCAGGGAGAGGAAGGACGTGGCGACCGCGCGCCGGGCGGCGTCGTCGTGCGCGAACGTGAGGAACGGGTGGGTGTCGGGGTAGTCCGTGCTGATCGCGACGGTGCCGTCCGCGTCGGCCGGGTGCGCGGCGACGAAGTCGTCGGGCAGGCCGGCCAGCGCGGCGGCGGGGACCCGCGTCACCCGGCGGCCGTCGCGGATGTTCCGGGAGAAGGTGAGCGCGAGGTCGGTCAGCCGCTGGTCGAGCCCCCGCAGGCGCTCGCGGTCCTCGGCGGGGCGGTCGACGCCGGCGCGACGGAAGTCGCGCAGCGTCTCGTCGAGGACCCGCCGCGCGTCGGCGTCGAGACCGTCCACCGGGACGGACGCCAGGGCCGCGTGGACCTCGGCGTCCAGGTGGAGGTCCGTGTCGAACGCGCTCGCCTCGGTCTCGATGGTCTCGGCGAGCTCCATCACGGCCGGGTCGGGGTGCACGGATGCCAGCAGCGAGCAGGCCGCCCGGGCGTTCGCCAGGGCCAGCGACGCCTCGTCCCAGGTGCCGAGCAGCGTGACGTCGCCGCGGGGCCCCGCCCGGAGCGCGTCGACCCGCTCCGCCGCCACGCGCAGCTGGCCGCGGCCGCGCTCCTCGAGCCAGGTGTGCCAGTCGTCGGCGGGCAGGGCGAGCGGGGCGAGGTCGGCCATGCGCCCGACGATAACCGCGGGCCGTCGCACGGGACCCGCCCCGCCGGGCGGAGGGCCCGGCGGTCCACCAGGCTGGGGGAGGTCCGGCTCCAGGCCGGCGCGAGGGCCGGTCCGAGCACCGGTCCGAGCACCGGTCCGAGCACCGGTCCGTCAGCGGGTCCGTGCACGAGGGCGGGAGGAGGGTGCGATGGCCGCGTCGCAGGACCGGACGTCGTCGCCGGCGTCCCCCGAGCTCGAGACGTACTGGACGAAGCGCGACTTCACCCGCACGGCGGAGCCGCACGGCGAACGGGTGCCGGCCGCCCCCGGCGAGCCGCTGCGGTTCGTGGTGCAGCGGCACCGCGCCCGGCGGCTCCACTACGACCTGCGTTTCGAGATGGGCGGCGTGCTCGCCAGCTGGGCCGTGCCGCGCGGCCCGACGCTGGACCCCGCCGCCCGGCGCCTCGCCGTGCACGTGGAGGACCACCCGCTCGAGTACGAGACCTTCGAGGGCGTCATCCCCGCCGGCGAGTACGGCGGCGGGGACGTCATCGTCTGGGACCACGGCACGTGGGAGCCGTTGCGCACCGACGACCCGGTGGCGGCGGTCGCGGCGGGAGAGCTGCACGCGGAGCTGCACGGCACCCGGCTCAAGGGCCGCTTCCTGCTGGTGCGGCGGGGGGAGGAGGGCGGCAAGGAGCAGTGGCTCCTGCTGCACAAGCACGACGAGCACGCGGTCGAGGGCTGGGACGCCGAGGACCACCCCACGTCCGTCGTGTCGGGGCGGACGAACGACGAGGTGAAGGCCGACCCGGACCGGCTGTGGCGCTCCGACCTGCCGCCCGACCGCGCGAGCGTCGAGCTGCACGCGCCACCCGTCCCGGGGCCGACGGCGGACGAGCTCGCCGCCCTGGACGAGCTGGGCGCGGGCGGCACCTGGGACGTCCTCGGCCGTCGCCTGCGCGTGACGAACCTCGACAAGGTCCTCTTTCCGGGGCGCGGCGACGAGCCGCCGGTGACGAAGCGGGAGCTGCTCTCGTACACGGCACGGATCGCCCCCGTCGTGCTGCCGTACCTGCGCGGGCGCGCGCTCAACATGCACCGGTTCCCCGAGGGCGCCGGCAGCGGCAAGGGCTTCTGGCACAAGGAGCTGCCGGGCCACGCCCCGGCGTGGGTGCCGCGCTGGGACAACCCGGAGGCCGACGAGGGCGAGACGCACACGTACCTCGTCGTCGACGAACCCGCCGCCCTCGTGTGGGCCGCCAACTTCGGCGCGCTGGAGTGGCACGCCTGGACGTCCCGCACGGCGGAGCCGCACCGCCCGACGTACGCGCTGGTGGACATCGACCCCGGGCCGGCCACCGCCTGGGAGGACGTGCTGCTCCTCGCGCGGCTGCACCGTGACGCGTTCGCCCACCTGGGGGTGACGGCGCTGCCGAAGGTCACCGGGCGGCGCGGCATCCAGGTGTGGGTCCCCATCGCCGTCGGGCCGTCCTTCGACGAGACGCGCGCGTGGGTCGAGCGCGTCTCCCGCACGGTGGGGGCCGTCGTGCCGGACCTCGTGAGCTGGCGCTGGGAGGTGCGCGAGCGTGGGGGGCAGGCCCGGCTCGACTACACGCAGAACGCCATCAACAAGACGCTGGTGGCCCCCTACTCCCCGCGGGCGGTGGGCGGCGCACCGGTCTCCGCCCCCATCACCTGGGACGAGCTCGACGAGCCGTGGCTGCGCCCGGACGTCTTCACGGTCCGCACGGTGCTCGACCGGCTCGCCGAGCGCGGTGACCCCTTCCGCGGGGTGCTCGGCGGCGCGCAGGTCCTCCCGCCCCTGACCTGAGCCTCGCCGAGGCGCGGGCGGCGGACCGGGGCACCCGCGACTACCGTCCCGCCGGTGAAGCCCTTCCTGCTCCTCGCCACGCGTGCCGACGACGTGGTGGCGGACGCCGAGTACGCGGCGGTGCTGCGCTACGGCGGCCTGCGCCCGGAGGAGCTGCGGCGCGTGCGCCTGGAGCGCGAGCCCCTGCCGGACCTCGACCTCGGCGCGCTGTCGGGTGTGGTCGTCGGTGGCAGCCCGTACTGCACCAGCGACCCGGAGGAGACGAAGGGCCCTGTCCAGCAGCGGGTGGAACGGGAGCTGACCGCCCTGCTCGACGAGGTCGTCGCGCGCGACGTGCCCTTCCTCGGCGCCTGCTACGGCGTCGGCACGCTGGGGGTGCACCAGGGCGGCACCGTCGACCGCACGTTCGGGGAGCCGATCGGCACCGTGCCGGTGACCCTCACCGACGCCGGCCGGGCCGACCCCGTCTTCGCCGGGCTGCCCGCGACGTTCGACGCCTTCGTCGGGCACAAGGAGGCGCTGACCGTCGCACCGCCGCACGCGACCGTGCTGGCGACGTCGCCGGCGTGCCCGGTGCAGGCCTTCCGGGTCGGGCAGCACCAGTACGCGACGCAGTTCCACCCCGAGCTGGACGTCGAGGGCATCGTCGGACGCGTGACCGTCTACCGGGAGGCGGGCTACTTCCCGCCGGAGGAGTACGAGGAGCTCGTCGCCCGGCTGCGCCTCGCGCGGGCCGAGGTGCCCCCGCTGGTGCTCCGTCGTTTCGTCGACCGGTACCGCCGGGAGGACGGCGAAGGCCCCCGGGGCTTCGTCACCAGGGAGGGTTAGGCCTCGTCCAGCAGGACACTTGCGTTCGTGCCGACGAGCACGTAACGTTGCCGAGCCCGCTCAGCAGGGAGGAACGGACACCGCGGCAACGCCCCGGTGGCTGGTCCCACTGGGACGGTGCAACCCCCCGACGAACCGCAGGGCACACGTGCGCGCCCGCTCGACGTCGGGTCCTCGACAGCCGCCCGCGAGGGCAGCGCGTGACCGGGCAGTCCTGCGGGAATGCTCAGGGACGGGCAGTGGTTGTCGATGACGTAGGGTCAGGAATGCGTCGCACGGACCGGGCAGGAATGCCGGGTCCGACGCATCCGCTCCTCTTCCTGAATGCAGCGACGGCCGAAGAGGCCGGCGCCGTATGGCAGGATGGGGACCACCGGAAAGCAGCGCGGGTGGCCTTCGGGCCAGCTGCGGTGCGGTACGGTGGGAACCCACGGAATGGCGTTCGGAACGGTGTGAGAGCCGCTCGGGATGCGGTAGCGTGAGGATCACCGGAAAGCGCCGGCGAGGTCGAGAAGGCCCCGCGGGATGCGGTACGGTGGAGCACGAGAACGAGCCCCAGGCGAGATCGCGGTGACGTGGTCGAGGTGGTGTGCGTCTGTTCCTTGAGAACTCAACAGTGTGTCAAGTAGTCGATGCCAAATCGCCTGCCTGTGCTGGTGC
>NZ_FOKA01000005.1 GCF_900111925.1 Cellulomonas marina
CGGTCCTGCCCCTGCCACCAGCGCCACCACCACCGCCACCGGCACCCGAACCGGTCCCGGACCCCTGGGCCGGACCCATCCCCTTCTGACCACGCCTCTGACCACGGCTCTGACCACGCCTCTGATCACGCCGGGGCGGCGTCGTTGCCGTGCCACGTGGCGGTCGGCGGCGGCGCTGCGCCGCAGAGCGAGCGTGCTCCCCGACCCTCGTGGTCACCCTCGCAGCGGGTCGCGGGCGCTCCGGGCGGCGCAGGTCACGCAGAGGGCGGCCGTCGGCCGGGCGCGCAGCCGACCGGCGCCGACGGGGCCGCCGCAGCGCACGCACCGTCCCCACGTCCCGGTGTCGACCCGACGGCGGGCCTCCTCGACCTCGCGCAGCCCTGCGAGCGCGGCCTCACGCAGCCCGACGGCGCGCGACCAGTCCTGGGAGAGCGTCGAGCCCTCCGGGTCGTGCTCGTCGTCCGCCGTGGTCGCGGTGCGGGCGTGGCGCACCTCGTCGAGCTCGGCACCGGCCTGCTCGGCGCGGGTGCGGAGCTCCTGCTCCCGGGCGTCGAGCAGCAGCAGGGCCTCGGCGGGACCGGGAGCGTCAGCGTCAGCGTCGGCGTTGCGGCCTCTGCCGCCGTCACCAGGATCAGGCGCGGTCATCGGACACGTCGCCGCGACGTCGTGCGGGGCGCGGCAGGAGGGCGCCCGACGGAGGCGTCGTCCCGGCGCCGTGACGGGCGACCGCGAGCGCCCAGGCCACGAGGGGCGCCTGCAGCGGGAGCCGGAGGAGCGTCACGCGGCGGTCGCGGGTCCAGGGACCTGAGCCGTCCGCGTCGAGCGCCATCTTGGCGTTCCCGGGGAGCACGGCGACGAGCAGGGCGGCCGAGGCGAGCCCCCCGAGCCGTCGCGCTGCCGGGGGGACGAGCAGCGCCGCGCACGCCAGCTCGGCGACGCCGCTCCCGAGCACCCACGGCCGGGCGGGGCCGAGTGCGGCCGGGATGAGCGGCTCGAACACCGCGGGCCGCCGCAGGTGCAGGACACCCGCCGCGCCCAGCAGCCCGGCGAGGGCGAGGGCGGGCAGGTGCCGGCGCGCGGCGGCCCCGGTGGTCACGCGTTCCCGAGCAGCTGCTCGAACGAGGGCACGTCGTCGAACTCGTCGACCCGCACCACGGGCGGTCGGGCCGCGACCGTCGCCGCGAGCTCCGCACCCGCCCGGCGGATGCGGGACGGCAGGGCGTCCTCCGCGCTGCCCCAGTCGTCCGTCGCGGCGAAGACCGCCGTGCTCTCCACGTGCGCCCGCAGGTAGGTGAACAGCGGCCGGACGCCGTGCTCCACCGCCAGGGAGTGCCGCGCGGTGCCGCCCGTCGCGCCGAGCAGCACCGGCTTGCCCGTCAGGGCGTCCTTGTCGATGACGTCGACGAAGGACGTGAACAGCCCGGACGCCGTCGCGGCGAAGATCGGCGTCACGGCGATGAGCGCGTCCGCGCCGTCGACGGCCTCGAGGGCGTCGGTGAGCGCCTCCGAGGGGAAGCCCGTCAGCAGGCGGTTGACGACGTCGTGGGCGAGGTCCCGCACCTCGAGGGTGCGGACCTCGACCGGCACGCCGCGGGCCTCGAGCTCCTCGACGGTGGCCGACGCCAGGCGGTCGGCCAGCAGCCGCGTCGACGAGGGCTGGGACAGGCCCGCCGCGAGCACGACGAGCCGTCGCGGCTCGGGCGCGGGCACGCGGGTCGCGCCGTCCACGGCGTGCAGCGTGCCGTGCGACGAGCTGCGGGACGTGCCGGTCGGTGCACCCGTCGACGTGCCGCGCGGGCCGGTCGGGGTCGTCGCCATCAGGAGGCCGCCTTCGCGCTGGTGCGGGGGTCGTCGGAGGGGGTGGTGGCCTCGGCGCCGGACGCGTCGGCGTCCTCGGCGCGGCGGCCGGTCCAGCGGTCGGCGCCGACGACCGGCTGCGCGTGCAGCTCGCCGGCGGCGCGGGCGGCCGCGACGCGCTCGGCGTGGGTCGGGGGCCCGGAGGGCACGTGCGCGGGCCGCGCGGCCTCGGCCTCGCGGCGCAGGACCGGCACGATCTCCTCGGCGAGGAGGTCGATCTGCTCGAGCACGGTCTTGAGGGGCAGGCCGGCGTGGTCGATGAGGAACAGCTGGCGCTGGTAGTCGCCGACCTGCTCGCGGAAGCGCGCGTAGCGGTCGATGACCTGCTGCGGGCTGCCGACCGTCAGCGGCGTCTCGCGGGTGAAGTCCTCCATCGACGGCCCGTGCCCGTAGACCGGGGCGTTGTCGAAGTACGGGCGGAACTCGTCGACGGCCTTCTGGGAGTCCTTGCGGACGAAGACCTGCCCGCCGAGCCCGACGATCGCCTGGTCGGCCCGGCCGTGCCCGTGCTTCTCGAAGCGCTGCCGGTAGAACCGCACCATCTGCCGGGTGTGGCTCATCGGCCAGAAGATGTTGTTGTGGAAGAAGCCGTCGCCGTAGAAGGCGGCCTGCTCGGCGATCTCCGCGCTGCGGATGGAGCCGTGCCAGACGAAGGGCGGCACGCCGTCGAGCGGGCGGGGCGTCGAGGTGAAGCCCTGCAGGGGCGTGCGGAACTTCCCCTCCCAGTCCACGACGTCCTCGGTCCAGAGCCGCCGCAGGAGCGCGTAGTTCTCGACCGCGAGGTTGAGGCCCTGCCGGATGTCCTGGCCGAACCACGGGTACACCGGGCCGGTGTTGCCGCGCCCGAGCATGAGGTCCATGCGGCCGTCGCTGATGACCTGGAGCATCGCGTACTCCTCGGCCAGGCGGACGGGGTCGTTCGTCGTGATGAGCGTCGTCGCGGTGGACAGCGTGATGCGCTCCGTGACGCCGGCCAGGTAGCCGAGCATCGTCGTGGGCGACGAGGGGACGAACGGCGGGTTGTGGTGCTCGCCCGTGGCGAAGACGTCCAGGCCGGCCTGGTCGGCGTGCTTCGCGATGGTGAGCATCGACCGGACCCGCTCCGTGTCGTCCGGCGTGCGGCCCGTGGTGGGGTCCGTCGTGACGTCCCCCACGGTGAAGATCCCGAACTGCATCTCGCGCCTCCCGATCCATGCGTCTGCATGTACTGCTGACGAGGACCCTGAACCGTGCGCCCCCGGCGGGTATTCCGGTCGGCTCGACCCACCACGACGCTACCGTCCGGGCGCGACCTGCCGATGGTGGTCTGCGGGGACCGGGTGACGGGTCCCAGGACACGCGACCGGGCCCGGACGGGCCGGGGAGCCGGCGAGGGGACGGGACGTGCACGAGATGCGACCCTGCGTGGTGCTCGCGGGCGCCGCCACCACGGGCGGCACGGTGCTCGCGCTCGGCGACGGGTCCGCCCGCGTCGGCGTCGAGCGTGCTCCGGCGACGGGACCTGCGCGGCTCGCGGTCACGGCCCAGGGGCTCGCCGCCGTCCGGGACGAGACGGCCCTCGTGCCCGGCACGCCGGTCCGCCTGCGCGTCCAGGACGACGCGCGCGGCATCTGCGTCTACGGCGGCGTCGTCGCCGAGGTCGTGGCGGGCGAGCACGGCGGTGGGGAGGTGCGCCTCGTCGAGGTGGGGCTCCTGTCCGCCGTGCAGCTGCGCGCGGCGCTCCGCGTCGCCATCGACGTCCAGGTCGTCGCCATCGTGGTGCGCCGCGGCGCCGAGCCCGACGCCGCCCCCGAGCGCATGGAGCTGCAGCTCCTCGACCTGTCGGCGGAGGGGCTGCGCATCACCACGCCCGGGTCGCTCGCGATCGGCGACGAGCTCGTCACCGCGATCCCGGACGCCCGCCCCGTCGGCCGCGCGGCGGCCGAGCCGCTGCCCGTGCGCCTGGAGGTCGTGCGCAGCAGCGTGCACGGCGACGTGCAGCACCACGGCTGCCGGCTCGTCGGCCTCGGGCACCGCGAGGCCGAGGCGCTGCACGCCTTCGTCGCGCGCCTCCAGCGCGACCGCCGCGCCGCCTTCGCCGGCGTCTCCTGACCGGGCCCGTGCGGACGGGCCCGGACGGGACCCGGACGCGCCTGGACGACGCCTGAACCACCGGCGGGAGAGACCCGGACGGCGCGACCGCCGGCTGGACGGTCCGCGGACCCGCCCCTGGTGGTCGTCCGGCGACCGGGACGCCCCCGGGCGCCGACGGTCAGGCGACGGGCTCGTCCGGCGTCGGCGGCGTCCGCCGCGCGTCCTCGGCGACGAGCGCCGGCACCGGGCGGCCCAGCAGGCGGCGCGCCTCGTCGGCGGGGACGGCACGCGAGAACAGGTAGCCCTGCGCGCTCGCGCAGCCGATCGCCCGCAGCGCGCGCAGCTGCTCGACGGTCTCCACGCCCTCGGCGACGACGTCGAGGTCGAGGGCGCGGCCCATGGCGACGACCGCGCGCACGAGCTCCTGCGACCGCGCGTCGTCGGCGAGCTCGGCGACGAAGGAGCGGTCGATCTTCAGCGCGTCCACCGGGTAGCGCTGCAGCGTCTGCAGGGAGGAGTGCCCGGTGCCGAAGTCGTCGATGTGCAGGCTCAGGCCCGCGTCCCGGAAGCGCCGGACCATCCGGTCGGCGAGCTCGGGGCTACGGGCGATGACGCGCTCGGTGATCTCCAGCGCGAGGTGCTCCGGGCCGAGCCCGTGCCGCGTCAGCGTCGCGAGCGTCGTCGGCACGAGGTCCGCGTCCCAGAACTCGCGGTCGGACAGGTTGACGGACACGGTGACCGGCCCGGCGTGCGCGCGCCGCCACCCGGCGACGTCGCGCGCGACCCGGTCGACGAGCCAGCGGCCCAGGGCGACGACGAGGCCCGTCTCCTCCATGAGCGGCAGGAACTCCGCCGGCGGGACGAGCCCGCGCTCGGGGTGCCGCCACCGCACGAGCGCCTCGAACCGCGTGAGGTCGTCACCGGCCAGCGCCACGATCGGCTGGTAGTGGACCTCGAACTCCTGCCGCTCGAGCGCGCGCTGGACCTGGTCCTGCAGCCACAGGTGCTGCAGGGCGGCGTCGTGCATGGACGAGTCGAAGTACGACACGGAGCCGCGCTCGCGGACCTTCGCGTCGTACATGGCGGTGTCGGCGTCCCGCAGGACGTCCTCCGCGGACTCGTACCCCGCGCTGGACAGGGCGATGCCGACGCTCGCGGTCACCCACAGGGAGTGGCCGGTCACCTCGACGGGGCGGCTCAGCGCCTCGCGGATGCGCTGCACGACCGCCGGCACGTGCTCCGGCGGGAGCCCGTCGAGGAGGACGGCGAACTCGTCGCCGCCGAACCGGGCCGCGGTGTCGGCGGGCCGGACGGCCTCGCGCAGCCGGTCGCTGACGGCGCGCAGGAGGCGGTCACCGGTCTGGTGGCCGAGCGAGTCGTTGATGACCTTGAACCGGTCGAGGTCGAGGAAGAGCACTGCGAACGGCGTCCCGGCCGTCGCCCGCCGCACCGACGTGGTCAGCCGCTCGAGGAACGCGCGCCGGTTGGCCAGCCCCGTGATGGGGTCGACCGAGGCGTGGCGTCGCAGCTCCTCCTCGAGGCCCTTGCGGTGGGTGTGGTCCGACAGCGAGCCGAGCAGTCGCGGCGACCCCGTCCCGGCCGGGTGCGCGCCCAGGGGCATCGCCCGGCTGAGCAGCCACCGCCAGGTGACGTCCGAAGGCCCGCGGTAGCGGAACTCGCGCTCCTGCAGGGTCGTGCCCGTCCGTGCCGTGCGTCGCAGGTCGGCCAGGAGCCCGTCGAGGTCGTCCGGGTGCACCCCGCGCGCCCACTGCGCGCCGCGCTCGGGCTCCGGCACGTGCTCGAGGCCGAGCAGCGCCACGCACCGCGCGGACAGGTTGATGTCCCCGCCCTCGAGGTCCCAGTCCCACAGCCCCTCGTTCATCGCCGAGGCCAGCAGCGCGTAGCGCTCCTCGCTCGACCGCAGCGACCGCGCGAGGTCCTCCTGCTCGAACGACGCGCACAGCAGCGCCGCCCACTGGTTGTAGCTCTCGCGGCGCAGGTTGTCGTCGACGGACCCGACGACCGCCAGGACGCCCCAGTCGCGCCCGCGGGCGCGCACCGGCACGACGTAGACCGCCTCGCCCTGCTCGGGACGTGCCGCCGCGAGCACGTCGGACGACGGGAAGCACGCGGCCGTGCTCGCGTCCCCGGCGACGACGCGCAGCGTCCGGTGCGGGTCGTAGACGCCCTCGACGACGAGGCGGTCGCCGCGCCACAGGGCCAGCACCCCGGCGCGCACGCCCGTGCGGGACATCCAGGTGAGCCAGCGGGGGTCGCCGGCCCCGTGCCCGAGCAGCGCGACGCCCACGTCGTGCTGCTCGACGAGGGCGGCCTCGGCGCCGTGCGCCCGCCGCAGGTACTGGCCCGCGTGGACGTGGCTGAGCACGGCGGGCATGCGTCGCAGCATGGCGCGCAGCACCTGGCGCGCGGCCTCGTCGGGGGCTGCCTCGGTGCGGGCTGGCTCGGTGGGGGCTGCCTCGGCGCGGGCTGCCTCGTCGGCCTCGGCGAGGAGGGTCAGATGCGCGGTCAGCGCGCCGACGGCGCGGTCCGTGCCACCGGGCAGCAGGCGCGCGTCCGTGACGGACCGCAGCGCGGCGGCCATGCGCGCTGGCGCGGGGGTGGTGCCGGTGCGCAGGGCCTCCTCGACGACCGCCGCGACCTCCCGCAGCGCGTCCTCCACGGCCTGCTCGGGCCCCGCCGGGCCGTCGGCGTGCTCGAGGGCCGCGGCGAGGCCGTGCCGCAGCACCCCCACGGGGTCGTCGGCCCCGTCGTGGCGCACGACGTCCTCGCGCACCGCGACCGCCTCGCCCGGGCACCCGCACGACGAGCGCCGCACCAGGGCGACGGGGTGCCGCGGCTCCCCGTCCGGGTCCCGGCCCTCGCGGAGCGCGCGCAGGAGGCGCATCGCGTACGCGCCGGTCGCGTGGAAGGGCTGGTCGACGGTCGTCAGCGCGGGCACGCAGTAGGCGGCGGCCTCGATGCCGTCGAACCCGACGACCGCGACGTCCTGCGGCACGCGCAGCCCCACCCGCGCCAGGCCCGCGACGACCCCGAGGGCGTTGCGGTCGGTCGCGCACACGACCGCGGTGGGCGGCTCGTCGAGCAGCGCGAGGCCGGCGGCCGCGTGCTCGCCGCTGGCCTCGCCGTGGTCCGCCGTGGCGAGGAAGTGGGCGGGGTCGGGCGCGAGGCCCAGCTCCAGCATCGCCTCGTGGTACCCCGCGTACCGCTCGCGCATGTCCGCCTGGCCCAGGTTCCCCACGAAGCCGATGCGCGTGTGCCCGTGCTCGGCGAGGTGCCGGACGGCGGCGCGGGTGCCGGCCGCGTTGTCGGGGCTCGCGGACGCGAGACCGGCCGAGGCGAGGTCGCCGCCGGGCGGGACGCGGGGCAGCACGACGTCCTCCGACGCGGACACCACCGGCAGCCCGTGCCGCCGGAGCCGCTCGACGACGCCGCGGTCGACCGCGGTCGACACCGTCACCGCGCCCGCCACCTGGTCCCAGGCCAGCGGGGTGGCGGTCGTCGGCGCGTCGCCCGGCGCGGTCGCCCGCGTCCCGGCGTCGTACGTCTGCTGCACGACGAGACGCAGCCCCGCCCGCACGGCCTCCCGGTGCATGCCCGCGACGACGTCGCCGAAGTAGAAGCCCCCCGTCACCGGGGTGAGCACGAGGACGGCGTCGTCGGGCACGGGTCCTCCGTCCGGGTGTCGGGGTATCGGGTGGCGGGGCATCGGGACGGCGGGGGTGGTGCGGTGGTGGGCCTGCACGGCGAGGCGTCACCGGTGACCATCGGCCGGTACCGGGCGCGCGTGACGGGTGGGTGTGACGATCCTCGGGACGGATCACCCGGACGGGGCAGGTGGCGGCCCGTGCCGCCCCGCCCGGGCGGTGCCCCCACGGATGACCGCGCCGCGCCGCGGTGTTGTGACCACGGGACGACGAGCCGGACGCCCACCGGCGAGAGGGGACGACGATGACCGACCAGCCCGACGGCACCACCGCCGGACGCACGACCTACGAGGTGACGCGCACCGACGACGAGTGGCGCGCGGTGCTCGACCCCCAGGAGTTCGCCGTCCTGCGGCGCGCCGCCACCGAGCGGCCGTGGACGGGGGAGCTGCTCGACGAGTCGCGCGAGGGCGTCTACCGGTGCCGCGCGTGCGGCAACGAGCTCTTCCGCTCGGGGACGAAGTTCGACAGCCACTGCGGGTGGCCGAGCTTCTTCAGCCCGCTGGCGGAGGACCGGGTGCGGCTCCTCGAGGACCGCAGCCACGGCATGGTGCGCACGGAGGTGCTCTGCGCCCGGTGCGGGTCCCACCTGGGGCACGTGTTCGACGACGCGCCGCAGACGCCGACGGGGGACCGCTACTGCATGAACTCGGTGAGCCTCACGTTCGACGCGAGCTGAGCGCCAGCGCGTCGGGGACGCGGACGGGGCCCGTGCCGAAGGACCGGCACGGGCCCCGTCGTCGTCGGGGGAGGGCTCTCAGCGCGCCGTGCGCCGGAAGGCGTCGCCGTGCATGTCCTCGAGCTCGACGCCCTTCGTCTCGGGCACCTTGCTGAGCACGAACACGAAGGACAGCGCCGCGAACGCGGTGTAGAGGAAGTAGGGCACCGCCGCGCCGAAGGTGTCCAGCAGCGGCGGGAACGTCACCGTGATGACGAAGTTGGCGATCCACTGGGCCGCCGCGGCCAGGCCGAGGGCGGCGGCGCGGATGCGGTTGGGGAACATCTCGCCCAGGAGCACCCAGACCAGCGGGCCCCACGAGGCGCCGAAGAAGACGACGAACGCGTTGGCGCCGACGATCGCCACGACGCCCCACGGCCCCGGCAGGCTGATGTCCTCGCCGCTGCCCGACGCCTGCGTGAACGCCACGGCCATCGCGCCCAGCGACAGCGCCATCCCGAGCGACCCCGCCAGCAGGATCGGCCGACGCCCGACCTTGTCCACCAGCGCGATGGCGATGAAGGTGACCACCACGTTGGTGACCGACGTGATCGTCGAGGTGAGGAAGGACTGGCTCTCGTCGAACCCGACGGCCTGCCACAGCGTCGTGGAGTAGTAGAAGATGACGTTGATCCCGACGAACTGCTGGAACACCGACAGCAGGATCCCGATCCACACGATCGGCAGGACCTTGCCGCCCGGGTCGCGCAGCGACGCGCCCTCGGCGTTGCGGGCGTCCTCGTCGATGGTGTCCTTGATCTGGCGGACACGGGCGTCGACGTCCTCGTCGGCCGGGAGCACGTCGGCCAGGACGCGGCGGGCGTCGTCCACCTTGCCGCGGGCGACGAGGTAGCGCGGCGACTCGGGGATCGCCAGGGCCAGCACGCCGTACACGACGGCGGGCACCGCGGCGACGAGGAACATCCACCGCCAGGCCGGCCAGCCGAACCAGAGGGGCTCCGACGCCCCGCCGGCGGCGTCGCGCAGGAGCTGGTTGGACAGCAGGGCCGCGAAGATGCCGAGCGTGATGGCGAGCTGCTGCAGCGAGCCGAGGCGGCCGCACAGGCGCGCCGGCGCGATCTCGGCGATGTACGCCGGCGCGATGACCGACGCGATGCCGATGCCGATGCCGCACAGGAACCGCCACAGCGCGAGGTCCCAGGCGGAGAAGGCGGCGGCGGACAGCACCGAGGACACGAGGAACACCACGGCGCCGAGGACCATGACGTTGGTCCGGCCGAACCGGTCGGCCAGGCGTCCGCCGAGCCACGCGCCGAGCGCCGACCCGAGCAGCGCGACCGCCACGACGAAGCCCGTGACGAACGCCGACAGCGAGAAGCGCTCCTCCACCGCCGCGACGGCGCCGTTGATGACGGAGGAGTCGAAGCCGAAGAGGAACCCGCCGACGGCCGCGGCGACCGCGAGGGCCACCGCCTTGCCCTGGTGGGACCCGGAGGTGGCGGGTGCTGCGCCGCCCCGGGCGGACGTCTGGGCCATGCGTGGTTCTCCTCGTTCGTGCGGGCCGGCGCGGCTCCTGCTGCCGCGTCCCCCGGCGGGCAGGCGACGCACGCGGGGGTGGGGACGTCGGCGGGCCGGGGGTGGCCGAGGGCTCCCACTGTGGACCTGCTGGTGGGAGGCCGCACGTCGGGTGGAGGTGCATCATCGGCGGGATGGACGTCTCCTCCTCCGGCTCCGCCGGGCGCCCGCGCCCCCGCCGGCCCGCCAGCCTCGACCAGGCGACCGCCGACGCCCTGCCCGGGGGGCTGGACCCCGCGCAGCGCGCCGAGCTCGCGCACACGACGGCCGCGGCGCTGGTCCGCGACGGCCGGGCCGGCGGCGACGACCCCGCGGTGCTGGCCCGGCTCGTCGGGCTGGTGGAGCGCGAGGGGCTCGAGCTCGTCGCCACGCTCTGGTCGGACAGCCCGCCCTCGAGCCTGCCGGGCGCGCTGTGGCGGCTCTACGTCCTGCGGGAGTGGGTGCGGCGTGACCCCGTGACGGTGGCCGACCGGTACCGGCAGGGCGTCGAGCACGCCCCCGTGCAGGGCGCCGTGGCCGGCGTCGCGCTGCCGCCGGGACCCGAGGACGTGCGCGCCACGGCCGACGCGGTCCTCTCGGGCGTGTACGCGGGCGACCTCGCCGTGGCCCTCGAGCGCGCCGCCGCCTTCTGCCGGGTCCTGGCCACGGGCGGGGCCCTCGACGCCGACCACCTCGACCTCGTCGACCCCTCGGGGGCCGGGCGCCTCACCCGCGGCTCCGCGGCCCTCGGCCGGACCGCGGAGGAGCTCACCGCGGCCGCGGGGCTGTGGCGGGCCGGCGCGCTCGACTGACGCTAGTCTGGCGGAGGCGTCGGACCGCGGTAGCCCCGGGCTCCAACACCAGCCGCTCCGAGCGGCCTCGCGCCGAGAGGCGCTCCCGGTCCGGCGCCACCCCACCGGTTCGTCCTGGCCAGCCCGTCGTGCGCCGGCCACGGCCGCGTCACCGCGCGTTCACCGTCACGTCACCGGCCGTTAGGGAAACGTCCAGGTCTGTCCTAGCCTGATCGCGTCCACCCCCGTCCTGACGGAGACTCCCGTGCGCCTGCGCCTCACCCCGCGCGACACCTCGTACTTCGACCTCTTCGCCGCCCAGGCGGAGCACCTGGTCACCGGCGCCGGCCTCCTCGGTGAGCTGCTGGGCGCGCACCGCGCGCAGCGCAAGGCCGTCGTCCAGCGGATGTCGGAGGCGGAGCACGCCGCGGACGAGGCGACGCACAGCATCATGCGTCGCCTCAACCAGACGTTCGTCACGCCGTTCGACCGGGACGACATCTACGACCTCGCGTCGCGCCTCGACGACTGCATGGACCTCATGGACGAGGCGGCGGACCTCGTCGTGCTCTACAAGGTCGACGCGCTGCCCGCCCGGGTCTCCGACCAGGTGGCGGTGCTGCAGCGGGCGGCCGAGCTGACGGCGGCGGCCATGCCGCGCCTGCGCTCCATGGACTCCCTCAGCGAGTACTGGATCGAGGTCAACCGCCTGGAGAACCAGGCCGACAAGACCTACCGCAAGCTCGTCGCGCAGCTCTTCGACGAGGTGACGGATCCCATCGAGCTGCTCAAGCTCAAGGAGATCGTCGAGAAGCTCGAGGACGCGGCCGACGCCTTCGAGCGCGTGGCCAACACCGTCGAGACCATCGCGCTCAAGGAGTCCTGAGCCCCCGTGGAGCTCGCGCTCGTCATCGTCGTCGTCGTGGTCGCCCTCGGCTTCGACTACACCAACGGCTTCCACGACGCGGCGAACGCCATCGCCACGTCCGTGTCGACCCGGGCCCTGACGCCCCGGGCCGCGCTCATCATGGCGGCGTTCTTCAACCTGCTGGGCGCGCTGCTCGGCACCGAGGTGGCGACGACGATCGCCGAGGACATCATCACCGTGGCCGACGTGGCGCAGCACACGGGCCTCGTCGTCGTGCTGTCCGCGCTGGTCGGGGCCATCGTGTGGAACCTCGTCACGTGGTGGTTCGGGCTGCCCTCGTCCTCGACGCACGCGCTCATCGGCGGGCTGACGGGCACGGGGCTCGCCGCGGGCGTGACGGTGCACTGGGACGCCATCCTCGACAAGGTCGTCCTGCCGATGGTCCTGTCGCCGCTGGTCGGGTTCGGGCTCGCCTTCGCCGTCATGGTCGGCGTGCTGTGGCTCGTGCGGAACCGGCCGCCGACGCGGACGATGCGCCGGTTCCGGCTGGTGCAGACCGTCTCCGCCGCGGCCATGGCGCTCGGGCACGGCCTGCAGGACGCGCAGAAGACGATGGGCGTCATCGTGCTCGCGCTCGTCGCCGGCGGGTTCCACACCGCGGGCGGCGGCATCCCGCTGTGGGTCAAGCTCGCGGCGGCCACGGCCATCTCGCTCGGCACGTACTCCGGCGGGTGGCGGATCATGCGCACGCTCGGCCGCAAGATCATCGAGCTCGACCCCGCCCGCGGGTTCGTCGCCGAGACCGTCTCGGCCGCCGTGCTCTACACGAACGCGTACTGGCTGCACGCGCCGGTCTCGACGACGCACACGATCACCTCGGCGATCATGGGCGTCGGCGCGACGCGGCGGCTGTCGGCGGTGCGCTGGGGCGTCGCGAAGAGCATCGCGGCGGCGTGGGTGCTCACCATCCCCGCCGCGGCGCTCGTCGGGGCCGGCGCCTTCGTCGCTCTGCACGCGCTCCTGGGCTGACCAGGCCCGGCCCGAGCCGGCTCGGGCGGCTCGGCCGAGGCGTCGGGCGGAGCCCGGCCCTCACGCCGTCGGCCAGCGCTCCGCGGCGACGACGCGCGGCCCCTTCGCGGTGGCCGCCACGTGCACGACGAGGAGCTCGCCCGGCCGCAGGAACGGGTCGGAGGCCGGCAGCCACGCGGCGACGGCGCGGCGGGTGTGCTGGGCGAGGACGTCGACCACGGTCGGCAGCACGGGCCGGTGCGTGCACAGCACCGCCGGCACGGGCTCGGCGAGCAGCCCCTGCACGAGCCCCGCGACGCGGGCGGGCGAGCTCTCGTGCGCCGACTCCGTGAGCACCGGCTCCACGACGACGGGCACGTGGGCGGCGCGTGCGTAGGGCGTCACCGTGCTCCAGCACCGGTCCCACTCGCTCGTCACGACGCGCTCGGTGCCGTAGGCGGCGAGCAGCGGCACGAGGGCCCGCGCCTGCCGCCGGCCGCTGTCGGTCAGCGGCCGGTCGCCCTCGGTGCCGTCCCAGCTCGCGCGCTTGCGCGCCCGGCCGTGGCGCGCGACGACCACCGCGTGGGTCGCGAGCCGGCCCCGCTCGAGGGCGTGCAGCAGCGCGTCGAGGGGTTCGCGGTCCGCGGCACGGGTGAGGCGGCGGCGGGCCTCGTCGGCCCGGAACCAGCGGGTGCGGTCGATCTCCGTCGGCTCCGCCGGCGCCACCGGCTCGCGGGCGACGACGGCGGGCGTGGTCGGCGCCGCGGGACGCCCCGCCCAGTAGTGGACCTGCTTGAGGCGGCCGTCCGCGAGGCGGTACGTGAGCGTGGGCAGCGGCTGCCCCAGCACGACCTCGACGCCGCCCTCCTCGGCGACCTCACGGCGGGCGGTGACGGGCAGCGCCTCCCCGGGCTCGAGCTTGCCCTTCGGCCACGACCAGTCGTCGTAGCGCGGGCGGTGCACGAGCAGCAGCTCGACGCGGTGGTCCGCCGGCGCGTCGCCGCGGGTCCGGCGTTCGCGCCACACCAGCGCCCCGGCCGCCACGACGTCCGGGGCGCGGCGGCCGCTCACGTCGAGGAGATCCGGCGGCGCTGGCGGTGGCGGGCGATGAGCGTGGTCTGCTGGTCGACCAGGGGCTCGCCCTCGGGCCCGACGTGGCGGCGCGTCCACTGCCCGTCCGCGGCGAGGTGCCAGGACGAGACGGCCGGGTCGAGGCTCATGTCGACGAGCTCGATCAACGTGCTCACGTGCTCGGTGTCGGTCACCCGGACGAGCGTCTCCACGCGCCGGTCGAGGTTGCGGTGCATGAGGTCGGCGGACCCGATGTACACCTCGGGGCCCTTGAACCCGTCCTCGGCCGCCGGGTCGGCGTGCGCGAAGGCGAAGATCCGCGAGTGCTCGAGGAACCGGCCGAGGATGGACCGCACCCGGATGTTCTCCGAGAGCCCCTCCCGTCCCGGCTGCAGCGCGCAGATCCCGCGGACGACGAGGTCTACGCGCACGCCCGCCTGCGACGCGCGGTACAGCGCGTCGATGACGGCCTCGTCGACCATCGAGTTGACCTTGATCCTGATCCACGCGTCGTGCCCCGCCCGCGCCGCCGCCGCCTCGCGGTCGATGCGCGCCACGAGCCCGCTGCGCACGGAGCGCGGGGCGACGAGCAGCCGGTGGAACCGTGACTTGGGCGCGTACCCCGAGAGCTGGTTGAACAGCCGCGTCAGGTCCTGGCCGATGTCGTTGTCGCAGGTGAGCAGGCCGATGTCGGTGTAGAGCCGGGCCGTCTTCGGGTTGTAGTTGCCCGTGCCGATGTGGCAGTACCGCCGCAGCCCGTCGGCCTCCTGGCGCACGACGAGGGACAGCTTGCAGTGCGTCTTGAGGCCGACGATGCCGTACACGACGTGGACGCCGGCCTGCTCGAGCTTGCGCGCCCACTCGATGTTGTTCTGCTCGTCGAACCGGGCCTTGATCTCCACCAGCGCGAGGACCTGCTTGCCGGCCTCGGCCGCGTCGATGAGCGCGTCGACGATGGGGGAGTCGCCGGACGTGCGGTACAGCGTCTGCTTGATGGCCAGCACGTGCGGGTCCGCGGCGGCCTGCTGCAGGAACGTCTGCACCGAGGTGGAGAACGAGTCGTACGGGTGGTGGAGCAGCACGTCACGACGGCGGATGGCGGCGAAGACGTCCGTCGGCGTCGCGGACTCCACCTCGGCGAGCTGGCGCGGCGTCGTCGGCACGAAGCGGGGGTAGGACAGCGCGGGCCGGTCGAGGTCGGCGACGAGGTTGAGGCCCGTGAGGTCCAGCGGGGCCGGCAGCTCGTACACCTCGTCCTCGGCCATGCCCAGCTCGCGCGTGAGCAGCCGGCGGATGCGCGGCGTGATGGACTCCGCGATCTCCAGGCGCACGGGCGGCCCGAAGCGGCGGCGCAGGAGCTCCTTCTCCATGGCCTGCAGGAGGTTCTCGGCGTCGTCCTCCTCCACCTCCACGTCCTCGTTGCGCGTGACGCGGAACGTGTGGTGCTCCTGCACCGTCATGCCGGGGAAGAGCTGGTCGAGGTGCTGGGCGATGACGTCCTCGACCGGCACGAAGGACATGGGCTCGCCCTCGGCGCCGCCGCGGCCCGTCGGCACGCCCGGCCGCCCGGCCGCGTCGACCGCGATGAAGCGCGGGAGCAGCGGCGGGACCTTCACGCGCGCGAAGTGCTCCTTGCCCGTCGAGGGGTTCACGACGAGCACGGCGAGGTTGAGCGAGAGCCCCGAGATGTACGGGAACGGGTGCGCCGGGTCCACCGCGAGCGGGGTGAGCACGGGGAAGATCTGCCGGCGGAAGTACTTGCGCAGGCGCTCCTGCTCGCTCTCGCCGAGGTCCTCCCAGCGCACGAGCGTGATGCCCTCGCCCGCCAGGGCGGGCTGCACCTGCTCGGCGAAGACGGCCGCGTGCCGGGCCTGCAGCTCGTGCGCCCGCTCGGAGATGGCCTCCAGGACCTGCCGGGGCGACAGGCCGGACGCCGCGGTGACCGCCAGGCCGGTGGCGATGCGGCGCTTGAGCCCGGCCACCCGGACCATGAAGAACTCGTCGAGGTTCGAGGCGAAGATCGCCAGGAACCGCACGCGCTCCAGCAGCGGCAGCCCGGGGTCCTCCGCGAGCTCGAGCACCCGCTCGTTGAAGGCCAGCCACGAGACCTCGCGGTCGAGGAAGCGGTCCTCCGGCAGCGGCGGCAGCTCCTCGGCGGGGACGACGGGCACCCGCGGCACCTCGTCGCGGCGCGGCGGCGTCGCGGCGATGTGCTCGGCGATGTGCGCGGCCAGGGACTCGTCGAGGACGGGCGCATCGGTCATGGGGCCCATGGTGGCACCCGTCGGTGACGTGCGCGTCCGCCGCCCGTTCGCCCGGTGTTCACGCACCGGTGCACGGGTCGCGGCGGCGCCGTCCCCGTCCGCCGGCGGGCCGTACAGGACGTCGGCGCGCTCCCGCTCGAAGCCCGCGCGGCGGTAGGCGCGCACCGCGGCCGCGTTGTCGGACTCCGTGTACAGCACCGCCCGCCGCAGGCCCCGCCCCGCCAGGTCGGCGACGACCCGCTCGGTGAGGAGCCCGCCGAGGCCCTGCCCCTGCGCGTCGGGGTCGACGGCCAGGACGTACAGCTCGCCGGTGTCGCCGTCCGGCGGGTCGACCTTCAGCCAGCAGGAGGCGACGAGCGCGCCCGTCCCGTCGGTGGTGCCCGAGCCGTCGGGCGCACCGGTCCCGTCGGCCGCCCCCGTGCGCTCGACGAGCCAGAGGTCGGCGGGGTCGAACCAGGGCTGCGCCGCGCGGTCCTCGAGGTCGCGCCGCGTCAGCCGGCCCTGCTCCGGGTGCCAGGAGAA
Source organism: Cellulomonas marina (assembly GCF_900111925.1). Lineage (GTDB taxonomy): Bacteria > Actinomycetota > Actinomycetes > Actinomycetales > Cellulomonadaceae > Cellulomonas > Cellulomonas marina. The sequence goes on from NZ_FOKA01000005.1 coordinate 16,413, forward strand.
GGCGCGGGCGTTGAGCGCGAGCCACGCCGCCTCGTCGCGCCCGGGCACGAAGGGCCGCAGCGCGAGCCCGTCCGGCAGCGGCCGCGGCTCGGGGACGAGGCCGTCGCGGGCCGCGGCGGTGAGGTCAAGCGCCATCCGCCACAGCGAGCGGGCGGGCTCGAGGCCCAGGTCCTCGACGAGCGCCCGGGCGGCGGGCAGGTCCCCGTGCGCCCACACCTGGAAGCCGCCGGGCGCCAGCGCCCTGACGCGGTCCAGCAGCAGCGCGCCCGTGCCCTGGTCCCGGGCGGCCGGGTCCACGACGAGCTCCACCGTGGGCAGGCCCTCGTCGTCGGGCACGAGCTGGGCGTACCCCACGTACCGCCGGCGGTCGCGCGCGACGAGGTGGACGACCTCGGGGCGGCCGACCTGCAGGAGCGTCTGCTCCGACAGCGGCTCGACGCCGTCGACGCGCTCCGCTCGGCGCGCGAGGGCCCGGACGGCACCGCGGTGGACGGCCCCGTCCTGCCCCGGGCGGACCGTCTCCACGGTGATCACGCCCCACATCACAGCACACCACCGACGGCTCCGGTCGCTGGCCCCAGGCAGGCTCCGTATCCTCGGGTGACCCCGACCGCCCCGAGCCGGCGGCCGCCACCACGGGGGACGACGACTCGGACCGACGACGCAGAGCACCACGCAGACCCACGACGACGCCCTGATGGAGACCACGTGCCCGGAAACGCGACCACCCGGTTCCGGAACGTGTCCCTCCTGTCGGTGACGAGCACGATCCCGTCGCGCGTGACGACGTCGGCCGAGCTGCAGGACCGGCTGGCCCCCGCGCTGGACCGCCTGCGGCTGCCGCGCACCGTCCTGCAGCGGGTCGCCGGCGTCCTCGAGCGCCGCAACTGGGCCCCGGGCGAGGGGTCGGACGAGGCGACGGTCGCGGCAGGCAAGGCCGCGCTGTACGAGGCGGGCGTGAACCCGGCCGACATCGGCCTGCTCATCAACACGTCGGTCACGCGCAAGCACCTCGAGCCGTCGGTGGCCGTCCGGCTGCACCACGGTCTGGACCTGCCGACGTCGGCGATCAACTTCGACGTGGCCAACGCGTGCCTCGGGTTCGTCAACGGCATGAGCCTGGCCGCCGGGATGATCGAGTCCGGGCAGGTCCGCTACGCGATCGTGCTCGCGGGCGAGGACGCGGACGACATCCAGGTCAACACGGTCGAGCGCCTCCTGCGGGCCGAGTCCGACCGCGACGCCTTCATGAGCGAGTTCGCCAGCCTCACGCTGGGCTCGGGCTCGGCGGCGGCGGTGCTCGGGCGCACGGACGAGAACCCGGGCGGGCACCGGCTGCTCGGCGGGGTGACGCGGGCGGCGACGCAGTACTACGACCTGTGCGTCGGCAGCGTCGACGGCATGTTCACGGACGCGCGGATGCTGCTCAAGGGCGGGCTCGACCTCGTCATGAGCGCCTGGCGCGAGGCGTCCGACGAGTGGGACTGGTCGGCGATGGACCGCTACGTGACGCACCAGGTCTCCAAGGCGCACACGGCCGCGGTGGTCAAGGCCGCCGGTCTCGACCGGCGCCGCGTGCCGACGACGTACCCGCGCTACGGCAACGTCGGCCCGGCGTCGATCCCCATCACGCTGGCCGAGGAGCAGCAGTCCCTGCGCGCCGGGGACCGCGTCCTGCTGATGGGCGTCGGCTCGGGCCTCAACACCGCGATGATGGAGCTCGCCTGGTGAGTGGCGTGCCCACCGGGGTCCCCCGCGCGGCGACCGCGACGTGAGCGGCCCCACCCCGGTCGACGGCCTGCCCGGCGTCGACCCGCGGGACAGCCGCGTCCTGGACGTGCCGGCGGCGCCCGGCGACAGGGGCGGTGACGGGCCCGGTGACGCGGCGGGTGACGCGGCGGGCGACGCGACGGGTGAGACCCGGCGGTGGCACGTGCTCGACACCGCGGCGCGGCTGGCGGGGCTCGGCGTCGAGCCCGTCGGCACCCTGCTCGCCGTGCACGGCAACCCGACGTGGTCCTACCTGTGGCGGGCGCTGCTCGCACGCACGGTCGCGGACGCCGCGGCGGGCCGGCCGGCCTGGCGCGTCGTCGCCGTCGACCAGCTCGAGTTGGGCTTCTCCGAGCGCACGGGCCGCCGCCGGGACCTGGCGCAGCGGCTGGCGGACCTGTCCGCGCTGACCGACGCGCTGGGGCTCAGCGGGCCGGGGGCGACGGGCCCGGTCGTCACCGTGGGGCACGACTGGGGCGGGGTGGTCTCGCTCGGCTGGGCCGTGCGGCACCCCGAGGTGCTCGCGGGCGTCGTCACCCTCAACACGGCCGTGCACCACCCCCTCGGCGACCCGCTGCCCGCGCCGCTGCGGCTGGCGACCGCGCGCGGCGTGCTGGCGTCCGCGACCCGGCGGACCACCGCGTTCCTCGACGTCACGCTCGCGCTGGCCCGGCGTCCCCCGCTGCCCGACGAGGTGCGCGCCGCCTACCGCGCGCCCTACGCCGGACCCGCGGGCGGGCCGCACCGGCGCGACGGGATCGCCGGCTTCGTCGCCGACATCCCGGCCGACGCGACGCACCCCAGCCGGCCGGCCCTCGACGAGATCGCGGACGGCGTCGCCCGGCTCACCGTGCCGGCGCTCGTGCTCTGGGGTCCCCGCGACCCCGTCTTCACCGAGCGCTACCTCGACGACCTCGTCGACCGGCTGCCGCACGCGCGCGTGCACCGCTACGTCGGCGCCGGTCACCTGCTGGCCGAGGAGGTGCCGTACGCGGACGCCGTGGCGGCGTTCGTCGCCGAGGAGGTGGCGCCGTCGGTCGCCCGCCCCGGACCGGCGGGGCCGTCCACCGCTGACCTCGCCGGCAGGACGGACGGCGGTGACGCGGCCGGTGCCGCCGCGCCCGCCGGCGCGCCCGCGCCCTTCGTCCCGCTCTGGCGCGCGCTCGACGAGCGGGCCGACGACGACGGGCCGGCCGTGCTCGACCTGTCGGTCCGACGGCGCGGCGCGCCGCTGACGGTGTCGTGGCGGCGGCTGGCGGGGACGGTCCGGGCGCTGGCCGCCGGGCTCGACGCGGCCGGCGTGCGTCGCGGCCAGCGCGTGCAGCTGCTGGTGCCGCCGGGGCCGACCCTCACCGCCCTGGTCTACGCCTGCCTGCGCCTCGGGGCCGTGGTCGTCGTGGCCGACGCCGGGCTGGGCGTGCGGGGGTTGTCGCGGGCCGTGCGCGCGTCCTGGCCGGACGTCCTCGTCGCCGCCGAGCCGGGCCTGCTGGCCGCCCGCGCGCTGGGGTGGCCGGGGCGGCGCGTGTCCGCGGTGGGGCTGCCCGCCGCGGCCCGGGCCGCGCTCGGCGTGGAGACGACGGTCGCCGGTCTCGTCGCCGTCGGGCGGGTCCGGCTGGCGGCCGGGCTGCCGCTGCCCGCGGAGCCCGGAGCCGACGACCCCGCGGCCGTGCTGCACACGTCCGGGTCCACGGGTCCGGCCAAGGGCGTGCGGTACACGCACGGGCAGCTCGCGGCGATGCGGGACGTCGTGCGCGACCACTTCGGCATCGGGCCCCGGACGGGCCTCGTCACCGGGTTCGCGCCGTTCGCGCTGCTCGGGCCGGCGTTCGGCACGCGGTCCGTGACGCCGGTGATGGACGTGTCGGCGCCGCGGACGCTCACGGCGCGGGCGGTCGCCGACGCCGTGCGGGCCGCCGACGGGCGGGTCGTGTTCCTCTCGCCCGCGGCGATCCGGAACGTCGTCGCCACCGCCGGGGAGCTGGGAGAGGCGGACCGGGAGGCCCTGGGTCGCGTGACGACTTTCCTGTCGACGGGGGCCCCGATCGCCGAGCCGCTGCTCGCGGCGGCCGCCGCCCTCATGCCGGGCGCGGTCCCGCACACCCCCTACGGCATGACGGAGTGCCTGCTCGTCACGGACGTCACGCTCGAGGGCGTGCGCGCCGCGGCCGGCGCCCCCGACGGCGGCGTGTGCGTGGGCGTGCCGATCGGCCCCGCGCGCGTGCGGATCGCGCCGCTCGACGAGGGTGGCCGCGCGGTCGGTGCCGCCGCCACGACGCCGGGCGTCCTCGGGGAGGTCGTGGTCTCGGCCCCGCACCTCAAGGACGGCTACGACCGGCTCTGGCTGACCGACCGGGAGGCGGCGCGCGACGTGTCGGACGCGGAGGGCGCGCGGGTCGGGGCCGGTCCCCGCTGGCACCGGACGGGGGACGTCGGGCACCTCGACGACGAGGGCCGGCTGTGGATCGAGGGCCGGCTGGCCCACGTGCTGACGACGGCCGTCGGGCCGGTCGCGCCCGTGGCGGCGGAGACCGCCGCCGAGACCGTACCCGGGGTGCGGCGGGCGGCGCTCGTCGGCGTCGGGCCAGCCGGCGTGCAGGTGCCCGTCGTCGTCGTCGAGCCGGAGGCCGGATCGTCGCTGGCGCGCTCGCGGACCGGTCCGCTGCGCGGTCGGTCCCCGCTGGCGCCGGCGGAGCTCGTCGCCGCCGTGCGCGCCGCCGTCGGGCCGGACCGCGCCGGCGTGCCGGTGGTCGCCGTGCTCGTCGCCGACACGCTGCCGACCGACGTGCGGCACAACTCGAAGGTCGACCGCGCGCGGCTCGCGGCGTGGGCGGCCCGGGTGCTCGCGGGCGACCCGGTGCGCCGGCCGTGAACGGGACCGTCCTCGTCACGGGGGCCAGCGGCTTCCTCGGCCGCGCGACGGCCGGGGCGCTGCTGACGGCGGGGTACGCGGTGCGCACCCTGCAGCGGCGGCCCGGCGGGGTGCCGGGGGCCGACGACGTGCTCGGCTCGGTCACGGACCCGGCGGCGCTCGCGCGGGCCGTCGACGGGGTGGACGCCGTGGTGCACCTGGCGGCCAAGGTGTCGCTGGCCGGGGACCCCGCGCAGTTCGCCGCGGTGAACGTCGGCGGGACGCGGGCGCTGCTCGACGCCGCCCGGGACGCCGGCGTGCGGGACGTCGTGCACGTCTCGTCGCCGTCCGTCGCGCACGCAGGGACGGCGCTCGTCGGGGTCGACGCGGGACCGGCCGACCCGGTGGGCGCCCGGGGGGAGTACGCGCGGACCAAGGCCGCCGCCGAGCGGCTGGCGCTCGCGGCCGACGGGCCGGACCTGCGGGTGGTGGCGGTCCGCCCCCACCTCGTCTGGGGGCCCGGCGACCCGCAGCTCGTCGCGCGGGTCCTCGACCGGGCGGCCCGGGGCCGCCTCCCGCTGCTCGACCACGGCACCGCGCTCGTCGACTCCACGTACGTCGACAACGCCGCCGACGCCTTCGTCGCCGCGCTGCGGCGCCTGGACGTGACCCATGGGCAGGCCTACGTCGTCACCAACGGGGAGCCGCGCACGATCGCCGACCTGCTCGGCGGCATGTGCCGGGCCGCCGGCGTCCGCGAGCCGCGATGGAGCGTGCCGGCCGGGGCCGCCCGTGCCGCGGGCGCGCTCGTCGAGGCCGTCTGGGCGCGCCGCCCGGGGACCGACGAGCCGCCGATGACCCGGTTCCTGGCGGAGCAGCTCTCGACGGCGCACTGGTTCGACCAGCGCCGCACCCGCGCCGACCTGGCGTGGACCCCCGCCGTGACCGTCGACGAGGGGCTGGACCGTCTCGCGCACGCGGTGCGAGGCTGACGACGTGGCAGCTTTGCGCCGCACGCCCCGACCGTCCCTGACCGTCCCGGCCGCCGTCCTCGCCGTCGCCGCCGCTGCCGCCGTCGCCGGCTGCACGGGCGGCACGACGGCGTGGGCGGTCGACGGTCCGCTCGTCGTGTCCGCGGGGAGCAGCGAGGACGGCATGACCGCGATCGTCAGCGGCACGGTCGCCTACGACGGGACGTGCCTGACCCTCGACGGGTACCCGGTGGTGTGGCCCGAGGGGACCCGCTGGGACGCGGACGCCGAGGCCGTCGTCCTGTCCGGCGGGGCGCGGGCCGCTGTCGGGGACGCCGTCGAGGGCGGGGGCGGCTACCTGCAGGTCGTCAGCATGCTGCCGGAGGGCACGGACCCCGCGGCCGGACGGCTGCTCCAGGAGTGCGGCCGCAGCACGGGCGAGGTCGCCTTCTTCAACCTGGGCTCGCGCCCCACCGTCCCCGCCGCGGGCTGAGCGACGGCGGGGACGGCGGGCGAGCCGACCGGCGGAGCCGCGTCAGTCACCGGCGGCCTCGAGGCGGTCGGCGTTGGCCATGACCGCGTCGTGCACCCACCGCGCGAGACCGGGCGCCCGGTCGTCGTAGTGCCGGGTGAAGCGCTCGTCGGCCAGGTACATCTCCGCCAGGGCGCGGTGCATGCCCGGGGAGCAGTCGTAGTGGACCTCGATGCTGCGCCGGTGCCGCTCCGCCAGGGCCGTGCCCTCCGCGGAGGCGGGGTCGACGCCCGCGGTGAGGGCGGCGGCGAGGTCTGCCTCCAGCGCCTCGTTCTCCTCCTTCACGCGCGTCCAGTCGGCGATGGTGAGGCGGGCGGTGCGCTCGCGGCTCTGCCGCCAGGCGTCCGTGTCCCCCCAGCGCTGCTCGGCCTCGGCGGCGTAGGCCTCGTCGTAGCCGTCGCCGAAGAGCTCCCGCAGCTCCTCGGTCGTGGCAGGTCGATCCGTCATCCCGTGCTCCGTTCCTCGTGCCTGCTCGTGCGGCGTCCCACTCGACCCCTCACGAGCCAGGGCACGGTCCAGGGCGTCGGCGAGCGCGTGCAGCTCGTCGAGCCGGTCGGCGACCACGGCCCGCCGGCGGCGCAGGTGCGCCACCCGCTCGTCCCCGTCGGCGTCCAGCAGCCGGGCGACCTCGTCGAGGCCGAACCCGAGCCGCCGGTGGACGACGACCGCCGCGAGCCGGGCGACGTCGTCGTCCGTGTAGAGGCGGTAGCCGGCCGTGCTGCGCCCCGAGGGCACGAGCAGCCCGATCGCGTCGTAGTGGTGCAGCGTGCGCACCGTGACGCCGGAGACGTCCGCCACCTGGCCCACCGTGCGCAGGGTGCGCGCGGGGGAGCCGGCTGTGGTGCCGGTGCCGTGCAGGGACGGGGTCGTGGTCATGGCACGAGCCTGCGGCCTGACGCCGCGTGAGGGTCAAGCCCCCACGCGGCGCCCGCGCGTCAGCCCTTCGGGGCGGCCAGCCCGGCGGAGATGAGCTCCATGACGGAGGAGTCCGCCAGCGTCGTCGCGTCCCCGACCTGCCGGTGCTCGGCGACGTCCCGCAGCAGCCGGCGCATGATCTTGCCCGAGCGCGTCTTGGGCAGCTCCGGGACGACGAGCACCTGCCGCGGCCGGGCGATCGGACCGATCTGCCGGGCCACGTGCTGGCGCAGCTCCTGCTGCACCTCCTCGACGGGGCGACCGGCGGTGACCGCGTCGGCGCGCAGGATGACGAACGCGACGACGGCCTGGCCGGTGGTCTCGTCCGTCGCGCCGACGACGGCGGCCTCGGCCACGGAGGGGTGCGAGACCAGCGAGGACTCGATCTCCGTCGTCGAGAGGCGGTGGCCGGAGACGTTCATGACGTCGTCGACGCGGCCCAGCAGCCAGATGTCGCCGTCCTCGTCCTTCTTGGCCCCGTCGCCGGCGAAGTACAGGCCGCGGAACCGCGACCAGTACGTGTCGGCGTAGCGCTCGGGGTCGCCCCAGATGCCGCGGAGCATCGAGGGCCAGGGCTCGGTGAGGACGAGGTAGCCGGCCTGGCCGTTCGCGACGGGCTGGGCGTCGTCGTCGAGCACCTCGGCCGCGATGCCAGGCAGCGGCACCTGCGCCGACCCGGGCTTCGTCGTCGTCACGCCCGGCAGCGGGCTGATCATGATGGCGCCCGTCTCCGTCTGCCACCACGTGTCGACGATGGGCGTGCGGTCGCCGCCGATGACGCGCCGGTACCACGTCCACGCCTCGGGGTTGATGGGCTCGCCCACCGACCCGAGCACCCGCAGGCTCGACAGGTCGAACCCGCCGGGGATCTCCTCGCCCCACTTCATGCAGGTGCGGATGGCCGTGGGGGCGGTGTAGAGGATGGTGACGCCGTACTTCTGCACGAGCTCCCACCAGCGGCCGCGGTGCGGGGTGTCCGGCGTGCCCTCGTACACGATCTGCGTGGCGCCGTTGATGAGCGGGCCGTAGACGACGTACGAGTGCCCGGTGATCCAGCCGACGTCGGCGGTGCACCAGTAGACGTCGGTCTCGGGCTTGAGGTCGAAGACGTTGCGGTGCGTGTACGCCGCCTGCGTGAGGTAGCCGCCGGTGGTGTGGAAGATCCCCTTCGGCTTCCCCGTGGTGCCCGAGGTGTAGAGGATGAACAGCGGGTGCTCCGCCTCGACGTCGACGGGCGTGTGCTTGTCGGACGCGGTGTCGACGACGTCGTGCCACCACACGTCCCGGCCCTTGGTCCACGTGACGTCGCCGCCGGTGCGTCGCACGACGAGCACGTGCTCGACCGTGGGGGTGCCGGCGGCGACCGCCTCGTCGACGGCGGGCTTGAGCGGGCTGGCCGCGCCGCGGCGGTACCCGCCGTCGGCGGTGACGACGAGCTTGGCGCCGGCGTCGTCGATGCGGCTGCGCAGGGCCTCCGACGAGAAGCCGCCGAAGACCACCGAGTGGGGGGCGCCGATGCGGGCGCAGGCCAGCATCGTGACGACGGCCTCCGGGATCATCGGCAGGTAGATCGCCACCCGGTCGCCGGTGCCCACGCCCAGCGCGCCCAGGGCGTTGGCGGCCCGGGACACCTCGCGCTGCAGGTCGGCGTAGGTGATCGTGCGGGTGTCGCCCGGCTCGCCCTCGAAGTGGATGGCCACGCGGTCGCCGTTCCCGGCCTCGACGTGGCGGTCGACGGCGTTGTACGCGGCGTTGAGCCGGCCGTCCGCGAACCAGCGCGCGACGGGCGCACCCGACCAGTCGAGCACCTCCTCGAACGGCGTCGCCCACGACAGCAGCGTGCGCGCCTGCTCGGCCCAGAAGGCGGAACGGTCCGCCGACGCCTGCGCGTACAGGTCGGCCGTCGCGTTGGCCTGCCGGGCGAACTCGGGCGACGGCGCGAAGGTGAGCGCCGCGGGCCCCTCGGGGTGGGCCTCGTCCGGGGCGTGGCTCTCGGCGGTGCTGGGGACGGTGTCGGTCACGTCAGGGCCTCCTGCAGCGGCATCGGTGCTGGTGGAACGTCTGCAGACCCTAGACCGCCGACGGGCGCGCGGGCGAGCCTCCGGGCGGGGGAACGCCGAGAAGAACCGCCGTGCTTCTGGTGCGGCCCGTGGGCGTCGTGCCTGCGTCGTGCCTGCGTCGTGCCTGCGTCGTGCCTGCGTCGTGCCTGCGTCGTGCCTGCGTCGTGCCTGCGTCGTGCCGGGCCCGTGCGCCGGTCAGCGGCGGACGGGGCCGCCGGGGTGGTGGCGCTCGCGGAAGACCCCGAGCCGGTACCCGCGTCGCCGCGTCGCGGCGGCCGTGAGCCCCCCGACGAGCACCAGCAGCCCGGCGACGAGGACCGTGCCGGACGTGGCCGAGACGAGGGACTCGAGCACCGTCGGGCGCCAGGTGCCCCAGGACCACCAGCCCAGCACCTCCGTCCGGGCGATCCCGGGCGCGACGAGCGCGAACCCGCCCGCGACCGCCAGGAGCAGGCCGGCCGCGACGGGCACGGCGGCGGACCAGGTCGCGAGCCCGACGACCGCCGCCGCGAGCAGGGCGCCGGCCGCCAGGCACGCGATGCCCAGCACGTCGGGGGCGCCGATCCCGACCGCGAGCACCCGGCCCTGCCCGACGACGAGGAGCCCGGCCACGACGGGGGCGAGGACGAGCCCGAGCAGCACGCCGAGGACGTGCCGGCCGACGCTCGCCGACCGGGGCGGGTCGGGGTCCGGGAAGAGGCCGGGCTCCGTCGCCCGCGTCGGGGTGCCCATCACAGGCAGGGGCGTCGCGTCGTCGTCGGCGGCCCAGGGCGCGCGGGAGCCGGGGGTGGATGCGGTGGCGTCGCGCTCGGCGGCCGACCGGTCGGCGGCCGGCGCGGGTGTCGTGGCCGGCGCGGGCGGCGTGACCGGCGCGAGCGGCGTGACCGGCGCGGTGGATGCGGTCGGCGGGCCCGCCGTCGCCGCTCCGGCCGGGACGGAGCCGGACGGCCCGGGCTCGGGCGGGGGGACGGGTGCGCCGCGGACCACGGCGTGCCGGCCGGTGATGGCGCCGGGCTCCTCCGGTGCCGGTGCCGGTGCCGGTGCCGGTGCCGATGCCGATGCGGTGCCGGCCCGCGCCTCGTCGGGGGCGCGCGCTCCGTCCGGCACCTCGTCGTCGCGGCGCCAGGGGTGGCGGGGGTCGGGCGTCCTCGCGTCAGCCGTCATGACCTCACGCTAGTGCGGCGTCGAGGCGCTCCTCGTCGGGCACGCCGCCGGCGGTCGCTCCCGCACCCGACCGGGCAGCCGTCCCAGCACCCGTCCCTGCGCGCTTGGGCAGCGAACCGACGGCGTAGGCGGCCCCGACGATCACCGCTCCGCCGATGGTGTTGCCCAGCCCGACCAGCAGCATGTTGCGTGCGAAGGCCCCGAGGGTCACGCCGGGGACGTCGCCGAGGACGCCCAGGGACAGCGCGGTCATGTTGGCGACGACGTGCTCGAAGCCCGAGGTGATGAACACCATGACGCAGGCGAAGACGACCGCGATGCGCGCGCCCTCGCTCGTCAGCCGCGCCGCCATCCACACGGCGAGGCAGACCATGACGTTGCAGAGGATGCCGCGCGTGAGGAGCTGCAGGTCCGTCTCGCTCGTCTTGTGGGCCAGCACGGCCGTGAGCGCTCCGCCGGCGGGCGTGTCGGGCGCCATGAGGCCGGACAGGTGCACGACGACGGACCAGACCACGGCGCCGGCGAGGTTGCCCAGCATCGTGGCCAGGAGCACCACCGCGGCGCGGCCCCAGCGGACCGTGCGCGCGAGCCCGCCCTGGGTGAGCACCATCATCGCCGAGGTCGCCAGCTCGCCGCCGCCGATGACGACGACCGTGAGCGCGACGCCGAACACGAGCCCCTGCACGAGCGGGGCCAACGGCGCGAGCACGGAGCCCTCGACCCGGAGGGGTCCGCCGGCGGTCAGCATGATGACGACCCCGATGCCGACCCATGCGCCGGCCAGGGCCGACCGGACGGCGAACACGGCGGGGCGGGCGAGCAGGGCGGACTTCTCGGCGGCGGCCGCGGCCTGGGCGGCGACGGCCTCGGGGATCGTGAGCACGTCCCCAGGATCGACGTCGCGAGGGGCGCGGCCGTGGGACGAAAGGCCATCAGGGCGCGGTCGTCGTGCTGGCAGGTCGCACCGAGCGGCGTCCCTCGTGGGGCTCACCGGACGGGGCCGTCAGGACGGCCGCTCGGCGTGGGCGCGCGCCGCCTTCTCGACCGCACCGGCGACGACCTCGGACACGTCCGGGTGGAACACGCTCGGCACGATGTAGGTCGGGTTGAGCTCGTCCTCGGTGACGACCGAGGCCAGGGCCCGCGCCGCCGCCAGCAGCATCTCGTCGGTGACGGTGCTGGACTGCGCGTCGAGCAGCCCGCGGAAGACGCCGGGGAACGCCAGCACGTTGTTGATCTGGTTGGCGAAGTCCGAGCGTCCGGTCCCGACGACCGCGGCGTGCTGCGCGGCCTCGTCGGGGTCGATCTCCGGGCGCGGGTTGGCCATGGCGAAGACGATCGAGTCCGCGGCCATGGTCGCGACGTCGTCGCCGGTCAGGATGTCCGCGGCGCTCACGCCGATGAACACGTCGGCACCGGCCAGCGCCCCGACGAGCGTGCCCGTCACGCCGCGCGGGTTGGTGTGCTCGGCCGTCCACCGCAGCGACTCGGCGAGCCCTGGCCGGTCGGGGTGCACGACGCCGTCGATGTCGGCGACGACCACGTCGCGGGCCCCCGCGGCCAGCAGCAGCCGCAGCACCGCGGTCCCGGCCGCACCCGCACCCGAGAGCACGATCCGCACGTCCTCGATCGCCTTGCCCACCACCCGCAGCGCGTTGGTGAGGGCCGCGACGACGACGATGGCCGTGCCGTGCTGGTCGTCATGGAACACGGGGATGTCGAGACGCTCGCGCAGCCGCCGCTCGATCTCGAAGCACCGCGGCGCGGAGATGTCCTCGAGGTTGATGCCGGCGAACACCGGCGCGATGGCCACGACCGTGTCGACGATCTCGTCGACGTCCGTGGTGTCCAGGGCGATGGGGAAGGCGTCGATCCCCGCGAACCGCTTGAAGAGCGCTGCCTTGCCCTCCATGACCGGCAGCGAGGCCAGCGGCCCGATGTCCCCCAGGCCGAGCACCGCCGTCCCGTCGGTGACCACCGCGACCGTGTTCCGCTTGATGGTGAGCCGGCGGGCGTCCTCCGGCCGCGCGGCGATGGCCTGGCAGACCCTCGCGACGCCCGGGGTGTAGGCCATCGAGAGGTCGTCGCGGTTCCGCAGCGGCACCTTGCTCTCCACCGACAGCTTGCCGCCGAGGTGCAGGAGGAACGTGCGGTCGCTGACGCGGGAGACGGTGACGCCGGCGATGCCGCGCAGCGCCTCGACGATCTCCGCCGCGTGGTCCTCGCCGCGCGTGGCGCACGTGACGTCGACGGTCATGTGCTCGTGGCCCGACGCGGTGACGTCGAGCGCTGTGACGATCCCGCCGGCGCGCTCGATCGTCGTCGTGAGCTCGCTGACCAGCGTCGGTCGCGGCGGCACCTCCAGGCGGGCGGTGATGGACGAGGACACGCTCGGGGCTGCGACCATCGCGCCATCGTGGCACCGCGGTCCCGCGGCGTCCCCCGCACGCGCCGGGCGCGTCTGGCAGGCTCGCGCGGTGCCCGACGAGGACCGCCCGCCGCCGCCCGCGACGCCCCTGCCGGCCGGCGACCCCCTGGCAGGGCTGGCCGCGCTGCCGGCGGTGGTGGCGGCCGTCGGCCGGGCCCGGGAGGCGTGCGAGGCGCTGCGGTGGCACGAGGCGTACCGCCGGCGGTGGCGGGAGGTGCGCGCGGAGTGCACGCTGCGTGCCGCGCGCGCCGGAGCGGCTCTCGAGGGCGCGCGCGTCCCGCTGGACCTCCTGCGGGCCGCGGCGCTGACGCCCGACGAGGGCCGCCCCGACGAGGGCCGGCCCGACGAGCCCCAACCCGACGAGGGCAGGCCCGACGCGAGCCGGGCCGGCGTGGGCCGGGCCGACGCGGCGCTTGTCGTCGCGCGGGGCGTGTTCCGCGCCGACGCGCTCGTCGCCGACCTCCTGCCGCCGCTGGGCGGGCCGGGTGCGCCCGCGCTGCCCGCCCTGCCGCCGACGGCCCAGCTCCTCGCGCGGCTGCACGCCGCGGTCGTCGGGGGTCCGGGCGGACGGGCCGACGCCGGCCGTCTGCGGGCAGCGGCCGAGGTGCCGCTCGACCTGCGCGGTCTCGGGCCGGCACCGGCGGCGGCCGACGCCGCGGCCCGGGTGGCCCTCCTCGGCCAGGTGCTGGCGGCCACACGGGCACCGGCCCTCGTCGTGGCGGCGGTGGCGCACGCGGAGCTGCTGGTGGTGCGGCCCTTCGCCGTGGGCAGCGGGCCGGTGGCGCGTGCGTTCGCGCGGCTCCTCGTCGTGCGCGGCGGGCTGGACCCGACCGGCACGGTCCTGGCGGAGGAGGTGTGGGCGGCGGCGCCGCAGACGTACCTCGCCGGCACGGCGCAGCTCGCGACCGGGACGCCGGACGGCGCCGCCCGGTGGGTCGCCCTGTACGCCGACGCCGTCGTCGACGGTGCCCGGCGGGCCCGGGACGTGGCGGACGGCGTGCTCGCAGGAAGGATGCCGGGGATCGTCGCCCGCTGACGTCCGGTATCCGGACGCGCGTCTCGCCAGGCGTCCAGGTCGTCGCCGTCGTCGCAGGACGGGGGCCGGAGCTCTTCCCTCCGGGCCGCGACGGGTGTAGACCGAGCCCTACAACTGAAGACCGTGCCGGGCACCCACGCGCAGGAGAGCCCCCCTAGGGGCGGATCGACCGGACTGGCTCCGTTGCGATCGCGATGATGCACGCCTGTTCACCCGCACGGTCGACGGTCACGGCGACGGCGTCCCGAGGGGCGCCGTCGTCCGTGTCCGGGTCGGGAGGACATGGGGCGCCGGGGCGGGGAGGGTCGGTGACGCGGTTCGCGATCGACGTCGCGACCGCGCTGCGCCTGCTCGAGGACGACGCCGTCCTGCCCGAGGGGCACCTCCTCGTCGCCCCGAAGGTCCTGCAGTCGCACGTGCTCGCAGCCGTGGCTGCAGCAGATGTTCGAGGGCTCCAAGTTCAACTGGGAGAACTACCACCGCTACGAGTACCGCGAGGTCCTGGTCGAGGTCCGCGACGCCCCGACCCCCGCCCAGGTCGCCGCAGGGGAGCCGGGAACCGCCCACCGCTTCCGGGTGGACTCGTACGATCCAGGCGAGGCCATCGTGTCGCGCAAGGACACGCAGCTGGCGGAGGTCAAGCCGTCGACGGCCCGTTCGTACATCGATGAGGTGGTGCGGAAGTACAACCCCTCGAACAGTGGCCTCCGCGTCCTCGGTACGGACAGCAACGCCGCGCAGTTCGGTGACAGGTCCCCGCAGATCGTGGGGAGGCCGTTGCGGGGACAGATGACTCTCGAGATCCCCGTCCAGCCTGGTGGTGTCCCACAGGCTGTGCTCGACTATGCGGATCGGTGGAACGTGCGGATCCAGGACGTCACGGGTCGTGTCTACGAAAGCGAGTACTGAGCCATGTCAGCCCTGTACACCGAGAGGTACAACGCTCGTCGGCACGCGCCGGCGGGCGACCTGCCGTGGTGGACGACCGACGAGGCGCGCACTCGTTACGCCCATCGGCAGGACCTGCTCGTCGTCGAGGAGCGTCATGGCGACGGAGGGGTGCTGACGCCGCGTTGGGTGCTCGGCATCACCTCGCAAGGCATTCGGGTCCAGACGTTGGACCAGCACGGCTCGATCCTCCAGATCACCGATTTCGACGCCCGTGAAGGGCGTCTGTGGCGGTGGATCACGACGATGTACACGTATCCCGCCGCGGATCGGTACTTCGCACAGCCGGACTGCACGTCGGTGGTCACGTCCCGGTTCGAGCCCGACGGCACCGGCGAGGTCGAGTTCAAGGACAAGGCCACCGCAGAGGTGCACGTTGCGCGAATGACGGATGCGCCGGTGGGTGGATTCTGGGCGGAGTGGCCGGTGTTCGGTGAGTGGGAGCCGTTGACGGACCCGAACTACGGCGCGCCGGGTTCTCCGGAGGTGCCGTTCTCCAAGCTGCGGGCGTGATGCCGGGCTGCTCGTGGCCCGCATCTCGACCGTGAGCGCCGAGGACGTGGCGCGCTCGTCGGACGCGGTGGCGCGATCGTTCGTCGAGGAATCGCCCGCCGGCTGGGTCTCCGCCGAGCTCGTGTACCTGGAGCTCGGCAAGACCGGCGAGATGCGCGCCTTCACCACGGGGCCGGACGGCCGCACGGTGCGTGTGAAGATGCCGATGTCGACGGTGGACGCGTTCGACAGTCTTCGGGCTGCCATGTTCCGCCCCGGGGAGGGTGCATGGTTCACCGCGACCTGCCGCATCTCCGCTGAGCGGCGCGTCAGCTTCAACTTCGACTTCGACTCCGAACCGGCCTTCTCCTCGGAGATCAGCCTGGGGCACGTCCTCGAGGAGATGCAGACGTACCCTCGCGACGACGCCCACACCCCGGTGTGGCTCGCCGACCGGCTCGTCGCCGCCCGCGAGTGGGAGCAGCGCGTCTGACACGCCGGGACCGGGAGGGGATGCAGGTGCGGGGCCAGGACGTCGTCCTCGAGCAGTGGCTGGCGGACATGCACCCGCGCCTGTCGCGGTTCCGGGACCTGCTCATGCCGCCATCGTGGAACGGCGACTGGTCGCGGAAGTCCTTGGCGGGCCTCGAGGCGGACCTGCTGCGCCGCTGGCCGGACGACACGTCGTTCCTGGCGGACCCCGTCACGGACCTCGTCGACGGCGCGGTCCGGTACGTCGGGAATACGCTGCTGCGGTCCTGCGGCGGCGGTTGGTCGATCGAACACGACCCCGCGTTCGTCTTCACCGGGCGTCCGTTCGTGCAGCTCGACACCTCCGATGCGACGCCGATCTCGCCGTTCCACCTCCTCACCGCTGCGCTGCACCGCAGGACCGGCACGGTCCTCACGAAGGTGATGGACGCCCAGACCCGGCGTGTGGCTGAGCGTCGTGCGGCCGAGGATCCGGGGTGGGAGCCGGCGCGCGCACCGGTTCCCGGCATGGCCGACGATGCCGCGGGTGCCGCCGAGGACGACGACGCCGCACGCTGGGTGGCAGGGCTCCCCGGGCTCCTCGCGCGGTTGCCGGAGCTCGTCGGCCCCGACGTCGCCGGACGCCTCGACGGCAGCGAGGGCTCGCCGGCAGCGGCCGAGGAGACCGGCCCTGGCGTGGCCCGAGCGGCCGAGCGGAGCGCTTGGATCTGCGGATGTCGCGTTTTCCGAGGTGCGACCGTGAGCGCCGAGGACGTGGCGCGCTCGTCGGACGAGGTGGCGCGCTCGTTCGTCGAGGCGTTCCCCGACGGTTGGGTGTCCGCCGAGCCCGTGTACCTCGAGCTGGGCAGGACCAGTGAGATGCGCGCCTACGTCACCGTCCCGGAGGGCGACGTGGTGCGCGTACGGATGCCGCTGCCGACGGTGGACGCGTTCGACCGGCTCCGGGCCGTGTTGTCCCGCCCCGGGGAAGGTGCGTGGCTCACCGCCACCTGCCGGATCTCGGCCGGACGGACCGCCACCTTCGAGTTCGACCACCACTCCGAGCCGGACTTCTCGTCGGAGATCGGTCTCGGGCACGTCCTCGAGGAGCTGGAGGCGCATCCCCGCGACGACGCCCACACCCCGGCGTGGCTCGCCGACCGGCTCGCCGCCGGCCTCCGGTCGACGCGCTCCGGGAGATCGCGTAGGCCGCGGTGGCGGCCGCGTCGCCCGGGTGGGAACGGATCGACCTCGAGTTCCTCACGGCGGGGAAGGTCACCGAGATGCGCGCCTACGAGACCCGCGCGGGCGAGGCGCAGCGCACGCGGTTCCCCCGCGCCGCGCTGGCCGCCATGGACCGGCCGCGCGCCGAGATGGCTCGCCCCGGGTCGGGCACGTGGTTCACGGCGCGCCTGTCCGTCGCCGCGGACGGCGGCGTCACCCACGACTTCCTCGATGACGACGAGCCCTCCTGGTCCCGGGCCGTCGTCGTCCCGGAGAACTACCGCATCGACCTCGAGCGGTTCCCCCGCGACGCGACGCACACGCCGGCGTGGCTCCGCGACCGGCTGGCCGAGGCGGACGGACGGGCGACGGACGAGGACCGGGGGCGCGAGCCGTGACCGCCGAGCACGTCGCGGTTGTCGGACGACGTCGTCCGCTCCTTCCTCGAGGCGTCTCCGCCGGGGTGGGTGACGGCCGAGCTCGAGTACCTCCGGCTCGGGAAGACCGCGGAGCTGCGGGCGAACCTCACGTGTCCCGACGGCGAGGTCCTGCGGGTCGCGACGCCGCGGGCGACGTCGGCCGCGTTCCGCGCCCTGCGGGGCGCGGTGGCACGGCCGGGCGAGGGCACGTGGTTCACGGCGGGCTGCCGCATCGACGGCGACGGGCGGGCGTCGTTCCGCTTCGACGACGACGGCGAGCCGGCGTTCGCGTCGGAGGTCAGCGTCGATGACGCGCTCGAGGAGATGGCGGCCCACCCCCGCGACGCCGCGCGCACGGCCCCGCGGCTCGCCGCGCGGCTGGCCGCCGCGCGTGAGCGCGACGGCGCACCGGGACTACAGTCCTGACGCACAGCGATCTCGAGGGGGAGACATGGCGAGCACTACGGCACGCGGGACCGGCCCGGACGGCACGGCGGACCTCGTGCAGGACCCGTCGCTCCCACCGGTGGCGCTGGACCCGGACGTCCGCGATGCCGAGGACCGGCACTGGACGCCGGCGAAGATCGCGCTCTGGGCGGGCATCGCGCTGCTGGGCGGGGTGAGCTGGGTCGTCATCGCGCTGGTGCGCGGGGAGACGGTCAACGCGATCTGGTTCGTCTTCGCGGCGGTCTGCTCCTACCTCATCGCCTACCGGTTCTACTCCCGCTACATCGAGAAGCACCTGCTGCGGCCCGACGACCGTCGCGCCACCCCCGCGGAGTACAGGGCCGACGGCCGCGACTACGTGGCCACCGACCGGCGGGTCCTGTTCGGTCACCACTTCGCCGCCATCGCCGGCGCGGGACCGCTCGTCGGGCCGGTGCTCGCCGCCCAGATGGGCTACCTGCCGGGGACGATCTGGATCATCGTCGGCGTCATCCTGGCCGGCGCGGTGCAGGACTACCTCGTCATGTTCTTCTCGATGCGCCGCGGCGGCCGCTCGCTGGGGCAGATGGCTCGCGACGAGCTCGGCGTCATCGGCGGGACCGCCGCCCTGCTGGCGACGCTCGTCATCATGATCATCATCGTGGCGATCCTCGCGCTCGTCGTCGTCAACGCGCTGGCGGAGAGCCCGTGGGGCGTGTTCTCGGTGTCGATGACGATCCCGATCGCGCTGCTCATGGGCTGCTACCTGCGCTTCTTCCGGCCCGGGAAGGTCAGCGAGGTGTCGGTCCTCGGGTTCGTGCTGCTCATCGCCGCCATCGTCGGCGGCGGGGTCATCGCGGAGACGTCGTGGGGCTCGGAGCTGTTCCTGCTCGACAAGGTGACCATCGCCTGGGGGATCATCGTCTACGGGTTCGTCGCCGCGGTGCTGCCCGTGTGGCTGCTGCTGGCGCCGCGGGACTACCTGTCGACGTTCATGAAGATCGGCACGATCGTCATGCTGGCCGTCGCCATCGTGCTGGTGCGGCCGGTGCTCGAGGTGCCGGCGGTCAGCGAGTTCGCGCGCTCCGGGCAGGGGCCCGTCGTCGCGGGGTCGCTCTTCCCGTTCCTCTTCGTGACCATCGCCTGCGGCGCGCTGTCGGGCTTCCACGCGCTCATCGCCTCGGGGACGACGCCGAAGCTCGTCGAGAAGGAGCGACAGACGCGCTTCATCGGCTACGGCGGCATGCTCATGGAGTCGTTCGTCGCGATCATGGCGCTCGTCGCGGCGCTGTCGATCGACCGCGGCATCTACTTCGCGATGAACTCCTCCGCGGCGCTGACCGGCGGGACCGTCGAGGGTGCGGTCGCGTTCGTCAACGGGCTGGGGCTGCAGGGCGTGTCGCTCACGCCGGAGATGCTCACGAGCACGGCGACGAACGTCGGCGAGGAGACCATCGTCTCCCGCACCGGCGGCGCGCCGACGCTGTCCGTGGGGCTGGCGACGATCATGGCGCAGCTCGTCGGCGGCACCTCGCTCATGGCCTTCTGGTACCACTTCGCGATCATGTTCGAGGCCCTGTTCATCCTCACGGCCGTCGACGCCGGCACGCGCGTGGCCCGGTTCATGCTGCAGGACAGCATCGGCAACGTCGTGCCGCGGTTCCGGGACACGTCCTGGCGGCCGGGGGCCTGGCTCGCGACCGCCGTCATGGTCGGGGCCTGGGGCGCGGTCCTCATCATGGGCGTCACCGACCCCCTGGGTGGCATCAACACCCTGTTCCCGTTGTTCGGCATCGCGAACCAGCTGCTCGCGGCCATCGCGCTCGCGGTCTGCATGGCCATCGCGGCGAAGCGTGGGTCGTTCCGGTACCTGTGGATCGTGGCCGTCCCGCTCGCGTTCGCGTCGGCGGTGACGATCACGGCGTCGGTCCAGAAGATCTTCTCCGACGTGCCCGCCATCGGGTACTTCGCGCAGCACGCGGCGTTCCGGGACGCGCTCGCGGCGGGGGAGACCTCCTTCGGGACGGCGACGAGCGTCGAGGCGATGCGGGCCGTCGTGCGGAACACGATGATCCAGGGCGTGCTGTCGGTGGTGTTCGTGACGCTGGCCGTCGTCGTCATCCTCACCGCGGTCCTCGCCACCGTCCGGGCGTTCCGTGCCGGCGGCGGGCCGAGCAGCGAGGACGCCGCCGTGCCGTCCCGGGTGTTCGCGCCCGCCGGCTGGGCGCCGAGCCCCGCCGAGAAGGAGCTGGAGCAGCAGTGGGCGGCGCACGGGCCGGTGGCGGGGCGGACGACGCCCGCCGTCCGGCACTGACGGGCATGCCGACCGCCGGCGTCACCACCGTGCCGGCCGCCGTGCTCGACGCGCTGCGCCGGGCCGGGCGAGGCCTGGCCTGGTACACCCGCGGCCTGGTGCGCGAGGACGCCTACGAGCGGTACGTCGCGCACCTGCGCGCCACGCACCCCGACCCCGACCACCCGGTGCCCACGCCGCGGCAGTTCTGGCGCGAGCAGGCGGACCGCCAGGACGACCACCCGGAGGGCCGCTGCTGCTGACCGGCGCCGCTGCGGGAGGTCGCGAGGTCCGACGAGCGCGGCGCGGAGCCGGTCAGCCGGCCGTGACCCAGGCCAGTGCCGACAGCAGGACCGTCGCGACCGGCACCAGCAGGGACAGGGCGGTCGTCGTCCGACGAGCGGACCGGCGGGCGTCAGCGCCGTCCGGATCGGCCGGCGACGAGGCGGCGGTCGATCCGGCAGGGGCGACGACCGGGTCGCCCTCGCCCAGGGCCCGGTGCTGGACCACAGCACCGGCGATGAGCAGGAGCAGCCCGACGGCGAGCACGCCGGCCGCAGGCAGGGCCAGCACGGGATCCCGCCAGAGCGCCGCCGGCAGCACGGCGGCGACCATCGCCGCCACCACCACGAGCCACGCGACGACCGGGCGGTGCACGACGGCCCGCAGGAACGGACCGTGCGCGACGCCGAGCAGCGCGATGACGACGAGGGTGACGACGGCGGTGACGAGCACGCCGCCGGCGACCTCGACGGCTCCGGTCCCGCCCAGCACGCCGACGGCGGTCGGGACCGCGAACAGCGCGGCGACCTGCAGCACCGAGCCGAGCACGACCGGCCCGACCCCGTCGCCTTCGGCGGGCACGGCGGGCAGGTCGAGCGAGCGGGCGTAGGCGACGGGCTCGTCGAAGGCCTCCGCGGCCGGCTCCCCGGAGTCGCGGCAGTGGGCCTCGACCTCTGCCAGGGCGTCGCCGATGCGGTCGCCGGGCACGTCGAGCAGACGCAGCTCCAGGACGAAGGCGTCGGCCCAGCCCTTGTCGACGTGCGGTGCGAGCGCGGACGGGTCGGCGGGCGAGGGGCGGGTCATCGGTCCTCCACGGCGGTGAGGGTGCGCACGGAGCTCGTGCTGGTGCTGGTGCTGCTGGTGGAGCCGGGGTCCGCCCCGAGGTGCGCCCCGGTGGTCGCCGTGAAGGCGGCCCACCGCGACGCGGCGTCCGCGAGGGCGTCCCTGCCCTGCGCGGTCAGGGCGTAGTACTTGCGGCCGGGGCCGCCGTCGCCCGCGCGCCACTCGACCGTAACGTGCCCGGCGGCCTCCATGCGGCCGAGCAGGGGGTACAGGGTGCCGCCCTTGGGGCGGCCGAGACCGGCGGCGTCGAGACGCTCGGCGATGGCGTAGCCGTAGGTCGGCCCCTCGACGAGCACGCGGAGGACGCACGGCTCGAGCACGCCGCGCAGCCACTCGCTGGGCCAGGCGGCGTCGGGCATGAGTGGACAGTAGAGCGATCTAGAAAGACTGTCTACCTACCGTGGTGCGGGAGAGGCCACCTGGCGGAGGAGGGTCAGGGCTGCAAGGGGATCACGCGGGGACGCGGCGCGTCAGGGCCAGCGCCACGTCCGCGATGCCGCGCTGCATCGCCGGCCCGCCGACGTCCTCGCCGGCCATGACGGCCGCGCGCTGCAGCTCCCCGTGCGTCGTGATGAGCAGGCGCAGCGCGACCTCCGGGTTGACGCGGAACGCGCGCCCGGCACGGCTCAGCGCCCGGTCGACCAGCGGCAGCACCGAGGCCAGCAGCCGCTCGCGGTCGGCCGTGAAGCGGGTGGCGACCGCCGGGTCGCGCAGTGCCAGCAGCTCGAGCTCCAGGTGCATCACGCACCACTGCCGGGTGTCGAGCGGGCCCGCGATGAGCTCGACCACCACCGCGCCGATGCGCTCGTCGTCCAGGTCCGCGCCCGACCCGTCCGTGGGCAGCAGGGCGTCGATGCCCTCCTCGAGCTGGCGCAGCCGCTGCTCCTTCTCGCGGTCCAGCAGCGCGAAGAACAGCTCATCCTTCGTCTCGAAGTTGGAGTAGAAGGCGCCGCGCGTGAAGCCGGCGCGCTCGCAGATCTGCTCGACCGAGACGGCGGCGAGGCCCACGTCCGCGAACGCCTCGTACGCCGCGTCGAGCAGGCGCTCGCGGGTGCGCCCCCGGCGGGCACTGGGGGCGGCGGACGGGGCGGCGGACGGCGCGGCGGTGCTCACGGTGCTCCTGGCGACGGCGGTGCGGAGGGCGCGGGACGGGTTGTCGATGCGCCACTGTATCGGATACGTTCATGCATCGGATACACCGACGTATCGCGCCGTCCCACCTCTTGCCCCGGGAGCACCGTGTCCTCGTCGTTGTACCGCCTCGGCCGCTGGGTGTTCCGCGCCCACCGCCGCGTAGCCGTGCTGTGGCTCGTCGTCGTCGTCCTCGCCGGGGGCGCCGCGGGGCTGCTCAACCAGGGCACGGACAACACGTTCTCCATCCCGGGGACGGAGTCGGGGGAGGCGCTCGGCCAGCTCTCGCGCACCTTCCCGCAGGTCAGCGGCGCGACGGCCTCGCTGGTCGTCGTCTCGCCGGGCGGGTCGCAGGTGACGGACCCGGCCGTGCAGGGCCCGGTGGAGGACGCCGTGGCGGCGCTCGGCGACCTCGAGGAGGTGGCCGCCGTGACCGACCCGTTCGCGACCGGCGAGGGCGCGGTGGCCGGTGCGGTGTCCGACGACGGGTCGGCGGCCGTGGTGAGCGTCCAGCTCGACGGGCAGGCGCAGGGCGTCGGCGAGGCGACGAGGGAGTCGCTGCAGGAGGTCCGCGCCGACCTGGCGGCGGCGCTGCCGGACGGCGCCCAGGTGGCGCTCGGGGGCGACCTGTTCGCCAACGAGGTGCCGGCGGTCAGCATCACCGAGGGGCTCGGCCTGCTCGTCGCCCTCGTCGTGCTGGTGCTGACGTTCGGCTCGCTGCTGGCGGCCGGCATGCCGCTGCTCACCGCGGTGCTCGGGGTCGGCATCGCGATGGCCGGCATCTTCGCGGCGACGTCGGTGGCCACCATCTCCTCGACGACGCCGCTGCTCGCGCTCATGCTCGGGCTGGCCGTCGGCATCGACTACGCGCTGTTCATCATCAGCCGGCACCAGAACGAGCTGGCGGCGGGGCTGGACCCGGAGGAGGCGGCGGCCCGGTCCCTGGCCACCGCCGGGTCGGCCGTCGTCTTCGCCGGCCTGACGGTGATGATCGCGCTCGTCGGGCTGTCGGTCGCCGGCATCCCGTTCCTCACGACGATGGGCGTGGCCGCGGCGGTCGCCGTCGGCATCTCCGTCGTCATCGCGCTCACCCTGACGCCGGCGCTGCTCGGGTTCGCGGGCGAGCGGCTGCGGCCGGGGCGGCGCGCCGCGCGCCGGGCCGCTCGTCGGGCCGAGCGTCAGGCGCAGGAGGAGGAGGCGGTGCTGGCGGCGGGGGCGCGCGGCGGGGCGACGGCGGCGACCGGCGCTGCCGACACCCCCGGCGCCGCCGCGGCGGTCACGGCCCCGGTCGCGCACGCGCCCGTCCGCGAGAACCGCTTCTTCGCCGGGTGGGTCCGCGCCGCGACCCGCTGGCCGCTGCTGACGGTCGTGCTCGTCGTCGGCGCGCTGGGCGCCCTCACGCTGCCGGCGACGAACCTGCGCCTGGCCCTGCCCGACGCCGGCTCCCAGCCGGAGAGCTCCGGCGCGCGCCAGGCCTACGACCTGCTGGCCGAGAACTTCGGCGAGGGCTACAACGGCCCGCTCATCGTCACCGGCACGATCATCGGCTCGACGGACCCGCTCGGGCTCATGCAGGACCTCGCCGACGAGATCGCCGACCTGCCCGGCGTCGCCGCGGTCCCCCTGGCCACGCCCAACGCCTCCGCCGACACCGGGATCATCCAGGTCGTGCCCGAGGGCGGGCCGGACTCGGAGGCGACGAAGGACCTCGTCGCCGAGCTGCGCGGCCTGCACGACCACTTCAGGGACACGTACGGCGTCGACCTGTCGGTGACGGGGCAGACGGCCGTCGGCATCGACATCTCCGACAAGCTCGGCGCGGCGCTGCTGCCGTTCGGGGTGCTCGTCGTGGGGCTGTCGTTCGTGCTGCTGGCGATGGTGTTCCGGTCCCTGTGGGTGCCGCTGAAGGCGACGCTGGGGTACCTGCTGTCGGTCGGCGCGTCGTTCGGCGTGGTCTCGCTCGTGTTCGTCGAGGGGCACGGCGCGGAGCTCATCGGGGTGGACCGCGTCGGGCCGATCATCTCCTTCATGCCCATCGTCCTCATGGGCGTGCTGTTCGGGCTGGCGATGGACTACGAGGTCTTCCTCGTCTCCCGGATGCGCGAGGACTACGTGCACGGCGGCGACGCGCGCGCCGCGGTCCGGTCGGGGTTCCTCGCCTCGGCGAAGGTCGTCACGGCGGCCGCCGTCATCATGTTCTCCGTCTTCGCGGCCTTCGTGCCCGAGGGCGACGTGAACATCAAGCCCATCGCGCTCGGGCTGGCCGTCGGGGTGTTCGTCGACGCGTTCGTCGTCCGGATGACGCTCGTGCCGGCGGTGCTGCAGCTCCTGGGCGACCGGGCGTGGCACATGCCGCGGCGGCTCGACCGCGTGCTGCCGTCGTTCGACGTCGAGGGGGAGGGGCTGGCGCGCGAGCTGGCGCTCGCCGACTGGCCAGAGCCGGGTGCGGACCTCGCGATCGCCGCCGAGGGGCTGCGGCTGGAGGCGCCGGACGGCACCCCGATCTACGACGGGGTGGCGCTGCGGGTGCCGACCGGCGGCACGCTCGTCGTCGACGGACCGCACCGCAGCGGGCGCACCGCGCTGCTGCTCACCCTGGCCGGGCGCGCGCACGCCGACGCGGGGACGCTCAAGGTCGCGGGGCTGGTCGCGCCCGAGCGCGCGGCGGCCATCCGCGCGCGCGTGGCGGTCGCGTCGCTGACGCGCGCCGTCGACCCGGTCGGGGAGCTGGCCCGTGCGTTCGCGGCGCGGGCGCCGATCGTCGTGGTCGACGACCTCGACGCCGTCGGCGACCCGGTGCTGCGGGCGGAGGTGCACGACGAGATCGCCCGCGCACGGGCGGCCGCCGCGGTCGACGGGCGTCCGCTGACCCTCGTCGTGAGCTGCCTGAGGCCCGACGCGCTGGTCGGGCTGCTGCCCGACGGGCCCGCCACGGTCGTCGACGTCCCCGCGCACGCCGCCGCAGCGGCGCGCGCCGCCGTCGGTCCGGCCGCCACGCCCTCGCACGACGCCGCCGACGCCTCGCACGGCGCCCCGCACGACCTCGAGAAGGTGCTCTGATGGCCCAGCCCACCAGCGGCCACGTCCCTGCCCACGTCCCGGCCCACGACGCCGCCCACGTGCCGGCGCACGCCGCTGCACCCGCCGACAGGGGCGAGGGGGGCCTCGTCGTCCCCGCACGCGGCGCGTCGGCCGTGGGCGTCGCCCGGCGCGACCGGCGCGGCGGGCTGCTGCACCCCGAGCGGGCCCGCTCGTCGGGCCGCGCCACCTGGTTCACGCTGCTCGGCCTCGTGCTCGTGCCGCTCACCGTCGGCGGGCTGCTGACGTGGGCGCTGTGGCAGCCGACCGAGCGGCTCGACCGGGTGACGGCCGCGATCGTCAACCTCGACACCCCCGTCGAGCTCGACGGGCAGACCGTGCCGCTGGGTCGGCAGCTCGCGTCGGCCCTGGTGACGTCCGACGGGTCGACGGACTTGGCGGCCTCGCCCTCGGCGACGGTCGACGACGACGCGGTCGCCAACGTGTCGGGGTCGGACTCGTCGCGGAACTTCACATGGGTCCTCACGGACGAGGAGGACGCCGCCGAGGGCCTCGCGGACGGCACCTACGCCACCGTCGTGACGATCCCCTCGTCCTTCTCGGCCGCCGCGACCTCCGTCGGTGGTGAGGCGTCCGCTGCGGAGCAGGCGACGATCGACATCGCCACGAGCGAGCGCTCCCGCCTCGTCGACCGGGCGGTCGCCCAGGCCGTCACCAGCACGGCGGTCGGGCTGCTGGACCAGGAGCTGACGGCCTCCTACCTGGAGAACGTCTACGTCGGGTTCTCGACGTTGAACGAGAGCCTGGGCCAGGCCGCCGAGGGCGCGGGCCGGCTCGCCTCCGGGGCGGGGGAGCTCGGCACGGGCGCGCAGGGCGTGGCCTCGGGCTCCGCGTCCCTGGCGGACGGCGTCGGGCAGGTCGCCTCCGGCGCGGACGACCTCGCCGACGGCGTGGGGCAGCTGGCCGACGGCGCCGACGAGCTGGCCGCCGGGCTGGGTCGGATCGCGACGCAGACGGCGTCGTCGGCGCAGGCGGCACAGGCGGCCGTGCCCGGGGCGCAGCAGTTCACGCAGGGCCTGGACGCGCTCGCGGCCGGCGTCACCGGCGGCGACGGGCTCGCGTCGGGGACACGGTCGCTCGCGGCGGGGGCGAGCGCGCTCTCGACGGGCGTGGGCACGTTCCTCGACGGGATCGAGCAGGCCGCGCAGGGGTGTGCGGCCGGCTCGGACGCGGCGTGCCAGGGGCTCGTCGCCGCCGTCCAGGCGCAGCAGGGCAGCGCGCCCGTCGGCGGGCAGCCCACGCTCGCGGCCGGGGCCGCGGGCCTCGCCCAGGGCGCGGCTGCGCTCGACGCCGCCGTGAACGGGCCGGGGGGCCTCGCCGCGAGCGTCCCGCAGCTCGCGGCCGGCGGACGCCAGCTCGCGGACGGCGTCGCCGCCTCGGCGACGGGCCTCGGGACCCTGTCCGGCGCGCTGCAGCAGACCGCGACGGGGGCCCGCTCCCTCGCCGACGGCGCCGACGACGCGGCGGCAGGGGCCCGGAGGCTCGCGACCGGCGCCGGCAGTGCCGCCTCGGGGGCCGACGAGCTGGCGGAGGGCGCCGGTGCGCTCGCGGGCGGCGCGGGCCAGCTGTCGTCGGGCGCGACGGACCTGGCCGGCGGGCTGCAGCAGGCCACGGAGCAGGTGCCCTCCTACACGACGGAGGAGGCGCGGAGCCTGGCCGAGGTCGTCGCCGACCCGGTGGCGGCGCAGGGCGAGGACGGCTCGCTCTTCGGCTCGACGAGCGTGCCCTTCCTCGTGACCGTGGCGCTCTGGCTGGGCGGGCTCGCGACGTTCCTCGTCCTGGGGGCGGTCACGCGGCGGGCCCTGCCGTCGACGCGGCCCTCGGTCGTGCTGGCGCTGCGGTCGTTCGCGCCGGCGGCACTCGTCGGGGTCGTGCAGGGGCTGGCGCTGGTGGCGGTGCTCGCCGGTGCGCTGAGCCTCGCGCCCGGCGGCTGGGTCACCCTCGCCGTGCTGTGCGCGCTGACCGGGGTGGCGTTCGCGGCGGTCAACCAGGGCCTCGTGGCGGTCCTGGGCGGCATCGGTCGGTTCGTGTCGGTGCTGGTCGCGGTCGTGGGACTGGCGACGGCGGTCGTCTCGACGGTGCCGGGGGTGCTCGACGCGGTGTTCGGCGTCCTGCCGCTGGCCGCGTCGCTGCGGGGGCTGCAGGGTGTCGTCAACGGCTCCGGCGGGGTCGGCGGGGCGGCGGCGGTGCTCGTCGTGTGGACGCTGCTGGGCCTGGCGCTGACGACGGCCGCGGTCGCGCGCCGCCGCGTCGTGCCGGCGGGGCGCCTGGCCCAGTGGGCCCGCGCGGCCTGATCGCTCGTCGGGCGGCCGCGGCGTCCGCCGCCCGTCGTCAGGTCGGACCGACGGCCGCCACGACCGCGGCCCGGGCGCCACGGCGCACCAGCGCGAGGGCGCGAGCCGCGGCCACGGCGGCGGCCACGGCCGCGAGAGCGGCCGCGACCCCGGCGGTGCGGGCGCCCGGGATGAGGACGAACGGGCGCGGGTGGCGGAAGACGAGCTGCCCCCAGCCCTCGGCGCGCGCCCGGCCGACGAGCGCGCGGTCCGGGTTGACGACGAACGCGTGGCCGACCGCCGCGAGCATGGGCGCGTCCGTGACAGAGTCGGAGTAGGCGTAGCTCGCGGCCAGGTCCCAGCCGTGCTCGGCCGCCAGCGCGCGCATCGCCTCGGCCTTGCGCTCGCCGTAGCAGTACCACTCCACCGCGCCGGTGTACCGGCCGTCGACGACGTGCATGCGGCTGGCGACGACGGCGTCGGCGCCGATGAGCGCCGCGATCGGGCGGACCATCTCCTCCGGCGAGGCGGACACGACGACGACCGCGCGGCCCTGCGCGTGGTGCTCCTCGACGAGCGCCACCGCCTCCGGCGAGAGCAGCGGGCGCACCGACTCCTCGGCGGCGTCGGCCACGGCGCGCGTGAGGACGTCGACGTCCCAGCCGCGCACGAGGGGCGTCATCGCCTGCTTGAGTCGTTCGGTCCGGTCGGCGGTCGCGCCGCGGAGCAGGAAGGCCGTCTGGGCCCGGGCGGCGCGCAGCATCGCCCGCCGGGTGAGCAGGCCGGTGCGCCGCAGCGCCGCCGAGAACGCGGCGGGGGTCGTGGTGGCGATGAGCGTCTTGTCGAGGTCGAAGAAGGCCGCCGCGGACGACGGGGGGCTCGGCGTCGCGGTCGCGGGGACGGTGCCCGTGCGCGAGGTGCTGGTCGGAGAGGTGCTCGTGGGGGAGGTGCTCGTCGGCGAGGCCGTCCCCCGCGCCCGTGCGTCGTCCACCGCCGTCACCTCCCCGTCGTCGTCGTCGGTCCCCGGGTCGATCTCGCGAGGGTCGCCCTCGTCGAGGCCGACCCGGTGCGGCGAGCGTAGGGGTGGCGTCCGTGAGCCGCGCGTCCGGCGGCGGCCCCTGGGGACGACCCGCACCGAGCCGTCCCCAGCCCCTGCCGGCGCGTCCTGCTCCCCTGCCGGGAGTGGTCGAGCCCCGCGGTCGCCCCGCCGCGAGCAGCCTCCCGGGCATGTCCGACGCGCGAGCCGCCCTGCCGACCCTGCCCGGGGACGACCTCGTCGCCCCTGCCCGATCCAGGTGCACCGAGGTCCCGTCGGCGACCGGTCCTCGTCCTGACCGGGCCCGTGCCGGGGCGCGGGACCACCCGGAGGACGCGGCGCTGGTGCTGGCGGTCGTGGGCGCCCGGGGCGGGGCGGGTGCCTCCACGGTGGCGGCGGCGCTCGCCCGCGTCGGGGGTCCGCGGACGGCGACGGTGCTGGTCGACCTCGTGCCCGACGGCGCGGGGGTGGACCTGCTCGTCGGCGTCGAGGACGACGCGGGGGTGCGGTGGCCGGACCTCGCGGGGGCCCGGGGTGCGCTGGACGGCGACGAGCTCGTCGCCCTCCTGCCCCGGTGGGGGCCGGTCGCGGTGCTCAGCGCTGACCACCGCCGGCCGGGCCTACCCTCCCCGGCCGTCGTCGTGGCCGCGCTGGAGGGCCTCGCGGCCGTGCACGGGCTCGTCGTGCTCGACGTCGGCCGCGACGCGCTCGTGCCCGTCGCGCCCCGGTGCGACGCGGTCGTCCTCGTCGTACCGCAGGACCTCGCGGGGGTGGCCGGTGCCCTGGCGGTGCTGGCACGGCTGGCGGACGCCGGCGCGCCGGGCGTCGACGTGCTGCTCGTGACCCGCGGGCCGGCGCCCGGAGGGCTGGGCGTCGCCGAGGTGGAGACGGCCCTCGGGCTCCGGGCCGCCGCGCGGCTGCCGCACCGCCGGTCGGTGGCGCGAGCGGGGGAGCGCGGTGCCGTGGGTCTGGGCGGTCCGGCCGCCCGCGTTGCCCGCCGGCTGCTGGACGGGCGGTCGCGGTGAGCGCCGTGGCCCGGACCGGGCGGGTCGCCCGTGCGGCTGGTCCGGCCGTCGAGCACCGGGCGGGCGGGGACGTCCCCGCCGCCGCGTGGCACGAGGAGGGCGACCCCGCCGTCGTGGTGCCGCCACGGCTGCTGGCCGACGTCCGGCACCGGCTCAGCGGCACCGCGGGCGGAGCCGGTCCGGCGGGGCCCACGCCGGACGACCTCCCGGCGGCCGTGCGGGCCGCCGCGCGTGCCGCGGGCCTCGTGCTCGGCGACGAGGGCGCCCACGCCCTCGTCGCCGCCACCCGGGACGCGCTCGCGGGCGCCGGCCCGCTGCAGCCCCTGCTCGACGACCCGGCGGTCACGGACGTGCTCGTCAACGGCCCCGAAGACGTGTGGGTGGAGCGGGCGGGGACCCTGCGGCGTGCCGACCTCGCCCTCGGGACGGTCGAGGACGTCCGCGCGCTCGCGGTGCGTCTCGCCGCGCTCGGGGGGCAGCGGCTCGACGACGCGGTGCCCACGGTCGACGCCCGGCTGCCGGACGGGACGCGGCTGCACGCGGTGCTGCCGCCGGTCGCGGACGGCTGCGCGCTGCTCAGCCTGCGCGTCGTGCGCCCCCGCGCGTTCACGCTCGCCGAGCTGACCGCCGCCGGGACGCTGGCGCCGGGGCTGGCCGAGGTGCTGGCGGCGCTCGTGGCGGCACGGGCCTCGCTGGTCGTGTCGGGTGCCACCGGGGCCGGCAAGACCACGCTGCTGGCGGCCCTGCTGTCCCTGGTGCCGCACGACGAGCGCGTCCTCGTCGTCGAGGAGTCCGGCGAGCTCGCGCCCCGGCACCCGCACGTCGTCCGCCTGCTGGCCCGCCGCGCGAACGTCGAGGGCGCCGGCGGCGTCGACCTCACGGACCTCGTCCGGCAGGCGCTGCGCATGCGCCCGGACCGGCTCGTGCTCGGGGAGTGCCGCGGGGCGGAGGTCGCGACCGTGATGGCCGCGCTCAACACCGGGCACGAGGGCGGCTGCGTCACGGTGCACGCCAACGCGGCGGCCGACGTGCCGGCACGCCTGGAGGCGCTCGCCGCGCTGGCGGGGCTCGACCGGGCGGCGGTCGCGGCGCAGGCGTCGGCCGCGTTCGAGGCGGTGCTCCACCTCCGGCGGGTGCCGGGCGGCGGTCGTCGCCTGGTGTCCGTCGGGGTGCTGGGTCGCGGCGGCGACGGCACGCTCGTCGTCACGTCCGCCCTGGAGGTGGGGGCGGGCGGCGGGGTCACGGCCGGGCCGGCCTGGGCCCGCCTGCAGGAGCGGCTCGACGTGCGGGGCCCGGTGTGAGCACGGGCGCGGCTGCGGCAGCCGTGCTGTCGGTGGTCGCGCTCGTCCTCCTGCTGCTGGGGGGACCGGCATCGTCGCGCACGCCCGCCGTGACGGCGCGGCCGAGCGCCGCAGTGACGGGCGACGACCGCGACGAGGAGGCGCGGCCGGGGGCGCGTGGCGGGCGGCGACGGCGCGAGGGGCTGACGCCCCGGGGCGCGACGCGTCGCCCCGCACCACCGCTGGACGCCGTCCTGCTCGACGTCGCGGCCCGGCTGCGCGCCGGGGTCGCGCCGGCGGCGGCCTGGTCCGCGGTGCTCGGGACGGCCGCCGGGCCCGTCGGCGCGGACGGGGTGCCCTCGGTGGGCCAGCTCGGGGCGGCGGGGACCCGCCGGCCCTCGCTCCGGTCGCTCGTCCGACGAGATGCGGAGGCGCCCCTCGGCGACGCCACGCCCGGCGCGGTCGAGGCGGCGGTGGTCGTGGCCGCCGCCCGACTGGCCGGGACGCTCGGCGCGCCGCTCGCGCCCGTGCTCGAGCACGTCGCCGACGCGGTCGCCGCGCAGGCCGACGTGGACGGGGAGCGCCGCGCGGCGGTCGCGGGCCCGCGTGCGTCGGCGGCGCTGCTCGGCCGGCTACCGCTCCTCGGGGCCGGTGTCGGGCTCGCGCTCGGCGCGGACCCCCTCGCCGCGGCGACGGACGGCGGACCGGGGACGGCCGCCGTCGTGCTCGGCGTGGTGCTGCTCGTCGTCGGCCGACGCTGGTCCGCGGCGCTGCTGGCGCGCGCCGAGCAGGCCGGGCGCGCGCCGTGAGGCGGGTGCGTCGCAGGGTACGGGCGCTGGGCGTCGGCGTCCCGCCGCGCCCCTCGCAGGCGCCGGCGGCTGCCTCGCCCGGTGAGGTCGTGGTGCCGGAGGTGTTCGTGGTGGAGCTCGTCGCGGCGGCGGTCGGGACGGGCGCCCCCGTCCCGCGCGTCCTCGACGCCGTCGGCGCGGCGATCGGGGGCGGGCGCGGGCAGGACCTGCGCCGGGTGGCCGCGGCGCTGCTGCTCGGCGCGACCTGGGGCAGCGCGTGGGAGGACGTGACGTGGGCGTCCGGCCTCGCGGCGGCGCTCGCGCCCGCCTGGGCCGGAGGAGCGCCGGCGGCCCCGGGTCTGCGCGCGCTCGCCGACCGGCGCCGACGGGAGCAGCGCGCCGCCGCCCGGGCGGCCACGGGCGCGCTGGGCGTCCGGCTCCTGCTGCCGCTCGGGACCTGCCTGCTGCCGGCGTTCGTCCTGCTCGGGCTCGTGCCCGTCGTGCTCTCGCTGCTGCAGGACCTGCTCGGGTGAGCGGCTGCGCGCCCCTGGGCGCGCCGGGACGCCCGCGAGCCGTCCCCAGCCCGCCTCCGACCGCGTCGTCCCCGGACCCGAGGAGCGCCACCACGACGGCGGGGGCGCATCCGGCACCGTCGTCCTGCGGCGGCCGCCGGGGCCGCCCGGGAGGAGGGACAGATGATGAGGAGCACAGGGGCGCGCGGTCTCGTGCGGGCGGCAGGTCGGCTGCGCGGTCTGCGGCACCGGGGGCGGGTCGTGGCGGGATGGGCGCGCCGCCGGGGCGGCCTCGGCCCGGACGCGGGCATGGCCACCGCGGAGTACGCCATCGTCACGCTCGCGGCGGTCGGCTTCGCCGGGATCCTGCTGGTGGTGCTCAAGAGCGAGCAGGTGCGCTCGCTGCTGCTCGGCATCGTCCGCGCGGCCCTCGCGTCGTGAACGCGTGGCGTTCCCCCGGTCGCGCGGTCCGGCCGGCGCACCGCTCCGCTGAGGAGCGGGTGCGGGTGCCGGTGCGGGTGCGTGGGGCGCACCGGCGGCCGAACCGGCGTGCCGTCCGGCCCACCGGGCGGGACCGGGGGAGCGTCACGGCCGAGCTCGCGCTCGCGCTGCCGGTCGTGGTGGTGCTCCTCGCGCTGGTGCTGGCCGGCGGAGGCGCGGTGGCCGCGCGGCTGGCGTGCGAGGACGCGGCACGTGCCGGTGCCCGCGCCGCCGCGCTCGGCGAGGGTGCGGCGGAGGTGACAGCCGCGGCGCAGGAAGCCGCGGGTGGGGGTGCTCGGGTGACTGTCGCACCGTCCGGGCCCTGGGTCACCGTCACGGTCAGCAGGGCGGTGACGCTCGGCCGTTGGGCCACAACGGTGCGGGTGTCGGGCTCGGCCACGGCCCGGGCGGAACCGTGACGCCCCCGCGCTCCCCGGTCCGTCCCGGCACCGGCGGGCGGGCCGGCGGGCGTCCGGGCGAGCGGGCCGCGGGACGGGCCGGCAGCCGGACCTCGCCCGCGGACCGCGGGTCGGGGACCGCGCTGGTCCTCGCGCTCGCCGGCGCGGTGCTCGCCGTCGCGGCGGTGCTGGCGGTCGCCGGGGGGTCGGTCGTCGCGGCCGCCCGGGCGAGCACCGCCGCCGACCTCGCGGCGCTCGCCGGGGCCGCCGCAGCGCTCGTCGGTGATGCTGGGTGCGGGACGGCCGGCGCGACCGCGGCCCGCAACGGGGCGCAGGTGGTGAGCTGCGTCGTGGTGGTGGACGGCTCGCTGCGCGTGTCGGTGCGCGTCACCGCACCGACCGGCGACCTGGTCCGGCACGCGCGTGCGGGCCTGCGGTGAGCGGGGCGCCGCCCCCCCGGGCCCGCACCCGGTCAGGGGACCGCGAGGGGCTCCTCCGCCCCCTCGGCGTCCTCCAGGTCCCCGTCCGGCGGGCCCGGGACGTGCGCCAGCACCACGTCGAGCAGGCGCAGCGCGGCGGCCTTCTCCAGCGGGTCGTTGCCGTTGCCGCACTTGGGGGACTGCACGCAGGCCGGGCAGCCCGACGGGCAGGGGCAGGTGGCCAGCACGTCCCGTGTGGCGGTCAGCCAGCGCTCGGCCAGCTCGTAGCCCCGCTCGGCGAACCCGGCGCCGCCCGGGAACGCGTCGTGCACGAAGACGGTCGCCCGACCGGTGTCGGCGTGCAGCGCCGTCGACAGGCCGCCGAGGTCCCAGCGGTCGCACGTCGCCAGGAGCGGCAGCACGCCGATGGCGCAGTGCTCAGCCGCGTGCAGCGCCCCGGGGGTCAGCTCGACGGTGACCCCGGCCTCCAGCAGCACCTCCGCCGGCACGGACCACCACACCGACGCGGTGCGCAGCGTCCGGGCGGGCAGGTCGAGGTCGTCGCCCCCGACCACCTGCAGGTCCGGGATGCGCTTGCGCTGGTAGCCCAGGACCTGGGTGGTGACGTCGACCATGCCGAAGGACCACGTGACGGGGCCCCAGGACGTGCTGCGGGCGGTCTCGACGACCTCCGTCGTCGTCACCCAGCGGGCCCACGTGCCGTAGTCGACGTCCCGGCGTGTGACGAGCGCGACGGCGTCCGCGAGCTCCAGGCGCTCGACGACGAACGACTCACCCTGGTGCACGTACACGGCCCCGTCGTGCACCTGCGCGTCGGCCGACGCCGCGTCGACCGTGCCGAGCACGCGACCGGTGGCCGCCTCGATGACGCGCACGGGGTCGCCGCCCGTGCCGCGCAGGTCCGTCAGGCGCGCGGCCTGCTCCGCGTGCGTCCAGTACCAGCCCGACGCCCGGCGGCGCAGCGCACCCTGCGCGACGAGCACGTCGAGCAGCCCGGCCGCGCGCGGGCCGAAGAGGTCGAGCTCCTCGCTGCGGACCGGCAGCTCCTGCGCCGCCGCGCACAGGTGCGGGGCGAGCACGTAGGGGTTGCCGGGGTCGAAGACGGTCGCCTCGACGGGCGCGTCGAGCACGGCCTCCGGGTGCGTGACGAGGTAGGTGTCGAGCGGGTCCTCGCGGGCCACCAGGGCGACGAGCCCGTCGGCACCGGCACGGCCGGCGCGGCCGGCCTGCTGCCACAGCGACACCCGCGTACCCGGCCAGCCCGCGAGCAGCACCGCGTCGAGGCCGGAGATGTCCACGCCGAGCTCGAGCGCGTTCGTCGTCGCCAGGGCGCGGATCCGACCCGTGCGGACCGCGGCCTCCAGGGCCCGTCGCTCCTCCGGCAGGTAGCCGCCGCGGTACGCCGCGACGGTCGCCGGCAGCGCCGGGTCGACCTCCGCCAGGTGCGCGCGTGTGGCCGCCGCGACGGACTCCGCCGCACGGCGCGACCGCGTGAAGGCCAGCGTCCGGGCACCGGCGCTCGTGAGGTCGGCCAGCAGGTCCGCCACCTCGGCGGTGGCGGTGCGGCGCGGGTGGTCGCCCGACCAGGGGTCCTCCTCAGGCAGCAGCGACGCCCACGGCGCGGACCCGTCGCGGCCGGTGCCCTCCTTCGCGGGGGGCTGCCACAGGACCATCGTGCGGCTGCCCGTCGGGGAGCCGTCCGCCGTCACGGCCGCGACCTCGTCGGGCTCCACGCCCACGAGCCGGGCGGCGCTGACGGCGGGGTCGGCGGTCGTGGCCGACGCGAGCAGGACCGTCGGGGCGGCGCCGTACGAGGCGGCCAGCCGCCGCAGCCGCCGCAGCACGAGGGCCACGTGCGCGCCGAAGACCCCGCGGAACGCGTGGCACTCGTCGAGCACGACGTAGCGCAGCGACCCGAGCAGCCGCGCCCACCGGCGGTGCTGCGGCAGGAGCGCGAAGTGCAGGAAGTCGGGATTGGTGAGCACGACGTCGGCGTGGTCGGCCACCCAGCGCCGTTCCTCGCGCGGGGTGTCGCCGTCGCACGTCGCGACGCGCACGTCGGTGACCGCGCCCGCGCCGAGCAGCCGGTCCAGGGCCGAGAGCTGGTCGGCGGCGAGCGCCTTCGTCGGGCACAGGTAGAGCGTCGTGGCGCGGCGGCCGACGGTCTCGATGCGACCGCTCGTCGCCGCCGGCGGCGGGGTGACGGCGGCGCGGGCGGCGGTCAGCGCCGGGAGCCAGAAGGCGAGGGACTTGCCCGACCCCGTCGACGTCGCCAGCACGGTGTGCCGGCCCGCACGGGCGTGCTCGGCCGCCTCGACCTGGTGCGTCCACGGGCGGTCCACGCCCAGCGCGCGGTAGCCGGCCACGACGGCCGGGTCCGACCAGGCGGGCCAGTCCGCCGACCGGCCCTCGCGCGGCTCGGTACGGCGCAGGTGGGTGACCCGGTCGGCCCGTCGCCCGTGCGCGACGAGCACGTCGAGCAGCGCCCCGGACTCCACGGCCTCCATCCTCGCACCGCCCGGCGGTGGTCCCGGTGGACGGCTCACGCCGGGCCGGCCCCGGCTCCTCAGGTGGGCGGGACCGTGTGGGTGCCGCCACCTACCCTGGCCCGCATGCCACCGCCCGCGCTGCGCGTCGAGGAGGTCGTCGACCTCGTCGGGCCGGCGGCGTTCACGCGGGGGCTCGAGTACGCCCACCGCGGGCGCGTCCGCAGCCGGTCGTGGGACGCGGCCGAGCAGCTCCTCGACGCGGTGGTGGCGGGCTCGGCGCCGCACCCCTACGTCGTGCGCGTGCGGTTCCGGGGACGGACGGTCCGGGCGGCGGACTGCACGTGCCCGGTCGGCGGGTGGTGCAAGCACGTCGCGGCGGCGCTGCTGCAGCGCACGGGCGACGGGACGGGAGGCCCGGTCGGCGTCGCGGGTGCGGGGACGGCGGCAAAGGGACCCGCGGGCGCGGGCACCGGCGCCAGGGGGACGACGGCCCCGGTGTGGAGCGCGCTGCTCGACGGCGTGCTCGCAGCCCCTCCCCAGGCGTCGGGGCCCGCGCGGACCGTCCGGGACCTGGCGCTCCTCGTCGAGGTGCAGGACGACCCGGCAGGTAGCCGGCTGCGTCCACCGCGGCCGCGACGGCTCGCCGCGCGGCCGGCCGTCCGCAGCGACCGGGGCGGCTGGGTCCGCACCGGCGCCGCCTGGTCCGACGTCCTGCACGGCTACGCGCTGACGACACGGCCCGAGCAGCGGGCCGCGTTGCGCGCGCTGCACCGCGTCACCGAGGAGGACACGCCGTACCGCTGGGGCGCGACCGCCGCCTGGATCGCCCTGGACCGGGCGCCGGGACCGCTCGTCTGGGCGGCGCTCGAGGAGCTCGGTCGGCTCGGCGTGCCGCTCGTGGCCCCGAAGGCCCCGTTCCGTCCGGTGACGCTGCTGCCGGGCGCCGTGCGCGCGGTGGTGGACCTGCGGGAGGTGGAGGGGGAGCTCGTCGTGCAGGCGCGCCTGCTGCTGCCGGACGGCACGGCGCCGGAGGTGCCGGAGCCGGCACCGGAGGCGCTGGGCCTGGTCGGCGCGCCGGAACCGGTCGCCGCGTACTGGATCGGCGCCTCGGGCGACCTCGTGCTCGCCCGGCTCGACGGGCACGTGGACCGGCGGGCGGAGTCGCTGCTGACCCTCCCCTCGCCGCTCCGCGTGACCGGGGGGACGACGGACGCGTTCTGGTCGGGCTACGCCCCGCGGCTGGCCGCCGTACTCCCCCTGACCAGCAGCGACACGTCGGTGCGGGTCCCGTCGCCCGCGCGCTGCGTGCTCCGGCTGGAGCTGGTGCCAGGGGAGGACCTGACCGTGGCGGCGCGCTGGACG
This sequence comes from Cellulomonas marina, assembly GCF_900111925.1. Taxonomy (GTDB): domain Bacteria; phylum Actinomycetota; class Actinomycetes; order Actinomycetales; family Cellulomonadaceae; genus Cellulomonas; species Cellulomonas marina. The sequence goes on from NZ_FOKA01000005.1 coordinate 53,848, forward strand.
TGGGCCTACCGCGGGGAGGAGGGCGGCGGCCCGCCGGCCGTGCCGGTCGGGCCGCTCGACCGGGCGGCGCAGCCGTGGCGCCGCGTCGACGACGAGGCGAGGGTGCTCGCCGCGACGTCGGCCACGGTCGACGCGGCCCTGGCCGCGGCAGCGCCGACCGTGCTGGGCTCGTCCGAGCGCCTGCGGGCGGCCCTCGTGGCGCCGCTGCTCGTCGGGCGCTCCGACGGCCGCTTCGACGACCACGCCGACGGCCGCTCCGACGGGGCGGTGCTGCAGGCGTGGGACGGCGTGACCCTCGCCGGGGCGGTGCTGCCGGCGCTCGCGGACCTGCCGGACGTCGAGGTGCGCGCCACCGGTCCGCTGCCGGAGTTCCGCGAGGCGTCGGCACCGGTGGAGGTGCACGTCCGGACCTCCGCCGGCGGTACCGACGACGGGAGGGACGACGGCACCGACGACGCGTCCGGCTCCGCGACCGACCTCGCCCCCGGCGCGGCGACCGACGTCACGCCTGGTCCCGTCGCGGCCGCACCCCGGCTCGGCGGGGACCGGGACTGGTTCGACCTGTCCGTGACGCTGCGCGTCGACGGGCGCGACCTGCCGCTGGCCCGCGTGCTGACCGCCATGGCCGCCGGGCAGGACCGGGTCATGCTCGACGACGGCCTGTGGGCGCGCGTCGACGGCCCGGCCTTCGAGGCCCTGCGCGCCCTGCTCGCCGAGGCGCGGGCACTGGACGACCCGCGTCGGGCCGCCGGCCTGCGCGTGAGCCGCTACGACGTGTCCGCGTGGGACGAGCTCGAGGCGGTGGGCGTCGTCGTCGAGCAGGCCCGGGCGTGGCGGTCGGCGGTGGAGCGGCTCGCGACGCTGGCCGACCCCTCGTCGGACGTCGAGGTGCCGCCGGGCGTCGCCGCCACGCTCCGGCCCTACCAGCGCGCCGGGTACGCCTGGCTGCGCCGGCTCGCGGAGTCCGGTCTGGGCGGGGTGCTCGCCGACGACATGGGGCTGGGCAAGACGCTCCAGGTGCTGACCTTCGCGACCTGGTACCGGACGACCACGGCAGGCCGGGCCGGCCCGGTGCTCGTCGTGGCCCCCACGTCCGTCGTCGGTGCCTGGGCGTCGGAGGCGGCCCGCTTCGTGCCGGACCTCGTCGTTCGCACGGTGGAGGCGACGGCGGCGCGGCGCGGGACGTCCCTGGCGGAGGTGGCCGCAGGGGCGGACGTGGTCGTCACCTCCTACGCGCTGTTCCGGCTCGAGGCCGACGAGCACCAGGGCGTCGGCTGGTCCGCGCTCGTGCTCGACGAGGCGCAGACCCTCAAGAACCACGCCTCGCGCGGGTACGCCGCCGCGCGGACCCTGCCGGCGCCCCTGAAGGTGGCGATCACCGGCACGCCGCTGGAGAACTCGGTGCTGGAGCTGTGGGCGCTGCTCGGGCTCGTCGCCCCGGGTCTGCTGCCGTCGCTGCAGCGGTTCACCGAGCGGTACCGGACGCCCATCGAGCGCGAGGGCGACACCGCGCGGCTCGCGGACCTGCGTCGGCGCATCCGCCCGTTCCTGCTGCGGCGCACGAAGGAGGACGTGGCGGCCGACCTGCCGCCGCGGCTGGAGCACGTGGTGGAGGTGGAGCTCGCGCCCCGGCACCGGGCGCTCTACGACCGGTACCTGGCGCGGGAGCGGCAGAAGGTGCTGGGGCTGCTGGACGACCTCGACGGCAACCGGTTCGCGGTGTTCCGGTCGCTCACGCTGCTGCGCCGGCTCGCCCTGGACCCGTCCCTCGTCGACGAGCGGCACGCGGGGGTGCCGGCCTCCAAGCTCGACCACCTCGCCGGGATGCTCGAGGAGATCGTCGCCGACGGGCACCGCGTCCTGGTGTTCTCGCAGTTCACCTCGGTGCTGGGCCGCGTCCGCGAGCGGCTGGACGCCGCGGGGACGGCCTACGCGTACCTCGACGGCGCCACGCGCCGGCGGCCGGAGGTCGTCGAGCGGTTCCGCTCCGGCAACGCGCCCGTGTTCCTCATCAGCCTCAAGGCCGGAGGTGCCGGCCTGACGCTGACGGAGGCGGACTACGTCGTGGTGCTCGACCCGTGGTGGAACCCGGCGGTCGAGGCCCAGGCCGTCGACCGCGCGCACCGCATCGGGCAGACCCGGCAGGTGATGGTCTACCGGCTGGTCGCGGCCGGGACGATCGAGGACAAGGTGATGGCGCTCAAGGGGGCCAAGGCGGCGCTGTTCGCGTCGGTGCTGGGCGGCGAGGAGCTCACCGGCGGCCGACTGACCGCCGCGGACGTGCGCACGCTGCTCGACGCCGGCCGGTGACGAGCGCCATGAGGAGAGAGCGGGTGGCCCGGCCCAGCCGGGCCCGGCGCCCGGCCGAGGTGCGGGCCCGCGGGTCGCACCGGACGCGCGATCAGGTCGGGCGCCCGCCCTCGAGCTCCTCGAGCACGTCGACGGCGTCACGGTGGCCGGCCTCGGCCAGCGCGCGCAGGGTGTCGAGGTCCTCCTCCTCGGCCGCGACCTGGACGAGCTCGTCGAGGGCGGCCCGGGAGCCCGCGTCCGCGAGACGGCGCAGCTCGACCAGGTCCCGCCGCTCGCCGGCGAGCTCGACGAGCTGGTCGACGGCGTCGCGGTCGCCCGCTTCGGCGCGCTCGCGCAGCGCCGTCAGGTCCCCGTCGTCCTCCGGTCCTCCGTGCGTGGCCATGCGGCCCACGGTGGCCCGGAACGTGCCGCCCGGCAACCCCTGGCCGGGGCCGCGCCCGGGGACGACCGGCGCCGGGCGTGCGGCACCCGACGGAGGGGTGCGTGCCCCGGCGCGGCGGCCTACGGTCACGCGGAGGGGCGTCGGCCGGCGCCCTCCAGCTCCGGGACAGGAGAGAGCCATGCCCACCGCCACCCTCGACGGCACCGTCCTCGCGGAGGCCACCGACGACGAGGTCCTGCACATCGAGGGCAACGTCTACTTCCCGCCGTCGTCGGTCCGCACGGACCTCCTCGAGGCGTCGCCCACCCCGTACACGTGCCCCTGGAAGGGCGAGTGCCAGTACTGGACCGTCGCGTTGGACGGCACCCGGCTGCAGGACCGCGCCTGGTCCTACCCGCACCCGTACCCCACGGCCTTCGACCGCGTCGGCCGCGACTTCAGCGGCTACGTCGCGTTCTGGAAGGAGGTCCGGGTCTCCTGACGGACGACGCAGCACACCCTGCCGGTGCGACCACGGGGAGCGGGATGACCGGCGACGGGCACGGCCCGGTCCTCGACCTCAACTGCGACCTGGGCGAGGGCGACGGGCCGTGGCGCGGCGGTGAGCCCGTCGCCGACGAGGCCCTCCTCGACCTGGTCACGAGCGCCAACGTCGCCGCCGGCTTCCACGGCGGCGACGACGCCACCATGCTCGCCACCTGCCGCGCCGCCGCCGCCCGCGGCGTCGTGGTCGGCGCCCACCCCTCCTACCGGGACCGGGAGGGGTTCGGACGACGGCGCACCGACGTCGCGGCCCACGTCCTGCGGGCCGACCTCGTCGAGCAGCTCGAGGCGCTCGCCCGGCACGCCGCGGTGGCCGGCACCGGCGTCCGCTACGTGAAGCCGCACGGCGCGCTGTACCACCGCGTCGGGCACGACCCGGAGCAGGCCGGTGCGCTCGTGGAGGCGGTGCTGGCGGTCGACCGGGACCTCGCCGTCCTGGCGGCGCCGGGGTCGGTGGTGCTCGACGCGGCCGCGCGGGCGGGGCTGGCGGTCGTCGCCGAGGCCTTCGCCGACCGCGGGTACCGGGCGGACGGCTCGCTGGTGCCGCGAGGGGAGCCGGGTGCGCTCGTCGGCTCGCCGCGGCGGGCGGGTGAGCAGGCGGTCCGCCTGGCGACGACCGGCACCGTGCTGGCGGTGGACGGGACGTCCGTGGCCGTGTCGGCGCGCTCGGTGTGCGTGCACTCGGACACGCCGGGTGCGGTCGCGGTCGCCTCTGCCGTCCGCGCGGCGCTGACGGACGCGGGCGTGACGCTGCAACCCTTCCGGCCCCGGTGAGCGGACCTGCCGAGGGCTCGCCCGGAAACGCCGTGCCGGCGCTGGTCCTGCACCGGTACGGGCCCGACGCGGTGCTCGTCGACCTGCCCGACCTGGGGTCGGTGCGCGCGCTCGACGCGGCCCTGCGGCAGGCCGCACCTGCCTGGGTGCAGGACGTCGTCCCCGCGGCCCGCACGGTGCTCGTCCGGTGGGCCCCGCGCGGGCCGGGGACGGCGGACCGTGCGGCAGCGCTGGTGCGTGAGACATGGCGGCGGCGGGTGGCGTCCGGGGCTCCGCCGACGGGCGGCGACGCCCACCGCGAGGCGGGATGCGAGCAGGACCCGGCACCGCAGGACGAGCTGCGCCTCGAGGTCGTCTACGACGGCGCCGACCTCGACGAGGCGGCGTCGGCCACCGGGCTGACGCGCGACGAGGTGGTCGCGCGGCACGCCGCCGGGCGGTACACGGTCGCCTTCGGCGGGTTCGCGCCCGGGTTCGGCTACCTCGTCGGCCTCGACCCGGCCCTGGTGCTGCCCCGACGGGGGACGCCCCGGCCGCGGGTGCCTGCCGGTTCCGTGGCCGTCGCCGACGTCTTCACCGGGGTCTACCCCGAGGCGTCCCCCGGCGGCTGGTGGCTGCTCGGGCGGACCACGGCGGTCCTCTTCGACGTCGAGCGCGACCCGCCGGCGCTGCTCGTCCCGGGCCGTGCGGTGCGCTTCGTGCCGGTGCGCGAGGCGGTGGCGGCAGGCCGACGAGGGCGGCGGATGTCCGCCGGGGCCGCGGCCGGGAACGGCGGCGGCTCCACCGCCGTCCCCACCGCCGTCCCCACCGCCGTCCCCACCGCCGGCCCCACCGCCGTCCCCACCGCCGTCCCCACTGCCGTCCCCTCGGCCTTCCCCCCGCGCCCGTGCTGGGAGGTCCTCGCGACCGGGCCGCTCGTGCTCGTGGAGGACCTCGGGCGCCGCGGGCACGCGGCCGTCGGGGTGCCGCGGTCCGGAGCCGCCGACCCCGCGACGTTGCGCCGCGTCAACCGCGCGGTCGGCAACGCGGCCGGTGCCGCGGCGCTCGAGGTGCTGCTCGGCGGGCTCGTGCTGCGGGCGCGCGGGCCGCACGTCGTCGCGCTCGGGGGTGCCGACTGCGGTGCCGACCTCGACGGGGTGCCCGTGCCCCTGTACGTGCCGGTGCGCGTGACCGACGGGTCGGTGCTGCGGCTGGGGACGCCGTCGGCCGGGCTGCGGTCCTGGTTGGCCGTCCGGGGCGGGGTCGACGTCCCGCCCGTGCTCGGCTCCCGCTCGCACGACGTCCTGTCCGGCCTCGGGCCGCCGCCGGTCCGTGCGGGGGACGTGCTCGTCGTCGGGCAGCAGACCGACGGCTGGCCGGAGCCCGCAGCCCCCGGCGCGGACGGGACCGACGACGGGGCCGACGACGGGGCCGCCGACGGGGCCGTCGACGGCGGGCGCACCGACGTCCGTGGCGCGCCCGCGACGGGTCCGGTCGTCCTGGGCGCCCTGCCGGGCCCGCGCGCCGACCGCCTGGACCTGACGTGGGACGCGCTGGCGCGGCTGGTCCTCACCGTCTCACCAGACTCGAACCGGACGGCGGTACGGCTCGTCGGGCCCGCCGTGCGGCGCCACGCCGGGGAGGTCCCTTCCGAGGGGCTCGTGCCCGGGGCGGTGCAGCTGCCGCCGGCGGGCGGCCCCGTCGTCTTCCTCGCCGACCACCCCGTCACCGGCGGCTACCCGGTGGTGGCGGTGCTCACGCCCTCGGCCCTGGTCCGCGCCGCGCAGCTCCGGCCGGGCGACGCGGTGCGGCTGGACGTCAGAGGTCCGGACGCCTCACCGGATCTCTGACCGGATCTCTGACCGGACCTGCCTGCCGGAGGGGGTGCCGCGCCGGGCGCTGCAGCGACACGCCCGCTCTGCCATCAGCGCTGCGCGCCGTCGGCGCAGCACGGCGAGCCGAACCCGCAGCCGGTAGGACGAACGTCCTCGTCGGCTCCGCGCGCCACCCGTAGGAATGGCACATCTGGTGGTGCCCCCACCGGTCGGGCACCACATCTGGGACCGGCCGTCGCCGCCATGCGTCGCCGACCCCGAAAGGCCCCGCCGTGCCCGCGTCCGCCGTGCCCCCGCCCGCCCAGCCCGCCGCCCGACCCGTCCCTCCGGCCGTCCCTCGCGCCCACGCCCCCGTGCTCGTCGACGTCGCCGCCACCGTCGACGAGTACCTGGACCGCTCGGACTGGCGGGTCAACGCGAACGCCAACCAGGGGTGGTCGCTGGGCGGCCTCATCCTCAACACGGCGGGCAAGGTCATCGCCAACTACTGGCTGTCCGAGGTCTACCCGCCGGAGGTCGGCCAGGCGCACCGCGACGGCGACCTGCACATCCACGACCTCGACATGCTCTCGGGCTACTGCGCGGGCTGGTCGCTGCGGCAGCTCCTGGCCGAAGGGCTCAACGGCGTCCCGGGCAAGGTCGAGGCGACGGCGCCGCGGCACTTCTCCAGCGCGATCGGCCAGATCGTCAACTTCCTCGGCACGATGCAGAACGAGTGGGCCGGCGCGCAGGCGTTCAGCTCCTTCGACACGTTCCTCGCCCCGTACGTCCGGCGCGACGGCCTCACGTACGAGCAGGTCCGACAGGGCCTCCAGGAGCTCGTCCACAACCTCAACGTGCCCAGCCGGTGGGGCACGCAGACGCCGTTCACCAACCTCACCTTCGACTGGACCTGCCCCGCGGACCTGGCCGACGAGGTGCCGTTCGTCGCCGGCGAGCCGTGCGACTTCACCTACGGCGACCTGCAGCCCGAGATGGACCTGCTCAACCGCGCCTACATGGAGGTGATGACCGCCGGCGACGCCTCCGGCCGCGTGTTCACCTTCCCCATCCCGACGTACAACATCACCGCGGACTTCCCGTGGGAGTCGGAGAACGCCGAGCGGCTGTTCGCCATGACGGCGCGCTACGGCCTGCCGTACTTCCAGAACTTCATCAGCTCCGACATGCGGCCCGGCGACGTGCGGTCCATGTGCTGCCGCCTGCAGCTCGACCTGCGCGAGCTGCTCAAGCGCGGCAACGGGCTCTTCGGCTCGGGCGAGCAGACGGGGTCGATCGGGGTGGTGACGGTCAACTGCGCGCGCCTGGGCTTCCTGCACCCCGGCGACGAGCCGGGGCTGCTCGCCGCGCTCGACCGCCTCCTCGAGCTGGCCCGCCAGTCCCTCGAGCTCAAGCGCACGACGGTCCAGCGGCTGCTCGACGAGGGCCTGTTCCCCTACAGCCGCCGCTACCTCGGCACACTCGACAACCACTTCTCGACGATCGGGGTCAACGGGCTCAACGAGATGGTCCGCAACGCCACGCTCGACGCCCACGACCTCACCACCGACGAGGGCCACGCGATGGCGCTGCGCGTCCTGGACCACGTCCGCGCCCGGATGGTCGAGTTCCAGGAGGCGACGGGCAACCTCTACAACCTCGAGGCGACGCCGGCGGAGGGCACCACCTACCGCTTCGCCAAGGAGGACCGCCGCCGCTTCCCAGGCATCCGCCAAGCAGGGACGGACGACCAGCCGTACTACACCAACTCCTCCCAGCTCCCGGTCGGCTTCACCGACGACCCCTTCGAGGCGCTCGAGCGCCAGGACGAGCTGCAGCGGCGCTACACGGGCGGCACCGTGCTGCACCTGTACCTGGGGGAGCGGGTCTCCTCGGCCGCCGCGTGCCGCGAGCTCGTCCGCCGGGCGCTGACCCGGTTCCGGCTCCCCTACCTGACCGTCACGCCGACGTTCTCCATCTGCCCGGCGCACGGGTACCTCGTCGGGGAGCAGCCGGCGTGCCCCACGTGCGGCGGCGCGACGGAGGTCTGGACCCGTGTCATGGGCTACCACCGACCCGTGAGCTCGTTCAACATCGGCAAGAAGGGCGAGCACGCCGAGCGCACCCCGTTCCGGGAGCCGGTGGGGCTGTCGGCGACGGCCGCGCGGTGAGCGGCCGCGGCGGCCGCGGCACCTCGCCCGACGAGGGCGCCGACGGCCTCGCCATCGCCGGGCTCGAGCGGATGTCCACGGTGGACTGGCCGGGGCGCCTCGTCGCGACCGTCTTCCTGCAGGGCTGCCCCTGGCGCTGCACCTACTGCCACAACTCGGCCATTCTCGATCCGCGCACCCCCGGGGTCGTCGCCTGGCAGGAGGTGCGCGACCTGCTCGGCCGCCGGGTGGGCCTGCTCGACGGGGTCGTCCTCTCCGGCGGCGAGCCGACGCGTCAGCCCGCCATCGTCGCCGCCGCGCGTGAGGTGCGGGCCGCGGGGTTCGGCGTCGGCCTGCACACGGCCGGCGCCTACCCGCGGGCGCTGGCGCAGGTGCTGCCGTACGTCGACTGGGTCGGCCTGGACGTCAAGGCGCCGGCCGCGCGGTACCGGGACGTCGTGCGCGTCGGCGGCCCGACGACGGCCGCCGCGGCGGTGGAGGCGTCCCTGGACCTCGTGCTCGCCGCCGGCGTGGACCTCCAGGTGCGCACCACGGTCGACCCGACGGTCCTGACCGAGGAGGACGTCGCGGGCCTCGTCGAGCGGCTGCGCGCGCGGGGGGTGCGCGAGCACGTCCTGCAGACCGTGCGGCCCGACGGGACGAGCCCGGCGTACCGGTCGGCGCTCGCGGCGGCGGGCGGACCCCGGCCGGGGTGGGACGTCGGTGCCCGCAGGGGCTGACCCGCACGGGGGACACGGCTGTCCGGTCCCTGCCACACCCTGGGCAGGCGCTGTGGCGTGCACCTATGCTCCTCGGGTCCGGCCAACGACGGCCGGTGCGTCCCGGGGGGCAAGGGTGCCCCTCGCGGAACCAGGGAGGGATGCATGCTCGAGCTCTCGACGTCCAGCCTGCTCATCGTCGCGGTCATCGCCGTCGTCGCGGTGGCCGCGCTCGGGGTGGCGATGTTCCTGCGCCAGCAGGTGCTCGCCGCCAACCGGGGCAGCCTCGCGATGCAGGACATCGCGCAGGCGGTGCAGGAGGGCGCGTCGGCCTACCTGCGCCGGCAGTTCCGGACGCTGGCGCTGTTCGCCGTGGTGGTGCTGGCCCTGCTGCTCCTGCTGCCCGGCGACGCCGGCGTGAAGGTGGGGCGCTCGATCTTCTTCCTCGTCGGCGCGCTGTTCTCCGCCGCCATCGGGTTCCTGGGGATGTGGCTGGCGACGCGCGCGAACCTGCGCGTCGCAGCGGCCGCGTCCCTGCCCGGCGGTCGCGCGGAGGGGGCGCGGATCGCCTTCCGGACCGGCGGCGTGGTCGGCATGTCGGTCGTGGGGCTCGGGCTGGTCGGGGCGGCGTCGGTCGTGCTGATCTACCGCGGGGAGGCGCCGGCGGTGCTCGAGGGCTTCGGCTTCGGCGCCGCGCTGCTGGCCATGTTCATGCGGGTCGGCGGCGGCATCTTCACGAAGGCGGCCGACGTCGGCGCGGACCTCGTCGGGAAGGTGGAGCAGGGCATCCCCGAGGACGACCCGCGCAACGCGGCCACCATCGCGGACAACGTGGGCGACAACGTCGGGGACTGCGCGGGGATGGCCGCGGACCTCTTCGAGTCCTACGCGGTGACCCTCGTCGCCGCGCTCATCCTCGGCAAGGCCGCCTTCGGCGAGGAGGGCCTGGTCTTCCCGCTGATCGTCACCGCGATCGGCGCGGTCGTCGCCGTCCTGGGCGTCGTCACGACGAAGGTGCGTGGGCAGGAGAGCGGGCTCGCGGCCATCAACCGGGGCTTCTACATCGCCGCGCTCGTCGGGGTCGTGCTGGCGGCGGTCGCGGCCTTCGTCTACCTGCCCTCGACCTTCGCGGCGATGCCCGGGGGGACCGCGGGCCTGGAGACGCACGGCGGGGACCCGCGGCTGATCGCCTCGGCGGCCGTGGCCATCGGGGTGGTGCTGGCCGGCGTCATCCTGTGGGTGACGGGCTACTTCACGGGCACGACGAGCAAGCCGACGAAGCACGTGGCCCGCACGACCCTGACGGGCGCCGCGACCGTGGTGCTGTCCGGCATCGGCGTGGGCTTCGAGTCGGCGGTCTACACCGCGGGCATCATCGCCGCCGCCATCTGCGGCGTGTTCCTGCTGGCCGGCGGGTCCGTGCCGCTGGCGCTGTTCCTCGTCGCCCTCGCCGGGTGCGGCCTGCTGACCACGGTCGGCGTGATCGTCGCGATGGACACCTTCGGACCGGTGAGCGACAACGCGCAGGGGATCGCGGAGATGTCCGGCGACGTCACGCCCGAGGGCGCGCAGATCCTCACGGACCTCGACGCGGTGGGGAACACGACGAAGGCCGTCACGAAGGGCATCGCCATCGCCACGGCCGTGCTCGCGGCGACCGCGCTGTTCGGCTCCTACGCCGACGCCGTCCGCACGGCGCTCGCGGAGGTCGGCCCGGACCTGGGCGGCGACATCACCGCGGCCATGACGTCCTACGACATCATCTCGCCGGTCACGCTCGTCGGCGTGATCCTCGGCGGGGCCACGGTGTTCCTGTTCTCCGGCCTGGCCATCGACGCCGTGACGCGCGCGGCCAGCGCCATCGTGTTCGAGGTGCGCCGCCAGTTCCGCGAGCACCCGGGGATCATGACGGGCGAGACGCGGCCCGAGTACGGGCGCGTCGTGGACATCTGCACCCGCGACTCGCTGCGGGAGCTGGCCACGCCGGGCCTGCTCGCGGCGTTCGCGCCGATCGCCGTCGGCTTCGGCCTGGGCGTCGGGCCGCTGGCGGGGTTCCTGGCCGGCTCCATCGGTGCGGGCGTCCTCATGGCGGTCTTCCTGGCCAACGCGGGCGGTGCCTGGGACAACGCGAAGAAGATCGTCGAGGACGGCCACCACGGCGGGAAGGGCTCCGACGCCCACGCCGCCGCGGTCATCGGGGACACCGTCGGCGACCCGTTCAAGGACACCGCCGGGCCCGCGATCAACCCGCTCATCAAGGTGATGAACCTCGTCGCGCTGCTCATCGCGCCGGCCGTCGTCCAGGTCTCCGTGGGCGACGACGCGAGCACCGGCCTGCGCCTGACCATCGCGGTGGTCGCGGCGGGCGTGGCGTTCTCCGCCATCATCCTGTCCCGGCTGCGCGCGGCCCGCGTCGACGCCGAGGGCCGCCTCGAGCACGACGCGCAGCTCGTGTCCGAGCGGCGGGCCTGAGCCGTCCCCAGCCCCGCCCGCCTGTCCGCCGCCCCCCGTCCCGCCGTCCGCGGGGCCGGGGGCGGCGGTGCGTGGGACGATGCGTCGACCGGGAGCGGCGCCCGGTGGCGACGAGAGGCAGGCGCGGTGGGCGAGGCGAGGGACGACGCGGCGGCGGACCCGGTGCCGGGTGCGGCGGCGGGCGGACCGGCCGTCCCGGGGACCGCGGGGGACCGTCCCGTGGCGGCGTCCGGGGTGCCGACCGTGCCCGCGGCGGGACCGGGTGACGTGCCCGTCCCGGGCGCGTCCCCGGCCGGCGACGAGGAGCCGCCGTCGCTCCGCCTCATGACGTACAACATCAAGGGCCTGCACCTCGACGCCGCCGCGGTGGCCGCGGTCGTGCGCGCCCAGTCCCCGGACGTGCTGGCGGTGCAGGAGCCGCCGCGCGGACCCCTCGGCCGCCGCCGGCTCGACCGGCTGGCGCGGCGGGCCGGGCTCGTGCCCCTCGTGCGTGGCGGCGGGGCGCGGACGACCGCGCTGCTCGTCGCGCCGGGCCTGCCGACGGGTCCCGCGCGGGCGCTGCGGCTGCCCTGGCGGCCGGGCCGCACGCGTCGCGGGGCGGTGCTCGCGCAGGTGGCAGGGGTGCAGGTGCTCGTCGTGCACCTCGGCCTGTCGGCGGGGGAGCGGTCCCGGCACCTCGACCGGCTGCTCGCGGCGGTCGACCCCGCCGGCGGGCCGCTCGTCGTCATGGGGGACCTCAACGAGCAGCCGACGGGCGCGTCCTGGCGCCGGCTGGGCGGGCGTCTTACGGACGCCGCGGTCCTCGGCGGCGGGGGCGTGGCGACGTTCCCGGCGGCACGTCCGCGGCTGCGCATCGACGCCGTCCTGGTCGAGGCGGGGGACGAGGAGTCGCCGCCGCCGACGCCCGGCCGCGTGGCGCGGGTCGTGCACGCGGTGCGGGGCCGTCGCAGCGGTGCGGGACGGGTGCCCGGCGTGGCGGCCGCCGCCCCGGGCCGCGCGGGGCTCGTGGTGCTGGGGTCGTGGGTGCCCGGCGGTCCCGTCGTCGCCCGGGCCAGCGACCACCGGCCCGTCGTCGTCGACGTGCGGCCCGCCGCGCCGGCGGCGGGGGCCGGGCGGTGACGCCCGGCGTCCCCGCGCCCGACGTCCCCGGCCTCGACGACGCCGGGGTCGAGCGGCTGCGTGCGGACCTGACCGCCGCGGGCTACACCGTCGACGGCGTCGAGGAGCTGCTCGGGCCCGTGGCGTCGGCCGCGCTGCACCGCGGGGAGGCGGTGCCGGCGCTGCGGGCGACGGCGGGCCTCGACGGCACGGGCGTCACGCGGGCGGGCGGCCCGGCCGCGCTGGTCCGGGCGTTCCTGCTGGGGGCGGACGTCGCCCGGCGGGACCTGGCCGCCGCCCTGCCGACCCTCGGTGTCGACGCCGCCGTCGCCGCGGGCCTGCTCGAGGTCGCGGGGCAGGGGAGGGACGACGCCGTGCGGGCGCGGGTGGACCTCCGGCCCTACGCCGTCGAGGACGGTCTCGGCGCGCCCGCCGACTGGTGGGTCGTCTCGGACCTCGGGGAGCTGGCGACGGGGCGCGCGCTGCGCACGGACCACGTGCTCGGCGTCGGCGGCGCGTCGGCGCTGCTCGCGCAGGCCACGGTGCGGACCCCGCGGGAGCGCGTGCTCGACCTGGGCACGGGCTGCGGCGTCCAGGCGCTGCACGCCGCCCGGCACGCGCGCACCGTCGTCGCGACGGACATCTCGTCCCGCGCCCTCGCCTTCGCGGGGCTCACGACGCGCCTGGCCGGCCTGCCGGCGGGGACGGTCGAGCTGCGCCGCGGATCGCTGCTGGAGCCGGTGGCCGACGAGCGGTTCGACCTCGTCGTCAGCAACCCGCCCTTCGTCATCACCCCGCGGGTGCCCGGCGTGCCGGCGTACGAGTACCGCGACGGCGGCCGCGCGGGCGACGCGATCGTGCAGGAGCTCGTCGAGGGGATCGGGGACGTCCTCGTGCCCGGGGGCGTCGCGCAGCTGCTCGGCAACTGGGAGGTGCACCGCGGCGAGGAGTGGCACGAGCGCATCGGCGCCTGGGTCGACGCCGCCGGCCTCGACGCGTGGGTGGTGCAGCGGGACCTGCTCGACCCCGCGCAGTACGCGGAGATGTGGATCCGCGACGGCGGCACCACGCCCGAGGGCGACCGCGCCGCCTGGCGGGCCCGGTACGGCGCCTGGCTCGACGACTTCGCCGCCCGCGGCGTCGAGGCGGTCGGCTTCGGCATCGTCACGCTGCGGCGCCCGGCCGTGCCCGGGGGCACCCGCCTGCGCCGGCTCGAGGAGGTCACGGGGACGGTCCAGCAGCCCCTCGGCCCCGTGGTCGCCGCGGTGCTGGCCGCGCACGACGCGCTCGACGCCCTCGACGACGACGCGCTGGCCGCGCAGCGGCTCGTCGTCGCGCCGGACGTGACGGAGGAGCGCTACCTCACGCCCGGCGACGCCGACCCGCGCGTGGTGCTGCTGCGGCAGGGCGGCGGGTTCGGTCGGACCGTGCAGGTCGGCACGGCCGTCGCCGGGTTCGTGGGCGCGTGCGACGGGGAGCTCGCGGCCGGGCGCATCGTCGCCGCGCTGGGGGAGCTGCTCGGGACCGGCACGGCGGCCACCGCCGCCGAGGTGCTGCCGCGGGTGCGCGACCTCGTGCGCGACGGGCTGCTCCTGCTGCCGGCGCGCTGACGTCCTCGCCGTCGACGTCCCCCGTCGTCCACAGGGGGACGCACGCGGCCGGGAGACCTGCCGCTAGCGTCCGCGCACCGCCGGAGGTCCGGCGGTCCGGCCGCGGCCGGTGGACGGCCGGGCACCGCCCCGGGGACGGGGGACGTGGTGCGCGCACCGGTGCTGCTGCACGACGACGGGGCCGCTCCGCGGGGCGTGCTCGTCGTGGCCGACGGGCGGGCGACGGTGACGCAGGTCGCGCGGGCGGTGGCGCCGCGGCGGGGGCGCCGCACCGGTGGTCGCAGCGGCCGCACCGGTCGCACGGTGCCGACGCTGCTCGTCCGGCCGCCCGGGGGCCGGTCCTGGCAGCGGCTGGCGCCGGCGGCGGTGCTCGCGGACGGGGTCCTCGTGCCCGGCGACGACGTCCGGGTCGAGGACGTGCCGCTGCCGGCCGACGGCGAGCCCGTGGCCGCCGTGCTGCGGGTGCTGGCCGGGGTGGACGCGGGCCTCGTCGTGCCGCTGCCCGTCGGGTCCGCGTCGATCGGGACGGACGCCGGCAGCGCGGTCCGGCTGCACGACCCGCGGGTGGCGGGACGGCACGCGCGCCTCGTGGTCGGGCGCCGGCTCGAGGTCGTCGACGAGGGCACCGTGGGCGGCGTCGTCGTCGCCGGGGGACGCGTGGCCCGCGCGGTCCTCGCACCCGGGGAGCCCGCCGTCCTGGGGGACACGGTGCTCGTCGTGGAGCCGGTCGCGACGGGAGCTGCCGGCGACGCCGCCGTCGGCGGGAGCCGCGGCGAGCCCTTCAACCGCGCGCCGCGGGTCGTCCCGCGGTTCGCGCCGCAGGAGCTCGACCTCCCGCCGGTGCCCGAGCCGACCGTGCCCGGCCGGTTCCCCTGGCTCACGGTCGCCGCGCCGGTGGTGCTCGGCGGGGCGCTGTGGCTGGCGACGCACGCCGCGCTGACGCTCGTCCTCGTGGCGCTGAGCCCGGTGCTGGCGGTCGGCGCGTGGTGGGAGCGGCGCGCGGGCGAGCGCCGGGCGACCCGCGTCGCGCTGGCCGCCTTCCACGCGGCGCTGGAGGCCGTCGTCGCCCGGGCCCGCGCGCTGCAGACGGACGAGGTGGCCGTGCGGGAGGAGGAGCTGCCCCCGCTGGTGGCGCTCGTCGCGGACGCGCGGTCGCGAGGGCCGCTGCTGTGGTGCCGCCGGGCGGGCGCCGGCGGCGGGCCGGTGCTGCGGGCGGGGACCGGGCCCGCGCCGTCGTGCGTGACGGTGCGAGCGGTGGCGGCGACCGTATCGACGGCGATCTCCTCGGCGCCGCACGCCGCCGCCGCCGCGGCTCGCGACGCCGCGGTGGACGCCCTCCGGCTCCTGCCGCGCCTGGCGCACGAGGTGGACCTCGGTCGGTGCGGCCACGTCGGTGTCGCCCAGGACGGCGGCCGGGACGTCGCGCGCGCCCTGGTCGCCCAGGCGGTCGCGCTGCACGCGCCCGAGGACCTCCTCGTCGCGGCCCTCGTCCCGGGGTCGCGCGCAGCGGACTGGCGCTGGCTCGCCTGGTTGCCGCACGCCGCCCCGGCCGACGTCGCCACGACGGCCACCCCGGCCGGACCACGGCTGGCGGTCGGGCCTGCGGGGTGCGCCGCCCTCCTCGTCCGGCTCGAGGAGCTCGTCGAGCGCCGCGCGGCCCTGCCCACCCGCGGTGCGTGGCGCACCGGTGCCGCGGCGGACGCCGGACGCCCCCCGGCGGTCCTCGTCGTGGTCGAGGACGCCGTGCCGGTGGACCGCGGCGCGCTCGTCGCCCTGGCCGAGGCGGGGCCGGCCGTCGGCGTCCACCTCGTGTGGGCCGCCGACCGTGCACCCGAGCTGCCCGCTGCGTGCCGGGCCTTCCTCGAGGTGACGGCACCCATGGGCGGTGCCACCGGTGGGACGGCCGGCACGTCGGCGTGGTCGGCGCGTCTCGGCCGCGCCGACGAGGGGACGTGGGCGGCCCTCGACGCGGAGGGCCTGCCCCACGTGGTGGCCGAGGACCTCGCGCGCGTGCTGTGCGGCGTCCGGGACGCGGGGGCGCCGGGACCGGGCGGTGGCGAGGTGCCCGCGGGGGTCGCCCTCACCACGCTGCTCGGTCCGGCGGTCGCGGTCGCACCCGGGGCGGTCGTCGCGCGCTGGCGCCAGTCGGGGTCGCTGGTCGAGCGCCGTGCGGCCGTCGACACGGCGGGGGCCACGGCGCAGGGTCTTGCGCGGGGTCCGGCGCAGGGTTCGGCGCGGGGACCGGCGCGGGGATCGGCGCGGGGATCGGCCGGCGCCGACGCGGGGCTGCGGGCCGTCGTCGGGCAGGGCGCCGACGGGCCGCTCGTCCTCGACCTGCGCGCGCAGGGGCCGCACGCGCTGGTGGCCGGCACGACGGGCGCCGGCAAGTCCGAGCTGCTGCAGGCGTGGGTGCTGTCGCTGGCGGCGTCCTACGCGCCGGACCGGGTGACGTTCCTGCTCGTGGACTACAAGGGCGGCGCGGCGTTCGCCGACTGCGTCGACCTGCCGCACACCGTCGGGCTGGTCACGGATCTGTCCGGGCACCTCGTGCACCGCGCCCTGACGTCCCTGCGCGCCGAGCTGCGGCACCGCGAGCGTCTCCTGGCGCGCCTCGGGGCGCCGGACCTCGTCACGCTGGAGCGGCGGGGGCACCCGGAGGCCCCGCCCTCCCTCGTCGTGGTGGTCGACGAGTTCGCCGCCCTCGCCCGCGAGGTGCCGGCGTTCGTCGAGGGGGTCGTCGACGTGGCGCAGCGCGGGCGCTCGCTCGGGCTGCACCTCGTCCTCGCCACGCAGCGTCCGGCCGGCGTGGTGACGGACGCGATCCGCGCGAACACGGGCCTGCGCGTGGCGCTGCGGATGGCCGACGAGCACGACTCCACGGACGTCCTGGGCGTGCCGCTGGCGGCGCACGTGGACCCGGCGACCCCGGGCCGTGCGGCCGTCCGCACCGGGCCGGGACGGGTCGCGGTGTTCCAGACGGGGTCCGTCAGCGGTTCGGCCGACGGCGGGCTGGCCCCGGTCGTGCGCGTGCACCCGCTGCCGCTCCACGGTGGTGCCGCGGAGGAGGCGACGGAGGCGGAGGCGACGGAGGCGGAGGCGACGGCTGCGGGCGAGGACGAGCCGGTGACCGGGGGCGGTCCCGGTCGAGGTCGCACCGCCGCGACCGGTGCCGCGACCGCTGCTCCGACCGGTGTTCCGACCGGTGCTCCGACCGGTGGCCCGTCGGACGCCGCGCGGCTCGTCGCGACGATCCGCGCCGCCGCCGTGGCGGCGGCCGTCCCCGCTCCCCGCCGGCCGTGGCTGCCGGCCCTCCCGGCGGTCGTGCCGCTGGACACCGACGGCGGGCACGGGAGCGACGCGCTGCCCCTCGGCCTGCTCGACGCCCCCGCCGAGCAGCGCCAGCACGCGGTGGCGTTCCGGCCCGACGAGCACGGGCACCTCGCCGTCCTCGGGGCCGGCGGCAGCGGCCGCACGACCGCGCTGCGGACGATCGCCCTCGGCGCGGCCACCGCGGCGGACCCGGTCGAGGTGCACGTCCTCGACCACGGCGGCGGCGGTCTCGCGGTGCTCGCGCAGCTGCCGGCGGTCGGCTCCGTCCTCGAGCCCGCCGACACCGAGCGCACGGCCCGGCTGCTGCGCACGCTGACGTCGCTGCTCGACGACCGCGCGACCCGGTTCGGGGCGGTGCACGCCGGGTCCCTGCCGGAGTACCGCCGTCTGGCGGGTCGTCCCGACGAGCCGCGGGTGCTCCTGCTCGTCGACGGGATCGGCGCGGTGCGCGACGCGTACGAGGCCGACCTCGCCCGGACGGGGGTCTGGGCCGCGCTCGTGCGGCTGGTGGCGGAGGGTCGTGCGCTCGGCGTGCACGTCGTGCTGACGGGTGAGCGACCCGCGGCGCTGCCGTCGGTGCTGGGCGCCGGGATCCCTGCGCGCGTGGTGCTCCGGCAGGCCGACGAGGGCGCCTACCTGCAGCTCGGCGTCCCGCGGGACGTGCTCGGACCCGACGCGTCGCCCGGGCGCGCGGTGCTCGCCGGTGCCGCGGAGGAGGTGCAGCTCGCGGTGCCGTGCCTGCGGCCGGTGCTCACCCCTGTCGGGGACGCCGCGCCGAGGACGCCGCGGACGCCCGGCACCGACGCCGGCACCGACTCCCACAACGACCCCGGCACCGACCCCGGCACCGACGCCGGCACCGACGCCGGCACCGACGCCGGCACCGACCCCTGCACGGACGCCGGTCCCGTCGTGGTGCCCGATGCCGCTGCCCAGGCCGCGGCGGTGCTGGCCGCGGCCGCCCGCCTCCGTGGCAGCGGCGCCCGCGTGACGGCACCGGTCGGGTGCCTGCCGTCCGTCGTGCCCGCGTCCGACCTGCCGAGGACGGTCGACGGCCTGCCCGTGATGGCGCTGGCGGACGACACGCTGGCGCCGGTCGGCCTCGCGCCGACGGGCACCCTCGTCGTCGCCGGGCCCAGCGGGAGCGGACGGAGCACGGCCCTGCTCGCCCTGGCGGAGGCCGTCGCGCACGCCGTGCCGGACGCCCGCCTCGTCCACGTCGCACACGGCCGGACGGACGTCGGCGCCGCCGGTCCCTGGTCGGCCCGCACCATCGACCCCGAGGCGGCGGCAGCACTCGCCCGGGCGCTCCTCGTGGATCTCGCGGCCGGTGCTGCCGACACCCCGGACGGGTCCGGTGCGCCGCTCGTCGTCGTGGTCGAGGGCGTCGCTGACCTGCTGGGCACGGCGGCCGACGCGCCGCTGACGGAGCTCGTGCGGGCCGTGCGGCGCGGTGGCGGCCTCGTCGTCGGGGAGGCGGAGACGTCCGCGTGGTCGGCGGGCTGGCCGCTGCTCGCGGAGCTCCGGTCCGGCCGGCGAGGACTGCTGCTGCACCCTCAGCCCGGTGACGCCGAGGGCCTGTTCCGCACCGCCCCCGGTCCGCGGGCCGTCGGCGAGCAGCCGCCCGGGCGCGGGCTCCTCGTCGAGGCGGGGCGCGTGCGGCGCGTGCAGGTCGTGCTGCCCGGGCTCCCGTCGCACCGGTGAGCCCCGGCATCCTCAACAGGGGCCGACATGGGTCGATGGTCCCGTCTGCGTGCCGGAGCAGCCCGGGCGCACCCACCGCGTCACCGGAGACCCTCATGCGCCGCCTCGTCCCGCGGTCCCTCACCGCCCGTCTCGTGCTCCTCGTCGCCGCCTTCGCCGTCGGCGTGCTGGCGCTGACCGCCGTCGCCGCCGTGCAGGCGTCCTCGGCCGCGATGGGCGCGCGCCAGGCCGCCACGCGTGACGTCGTGCAGACGGTGCTCGGCGTCGTCGCCCACTACGGCGAGGAGGAGGCCGCAGGCCGCCTCACCCGCGAGGAGGCCCAGGCCGCGGCGATCGCGGTGGTGCGCACGCTGCGCTACGACGGCGACGAGTACTTCTGGATCAACGACCTCGGCCCGACGATGGTGGTGCACCCGATCAAGCCCGAGCTCGACGGCACCGACCTCTCGGACGTCGCCGACCCCGACGGGCTGCACCTGTTCGAGGAGTTCGTGCGCGTGGTCGAGGCCGACGGCGCCGGCTTCGTCGCCTACCAGTGGCCGCGCCCGGACTCCGAGGCCCCCCAGCCGAAGGTGTCCTACGTCGCGGGCTACGAGCCCTGGGGCTGGGTCGTCGGGTCCGGCACCTACGTCGACGACGTGCACGCGGCCGCCACCGCGCAGGTCGTGCGGCTGGGCCTGGCCGGCCTCGTCGTCGTCCTCGTGGTGGGGGCGCTCGCGCTCGTCGTCGCCCGGTCGGTCGTCCGGCCGGTGCAGGAGATGACGCGCGTCCTGCGCAGCGGCGACCTCGCCACCCGCCTGCCGGCGGGCGCGGGCCGCACCGAGCTCGAGGCCCTCGCCGGCGCGGTGAACGCGTCCCTCGACCGGTCCGCCGACGTCGCCGACCGCGTGCAGGGCGCCGTCGGCCGGCTGCAGGCGGCGGCCCAGCAGCTCGTCGCCAGCAGCGACGCCGTCGCGGCGGAGGCCGAGCGCACGCGGGAGCACGCCGCCGCGGGCGTCGCGGTGGCGGCCGACGTGAGCACGGGGATCGGCACGGTGGCGTCCGGGACGGACGAGATGGGCGCCTCCATCACGGAGATCGCCACGAACGCCCAGGCGGCGGCGCGCGTCGCCGGCGAGGCCGTGGAGGTCGCTCGCACGACGAACCGCACCGTCTCGCTGCTCGCCGAGTCCTCGGGCGAGATCGGGACGGTCGTCAAGGTCATCACCTCCATCGCCGAGCAGACGAACCTGCTGGCCCTCAACGCGACCATCGAGGCCGCGCGCGCCGGGGAGGCCGGCAAGGGCTTCGCGGTCGTGGCGGGGGAGGTCAAGGAGCTCGCGCAGGAGACGGCGCGGGCCACCGGGGACATCGCCGTGCGGGTGGAGGCCATCCAGACCGCCGCCGCCCAGGCCGCCGCCGAGATCACGCACATCGGCGAGATCATCACGTCCATCAACGACTACCAGGTGACGATCGCCGGGGCCGTGGAGGAGCAGACCGCCACGACGACGGCGATGGCCTCCAGCGTCGCGTTCGCGGCGGAGGGCGGCCGCGAGATCGCCGCGACCATCGACGAGGTCGGCCGCGCCTCCGAGCGCACCACCGCCGAGCTGGACGGCGTGCGGCAGGCGGCGCAGGAGCTGCTGGCGACGTCGGGGGCCCTGCAGGAGTCGGTCCGGCAGGCGTAGCGCCGACCGGCCGCGCGGGACGGGGCGGGGGTCAGCCGACGAGGCGGACCCCCGCCCACGCCGTCCCTGCGACGAGGACCCACGCCGTCAGCCCGAGCAGCAGCGGCCGGCCGACGGCACGACGCAGCACGGCGGGCGTGATGCCCGTGCCCAGCCCGACGAGGGCCGCCACGACGACGACGCCCTGCGCGTCGGCCGCGGCCGCCAGCACCGGGACGGGCACGACCCCGGCCCCGGACAGCGCGGCGGTGACGAGGAACGCCACGACGAAGGCCGGCACGAGCGGCGGCCGCCGTCGCACGTGCCCGTCGGCAGGGGCGTCGGCAGGGGCGTCGGCGGGGGCGGCGGCAGCGGGGTGGCGGCCTCGTCGCCCCTCCAGGGCGACGAGCGCCACGAGCGGCGCGAGCAGCACGACCCGCGCGAGCTTGACGACGACCGCGGCGCGATCGGCGCCCTCCACCCGGTGCGCGGTCGCCACGACCTGGCCGACGTCCTGCACGCTCGCGCCGACCCAGGCCCCGAACGCCGCCGGGTCCAGTCCCAGCGGCTCGCGCAGGAGCGGCAGCGCCACGATCGCGATCGTCCCGCACAGCGTCACGAGGGCGACCGCGACGGCCGCGTCCTCGTCGTGCGCCCCGGCGACGTCCCGCACGCCGGCGACGGCGGACGCACCGCAGATGGAGAACCCGGTCGCCACGAGCAGCGCCTGCGGCGCCGGCACCCGCAGCAGCCGCCCGACCAGCCGCGTCCCGACGAAGGTGGTCGTCACGGTGACGAGCACGACCACCGCACCGCCGACGCCCAGCACCGCGAGCGTCCCCGCCCCCGTCTGCAGCCCGAGCAGCACCACCGCGAGCCGGACCAGGCCGTGCCCGGCCCACCGGGTCCCCGCGTGCAGGACCGGCCGGTGCAGACCGGTGGCCGCGAGCCCGGCGCCGAGGGCGACCGCGGCCGTCGACGCCTGGACGCCCGGTACGGCCCGGGCCGCGAGGAGGGCGGCCGCGGCGACGCCGGCGACGACGGCCAGCCCGGGGACGGTGCCGCGCAGCCGCGCGAGCCGGCTGCGGGACGGCCGCGGGGTCGTCGTCGCCGGACGGGCGGCGGGCGGGGCCAGCGGCAGGAGCATGGGGTC
This sequence comes from Cellulomonas marina, assembly GCF_900111925.1. GTDB lineage: Bacteria > Actinomycetota > Actinomycetes > Actinomycetales > Cellulomonadaceae > Cellulomonas > Cellulomonas marina. The sequence continues at coordinate 75,535 of NZ_FOKA01000005.1, forward strand.
CACGGTCGGCCGGCTCGGGTCCGGCCGGTAGCGGCCCGGGGGTGATGAGGTCATCGACGGCATCGATGACTCCGGCGGGCGGCGGCGCTACCGTGCCGTGGTGACGCAGGACAGGCAGCCGCCGTCGGGCACCGCCGGTGCGTCCGGAGGTGCCGACGACGCACGGCCGGACCGCGACGACGCGCCCGCGCCCGACCCAACAACGCTCCCGCCGGCGCCGTCCCCGCGCCTGCCGGACCTGGACTCGCTGCACCTCCTCCTGCGGATCGCGGCGACCGGCAGCCTCGGCCGCGCCGCCGCCGCGCACGGCCTGGGCCAGCCCGCGGTGAGCGCCCGGGTCCGCGCGATGGAGCGGCTCCTCGGCGTGCCCCTCGTCGCGCGCGGGCGGCGCGGGTCGACGCTCACCCCCGCCGGCGCACTCGTCGCCGAGTGGGCGCAGCCGCTGCTGGCGGCGGCGGCGCACCTCGAGACGTCCGTCGCGGCGCTGCGCGAGGAGGGCGAGGGGCGGCTGCGGGTGGCGGCGAGCCTCACGGTGGCCGAGCACCTGCTGCCCGGCTGGCTCGTGCGCCTGGCGGCCGACCGTCCCGGGACGGCGGTCACCCTGGCGGCGGTGAACTCGACGGAGGTCGCGCGGCGGGTGCTGGCGGGCGAGGCCGACCTCGGGTTCGTCGAGGGGCCCGGGACGCCGGACGGGCTCGAGGCCCGCACGGTGCGCACCGACCACCTCGTCCTCGTCGTCCCGCCGGGTCACGCCTGGGCGAGGAGGGCGCGCCGGGGCCGTCCTGTGGACGCGGCCGAGCTCGCGGCGACGCGCCTGGTGCAGCGGGAGCCGACGTCGGGCACGCGGGCCGCGCTGGCGGGCGCCCTGGCGGCCGCGCTCGGCCCGGGGACCGCCCAGGCGCCGCCCGTGCTGGAGCTCTCGACGAGCACCGGCGTGCGGTCCGCCGTCGAGGCCGGCGCCGGGCCGGCCGTGCTGAGCGAGCTGGCCGTGGGTGACGACGTCGCCGCCGGCCGGCTCGTCGCGGTCCCCGTGGAGGGCGTCGCCCTCGAGCGCCGGCTGCGCGCGGTCTGGCCGTCCGGCCGCCGGCCGCGCGGCCCGGCGCAGGACCTGCTGGCCATCGCCCGCCGGTGACGCAGCCGCCTGCCGGCCAGGCACCGGGCCGCCGGTAGGCTCCGCGACCGACGAGCACGGGAGGCTGTCATGACGCAGGACGAGAGCGCGACGCCGGAGGCGGGCACGACCGCGGGCGCCGGCACGACCCCGGACGCGGGACCGTCCGCCGCCGCGCCCGGGCCGGTGGCCGTCGTGGGCGGCGGCGTCATGGGCGCCACCCTCGTCGGGGCGGTGCTCGCAGGCGGCCTCGCGCCGGGCGACGTCCGGGTCGCCGAGCGCTCCGCCGCGCGCGTCGCGGAGCTCGTCGCCGCCCACGGCGTGCAGGGCACGGCGGACAACGTCGCGGCCGTGACGGACGCGGCCGTCGTGCTCCTGGCCGTCAAGCCCGACGTCGTGGCACCCGTGCTCGACGAGATCGCCCCGCACCTGGCACCCGGCGCGCTCGTCGTCAGCGTCGCCGCGGGCGTCCCGCTCGCGGCCTACGAGAGCCGGCTGCCGGCCGGCACCCCCGTCGTCCGCGTCATGCCCAACACCCCGGCGCTCATCGGCCGCGGCGCCAGCGCGATCGCCGCGGGCACGGCCGCGGGGGAGAGGCACCTGGCCCTCGCGGAGCGCCTGCTCGCGGCGACGGGCCTCGTCGTGCGCGTGGCGGAGAAGGACCTCGACGCCGTGACGGCCATCTCGGGCTCCGGGCCGGCGTATGCGTTCTACGTGATCGACGCGATGGCGGAGGCGGGGGTCCTGCTCGGCCTGCCGCGCGACCTGGCCACGCGGCTGGCGGTCGCGACGGTCGAGGGGTCGGCGGCGCTCGTGCGCGAGTCCGGCGACCACCCCGTCGTCCTGCGCGAGCGCGTCTCGTCGCCGGGCGGCACCACCGTCGCGGCCGTCCGGCAGCTCGACGTGCACGGCGTCCGCGCCGGTGTCCTGGCCGCCGCCGAAGCCGCGCGCGACCGGTCCCGCGCGCTCGGCGCGGCGTACGGGGCCTGAGCCGCGTGGCCACCGAGGGCCCGGCGCCCGTGCACGCGCCCTCGATGGCCGACGTGGCCGCGCTCGCGGGCGTGTCCCACCAGACCGTCTCCCGCGTCGTCAACGAGCACCCGAGCGTCCTGCCGGACACGCGCGAGCGCGTCCAGGCGGCCATCGCCGCGCTGGGCTACCGCCGCAACAGCGCCGCCCGTGCGCTGGTGACCCGCCGCTCGGGCGTGCTCGGCGCGATCACCATCGGCGGCACGCACTACGGGCCCACCAGCACCCTGCTGGAGCTGGAGGACGCGGCCCGCGCGGCCGGTTTCGTCGTCACGGTGGCCACCCTGCGGCAGGGCGACGAGGCCGCGGTCGGCCACGCGCTGGAGCGGCTGCTGGAGATCGGCGTCGAGGGCGTGGCGGTCGTCGCCCCGACGACCCAGGTCGCCGACGTGCTGTCCGGGCTGCGCGCCACTGTCCCCGTGGTCCTCGTCTCGTCCTACACGGAGGGGCCGCGGCCCGAGGGGGTGCACGCGGTGGCGGTCGGCCAGCGCGCCGGCGCCCGTCTGGCCACCGAGCACCTGCTCGCGCACGGTCGCGCGGAGGTGGTGCACGTCGCCGGCCCGCAGGACTGGTTCGACGCCCGTGACCGCGTCGCCGGCTGGCGGGACGCGTGCGAGGCCGCCGGGGTGCCGGCCCGTACGCCGATCGGTGCCGGCTGGGACGCCGCGGACGGGTACGCCGCGGGCCGGCGCCTGCTCGACGAGGGCCTGCCGCCGGCCGTGTTCGCGGCCAACGACCAGCTCGCGCTCGGCCTGCTGCGGGCGCTGTCGGAGGCCGGCGTGCGGGTGCCGGACGACGTCGCGGTCGTCGGGTTCGACGACGAGCCCGGCGCCGCCTTCTACAGCCCACCGCTGACGACGGTCCGCCAGGACTTCGCCGCCCTCGGCCGCGCGGCGGTCGACTCCCTCACCTCGGTCCTCGCCGGCGGCGACCCGGGCGACAGGGTGCTCACGCCGCAGCTCGTGATCAGGGCGTCGAGCGCGACCTGATGTCGCCCCCCGGGGTGAAAGACCGCTCCGCGCTGTAAGGTGGTTCTCAGGTTGAGGGAACAGCCTCCGGACTGCAGCAGCGACGCGGCCCGAAGCCCCCGCCTCCTTCTGCAGCAGCCGACCCGGCGAGGGCCCGCACTCTCTTCAGAAGGAAGAGCCATGTCCCTCGACGACCTCCTGCACCTCGGCGCCCTGTCCCCCGGAGCCGGCCCGGACCTCGTCTGCACCGTCGGAGGTGCGCACCCCGTCGTCGTCGCTCCGTCCGGGGAGCTCGACCGGCAGGGCGGTCCCTTCCTCGTGGGGTTGGCCGGCCTGGTCGCCTCCCGTCCCGGGGTGGACGTCGTGGTGGACCTGACCGGGGTCGGGTACGTCGACGTGGCCGGGATGCGGGCGCTGGCCACGGCGCGGGACCTGGTGGTGGAGCGGGGCGGCGAGCTCAGGGTGCGCGGCGCGAGCGGGACGGCCCGTGTCGTGGCCACGGTCATGGGTCTGGAGGAGCTGCTCGACGAGCGAGCCGGTGCACCTGCCGGCACCGTCGCCTCCGCCGCCGTCCCCACCGACGGGCCCGTCGCCGTCGTCGCGGTGCCCGGGCTGACCACCGGCGTGCTGGAGCTCGCGGCGGTGCCGGTGCACCACGCGGAGCTCCACGCCGCCCTCGGGGCCTTCGTCGACGTCGTGCTGCGGACGGTCCCGGGCGCGACGGCCGTCAGCGTGCAGCTCGGCTCCGCGGCGGAGCCGACCGAGGTGGCCTCGACGTCGCGGCGCGCCGCGGAGCTCGACGGGTGGCAGATCCGGGCGGGCGAGGGTCCGTGCGTCGAGTCCGGCGACACGAGCAGGACGGTCGTGAGCGCGGACGTCCTCACGGACGCGCGCTGGCCACGCCTCGTGCGGGCCGCCCGGGCCGGTGGCGCGGTTCCGGTCGTCTCCAGCCCCCTGCTCGACGAGGGGCGGGCCATCGGCGGCGTCAACGTCTACGGGGCGGACGGCGGCGTCTTCCACGGGGGGCACCGGCACGCCGTCGAGGTGATGGCGGCAGGCACGACCACCGGCGTGGAGCAGCTGCGCCTCCACGCCGAGCTGCGCACCCAGGCCGATCAGCTCCGCCAGGCGCTGGTGTCGCGCGCGACGATCGACCAGGCGAAGGGCATCGTCATGGCGCACCGCGGCGGCACCCCCGATGAGGCGTTCACGTTCCTGTCCGCGCTGAGCCAGCACAAGAACGTCAAGCTGCGCGACCCGGCGCGCGAGATGGTGGAGCAGGCGAGTCACGCCGCGGCGCCGTCCGGGCGCCCGTCCGGCCCCCGCGGGCCGGTGGCCGCCGGCGTGCGGTCGTCGTCGGGCACGAGCCTGCCCGCACGGCGGGGCGCCGGCGGCACGGGCGCGTAGCCGCACTCCCACCCCGCCGTGACCCGCACCGGCGGGGTGGGAGAGGATGAGGGCCGGTCGACAGAGGGAGAACCACCATGTGCAGCCCGATCCGTTGCGCCACCTGCGGCGGCACCACCTGGACGGGGTGCGGCGAGCACGCCGACGCCGTCATGGCCCAGGTGCCGGCCGAGCAGCGCTGCACCTGCCGCTGACCCGTCGCCGGGCGGGGCACCGCCCGGGCAGCCTCCGGGGCCCGGGCCAGGGGTGGGACGGCCGGTCGCGGTCCGGCAGCTGGCGCTCCGGTGCGGCGTCCTCCTGCCGGACGGCTCTCCTGCGGCGTGTCGCGCGGCGTGTCGCGGAGGCGCCGGCTCTTCGCCGCACCGATCCGCCACCGCACCGGGCGTGGGGGCAGGAGAGACGCGTCCGCGCCCCGAGCGCGAGGGTGAGAGGGGCCGGCCGGCTGGACACGGCATGCCGTGTGAGCGCTAACATGGCAGCGAACGACGAGCACGCCGTGCCGCGACGACGCGATGGAGAGACCGCATGAGCACGTCCACCCCCGACGGCGGCCCGGAAGGCCGCCCCGACGCCGGCACGGTCATCGCCGCGGGCGGCGCCGCCCTCGGGATCGAGCTGGGCTCGACCCGCATCAAGGCCAGCCTGGTCGACCCGGACGGCCGCCCCCTCGCGAGCGGCAGCCACTCCTGGGAGAACCAGTACGTCGACCGGGTGTGGACGTACTCGCTCGACGCGGTGTGGGCCGGCCTGCAGGAGTGCGTGGCGGCCGTGCTCGACGACGCCGAGCGGCAGCACGGCGTGCGCCCGACGACCTTCGCGGCGCTGGGCGTCTCCGCGATGATGCACGGCTACCTGGCCTTCGACGCCGCCGGCGAGCTGCTCGTGCCCTTCCGCACGTGGCGGAACACGAGCACGGGCCGGGCGGCCGCCGAGCTCACCGAGGTCCTCGGCTACAACATCCCGCTGCGCTGGTCCGTGGCGCACCTGTACCAGGCGGTGCTCGACGAGGAGCCGCACGTCGCGGAGGTCGCCTCCATCACGACCCTCGCCGGGTACGTCCACCGCCGCCTGACCGGGCGGCACGTGCTCGGCGTCGGCGACGCGTCGGGCGTGTTCCCGGTCGACCCCGCCACGCGCACGTACGACGCCGCACGGCTGGCGCAGGTCGACGCCCTCGTCTCCGCGCGCCGGCCCGGGCTCACCCTGTCGGCCCTGCTGCCGGAGGTGCTCGTCGCCGGGCAGGAGGCGGGCCGCCTCACGGAGGAGGGCGCGCGGCTGCTCGACCCGACCGGCACGCTCACGGCCGGCGTCCCGCTGTGCCCGCCGGAGGGCGACGCGGGGACCGGCATGGTCGCCACCAACGCCGTGGCCCGCCGGACCGGCAACGTCAGCGTGGGCACGTCGATCTTCGCGATGGCCGTCCTCGAGGAGCCCCTGACGGGCGTGCACCACGAGATCGACCTCGTGACCACGCCCGTGGGCGACCTCGTCGCGATGGTGCACTGCAACAACGGCGCCAGCGAGCTCGGGGCGTGGGCGGAGGTCTTCGGCCAGTTCGCCACGGCCCTCGGGCAGAGCGCGGACCCCGACGCCGTCTTCGGCGCCCTCCTGCGCGCCGCCCTCGACGGCGACGCCGACGGCGGCGGCCTCCTGGCCTACAACTACCTGTCGGGCGAGCCCGTCACGGGCCTGGACGAGGGTCGCCCGCTCGTCGTCCGCACCCCCGACAGCCGCCTCACGCTCGCGAACTTCGCGCGGACGCAGGTCTACAGCGCCTTCGGCACGCTCGCGCTGGGCATGCAGGTGCTGGCCGACGAGGGCGTCGAGCTCGACGCGATGTACGCGCACGGCGGCATGTTCCGCACGGCCGGCGTCGCGCAGCGCCTGCTGGCGGCCGCCATCGGCACGCCGGTCGCCGTCGGCAGCGCCGCGGGGGAGGGCGGGCCGTGGGGCATCGCCGTGCTCGCGGCCTTCCTCGCCTCCGGCGCCGACGACCTGCCGACGTTCCTGCGCAACCGGGTGTTCGTCGACGGCGCGTCCGACGTCGTCGAGCCGGACCCGGCGGACGTGGCCGGCTTCGCGACGTTCCTCGACCGCTACCGCGCCGGCCTCGCCGTCGAGCGCGCCGCCACCCAGGCGCTGTGACCGGCGCCCGGATCCCAGTCCCAGTCCCCGACGAGACGAGGATGACCGACGTGACCACCGCCGTGAGCACCACGGAGAGCACGACCGCGACGACAGGCGTCGTCAGCACCGACCCCGCCACCTGGGACGAGGCCTTCCGCGCGGAGGTGACCCGCGTCCGCGAGGTCGTCGCCCGCCTGCACGCCGAGCTGCCCCGGTGGGAGCTCGTCGTCTGGACCGCCGGCAACGTCAGCCAGCGCATCCGGCACGCGTCGGGCGACCTGCTGGTGATCAAGCCCTCGGGCGTGACCTACGACGAGCTGACGCCGGAGGCCATGGTCGTCTGCGACCTCACCGGCGCGCTCGTCGAGGGTGACCGCAGCCCCTCGTCGGACACCGCCGCGCACGCGTACACCTACGCCCACATGCCCGAGGTCGGAGGCGTCGTGCACACGCACTCCACCTACGCCACGGCGTGGGCCGCGCGTGCGGAGCCCATCCCGTGCGTGCTGACGATGATGGCCGACGAGTTCGGCGGCGACATCCCCGTCGGCCCCTTCGCCCTCATCGGCGACGACTCCATCGGCCAGGGCATCGTCGCCACGCTCGGCGGCGGCCGCTCACGGGCGGTGCTCATGCGCAACCACGGGCCGTTCACCATCGGACGCGACGCGAAGGACGCCGTCAAGGCGGCGGTCATGGTCGAGGAGGTGGCCCGCACGGTGCACATCTCGCGCCAGCTCGGCGAGCCGACGCGCATCCCGGCCGAGCAGGTCGACTCCCTGTACGAGCGCTACCAGTACGTCTACGGCCAGGGCGGCGCGGTCCGCGCGCCGCTGACGGTCGTGGCCGACGACGTCACCCCCAGCAGCAGCACCAGCAGCAGCACCAGCAGCACCGACACCACGGAGGACGCACGATGAGCAAGGCCTACGCCGACCGGGAGATCTGGTTCCTCACCGGCAGCCAGGACCTCTACGGCGAGGAGACCCTCCGCCAGGTCGCCGAGCAGTCGGGCGAGGTGGCGCGCCTGCTCGACGAGGCCGGCGCCGTCCCCGCGCGCATCGTGTGGAAGCCGGTCCTCAAGGACAGCGACTCCATCCGCCGCGCGGTGCTGGAGGCCAACGCCGACGACGCCGTCCTCGGCGTCATCACCTGGATGCACACCTTCTCCCCGGCGAAGATGTGGATCACGGGCATGGACGCCCTGCGCAAGCCGCTGCTGCACCTGCACACGCAGGCCAACGTCGAGCTGCCGTGGGACACCATCGACTTCGACTTCATGAACCTCAACCAGGCCGCCCACGGCGACCGGGAGTACGGCTACATCCTGTCCCGCCTCGGCGTCTCGCGGACGACCGTCGTCGGGCACGCGTCGAACCCTGCGGTCCAGCAGCGCGTCGGCACCTGGGTGCGCGCGGCGGCCGGCGTCGCGGCGACGCGCTCCCTGCGGCTGGCCCGGTTCGGCGACAACATGCGCTACGTCGCGGTGACCGAGGGCGACAAGACGGAGGCGGAGATCCGCTTCGGCGTGCAGGTCAACACCTGGGGCGTGAACGAGCTCGTGGCGGCCGTCGAGGCCGTGGACGACGCGGCGGTCGACGCCCTCGTCGCGGAGTACGAGGAGCTCTACGACGTCGTGCCCGAGCTGCGGGCGGGCGGCGAGCGGCACGAGTCGCTGCGCTACGCGGCGCGGCAGGAGCTCGCGCTCGAGGGCTTCCTCACCTCCGTCGGGGCGAAGGCCTTCACGACGACGTTCGAGGACCTCGGCGACCTGCGCCAGCTCCCCGGCCTGGCCGTCCAGCGGCTCATGGCCAAGGGCTACGGCTTCGGCGCCGAGGGCGACTGGAAGACGGCGGTGCTGGTCCGGGCCGCGAAGGTCATGGGCGAGGGCCTGCCCGGCGGCGCGTCCCTCATGGAGGACTACACGTACGACCTCACGCCGGGGCAGGAGCTCATCCTCGGCGCCCACATGCTCGAGGTCTGCCCCACGTTGACCACCGCGAAGCCGCGGGTGGAGATCCACCCGCTCGGCATCGGCGGCAAGGAGGACCCGGTCCGCATGGTGTTCGACGCGGACGCCGGCCCCGGCGTCGTCGTCGCGCTGTCCGACATGCGCGACCGCTTCCGCCTCACGGCCAACGTCGTCGACGTCGTCCCGCCGACGGCCGAGCTGCCGCACCTGCCCGTGGCCCGTGCGGTGTGGAAGCCCCGCCCGGACTTCCCGACGAGCGCCGAGTGCTGGCTGACCGCCGGCGGCGCGCACCACACCGCCATGACGACGGCCGTGGGCATCGAGGCGTGGGAGATGTTCGCGGACATCTCCGGCGTCGAGCTCCTCGTCATCGACGAGGCGACGACCCGCCGCGGCTTCCGCGACGCGGTGCGCTGGAACTCGGTCTACCACCGGATCGCCCAGCCCCTCTGACGGGGACGGCGGCGGTCCCGGACCGCCGCCACGCCCCCGGCGGACCGCCGCACCGGTCCGCCCCGACGCCGTCCGCCCCTGCCCGGGCGGGCGGCGTCGTCCGTCCGGGCGTGACCGGGCCCACCCGGGCATCGCCCGCGGGGAGGACCCGGGCGGTCCGCACGGGCTATCCCGGGTCCCCGGACCCGTCCGCGTGCCGCCGGTCCGGCATCCTCGATGCTGCCCCCACCCCTGCCCGGCACCACCGGCGGACGGCGACGGGGACCCGGCGCACGGACGCGCCGGCGGAGCGCGCAGGACGCAGGGACGGTGACATGGACAGGATCGGAGAGGTGCGGGCGACCGACGCGTCGTCGGTCGCCCCGTCGACGACGGCCGGGACGTGGGCGGAGCCGACGCCGGACGCGGTCGCCGCGACGGGGTCCGCTGTGGCGGGCACTCCCGTCGCGGTCTCGTCGCCGGCCGCCGCCGCGGCCACGGCGCAGGACGTGCACGACGAGACCGCGCCGAACGCGGTCGAGGTCGCCGTGCAGGCGGCGGCCGCCGCCTACGCGGCGGTGCGGCGCCGACCCGGCATCGACGTGAGCGGCTCCGTCAGCGTGGGCCGGACGGCCGCCACGGTCGGGGTGCACGTGACGACCCACGGCATGGACACCCGCGCGTGGGTGGAGTGGGGTCGCGACGGGGCGTCCGCGCGCGTCGGCGGGGTGGCCGTGCCGGGCAGCGCGAAGGCCGGGAGCCAGGGCGTGCGGCTCAGCGGCTTGCTGCCCGACACCGTCTACAGCTTCCGCGTCGTCGCGAGCTCGCGCAGCGGCGTGGCGTACGGGCCGGTGCAGGCGTTCCGGACCCAGGCCTGAGCCGGCGCCGGCCCTCCCCGCGTCGCGGGCCGGCACGGGTCGGCACGGCCGGCCGTCGGCCTCAGGGGCGCGCCGCGAACCGCTCCAGCAGGTCGGCGTTGCCGGAGACGATGAGCAGGTCGTTCGCGGAGATCCGCGTCTCGGGCGTCGCGTAGACGAAGTCGATGCCCGGGCTCTTCACACCGATGACGGTCACGCCGTAGCGCTCCCGGATCTTCGACTGCGCGATGGTGAAGCCCTGCGTCTCCTGCGGCGGACGCATCTTGACGATCGTGAAGCCGTCCTCCACCTCGATGTAGTCGAGCATGCGCCCGGAGACCAGGTGCGCGACGCGCGCGCCGGCGTCCGCCTCGGGCAGCACCACGTGGTGCGCCCCGATGCGCTGCAGGATGCGCGCGTGCTCGGCGCTGATCGCCTTCGCCCAGATCTGCGGCACCCCGATGTCGACGAGGTTGCCCGTGATGAGCACGCTCGCCTCCAGGTAGGAGCCGACGCCGACGACGGCCGTCGGGAAGTCCCGCGCGCCGAGCTGCTCGAGCGCCTCGGGGTTGGTCGCGTCGGCCTCGACCAGGGGGATGCGACCCGCCCACTGCGCGATGAGCTCCGGCTGCCGCTCGACACCGAGCACGTCGCGGCCCAGGCGCTCCAGCGTGTCGGCGATCGCCGAGCCGAAGCGCCCGAGCCCGATGACGAGGACGCCGGCGTCCTTCGAGGAGTCGGGCGCGCGTCGCGTGGTGCGCGGCTTCAGCGGGTCGTTGTCAACCAATGATCGGCCTCTCCTCGGGGTAGCGGATCACGCGGCGGCGGCTGCGCAGGGCGAGGGCGGCCGCGAGGGTCATCGTGCCCGTCCGGCCGACGAACATGAGCGCCGCGAGCACGTACTTCGCCGGGTCCGGCCAGCCGCCGGGCTCCTGCGTCGACAGCCCGCACGTGGCGAACGCGCTGATCACCTCGAACAGCACGATGTCGAGGGTGAACCCCGTCATGGCGAGCAGCAGCAGGGAGGCGACCAGCACGATCGTCGCCGACACGAGCGAGACGGCGATCGCGACCTGCAGCGCCTCGCGGGGGATCCGGCGGCCGTAGGCCTCGACGTCCCGGTCCCCGCGCGCCTCGGCGACGATGGCCAGGAGCATGACGGCCAGCGTCGTGACCTTGATGCCGCCAGCGGTCGAGGCGGACCCGCCGCCGACGAACATGAGGGCGTCCATGAGCAGCCAGGTGCCCTCGTGCATGGCCCCGACGTCGACCGTCGAGAACCCGCCCGATCGCGGCATGACGCCCGCGAAGAGCGAGGCGAGGAACGTGCCGTCGGCGTCCAGCGGCGCGAAGGTGTCGGGGTTGGTCCACTCGAAGGCGGCGACGACGACCGCGCCGAACACCACGAGCACGGCGCTCGTCGTGATCGTCAGCTTCGAGTGCAGCGTCCAGCGCCGCGGCCGGCGCAGCCGCCGCATGACGTCGAGGATGACGGGGAACCCCAGCGAGCCGATGAAGACGCCGATGATGATGGGCATGAGGACCCACCAGTCGGAGCCGTAGGGCACCAGCCCCTCGGCCGTGGGCACGAACCCGGCGTTGTTGAAGGCGGAGACGCCGTAGAAGATCGCGTGCCACGCCGCCTGCCCCACGCCCTCGCCGTCGATGACGAACCGCGGGAAGAGCACGAGCGCGATGGACACCTCGAGCAGCGTCGAGGTGACGATGACGGTCCGCACGAGCGAGCCGACCTCGCCCAGCCGGGTGAACTTCGTCTCCGACGAGACGAGCAGCCGCTGCGTCAGCCCGATACGCCGCGACACGGCCGCCCCGAGCAGGGACGCCAGCGTCATCACCCCGAGCCCGCCGACCTTGATGGCGACGAGGATGACCACGAGCCCGATCCCTGACCAGTACTCGCCCGTCGGCACGACGACGAGCCCGGTCACCGTCGTGGCGGACGTCGCGGTGAACAGCGCGTCGACGAACGACGGGCTCTCACCGCTGACCGTCGCCCACGGGCCCCACAGCCCCAGCGTCACGACGCCGATGACGGCGGCGAACACCGCGATCGCCAGCCGCGCGGGGGAGTGGCGCGCCGCGCGGTCGACGAGGTCGCGCCCGCGCTGGGCCAGGGCGATGCCTCCCGCCGCCATCCGCTCCTCCGCCCTCGTCGTCCGCGGGTCGTGCCGCCCCGCGCCATCCTGCCTGACCGGCCAGGCCCCCGCGTGCGAGCGCGCGGGACCGGTGGACGGTGGCGGTGCGCGGGTGCCACGGTGTGCCCATGCAGCACGGCGGCGGCGACGCGCACCCCGGCCCGCCGGTCCGGGTCGTCTGGTCCGAGGAGATGCTCCGCTACGACTTCGGCCACGGGCACCCCATGACGTCGGAGCGGCTGGAGCTGACGGTCCGCCTCGCGGCCGAGCTGGGCCTGCTCGACGGGCCCGGGGTCGAGCTCGTCGGGGCCGGCCGCGCCAGCGACGCGCAGCTCGAGACCGTGCACGAGGCGGCCTACGTCGCGGCGGTCCACCGCGCCGACGCCGACGGGACCCCCGACGTCCTGCGCGGGCTCGGCACCCAGGACACCCCGGTGTTCGCCGGGATGCACGAGGCGTCGGCGCGGGCCGTGGCCGGGACGGTGGAGTCGGCGGAGGCCGTGTGGACGGGCCGGGCGAGCCACGCCGTCAACGTCACGGGCGGCCTGCACCACGCCATGCCGGGCGGCGCGTCGGGGTTCTGCGTGTACAACGACGTGGCCGTCGGCATCCGCCGGTTGCTGGAGCTCGGCGCGGAACGCGTGGCCTACGTCGACGTCGACGCCCACCACGGTGACGGCGTCCAGGAGGTGTTCTGGGACGACCCGCGGGTCCTCACGGTGTCGCTCCACGAGACGGGCCAGGCGCTGTTCCCCGGCACGGGCCACGCGCGCGAGACCGGCGGCCCGCACGCCGACGGCACAGCCGTCAACGTCGCACTGCCCTCGCGCACGGGGGACGCCGGCTGGCTGCGCGCGTTCGACGCCGTCGTGCCGGCCGTCCTGCGCGAGTTCGACCCCCAGGTGCTGGTCACCCAGCACGGCTGCGACGCGCACCGCCTCGACCCGCTGACCAGCCTGCGCATGAGCGTCGAGGGTCTCCTCGCCGCCACGACGCGGCTCCACGACCTCGCCCACGACCTGTGCGGCGGCCGGTGGGTGGCCCTGGGCGGCGGCGGGTACGCCGTCATCGACGCGGTGCCGCGCGTGTGGGCGCACCTCGTCGGGGTCGCGGTGCACCGGCCCGTCGACCCGGCCACCCCGGTGCCGGCGGCGTGGCAGGCGATGGTCGAGGACCGCTTCGGGCGGTCCGGCCCGGCGCGGATGGGCGACGGGACGACCCCCGACCCCGTCCCGTGGTCGCGCGGCTACGACCCCGCCGACGACGTCGACCGGGCCGTCCGTGCCACGCGGGCGGCGGTCTTCCCCGCCTGGGGCCTCGACCCCGAGCTGGACTGAGCGTCGACCGGTCCGTCGACCGGTCCGTCGACCGGTCCGCCGTCCGGTGCGCCGACCGGCAGCAGGCGCCCGGGGGCGCGGTGCCTGCGGGGCGCGTCACCTTCCCGCCGAGGTCGCGGCCCCACTACTGTGTCCGCCGTACCCCGGCCGCGGGTGTGCGGGATGCCGGCAGCGCCGGCCGGGACGAGGATGACGCCATGGACGACAGGGGCACCGCCGGGCCGGACGCCGGCCTCGGTGGCGACGGGGCCGCTCCCGGGACGGGTCCCCGCACCCGCTTCCTCACCGTCCAGGAGGTCGCCGCGACGATGCGCGTCTCCAAGATGACCGTGTACCGCCTGCTGCACGCCGGGGACATGCCCGGCGTCCGCGTCGGGCGCTCGTTCCGGGTGCCCCAGGACGCGCTCGAGCGGTTCCTGGCCACGTCGCCGGCGACGTCGGTGCGCGCCGACGGCGGGCTCGACGCGGGCCTCGACGGCGGCACCGCGGCGGGCCGCCTGTCCTCCTAGAGGTGGTAGTCTCGCCCCTCGGACTTTCCCGGGCGTGGGCACGTGCCAGTTCCGCCGACAGCACCGCGTCGAGAGACCACCACGCCAGACAAGCTGGGCGGATCGTCGCACCGCGGCCGCCCCCCGGACTCGAGTGAGGTTCCATGGGCTCCGTCATCAAGAAGCGCCGCAAGCGGATGGCCAAGAAGAAGCACCGCAAGCTGCTGCGCAAGACGCGCCACCAGCGCCGCAACAAGAAGTGAGCCTGCGACGGGCCCGGCCTCCGGCCGGGCCCGTCGTCTTCTTCCCGGTGCCGGACGCCGTGGCGGCGAGGCCGCGGTCCCACGGGCCAGGGAGGGTCCATACAACGATGTAACGGACCCGCTAGCATCGCCGTGCGCGTCGGTGCCGTCGCGCGCGGCGCGCGTGCGCCGCTCGGGGGACGGGGGTGGCGATGCCTGCACGACGAGCCGGCGGGGCGACGATGAGCGACGTCGCCGAGCGGGCGGGCGTGTCCATCAAGACCGTCTCGAACGTCATCAACGGCTACCCCTACATCCGCGCGGAGACCCGCGAGCGCGTGGAGACCGCCATCGGGGCCCTCGGCTACCAGGTCAACCTCACGGCCCGGAACCTCCGCCAGGGCCGGACCGGGATGATCGGGCTCGCCGTGCCCGAGCTGAGCCTGCCGTACTTCGCCGAGCTCGCCGACTCGGTGATCCAGGCCGCCGAGCGCGTGGGCCTCACCGTCCTCATCGAGCAGACGGGCGCCGTGCGCGAGCGCGAGCTCGCGGTGCTCGCCGGCAGCCGCCGCGCCATGACGGACGGCCTGCTGTTCTCGCCGCTGGCCATCCTGCGCGACGACCTCGAGCCCCTGCTCGGCGCGCACCCCGTCGTCCTGCTCGGGGAGCGCATCTTCGACGCCTCGGCGGACCACGTGACGATGGCCAACGTCGAGGCGGCCGAGGCGGCCACCGCGCACCTGCTCGGGCGGGGTCGTCGTCGCGTCGCCGCCGTCGGGGCCCACTCCGGCGAGGTCGTGGGGTCCGCCGCGCTGCGGCTGCAGGGCTGGGAGCGGGCCGTGCGCGCGGCGGGCCTCGAGCCGGACCCCGCGCTCGTCGCCGAGGCCGGTCTCTGGCACCGCGCGACGGGGGCCGACGCGATGCGGCGGCTGCTCGACGAGGGCGTCGAGGTCGACGGGGTCTTCGCCATGAACGACGCCCTCGCCCTCGGCGTCCTGCACGTCCTGCACGAGCGGCGCATCCGGGTGCCGGAGGACGTGGCGGTCATCGGGTTCGACGACATCGACGAGTCGGCCTACGTCGCGCCGACGCTGTCCACCATCGCCCCCGGCCGCGAGCAGATCGCGCGCACCGCGGTCGACCTGCTGGCGCAGCGCATCGAGCACGGGCCCGCGGCGGGACCGTTCCGCCGCGTCGTCGCCGACTTCACGGTCGTCGAGCGCGAGTCGTCGGCGCCCCACCCCGGCTGAGGGCGGGGGTCCTCGGTGGCGGCCGGGTCACGATCCGGTCACGGCTGACGGTCCCAGCCATTTGGGTGCTGGACTTCTGCCCGGTTTCCTCTATCGTTGTACTACAACGTTGGAGACGGTCGGCGACCACCGGCCCGGACGACGTCTGAGCAGCCCGTCGGCGCAGCCGCCGACCGGGACGGACGGATCGAGGAGGATTCGCATGCGCACCACTCGGCGCACGAGGGGACGGGTCGCCGTGCCGGCGCTCCTGGCGATGAGCCTGCTGGCCGCCTGCGGCAGCGGGGGCGACGGCGGCAGCGCCGGCAGCACGGACGCGGCCGGCGGTGAGGAGGCGTCCTGCACGAACACCATCACCAAGACGGACGCCCAGCAGGTCACGGTGTGGGCGTGGTACCCGGCGTTCGCGGACGTCGTGGACCTGTTCAACGAGACGCACGACGACGTCCAGGTCTGCTGGACGAACGCCGGCCAGGGCAACGACGAGTACACCAAGTTCTCGACGGCGATCGAGGCGGGCTCCGGCGCGCCCGACGTCATCATGCTGGAGTCCGAGGTCATCTCGAGCTTCGCGATCCGCGACGCCCTCGTCGACCTGTCGCAGTACGGCGCGGACGAGGTGGAGGACGACTACACGGCCGGTGCCTGGAAGGACGTCTCCTCCGGGGACGCCGTCTACGGCATCCCGGTCGACGGCGGTCCCATGGGCATGCTCTACCGCCAGGACATCTTCGACCAGTACGGCGTGGCCGTGCCCACGACGTGGGACGAGTTCGCCACGGCGGCGCAGGCGCTGAAGGACGCGGGCTTCGAGGGCTACATCACCGACTTCCCGACGAACGGCCGCGCCTTCAACCAGGCGCTCTTCGCCCAGGCCGGGTCGGCGCCGTGGACCTACGACAACGCGGAGCCGACCGAGGTCGGCATCACGGCGAACGACGAGGGCGCCAAGAAGGTGCTCGAGTACTGGGACGGCCTCATCGAGGACGGCGTCGTCGGCACCGAGGACGCGTTCACCACCGACTACAACACCCACCTCGTCGACGGCACGTACGCCACCTACCTGGCGGCCGCCTGGGGCCCGGGCTACCTGTCCGGCCTGGCCGACGCCGACTCCGACGCCGTCTGGCGCGCGGCCCCGCTGCCGCAGTGGGACGCGTCCTCCCCCGTGCAGGTCAACTGGGGCGGCTCGACCTTCGCGGTGACGTCGCAGTCCGAGATCCCCGAGGCCGCCGCCACGGTCGCCAAGGAGATCTTCGGGACCGAGGAGGCCTGGAAGATCGGCATCGAGAAGGGCGCGCTGTTCCCCCTCTGGAAGCCCATCCTCGAGTCGGACTACTTCCGCGACCTCGAGTACCCGTTCTTCGGCGGGCAGCAGATCAACAAGGACGTGTTCCTCGACGCCGCCGCCGGCTACGAGGGCTTCACCTTCAGCCCGTTCCAGAACTACGCCTACGACCAGCAGACGACGGTGCTGTTCGACATGGTCGAGAACGGCACGAGCGCCGGCGACGCGCTCGACACGCTGCAGGAGACCCTCGTCACCTACGGCAAGGAGCAGGGCTTCACGGTCAGCGAGTGAGCCCGCGCGGCCGGGACCACCACGGTCCCGGCCGCGGCCCCGGCCCCACCCTGACGGACCCGTCCGCCCGGACCGGCGGGGCGGCGGCGCGACGACGCGCCGCCCCGCCGGCCGGGACACCCCTGGAGGACCTGCATGACCACGACCACCGCCGCGCCGGTCCGTCCGGCGCCCGTCCGGGCCACGCGTCGGCGCCGGACGGAGATCGACAGCCGGCGTCAGCGCTGGGGCTGGCTGTTCGTCGGGCCGTTCGCGATCGTCTTCGCGACGTTCCTCATCGCCCCCCTGGGCTACGCGTTCTGGATGAGCCTGCGGCTGAAGACGCTGGCGACGGGGGAGCGCTTCGTCGGCCTCGAGAACTACGTCAAGGCCTTCTCCGACGAGATCTTCCTTCGCGGTCTGCTCCGCGTCGCCGGGTTCGCGGCGGTCATGGTGCCCGTGCAGATCCTCGTGGCGCTCGTCGCGGCCCTCGTGCTCGACACCCTCACCACCCGGCTGTCGAAGTTCAGCCGGCTCATGATCTTCGTGCCCTACGCCGTGCCGGCCGTCATCGGCGCGCTCATGTGGGGTTTCCTCTACAGCCCGCGCTTCGGACCCGCCGCGGACCTCTTCGGGCTCGTCGGGCTGGACGCGCCGAACTTCCTGGCGCCCGGCACGGTGTTCGGCAGCCTCGTCAACATCGTCACGTGGCAGTGGGCGGGCTACTACATGATCGTCATCTACGCGGCCCTGCGGTCGGTCGACCCGTCGATCTACGAGGCCGCCCGCATCGACGGGGCCACGGGCCGGCAGATCGCGCTGCGCATCAAGGTCCCCATGATCTCCAGCTCGATGGTCATGGTCGTCGTGTTCTCGCTCATC
Source organism: Cellulomonas marina (assembly GCF_900111925.1). Taxonomy (GTDB): domain Bacteria; phylum Actinomycetota; class Actinomycetes; order Actinomycetales; family Cellulomonadaceae; genus Cellulomonas; species Cellulomonas marina. Next base: position 93,354 of record NZ_FOKA01000005.1, read on the forward strand.
GGGACCCTGCAGTTCTTCACGGAGCCGCAGGTGCTGCGGTCCATCGCTCAGGGCGCCATCCCGGTGGACTACACGCCGAACATGTACGCCTACTCCCTGGCGTTCTCCTACAGCCAGTTCAACTACGCCTCGACGATCGCCTTCGCCCTCGGGGTCGTGGTGTTCATCGGCTCGTACCTGTTCCTGTACCTCACGCGCAAGCAGAGCGGACTGAAGTGATGGCCACGACCCTCGCCGACCGCGCCGCCCAGACCGGCCGGGCACCTCGCGCGCTGCGCCCCGACCGCGAGGTGGGCGGCGGCCGCCGCATCGGCTCCCACGTGTTCCTCCTGCTGCTCGTCGTCTACTTCGTGCTGCCGCTGTGGTGGCTGCTCGTCGCCTCCACCAAGTCCAACTCCGGGCTGTTCGTGGGCGACGGCGGTCCGCTGTGGTTCAACAGCGAGTTCAGCCTCCTGGACAACCTGCGCGGGCTCGGCACGCACAACGGCGGCATCTACTGGCGCTGGCTGGGCAACTCGTTCCTCTACGCCTTCGCCGGCGGCATCGGGGCGACCGTCCTGTCGATCCTCGCGGGCTACGGCTTCGCCAAGTACCGCTTCCGCGGGCGGACGTTCGCCTTCGCCCTGCTGCTCGGCTCGGTCATGGTGCCCCTCACCGCGCTCGTGATCCCCACGTTCGTGCTGCTGTCGAAGTTCGACCTCGTCAACACGGTCTGGGCGGTCATCCTCCCGTCGCTGCTGTCCCCGCTGGGCGTCTACCTCATGCGCGTGTACACGCAGGACGCGGTGCCCGACGAGATGCTCGACGCCGCCCGCGTCGACGGCGCCGGCGAGCTGCGCGTGTTCTTCCAGGTGGCGCTGCCCCTGCTGCGGCCGGCCATCGTGACCGTGCTGCTGCTGACCGTCGTGGGCACGTGGAACAACTTCTTCCTGCCGCTGGCGATGCTGCAAGACCCCGACCTGCTGCCCGTGACCGTCGGGCTCAACGGCTGGCAGGCGCTGTCCAACGCCGGCGCCGGCGGCGAGCAGGTCTGGAACCTGATCACCACCGGGGCCTTCGTCTCGATCCTCCCGCTGATCGTCGCCTTCCTGGCGCTGCAGCGGTACTGGCAGGGCGGCCTGTCGCACGGCTCGGTCAAGTGACCGCCCGGGCCCGTACGGCCCGCCCCTCGCCCCACCCGTCCGCGTCACCGTCCCCCCGGGAGTCCCCATGCTGTCCGCGTCCCTGACCGTCGACCCCGCGTTCCGCGTCGGTCCCGTCCGCCGGCGCACGTTCGGCTCGTTCGTCGAGCACCTCGGGCGCTGCGTCTACTCCGGCATCCACGACCCCGGCCACCCGACGGCCGACGCCGACGGGTTCCGGGGGGACGTCGTCGAGCTGACGAAGGAGCTCGGCATCTCCAGCGTCCGCTACCCGGGCGGCAACTTCGTCTCCGGCTACCGGTGGGAGGACGGGATCGGCCCGCGCGACCAGCGGCCGTCCCGCCTCGACCTGGCCTGGCACTCCACGGAGCCGAACCTCGTCGGCGTCGACGAGTTCATGCGCTGGACGGCCCTGTCCGGCACGGAGCCCATGATGGCCGTCAACCTCGGCACCCGCGGGGTGCAGGAGGCGCTCGACCTGCTCGAGTACTGCAACGTCCGCTCGGGCACGTACTGGTCCGACCTGCGCCGGGCGAACGGGGCGCCCCAGCCCTACGACGTGCGCATGTGGTGCCTGGGCAACGAGATGGACGGCCCGTGGCAGATCGGCCACAAGACGGCGCACGAGTACGGGCGGCTGGCGGCCGAGACGGCCCGTGCCATGCGCATGGTCGACCCCGGCCTCGAGCTCGTCGCGTGCGGCTCCTCCTCCAGCGCCATGCCGACGTTCGGCGAGTGGGAGCGCATCGTCCTGGACGAGACGTACGAGCACGTGGACTACATCTCCGCCCACGCGTACTACGCCGAGGAGGACGGCGACCTGGGGTCGTTCCTGGCCTCCGCCGTCGACATGGACCACTTCGTGTCCTCCGTCGCGGCGGCCGCCGACGGCGTGCGTGCCCACAAGAAGCTCGCCAAGCGGATCCACATCTCCTTCGACGAGTGGAACGTCTGGTACCAGAAGCGCGCGGAGTCCCGCCCGCCGACGGGGCACGACTGGCCGGTGGCGCCCGTCCTGCTCGAGGACCGCTACAACGTGGCCGACGCCGTCGTCGTGGGGAACCTCCTCATCTCCCTGCTCCGGAACACCGACCGCGTGCACGCCGCGTCGCTGGCCCAGCTCGTGAACGTCATCGCGCCGATGATGACCGAGCCCGGCGGACGGCTGTGGCGGCAGACGACGTTCCACCCCTTCGCCCAGGCGTCGCAGCTCGCCGTCGGCGAGGTGCTCCAGGTCGCGGTCGAGGCCCCGACCTACGAGACGGCGCGCTTCGGCGACGTCCCGCTGCTCGACGCGGTGGCCACCTGGGACGAGCCGGCCGGCGCCCTGACGGTCTTCGTCGTCAACCGCAGCACCGACGGCGACGTCCGGCTCGACGTCGACCTGCGCGCGCTGCCGGGGCTCCGTCTCGTCGAGGCCACGACGCTGTCGAACCCGGACCACACGTGGGTCGCCTCCCCGGACGACGACGTCAGCGTCGCCCCGCGCCCGAACGCCTCGGTCGCGGTGGCCGACGGGCGCCTCGGCGGCACGCTGCCGCCGGTCTCCTGGTCGGTCCTGCGGCTCGCGGTCTGAGCCCTCCGCCCGTCGGACGTCGGTGGACAGCGCTTCCCCTCGGCTGGGCGCGGGCGTCCGACGAGGGGCGCCGGGGGAGGGACCGATGACGGGCACGACCGGGGTGGCGGCCACGCCGCCCATGGGCTGGAACAGCTGGGACTGCTACGGCACGACCGTGACGGAGGACGAGGTCCTCGCCAACGCCCGGGTCATGGCCGAGCGGCTGCTGCCGGTCGGGTGGGACACGGTCGTCGTGGACATCGCCTGGTACGACCCGACCGCGCGGGCGCACGGCTACAACGAGGGCGCCCCCGTGGTGCTCGACGCGTACGGCCGCCAGCTGCCGGCACCGGGGCGCTTCCCCTCCGCGGCGGGTGGCTGCGGCTTCGGGCCGCTCGCGGACGCGGTGCACGCGCTCGGCCTGCGGTTCGGCGTGCACGTGATGCGGGGTGTCCCGCGGCGGGCGGTCGAGCTCGACCTGCCGGTTCTCGGCACGTCGTGGACCGCGCGGGACGTCGCGGACCCGGACCACGTGTGCCCCTGGAACCCCGACAACCTCGGCCTCGACCACGACCACCCGGGGGCGCAGGCCTGGTACGACGCCCAGGTGGCCCAGCTCGCGGGCTGGGGCGTGGACCTGCTGAAGGTCGACGACATGCTCGCGCCGTACCACGCGCGCGAGATCGAGGCCTACGCGCGGGCGGTGGAGCGCAGCGGGCGCCCGATCGTCCTGTCGCTGTCGCCCGGCACGCACGTGTCGACGCGGCACGTGGAGCACCTGCGGGCGAACGCCCACATGTGGCGCATCTCCGACGACCTGTGGGACCGGTGGGAGGACGTGCACGCGCAGCTCGCGCGGCTGGCGCGCTGGGCGCCCTTCCAGCGGCCGGGCGGCTGGGCCGACGCGGACATGCTGCCGCTGGGCCGGATCGGGCTGCGGGCCGAGCGCGGCGAGCCCCGGGACAGCCGGCTGACCCCGCACGAGCAGCGCACGCTCCTGACGGTCTGGACCATGGCACGCTCGCCGCTCATGGTCGGCGGCGACCTGCCCAGCACGGACCCGGCCACCCTGGACCTGCTCGCCACCCCCGCGATCGGGGAGGTGCTGCGCGGCAGCACGGACGGTGCCGAGCTGGTCCGCGAGCCGCTCGGCACCGGGCCCGACGCCGGAGAGCTCGTCGTGTGGGGAGCGCGCGCCGCGGGGGGCGAGCGCCGGTACGCCGCGCTCGTGTGGACCGGCGAGGCGGCGCGCACGTGCGCCGTGGCCGTCGCCTCGGTGGTGGGGACCGCCGACGTCGGGCGCCCCTGGGGCGCCACCGACCTCTGGGACCCCGCGGGGCCGGTGCCCCTGGGCGACGAGCTCGTCGCCGAGGTGCCGCCGCACGGGGTGCGCTGGTTCGCCCTCGACCCGGCCTGACGCCGGGCCGCCGGCCGGGTCAGCCGGGTCGGCCGGGTCAGCCCTGCAGGGTCCGCCGCACCGCGCGGACGGTCAGCGAGGTGGCCCACACCGCGCCGGCGCCGGCGGCGACCAGCGTGCCGCGACGCCGGGCGGTGCGCCGGCGCCCGCGGAACTCGCGCACCGGCCAGCCCACCTCGGCGGCGTGGCGGCGCAGCCGGCCGTCGGGGTTGATGGCGCAGGGGTTGCCGACGGACCGCAGGATGGCCTCGTCGTTGGCCGAGTCGCCGTAGGCGTGGGAGGCCGCCAGGTCCAGACCCTCGCGCTCGGCCAGCGCGCGGACGGCCTCGGCCTTGGCCTGCCCGTGCAGCAGGTCCCCGACGAGCCGGCCGGTGTAGAAGCCGTCCTCGTGCTCGGCCACGGTCCCCAGGGCACCGGTCACGCCGAGCCGCCGGGCGATGAGCGCCCCGATCTCGATGGGCGTGGCGGTGACGAGCCAGACCTGGTGGCCGGCGGCGAGGTGCTCGTCGAGCAGGCGCTGCGTGCCCTCGTAGATGCGCAGGGAGAGCACCTCGTCGTACACGTCCTCCGCGATGGCGACGACCTCCGCGACGCTGTGCCCGCGCATGATCGACAGCGCGCGCTGGCGCAGCTGGTCGATCTGGTCCTTGTCCTCGCCGAACGCGAGGTACCGGGCCTGCTGGTAGCCGAAGCGCCAGAGGTCGCGCTGGCGGAAGAACCCGCGACGGTACAGACCCACCGCGAGGTGGAAGGCGCTGGCGCCGCGGATGATCGTGTTGTCCACGTCGAAGAAGGCGCCGACCCGGGCCGGCGGGACCGGCTCGGCGACCGCCGCGGCGACCTCCGCGACGGCGCGAGGTCCCCGGTCGGGGGCGACCTCGTCGTCCTGGGGCACGCGGCCACTCTAGCCACGGCACCCGTCCTACCCTGGGCGCGTGGACGGGCAGGACGGGCGCGTGGACGGGCGCGAGGGCGGGCGCGAGGACGGGGTGCCTCGGGTCGTGCTCTACGGGCGGGCCGGCTGCCACCTGTGCGCGGCGGCCCGGGACGTGGTGCGTGAGGTCTGCGCGGCGACGGGGGAGCGGTGGCGGGAGGTCGACGTCGACGACCCGGCGGCGGCGCCGGACGGGCGCGACCTCGTCGCCGAGCTGGGTGAGCTCGTCCCCGTCGTCGAGGTCGACGGCGTCCGGCAGGGGTACTGGCGGATCGACGCGGACCGGCTGCGGCGCGCGCTGGTGCCGCCGCGGGCCTGACGGCGCCCGGGACCGGTCGACGTCCGCGCCGGCGACGACGGCCGGGTGCCGGGACGCGTGGTCCCGGCACCCGGCCGTGGTGGTCGTGAGGCCTGCGCGGCGTCGGCCCGCCGGCCCGACGGGTCAGCCCTGCTGCTGGATGACCGACGCGTCGATGGTGATGACGACCTTGTCCGAGACGAGGACGCCGCCGGCCTCCAGCGCCGCGTTCCAGGTCAGGCCGAAGTCCTTGCGCGAGATGGTGACGTTGGCCTCGAAGCCGGCGCGGGCGTTGCCGAACGGGTCGGTCGCGACGCCGTTGAACTCCGTCTCGAGCTCGACGCGCTGCGTGACGCCGTGGATCGTCAGGTCGCCCTCGATCACGTAGGCGCCACCGGCGGGGCGGACCGCCGTGGAGGTGAAGGTCCACGTCGGGTAGGTCTCGACCTCGAAGAAGTCGGCGGACTTGAGGTGGCCGTCGCGGTTGGCGTCACCCGTGCTGACCGACGCCGGGTCGAGCGTCACCGTGACGGACGAGGAGGACAGGTCCTCGCCCACGACGACGGTGCCCTCGGTGACGGCGACCTTCCCGCGGACCTTGGAGATGCCGGCGTGACGGACGGTGAAGCCGGCCTCCGTGTGCGTCGGGTCGACGGCGTAGGTGCCGGTGACGAGGCCGGCGGGCAGGGCGGTGGGGGTCGTGGTGCTCATGGCGTCCTCCTGGGGCGGGACCGGCGAGGTGGCCGGGGGGTGGGCGGTGCTGACCGCTGGTCGATCGCCCCTCGCCCGGCCCCGTGCTGGACCAGGTCGTTGAACTCTCAACCGGCTGATGGTTTAAAGTTCTACTACAGTGATCTTGTTCCCGCAAGTACGCGTCACCCCACGGGTCGCGCACGTGCTGCGGGACGGCAGGCAGGACCGGACCGGGAGCAACGCCATGACCAGCACCACCACCGCGACGGACGTCCAGTGGCTCTCCGAGGGCCAGCAGGGTGACTGGCGCGCGTTCCGCGACGCCAGCGCACGCCTCATGGGCGCCCTCGGGCACGAGCTCGAGGCGGAGTCGGGGCTGTCGTTGCACGAGTACGAGCTGCTCGTGCGGCTGTCGGAGGCCCCGGGGCGGCAGCTGCGCATGTCGGAGCTGGCCGCCGGCCTGGCGCACTCGCGCAGCCGGCTCACGCACACGGTCCGGCGCATGGAGGACGCGGGGATGGTGGAGCGGCGGGCCTGCGCGTCGGACGCGCGCGGCGTCGAGGCCGTCCTGACGGAGGCGGGCTGGCAGCGGCTCGTCGCCGCGGCACCGGGGCACGTGCGCTCGGTGCGCCGGCACCTCGTCGACGTCCTGACGCCGGAGCAGCTCACCGCGCTCGGGGACGCCATGCGGGCGGTCAACGCGGGGCTGGACGGCGTGGGCTGCCCGTCGGCGGTGCTGACGGGGGAGTGAGCCGGGAGCGGGCCCGGGGCTTCCTCGGGAGCGGCGGGTCGGTGACGCAGGAGTGACGCGGACCCCCTGAGGCGGCCCTGGCCGGGGACGCCGGGCACCCAGGTCGGTCTGTGAGACTGGGGCCATGGTCCCCACCACCGTGCACCTGCTGCGGCACGGCGAGGTGCACAACCCCGCCGGCGTCCTGTACGGGCGGCTCCCCGGCTACCGCCTCTCCGCCCGCGGCGAGGCCATGGCCCGGATGGTCGCCGACCACCTGGCCGGCTCGGGCGACGAGCCCCGGCACGACGTCACGCTCGTCGTCGCGTCCCCGCTGGAGCGCGCGCAGCAGACCGCGGCGCCGCTCGCGGAGGCGTTCGACCTCGAGGTCGCCACGGACGTGCGGCTCATCGAGGCGGAGAACCACTTCCAGGGCCGCACCTTCGGCGTCGGCGACGGCTCGCTGCGGCACCCCGAGCACTGGCCGCACCTGGTCAACCCCTTCCGTCCCTCGTGGGGCGAGCCGTACCGCGAGCAGGCGGACCGCATGCTGTCGGCCGTCGACAGCGCACGCGTGCGTGCCCGCGGGCACGAGGCGGTGCTCGTCAGCCACCAGCTGCCCGTCTGGATGGCCCGGTGCGCGGCCGAGGGTCGCCGGCTCTGGCACGACCCCCGGCGCCGGCAGTGCTCCCTGGCTTCCCTCACCTCGTTCCGGTTCGAGGACGACGTGCTCGTCGGCATCCGGTACAGCGAGCCGGCGGCGTCCCTGCTGCCCGGCGCGGCCACCGTGAGCGGCGCATGAGGTCGGCACGCATCGCCACGTCGTCGGGTGCAGGTTCGGGCGCACGGTCGGGCGCACGGTCGGGCGCACGGTCGGGCGCACGGTCGGGCGCACGGTCGGGCGCACGGTCCCGGCGGGCCCTCGCGCCCGTGCTGGGGCTCGCGGTCGCGCTCGTCGTGCTGGCCGGCTGTTCGCCCGACGAGGCCGCGGGGTCGGGCACCGGTGGCGGGACCGGTGGGCAGGAGGAGGTCGCGGACCAGGGCTACGTGTCCGGCGACGGCTCCGTCACCGTCTGGGCCGCCGACGAGCGGCCGGGCCCGGTGGAGCTCGCGGGCACGGACTACGCCGGCGCGACGCAGGACGTCGGCGCCTGGCGCGGGGACGTCGTCGTGCTCAACACCTGGTACGCCGCCTGCCCGCCCTGCCGGGCGGAGGCGCCGGACCTCGTGGCGCTGGCCACCGACTACGCCGACCGCGGCGTGCACGTGCTCGGCATCAACAGCACCGACGCCGCCGGTGCCGCCGAGGCGTTCCAGGAGACGTTCGCGGTCCCGTACCCGAGCATCGCCGACACCGAGGGCTCCGCGATCGCCGCGCTGCAGGGCACCGTCCCGGTCAACGCGGTCCCGACGACGGTCGTCCTGGACGCCGAGGGGCGCGTCGCCGCCCGGGTCCTCGGCCTGGCCGACGGCAGCACGCTGCGCAGCGTCGTCGACGACCTGCTCACCGAGGGCGAGGGGGCCGCGTCGTGACCTCGCTGCTCGCGGCGGCGCCCCTCGTGGCCGACGTCGGCGACGCCTTCGGCCGGGCCGTCGTGTCGGGCTCGCTGCTGCTCGCGCTGCCCGTCGCGGTGCTGGCCGGGCTCGTGTCGTTCGCGTCGCCGTGCGTCCTGCCGCTCGTCCCCGGGTACCTGGCGTACGTGGGGGGCATGGCCGGGGCGACGGCGGGACGTGCGCCCGCCGGGCCGAGCCTGGGCGGGCGTGCGCTCGCGGACGCGACGGGGCTGCTGGGCACGGGCACGGGCACGGGCACCGGTGCGGGCACCGGCGCCGGCTCCGGCACCGCCGGCGGTGCCACGCGCACGGTGGCCGCGAGCACCGTGGTGGTGCCGGCCCCCACGACGACGAGGGCCGCGGGTGCCGTCCGCCCCCGTCGCGACGTCGTGCTCGGCGTCGTGCTGTTCGTGCTCGGCTTCACCGCGGTCTTCGTCGCCTACGGCACCGCGGCGGGATCCGTCGGCGCCCTCCTCGCGCGCGAGTCGGACGTCGTCACGCGGGTGCTCGGCGTGCTCGTCGTGCTCATGGGCCTGGTGTTCGTCGGCTTCGTGCCGGCCGCGCAGCGGGAGCGGCGGTGGCACGTGGCCCCGCGCGCCGGGCTGTGGGGCGCGCCGCTGCTGGGCCTGGCCTTCGGCATCGGCTGGGTGCCCTGCATCGGCCCCACGCTCGCCGCGATCCTCACGCTCGGCTACACCGAGGGCTCGGCCGGGCGTGGCGCGCTCCTCGCGGTGGCGTTCTGCCTGGGCCTCGGGCTGCCGTTCGTGCTCGTCGCCCTCGGGCTCGGCGGGAGCGCGCGCGTCCTGGCGTGGCTCGGCCGGCACCGCCGCGCGCTGCAGCGCGCCGGGGGCGTGCTGCTCGTCGTGCTGGGCCTGGCCCTCGTCACCGGGCTGTGGACGCAGTGGGCGACGTGGCTGCAGTACCTGCTCACCGGCGCCGACACCTTCCGGCCGGTGGTGTGATGGCCGGCCGCGGCACGCGCACCGGGCCGGGCGCCGGGGTGCGCACCGGGTCGAGCACCGGTTCGAGCGCCGGGTCGAGCACCCGGGCGCCCTACCGCCCGGAGGGGCTCGACGACGCGTTCGTCGTCCCTGCCGGCGACGACGGACCGGCGGCCGGCGCCACGTCCGCCGCCGGACCGGGCGCCACGGGGGCGGGCGACGGCGCCGGCGGGTCGGCCGGCAGCGGCTCCTCGGGCGGCGGGCCCGCCGCCTCGCCGGACGGTCCCGCGCGCCCCGCACCCGTCGCCCTCGGCGTGCGGGGCTGGTTGCGCTGGGGCTGGCGGCAGCTGACGAGCATGCGCGTGGCGCTGCTGCTCCTCATGCTGCTGGCGGTCGCCGCCGTGCCCGGGACCGTGTTCCCGCAGAACGCGCAGGACCCGGACCGCGTGGCGACGTACCTGACGGACCACCCGACCGCGGGCCCGTGGCTGGACCGCCTCGGCTTCTTCGACGTCTACTCCTCCGTCTGGTTCTCGGCGATCTACCTGCTGCTCATGGTGTCGCTGGTCGGCTGCATCCTGCCGCGCACCGCGGTGCACCTGCGGGGCGTGCGGGGCCGTCCGCCCCGCACCCCGCGCCGCTTCGAGCGGTTCCCCGCGCGCGGCCGGGCTCGCACGGACGAGGACGCGCGCGCGGTCGTCGAGCGGGCCGCCGCGGACCTGCGACGCGGCTGGGCCTGGCTCCCACCCGTCCCGCGTCACCGGGTGGACGTGCACGACGAGGGGGCCGGCACCTGGTCGGTCTCCGCCGAGCGCGGCTACCTGCGCGAGACGGGCAACCTGCTGTTCCACCTCGCGCTCGTCGGGCTGCTCGTGTCGGTCGCGACCGGGCAGCTGCTGCACTACCGCGGGCAGGAGCTGGTGGTGCAGGGGCGCGGGTTCGCCAACGCCGTGACGAACTACGACACGTGGCAGCAGGGCGCCGCCTTCCGGGCGGAGTCGCTCGTGCCCTTCACGCTGCGGCTCGACGACTTCCGCTCCTCCTTCGACGCCGACACCCTGCAGTCCCGGTCCTTCGCCGCCGACGTCACGGTGACCGAGCCCGGCGGCGAGCCCACCGAGCGGACGATCCGCGTCAACCACCCGCTGGACGTGGCCGGTGCGAAGGTCTACCTGCAGGGCAACGGCTACGCGCCGGAGGTGACGGTCCGGGACGCCACCGGCCGCGTCGCCTTCTCGGGCACCGTGCCCTTCCTCCCGCAGGACGAGGTCTACACCTCCCGCGGCGTCGTCAAGGTGCCCGACGTCGGCCCCGGCCAGGAGCAGATCGGCCTCAACGGGTTCCTCCTGCCGACGGTCGAGCGGCTGGGCGAGGGGCTCGTGCGGTCGGTCGACCCCCAGCCGCGCGACCCGATGCTCGTGCTCAGTGTGTGGACCGGGGACCTGGGGCTGGACGACGGCGTGCCGCAGAACGTCTACGAGCTCGACACGACGGCCATGACCCAGGCCGTCGACGCCGAGGGCCGTCCCGTGACGCTGTACGTGCAGCCGGGCCAGACGGTGGACCTGCCGGACGGCCGGGGCACGGTGACGTTCGGTGCGCTGCCGCGCTTCGTCGCCCTCGACCTGCGCTACGATCCCGCCCTCGCGCCCGTCCTCGTGTTCTCGCTGCTCGCGTTCGCGGGCCTGGCGGTCTCGCTCTTCGCCCCTCGCCGCCGCCTGTGGCTGCGGGCGGGACCCGCGGACGACGACGAGCCCGGGCGTACGCTCGTCCTCGCCGCCGGCCTCGCGCGCGGCGACGACACGGCGCTCGTCGGGCAGGTCGGCGCGCTGCTGCGGGCCGCGCTCGGCCCGCCCCCCGGCGGTGACGCCGGACCGCCGCGCAGCCCGACCCCGGTCGGCGCCGGCACGGTCGGCGCCGGCGCGACGGGCGCCGGCACGACGGGCGCCGGCGCGACGGGCCCCGAGGAGACCGGCGCCGGCAGCGCCACCAGCAGCAGCGCCACCAGCAGCAGCACCAGCACCCGTACCCCCGGAGGACAGCCATGAGCACCGGCGACCTGAGCACCCTGCTGGTGTGGGGCGCGACGACGGTCTTCACCATCGCCCTGGTGGCGTGGACGGTGGACCTCGCGCGCATCGCCGACGCCGCCACGCGCGCCGCCCGCACCGCGCGCCCGTCGGCGCAGGCACGCGCGCACGTCGCCGTCGGCACGGGCCTCGGGACCATCACCCTCGAGGGGGACGCCGGGTCCGGGGGTGGGCTCGGCCGCGCCGAGGACGACGGTCCCGCGATGGGCCGGTCCGTCCGTGCGGAGGGCATCGCGCGCTCGACGACCTGGCTCGGCCTGGCCTTCCTGCTCGGCGGCATCGTCCTGCGCGGGGTCGCGTCCGGGCGCTGGCCGACGGCCAACATGTACGAGTTCACGCTCGTCGGGACCTTCGTCGCCGTCCTGGTGCTGGCGGTGGTGCAGTTCCGCCGGACCGTGGCGTTCCTCGGCGTGCTCGTCATGGGCATCGCCGTCCTGGCGCTCGCGCTGGGCCTGCTCGTCTTCTTCGTCCAGGCGGACGCGGTGCAGCCCGCGCTGCAGAGCTACTGGCTCGTCATCCACGTCGGCGTCGCCATCGCGGCGACCGGGGTGTTCACCGTCGGCTTCGGGGCGGCCGTGCTGCAGCTCCTCGTGGACGGGCGCGAGCAGGGGCGGTCGCACGTGGCGGCCCCCGGGGCCACGAGCGGTGCGCGTCGCGCCCTGCACGACTGGCGCGTCACCGGTCCGCGGTTCGCCTGGCTGCGCCAGGTGCCGTCGGCCACGCGGCTCGAGGCGCTGTCGTTCCGGCTGAACGCGGTCGGCTTCGTGCTGTGGACGTTCACGCTCATCGGCGGGGCCATCTGGGCCGAGCACGCGTGGGGCCGGTACTGGGGCTGGGACCCCAAGGAGGTCGGCACCTTCGTGGCCTGGGTCGTGTACGCGGCCTACCTGCACGCGCGCACGACGCGCGGCTGGACGGGCCGCCGGGCGGCGTTCTTCGTGCTCGTCGGGTACGCCGTCGTCCTGGCGAACTTCACCGTCGTGAACCTGTTCGTCACCGGCAAGCACTCGTACTCGGGGCTCTGACCGTCTCCTGACCGGCCGGCCCCGGGCGGCACCGCGCGCCTCAGCCCTGGGTGACCGGCCCGTCGTTCGTCGTGCCCTGGCCGCGGCCGTCCTCGTCGCCGGACGAGGTCGTGCCCTCCCGGCCCTCGGCGGCCTGGCGCCGACGACGCTGCTCGTCGAGCCGGCGCAGGAAGTCGGGGTCGTCGTCGGGCGCCACGGGGCCGCGCCCGCCGCCCGGCCGGCCGCCGGGCCGGCGCGGGCGGCTGCCGCCCCCGCCGCCGGGGCCGCCGTCGCCCGCGCGCGCCGACCGGCTGGACACGATCCAGGCCAGCCCGCCGAGGACCGGCACGAGCACGACGAGCAGCACCCAGAGCCACGCGGGGACCCCGCGCCGGCTGCGCTCGTCGCTCTGCACGACGTCCACGACGCAGTAGACGGTGAACGCGACGACCAGGAGGGCGGGCAGGATGCGGCTCACGCCCCCACGGTAGTCCGGGCGCGTCGCCGGGCCTCGCCGTGCGCCGCCGGGGGTCCCGCCGGGCGCTCAGCGACCCGTCGTACCCTGGGCGCGTGCCCGTGCTCGTCTACACCCTGCTGCGCCTCGTGCTCGTGGCCGCCGCCTGGGGCGCCCTCGTCCTGGCCGGCATGAGCCCGTGGCTCGCGGCCGTCGGAGCCGTGGTCATCGGTGCCCTGCTGAGCTACCTGCTGCTGCGGGGCCCGCGCGACGGCGCCGCGCTGTGGCTGCAGCGCCGCGACGAGGAGCGGGCGCGCCGGCGACGGGACGAGCAGCAGCGCAGCGCCGCCGAAAGGGACGCGGAGGCCGAGGACGCGGTCCTCGACGCGGCCGCCGAGGACCGGGGGACCCCCGGGAGCACCGACAGGAGCACCGACAGGAGCACCGACAGGAGCACCGACAGGAGCACCGCCGGGCGCGCCGACGCGACGCCGCCGGTCAGCTGACGACGAGCCCCAGGAACAGCAGCAGGCCGACGCCCAGTTCGAGGAACCCCGTGCCCGCCAGCACCGGGACGAGGGCCCGGCCGCGCGCCCCGAGCAGCACCACCGACGCGAGCGCCACCGCGGGCACCCCCGCGAGCAGCACGAGCAGCGACCACGGCGCCACGACCGCGCAGGCCGCGCCGAGCAGGACGGGCACGACGACGAGCGCCGCGTACGCCCGGCGCGCCCGGTGCTCGCCCAGCCGCACCGCGAGCGTCCGCTTGCCGACGACGGCGTCGGTCGGCACGTCCCGCAGGTTGTTGGCCATGAGCAGCGCGCAGGCCAGCAGGCCGATCGCCACCGCGCCCAGCCAGGCCGGCAGCGGCAGGGCGTGCGCCTGCGTCCACGTCGTGCCGAGCACGGCGACGAGCCCGAAGAACACGAACACGCCGACCTCGCCGAGCCCGCGGTAGCCGTACGGGCGCTTCCCGCCGGTGTAGAACCAGGCGGCGGCGATGGCGGCGGCACCGACGAGCACCAGCCAGGGGTCCCCCGACAGGACCACGAGCACCAGCCCGAGGACCGCGGCCACCCCGAAGGCCGCGAAGGCGGCGCGCTTCACGTCGACGGCCCGGGCGGTCATCGAGGCGACGAGGCGCATCGGCCCGACCCGGTCGGCGTCGGTGCCGCGGATGCCGTCGGAGTAGTCGTTGGCGTAGTTGACCCCCACCTGCAGGGCCAGGGCGACCCCGGCCGCGAGGAGCGCACGGCCCAGGTGCGCGCCGCCGGCGTGGTCGGCCGCCCCCGTGCCGACGAGCACCGGGGCGACGGCCGCCGGGAGCGTGCGCGGCCGCGCGCCGGCGACCCACTGCGCGGCGGTGGTCACGCGGCGGCCCGCCGGACGGGGTGGTGCCGGCCGGTGCGCGGTGCGGTCGCGACGGTCATGAGGGGTCCTCCTGGGCGGTGGGCGGGACGGGTGCCCGGCGGGACGCTACCGCCGGGGCCGCGGCGGCGAGCGCCGCGGCGGCGCGGCGGTCCACCTTGCCCGGGCCGCGCAGGGGCAGCGCGTCGACGAGGAGCAGGGCGCGGGGAGCGGCGGCGGGGCCGAGGGCGCCGGCCGCCGCGGCGCGGACCTCGTCGAGCCCGGGCGGGCGGCCGGACGGCACGACGAGGGCGACGACGGCCCGACCCCACTCGTCGTCGGGGACCCCGACGACGCACGCCTCCGCCACGCCGGGGACCTCGGCCAGCACCCGCTCGACGGCCGCGGGGGCGACGTTGACGCCGCCCGTGACGACGACGTCGTCGGCCCGGCCGAGCACCTCGAGCCGTCCGTCACGCCACCGGCCGAGGTCCGAGGTGCGCAGGTGGGGCACGCCGTCGAGGACCACGAGGGCGGAGGTGTCGAGGGGGAGCAGGTCGCCACCGACGGCGCCCGGTGGCCGGGCGGCGGCGCTCGATGAGATGTGCGGCGCCGTGCCGGGGGCGTAGCCGAGGGCGAGGACCGGGCCGGACAGCAGCACGCGGCCGGCACCCGTCGCGTCGGGGTCCTCGACGCGCACGCCGACGCCGTCGAGCGGCACGCCGTCGTAGACGCAGCCGCCGCACGTCTCCGACATCCCGTAGGTGACGACCACCGGGACGCCGGCGGTCCGGGCGGCCGACACGAGGCGGGCCGGCGGCGCGGCGCCGCCGAGGAGGACCGCGTCGAAGGCGCGCAGGGCGTCGAGGGCCGCGGGGTCGTCGAGCAGGCGTCGCAGCTGCGTGGGCACGAGCGACGTGTAGAGCGGCGCACGCGCCGCACCCGCGCCCGCACCCGTACCCGCGCCCGCATCCGCCCCCGCGTCCCCGACGAGGGCGTCCGTCGCCGCGACGAACGCCGGCGGCCGGAACGGGCCCGGCGGCAGCGCGACCGGCTCCGTACCGGCCAGGACCGACCGGACGAGGACCTGCAGGCCGGCCACGTGGTGCACCGGCAGGGCCAGCAGCCAGCGCCCCGGCCCCTGCAGCCGGTCGGCGGTGGCGCGCGCGGAGGTCCGGAGCGCCTCGGCGGCCAGCAGGACCGTGCGTGGCTCACCGGTGGAGCCCGAGGTGGCCACGGCGAGCGCGACCTCGTCGGGCACGCGGCCGACCGGCACGCCCGCCGGGGGGAGCTCCTCGTCGACCGGCAGCAGCGCGGGCCCGCGACCGGCCAGCGCCGCGGCCAGGCCCGCGAGCAGCCCGTCCGGCAGGCCCGCGCCCGGGGCCGCGGGGTCCGCCCCGGCGCGCACGCGCAGGAGGGGACGGCTCACCGGCCCAGCGTAGGCGCGGCCGGACCCGCTCCGCGCCGCCGGCACCCGTCGTGGGAGCGGGTCGCGGGGTGCGACCTTCCGGACGGCGTGGGACGGAAAGGGCACGCGTGCGCGGTCGCGGGCGGGGCGGGCAGTACCGTGGCGTCGCCCCGCGCACGGGATGCACACCGGCCCCGCCCGGGGTCGCGGGCGTCGTGCGCCCCGCCTGCGACCGGCCCGTGCGGCCCAGCACCCCGAGGAGCCCGACGTGCGACCCACCCCGGTCCGCCGCCCGCCCGCCGCCGGCACCGCCTCCACGCCCGCCCCCGCCCGCCGCCGCGGCCGCCGGGTGCGCGTCGCGGCGCTGCTGGCGCTCGCCGTCCTCGCCCCGGCCGCCTGCTCCGCCGGGGCGACGGCACCGGCGCCGACCCCGACGGTCACCGTCGACGCGCCGGTCGAGCCGGCCAAGGCGGCACCGCCGCCGCCCACGCTGGCCCCGCGCTGGCCGCTCACCGGAGTCGAGACCACGGAGGTCGCGGCCCGGCCGGCGCTGTCGGTGAAGATCGAGAACTCCACGCAGGCGCGCCCGCAGACCGGTCTGGAGCAGGCGGACGTGGTGTGGGAGGAGGTCGTCGAGGGCGGCATCTCGCGCTTCGTCGCCGTCTACCACTCGCAGGTCCCCGAGGAGGTCGGCCCCATCCGGTCCGTCCGCCCGATGGACGGCGCCATCAACGCGCCGCTCGGGGGCCTCCTCGCGTTCTCCGGCGGGCAGCCGCGCTACGTGCAGGCGATCGGCGCGACGGGCGTCCAGCTCGTCAGCATGGACGCGGGCGACGCGGGCTTCTACCGCAAGCGCGGCGTCGCCCCCGCGCCGCACAACGTGTACGGCACGCCCACGACCTTCTGGTCGCAGGCCGACGCGAGCCGCACGGTCCCGCCCGCCGAGCCGCTCTCGTTCGCGCGGACGCCCGAGGCGGCCTCGGCCGTGCGCCTCGGCACGCCGGCGACCCGCGTGGTCCCCACCTTCTCGCCGGTCGAGCGGCCCTCGTGGGACTGGGACGCGGCGAGCGGGACGTGGCTGCGCTCCGAGTCGGGCGTGCCCGCCACCGCGCGGTCCGGGACCCGGCTCGCGGCGACGAACGTCGTCGCGCTGTCGGTGCAGCTCGACCCGGACGTCGGCACCGACCCGGCCGGGAACCCCGTGCCGGAGACGATCCTGGCCGGCAGCGGCGGCGAGGGCGTGCTCGCCACGGGCGGCCGGACCGTGCCCGTCTCGTGGTCGAAGGGCGCCGAGCCGACCGCGCCGCTGGTCCTCACCACGGGCGACGGGCAGACGGCGACGCTGGCGCCGGGGACCACGTGGATCGAGCTCGTGCCCGTGACGACGGGCTCCATCGAGGTCGGCTGACCGGGGGCCGCGAGCGCGTCAGTAGGCGTACGGGAAGCCCGACCAGTCGGGGTCGCGGCGCTGCAGGAAGGCGTCCCGGCCCTCGACGGCCTCGTCCGTCATGTACGCCAGGCGCGTCGCCTCCCCGGCGAAGACCTGCTGCCCGGCCAGGCCGTCGTCGGCCAGGTTGAAGGCGAACTTCAGCATGCGGATCGCCTGCGGGGACTTCGTGGCGATGATCCGCGCGTACTCCCAGCCGGCCTCCTCCAGCTCGGCGTGGGGCACGACGTCGTTGACCGCCCCCCAGGCGAGCGCGTCGTCGGCGGAGTACTCCCGCGCCAGGAAGAAGATCTCCCGGGCGCGCTTCTGGCCGACCTGCCGGGCCAGCAGCGCCGACCCGTACCCGCCGTCGAAGGACCCCACGTTCGCGTCGGTCTGCATGAAGCGCGCGTGCTCGCGGCTCGCGATCGTCAGGTCCGCGACGACGTGCAGGGAGTGCCCGCCCCCGGCCGCCCAGCCGCCGACGAGCGCCACGACGACCTTCGGCATCGTCCGGATGAGGCGCTGCACCTCGAGGACGTGCAGGCGGCCCGCGCGCGCCGGGTCCCAGCCCTCCGCGGTCTGCGCCCCGGGGTCGTGCGTGTACCGGTAGCCGTCGCGGCCGCGGATGCGCTGGTCGCCGCCGGAGCAGAACGCCCAGCCGCCGTCCTTCGGGCTCGGGCCGTTGCCCGTGAGCAGCACCGTGCCGACGTCGGAGCTCGTGCGCGCGTGGTCGAGCACGGCGTACAGCTCGTCGACGGTGTGCGGGCGGAAGGCGTTGCGGACCTCCGGACGGTGGAAGGCGACGCGCACGACCGGCACGTCCCGCTCGGTGGCCCCCGCGGCCGCCGCGGCGGCGTCGGGCCGGGCCACCCCGCGGTGGTAGGTGAGGTCGGTCAGGCCCTCGAAGCCGGGCACCGACCGCCAGCGGGCCGGGTCGAACGTCTCCGAGACGCGTGCCGGCAGCGGGGTCGTCGTCGGCGCGGGACGACCGGGTGCGCGCTCGTCGGGCGTCGAGGTGGACGGCGACGAGGACGCCGACGAGGGGGAGGAGGAGGGCGGCGGGACCGGCGTGCTCACGGCCGCCAGCCTAGGGTGGCGGCCGTGAGCGACGACCCCGCACGCCCGGCGGCGCAGGAGGCCGCGTCGGCGGCCGGCCGGCCCCGGCCCGTCGCCACCGCCCTCGCCGCGCGCACCTACGTCTGGGACGTGCCGCTGCGCACCCGCTTCCGTGGCCTCGTCCGGCGCGACGGCGTCCTCGTGCGCGGGGACGCGGGCTGGGGCGAGCTCAGCCCCTTCTGGGACTACGGCCCGGCGGAGTCCGCGGCCTGGTGGCGCGCGGCCCGGGAGGCGGCCGACGAGGGCTGGCCCGCCGCCGTGCGCGACGCCGTCCCGGTCAACGTCACGGTGCCCGCCGTCGACCCGGTGACGGCGCACCGCATCGTCACCGGCTCGGGCGGGTGCACGACGGCGAAGGTGAAGGTCGCCGAGCGGGGCCAGACGCTGGCGGAGGAGGTCGCCCGGCTCGAGGCCGTCCGCGACGCGCTGGGGCCCGGCGGGCGGGTCCGCGTCGACGCGAACGCGGCCTGGGACGTCGACGAGGCGGTCCGTCGGCTGGGGGTCCTCGACCGGGCGGCCGGCGGGCTGGAGTACGCCGAGCAGCCCGTCCCCACGGTGGCGGACCTCGCCGCGGTGCGCCGGCGCACCTCCGTGCCGATCGCCGCCGACGAGTCCGTCCGCCGGGCCGAGGACCCGCTGGCGGTCGCGCGCGCCGGGGCCGCGGACGTGCTGGTGCTCAAGGTCCAGCCCCTCGGCGGCGTGCGCGCGTGCCTGCGCCTCGTCGAGCAGGTCGGCCTGCCCGTCGTCGTGTCGTCCGCGCTGGAGACGTCCGTCGGGCTCGCAGCGGGGCTCGCGCTCGCGGCCGCGCTGCCCGAGCTGCCCTACGCCTGTGGGCTGGCCACGGCCCAGCTGCTGGCGCAGGACGTGGTGGCCGCGCCGCTGCTGCCGGTGGACGGTGCGATCGCCGTGCGTCGTCCGGAGCCGGACGACGGGCTCCTCGCGGCGGCCGCCGCGGGTCCTATGCTCGAGGGCCGGTGGGTGCGACGGGCCGCCGAGATCGCCGCGGTGCGCTGACGCCTCGGCCGCGCGCCCGGGCCGGCGCGATCGGCTCGCGGTCCCGGGTGTGAGGATGGCGTCGTGAGCGACACGCGACCCGGCGACGACCTGCCGCCCGCCCCGCGCGCGGCGCGCGTGCTGCTCGCGGCGCTCGCGGGGCTGGGCGTCCGGCACGTCGTGCTGTCACCGGGCTCCCGCAGCGCGCCCCTCGCGGAGGCGCTCGTGGACACCACCCTGCCCGACGGGCGGCGGCCCGCGGGCGCGCCGGCGCTGGACCTGCACGTGCGCGTCGACGAGCGCAGCGCGGCCTTCCTGGCCCTCGGCCTGGCCCGGGCGGCGCAGGCGTCGGCGGGTGCCGGCGTCCCGGTGCCGCCCGTCGCGGTCGTCACGACGTCGGGCACGGCCGTGGCGAACCTGCACCCCGCGGTCCTCGAGGCGCACCACGCGGGCGTGCCGCTGCTGCTGCTGACGGCCGACCGCCCGCACGAGCTGCGCGGCACGGGCGCCAACCAGACGACCGAGCAGCCCGGCCTGCTCGGTCCCGCGGTCCGCCTCCTCGCCGACGTGCCGGCCCCCTCCGGCCGCCCCGGCGAGGACGACGACCTCCGCGCGCTGGCGTCCCGGGCCGTGGCCGCCGCCTCGGGAGCCCGCACCGGCTGGCCGGGACCGGTGCACCTGGACCTCGCCTACCGCGAACCCCTGCTCGCGCCGCCCGGCGCCCCCTGGCCGGTGACCGGCGAGGACGGCGACGAGCGCGCCGGCCAGGGCGAGGGTCCCCGGGGTCGCTCCGGGGTCACGCACGTCGTCGCCGCGTCCCCCGTCGTCGCGCCCGTCGACCTCCCCCTGCCCGACGACCGTCCGACCGTCGTCGTCGCCGGCGACGGCGCGGGGCCCCTCGCCGTGGAGCTGGGCCGCGCCCGCGGTTGGCCGGTGCTGGCCGAGCCGTCCTCGGGCGCGCGCCGCACCGACGTCGGCCCGGCCGCGTACCGCCTCCTGCTGGGTGCGCCCGGGCTCGGCGGCCGTGTGCGCCGCGCGGTCGTCCTCGGCCGCCCGACGCTCAGCCGCCCGGTCTCCGCACTCCTGGCCCGCCACGACGTGGAGGTCGTCGTCGTCGCCCCCGGCGCCGGTCCGTGGCCGGACGCCGCCCGCCGCGCCGCCGTCGTCCTGCCCGCCGTCCCGTCCGCCTGGCTCGTCCCCGCGCCGGCTCCCGCGCCGGCTCCCGCACCGGCTCCCGAATCGGCTCCCGGACCGGCGGCACCCTGGCTCGACGCGTGGCGGGCGGCGGGGGAGCGGGCCGACGCCGCGGTCGACGCCGTGCTCGACGCGGCCGCGGCCGTGGACCGGCCGGCCACCCGCCTGCAGCCGCCCCTGACCGGGCCGGTCGTCGCCCGCGCCGTCGCCGCCGCGTCCGCCCCGGACGACGTGCTCGTGGTCGGGTCGTCGAACCCCGTCCGCGACCTCGACCTCGTCGCCCGGTGGGCCCACCCCCCGCTGGTCCTGGCCAACCGGGGCCTCGCGGGCATCGACGGCATGCTGTCGACGGCGCTCGGCGTGGCGCTGGGGCTGCCGTCCCGGCGCACACGGCTCCTGGTCGGCGACCTCACCTTCCTGCACGACGTCGGCGGGCTCCTGGCCGGGCCGCTCGAGCGTCGGGCGGACCTGCAGGTCGTCGTGGCGTACGACGACGGCGGCTCCATCTTCAGCACGCTCGAGCCGGGCGAGCCGGCGCGGGCGGCGGCGTTCGAGCGGGTCTTCGGCACCCCGCACGGCGCGGACCTGGCCGCGCTGTGCGCCGGGTACGGCGTCCGGCACGTCCGCGTCGCCACCGACGAGGCGCTCGCCGCCGCGCTGGCCGCGCCGGGCCGTGGCGTGTCGGTCGTCGAGGTCCGCGTGGACCGCGTCGACCGCCGCGCGCTCGGTGAGCGCGTCGCGGCAGCCGTGGCGACCGCGCTGCAGGGTTGACGCCGGCGCCCGTCGGTCGGCGAGGGCGCCAGCCCGGGCGAGGTTCAGGACGGACTCCTAGGCTGTTCCCAGGCACGTCGGAGCCAGCCTCCAGATCGGCGGGGTCTCATGGCTCCCGACGAAGGAGGGTTACCCGATGACCACCACCCCCGAGGGCGGGCACGACGCCGACCAGCGCCGTGACGCGCAGCACCCGTCCGAGCACGAGACGCAGCCGATCCCGCCGCTGGGCGCGACGCAGCCCGTGCCGTCCGGCGCCCGCGAGCAGACGGCTGGGCAGCCCTGGTCGGCCCCGGCCCGCCCGTCCGCCGCGCCGCTGCCGTGGGGTGCGCAGCAGGCGCCGGCCCCCGGGCACCAGCACGGCTCCGGGCCCTACGCGCCCTACGCCCAGCAGGTGCAGCAGCCCCAGACCCAGCAGGGGTACGCGCAGCAGGGCTACGGCCCCTTCCCGCCGCAGGCGTCGGGCCCCCTCGGTGCGGCGGGCGCCGATGGCACGCCCCCTACCTCGCCGTTCGGTCCGTTCCGTGACGGCGCGCCGTCGGGACCGCCCGCCCCGCGCACGCGTCGCAGGCGCCGGGTGTGGCTGCCGGTCGGCCTCGCGGCGCTGCTCGCCGCGGGCGTGGGCGTCGGCGGGTCCGTGCTGGCCTCCGAGGGTCTCGACGGCGACCTCGGGTCCGGGACGCGCTCCGCGTCGATCGCCGACCTGGGCCAGGCGTCCGGCAGCTCGCCGGCGGCGGGCTCGTCGAGCGTCGACAGCCCGGACTGGGAGGCCGTCGCCACGGCGGTGCAGCAGTCCGTCGTCGCCATCCAGGTGCAGACGGCCGAGGGCGGCGCCGAGGGCTCGGGCGTGGTCGTCGACGACGAGGGGCACATCGTCACGAACAACCACGTGGTGTCCGGGGCCGAGGCGGTCAACGTGACCCTCAGCGACGGCCGCCTCTTCGAGGCCGAGGTGGCGGGCACGGACCCGACCACGGACCTCGCCGTCGTGCGGCTCACCGACCCGCCGGCCGACCTCACGGTCGCCGCGCTCGGCGACAGCGACGCGGTCGTCGTCGGGCAGCCGGTCATGGCCGTGGGCAACCCGCTCGGCCTCGCGAACACCGTGACGACGGGCATCGTGTCCGCGCTCGACCGCCCGGTCACCACGTCCGAGACCGGCAGCTCCGCGGACGCCGCGGTGACGAACGCGCTGCAGACCGACGCCGCGATCAACCCGGGGAACTCCGGCGGCCCGCTGTTCGACGGCGAGGGCAACGTCATCGGCATCAACTCCTCGATCGCCACGCTCTCGAGCGAGTCCGGGTCGGTCGGCCTCGGCTTCGCCATCCCGGTCAACCTCATGAAGACCATCGCGTCGCAGCTCATCGAGGACGGCACGGCGGAGCACGCGTTCCTCGGCGTCTCGCTGCGTGACACGACGGCGACGGCCGACGGCGTGACCCGCCGCGGCGCGCAGGTCGTCGAGGTCACGGCGGGGTCGCCCGCCGCCGACGCCGAGCTCCAGGCCGACGACGTGGTGGTCGCGATCAACGACCAGCCCGTCGCCGGCGCCGAGTCCCTCACCGCCTACGTGCGCGAGCTGTCGGCCGGCGACCAGGTGACGCTGACCCTCGTGCGGGACGGCGCGTCGCTGGACGTCGACGCCACCCTGGCCGCCCGCGAGGAGACCCCGACCTCCGGCGGCGGCGACGTCACGCCGGGCAGCGAGGAGACGACCCCGGACCCGGACTCCATGACCCCGCAGGAGCTGTGGGAGTGGTTCCAGCAGCAGCAGGGCCAGGGCTGACGCGAACCGGGACGGGCACTGCTCGAGGGCGGGTCCTCCGGGACCCGCCCTCCGGCGTCCCGGCTCACGGGCAGGACCGGACGGCAGCCCCATGCCGCGGTCACGGGTGTTCGGAGCGCCTGGTCCGGGCGGTGCCGCGGTCCTACCCTGGGAGGCGCTGCTGCGCGTCCTGCGCGCGACCGGCTCGACGGAGGGGAGGGCTCGTGCCCGGGCATCGCATCTTCACCACGAGCCTCGCGAGCATCCACCCCCACTACGTCGCCAAGGCGGAGCGCAAGGGCCGCACGCGTGCGGAGGTCGACACGGTGATCTGCTGGCTGACAGGTCACGAGGCCAGCCTGCAGCGCGTCCTCGACGACGGGACCGACCTCGAGACGTTCTTCGCACGCGCCCCGGCGATGAACCCGGACGCCACCCTCATCACCGGTGTCATCTGCGGGCACCGCGTGGAGGACATCCAGGACCCGCTCATGCAGCAGATCCGGTGGATGGACAAGCTCGTCGACGAGGTCGCCCGCGGCAAGAAGATGTCCTCCATCTTCCGGTCGTCCGGCACCGTGCGCGACACCGTGCGCGACGCCGCCCCGACCGCGACCGTGGCGCCGTGACCGACGACGTCCGCGACCTCCGCGTCCACGTGGCCCGACCCGTGGCCGAGGTGCACGCCTTCGCCTCTGCCCCCGCGAACCTGCCGCGCTGGGCGCCCGGTCTCGGTCGGGCCGTCCGTCGCGACGGCGACGACTGGTTCGTCGAGCAGCCCGACGGGTGGGCGCGGGTGCGCTTCACCGCCCCCGACGAGGTCGGAGTCCTCGACCACGACGTCCTCACCGCCTCCGGCGACACGGTGCACGTCGGGCTGCGCGCGGTGCCGGCCGACGGGGGCTGCGACGTCCTGTTCACGCTCCGCCGCCCACCCGGCGCGTCCGACGAGGAGCTCGAGCGCGACGCCGCCCTCGTCGCCGCCGACCTCGAGCGCCTGCGGCAGGTCGTCGAGTCCGAGGACCCCTCCGGGGCCTGAGGCACCCGCGTGCCGGCGGACGCCCGCCGGACCGTGGTGCCGAGGGCCGCCGGGACCGGGCCTCAGGACCCCAGCGCGTGCCGCATCGGCTCGAGCTTCGCCTCGGACTCCGCGACCTCCGCCGCCGGGTCCGACGCGCCGACGATCCCGCACCCGGCGAACAGCCGCAGCCGCCGCGGGTCGCCGGGGTCGACCTCGGCCGACCGCAGGGCGATGCCCCACTCGCCGTCGCCGTCGGCGCCGAACCACCCGACCGGTCCCGCGTAGCGTCCGCGGTCCATCCCCTCCACGCGCCGGATGACCTCGCGCGCGGCCGACGTCGGGGTGCCGCAGACCGCGGCCGTCGGGTGCAGGGCCGCGGCCAGCGCGAGCGAGGTCGGGTGCCGCTCCCGGCCCGCCAGCACACCGGTCACGTCGGAGGCGAGGTGCAGGACGTTGGGCAGGTGCAGCACGAAGGGCGCCTCGGGGACGTTGATCGAGGAGCAGGACGGCGCGATGGCCTGCGCCACCGACGCGACCGCGTACTCGTGCTCCTCCAGGTCCTTGGACGAGTGGGCGAGGATCGCGGCCCGGGCGAGGTCGGCGGCCTCGTCGCCCGTCCGGCGGATGGTGCCCGCGAGCACGCGGGACGTGACGAGCCCCTTCTCGGAGCGGACCAGCAGCTCCGGGGTCGCGCCGAGCAGGCCGTCGACGCTGAACGTCCAGCAGCTCGGGTACTCGGCGACGAGCCGCCGCAGCGGCCACCGCAGGTCCAGCGGCTGCTCGGTGCGCACGTGGACGTCGCGGGCCAGCACGACCTTGTCCACCTCGCCCTCGCGCACCGCGGCGATGCCGCGCGCCACCACGGCGCCCCAGGCGGCGGGCGGCGGACCCTCGTCGACGACCACGCCGGGCGCCGCCACCGGCGGCTGCCGCCGCAGCACACGCGCGGGCGTCGGTGCCGCGCCCAGCCGCGCGTCGGTCGAGACGGTCGTGATCCACGCGCGGTCGCCGCGGCGACCGACGACGACCCGCGGCACGACGACGACCCCGCCGCGCGCGGACGTGTCGTCGAACGCGAAGGACCCGAACGCGACCGGACCCGTCCCCGGGAGCCGCACCTCGTCACGCACGATGGCGTGGTCGAGCGCCCTCTGCCACGCCCGCTCCGCGTCGGCGAACCGCGTGGGACCCGAGACCTCGAAGCGCAGCGCCTCGCCCCAGGCGACGAGCCCGTCGCCGCGCCGGACCCACAGCAGGGGTGCCTCCGGCGGCGCGAGGTCCACGAGCTCGCCCACCTCGGCGGGGTCCACGGCGACGGTCCGCACCAGCAGGTGCGCGACCGCGGCCGACGCGGCGAAGAGGGTGGCGCTCATCGCCTGCCAGCGTAGGTGCTCCCCGGGTGGCTGGCTGCCGGGTGGTAGGACGACCTCGTGAGCCGTCCACAGCCCCGGCTCAGTGCCCCGGCTCCCCGCGTCCGACCACCCGGCGACGAGCACCGCCCCGGGCCGGGATGATGGGCGCATGGCACGCGCCTCCCTGGACAAGGACCCGCACGAGGTCGCCGCGATGTTCGACGCCGTCGCGCGGCGCTACGACCGCACGAACGACGTCCTGTCGCTGGGACAGGACCGCCTGTGGCGGCGGGCCACGCTCGCGGCCCTCGGCGCGCAGCCGGGCGAGCGGGTCCTGGACCTCGCGGCCGGCACCGGCACCTCCAGCGAGCCCCTCGCGGACCGGGGGGTGCGGGTGGTGCCGTGCGACCTGTCCACCGGCATGCTGGCGGTCGGCCACCGGCGGCGGCCCGACCTGCCGTTCGTCGCGGGCGACGCCACGGCGCTGCCGTTCGCCGACGGCGTCTTCGACGCCGTGACGATCTCCTTCGGCCTGCGCAACGTCGTCGACCCGCGCGCGGGTCTGGAGGAGATGCTGCGCGTCACCCGCCCGGGCGGCCGGGTCGTCGTGTGCGAGTTCTCCCAGCCCACGTGGGCCCCGTTCCGGGCGCTCTACGGCGGCTACCTCGTCAAGGCGCTGCCACGGGTCGCCCGGCTCGTGGCGGGGGAGTCCGAGGCCTACGACTACCTGGCGGAGTCCATCCAGCGCTGGCCGGACCAGCGCGCGCTCGCCGGTGTCCTGCGCGAGGCGGGCTGGACGTCGGTGGCCTACCGCAACCTGTCCGGCGGCATCGTCGCCCTGCACCGCGGGACCCGGCCGGACTGAGCGCGGCCTCATCGTGCTCTCAGCGCCCCCGGCGACGGGTGCACGGGCGTGCACCACCCGGGACCTCCGTCCTGCGGCCACGCAGGTCGGAGCGGCGATGCTCAGCGCCCCCACCTGGGCATCCGTCCGGGCGTGTTAGGTGCGCCTCAGCAGACACCCGGGGGTTGCGCTCGTACAGTAGCGACGCACCGTGGGCAGGACGTGACGACGACGTGACGAGGTGAGCAGTTCATGGGCACGACAGGGGACGTCGCCGACGTCGTCGTGGTGGGGGCGGGTCCCGCGGGGGCCAGCGCCGCGTACCACGCCGCGTCCGCCGGCCTGTCCGTGCTGCTGCTCGACAAGGCGTCGTTCCCGCGGGACAAGATCTGCGGCGACGGGCTGACGCCGCGCGCGGTCGCCGAGCTCGTGCGCATGGGAGTGACCCTCCGCGAGGAGGACGGCTGGATCCGCAACCGCGGCCTGCGGGTCGTCGGCGGGGGCCACCGCATCGAGCTGCCGTGGCCGGAGCTCTCGTCGTACCCGTCCTACGGGCTCGCGCGCTCGCGCATGAGCCTGGACCACCTCCTCGTCGAGCACGCGCGGGCGGCGGGCGCGAAGGTGCAGGAGCGCACGCAGGTGACCGGCGCCGTCACCGACGGGCGCACGGGCCGCGTGGTCGGGGTCCGCGCCCGTCTGCTCGACGACGCCGGCCGCCGCCTGGACGCCGACGAGGTCGAGCTGCGCGCGCCGCTGGTGGTCGCGGCGGACGGCGTCTCGGCCCGCCTCGCGACGAGCCTGGGCCGCACCCGGCGCGACGACCGGCCCATGGGCGTGGCCGTCCGTACGTACTTCCGCACCCCGGAGGGCACGCCGCGGCACGCCGACGCCTGGATGGAGAGCCACCTCGAGCTGTGGGACGGCGATCCCGGCCGATCCCACCTCATGCCCGGGTACGGCTGGATCTTCGCGCTGGGCGACGGGACGGCGAACGTCGGCCTGGGCTCGGTGGCCTCCACGCCGACGGCCACGCACGTCGACTACAAGGACCTGTTCGCGCGCTGGATGGCGCACGTGCCGGCCGACTGGGGGTTCACGCCCGAGAACCAGCTCGGTCCCGTCCGCGGCGCCGCGCTGCCGATGGGCTTCAACCGCGGCCCGCTCTACGGCGACGGCCTCATGCTGACCGGCGACGCCGCCGGCATGGTGAGCCCCTTCAACGGCGAGGGCATCGCGTACGCGATCGCCGCCGGCCGCGAGGCCGCCGACGCCGCCGCCCAGGGCCTCGCGCGCGGCACGGCGGCAGGACGCGAGCGGGCGTTCGCCGCCTACGAGCGGCGGATGAAGGACGACCTGGGCGGGTACTACACGCTCGGCCGGGTGTTCGTGCAGCTCATCGAGCACCCCGAGGTCATGCGGCTGTGCACCCGGTACGGGCTGCCCCGGCCGACGCTCATGCGGTTCGTCCTCAAGCTGCTCGGCGACTGCTGGGAGCCCCACGGCGGGGACTGGGCCGACCGGACGATCGCGGCGCTGAGCCGCCTGGCACCGGCGGCCTGAGGGTCCCGGTCCCGATGCGCAGGAGAGGTGGTCGACGATGACGAACCCGTACGTGCCGCTGCTGGTCCTCATGGGGATCGCCGCGGTGCTGGCCCTGGGCGGCCTCGCGGCGAGCGCGGTGCTCGGCCCGAAGCGCTACAACCGCGCCAAGCTCGAGGCGTACGAGTGCGGCATCGACCCCACGCCGCACGCGATCGGCGGCGGGCGGTTCCCGGTGAAGTACTACCTCGTCGCGATGACGTTCATCGTCTTCGACATCGAGGTCGTCTTCCTCTACCCGTGGGCCGTGAGCTTCGCCGAGCTCGCCGGGTTCGGGCTCGTCGCGCTGCTCGCGTTCCTGGTCCTCATCACGGTGCCGTTCGTCTACGAGTGGCGGCGCGGGGGGTTCGAGTGGGACTGAGGGCGCGAGGGCTACCGAGGGTGGAGGCAGGGGTCGTGCGGCGGACGAGGAGGTCCTGATGGGCTTGGAGGAGGCACCCTCGGGGTTCCTGCTGACCACGGTGGAGAACCTGGTCGGCTACTTCCGCAAGGGCTCGCTGTGGCCGGTGACCTTCGGGCTGGCCTGCTGCGCGATCGAGATGATGGCGTCGGGCGCCCCGCGCTACGACCTGTCGCGCATCGGCATGGAGGTCTTCCGGGCCTCGCCCCGCCAGGCCGACCTCATGATCGTGGCCGGGCGGGTCAGCCAGAAGATGGCCCCGATCGTCCGGCAGGTGTACGACCAGATGTCCGAGCCCAAGTGGGTCCTGTCGATGGGCGTGTGCGCCTCGTCGGGCGGCATGTTCAACAACTACGCGATCGTGCAGGGGGTCGACCACGTCGTCCCCGTCGACATCTACCTGCCCGGCTGCCCGCCGCGGCCGGAGATGCTCATCAACGCGATCCTCGCGCTGCACGACCAGATCCAGCGCGAGCCGCTGGGCGTGAACCGTCGCGAGGCCGCCGCGGCGGCGGAGGCCGCCGCCCTGGAGGCCGCGCCCACGCACCACATGACGGGACTGCTCCGATGAGCGTGACCCCGGGCGGCGACGTGGAGCGCAGCCCCGCGGCGACCGAGGGCACCCCCGGGCCCGACGGGCGGCCGGCCCTCGAGGTCGTCGACGTGCGCCGTGGCATGTTCGGGGCCCAGGACGGCGGCGACACCTCGGGCTACGGCGGCCTCGTCGTCCCGGTCGTCCTGCCCGGACCGAGCGAGCGCCCCTACGGCGGCTGGTTCGACGAGGCGGTCGACGTCCTGGCCGAGCTGCTCGACGCGAGCGGCACGGGCTACGCCGCGGCGGTCGAGTCCGTGGTCGTCGACCGCGGCGAGCTCACGCTGCACGTGCGCCGCGAGCACCTGCTCGAGGTCTCGCGGCACCTGCGCGACGACCCGGACCTGCGGTTCGAGCTCTCGCTGGGGGTCTCGGGCGTGCACTACCCGAACGAGACGGGCCGGGAGCTGCACGCCGTCCACCACCTGTGCTCGGTGACGCACGGGCGACGGCTGCGGGTCGAGACCACCGCCCCCGACGACGACCCGCACGTGCCGTCGGTGACGTCGGTGTACCCGGGCGCCGACTGGCACGAGCGTGAGACCTGGGACTTCTTCGGCCTCGTCTTCGACGGGCACCCGGCGCTCGCCCGGATCGAGATGCCCGACGACTGGCCCGGCCACCCCCAGCGCAAGGACTACCCGCTGGGCGGCATCCCCGTGGAGTACAAGGGCGCCACCGTGCCGCCCCCCGACCAGCGGAGGTCGTACAGCTGATGAGCCCCGCCCGCAGCACCGCGAGCGGCCCGTCCGCCACGGGCCACGTCGTCGACGACGACACCACAGGCGTCCCCAGCTTCGAGGCGTCCGGCGGCGACTGGTCGACGATCGCCGAGGAGGCGGCCCGCCTCGGCGAGGAGCGGATCGTCGTCAACATGGGCCCGCAGCACCCCTCCACCCACGGCGTGCTCCGGCTCATGCTCGAGATCGACGGCGAGACCGTCACGGAGGCGCGCGCCGGCATCGGCTACCTCCACACGGGCATCGAGAAGAACATGGAGTTCCGCACCTGGACCCAGGGCGTCACGTTCTGCACGCGCATGGACTACGTGGCCCCGCTGTTCCAGGAGGCGGCCTACTGCCTCGCGGTGGAGAAGCTGCTCGGCATCACCGACGACGTGCCCGAGCGCGCCACGACGATCCGGGTGCTGCTCATGGAGCTCAACCGCATCACCTCGCACCTCGTGTGCCTGGCCACCGGCGGCAACGAGCTCGGGGCGACGACGATCATGACCGTCGGCTTCACGGCCCGCGAGGAGCTGCTGAAGGTCCTCGAGCTCATCACGGGCCTGCGCATGAACCACGCGTTCATCCGCCCGGGCGGCGTCGCCCAGGACCTGCCGGCGGGTGCGGTCGGGGAGGTCCGCGCGGCGCTGCGGAGCGTGCGCACGTACGTGCGCCAGCTCGAGGACCTCATGCTCGCCAACCCCATCCTCAAGCTGCGCACCCAGGGCGTCGGGTACCTGGGGCTGGCCGGGTGCATGGCGCTGGCCATCACGGGCCCGGTCCTGAGGTCGACCGGCCTCCCGTACGACGTGCGCAAGGCCAACCCCTACTGCGGCTACGAGACCTACGACTTCGACGTGCCGGTCCGCAGCGAGGCCGACTCCTGGTCGCGCATCGGCCTGCGCATGGAGGAGATCCACCAGTCGGCCCGCATCGTCGAGCAGGCGTGCGACCGGCTGGAGGCCATGGGCCCCGGGCCCGTCATGGTGGCGGACAAGAAGGTGGCGTGGCCTGCGCAGCTCGCGCTCGGGACCGACGGGATGGGCAACTCCGCCGAGCACATCCGCGAGATCATGGGCACCTCGATGGAGGCGCTCATCCACCACTTCAAGCTGGTGACCGAGGGCTTCCGCGTGCCGGCCGGCCAGGTGTTCCAGACCGTCGAGCACCCGCGCGGGGAGCTGGGCGTCCACCTCGTCTCCGACGGCGGGACGCGCCCGTACCGCGCGCACTTCCGCGACCCGTCCTTCAACAACCTCCAGGCCGTCTCGGTGATGTGCGAGGGCGGCCAGGTCGCCGACGTCGTCGTCTCCGTGGCGAGCCTCGACCCCGTGCTCGGAGGGGTGGACCGATGACGATCGACGACACCGGCCTGCAGTCTCCGGACGCCGCCACCCGGCGGGCGTCGGGGCAGGTGCACCGCACGGGGTACGACGAGGCGACCCTGGCGGGCCTGACCGCCGACGCGGCCCAGGTCGTCGCGCGGTACCCGCAGCAGCGCTCCGCGCTCCTGCCCCTGCTGCACCTCGTGCAGTCGGTCGACGGCTACGTCAGCCCCCGCGGGATCGCCTTCTGCGCGCAGACGCTCGGCCTGACGACCGCCGAGGTGTCCGCGGTGGCGACCTTCTACTCGCAGTACAAGCGCCACCCCAACGGCGACTTCACCGTCGGGGTCTGCATCAACACGCTGTGCGCCGTCATGGGCGGGGACGCGATCTGGGAGGAGCTCGTCGAGCACCTCGGCATCGGGCACGACGAGACCACGCCCGACGGCGCGGTCACGCTCGAGCGCATCGAGTGCAACGCGGCCTGCGACTACGCGCCCGTCGTGATGGTCAACTGGGAGTTCTTCGACGACCAGACGCCGCAGTCCGCCACCGCCCTCGTCGACCGGCTCCGGACCGGAGGGACGGTCCGCCCCACGCGCGGCGCCGACGAGGTGGTGCCCTTCCGGGCGATGTCCCGCGTCCTGGCGGGGTTCCCCGACGGGCGCGCCGACGAGGGCCCGGCCGCCGGGGAGGCCACCCTGCGCGGCCTGCGCCTGGCCCGGGAGCGCGGCTGGACCGCCCCCGCGTTCGGCGACGAGGGCGCGACCGCGGGGCAGGGCGAGGGGTCCCAGCAGCAGGACCGGCACCAGGACCGGCACCAGGACCAGCACCAGGACCAGCACCAGGATCGTGGCGGCGCCGACGGCGAGGCGGCCGCCCGTGCCGGCGGCCAGCTCCCCACCGGGGCGCCGCGCAACGACGCGGAGCGTCCGGTGACCACGCCGGCGGACGCCTCGCCGGCCACGCAGGAGAGGGCCGAGCACGTCGAGGCGACGACCCGCGTCGACGAGTCCGGCACGCAGGGCGGGACCGGCACGGGCGCCGGCGCCGCCGGAGAGGACCGCTGATGCCGACGACCCTGACCCCGGTGCTGAGCGCGCACTGGGACGAGCCCCGCGCCTGGTCGCTGACCGCGTACGAGCGGCACGGCGGGTACCGCGGGCTGCGCCGGGCGCTGACCATGGAGCCGGCGCAGGTGGTGCAGGCGGTCAAGGACTCGGGGCTGCGCGGACGCGGCGGTGCCGGGTTCCCCACCGGCATGAAGTGGGGTTTCCTGCCCCCGCCCGACGGCGGCCCCCGCTACCTCGTCGTCAACGCCGACGAGTCCGAGCCCGGGACGTGCAAGGACATCCCGACGATGCTGGCCAGCCCGCAGCACCTGATCGAGGGCGTGGCGATCACCTCCTACGCCATCGGGTGCGCGCACGCCTTCATCTACGTCCGGGGCGAGGTGCTGCACGTCCTGCGGCGCCTGCAGAAGGCGGTCGAGGAGGCGTACGCCGCCGGGTACCTCGGCCAGGACGTGCTCGGCTCGGGCTACTCGCTCGACGTCACCGTGCACGCGGGCGCCGGCGCCTACATCTGCGGCGAGGAGACGGCGCTGCTCGACTCCCTCGAGGGCCTGCGCGGCCAGCCGCGCCTCAAGCCGCCGTTCCCGGCCGTGGCGGGCCTGTACGCCCGGCCGACGGTGGTCAACAACGTCGAGTCCGTGGCGTCGGTGCCCGGCATCCTGCGTGGCGGCGCGGAGTGGTTCACCGGCATGGGCACGGAGCGCTCCGCCGGCCACGGCCTGTTCTCGCTGTCCGGCCACGTGACGCGGCCCGGGCAGTACGAGGCGCCGCTGGGCATCACGCTGCGCGAGCTGCTCGACATGGCCGGTGGCGTCCGCGAGGGGCACGAGCTGAAGTTCTGGACGCCCGGCGGGTCCTCCACCCCGATCTTCACCGCCGAGCACCTCGACGTGCCGCTGGACTACGAGTCGGTCGGCAAAGCCGGGTCCATGCTCGGGACGCGGGCCTTGCAGATCTTCGACGAGACCGTCTCCGTCGTGCGCGCCGTGACCCGCTGGACGGAGTTCTACAAGCACGAGTCGTGCGGCAAGTG
Organism: Cellulomonas marina; assembly: GCF_900111925.1. Taxonomy (GTDB): domain Bacteria; phylum Actinomycetota; class Actinomycetes; order Actinomycetales; family Cellulomonadaceae; genus Cellulomonas; species Cellulomonas marina. The sequence goes on from NZ_FOKA01000005.1 coordinate 126,159, forward strand.
CACGCCCTGCCGGGAGGGCACGTACTGGCTGGTGCAGGTCCTGCAGCGGTTCGAGCGCGGGCAGGGCACGGAGGCCGACATCGAGCTCCTGCTCGACCTGTGCGACAACATCCTCGGCCGGTCGTTCTGCGCCCTGGGGGACGGTGCGACCAGCTGCATCACCTCCGCCGTGCAGTACTTCCGCGACGAGTTCGAGGCCGGCACGCACACGCCCGCCGACGTCCTGTTCCCGCCCGAGCGCTCCGCGCGGTTCGCCTACACGCCCCGCGCGCGCACGGCCCAGCTGGCAGGGGTGCACTGATGACGCTGACGCCCGAGCGCACGACCGTGGCGTCGGGGACCCCGCTGGTGCCCGCGGCGCCCCCGGCCCCTCCGGTCGTACCCGAGAAGACGGTCACCTTCCAGATCGACGGCGTCGAGACGACGGTCCCGAAGGGGACGCTGGTCATCCGCGCCGCCGAGCGGCTGGGCATCCAGATCCCGCGGTTCTGCGACCACCCGCTGCTCGCGCCGGCCGGCGCGTGCCGGCAGTGCCTCGTCGAGGTCTGGGCGCCTGGGCGCGACGGGAACCTGGCGAAGATGCCCAAGCCGCAGGCCTCCTGCACGCTGGAGGCGACCGACGGCATGCAGGTGCGCACGCAGCACACCTCGCCGGAGGCGGACAAGGCGCAGCACGGCGTCATGGAGCTGCTGCTCGTCAACCACCCGCTCGACTGCCCCGTCTGCGACAAGGGCGGCGAGTGCCCCCTGCAGAACCAGGCGATGAGCAACGGCCGGGCGACGAGCCGCTTCGTCGACGTCAAGCGCACGTTCCCCAAGCCCATCGCGATCTCGACGCAGATCCTGCTGGACCGCGAGCGATGCGTGCTGTGCCAGCGCTGCACGCGCTTCAGCGAGGAGATCGCCGGGGACGTCTTCATCGACCTGCAGATGCGCGGCGCGCGCCAGCAGATCGGCACCTTCGACACCCGCGTGCTCGACTTCGCGCCGGACCCCGGCACCGGGGACGTCGTGCCGGGCGGGGAGGCGGTCCCGTCGACGACGGAGGCCGACGCGCAGGCGGTCGTCTCCCCTGACGGACCCGTCGGCGTGAGCCTGCCGGACGCCAGCGGCCGCCCCTTCTCCTCCTACTTCTCCGGCAACACGGTGCAGATCTGCCCGGTGGGGGCCCTCACGAGCGCGGCGTACCGGTTCCGGTCGCGGCCCTTCGACCTCGTGTCCACGCCCGGCATCGCCGAGCACGACTCCTCGGGGTCGGCGATCCGCGTCGACCACCGGCGCGGCGTCGTCCTGCGGCGGCTCGCGGCCGAGGACCCGACGGTCAACCAGGAGTGGCTCACCGACAAGGACCGCTTCGCGTTCCGCTGGCAGGCGGCCCCGGACCGGCTGACCGTGCCGATGGTGCGCACCCGGCACGCCGACGGCACGCGCGGCCCGCTCGAGCCCGTGAGCTGGACGGAGGCGCTGGACGTCGCCGCGGAGGGGCTCTCGGCGGCGCTCGCCGCGGTGGAGGAGCCCGAGGGCGTCGAGCCGGGCCTGCTGCACCGCGTCGCCAGCCGCCTGACCGGCCGCGACGAGCCCGTCGCGCGCCCGACCGGCGGCGTCGGCCTGCTGCCCGGCGGCCGCCTGACCCTCGAGGACGCGTACGCCTGGGCCAAGACGGCCCGCGTCGTCCTGGGCACCAACGACGTCGACCTGCGCGCGCGGCCGCACTCCGCGGAGGAGGCCGCCTTCCTGGCGCACGCCGTCGCGGGCCGCACGCTCGAGGTGACCTACGCCGACGTGGCCGCGGCGCCCGTCGTGCTGCTCGCCGGGCTCGAGGCCGAGGACGAGGGCGGCATCCTCTTCCTGCGCCTGCGGGAGCAGGTGACGAAGCGACGGGCGCGGGTCCTGTCGGTGGCGCCCTGGGCCTCGCGCGGCCTGCAGCGCCTGGACGGCACCCTCCTGCCCGCGGCGCCCGGCACCGAGGCCGAGGTGCTCGACGGCATCGCGGCGGGTGCCCGGCACGAGGGGCTGGCGGAGGCCGCGGAGCTGCTCGCGCAGCCGGGCGCGGTCGTGCTCGTCGGCGAGCGGCTGGCCGGCGTCCGTGGTGGCCTGTCCGCGGCGCTGCGGCTGGCGGCCCGCACCGGTGCGCGCCTGGCGTGGGTCCCGCGGCGCGCGGGGGAGCGCGGCGGCGTCGAGGCCGGCGCCCTGCCCGGTCTCCTGCCCGGCGGCCGGGTGGTCACCGACGCCGGCGCCCGCGTCGACGTCGCGGCGGCCTGGGGCGTGCCGACCCTGCCGTCCACCCCCGGCCGCAGCACGGGGGAGATCCTCGCGGCCGCGGCGGCGGGTCAGCTCGGCGCGCTGCTCGTCGGCGGCGTCGACCCGGGCGACCTCCCGGACCCGGCCGCGGCGCTGGAGGCCCTCGCCGCCGTGCCGTTCCTCGTCTCCCTCGAGGTGCGCGCCTCGGCGGTCACGGAGCTCGCGGACGTCGTCCTGCCCGTGGCGCCCCCGGTCGAGAAGGCCGGCACCTTCGTCACCTGGGAGGGCCGGCCGCGGCCGTTCCCCCAGGCCCTCGTGTCCACCGCGCTGCCCGACCACCGGGTCCTGCACGCCCTCGCCGATGCGATGGGCGTCGACCTGGGCCTGCGCAGCCTGGCCGACGTGCACGCCGAGCTCGACGTCCTCGGCGGCTGGGACGGCGGCCGGGCCTCGGCACCCGACGAGCGGCCCGCCGAGCCGGTGACCGTCCCCGCGGGGCACGCCCTGCTCGCCACCTGGCACGGCCTGCTCGACGCGGGCCGGCTGCAGGACGGCGACGTGCACCTGGCCGGCACGGCCCCACGTCCGGTGGCACGGCTGTCGGCCGCCACGGCCGCGGCGGCCGGGGTCGCCGACGGCGAGCCGCTGACGGTCTCCACCGCGGCCGGGTCGCTGACCCTGCCCGCGGTGGTCACGGCCATGCCGGACCACGTCGTCTGGCTCCCGACGAACGCGCCCGGCTGCCCGGTGCGCGCGGCCCTGCGGGCGGACGCGGGGGACCTCGTGGCGCTCGCGGCCGCGTCCGCGGCCGGCGCGGGGCCGTCGGCGGGTGCGGCCGCCCGGCCGGCCGTGACGGGTCGCGTCGGGGGCGACGCCGGCCTCGTCGACGGCGGTGCCGACGGCACGAGCACCGCGGGCACCGCCCCCACGGGCCGGACCAGCGGGTACGCGACGGGCAGCACGAGCGGGCCCGTCACCGGCACGGGTGAGGAGCGGGCATGAGCGTGCTGGCGGCGACCGGCGGGGCGGTGGCCCCCGTCGTCGCGGACTTCAGCCAGGACACCTGGTGGGTCTGGGTGCTCAAGGCGGTCGGGATCGTCGCGTTCCTGCTGACGAGCGTGCTCATCGCGATCTGGTTCGAGCGACGCGTCGTCGCCCGCATGCAGGTGCGGCCCGGGCCGAACGTCCACGGGCCGTTCGGGCTCCTGCAGTCGCTGGCCGACGCGATGAAGCTGCTGGTCAAGGAGGACGTCACCGTCCGTGCGGCGGACAAGCTCGTCTACGTCCTCGCGCCGATGATCGCGGTGTTCTGCTCCCTGCTCACGCTCGCGGTCATCCCGTTCGGGCCCGAGGTGAGCATCTTCGGCGTGCTGACGCCGCTGCAGCTCACGGACTTCCCGGTCGCCGTGCTCTACATCCTCGCGTGCGCCTCGGTCGGCGTCTACGGGATCGTGCTCGGCGGGTGGGCGTCCAACTCGACGTACCCGCTGCTCGGCGGGGTGCGCTCGACGGCGCAGGTCATCTCCTACGAGCTGGCCATGGGCCTGTCGCTGGTGAGCGTCTTCATCATGTCGGGGTCGATGTCGACCTCGCAGATCGTCGACGCGCAGCGGCCCGTCTGGTGGCTGCTGCCGCTGCTGCCCGCGTTCGTGCTCTACGTCGTGTCGATGGTGGGGGAGACGAACCGCCTGCCCTTCGACCTGCCCGAGGCCGAGGGCGAGCTCGTCGGCGGGTACACCACGGAGTACTCGTCGATGAAGTTCGCGTGGTTCTTCCTCGCCGAGTACATCAACATGCTCAACGTCTCGGCGGTCGCCACCACGCTCTTCCTGGGCGGCTGGCGTGCGCCCTGGCCGCTGTCGCTCGTCGGCGACGGGGTGCTCAACACCGGCTGGTGGCCCGTGCTGTGGTTCCTGGCCAAGGTGTGGGGCTTCATGTTCCTGTTCGTCTGGATCCGCGGCTCCGTGCTGCGGTTCCGGTACGACCAGTTCATGAAGCTCGGCTGGAAGGTCCTCATCCCGGTCGCCCTCGTCTGGGTCGTGTGCGTCGCGGTGGTCCAGGGTCTGCGGCAGTTCGTCGACGTGGACCTGCGCACGCTGCTGTTCGGGATCGCCGGGGTCTTCGCGGTGGTGTTCGTCGTCGCTCTCGTGTGGCCCGACGCGAAGCGCCCCCAGCCGCCGCGGCGCCGGGGGCCGCAGGTCGTCGACCCGTTCGCCGACGGCTACCCGGTGCCGCCGCTGCCCGGGCAGGCCCTGCCCCCGTCCCCGCGGCGCGCCCGGGCCATGGCCGCCGCCCCGGCGGCCGGCCCCTCCGGTCAGCGCGCCGCCGACCGCTCCGCCGATCACCCCGCCGACCGGCCCACCGACGAGTCCCCGACGCAGGAGGTGTCCCCGTGACCGACCCGACGCAGCGCCCCGCCCCGCGGGGCGACGGCGCGCGCCGTACCGGCGCCACCCCCGCCCGGCGACCCGCCGGCGGCGGTGAGGTCGCCCGGCCGGCGGAGGGCGACGGCTACCGGTCCGCCATCCCCCCGCGGGGGCCCCTCGCGCGGGCCCTGGCCCCGGTCGGCGGCTTCGGCGTGACGCTCGCCAACATGGTCAAGCCGACCGTGACGGAGCAGTACCCGTCGGAGAAGGTCCCGACGAAGCCGCGCTACCACGGGCGCCACCAGCTCAACCGCTACCCCGACGGCCTCGAGAAGTGCATCGGGTGCGAGCTGTGCGCGTGGGCCTGCCCCGCCGACGCCATCTACGTCGAGGCCGGGGAGAACACCCCGGACGCGCAGTACTCGCCCGGTGAGCGGTACGGGCGCGTCTACCAGATCAACTACCTGCGCTGCATCTTCTGCGGGCTGTGCGTGGAGGCCTGCCCGACGCGCGCGCTGACGATGACGAACGAGTACGAGCTCACGGGGCCGACCCGCGCCGGGCTCATCTTCGAGAAGGAGGACCTCCTGGCCCCCCTGCGCGACGGGATGCTGCGCGCCCCGCACCCGATGGTGGACGGCACGACGGACACGGAGTACTACCGGGGCGAGGTCACCGGCACGACGCCGGAGCAGGTCGCGTGGGTGGCCGAGCACCGTCCGGACGACCCGACGCTGCCGGGGTACACCGGCGACGAGCCCCGGTGGACGCCGGGACCGGCGGCGGCGGCCGTCCAGGCGACGGCGGCGGCGGCCACGAAGCAGGGCTCGCGGTGAGCGCGCTCGCGGCGGCGCCGGTCCTGGGATCGGCGCCGGTCCTCACCGCGCTCGCCGAGACACTTACCGAGACCGGGCGCACGACGACCGGCGAGGCCGTCCTCTTCTGGGTGATCGCACCCGTCATGGTCGTCGCGGCGCTCGGCCTGCTGTTCGCGCGCAAGGCCGTGCACGCCGCCCTGTCGGTGGTGCTCGTGATGATCAGCCTGGCGTTCCTCTACGTCGCGCAGGACGCGGTGTTCCTCGGGATCGTCCAGGTGGTCGTCTACACGGGGGCCGTGATGATGCTGTTCCTGTTCGTCCTCATGCTCGTCGGGGTCGACGCCTCCGACACCCTGGTGGAGACCATCCGGGGCCAGCGGTGGATCGGCTGGCTGGCGGGCGTCGGGCTCGGGGCCGTCCTCGTCGGCGTGGTCGGGGGCACGGTCTACGCGCCCGCGACGGGCCTGGCCGAGGCCAACGCGGACTCCAACCCCGTCGGGGTGGCCCGGCTGGTGTTCGGGGAGTACGTCTTCGCCTTCGAGGTCGTCGGCGCGCTGCTCGTCACGGCCGCCCTCGGCGCCCTGGTGCTCACCCACCACGAGCGCCTGCTGCCGCGGCGGGGCCAGCGCGAGCGCGCCGACGCCCGCGTGAAGGCCGGCGCCACCCTCACCCCGCCGCCGGCGCCCGGCGTGTACGCGCAGCGCAACGCGATGGACGTCCCCGCGCTCGACCCGCAGGGCCGGCCCCTGGAGCACTCGGTGTCCCGGGTGCTGCGCGCGCGCGGCCAGGCCGCGGACGCGCCGCCGGTGCTCCCCGCCGCCGATGCCGACGAGGGGAGCCGGCGGTGAACCCCTCGAACTACCTCGTGCTGTCCGCGGTCCTGTTCACGATCGGGGCGATGACGGTGCTGCTGCGCCGCAACGCGGTCATCGCGTTCATGGGCGTCGAGCTCATGCTCAACGCGACGAACCTCGCCCTCGTCACCTTCAGCCGGATGAACGGCGACCTCGTCGGCCAGACGCTGGCGTTCTTCGTCATGGTCGTCGCCGCGGCGGAGGTCGTCGTAGGGCTCGCGATCATCGTCGCGATCTTCCGGACCCGGCAGTCGGCCTCGGTCGACGACGTCAACCTCATGAAGGGCTGAACCGGCGGTGTCCCTCGACCTCCTCGCGGCGCTGCTCGTCGCGGTCCCGCTGGCCTCCGCCGCGGTCCTCCTCGTCCTCGGCCGTGCCACCGACCGCTGGGGGCACTGGCTCGGCGTGCTCGCCTCCGCCGCGTCGTTCGTCATCGGCGCGGTGCTGGCGCTCGAGCTGCTCGGGCGCGACGCCGAGGCCCGCGTCCTCGACGTCACGCTCGGCCGCTGGTTCGACGCCGGGCAGCTCGCCGTCGACCTCGGGCTGCGCGTCGACCCCCTGTCGATCACGTTCGTGCTGCTCGTGACCTTCGTCGGCACGCTCATCCACGTCTACTCCGTGGCGTACATGGAGCACGACGCGTCCCGCCGCCGGTTCTTCGCCTACCTCAACCTCTTCGTCGCCGCGATGCTGCTGCTCGTCCTGGCCGACAGCTACCTGCTGCTGTTCGTCGGCTGGGAGGGCGTGGGCTTGGCGTCCTACCTGCTCATCGGCTTCTGGAACCACAACACCGCCTACGCGGTGGCCGGCAAGAAGGCGTTCGTCGCCAACCGGGTGGGCGACATCGGCCTCATCGTCGCGATGGGGCTCATGCTCGCCGCGACGGGCTCGGTCGGCTTCACGCAGGTGCACGCGGCGGCCGCCGGCGGGGCGGTCTCCGAGGGCTGGCTCACCGCCATCGGCCTCATGCTGCTGCTAGCCGCCTGCGGCAAGTCGGCGCAGGTCCCGCTGCAGAGCTGGCTCGGTGACGCGATGGCCGGCCCGACGCCGGTCTCCGCCCTCATCCACGCCGCCACGATGGTCACCGCCGGCGTCTACCTCGTCGTGCGGTCGGCGCCGGTCTTCGACGGCGCGCCGACGGCCCAGCTCGTGGTCGTGGTCGTCGGGGCCGTGACGCTGGTCTACGGCGCGGTCGTGGGCTGCGCGAAGGACGACCTGAAGAAGGCGCTGGCCGCCTCGACCATGTCGCAGATCGGCTACATGATGCTGGCCGCCGGCCTGGGCCCGGTCGGCTACGCCTACGCGATCTTCCACCTGGTGACCCACGGGTTCTTCAAGGCGGGCCTGTTCCTCGGCGCCGGCTCCGTCATGCACGCCATGGCGGACTCCGTCGACATGCGGCGGTTCGGCGGCCTGGCGCGGTACCTCAAGGTGACGGTGGTGACGTTCGGGCTCGGCTGGCTGGCGATCCTCGGCGTCCCTCCGTTCGCGGGCTTCTTCAGCAAGGACAAGATCATCGAGGCGGCCTTCGTGCCCGTCGACGGGCAGCCGTGGAGGGCCTGGGTGTTCGGGGCCGTCACGCTGCTCGGTGCGGGCGTCACCGCGTTCTACATGTCGCGGCTGTTCTTCATGACCTTCTTCGGCCGCCCCCGCTGGGACGTCCCGGAGGAGGAGGCCCGTGCGGCGACCGCCCGTGCCGCGGGCGCCCGTACCGCGGGTGCGAACGCGTCAGGCGCCCACGCATCGGGTGCCCACGCCGCGGGGCATCACCCGCACGAGGCGCCCGCCCTCATGCGCTGGCCGATGATCGTGCTCGCCGCCGGGTCCGTGGCGCTCGGCCTGGTCCTGGCGACGACGGGCTTCACCACCTGGCTCGAGCCCGTCACCGGGCACGCCGAGCACGAGGAGCCGGTGCTGTCCGTGCCGGTGATCACGACGCTCACGCTGCTGGCGGTCGGCGCCGGCCTCGTGCTGGCGTACCTGCGGTACGTCCGCGACGAGGTGCCGGTCGCGGCCCCTGCAGGCTCCCCGCTCACGCGGGCGGCGCGGGCCGACCTGTACCAGGACGCCGTCAACGACGCCGTGCTCGTCGGCCCCGGCCGGGCCCTGACGGGGGGCCTGGTCGTCGCCGACCGGACCGCCGTCGACGGCGCCGCGGTCGGCGTCGGGCGGCTGGCCGTCGGCTCGGGCGCCCTCGCGCGCCGCGTGCAGACGGGTCTCGTCCGGTCCTACGCCGCCACGACGCTCCTCGGGGTCGTCGTGCTCGCCGGCGTCGTCCTGGCCCTGCAGGCCTGAGAGCGGGAGCACGATGACCTCCTTCCCCTGGCTCACCGCCCTCGTGGTGCTGCCCGTCCTCGGTGCGGTGCTCCTGTGGGTGCTGCCCGCCGGTGCCCGCAGCCGGGCCCGCGAGCTCGCGCTCGTCGTGGCGCTCGGCGAGGTCGCGCTCGGCGTCGGCGCGCTGGCCGCCTTCGACACCGCCGACGCCGGCACCCACCAGCTCGTCGAGCAGCACGCGTGGATCCCCGCGATCGGCGCCTCCTACGCCGTCGGCGTCGACGGGGTCGGCCTCGCGCTCGTCCTCATGTCGGTGGTGCTGGTCCCGCTGGTGGTTCTCGCGGCCTGGCGCGAGCAGGGCTCCGCCGGCGCCGCCACCGACCGCCTGCGCAGCTACCTGGCCCTGGTGCTGCTGCTCGAGGCGTTCATCGTCGGGGTGTTCAGCGCGCGGGACCTGTTCCTGTTCTACGTGCTGTTCGAGGCGATGCTCATCCCCGTCTACTTCATGATCGGCGGCTACGGCGGCCCCCGGCGCGGTGCTGCCGCGGTGAAGTTCCTCGTCTACTCGCTGCTCGGCGGGCTCGTCATGCTCGCTGGCGTCATCACGCTGTACCTCGCGGGACCGGGTGGCGACGAGGGCTTCCTCGTCGAGAACCTCGTGGGGACGCAGCTGTCGACGACGACCGAGCGCCTCCTGTTCTGCTCGTTCTTCCTGGCCTTCGCCATCAAGGCGCCGATGGTGCCGGTGCACACCTGGCTGCCCGACGCCGCGGAGCAGGCGCCGGCCGGGACGTCCACGCTGCTCGTCGGGGTGCTGGACAAGGTGGGCACCTTCGGGATGCTCACGCTGTGCCTGCCGCTGTTCCCGGAGGCCTCGCGGTGGGCGGCGCCGGTCGTCGTCGCCCTCGCGGTCCTGTCGGTCCTGTATGGCGCCGTGCTCGCGATCGGGCAGCGGGACCTCATGCGCCTCATCGCCTACACCTCGGTGTCGCACTTCGGCTTCATCGTGCTCGGCATCTTCGCCCTCACGTCGACGTCCGTCGCCGGCTCCTCGTTCTACATGGTCAACCACGGCCTCTCGACGGGGGCGCTGTTCCTGCTCGGCGGGTACCTCGTCGCCCGGCGCGGGTCGCAGCGCATCGAGGACTTCGGCGGGCTGCAGCGCGTGGTCCCCGTGCTGGCGGGGCTGTTCCTCGTCAGCGGGCTGTCGGCGCTCTCGCTGCCGGGTCTGTCGACGTTCGTCAGCGAGTTCGCGGTCCTGGTGGGGACGTTCACGCGGCACCCCGCGGCGGCCGTCGTCGCCTCGCTCGGCGTGGTCCTCGCCGCGGTCTACGTGCTGTGGACCTACCAGCGGGTGTTCACCGGCCCCCGTCCCGAGACGGCGGAGCTGGCGACGATGCGCGACGTCGGCGCCCGGGAGCGCTGGGCGGTGGCGCCGCTCGTCGTCCTCATGCTCGTCCTGGGCTTCGCGCCCGGACCGGCGCTCGACCTCGTCCGACCACCCGCGCAGCTCACGCTCGAGCAGGTCGGCGAGCAGGACCCGGTCCGTCAGGGGCTCGTGGCGGACGCCGGTGGCGGCACCGACGACGGCAGCACCGGCAGCACCACAGACGGCACCGCCGATGGCAGCACCGACGGCACCGCCGATGGCACCACCGACGGCACGGACGAGGGGGGCGAGGGGTGAACGGCTTCACCGCACCGGAGGTGGCCTGGGGCGCCCTGAGCCCCGTGCTCGTCGTGCTCGGCGCCGCCGTGGTCGGCGTGCTCGTGGAGGCCTTCGTGCCGGCCCGCGCACGCCGGCTCGTGCAGGTCGTCCTGGCGCTGCTCGCGCTCCTCGGCGCGCTCGTCGCCGTCGGGTTGCTCTGGGGCGGCGTCGAGCGGACCGGCGGGACGGCCGTGCTCGGTGGGTCGCTCGTCGTCGACGGTCCGGCGCTCGTCTGCCAGGCCGTCGTGGCCGTGCTCGCGCTGCTGTCCCTGCTCGTGCTCGCGGACCGCACGCGCGCCGGCCAGGGCGCGATCGCGCCGTCGGTCGCGACCGTCCCCGGCTCCGAGGCCGAGCGGCTGGCACGCGAGAAGGGGCTGCAGCAGACCGAGGTCTACCCGCTCGTGCTGTTCGCCACCGGGGGGATGCTCGTGTTCCCGGCGGCGGGCGACCTGCTGACGCTGTTCGTCGCGCTCGAGGTGCTGTCCCTGCCGCTGTACCTGCTCTCGGGCACCGCGCGCGAGCGGCGGCTGCTGTCGCAGGAGGCCTCGCTCAAGTACTTCCTCCTGGGGGCCTTCGCCTCGGCGGTGCTGCTGTTCGGCGTCGCTTTGCTGTACGGGTACAGCGGCTCGCTGCGGTACGCGGACATCGCCGCGGCCACGGCGACGCCGTCGCCCCTCGACGGGCTGCTGGTCCTGGGGTCGGTCCTCGTGCTGGTCGGGCTCCTGTTCAAGGTCGGCGCGATGCCCTTCCACTCCTGGACGCCCGACGTGTACCAGGGTGCGCCCACGCCGGTGACGGCCTTCATGGCCGCGTGCACGAAGGTGGCCGCGGTCGGCGCCCTGCTGCGGTTCGTCTACGTCGTGGTCCCGGGCCTGCAGTGGGACCTGGCGCCCGTGCTGTGGGGCGTCGCGATCGTCACCATGGTCGCGGCGACGGTGGTCGCGATGGTGCAGACCGACGTCAAGCGGATGCTCGGCTACTCCTCGGTCGCCCATGCCGGATTCCTGCTCACGGGCGTCGTCGCGCTCGACGAGCGCGGCGTGAGCGGCACGCTCTTCTACCTCCTGGCCTACGGCGTGGCGACGGTCGGCGCCTTCGCGGTGGTCAGCCTGGTCCGTCAGGGCCGCAGCGGCGGGGCGCAGCTCGAGGCGGCGGACCTGTCGGCGTGGGACGGCCTGGCGCGCCGCAGCCCCGTGCTGGCGCTCGCGTTCTCCGTGTTCCTCCTGTCCTTCGCGGGCATCCCGCTGACGGGCGGCTTCCTCGGCAAGTTCTCGGTGTTCTCCGCGGCCGTCGACGGCGGTGCCTGGCCGCTCGCGCTCGTCGGCGTGCTGGCCTCCGCGGCGGCCGCGTACTTCTACGTGCGCGTCATCGTGCGGATGTACTTCACCCCTCCCGCCGACGAGGCCCTGCCCGCCGACGAGGTGCTGCTCGTCGACGACGCCACCGCCGGGAGCCCGTCCGACGCGGCCACCGGCACCGGAGCGACGGCCCTCGGGACCGCCGGGACGGGCACGCTCGTCGCGGCGCGGCCCGCCGCCACCCGCACCGCGGTCGCCACGTCGCAGGGGCTCACCGCCGTGACCGTGGTGGTCTGCCTGATCGGCACGGTGCTGCTCGGCGTGCTGCCCCAGCCGGTGCTCGACCTCGTCGGGTCCGCGGCGGTGTTCCTGCCGTGACCACCCGCATGACGCCCGGCGCGAGGACGACCGGCTGCTGTGACCGGCGGTGGACCGATGTGCCCGGCGCGGTCGCGGGAAAGTAGGTTCGTCCCGTGACCTCGCCGACCACCCTGCCCATCGTGGACGCCGCGCTCTCGTCGCGGCTCGAGGGGCGCATGACCGTCGTCGAGGAGCGCCTGCGCGACGTCGTCACGCAGAACGACCGCCTCGCCGACGAGGCGTCGCGGCACCTGGTCAACGCGGGCGGCAAGCGGCTGCGCCCGCTGCTGACCCTCCTCACGGCCGAGCTGGGCGACGGGTCACGTCGCGAGGTGCTCGACGCCGCCGTGGTCGTCGAGCTCACCCACCTCGCGACGCTGTACCACGACGACGTCATGGACGCCGCGCCCCTGCGCCGCGGTGCGCCGGCCGCGCACGAGGTGTGGGGCAACTCGGTGGCCATCCTCACCGGCGACCTGCTGTTCGCGCGGGCCTCGTCGACGGTGGCCGGGCTCGGCCCGGAGGCGGTGCGCATCCAGGCCGCGACGTTCGAGCGGCTCTGCCTCGGGCAGCTCCACGAGACGGTGGGGCCGAACCCCGGCGAGGACCCCGTCGACCACTACCTGCAGGTGCTGGCGGACAAGACGGCGTCGCTCATCGCCACGGCCGCGCGCTTCGGCGCCATGTTCGCGGGGTGCCGGCCGGACGTGGTCGCCACCGTGCAGGCCTTCGGGGAGACGGTCGGCGTGGCCTTCCAGCTCGCCGACGACGTCATCGACCTCACCTCCGACGCGGCGACCACCGGCAAGACGCCCGGCACCGACCTGCGCGACCGCGTCCCGACCATGCCCGCGCTGCTCCTGCGGGCCCGCGCCGCGCGCCCCGGCGCCTCCAGCGGGGACCGGGACGTCCTGGCGCTGCTCGACGCCGACCTCAGCACCGACGCCGCCCTCACCGAGGCCGTCGAGGCGCTGCGCGCGCACGACGTCGTCGAGCAGACGCGGGAGCGTGCGGTGGTGCTCGCGCGCCAGGCCGTCGAGCGGCTGGACCCGCTGCCGCCCGGCGCGGTCAAGGACGCGCTCGTCGCCTTCGCGGACTCCCTGGTCGACCGGGCGTCCTGACCGGTCCGGCGCGGTAGGGGGCGGCGTGAGCGGGGGCGTGGGCGTGGGCGACGAGCCCACCGACGGCGGGGACGTGCCGCCCGCGGACGCCTCGGGTTGGCGCCCGCACCTGCGGGTCGGCTCGGCGACGCACCCCGGGTACCGGCGGCCGGACAACCAGGACGGCGCCCTCGTCGGGCGGCGGGTGTTCCTCGTCGCCGACGGCATGGGCGGCCACGAGGACGGCGCCGCCGCCAGCGCGGCGGCGCTCCGGGCGCTGCGCCGGCTCGACGCCGACGACGGGACCGACTCGGACGTCCCCGCCGCCGCGGACTCGACCGCACCGCCCCCGGGCGGACCCGACGTGGCGGACCGCGCCGCCGCCGTCCGCGCAGCCCTCGCCGACGCGCACGCGGCGGTCGCGGCCCTGGCGACCGGACCGGACCGCGCCCCGGGCACCACCGTGACGGGCGTGGTGCTGGTGGTTCCGGGCGGGCAGGTCCCGCCGGCGTGGCTCGTCGTGAACGTCGGGGACTCGCGCACGTACCGCTGGGCGCACGGCGCGCTGGAACGGCTGACGGGCGACGACACGCTCGTCGCCGAGCTCGAGCGGGCCGGCCTCCTCACCGCCGCGGAGGCCCGCAGCGACCCGCGCCGCCACGTCATCACGCGCGCACTGGGTGCGGGGGCACCGCTGCGCCCCGGGCCGCACGACGTGCGTGCCGTGCCCGCGGCACCGGGGGACCGCGTCCTGTCCTGCTCGGACGGGCTCACGGACGAGCTCGACGACGCGCGGATCGCCGCACTGCTGGCCGAGGGCGACGACCCGCAGGCGACGGCGGAGGCGCTGGTCGCGGCGGCGCTGGCCGCCGGAGGGCGCGACAACGTCACGGTGGTCGTCGTCGACGTGACCTGAGCAGCACGCGCGTGCCGGGGTCAGGCCGCCGTGCTCGCCTCGCGCCGGGCCGCGAGGGCCGCGCGCCGCCCGTGCCGCAGGCCGTCCACCGACAGCACGACGAGCGCCGCCCACACCAGCGCGAAACCCCACCAGCGGGCCGGCGGCATCGTCTCGTGCTGGACGAGCACCCCGACGAGGAACTGCAGCGTCGGGGTGATGTACTGCAGCAGCCCGACGACGGACAGCGGCAGGCGCCGCGCCGCCGTGTTGAACAGGAGCAGCGGCAGGGCGGTGACGACCCCGGTCGACGCCAGAGCCACCGCGTTCGCCGTGCCGTGCGCGGCGAAGGTGCCCCCGCCGGTCAGGTGCAGGCCGACGAGGAACGCCAGCGCGACCGGCGCCAGCACCAGCGTCTCGACGGTCAGGCCGGGGACGGCCCCGACGGTGGCGCCGAGCCGCGACTTCAGCAGGCCGTAGAGCCCGAACGTCGCGGCGAGCGTGAGGGCCACCCACGGCAGGGTCCCGAGGCCGACGGCGATGACGAGCACGGCCAGCGCCCCGAGGCCCAGGGCCGCCCACTGCACGGGCCGCAGCCGCTCCCCGAGCACGAGCACGGCCAGGCCCACCGTGACGATCGGGTTGATGAAGTAGCCGAGCGCCGCGTCGACGGTGTGCCCCGTGAGCACGCCGAGGACGAAGACGAGCCAGTTCGCCGCCAGCAGCACCGCCGCGACGGCCAGGACGCCGAGGGTGCGCCGGTCGCGCAGCAGCGCCCGGACCGCCCCGGTCGTGCGGGTCGCCAGCACGAGGACGGTGCAGAACAGCACGGACCACACGACCCGGTGCGCGATGATCTCGACGGGCCCGGCAGGACGCAGCAGGGGGAAGTACAGGGGCATCGCGCCCCACAGCACGTACGCCCCGATCCCGGTGACCAGGCCGGTGCGGCCGGTGGTGCCCCGGGCTGCGGTCGAGGCGGCTGTCGGGGCGGGGGAGAGTCGTCCTGGCACCGCCCGACCCTACGCGGCGCGACCGGCCGAGCCCGTCGGCCTCCGGCGAGCGGTCCGAGGAGCGGAAGGAGCGCGTCCACCACATGGACGGCTCACCGGCGTACCCCATGGGCGATGTCGCAGGTCAGGCAGCCGGTGTCCACGGACAGGGACGTCTCAGGACGGGCCGGGTGAGGCTTGCCTATACTCATCGGCGGTCTCATACCGCCCGGACGCCCGTCCCGAAACGTGAGAAGAGCCGTGAGCACACCCACCCTGCGCGTCGCCGTGGTCGGCGCCGGTCCCGCCGGCATCTACGCCGCGGACATCCTGGCCAAGACCGACCTGGACGTGAGCATCGACCTGTTCGAGCGCCTCCCGGCGCCGTTCGGCCTCGTCCGCTACGGCGTGGCCCCCGACCACCCCCGCATCAAGCAGATCATCGTCGCGCTGCACAACATCCTGCAGCGGGGGGACATCCGCCTGCTGGCGAACGTCGACTACGGGACGGACGTCAAGCTCGAGGAGCTGCGCCAGTTCTACGACGCCATCATCTTCTCGACCGGCTCTATCCGCGACGCCGACCTGCCGGTCCCGGGCATCGACCTCGAGGGCTCCTACGGCGCCGCGGACTTCGTGTCCTGGTACGACGGGCACCCGGACGTCCCGCGCACCTGGCCGCTGGACGACGAGGTCGTCGCCGTCATCGGCGCCGGCAACGTGGCGCTGGACGTGGCGCGCGTGCTGGCCAAGCACGCGGACGACCTGCTGCCGACCGAGGTCCCGGCCAACGTCTACGAGCAGCTGAAGGCCTCCCCGGTCACGGACGTGCACGTGTTCGCGCGCCGCGGCCCCGCGCAGGTCAAGTTCTCGCCGCTGGAGCTGCGCGAGCTCGGGCACGTCCCGGACGTCGACGTCGTCGTGTACCCCGAGGACTTCGACTTCGACGAGGGGTCGAACCAGGCGATCAAGTCGTCGAACCAGACGAAGCAGGTCGTCAAGACGCTCACGGACTGGACGCTGCGCGAGCCGGAGGAGCTGACGGCGAGCCGCCGCATCCACCTCCACTTCCTGCACGCGCCGGTCGAGGTGCTGGGCGAGGACGGCAAGGTCGTCGCGCTGCGGACGGAGCGCACGGAGCTCGTCGGCGACGGCACGGTCCGCGGCACGGGCGAGACGCACGACTGGCCGGTCGGCGCGGTGTACCGCGCGGTGGGCTACTTCGGCTCGCCGCTGCCCGACATCCCCTTCGACGACGCGGCGGGGGTCATCCCCAACCGTGGCGGCCGCGTGGTCGACCCCGAGGGGGAGCACCTGCCCGGCATCTACGCCACGGGCTGGATCAAGCGCGGCCCCGTCGGCCTCATCGGCCACACGAAGTCGGACGCCACGGAGACCATCCGGAACCTCGCGGAGGACGTCGCCACGGGCGGGGAGGCCGCGTACACCGCCGTCGAGCGCGACCCGGAGGCCGTCACCACCTTCCTGCGCGCCCGCGGGGTCGAGCCGATCGACTGGAAGGGCTGGGAGCTGCTCGACGCGTACGAGCGGTCCCTCGGCCAGCCCCACGGCCGCGAGCGGGTCAAGCTCGTGCCGCGCGAGGACATGGTCGAGATCTCGCTCGGGCGTCGCGTCTGACGGCTGGCCGTCCCGCAGCTCCCGCCTGCGTGCCCCCTGTGCGTCCCGCCCCCGTCCCCGGGGTCGGGAACGTGCGGGGGGCACGGCGCGTTCTGACGTCGACGGTCCTGCGCGCCCGCGCGTGCGGGGCCGGCCCGACGACGGAGGAGAGCGCACCACGATGGGTCACCGGCACTACAACGGGCTGAAGACCGCCGCGCTGTTCGGCGTGCTGTGGGCCGTGCTGCTCGGCATCGGCTGGGTGGTCGGCGGGGGCACGGGCCGCTACGCGCTGCTGTTCGGGGCCATCGGCGTCGTCATGACGTTCGTCTCGTACTGGAAGTCGGACACCATCGCGATCCGCGCGATGCGGGCCCGCCCCGTCAGCGAGCTCGAGCAGCCGGCCATGTACCGGATCGTGCGGGAGCTGTCGACGACGGCCAACCAGCCCATGCCGCGGCTGTACGTCTCGCCCACGTCGGCGCCCAACGCGTTCGCCACGGGGCGCAACCCGCAGAACGCCGCCGTCTGCTGCACGGACGGCATCCTGCAGCTGCTCGACGAGCGGGAGCTGCGCGGCGTCCTCGGCCACGAGCTCATGCACGTCTACAACCGCGACATCCTCACGTCGTCCGTGGCGGCGGCCATCGCGGGCGTCGTGACGTCCCTGGCGCAGTTCGCCATGTTCTTCGGCGGCGGGGGCGACCGCGAGCGGCCGGCCAACCCCCTCGTCGGCCTGCTGCTGGCGTTCCTGGCGCCGCTGGCCGCCACGCTCGTCCAGCTCGCCATCAGCCGCACCCGGGAGTACGACGCCGACGAGGACGGGGCGCGCCTGACCGGCGACCCCCTGGCGCTGGCCTCGGCGCTGGCCAAGCTGTCCCGGGGGACGCAGGCCCGCCCGCTCCCGCAGGACCGCGAGCTCGTCAACGTCTCGCACCTCATGATCGCCAACCCGTTCCGCGGCGGCGGCATGGCGCGCATGTTCGCCACGCACCCGCCGATGGAGGACCGCATCGCGCGGCTGCAGGCCATGGCCGGCGGCCCCGCGGGCGGCATCACGCGCTACTGACCTCGTCGCGAGCACCGTGGGGCGCGACCGCGGCGACCTGCCATGACCGGACGGCCCGCGAGCCCCGCGAGGGCTCACGGGCCGTCGTCGCGTCAGCGGTCGTCCCAGCGGTCCTGGCGGCGGCCGTTCAGCGGTAGTTGACGAACTGGAGCGCCGCGTCGACGTCGGCGTCCTTCAGCAGGGCGATGGCGGCCTGGAGGTCGTCGCGGCTCTTGCTGGACACGCGCAGCTCGTCGCCCTGGATCTGCGCCTTGACGGTCTTCGGCGCCTCGTCGCGCAGGAGCTTGGCGAGCTTCTTGGCGATCTCGCTCGACAGCCCCTCCTTGATCCCGGCGACGAGCCGGTACTCCTTGCCGGACGGCTTGGGCTCGCCGTCGCCGAGGTCGAGCGCCTTGAGCGAGATGCCGCGCTTGATGAGCTTGGTCTGGAAGACGTCGAGCACGGCGAGCACGCGCTCGGGGGAGTTGGCGACGAGCAGGACGCTCTCACCGCTCCAGTCGATCGACGCGCCGACACCCTTGAAGTCGTAGCGCTGCGCGATCTCCTTGGCGGCCTGGTTGAGGGCGTTGTCGACCTCCTGCCGGTCGACCTTGCTGACGACGTCGAACGAGGAGTCCGAGGCCACGGGGCGCCTCCTGGGGTCGGGGGCCGGTGAGGCCCGCGGGACGGTGCTCCGGGCGCGTGCCCGGCCGCGGCCAGCCTGCCACGACCGCGCGCGCCGGGGCCCGTCGGCACGGGGGGCGGACGATCGCGCGGGGCTGGGGACGGTCCGCGCGCGGACCGTGTCCGCAGCACCGCGTCGCGTCGGGTAAGGTCTCCTACCGCCGCGGCGGGTTACCCGAGTGGCCAAAGGGGGCTGACTGTAAATCAGCTGGCAACGCCTACGGGGGTTCGAATCCCTCACCCGCCACCGCAGCGACGACGGCCCGGACCCGACCAGGTCCGGGCCGTCGTGCGTCGCGACTCGGCCGGGTCGGCACCGTGTCGCAACCGCGCCACGACAGGCGCCGCTGCGGGCGACCCAGCTGCACGGCCGGCCCGGCACGCACCTCCCACGAGCCCGGCGCCGGCCCGACGGCGATTTCGTGGCGGCCGCAGGGCCGTGTATCTTGGTCGACGCTGCCCCGATAGCTCAGTCGGCAGAGCGTCTCCATGGTAAGGAGAAGGTCAAGGGTTCGATTCCCTTTCGGGGCTCTGTGCACGTCCTCCAGCGGTCCCGCCCCTGCGGCGGCCGGAGGCGGTGCGCGAGGCGGGGTAGCTCAGTTGGTGAGAGCGCACGACTCATAATCGTGAGGTCGCGGGTTCGAACCCCGCTCCCGCTACCGCTCCCGGTCCCGGTGGTGCACGGCGCCACCGGGACCACCGCATGCAGCGCGTCGGCCGGCGCGTCGCGAGTCCAGCAGCAGGCGCCGCAGGCGCGAGAGGTGGCAAGGCCATGGCCAGCAAGTCCCAGGACGTCCGTCCGAAGATCACGCTCGCGTGCACGGAGTGCAAGGAGCGGAACTACATCACGAAGAAGAACCGTCGGAACAACCCCGACCGGCTCGAGATGAAGAAGTTCTGCCCGCGCGAGAACAAGCACACGGTCCACCGCGAGACCCGCTGACCCCGCGCGCCGTGGCGGTCGACCCCGGGTACGCCGGGCGGGTCTACCCGCCCACGGCGCCCTACGAGGTGGGGCGCGAGGCCCTGCGCGAGTTCGCCGAGGCCGTCGGCTCCGCGCACCCGGCCCACGTCGACGCCGCGGCGGCCCGGGCGCTCGGTCACCCGGACGTCGTCGCACCGCCCACCTACGCGGTCGTCGTCGCCCAGCGCGCCGAGGCCCAGCTCGTCCAGGACCCCGCTGCTGGGATCGACTTCAGCCGCGTC
This sequence comes from Cellulomonas marina, assembly GCF_900111925.1. Classification (GTDB taxonomy): domain Bacteria; phylum Actinomycetota; class Actinomycetes; order Actinomycetales; family Cellulomonadaceae; genus Cellulomonas; species Cellulomonas marina. Next base: position 145,620 of record NZ_FOKA01000005.1, read on the forward strand.
GTGCACGCCGACGAGCGCTTCACCCACCACCGGCCGATCCACGCGGGCGACCGGCTCGTGACCGTCCTGCACGTCGACGCGATCACCACCCGGGCCGGGCTGAGCATGGTGAGCACCCGCTGCGAGATCGCCGACGAGGCGGGGGAGCCCGTGGCCACCGTCCGCTCCACGCTCGCCGTCCGCGGCGACGAGGGGGCGCCGGCATGAGCGCGCCGACGCCGGCCGCCGTCCCCGTCGGCCGTCCCGCGCTCGACGATCTCGTCGTCGGGCAGGAGGTCGCCCGCGCCACGGTCGACGTCGACCGTGCGCGGCTCGTGCACTACGCGGCGGCGTCCGGGGACCGCAACCCCATCCACTGGAACGAGCGGTTCGCGCGCGAGGTCGGCCTGCCCGGCGTCATCGCGCACGGCATGTGGACGATGGGCGCGGCCGCGTCCGTCGTCACGGCGTGGGCCGGGGACCCCGGCGCAGTCGTCGACTACGGGGTGCGGTTCACGCGGCCGGTCCCGGTGCCGGACCCCGGGGCCGCCCAGGTCGAGGTCGTCGCCACCGTCGGCGCGCTCGACGCCGACGCCGGCACCGCGCGCGTCGACCTGACCGTCACCGCCGAGGGGCAGCGCGTCCTCGGGAAGGCCCAGGCGGTCGTGCGGCTCCGCTGACGGCCCTCGCGGCCGCCACCGCCGGGCGCGTGGGCGTCGGGTGGTCGGCCGGCTCCCGGGGGTGCTCCGCTCAGCCCGGTGCCCGGCCCGTCGTCGTGCCCAGGCGCTGCGTCGTCGGCAGCACGACCGGCTCCGGGTCCTCGCCGTCGAGGATCCGCGCGGCCGCCTCACCCACGGCCCGCCCCTTGTCGGCGAGCGGCTGCACCACCGACCGCAGCACGTCGGGGGCCAGCCAGGGCAGGTCGATCCCGTCGATGCCCGCCACCGAGACGTCCTCGGGCACGCGCAGGCCCAGCTCCCGCGCCGCGAGCAGGACGCCCGAGGCCAGCAGGTCGCTCTGCGCCAGGACGGCGGTCGGGCGGTCGGGCCGGTCCAGCAGCGCGTGACCTGCGGTGCGGCCGTGCTCGACGAGCGAGGCCGGCGCCTCCCACACCGCGACGGGCTCCACGCCGGCGTCCCGCACCCCGGCCAGGCGCCGCCGCGTCACCGGCCACGTCGCGGACGCCTCCCGCTCGGCGTCCACCGGCCCCTCGCGCCGGTCCCCGCGCATGGGCAGGGTGACCACCGCGACGCGCCGGTGCCCCAGCGCGACGACGTCGGCCGTCATCTCGGCGTAGCCCTGCCGGTCGGTCACCGAGACGATGGTGCCGCGCGCCGGCGGCTCGCCCTCGAGCACGACGAGCGGGACCCCGCGCCGCTCGAGCGTCCGTCGGGGCGGCTCCTCGAGCAGGCTGCCCGACAGGAGGACGGCGACGTCCATCGCCGCGGACTCCAGGAGCGGGTCGACGGCGGGTGCGCCCTCGCCCTCGGAGGCGGGGATGAGCAGGACGCCGAGCCCGAGAGGTCCCAGCGTGGAGACGAGTCCGTCGAGGAACTGGACCGACACGGGGTCGCGGAAGGCCCGCGCCAGCGCGTCGCCGACGACCACCCCCACGATGCCGGAGCGCCCGCTGCGCAGCTGGCGTCCCAGCGGGTTGGGCCCGACGTAGGACAGGGCGGCCGCCGCGTCGAGCACCTTCTGGCGGGTCGCCGGGGTGATGGGACCGGCCCCGGAGAAGGCGAGGGAGGCCGTGGAGACGGAGACGCCCGCGGCACCGGCGACGTCCGCCAGCGTCGGTCGACGCGTCCCCATGCCACCTCCGCTGCTCGGGCCGGCGGCGCGGGGCCTCCGCGCCGGCGGTCAGCCTAGCGAGGGGACCGGGCGGCGGCGGGACGTCACGCCCCCTGCGCGCGCTCCAGGCGCGCGTACCGCCCGCCCGCGGCGACGAGCCCGTCGCGCGTCCCGACCTCCACCACCCGCGCGTCGTCCAGGACGACGATGCGGTCGGCGGAGCGGATCGTCGAGAGCCGGTGGGCGACGACGAGCGTCGTCCGGCCGCGCATGAGCCGCCCGAGCGCCTCCTGCACCGCGGCCTCCGACTCGGGGTCGAGCGCGAACGTGGCCTCGTCGAGCAGGAGGATGCGCGGGTCCCGGACGAGCGCCCGCGCGATGGCGATGCGCTGGCGCTGCCCGCCGGACAGCCGCGCCCCGCGCTCGCCGACCACGGTGTCCCAGCCGTCGGGCAGGGCGTCGACGAGCCCCGCGGCGTTCGCGTCGACGAGCGCCTGCCGGATCCGCTCGTCGGTCAGGCGTGGCAGGCCGTAGGCGACGTTGTCGCGGATGGAGCCCTCGAACAGCACGGACTCCTGCGGGACGACCGAGACCCAGCGGCGGACGGTGCGCAGGTCGAGGTCGGCGGTGTCCTGCCCGTCGACGAGCACGCGCCCGGCGGTGGGCCGCAGGAACCCCAGCACGAGGTTGAGCACCGTGGACTTGCCGGAGCCCGACGGCCCGACGAAGGCCACCGTCTCGCCCGGCCGCACGTCCAGGCTGACGTCGACGAGGGCGTCCCGCGCGGCCTCCGGGTAGCGGAAGCGGACCGCGTCCAGCGTGAGCCTGCCGTGCACCTCCGCCACGCCCGCGCGGCCCTCGTTCTCCTCCAGGTCCGGCTCCTGCATGACCTCGGCGATCGAGCGCACCGACTCCAGCCCGCGCGCGCCGACGGGCAGGAGCATGAGCAGGTTCGTCAGCGCGCCGGTGAGCAGGGCGAAGTACGACGAGATCTGCACGACCTCGCCGGCCGAGACCGCCACGAGCCCCGTGAGCGAGACCCACGCGGCGAGCACGAGGCACAGGACCCCCAGCAGCTGCAGGCCGACCCAGGACATGGACGCGAAGCGCCCGTTGAGCACGTCGAGCGTGAGCCCGGCCGACCGCACGCCCTCCGCACCGGCGGCGAACGCTCGCGCGCCGTCCGCTCCAGGCCGTGCGCGCGGGTGATGGGCATGAGCGTGGCCATCTCGCCCACACGGGCCGAGAAGTGCTCGACCTCGCGCCGGAACGTGGCGTTGTACTCCCGGCTCCGCAGCCCCAGGACGTACCGCAGCACCACGGCCAGGGGGATCGTCAGCGCGTAGACCGGCAGGAACTGCGGCACGGCCAGCGCCGTCATGACGACCGCCCCGGTCACGACCATCGTCGCCGACAGCAGCGGGTGCGCGACCTGCTGCAGCATGAGCTCGACGTTCTCCACGTCGCGCACCACCTTGGTCTGCACGATGGAGGCGCTGGTGCGCGAGTGGAAGCCGATGGACATGCTCTGCAGCCGCGCGGTCAGCCCGTTCCGCAGGTCGGCGCCGATCTGCCGCACGGCGCCCATGTACCGCTTCGTGTACTGCACGTGGTTGGGGTAGTTCTGCAGCAGGGTGACGACCGCGACGGCGGCCCAGGTCCACAGCTCGCGCAGCGGCCCGCCGGCGACGAGGACGTCGATGACCTTCCCGGTGACGACGGGCATGAGCCACAGCGGCACGTCCTTGACCGCGAAGAACGCGACGGCGACGAGCACCTGGCGGCGGTGGTGGCCGAGCAGGCGGAGGACCGAGCGGAGGGGGCGGTCGCCGTCGACCGCGAGGGGGTCGAGGCGGGGGCGGGAGGGCACGGGACCATCCTGCGCCGAACGAGGGCCGCCGCGAAAGCGCTTACCACGTGGACGTCCGGCCGCCGGTGCGCCGTGGGCACGGCAGGCTGGGCGGGTGACCACCCCGACCCCGGCCGCCGCCACGTCCCTGCCCCCGCGCGTCGTCGGCCGCGCCTCGGCCGCCGTCTTCGCGGCGTTCTTCCTCGCCGGCCTGAACTTCGCCAGCTGGGCGTCCCGCCTGCCGGCCATCCGCGACGGCCTCGGGCTCAGCCAGGGGCAGGTCGGCCTGCTCCTGCTCGTCGGGTCGGTGGGGTCCCTCGTCGCGCTGCCGCTGTCCGGGCTCGTCGTCGAGCGGCTCGGCGCGCGGCGGACCGTGCTGGCGTTCGCCGTGCTCAACGCGGCCGGGCTGACGGTGGGTGCCGTGGGGGTGGCGCTCGGGCAGGTGGTGGTCGTCGCCGCCGGCCTCCTGCTGTTCGGCGTCGGCACCGGCGTGTGGGACGCGAGCATGAACATGGAGGGCGCGGCCGTGGAGCGCGCCCTGGGCCGCTCGATCATGCCGCGGTACCACGCCGGCTTCTCCTTCGGGACCGTGGCCGCGGCGGCCCTGGCGGCCGTCCTCGCGGGGCTCGACGTGCCGGTCGTCGTCCACCTGCCCGCCGTCCTGCTGCTGTCGACGGTCGCGGTGGCGGTCGCGGTGCGGTCCTTCCTCCCGGGGACGGACGAGGCCGCACCGGGGGCCGACGGGCCGGACCACGCCGGGCGCGTGGCGGACCCGGCCGCCCCGGCGGACGGGCCCCGACGCGGTGCCGGCGGTGCCCTGGACGCCTGGCGCGAGCCGCGCACGCTGCTCATCGGCCTCGTCGTCCTGGGGGCGGCACTGACGGAGGGGGCCGCCAACGACTGGGTCAGCCTCGCGGTGGTCGACGGCTTCGGCACCACCGACGCCGTGGGGGCGGTCGGCTTCGGGGTGTTCGTCACGGCGATGACCGTGGGCCGCATCGCCGGCACCCGGGTGCTCGACCGGTTCGGCCGCGTCGCCGTGCTCCGCGCGGCGGCGGTGCTGGCGATCGTGGGCCTGCTCGCCTTCTCCCTGGTCGGGCCGCTGTGGCTCGCGCTCGTGGGCGTCGTGGCGTGGGGGCTGGGCGCCGCGCTCGGGTTCCCCGTGGGCATGAGCGCTGCGGCCGACGACCCCGCCCGCGCCACCGCGCGCGTCAGCGTCGTCTCGACGATCGGGTACTCGGCGTTCCTCGCCGGCCCGCCGCTGCTGGGGTTCCTGGCCGAGCACGTGGGGTACCGCACGGCCCTCCTCGCGGTGGTCGTGCCCGTCGTGGTGAGCCTGCTCGTCGTGCGCGCGGCGGCTCCCGAGGACGGGCCCGGCCCCGCACCCGTGCGGGGCGCGTCCTAGCGGCGCGGACTAGCCTGGGCGCGTGGAGACCCCTCGCACGATCGACCTGCTCGACGCCGTCGGCGGGCTCGCGGCCGGCGGGCCCGACGCGGACGCGTGCGCCCTCCTCCCGCCGCCGCCCCTGCCGGCCGAGCTGCAGCCGTCGGCCGGGGGAGCGGGTGCCGGTGGTGCGCCGCTGCTGGCCGACCTCACGACGCTGCACGTCGGGGGACCGGCGGACCGGTACGTGGAGGCGACGTCCGAGGAGGAGCTCGTCACCGCCGTGCGCGACGCCGACGCCGCCGGCGAGCCGGTGCTGGTCCTCGGCGGCGGTTCCAACCTCCTCGTGGCGGACGCCGGCTTCCCCGGGCTCGTCGTCCGGGACGTGCGCACCGGTGTGCAGGTGCCGGACGCCTCCGCCTGCGCCGGCGTGACGCTGACCGTCCCCGCCGGGACGCCGTGGGAGGACCTCGTCGACCACGTCGTCGACAACGAGCTCGTCGGGCTCGAGGCGCTCGCGGGCATCCCCGGCTCCACGGGCGCCGCGCCCGTGCAGAACATCGGCGCATACGGCCAGGAGGTCGCGCAGACGATCGCGCAGGTGCGCGTGTGGGACCGCGGACGCGGTGCCGTCCGGACGCTGCCGCTCGTGACGCTCGCGTTCGGCTACCGCACGTCGCTGCTCAAGCGGTCGATGCAGCCGGGCTTCGCGGAGCCGGTGCGCCGCGGGGACGCGACGCCCGACCCGCGGGCGCCGTGGCGGCCGACCCCGCGCTACGTCGTGCTCGACGTGACGTTCCAGCTCCGGCCCGGGTCGCTCGGGGCGCCGGTCACCTACGCCGAGCTGGCGCGGGCGCTGGACGTCCCCGTCGGCGGTCGCGCCCCGCTCGGCGACGTGCGCGCGGCCGTCCTCGCCCTGCGGCGGGGCAAGGGCATGGTCCTGGACCCGGCGGACGCGGACACCAGCAGCGCGGGCTCGTTCTTCACCAACCCCGTGCTCGACGAGGCGGCCGCCGCCGCGCTGCCCGCCGAGGCACCGCGCTGGCCCGTGCCGGGGGAGCCGGGTCGGGTCAAGACGAGCGCGGCCTGGCTCATCGAGCACGCGGGGTTCCACCGCGGCTGGGGGCACGGCGCGGCCTCGCTGTCGACGAAGCACACGCTCGCGGTGACGAACCGCGGGGCCGCGACGGCCGCCGACGTCCTCGGCGTGGCCCGTGCGGTCCGCGACGGCGTGGCCCGGCGCTTCGGCGTCCGCCTCGAGCCGGAACCCGTGCTGGTGGGCGTCAGCCTCTGACGTCGTGGGGCGCCGCGACCCAGGCGTCGATCCCCGCCAGCAGCGCGGCGCGGACAGCCGGCGAGGCGCGCGAGGCCTGCACCGAGCCGCGCGCGAGGTCCGCCAGCGCACGGTCGTCGAACCCCTGCGCACGCGCGATGCGGTACTGGTCGACGAGCCGTGAACGGAACAGGAGCGGGTCGTCCGCGCCGAGCGCCACCGTGGCCCCCGCCGCGACCAGCGCCCGGAGCGGGACGTCGGCCTCGTCGCGGTACACCCCCAGCGAGACGTTGGACGCCGGGCAGGCCTCGAAGGCGACGCCCTCCTGCACGAGCAGGTCCAGCAGCCGGGGGTCCTCCGCGGCCCGCACCCCGTGCCCCAGCCGGTCGGGCCGCAGGTGGGTCAGCACGGCCTCGACGTGCGCGGGCCCGAGCAGCTCCCCGCCGTGCGGCACGGAGGCCAGCCCGGCCCGCCGGGCGATGGCGAAGGCCCCGGCGAAGTCCTCCGTCTCCCCGCGGCGCTCGTCGTTCGACAGGCCGAACCCGACGACCTGCCCCGGGCCGTCGCCCGCGTGCCGCGCCGCCAGCCGCGCCAGGGTCCGGGCCTCCAGCGGGTGCCGCATCCGCGACGCGGCCACGACGACGCCGACCTCGACGCCCGTGGCCCGGGCCGCGAGACGCGCCTCGTCGAGCACGATCTCGAGCGCCGGGGTCAGCCCACCGACCCACGGCGCGTACGAGGTGGGGTCCACCTGCAGCTCGAGGCGCCCGGACCCCTCGGCGGCGTCGTCCTCGACCGCCTCCCGGACGACGCGGCGCATGACCTCCTCGCCGCGGACGACGGCGCGGGCGGCGTCGTACAGGCGCTGGAAGCGGAACCACCCGCGCTCGTCTGCCGGGACGCGCAGCGGGTCGTCGTCGACGAGGGCCTCGGGCAGCCGGACGCCCCGCTCGCGCGCGAGGTCCGCGAGCGTCGCCGGGCGCATCGACCCGGTGAAGTGCAGGTGGAGGTGGGCCTTGGGCAGCAGCGACAGGTCCCGCACGCCGCCATCCTGCCAGCCGGGCGAGCGCCGTCAGCGCAGGTCAGCCTCCCGTGCCCGGCAGCAGACCACGTTCCATGGCGATGGTGACCGCCCGGGTCCGGTCGTCCACGCCGAGCTTGGCGAAGGCGCGCAGCAGGTGCGTCTTCACGGTCGCCTCGGTGATGAACAGCTCGCGGCCGATGCCGGCGTTGGACAGGCCCCGGGCGACGCCGGCCAGCACCTCGAGCTCGCGCGGCGTGAGGCGGTCGCCCTCGCCGCGCACCTGCTGGACGAGCCGGGCGGCGACGCCGGGGGAGAGGGTGGTCCGTCCGGCGGCGGCGGCACGCACCGCGGCGACGAGCTGGTCCCGGGGGGTGTCCTTGAGCAGGTACCCCGTCGCGCCGGCCTCGACCGCGCGCAGGATGTCCGCGTCCGTCTCGTACGTGGTCAGGACGACGACGTGCACGCCCGGCAGCTCGGCGCGCAGGCGGGCCGTCGCCGTCGCGCCGTCGGTGCCCGGCATGCGCAGGTCCATGAGGACCACGTCGGGCGCCAGCGCGTGCGCCAGCCGCACGGCCTCCCCGCCGTCCGCCGCCTCGCCCACGACCTCGAGGTCCGGCTCGACGGCGAGCATGCCCGCCAGCCCCGACCGCACGACGGGGTGGTCGTCGGCCAGCAGGACCCGCACCGTGCCCGCCGTGCCCGCCGTGCCCGCCGTGCCCGCCGTGCCCGCCGTGCCCGCCGTGCCCGCCGTGCCCGCCGTGCCCGCCGTGCCGGCCCCGCCGCTCACCGGGACCCCTCGGGCAGGTGCAGGCTCAGGCGGGTGCCGCCGGACGGCCCCGGGCCGACGAGGAGGTCGCTACCGGTGGCCGCGGCCCGGTCGCGCATCCCGCGCAGGCCGGTCCCCTCGGGCGTGCCGGGGGCGATGCCGCGGCCGTCGTCCTCGACCTCGAGGCGGGTGCCCCCCGGGGCGTGCACGAGGCGGACGGTGACCCGGCGGGCGTCGGCATGACGCCGGACGTTCGCCAGGGCCTCCTGTGCGGCGCGCAGGAGCACCACCTCCGTCTCGCGCCCGGGGCCGTCCGCGGTGGTGGCGGTCCCCGTGGTGGCGGTCCCCGCCAGCACCACCTCCACCCCGGTCTCCGCCTCGAAGCGGCGGGCCAGCCGCTCCAGCGCCTCGCCCAGCGTGACGCCGTCGAGGGCGGCCGGCCCGAACGCGGCGACGAGCGCACGCGCCTCGGCGAGGTTGTCGCGGGCGACCGCCTCGATCTGCGCGAGGCGGCGGCGCACCTCGTCGCGGCCGCCCCGCTCGAGCTCGGCCGTGGCCGTCTGCGCCAGCATGACGACGCTGGTGAAGCCCTGGGCGAGCGTGTCGTGGATCTCCTGCGCGACCCGCGCCCGCTCGGCCAGCACCCCGGCCGCGTGGTGCTCGGCGGCGAGGGCGGCCTGCGCGTGCTCCAGGCGCTCGATGAGGCCCGCCCGCTCCTCGCTCTGCTCGGCGATCTGCGTGATCCACAGGCCGAGGACGACGGCGAAGGCGAGGCTGATCGTCATCTGCGTGGCGACCTCACCGGCCTCGTCGCTCCACGAGCCCAGGCGGAGGACGGCCGCCCCGGCCACGACGAGGGTGAGGGCGACGCACCAGGCGACGCCGGCCGACCGCCGCCGGCTGAAGAACCACACCTGCGAGTAGGCGATGAACAGCAGCACGAAGCCGAAGTCGCCCGACCACGTCGCCACGCCCGTGACGACGACGAGCACGACGAGGTAGGCGTCCGCGCCGCGGGGGCGGCCCTGCAGCGCCGCCCGCCGTCCCAGCAGCACGTAGGCGACGACGAGCACGAGGAGGGCCGCGACGGCGAGCAGGGACGTCGCCGACCCGGGCGGGCGCAGGGCGGACACGGCGGTCGGGACGCCCACGACGAGCGCGAGGGCGTAGAACGCCAGGTCCCAGCCGCGCATCGTGCGCCGCCAGAACTCCGAGCGCTCCACCGGCGCCCGCTCGTCACCCGCCATGCCCGGACCCTCCCACACCCCGCCGACACGCGGCGCCGACCCCGCACCCGCCCGTCACGTCGGACCACGTCCCCCTCCGGCCGCCGCCTCAGCCGGCGTCCCGCCGCGTCCAGCGGAAGGTGCGCGCCCCCAGCACCAGCCCGACGACGAGGTACGCGACGAGGACCGCCGCCGTCGCGCCGTGCTGCCACGACCCGCCGACCTCGGCCGCCGCGGCGGCGTCGGGCAGGAACACCGACCGCATGCCCTGGGCCAGCCACTTGAGCGGGAAGAACGACGCCAGGGACTGCATCCACGAGGGCAGGTCGTCGAAGGCGAAGAACACCCCGGAGACGAACTGCAGCACGAGCACGACCGGCGTCACGACGGCCGAGGCGGACCGGCCCGAGCGCGGCACGGAGGAGAACGCCACGCCGCACACCGCACCGGCCGCCGTGCCGAGCGCCCACACCCACGCGAAGGTGACCCACCGCGCCACGTCCCCCGGCAGCGGCACGTCGTAGACCACGGCCGCGACCACCAGGAGCAGCGCCGTCTGCAGCAGCGACGTCACCAGCACCTGCCCGACCTTGCCCAGGAAGTACGCCGAGGCGGGCAGCGGCGTCCCGCGCAGCCTCTTGAGGCCGCCCTCGTCGCGCTCCACCGCGATCGTCGTGGCGAGCTGCTGGAAGCTCGACAGCACGACCCCCGTCGCGACCATGCCCGGCAGGAAGTACTGCGCGAAGGTGACCCCGGGTGCCGCGACGTCCTCCTGCCCGCCGAAGACCGTCGCGAAGATGGCCAACATGATGACGGGGTAGGCGAAGACGAACACGACGGCGTCGCGCTCCCGGAAGAACAGCCGCACCTCGTGCTGCGTGCGCGCGAGCCCGAGGCGGAGCGTGCTCGGCAGGCGGACGGAGGTCCGCGCCGGGGGGCTCGCGGTGACGCCGGCCCGCCGCTCGGTGGTGGCGCTCATGCCGGCACCCCCACCCGCGCCCCGACCCGCACGGCGTCCGTGGCACCCGTCGCCGCGGGGAGGCCGTCGGTGGTGCCCGCCGCCTCGCCGATCATCCGCAGGTACACGTCCTCCAGCGTCGGGCGACGCACCTCGAGCCCCGGCACCTCGTCGAGGCCGCGGTCGGCCCAGCGCGCCGCGAGCTCGGCGACGACGCGGGTGGGGGCGTCCGTGGTCAGCTCCCGCGCGGCGCCGTCCTCGACCCAGCGCACGACCGCGCTGCGGGCGGCGCGGCCGCCGAGGGCGGCCGGCGTCCCGGACCCGACGACCCGCCCGGCGGCGACGACGACGACCCGGTCGGCCAGCCGCTCGGCCTCCTCGAGGTAGTGCGTCGTCAGCAGAACGGTCGTGCCCTCGTCGCGCAGGCGGTGCACGAGGTCCCAGAACTCGTGGCGCGCCTGCGGGTCGAAGCCGGTGGTGGGCTCGTCGAGGAACAGGAGCTCGGGCCGCCCGACGATGCCGAGGGCGACGTCGAGCCGTCGGCGCTGCCCGCCCGACAGGCGGCGGACGCGGGTGCGCTCGCGGTCCTGCAGGCCGACGGCGGCGACGACCTCGGCCGGGTCCCGCGGGTCGGGGTAGTACCGCGCGAACTGCCGCACGAGCTCGCCGACGGTCGCCTCGGCGGCGTCGTCGGCGCTCTGCAGGACGATGCCGACGTGGGTGCGCCAGTCACGACCCGCGGTGCCGGGGTCCTGGCCGAGCACCGCGACCTCGCCGCCGTCCCGCCGGCGGTAGCCCTCGAGGACCTCGACGGTCGTCGTCTTGCCGGCCCCGTTCGGGCCCAGGACCGCGACGCACTCTCCGCGCGCCACGTCCAGGTCGAGGCCGTCGACGGCCCGCTTGTCGCCGTAGTGCTTCGTCAGCCCGCGGACGACGACGGCGGCGTCGGCCCGGGCGCTCGTGGTGACCATGGCGACGAGCCTGGCCGCGGGCGGGGCCCCGCCGCGACGGACGTCCGGTCGTCCCCGGTGTCCACCGACCGGTGGACCCCGGCCGGTGGACACCGGTGGTGACGCCGGTGGTGGCGCCGGTGGTGCGGTGCCCTCAGCGCGCCTCGGCCAGGAGGCCCTGCAGGCGGCCGACGCCCTCGACGAGGTCGTCGTCGCCCAGGGCGTAGGACAGGCGCAGGAAGCCGCTCGGCCCGAACGCCTCGCCGGGGACGACCGCGACCTCGACCTCGTCGAGCACGAGGGCGGCGAGCTCGGCCGACGTCGTGGGCGTGCGTCCGCGCAGCGTCCGGCCGAGCAGCCCCTGCACCGAGGGGTAGGCGTAGAAGGCGCCCTGCGGCACGGGGACCTCGACGCCGTCGATCGCCGACAGCATCGACACCATCGTCCGCCGGCGGCGGTCGAAGGCCTCCCGCATGCGCGCGACGGCGGTGAGGTCGCCCGTCAGGGCCGCCAGGGCCGCGCGCTGCGACACGTTGGCGACGTTCGAGGTCAGGTGCGACTGGAGGTTCGTCGCCGCCGTGACGACGTCCGCCGGACCGGTCAGCCATCCCACGCGCCAGCCGGTCATCGCGTACGTCTTGGCCACGCCGTTGAGCACGACGGTCCGGTCCTCCAGCTCGGGCACCGCGCGCAGCACGGGGGTGGCGACGGCGTCGTCGTACACGAGGTGCTCGTAGATCTCGTCGGTGACGACCCAGAGCCCGTGCTCGAGGGCCCAGCGCCCCACGTCCGCCGTCTCCTCGGACGTCAGCACCGCGCCCGTCGGGTTCGAGGGCGAGCACAGCAGGAGCACCTTCGTGCGCGGGGTGCGCGCCTCCTCGAGCTGCTCCACGGAGACGCGGTAGCCCTGCTCGGGCCCGGCGAACACCTCGACGGGCACGCCGCCGGCCAGCCGGACCGCCTCGGGGTACGTGGTCCAGGCGGGGGTCGGCAGCAGCACCTCGTCGCCCGGGTCCAGCAGCGTCGCGAAGGCGGTGAAGACGGCCTGCTTGCCGCCGTTGGTGACGAGGACGCGGGACGGGTCGACCGCGTAGCCCGAGTCGCGCAGGGTCTTGGCGGCGACCGCCTCCCGCAGCGCCGGCAGGCCGGCGGTCGGGGTGTACCGGTGGGAGGCGGGGTCCTGGGCGGCCCGCACCGCGGCCTCGACGATCTCCGGCGGCGTCGGGAAGTCCGGCTCGCCCGCCCCGAAGCCGATGACGGGCCGGCCGGCCGCCTTCAGCGCCTTCGCCCGCGCGTCGACCGCGAGCGTGGCGGACTCGGCGATGGCCCCCACGCGGCGCGAGACGCGGGTGCGTGCGCCGTCCTGGGCGGACGGTGCGGACGACGGGCTGGCGGCGGCTGCGGCGCTGGTCTCGCTCACGGTGCCATCCTGGCAGACGTGCTCCGGGCCGGGCCGCCCGTGCCGCCAGGCGTTCCACCGTGCGTTCCACCGGACGTCCCACCGGACGTCCCACCGGACGTCCCACCGGCGTTCCGCGGGACTTCCCGGGCGGTCCCCCGGTGGTCCACCGGGACGGGCGGTTCGACCCGCCGGGAACCGTCGCGTAGAGTGTCCCCTCGGCGGTCGAGTCCGTGACGATGAGCCGCGTCCCGCGCAGGGCCCGAGAGGGTCGGTGCTCGGGACGCAGCGTGTCGTCGTCGGTCCCGGTCCCGCCGTAGGGCAGTGGCGCAATTGGTAGCGCAGCGGTCTCCAAAACCGCAGGTTGCAGGTTCGAGTCCTGTCTGCCCTGCGCACGCGGCACCCGTCGGGGGTCGTCCGGACACGAGACGTAGGGGTTCTGGCACGTGAGCGATACGGCAACGGCTCGGACGCCCGACGCGCCGGACCCGGCGTCCGGGGCGTCGGCGCTGCCGGCTCGTCCCGGGCCCGCGCGCCGCGGGCTGTTCGCCCGGATCGCGCTCTTCGTGCGGCAGGTCGTGGCCGAGCTCCGCAAGGTCGTCTGGCCCACGCGCACCGAGCTCGTGCGGTACACGCTCGTGGTGCTCGTGTTCGTGGTGGTGGTCATGGCGTTCGTCACGCTGGTCGACCTCGGCGTCGGGCGCCTGACCTTCTGGGTGTTCGGCGGCTGACCGGTCGGTCGGCGTCGCAGCAGCGCACCGCACGCACGCGGCCGGCGGCACGTCCGCCCGTCCGCACCGATCGCCGGCGCCCCCGCGGCGCCCCACCCTGGAGAAAGCAGGTCAGCACGTGTCGCAGCAGTCGCAGGAGCCCGGTGGCTCCCTCGCCGGTGCCGACCTCGCGGACGCCCTGACGTCCGTCGAGGCGACGGGCGAGGACGTCTCCTACGCCTCCCAGGACGCCGAGGCGGCCGCCGGCGCCGACGCGCCCTCCACGGACGGTGCGGACGCAGGTGCGGACGCCGAGGTCGACGACGTGACCGAGGACGAGGCGCCCGGCGCCGCCGGCACGGACGACGAGGCGCTCGTGGCCGCCGACGACGAGGTGGACCCGGACGAGGACCCCGAGCTCGCCTTCAAGAACAAGCTGCGGACGCTGCCGGGCGACTGGTACGTCATCCACTCGTACGCGGGCTACGAGAACCGTGTGAAGGCGAACCTCGAGAACCGTCGCCAGAGCCTCAACATGGAGGACTTCATCTACCAGGTGGAGGTCCCCATGGAAGAGGTCGTGGAGATCAAGAACGCGCAGCGCAAGGTCGTCAAGCGCGTGCGCATCCCCGGCTACGTCCTCGTCCGCATGGACCTCACGGACGAGTCGTGGGGCGCGGTGCGCCACACCCCCGGCGTGACGGGCTTCGTCGGCCACACGCACCAGCCCGTGCCGCTGACGCAGTCCGAGGTCTTCTCCATGCTGGCCCCGACGCTCGCGCCGAAGCCGGCCGCCGGCGGTGCCGCGGCCCCGCAGCGCTCGGCCACCCCGATCGAGGTCGACTTCGTCGTCGGCGAGTCGGTCACCGTCACCGACGGCGGCCCGTTCGACACGCTGCCCGCGACGATCTCCGAGATCAACCCCGAGAACCAGAAGCTCAAGGTGCTCGTGTCGCTCTTCGGCCGGGAGACCCCGGTCGAGCTGTCGTTCGGCCAGGTCTCCAAGATCTGACCGGACGTCCGGACGGACCCGCGCCGCGGGTCGGATGCAACCGGGTCATCGCCCACGGCGTCGGCCCACGACGAAGAGGACGGAAGGCGTCATGCCCCCGAAGAAGAAGGTCACCGGTCTGATCAAGCTCCAGATCAAGGCCGGCGCCGCCACCCCCGCGCCGCCGATCGGCCCCGCGCTGGGTCAGCACGGCGTGAACATCATGGAGTTCTGCAAGGCGTACAACGCGGCGACCGAGGCCCAGCGCGGCAACGTCATCCCCGTCGAGATCACGGTGTACGAGGACCGCTCGTTCACCTTCGTGACGAAGACGCCGCCGGCCGCCGAGCTCATCAAGAAGGCCGCGGGCGTGGCCAAGGGCTCCGCGACGCCGCACACGACGAAGGTCGCGACGCTGTCGGCCGACCAGGTCCGCGAGATCGCCTCCACGAAGCTCGAGGACCTCAACGCCAACGACCTCGCCGCCGCCGAGAAGATCATCGCCGGCACCGCCCGCTCGATGGGCATCACGGTCGAGGGCTGACGCCCCCGCACCACCAGCACCAGCCGTCGCGGCACCCCCGCCGCGACGGACCTGTGGAAGGGCCTGTGCGGCCCGCACCACGACTGCTGATCAGGAGAAGCAGATGGCACAGCACAGCAAGGCGTACCGCGCCGCCGCCGAGAAGATCGAGGCCGGCCGGGTCTACGCCCCGCTCGAGGCGATCCGCCTCGCGCAGACGACGTCCACCACGAAGTACGACGCCACGGTCGAGGTGGCCTTCCGCCTCGGCGTCGACCCGCGCAAGGCGGACCAGATGGTCCGCGGCACGGTCAACCTGCCGCACGGCACGGGCAAGACCGCCCGCGTCATCGTCTTCGCGACGGGCGAGCGTGCCGAGCAGGCGCGCGCGGCCGGTGCCGACGAGGTGGGCGGCGACGAGCTCATCGCCAAGGTCGCCGGCGGCTACACGGACTTCGACGCCGCCGTGGCGACGCCGGACCTCATGGGCAAGGTCGGGCGCCTGGGCAAGGTCCTCGGCCCGCGCGGCCTCATGCCGAACCCCAAGACCGGCACGGTCACGATGGACGTCACCAAGGCCGTGACCGACATCAAGGGCGGCAAGATCGAGTTCCGCGTGGACAAGCACGCGAACCTGCACTTCATCATCGGCAAGACGTCGTTCTCGGACACCGCGCTGGTGGAGAACTACGCCGCCGCCCTCGACGAGATCCTGCGTCTGAAGCCGGCCGCCTCCAAGGGCCGCTACATCGCCAAGGCGACGATCTCGACGACCAACGGCCCGGGCATCCTGCTCGACCAGAACAAGACCCGGAACCTCACGGCGGAGGACGACGCGGCCTGAGCCGCCCGTCCGCCCGCACGGGTGGTCCGCACCGACGGCCCGGTTCCCCCGCGTGGGAGCCGGGCCGTCGGCGTCCCGGGGGTGCCCGGTCGATCTGCCGTCGGGGTGCCGGTCAAGATGCCGGTCGCTGTGCCGGTCGCTGTGCCGCTCGCTGTGCCGGTCGGTGTGCCCGAGGTGCGTTCCGGAGGGGATTTGGCCGAGCGCGCGCCGTCGCGTACCCTGGTCGACGCCCAAGACCGCCGGTCGTCGGCACACCCCTCCCAGGCCCAGGCCGGGGAAAGGTGCGCCGCCCGAAGTCCCGCAGCAGCGGAGGCCAGCGCAGGCGAGAGCATCACCGAGCACCGCACCCCGACCGGCCCCGCGCCGTCGCGAGGGCCGGTGCGCCGTGAGCCCCGCGCCTGCGCGGGGCTCTCCGTCGTTCGGGGCCCGGACGCGACCGGTGGCACCACCACCGGAAGGACAGCCATGGCGAAGCCGGACAAGGCCGCCGCGATCGCCGAGCTCACGGACAGGTTCCGCAGCTCGAACGCGGCCGTGCTGACCGAGTACCGCGGTCTCAGCGTGGCCCAGCTCAAGACGCTCCGGCGTTCCCTGAGCGGCGACGCGACCTACGCCGTGGTGAAGAACACGCTGACCGCGATCGCGGCCAAGGACGCCGGTCTCGACGGCCTCGACGACGCCGCCCTCGCGGGCCCGTCGGCGATCGCCTTCGTCACCGGAGACCCGGTCTCCGTCGCGAAGGGTCTGCGTGACTTCGCCCGGGCGAACCCCGCACTGGTCATCAAGGGTGGTGTCCTCGACGGGCGCGCCCTGACCGCCGCGGACGTCACCAAGCTCGCGGACCTCGAGTCCCGCGAGGTGCTGCTGGCGAAGGCCGCGGGCGCCATGAAGGGCGCCCTCAGCCAGGCCGTGTACCTCTTCGCCGCGCCGGCCTCCTCGGCCGCCCGCGTCGTCGAGGCGCTGCGCGCCCAGCAGGCCGAGGGCACGGCGGAGGCGGCCTGAGCCCCCGGGCTCTCCGCTGACACCACCCTCGCACCACCGGCAGCACCCGCGCTGCATCCGCAAGGACCACCCCACCTCCCGCCGGTCGGCCGACCGGCGGGGAACGTCACGAAGGAGACGCCACCATGGCGAAGCTCAGCACCGCCGAGCTCATCGACGCGTTCAAGGAGCTCACCCTCATCGAGCTCTCGGAGTTCGTGAAGGAGTTCGAGGACACCTTCGGCGTCACCGCGGCCGCCCCGGTCGCCGTGGCCGCGCCGGCTGCCGGCGGCGGCGCCGCCGACGCCCCGGTCGAGGAGGAGAAGGACTCGTTCGACGTCGTCCTCTCCGCGGTCGGCGACAAGAAGATCCAGGTCATCAAGGAGGTGCGCGCCCTGACGAGCCTCGGCCTGAAGGAGGCCAAGGACCTCGTCGACGCCGCCCCCAAGGCCGTCCTGGAGGGCGTGACCAAGGAGAACGCGGAGAAGGCCAAGGCGCAGCTCGAGGGCGCCGGCGCCACCGTCGACCTCAAGTGATCGCGCCGGCGGCGGGCCCACCCGGTCCGCCGCCGGTCGGTCCGGACGTGCGGCCCACCCGGCCGTCGTCCCGGAAGCACCGAGGCCCGCACCCCTGCAGGGGTGCGGGCCTCGTCGTCGTGCAGAGGGGCCATCAGGACCCGGGACCCGGACCCGGACCCGGACCCGGGCGGGGCGGGGGAGCGTGGCGTCCGCGACGGCGCGCCGTCAGCCGTGGTGGCCGCTGCCGCCCAGACCGTGGCTGCCGTGGGGGACGGCGTGGGCGCCGGCCTCCGTGGCGGCCAGCCCCGCGGTCGTCAGCGCCGCGGCGAGCACGGCGCCCACAGCGACCAGGAGCAGCCGACCGGCGACCGCGCGGCCACCGGGGGCGTGCGCCGGCGGGCCGCCGGCCGAGCCGCGGTGCGCCAGCGCGAGGAGCAGCCCGCCCAGCGCACCGAGCACGAGGCCGCTGACCTCGGCCACGCCGACCGTGGCCGTGACCGTGCCGACGAGCGCGAGCCCGGCGCCGCCCACGGCGAGCACCGCCGCGCCCGCACGGAGGTGGCCGCCCGGCCCGCGCAGCGCCAGCACCGCCGCGCCGAGCGCCGCGGCGGCGAGCGCGAGCAGCAGCACGGCCGCCGCGGGGTGGTGCGCCAGGTGCTCGGCACCGACGGCGGCCAGCACGAGCCCGGTCCCGAGGCCCGCGCAGGCGCCCCAGGTCCGCGCGACGAACGCGCCGCCGGGCTCGGCGGGCCAGGCGCCGGTCGCGGGTCGTGCCCCCGCGACCGGCCGGCCGGCGGCGAGAGAGCTCACGCCTGTGCTCACGCCTGTCCTCACGCCTGTGCTCACGCCTGTGCTCACGCCTGTGCTCACACGGTGCGGGCGCGGGCGGTGCCCTTGTCCGCACCGAGGCCGACGGCGAGCAGGATCAGCGCGCTGCCGAGGTGCAGCACGTTGTCGGCGCCGTTGAGGGCCAGGATGTTCGCGCTGCTGCCGATGATGAACAGCCCGACGATGCCGACGAGGAGGTAGACGGCGCCGACGGTCGTGTTCATGCCCTTGGCGCTCGAGACCCGGCGCGAGGACGCCAGGAGGGCGGCGCCGATGAGCAGGTGCACGATGTTGTGCAGCGGGTTGACCTCGAAGACGATCAGCGGGTTGCCCTCCTGCCCGACGAACGGCACGCCGCCCGTCACGGTGAAGCCGAGCAGGCCGACGAGCAGGTAGACGGCGCCGAACACCGTGGCGACGAGGCGGTTCGGGCTCTGGGTCATGGTGACTCCCTCCGGGGCGGCTGACCCCTGGTGTGCACGCCGGCGAGCCGGCACGGTGCAGGTCGCGCGGGTGCACGTCCTGCCGGGTGTTCGGTGCCCGCGCCGGTCTGGACGGGGTCGTGCGCGGCGCGGCCCGGCATCGCTGCCGGCGTGCGCCGTGCTCCGACCCGGACGGTTGACCTGGTGCACCGCCACCGGGGAGGCGCGGGGACCCGGCCACGGGGTGAACCCGTCCCCAGGTCCGGCCCCTGCGCTTCCCCGTCCGCGCGGCGTGTGTCATCCTTGCGGCGCGACGACGGCGTCGCCCCGACCACCGGTCGGTCGCAGCTCGCGGCCCTCGACCGGTGCGGTGGCTAGCGGGTTTACACACGGCGCGCGCACGCGTAGGCTGTCGCTTTGCGCTGACCTGTGTCCGCGACCCCGTATAACCCGAGCCCCCAGACGTCGTCCGTACGCGGCGGTGGGGGCCCGCACGGCCGGGGGGTCGCGTCAAGCCGGGTCAGGCGCCGTGGCACACGATCCGCTGGGAAGGACCCCTCTTGGCTGCCTCGCGCACCCCTTCTGCACCGACCGCCGACGCCATCGCGAACCGCACCGCGTCGCGCCGCATCTCGTTCGCCAAGATCTACGAGCCGCTCGAGGTCCCGGACCTGCTGGGTCTGCAGACCGAGAGCTTCGACTGGCTGCTCGGCAACGAGCGCTGGCAGGCCCGCGTGGCCGCCGCCCTCGAGACCGGGCGCCAGGACGTCCCCGAGACCGCCGGTCTGGAGGAGATCTTCGAGGAGATCTCCCCGATCGAGGACTACGGCCAGACGATGTCGCTGTCCTTCCGCGAGCACCGCTTCGAGCCGGCCAAGTACACGGCGGACGAGTGCAAGGAGAAGGACTTCACCTACGCGGCCCCACTGTTCGTCACCGCGGAGTTCGTCAACTACACCACCGGTGAGATCAAGAGCCAGACGGTCTTCATGGGCGACTTCCCGCTCATGACCGAGCGCGGCACGTTCATCATCAACGGCACGGAGCGCGTCGTCGTCTCCCAGCTCGTCCGGTCCCCGGGCGTGTACTTCGAGCGCACGGCCGACAAGACCTCCGACAAGGACATCCTGTCCGCCAAGGTCATCCCGAGCCGTGGTGCCTGGCTCGAGTTCGAGATCGACAAGCGCGACAACGTCGGCGTCCGCGTCGACCGCAAGCGCAAGCAGAACGCCACGGTCCTGCTCAAGGCGCTCGGCATGTCCGCGGAGGAGATCCGCGAGCAGTTCGCCGACTACCCGGCGGTGCTCGACACGCTGGACAAGGACCACGTCCTCACGCAGGACGAGGCCCTCCTCGACCTGTACCGCAAGATCCGTCCGGGCGACCCGCCCACGGTCGAGGCCGGCCGCGCGCTGCTCGAGAACTTCTACTTCAACCCCAAGCGCTACGACCTGGCGAAGGTCGGCCGCTACAAGCTGAACAAGAAGCTCGGCATCGACGTGCCCCTCGCGGACTCCGTCCTGTCCGTCGACGACGTCGTGGCGACCATCAAGTACCTGGCCGCGCTGCACGCCGACGTCGCCGAGCTCCCCGGCCGCCGCGCCGGTGAGGACGTGGGCATCCGCGTCGAGACCGACGACATCGACCACTTCGGCAACCGCCGCATCCGCGCGGTCGGCGAGCTCATCCAGAACCAGGTCCGCACGGGCCTGTCGCGGATGGAGCGCGTCGTGCGCGAGCGCATGACGACGCAGGACGTCGAGGCGATCACCCCGCAGACCCTGATCAACATCCGCCCGGTGGTGGCGTCGATCAAGGAGTTCTTCGGGACGTCGCAGCTGTCGCAGTTCATGGACCAGAACAACCCGCTCGCGGGTCTGACGCACAAGCGGCGCCTGTCGGCCCTCGGCCCGGGTGGTCTGTCCCGCGACCGCGCCGGCATGGAGGTCCGCGACGTCCACCCGTCGCACTACGGCCGCATGTGCCCCATCGAGACCCCCGAGGGCCCGAACATCGGTCTCATCGGCTCGCTGGCCACCTACGGGCGGATCAACCCCTTCGGGTTCGTCGAGACCCCGTACCGCCGGGTCGTCGACGGCGTCGTGACGGACGAGGTGCACTACCTCACGGCCGACGACGAGGACCGCCACGTCATCGCGCAGGCGAACGTGCTGCTCAACGCCGACGGGTCCTTCCAGGAGGACCGCGTCCTCGTCCGCATGAAGGGCGGCGAGCCGGACCTCGTCCCGGGCGCGACCGTCGACTACATGGACGTCTCGCCGCGGCAGATGGTCTCGGTCGCCACCGCGCTCATCCCGTTCCTCGAGCACGACGACGCCAACCGCGCGCTCATGGGCGCCAACATGCAGCGGCAGGCCGTGCCGCTGGTCCGCTCCGAGGCGCCGCTCGTCGGCACCGGCATGGAGCGGCGTGCGGCCGTCGACGCGGGCGACGTCATCGTGGCCACGAAGCCGGGCGTGGTCACGGAGGTCTCCGCGGACCTCATCACGGTCGCCAACGACGACGCGACGACGTCGACCTACCGGGTCGCGAAGTTCCGCCGCTCCAACCAGGGCACGAGCTACAACCAGCGCGTCCTGGTGGAGAACGGCGCCCGCGTCGAGGTCGGCTCCGTGCTGGCCGACGGCCCCGCGACGGACGAGGGCGAGCTCGCGCTCGGCCGCAACCTGCTCGTGGCGTTCATGTCGTGGGAGGGCCACAACTACGAGGACGCGATCATCCTCAGCCAGCGCCTCGTGCAGGACGACGTGCTCAGCTCGATCCACATCGAGGAGCACGAGGTCGACGCGCGCGACACGAAGCTCGGCCCCGAGGAGATCACGCGGGACATCCCGAACGTCTCCGAGGAGGTCCTGGCCGACCTGGACGAGCGCGGCATCATCCGCATCGGCGCCGAGGTGGCGGCGGGCGACGTGCTCGTCGGGAAGGTCACGCCCAAGGGCGAGACCGAGCTGACCCCGGAGGAGCGCCTGCTGCGCGCGATCTTCGGCGAGAAGGCCCGCGAGGTCCGCGACACGTCCCTCAAGGTGCCCCACGGCGAGTCCGGCACGGTCATCGAGGTGCGCACGTTCAACCGCGAGGACGGCGACGAGCTGCCCGCCGGCGTGAACGAGCTCGTCCGCGTCTACATCGCCCAGCGGCGCAAGATCACGGACGGGGACAAGCTCGCCGGCCGCCACGGCAACAAGGGCGTCATCTCCAAGATCCTGCCCGTCGAGGACATGCCGTTCCTCGAGGATGGGACGCCGGTCGACGTCGTCCTCAACCCCATGGGCGTGCCCGGCCGCATGAACGTCGGCCAGGTGCTCGAGGTCCACCTCGGGTGGGTCGCGAAGCAGGGCTGGGACATCGAGCTCGCCGACGGCGCGGACCTCTCCTGGCGCGACCAGGTGCCGCAGGTCGCGGAGCGCTCCGAGCCGGGCACCCCGGTCGGCACCCCCGTCTTCGACGGCGTGCCCGAGGGCGTCCTCACGGGCCTGCTCTCCAGCACCCGCCCGAACCGGGACGGCGCGCGGATGGTCCAGGGCGACGGCAAGGCGCGGCTGTTCGACGGCCGCTCCGGCGAGCCGTTCCCGGACCCCGTGGCCGTGGGCTACATGTACATCCTCAAGCTCCACCACCTGGTCGACGACAAGATCCACGCCCGTTCGACCGGCCCCTACTCGATGATCACGCAGCAGCCCCTGGGCGGTAAGGCCCAGTTCGGCGGCCAGCGGTTCGGCGAGATGGAGGTGTGGGCGCTCGAGGCGTACGGGGCGGCCTACACGCTGCAGGAGCTCCTCACGATCAAGTCCGACGACGTCCCCGGGCGCGTCAAGGTCTACGAGGCGATCGTCAAGGGCGAGAACATCCCCGACTCGGGGATCCCGGAGTCCTTCAAGGTCCTCCTCAAGGAGATGCAGTCGCTCTGCCTGAACGTCGAGGTGCTGTCCGCGGACGGCGTCACGATCGACATGAAGGAGAACGACGACGAGGTCTACCGCGCGGCGGAGGAGCTCGGCATCGACCTGTCGCGCCGGCCCAACGCCAGCAGCATCGAAGAGATCTGACGTCGAGCCGACCGGCTCGCGGCCGGCGTCGCCCCTGACCGGGGTGACGCCGGCCCGGCCGGGCGGCCCGCACCTTCCTCAATCTCCCCCCGTCGGCAGCCCCGCGTGCGGCGCCGGCACACGAAGGAAGTAGGACCCCCTTGCTCGACGTCAACGTCTTCGACCAGCTCCGCATCGGGCTGGCCACGGCCGACGACATCCGCTCCTGGTCCAAGGGCGAGGTCAAGAAGCCCGAGACCATCAACTACCGCACCCTCAAGCCGGAGAAGGACGGGCTCTTCTGCGAGAAGATCTTCGGACCCACTCGGGACTGGGAGTGCTACTGCGGCAAGTACAAGCGCGTGCGCTTCAAGGGCATCATCTGCGAGCGCTGCGGCGTCGAGGTGACGCGTTCGAAGGTCCGTCGTGAGCGCATGGGCCACATCGAGCTCGCCGCGCCCGTCACGCACATCTGGTTCTTCAAGGGCGTCCCGTCGCGCCTGGGCTACCTGCTGGACCTGGCGCCCAAGGACCTCGAGAAGGTCATCTACTTCGCGGCGTACATGATCACGTCCGTCGACGAGGAGGGCCGGCAGGCCGACCTCCCCAACCTCCAGAACGGCATCGACCTGGAGAAGAAGGAGATCGCCGACCGGCGCGACAACGACATCAACACGCGCGCCGCGAAGCTCGAGGCCGACCTGGCCGAGCTCGAGGCGGAGGGCGCGAAGTCGGACGTGCGCCGCAAGGTGCGCGACTCGGCCGAGCGCGAGATGGCGCAGATCCGCAAGCGCGCCGACACCGAGATCGAGCGCATCGACCAGGTGTGGGACCGCTTCAAGAACCTCAAGGTCGCGGACCTCGAGGGCGACGAGATGCTCTACCGCCAGCTCCTGGACCGGTTCGGCATCTACTTCGAGGGCTCCATGGGTGCCGCCGCGATCCAGAAGCGCCTCGAGGCGTTCGACCTGGACGCCGAGGCGGAGAACCTGCGCGAGATCATCCGCACCGGCAAGGGCCAGCGGAAGACCCGTGCGCTGAAGCGCCTCAAGGTCGTCAACGCGTTCCTCACGACGAGCAACTCGCCCACGGGCATGGTCCTCGACGCGGTCCCGGTCATCCCGCCGGACCTGCGCCCGATGGTCCAGCTCGACGGCGGTCGCTTCGCCACGAGCGACCTCAACGACCTGTACCGCCGCGTCATCAACCGGAACAACCGCCTCAAGCGGCTCCTGGACCTGGGCGCGCCGGAGATCATCGTCAACAACGAGAAGCGGATGCTCCAGGAGGCCGTGGACTCGCTGTTCGACAACGGCCGCCGCGGCCGCCCGGTCACGGGCCCCGGCAACCGTCCGCTGAAGTCGATCTCCGACATGCTCAAGGGCAAGCAGGGCCGGTTCCGCCAGAACCTGCTCGGCAAGCGCGTCGACTACTCCGGCCGCTCGGTCATCGTCGTCGGCCCGCAGCTCAAGCTGCACCAGTGCGGCCTGCCCAAGCAGATGGCGCTCGAGCTCTTCAAGCCCTTCGTCATGAAGCGGCTCGTGGACCTCAACCACGCGCAGAACATCAAGTCGGCCAAGCGCATGGTCGAGCGCGCGCGCCCCGTCGTCTGGGACGTGCTCGAGGAGGTCATCACGGAGCACCCGGTCCTGCTGAACCGGGCGCCCACGCTGCACCGCCTCGGCATCCAGGCGTTCGAGCCGCAGCTCGTCGAGGGCAAGGCGATCCACCTGCACCCGCTCGTCTGCGGCGCGTTCAACGCCGACTTCGACGGCGACCAGATGGCCGTCCACCTGCCCCTGAGCGCCGAGGCGCAGGCCGAGGCCCGCATCCTCATGCTCTCGAGCAACAACATCCTCAAGCCGTCCGACGGCCGCCCCGTGACCATGCCCTCGCAGGACATGATCATCGGCCTGTTCCACCTCACGTCGGACAAGGAGGACGCGCTCGGCGCGGGCCGGGCGTTCAGCTCGGTGTCCGAGGCGATCATGGCGTTCGACCAGGGCAGCCTGGACCTGAACGCGGTCGTGCGGATCCGGTTCGACGACCTCGTGCTGGCCGAGGAGGCCGCGCCCGAGGGCTGGACCCAGGGCGAGCCGCTGCTCTTCGAGACGACGCTCGGCCGGGCCCTGTTCAACGAGCTGCTGCCCGTGGACTACCCGTACGAGAACGGCGTCGTCGACAAGAAGCGCCTCTCGGTGATCATCAACGACCTGGCGGAGCGCTACCCCAAGGTGGACGTCGCCGCGTCGCTGGACGCCTTCAAGGAGGCCGGCTTCCGCTGGGCCACCCGCTCGGGCGTGACGATCGCGATCTCCGACGTCGCGGCCCCGGCCGAGAAGCAGGCGATCCTCGAGGAGCACGAGGCGCGGGCCGCCAAGGTCCAGGGCCAGTACGACAAGGGTCTGATCACCGACGACGAGCGCCGCCAGGAGCTCATCGAGATCTGGAACCAGGCCACCGAGAAGGTCGCCAAGGCGATGCTGGAGAACTTCCCGGCGCGCAACACGGTGTACCGGATGGTCGGCTCGGGCGCCCGCGGCAACTGGATGCAGGTCCGCCAGATCGCCGGCATGCGCGGCCTCGTCGCCAACCCGAAGGGCGAGATCATCCCGCGCCCGATCAAGTCGAACTACCGCGAGGGCCTGTCGGTCCTCGAGTACTTCATCGCCACGCACGGTGCCCGCAAGGGCCTCGCGGACACCGCCCTGCGGACCGCCGACTCCGGGTACCTCACCCGTCGTCTGGTGGACGTCTCCCAGGACGTCATCGTCCGCGAGGACGACTGCGGCACCGAGCGCGGCCTGACGATGCCCATCGCCACCGAGGGGCGCGACGGCACGCTGCGCCTGCACGACAAGGTGGAGACGAGCGTCTTCTCGCGCACGCTGGCGACGGACTCCGTCGTCGACGGCGAGGTCGTCGGGCACGCGGGGGAGGACGTCGGCGACGTGCTCCTGGCGCGCCTGCTCGAGGCCGGCGTCACGACCCTCAAGGTGCGCTCCGTGCTCACCTGCGAGTCGCGCGTCGGGACCTGCGCCAAGTGCTACGGCCGCTCCCTGGCGACGGGCAAGCTCGTCGACATCGGCGAGGCCGTCGGCATCATCGCGGCCCAGTCGATCGGCGAGCCCGGCACGCAGCTGACGATGCGTACCTTCCACACGGGTGGTGTCGCCTCCGCGGAGGACATCACCCAGGGTCTGCCCCGTGTCCAGGAGCTCTTCGAGGCCCGCACCCCCAAGGGTGAGGCGCCCATCGCGGAGTTCTCCGGACGCGTGACGATCGAGGAGGGCGACCGCTCCCGTCGGATCGTGCTGACGCCGGACGACGGCTCCGAGGAGATCGCGTACCCGATCACCAAGCGCTCGCGCCTGGTGGTCAGCGACGGCGACCACGTCGAGGTCGGCACGCAGCTGGTGCAGGGTGCGGTGGACCCCAAGAAGGTCCTGCGCATCCTCGGCCCGCGCGCCACGCAGAAGCACCTGGTGGACGAGGTCCAGGAGGTCTACCGCTCCCAGGGCGTGGACATCCACGACAAGCACATCGAGGTCATCGTGCGGCAGATGCTGCGGCGCGTGACGGTGCTCGACTCCGGCGAGACCGACCTGCTGCCCGGCGAGCTCGCCGAGCGGGGCCGGTTCGAGGACGCGAACCGCAAGGCCGTGTCCGAGGGTGGCCAGCCAGCCGCCGGCCGTCCGGAGCTCATGGGCATCACCAAGGCCTCGCTGGCCACGGACTCGTGGCTGTCGGCGGCGTCCTTCCAGGAGACGACGCGCGTCCTCACCGAGGCCGCGATGTCGGGTCGGTCCGACCCGCTGCTCGGCCTCAAGGAGAACGTCATCCTCGGCAAGCTCATCCCCGCCGGCACCGGCCTGTCGCGCTACGGCGACGTGCGGGTCGAGCCGACGGAGTCCGCCAAGGCCGAGCTGTACCCGGCCTTCGGCTACGACGAGATCGACTTCCCGGCGCTGGGCTTCGGCTCCGGCGAGGCGATCCCGCTCGAGGACATCGACTTCGGCGGCGAGTACCGCTGACGTCCTCACCCGGGGGCCCGCCGCCTCCCGCCCCGTGCGGGAATGCGGCGGGCCCCCGGGCCGTTGTCCCCGACGTCCTGCGCACCTGCCGGCCCGCCGGTGGTCTTTTGACCGCCCGACGACCGCCGGGTAGCGTGGGGCATCGTGCCCGCGTCGTCGGGCCTCTGTGCTGTGCTCGCGGACCACGTCCCCCTCGGGGGAGCGGGGCGGGCGACGGCCCGCTCACCACACGAGGACCGCTCCTGACGGAGGGGACCGGCCGTGCGGGAGGGGACCGGGGCGACACGCCCGGGCGCGGGGGTCGGTGCGGGACGTTAGACCACCGGGGTAGTCGCGCGACGGGCGACGATCCGGACCCTGCCGGCCGTCCTGGGTGACGGGTCCGGTCGACCAGAGAACTCCCACAGACTCGGAGACGTAGTGCCTACGATCCAGCAGCTGGTCCGCAAGGGCCGGCAGGCGAAGACGAACAAGTCGAAGACGCCTGCCCTCAAGGGCTCCCCCCAGCGACGCGGTGTGTGCACCCGCGTCTACACAACGACCCCGAAGAAGCCGAACTCGGCCCTCCGCAAGGTCGCGCGCGTCCGCCTGTCCTCGCAGGTCGAGGTCACCGCGTACATCCCCGGCGTCGGCCACAACCTGCAGGAGCACTCCATCGTGCTCGTGCGCGGCGGCCGCGTGAAGGACCTCCCGGGCGTCCGCTACAAGATCGTCCGCGGCGCGCTGGACACCCAGGGCGTCAAGAACCGCAAGCAGGCGCGCAGCCGCTACGGCGCGAAGAAGGTGGGCTGATGCCTCGCAAGGGTCCGGCCCCGAAGCGGCCGCTGATCGTCGACCCCGTCTACGGGTCCCCGGTCGTCACGCAGCTCATCAACAAGGTCCTGCTCGACGGCAAGAAGACCGTCGCGGAGGCCATCGTCTACGGCGCGCTCGAGGGCGTCCGCTCCAAGGTGGACGGCGACCCGGTCGTCGTGCTCAAGCGGGCCCTGGACAACGTGCGCCCGGCGCTCGAGGTCCGCTCCCGTCGTGTCGGTGGCGCCACCTACCAGGTGCCGGTCGAGGTGCGGCCCGTCCGTGCGACGACGCTGGCGCTGCGCTGGCTGACCGACTTCTCCCGCGCGCGTCGCGAGAAGACGATGACCGAGCGCCTCATGAACGAGATCCTCGACGCCTCCAACGGCCTGGGTGCCGCCGTGAAGCGCCGCGAGGACATGCACAAGATGGCGGAGTCCAACCGGGCGTTCGCGCACTACCGCTGGTGACACCGTCCCGTCCGGCCGCGGCCGGCGCCCCTCGTCGGGCGTCGTGCCCGGGCCGGACGGGCGGCCGCCGGCCGGTCACCACCCGGGTGTTCCCCGGGCCGATCAGCGGGCTGCCCGCAACCCGCTGACCCACAGCCGACCGACAAGGGGCAACACACGTGGCACTGGACGTGCTGACGGACCTCACCAAGGTCCGCAACATCGGCATCATGGCGCACATCGACGCCGGCAAGACGACCACCACCGAGCGGATCCTGTTCTACACCGGGGTCAGCTACAAGATCGGCGAGGTCCACGACGGCGCCGCCACGATGGACTGGATGGAGCAGGAGCAGGAGCGCGGCATCACCATCACGTCCGCGGCGACGACGTGCTTCTGGAACGACAACCAGATCAACATCATCGACACGCCCGGCCACGTCGACTTCACGGTCGAGGTCGAGCGCTCGCTGCGCGTGCTCGACGGCGCGGTCGCCGTGTTCGACGGCAAGGAGGGCGTGGAGCCCCAGTCCGAGACGGTGTGGCGGCAGGCGGACAAGTACGACGTCCCCCGCATCTGCTTCGTCAACAAGATGGACAAGCTCGGCGCCGACTTCTACTTCACGGTCGACACGATCGTGAACCGCCTCAAGGCCAAGCCGCTGGTCATCCAGCTGCCGATCGGCTCCGAGGGCGGCTTCACCGGCGTGGTCGACCTCGTCGAGATGCGCGCGCTCGTCTGGCACGGCGAGACGAAGCTGGGCGAGAAGTACGACATCGAGGAGATCCCCGCCGACCTGGCCGAGCGCGCCGCGGAGTACCGCGCCGCCCTCGTCGAGGCCGTGGCGGAGAGCGACGACGAGCTGCTCGAGAAGTTCCTCGGCGGCGAGGAGCTGACGACGGCCGAGATCAAGGCCGGCATCCGCAAGCTCACGATCGCCTCTGAGGCCTACCCGGTCCTCTGCGGCTCCGCGTTCAAGAACAAGGGCGTGCAGCCCATGCTCGACGCGGTCATCGACTACCTGCCCTCCCCGCTGGACGTCCCCTCGGTCGAGGGTCACGACGTCAAGGACGAGGAGGTCGTCGTCACGCGGCACGCGGACGCCACGGAGCCGTTCTCGGCGCTGGCGTTCAAGATCGCGGCGCACCCGTTCTTCGGCAAGCTCACCTACGTCCGCGTCTACTCCGGCAAGGTGCCCTCGGGCGCCCAGGTCGTGAACTCGACGAAGGGCAAGAAGGAGCGCATCGGGAAGCTCTTCCAGATGCACTCCAACAAGGAGAACCCGGTGGAGGAGGCCCAGGCGGGCCACATCTACGCCTTCATCGGCCTGAAGGACACGACCACGGGCGACACGCTGTGCGACCCGTCGGCCCCGGTGATCCTCGAGTCGATGACGTTCCCGGAGCCCGTCATCGACGTGGCGATCGAGCCCAAGACGAAGGGTGACCAGGAGAAGCTCTCCACGGCCATCCAGAAGCTCGCCGAGGAGGACCCGACGTTCCGGGTCAAGCTCGACGAGGAGACCGGCCAGACCGTCATCGGCGGCATGGGCGAGCTCCACCTCGACATCCTCGTCGACCGCATGCGGCGCGAGTTCAAGGTCGAGGCCAACGTCGGCAAGCCGCAGGTGGCCTACCGCGAGACGATCCGTCGTGCGGTGGAGAAGATCGACTACGTCCACAAGAAGCAGACCGGTGGCTCCGGCCAGTACGCGAAGGTCCAGATGTCCTTCGAGCCGCTGGACCCGGCCGAGGGCGAGCTCTACGAGTTCGACAACAAGGTCACCGGTGGCCGCATCCCCCGCGAGTACATCCCGTCGGTGGACCAGGGCATCCAGTCGGCCATGCAGCTCGGCGTCCTCGCCGGGTTCCCGCTGGTCGGCGTGAAGGCCACGCTGCTCGACGGCGCGTACCACGACGTCGACTCCTCGGAGATGGCGTTCAAGATCGCGGGCTCCATGGTCCTCAAGGAGGCCGTCCGGAAGGCGGACCCGGTGCTCCTCGAGCCCGTCATGGCCGTCGAGGTCCGCACGCCCGAGGACTACATGGGCGACGTCATCGGCGATCTGAACTCGCGCCGCGGCATGATCCAGTCGATGGAGGACGCCACCGGCGTCAAGGTGGTCCGCGCGCTGGTCCCGCTGTCGGAGATGTTCGGCTACGTGGGCGACCTGCGGTCGAAGACCCAGGGCCGCGCCGTGTACTCCATGCAGTTCGACAGCTACGCCGAGGTCCCGCGCAACGTGGCCGAGGAGATCATCAAGAAGACCCGGGGCGAGTAGTCCCGCAGGGACGGGTGCCGGTCGGTCCACCGACCGGCCGGCCCCGGCCCAGCACCACCCAGCACGACAACCCGACCCGGAGGACCGCGCGGGCGTGGGCTACGGTTGGCCCGAGGCAACGCGCACATCTCTACCAAGTCCTGAGGAGGACACCCAGTGGGCAAGGCGAAGTTCGAGCGGACGAAGCCGCACGTCAACATCGGGACCATCGGTCACGTCGACCACGGCAAGACGACGCTGACCGCCGCGATCTCGAAGGTCCTGCACGACAAGTACCCGGACCTGAACCCCTTCACGCCGTTCGACGAGATCGACAAGGCGCCGGAGGAGAAGCAGCGCGGTATCACGATCAACATCGCGCACGTCGAGTACCAGACCGAGAAGCGTCACTACGCGCACGTAGACGCCCCCGGCCACGCCGACTACATCAAGAACATGATCACGGGTGCGGCGCAGATGGACGGCGCCATCCTCGTGGTGGCGGCGACCGACGGCCCGATGGCCCAGACGCGTGAGCACGTCCTGCTCGCCCGCCAGGTCGGCGTGCCCTACCTGCTGGTCGCGCTGAACAAGTCCGACATGGTGGACGACGAGGAGATCCTCGAGCTCGTCGAGGTCGAGGTGCGCGAGCTCCTCTCCTCGCAGGGCTTCGCCGGCGACGACGTGCCGGTCGTGCGCGTCTCGGGCCTCAAGGCCCTCGAGGGCGACCCCGAGTGGGTCAAGTCCGTCGAGGCGCTGCTCGACGCGATCGACGAGAACGTGCCGGACCCGGTGCGCGACATCGACAAGCCGTTCCTCATGCCGATCGAGGACGTCTTCACCATCACGGGCCGTGGCACCGTCGTCACCGGTCGTGTCGAGCGTGGCCGCCTCAAGGTGAACGAGGAGGTGGAGATCGTCGGCATCAAGGAGAAGGCGATCAAGACCACCGTCACCGGTGTCGAGATGTTCCGCAAGCTCCTCGACTACGCCGAGGCGGGCGAGAACGTCGGCCTGCTGCTCCGCGGCACGAAGCGCGAGGAGGTGGAGCGCGGCCAGGTCGTCGTCAAGCCGGGCTCGATCACCCCGCACACGGAGTTCGAGGGCCAGGTCTACATCCTCGCCAAGGACGAGGGCGGCCGGCACAACCCGTTCTACGGGAACTACCGCCCCCAGTTCTACTTCCGCACGACGGACGTCACCGGCGTCATCACGCTGCCCGAGGGCACCGAGATGGTCATGCCCGGTGACAACACCGAGATCACCGTGAACCTCATCCAGCCCATCGCCATGGAGGAGGGCCTCGGCTTCGCCATCCGCGAGGGTGGCCGCACCGTCGGCTCGGGCCGGGTCACGAAGATCCTCAAGTGATCACCGCCCCTCGGGGCACCTGATCATCAGCACCACCCGGAGGGCCCGGGCGCCGCGAGGCGCCCGGGCCCTCCGTCGTCCTCGGGCGGGCCACCGCCCACACCGGACGCTCCGGCGCCGTCCTCGAGCCGTCCCCAGCCCGCGAGCCGCCGGTGGCCTGTGGAGGACCGCCGCCGCGGTGCCCGCCCTGCTCCACGCTGGGCCCGTGCAGACGACGACGGACGCCCCGACGAGCAGGCCTGACGATCGCGCCGGGGCGTGGTGGGCGCCGGCCCGGGAGGACCGGCACCGGCAGGCGTGCGCGCGGGTGGTCCTCGCGGTGCCCGGGGTGACCGTGTCGCACGCCAGCGCGGCCGCGCTCCACGGCCTGCCCGTGCCGGTGCGGCTGGGGGCCGTCGAGGTCACGCGGGTCGTGCACCGGTGGCGCCCGGGCGTCCGCGGGGCGCTCGTGCGCGTCGTCCGGCGGCCGCCGGGCGCCGTCGTGCTCGGCGGCGTGCCCGTCACGTCGGTCGCCCGCACGGTGGTGGACGTGGCGCGCACCCGGCCGTCGCCGGTGGCGCTGACCGTGGCGGACGCCGCACTACGCGCGGGCCTGGTGTCGGCCGAGGAGCTGGACGAGGAGGTCGACCGCGCCGGGGCCGGTCCCGGGGTGCGGGCGGCGCGCCGTGTGGTCGCGCACGCCGACGGACGGTCGCGGTCACCGGAGGAGTCGGTCAGCCGTGCGCGTCTCCTGGAGGCCGGCGTCGCCCTCCCCGTGCTGCACCCGTCGCCGACGGACGCCGGTCCTGGCGTCGCCTTCTGGTGGCCGCGGCACGGCGCGGCCGGGCGGCTCGTGCCGGCGGGGCACGCGGCACGCGGCCACCCGTGGACGGTCGAGGGGCGCGTCCGTGTCGTCGCGTGGACGTGGGCCGACGCCCTCGCGGGTGCGCCGGTGGTGGCGCGGCTCGGCGCCGCGGGCGTGCGCTGACGGCGGCGCCACCGGGGGTCGTCACCGCCACCGCCGGAGGACGGGTCCGGCAGCGGCGGTGCCACCGGGGCAGACTGCTCGGGTGCCCCCGACCCGCTCGTCGCGCTCCTGGCACGTCCCTCCGTGCTGCCGGTGGCCGCAGGGCTCGGCGCGGTCGTCGACGCCGTCCGGTCGCACGGCACGGCGGTCGCGCAGGCGCCGCCGGGCAGCGGCAAGACCACGCTCGTGCCGCCCGCCCTCGCCGTGGCCCTGGGCGGACGGGTGCTGGTCACGCAGCCGCGTCGCATCGCCGCGCGGGCCGCCGCCCGTCGGCTCGCGGAGCTGGTGGGGGAGCCGGTCGGCAGCACGGCCGGGTACACGGTGCGCGACGACCGTCGCGTGGGCCCTGCCACCCGCGTCGAGGTCGTCACCACGGGTGTGCTCCTGCGCCGCCTGCAGCGGGACCCCGAGCTGCCGGGGGTCGCGGCGGTCGTGCTCGACGAGGTGCACGAGCGGCACCTCGACGGCGATCTGGCGCTCGCGCTGCTCGTCGACGTGCGCGCGCACCTGCGCCCCGACCTCGCGCTCGTCGCCATGTCGGCCACGGTCGAGGCCGCGCGGACGGCGGCGGTGCTCGGTGCCGCCGGCGGCCCCGCGCCGGTCGTCACGGTGCCGGGCGCCCTGCATCCGGTCGAGGAGGTGTGGGCGCCCCCGCCGCCGCGGGTCGTGGCGCTCGACGAGCGCGGCGTGACGGCGGGGTTCCTCGACCACGTGGCGGCGACGGCCGTCCTTGCCTGCTCCGGCGCGACGGGTGACGTGCTCGTGTTCGTGCCGGGGGCCGCGGAGGTCGACGCCGTCGTCGACCGGGTCCGGGCGCGGGCCGGGGACGGCGGGGCCGCCGTGGACGTGCGGCCGCTGCACGGCCGGCTCTCGGTCGCAGACCAGGACCTCGCGCTGCGCCCCGGCCCGCGTCGGCGGGTCGTCGTCGCCACGGCGGTGGCGGAGTCGTCGCTGACCGTGCCGGGCGTGCGCGTGGTGGTGGACGGCGGGCTGGAGCGGCGGCCCCGCACGGACCACGCACGGGGACTGGCGGGCCTGGTGACGGTGGGGGTCAGCCGGGCCGGCGCGGACCAGCGGGCAGGCCGTGCGGGGCGCGAGGGACCGGGGGTGGTGCACCGGTGCTGGACGCCAGGCGAGCACGCACGCCGGCCGGCGCACCCCGAGCCCGAGATCCGCACGGCCGACCTCGTCGGCTTCCTCCTCGAGGCCGCGTGCTGGGGCGCCCCGCGCGCGGCGGGGCTCGCGCTGCTCGACGAGCCGCCCGCGGGCGCGGTCGCGGCGGCGGAGGCGGTGCTGCACGGCATCGGCGCGGTCGACGCGGCAGGCGTCGTCACGGACCGGGGGCGCGCGGTCGCCGAGGTGCCGGCGGATTCGCGCGTGGCGCGGGCGCTCCTCGACGCGGTGGGGGAGCTGGGGCCGCGCCGGGCGGCCGAGGTGGCGGCGCTGCTGTCCGACGAGGTGCGCGCACCGGACGGCGACCTCGTCGCGGCGCTGCGGTCGCTGCGACGTGGTGGGCCTGCCGCGGCGTCCTGGCGCCGACGGGCCGAGGGCCTGCAGCGGGCGGTGCGAGCACGCACCTCGTCCACGATCGGGGCGGTCATCGGCACCGGTGGACCCCCCGGGCCCGGGGCCGCCGCGACCGGCACCCCTGTGCCCGGCACCAGCGTGCCCGGCACCAGCGTGCCCGGCACCAGCGTGCCCGGCACCAGCGTGCCCGGCACCTCTGTGCCTGGCACCTCTGTGCCTGGCACCTCTGTGCCTGGCACCTCTGTGCCTGGCACCTCTGTGCCTGGCACCTCTGTGCCTGGCACCTCTGTGCCCTGCACCCGTGTGCTCGGCGACGACGCCGCGGTGGCCCTCGTCGTGGCCCTGGCGCACCCCGACCGCATCGCCCGGCGCCGGGAGGACGGGAACGCGTACCTGCTGGCCTCCGGCACCGGCGCGGTGCTGCCGCCGGCGTCCGCCCTGCAGGGGTCGCCGTGGCTCGCGGTCGCCGAGGCGGTCTGGACGCCGGGGCGGCGTGACGCGCTCGTGCGGTCCGCCGTCCCGACCGATGCCGCCACCGCCCTGCTGGCGGCGGCGCCGCTGCTCGTCGAGGAGGACGTCGTGGCCTGGGTCGGCGGCCGTGTCGTGGCCCACCGCGTGCAGCGGCTGGGCGCGATCGAGCTGCGCGGCGAGCGCCTGCCGCGACCGGACCCGGAGCGGGTGCGGGCGGCGGTGCGGGACGGCCTGGCGCGGTCGGGGCTGGGGGTGCTGCGCTGGGGGGAGGGTGCCACCGCGCTGCGCCGCCGCCTGGACCTGCTGCACCGCCACCTCGGCGCCCCGTGGCCGCCGGTCGACGACGCGGCGCTGACCGCCGACCTCGACCGCTGGCTCGGCCCGGACCTGGGCCGCGTGCGGACCGGTGAGGACCTCGCGCGGATCGACGTCGCGGCGGCGCTCCGCCGGCTGCTGCCGTGGCCCGAGGCGGCCCGGCTCGACGAGCTGGCCCCTGAGCGGGTGACCGTGCCCAGCGGGTCGTCGGTGCGCGTCGACTACGCCGCCGACCCGCCGGCGCTACCCGTCCGGCTCCAGGAGACCTTCGGCTGGCGGACCGCGCCGCGGGTCGTCGACGGCCGGGTGCCGCTGGTGCTGCACCTGCTGTCGCCGGCGGGGCGTCCGGCCGCCGTCACCGCGGACCTCGAGTCGTTCTGGCGCTCGGGGTACGCGCAGGTGCGCGGGGAGCTGCGGCGCCGGTACCCGAGGCACGCGTGGCCGGAGGACCCGACGACCGCCGCACCCGTGCGCGGGGTCCAGCGGCGCCGGTGACGTGGTCCGACGACGCGGCCCGACGGCGTGGTCCGGCGACGTGCTCCGGCGGCGCGGTCCGACAACGCGGGACGACGACGCCCCGCCGACCACGGGGTCGACGGGGCGCCTGGGGTGCTGGCGGTGGTGCCGTCAGTGCACGACGGCCTTCTCGGCGCCCGCGCCCGTCATGGAGCGAACCTCCATCTCGGCGGACTTCAGGGCGTCGTGCTCCGACGAGGTCACGCTGCCCAGCCAGCCGAGGAAGAAGCCGAGCGGCACGGAGACCAGGGCCGGGTTGGACAGGGGGAACCACGAGATGTCCACGCCCGGGATCATCGCGGTCTCCGACCCGGTGACCACCGGTGAGAAGACGATGAGCACGAGGGCGGACCCCAGCCCACCGTAGATGCTCCACAGGGAGCCGCGGGTGTTGAACCGCCGCCAGTACAGCGAGTACAGGATCGAAGGCAGGTTCGCGCTGGCCGCGATGGCGAAGGCCAACGAGACCAGGAACGCGACGTTCTGCCCGTTGGCCAGCACGCCGCCGACGATCGACACCGCCCCCACCACCACGGCGGTCCTCCGCGCCACCTTGACCTCCTGCTCGGGGTCGGCCTGCCCGCGCTTGATGACGCCGTTGTAGACGTCGTGCGCGAACGACGCGGCCGCGGTGATCGTCAGGCCGGCGACGACGGCGAGGATGGTGGCGAAGGCGACGGCCGCGATGACGCCGAGCAGCAGGGTGCCGCCCAGCTCGTACGCCAGCGCGGGTGCGGCCGAGTTCGCGCCGCCCGGGGCCGCCAGGATCTCGTCGTGCCCGACCAGGTACGCGGCGCCGAAGCCCAGGATCAGCGTGAACAGGTAGAACGCGCCGATGAGGCCGATGGCCCAGGTGACCGAGCGGCGTGCCTCCCGCGCCGTCGGCACGGTGTAGAAGCGCATGAGCACGTGCGGCAGGCCTGCGGCGCCGAACACGAGGGCGATCGCGAGGGAGATGAAGCCGAGCTTGGTCGTGTCGCTCGCGCCGTACTGCAGCATGGGTTCGAGCACGCGGTCCCCGTCGGGGTGCACCGCCACGGCCCGGTCCAGCAGCGCGGACAGGCTGCCCCCGTTGAGCACGAGGACCCAGACCGTCATGGCACCGGCGCCCACGATGAGCAGGACCGCCTTGATGATCTGCACCCAGGTCGTGCCCTTCATCCCGCCGACGAGGACGTAGACGATCATCAGCGCGCCGACCACCGCGATCGTCAGCGACTGCCCGAGCTTGTCGTCGACGCCCAGGAGCAGCGCGACGAGCCCCCCGGCGCCGGCCATCTGCGCCAGGAGGTAGAAGAACGACACCGCGAGGGTCGAGATCGCCGCCGCCGTGCGGACGGGCCGCTGCCGCATCCGGAACGACAGCACGTCGGCCATCGTGTACTTGCCCGTGTTGCGCAGGGGCTCCGCGACGAGCAGGAGCGCCACGAGCCACGCCACGAGGAACCCGATGGAGTACAGCAGGCCGTCGTAGCCGTAGAGGGCGACCGCGCCCACGATGCCGAGGAACGACGCCGCCGACAGGTAGTCGCCGGCGATGGCGATGCCGTTCTGGCGCCCGCTGAACGAGCGACCGCCGTGGTAGAAGTCGCCGGCCTGCTTCGGGCCGCGCGCCACCCGGATGACGATGGCCAGGGTGACGACGACGAAGACGAGGAAGATGGCGATGTTGAGGATCGGGTTGCCGACGTCCATCAGAGGTCCCCCTCGAGCTCGTGCCGCAGTCGCTCGGCGGACGGGTCCAGGCGGCGGTTCGCGTGCCGGACGTACAGGTAGGTGATGAGGAACGTGGAGGCGAACTGACCCAGGCCGAGGAGCAGGCCGAGGTTCACGGAGCCCAGCACCGGCGTCGACATGAGGTCGGTCGCGTACGTGCTCAGCAGGACGTACAGCAGGTACCAGGCCAGGAACGCGGCCGTCATGGGGAAGGCGAACCGTCGGAAGGTCGAGCGGAGGTCGCCGAACTCCTCGGAGTCCTGCACCCGGACGAACTCGTCGGGGGAGGGGGTGCGGTGGTCGTCTCGACGGCCGCCGCCGTCGAGGTCCGGCAGCGGCGCGTGCCGCGGCGGGAGATGGCTCTCGGTCTCGTCCACGGACGACATACGGCGACTCCTTCGTCGGTACGCAGGTAGGGGCGAGGATCGCGGACGAGGATTCTCGACGTCAAGAGTCTTGGGCCCCCTCGTGTGGCCCGGGTCACGGCGCCGCCGCCGGCCTGCGGTCGCGCCGGTGTCGGCACCCGGCGGGATTGGCCATCGCCGGTTCCGTCTGGCAGACTGTCGGGGTTGCCCGCTGGTGGAGGCGCGCCCTGGCACGGAAAGGACCGGTTCTCCTGGTCCTCCTGCTGTCCTGGCGCTCCGGCCGTCCGGGCTGTGCACACGTGGAGGGTCCGCCGGACCCCGGGGTCACCCCCGGTGGTGAGGGCCCGATCGCAACCACC
This sequence comes from Cellulomonas marina, assembly GCF_900111925.1. Classification (GTDB taxonomy): domain Bacteria; phylum Actinomycetota; class Actinomycetes; order Actinomycetales; family Cellulomonadaceae; genus Cellulomonas; species Cellulomonas marina. Next base: position 183,267 of record NZ_FOKA01000005.1, read on the forward strand.
GACCTCGTACCGGCCCCTCGGGGACGGGACGCCGTGCTGGGGTGCGTCGCACGACGCGACACGCCCGAGCGCGGGGGTCGGACGGACCGGTACGAGAGAGAGAAGTAGACGACGCCATGGCGGGACAGAAGATCCGCATCCGGCTCAAGTCCTACGACCACGAGGTCATCGACAGCTCGGCGCGCAAGATCGTCGACACGGTGACCCGCGCTGGTGCGTCGGTCGTGGGTCCGGTGCCGCTGCCGACGGAGAAGAACGTCTTCTGCGTCATCCGGTCGCCCCACAAGTACAAGGACAGCCGCGAGCACTTCGAGATGCGCACGCACAAGCGGCTGATCGACATCATCGACCCCACGCCGAAGGCCGTCGACTCGCTCATGCGTCTCGACCTGCCGGCGGACGTGAACATCGAGATCAAGCTCTGACGCTGGGAAGGAACTGATCCTCATGGTTACCCAGCAGAACGCGCGCCCCGTCACGGCGCTGCTCGGCACGAAGCTCGGCATGACGCAGGTGTGGGACGCCGACGGCCGTCTCGTCCCCGTCACCGTGCTGGCGGTCGGGCCGAACGTCGTGACCCAGGTGCGCACCGCTGAGGCCGACGGCTACGCGGCGGTCCAGCTGGCCTCCGGCCAGATCGACCCCCGCAAGGTCACCAAGCCGCTCAAGGGCCACTTCGAGAAGGCCGGGGTCACCCCCCGCCGGCACGTGGTCGAGATCCGCACGTCCGACGCCGCCACCTACTCGCTCGGCCAGGAGATCACCGCCTCGGTGCTCGAGGCCGGCGCGAAGGTCGACGTCGTCGGGACCACCAAGGGCAAGGGCACCGCCGGTGTCATGAAGCGTCACGGCTTCTCCGGCGTGGGCGCCTCCCACGGTGCGCACCGCAACCACCGCAAGCCCGGCTCGATCGGCGGGGCGTCCACCCCGTCGCGCGTCTTCAAGGGCATGCGCATGGCCGGTCGGATGGGCGTCGCCCGTCAGACCACCCAGAACCTGACCGTGCACGCGGTCGACGCCGAGAAGGGCCTGGTGCTCGTCAAGGGCGCCGTCCCCGGCCCGAAGAACGGCGTCGTGCTCGTGCGTTCCGCAGTGAAGGGCGCGTGAGACGCATGAGCGACACGCTGACCGTCGACGTCCTGGACGCCGCGGGTGCCACGGCCGGGCAGGCCGAGCTCCCCGCCGACGTCTTCGACGTGCAGACCAACATCCCGCTGATCCACCAGGTCGTCGTCGCGCAGCTCGCCGCGGCGCGGCAGGGGACGCACGCCACCAAGACGCGTGGCGAGGTCCGCGGTGGCGGCAAGAAGCCGTACAAGCAGAAGGGCACCGGTCGTGCCCGCCAGGGCTCGACCCGCGCCCCGCAGTTCGCCGGCGGTGGCACGGTCCACGGCCCGCAGCCGCGCGACTACAGCCAGCGGACCCCGAAGAAGATGAAGGCCGCGGCGCTCCGCGGTGCCCTCTCGGACCGCGCCCGGGCCGGCCGCGTGCACGTCGTCACCGGCTTCGGCATCGGTGAGGCCCCCTCGACGAAGGCCGCGGTGAAGGTGCTGGAGACGCTGTCCCCGCGCCGCCACGTGCTCGTCGTCGTCGAGCGCCAGGACGAGACGACCTGGAAGTCGCTGCGCAACGTCGAGCGGGTCCACCTGCTCGTCGCGGACCAGCTCAACACGTACGACGTGCTCGTCTCGGACGACGTCGTGTTCACCCAGGGCGCGCTCGACGCGTTCCTCGCGGGCCCGACCTCGTCCGTCGCCGGCGCCGCGTCCACCGAGGAGGCCTCCGCGTGACCACCGTCGGCAAGGACCCGCGCGACATCCTGATCGCGCCGGTCGTCTCCGAGAAGAGCTACGCGCTGCTCGACGAGGGCAAGTACACGTTCCTCGTCGACCCGCGGGCCAACAAGACCGAGATCAAGATCGCCGTCGAGCGGGTGTTCGGCGTCAAGGTCGACTCGGTCAACACGGCGAACCGCCAGGGCAAGGCCCGGCGTACCCGGTTCGGCATCGGCCGTCGCAAGGACACGAAGCGTGCGATCGTCACCCTCCGCGAGGGCTCGATCGACATCTTCGGCGGTCCGGTCGGCTGACCAGAGCAGAGTGAGGACAGGTCCCCATGGGAATCCGTAAGTACAAGCCGACGACGCCGGGCCGCCGTGGCTCGTCGGTCGCCGACTTCGTCGAGATCACGCGCTCGCAGCCGGAGAAGTCGCTCGTCCGCCCGCTGAGCAAGTCCGGTGGTCGCAACTCGACCGGCCGCATCACCACCCGGCACAAGGGTGGCGGCCACAAGCGCGCCTACCGCGTCATCGACTTCCGTCGCCACGACAAGGACGGCGTGCCGGCCACGGTCGCGCACATCGAGTACGACCCCAACCGCACGGCGCGCATCGCGCTCCTGCACTACGCGGACGGCGAGAAGCGCTACATCATCGCGCCGAACAAGCTCGGCCAGGGCGACCGCGTCGAGGCCGGTGCCGGGGCGGACATCAAGCCCGGCAACAACCTGCCGCTGCGCAACATCCCCACCGGTACGGTCATCCACGCGATCGAGCTGCGGCCCGGCGGCGGCGCGAAGATCGCCCGCTCGGCCGGCACCTCGGTGCAGCTCGTGGCCAAGGACGGGCCCTACGCGCAGCTGCGCATGCCCTCCGGTGAGATCCGCAACGTCGACGCGCGCTGCCGCGCGACCGTCGGCGAGGTCGGCAACGCCGAGCAGTCGAACATCAACTGGGGCAAGGCCGGCCGCATGCGCTGGAAGGGCAAGCGCCCGACCGTCCGTGGTGTCGCCATGAACCCGATCGACCACCCGCACGGTGGTGGTGAGGGCAAGACCTCCGGTGGTCGTCACCCGGTGAGCCCCTGGGGCCAGCCGGAGGGTCGCACCCGCCGTCCGAACAAGCCGAGCGACAAGCTCATCGTGCGTCGTCGGCGCACCGGCAAGAAGCGCTGAGGAGTCCGCAGATGCCACGCAGCCTGAAGAAGGGGCCGTTCGTCGACGGCCACCTCCAGAAGAAGGTCGACGTCCAGAACGAGACGGGCGGCAAGAACGTCATCAAGACGTGGTCGCGCCGCTCGGTCATCACGCCGGACTTCCTCGGCCACACCTTCGCGGTGCACGACGGCCGCAAGCACACGCCGGTGTTCGTCACCGAGGCGATGGTCGGCCACAAGCTCGGCGAGTTCGCCCCCACGCGGACGTTCCGCGGCCACGAGAAGGACGACCGGAAGGGCCGTCGCCGCTGACCCCGGTCAGCAGCGACGCCTGACGGCAGAGACAGAAGGCAGGACAGCAATGGAAGCCAAGGCGAAGGCGCGGTTCGTCCGCGTCACGCCCCAGAAGGCCCGGCGCGTCGTGGACCTCGTCCGTGGCAAGGGGGCCGGCGAGGCCGTCGCGACGCTGAAGTTCGCGCCGCAGGCCGCGGGGGAGACCGTCCTCAAGGTGGTCGAGTCCGCGATCGCCAACGCCCGGCAGACCGCCGCGCGCGACAACGAGCGGTTCGACGAGAGCGCGCTCTACGTCGCCGAGGCGTTCGTCGACGAGGGCCCGACCATGAAGCGGTTCCGTCCGCGCGCCCAGGGGCGTGCCGGCCGGATCCTCAAGCGCACGAGTCACATCACCGTCGTCGTCGCCACGCGCGAGCCGGCCGGTGCGAAGGCCACCACCAAGGGAGGGACCCGCTAGTGGGACAGAAGGTCAACCCGCTCGGGTACCGCCTGGGCATCACCACCGACCACCGGTCGCGCTGGTTCGCCGACTCGACCAAGGCCGGGCAGCGGTACCGCGACTACGTCCGCGAGGACGTCCAGATCCGCAAGCTCATGAGCACGGGCCTGGAGCGCGCCGGCATCGCCAAGGTCGAGATCGAGCGCACCCGTGACCGCGTCCGCGTGGACATCCACACGGCGCGCCCGGGCATCGTCATCGGCCGCCGCGGCGCCGAGGCCGACCGCATCCGCGGGGAGCTCGAGAAGCTCACCGGCAAGCAGGTGCAGCTGAACATCCTCGAGGTCAAGAACGCCGAGATCGAGGCCCAGCTCGTCGCCCAGGGCATCGCGGAGCAGCTCGCCAGCCGCGTGTCCTTCCGTCGCGCCATGCGCAAGGGCATCCAGTCGGCGCAGCGCGCCGGCGCCAAGGGCGTCCGGGTGCAGGTCTCCGGCCGCCTCGGCGGTGCGGAGATGAGCCGCACGGAGTTCTACCGCGAGGGGCGCGTGCCGCTGCACACGCTGCGCGCGAACATCGACTACGGCTTCTTCGAGGCCCGCACGACCTTCGGCCGCATCGGCGTGAAGGTCTGGGTCTACAAGGGCGACATGACCGAGCGCGAGTTCGCGGCCCAGCAGGCCACGCAGGCTCCGCGCCAGGCGCGTGGACCCCGGGGCGACCGTCCCGAGCGCGGCGGCGACCGCGGCCCCCGCACGGGTGCCCCGCGTCGCGAGCGCACGGACGCCCCCGAGGCCGCGCCCGCCGACTCCGCCCCCGCGGCGCCGGCGACCGAGACCGGAAGGGAGGCCTGAGCCGTGCTGATCCCCCGGCGGCTGAAGCACCGCAAGCAGCACCACCCCGGGCGCTCCGGCGCCGCCACGGGTGGCACCGCGATCTCGTTCGGCGAGTACGGCATCCAGGCCCTCGAGCCCGCCTACGTCACGAACCGGCAGATCGAGGCCGCCCGTATCGCCATGACCCGCCACATCAAGCGTGGTGGGAAGGTCTGGATCAACATCTACCCGGACCGTCCCCTCACGAAGAAGCCCGCCGAGACCCGCATGGGCTCCGGCAAGGGCTCGCCCGAGTGGTGGATCGCCAACGTCAAGCCCGGCCGCGTCATGTTCGAGCTGGCCGGCGTCCCGGAGCCCCTGGCGCGCGAGGCCATGCGCCGCGCGCAGCACAAGCTCCCGATGAAGACCCGTTTCGTGGTCCGCGAGGGTGGTAACTGATGGTCATCGGAACCAAGGACCTGGCTCCCACGGAGCTGGACGGGTTCGACGACGAGAAGCTGGTCGCCGAGCTGAAGAAGGCCAAGGAGGAGCTGTTCAACCTCCGCTTCCAGTCGGCGACCGGCCAGCTCGAGAGCCACGGGCGGCTCAAGGCCGTGCGTCGCGACATCGCGCGGATCTACACGATCCTGCGCGAGCGCGAGCTCGGCATCCGGACCGCCCCCAGCGTGAGCGAGTGAGGCTGACATGACGACCGAGAACGAGACGGCCGGCGGCACGCCCGTCGCCGAGCACCGTCCCTACCGCAAGACCCGCCGCGGCTACGTCGTGTCGGACAAGATGGACAAGACCGTCGTGGTCGAGGTCGAGGACCGGGTCAAGCACCCGCTCTACGGCAAGGTGCTGCGGCGGACGAGCAAGGTCAAGGCCCACGACGAGGTCAACACGGCCGGCGTCGGGGACCTCGTCCTCATCATGGAGACCCGGCCGCTGTCCGCCACCAAGCGGTGGCGCGTGGTCGAGGTCATCGAGAAGGCGAAGTGACCTCTCCCCACCAGGGGAGGTGACCGCAGGCCGCCCGGTCGTGTACGATCGGGCGGTTTGCGTTTCACGCAAGCACACCCAGTTGCCCACGGGCGCGGGCGGCAGCACACGGACGGCACCAGCGGGTGCCGGCGCTGCCGCCCGCGCGTCGTGTGCATGACGGCAACGACGTCCGACCAGGCTCGGCCCGCGCGCACCCGTGCGATCGGTCCGCAGAACCCGTCGGACGACAGGAGCAGCAATGATCCAGCAGGAGTCGCGACTGCGTGTCGCCGACAACACGGGTGCCAAGGAGATCCTCTGCATCCGTGTCCTCGGCGGCTCCGGTCGCCGGTACGCGGGCATCGGCGACGTCATCGTCGCCACCGTGAAGGACGCCATCCCCGGCGGCAACGTGAAGAAGGGCGACGTCGTCAAGGCGGTCGTCGTGCGCACCCGCAAGGAGCGCCGCCGTCCGGACGGCTCGTACATCAAGTTCGACGAGAACGCCGCCGTGATCCTCAAGAACGACGGGGAGCCGCGCGGCACGCGCATCTTCGGCCCCGTCGGCCGCGAGCTGCGCGACAAGAAGTTCATGCGGATCATCTCGCTGGCGCCGGAGGTGCTCTGACCATGGCGAAGATCAAGAAGGGCGACCTCGTCGTCGTCATCTCGGGTCGCGACAAGAAGAAGCAGGGTCGTGTCCTCGAGGTCCTCCCGGAGACGCAGCGCGTCGTCGTCGAGGGCGTGCAGCGCGTGCAGAAGCACGTCAAGGCCGGCCAGACGTCGCGCGGGACGCGCACGGGTGGCATCGAGACGGTCGAGGCGCCGATCCACATCTCCAACGTGATGCTGGTCGACCCGGAGACGAAGAAGGGCACCCGCGTCGGGTACCGCACCGAGCAGGTCGAGCGCGACGGTCGCACCCGCACCGTCCGGGTCCGCGTGGCCAAGCGCTCCGGGAAGGACGTCTGATGTCGCAGACCACCGTCGAGGCCCCGGCCCTGCCGCGCCTCAAGACGCGCTACAACTCGGAGATCCGTCAGGCTCTCCACCAGCAGTTCGGCCACGAGAACGTGAACCAGGTCGCGCGCCTGGTCAAGGTCGTCGTGAACATGGGCGTGGGCGAGGCCGCGAAGGACTCCAAGCTCATCGAGGGCGCCATCCGCGACCTCACGCTCATCACCGGCCAGAAGCCGCAGGTCACGAAGGCCCGCAAGTCCATCGCGCAGTTCAAGCTCCGCGAGGGCATGCCGATCGGCGCGCACGTCACGCTGCGCGGCGACCGTGCGTGGGAGTTCCTGGACCGCCTGCTGTCGACGGCTCTGCCGCGCATCCGCGACTTCCGCGGCCTGTCGCCGCAGCAGTTCGACGGCCACGGCAACTACACCTTCGGCCTCGTGGAGCAGTCCGTGTTCCACGAGATCGACCAGGACAAGATCGACCGCGTCCGCGGCATGGACATCACGGTCGTCACCACCGCGACGACGGACGACGAGGGCCGCGCGTTCCTCAAGCTCCTCGGCTTCCCGTTCAAGGAGAACTGAGCATGGCCAAGACCGCCCTGATCAACAAGGCCGCGGGCAAGCAGAAGTTCGCCGTCCGCGCCTACACCCGCTGCCAGCGCTGCGGCCGCCCGCACTCCGTGTACCGCAAGTTCGGCCTGTGCCGGATCTGCGTGCGCGACATGGCGCACCGCGGCGAGCTGCCCGGCGTCACCAAGAGCTCCTGGTAACACCCCACGAGCGTCGGTAGGTCCGTGCCGGCGTCAGGCGCCGCAGCCCCGGCTGCGGCGTCCGGCGCCGGGCGGATACCCCGGCGAGAGAGGGCTGAGGCCCCCGCATGACCATGACCGACCCGATCGCCGACTTCCTCACGCGGATCCGGAACGCGAACTCCGCGCACCACGACACGGTGACGATCCCGTACTCGAAGCTGAAGTCGCACATCGCCGAGATCCTCCAGGCCGAGGGCTACATCGCCGGCTGGAGCGTCGAGGACGCCACCGTCGGCAAGAACCTGACGGTGACCCTGAAGTACGGCCCCCACCGCGAGCGTGCGCTCGCCGGCGTCAAGCGCGTGTCCAAGCCGGGCCTGCGCGTGTACGCCAAGTCGACCAACCTGCCGAAGGTCCTCGGCGGCCTGGGCGTGGCCATCCTGTCCACGTCCTCGGGCCTCCTGACGGACAAGCAGGCCGCCAAGAAGGGCGTGGGTGGGGAAGTCCTCGCCTACGTCTGGTAAGCCCGGGACGGAAGGAGAACAGCCATGTCTCGAATCGGCAGGATCCCCGTCGCGGTGCCGGCGGGTGTCGACATCAGCATCGACGGTCCGCAGGTGACCGTGAAGGGCCCCAAGGGGCAGCTCACGCACACGGTGCCCGCACCTCTCCAGGTCGAGCGGGGCGAGGACGGCACGCTGGTCGTCACGCGTCCCGACGACGAGCGGCTCGCGAAGTCGCTGCACGGCCTGACCCGGACCCTCCTCGCGAACCTCGTCACCGGGGTCACGGAGGGCTACACGAAGAAGCTCGAGATCGTCGGCACCGGGTACCGCGTGCAGGCGAAGGGCACGGACCTCGAGTTCGCCCTCGGCTTCTCGCACCCGGTCGTCGTCACGCCGCCGGAGGGCATCACCTTCGCGGTCGAGGCGCCGACGCGGTTCTCGGTGCAGGGCATCGACAAGCAGCAGGTGGGCGAGGTCGCCGCGAACATCCGCAAGATCCGCAAGCCCGAGCCCTACAAGGGCAAGGGCGTGCGCTACGCGGGCGAGAACGTGCGCCGCAAGGTCGGAAAGGCGGGCAAGTAGGCCATGGCCATCACCATCAAGGGCAAGGGCAAGTCCATCTCCCGGCAGCGCCGCCACCTCCGGCTGCGCAAGAAGGTCGTCGGCTCCGCCGCGCGGCCGCGCCTGGTCGTCACCCGGTCCGCCCGGCACATCACGGCGCAGGTCGTGGACGACGCGATCGGACGCACGCTGGCCTCCGCCTCGACCCTCGAGGCCGACCTGCGGGTCGCCACCGAGGACAAGACGGGCAAGGCCCGGCGGGTCGGCGCCCTCGTCGCCGAGCGCGCCAAGGCCGCCGGCATCGACGCGGTCGTCTTCGACCGTGGCGGGAACAAGTACCACGGTCGTGTGGCCGCGGTGGCCGACGGCGCTCGCGAGGGCGGTCTGGCCCTGTGAGCGCGTCGACGCATCTGTCCTCGAACGTGAAGAAGAGGTTCATCTGATGGCTGCTCCTCAGCGCAGCAACACCGGCGCCGGCGGCGCCGGGACCGGCGCCGGCGGCAACGACCGCGGCGGCCGTGACGGCGGCCGCGGCGGGCGCAACGACGCCGAGAAGAGCGCGTTCCTCGAGCGCGTCGTGACGATCAACCGCGTCGCCAAGGTCGTCAAGGGCGGCCGTCGCTTCAGCTTCACCGCGCTCGTCGTGGTCGGCGACGGCGACGGGACCGTGGGTGTCGGCTACGGCAAGGCCAAGGAGGTGCCCGCGGCGATCGCCAAGGGTGTCGAGGAGGCGAAGAAGAACTTCTTCCGCGTCCCCCGCATCCAGGGCACCATCCCGCACCCCGTCCAGGGTGAGGCCGCCGCGGGCGTCGTCTTCCTGCGCCCCGCCTCGCCGGGTACCGGCGTGATCGCCGGTGGTCCGGTCCGCGCGGTGCTGGAGTGCGCCGGCATCCACGACGTGCTGAGCAAGTCGCTCGGCTCGTCGAACTCGATCAACATCGTGCACGCGACGGTCGAGGCCCTGCGCGGCCTCGAGGAGCCGGCCGCCGTGGCGGCGCGTCGTGGCCTCGCGCTCGAGGACGTCGTCCCGGCCCCGCTGCTGCGGGCCCAGGCCGCCGGCATCGCCGCGAAGAGCGCCGAGAAGGTGGGTGCCTGATGGCTCGTCTGAAGGTCACGCAGAAGAAGTCCGCCATCGGCGGCAAGCAGAACCAGCGCGACACCCTGCGCACGCTGGGCCTGAAGCGGATCGGCGACGTCGTCGTCAAGGAGGACCGCCCCGAGATCCGCGGCATGGTCCAGACCGTGACGCACCTCGTCGCGGTCGAGGAGGTCGACTGACCATGGCTGACGAGAAGAAGGCCGAGCAGGCGGCGGGGCGCACCCCGTCGGCCGGCGGCACGCTGAAGGTGCACCACCTGCGTCCGGCGCCGGGGGCCAAGACCCCCAAGACGCGCGTCGGCCGCGGTGAGGCGTCCAAGGGCAAGACCGCCGGGCGTGGCACCAAGGGCACCAAGGCGCGCTACCAGGTGCCCGGTGCCTTCGAGGGCGGGCAGATGCCGCTGCACATGCGGCTGCCCAAGCTCCGCGGGTTCAAGAACCCGTTCCGCACCGAGTACCAGGTCGTCAACCTCGACCGCCTGTCGGCCCTGTACCCGCAGGGCGGCGAGGTCACGATCGAGGGCCTCGTGGCCAAGGGCGCGGTCCGCAAGGGCCAGCCGGTCAAGGTGCTCGGCACGGGCGAGGTGACGGTGCCCCTCGTGGTCACCGTGGACGCCTACTCCGCCACGGCGATCGAGAAGATCACCGCCGCCGGCGGCAGCGTCGCCCAGCAGGGCTGACCCGCACGACACAGCAGGACCGGACGGGGCCGGTGGGAGCTCGCATCCCACCGGCCCCGTCCGGCGTCCCGGGGGGCATCGGTTAGGGTTCCCCCCGGACTCGCAGCGCCGTTGGCCCGCCGCGAGAGCGACCCGGCCGGGGGACCGGCTGCACGACACGCCGCCCCGGCGGCTCAGGAGGACTGGTGCTCAGCGCATTCGCGAGGGCGTTCCGCACGCCCGACCTGCGGCGCAAGCTGCTCTTCACGATCGGCATCATGGTCGTGTTCCGCGTCGGCTCGTTCCTGCCGACGCCGGGCGTGTCCTACCCGAACGTCCAGGCCTGCATCGACCAGGTGGGCAACGACTCCAGCCTGCTCGGGCTGGTCAACCTCTTCAGCGGCGGTGCGCTGCTGCAGCTGTCGGTCTTCGCGCTGGGGATCATGCCGTACATCACGGCGAGCATCATCATCCAGCTGCTGCGCGTGGTGATCCCGCGCTTCGAGGAGCTGCACAAGGAGGGGCAGTCCGGCACCGCGAAGCTCACGCAGTACACGCGGTACCTGACGATCGCGCTGGCGGTGCTGCAGTCGACGACGATCATCACCGTGGCGCGCAGCGGCCAGCTCTTCGCCGGCTGCACGCTCGACGTCATCCCGGACTCCAGCGTCGTGACGCTGCTCGTCATGGTCATCACGATGACCGCGGGCACCGGCCTCATCATGTGGCTCGGCGAGCTCATCACGGAGCGCGGCATCGGCAACGGCATGTCCCTGCTGATCTTCACCTCGATCGCGGCGACGTTCCCCACGGCGATGTGGTCCATCGCCGGCGGCGCCGGCGGCATCGGCAAGTTCATCATCGTGCTGGCCGTCATCGTCCTGGTGATCGCGCTGGTCGTCTTCGTCGAGCAGAGCCAGCGCCGCATCCCGGTGCAGTACGCCAAGCGCATGGTCGGCCGGCGCATGTACGGCGGGTCGAGCACCTACATCCCCATCAAGCTGAACATGTCGGGCGTCATCCCGATCATCTTCGCCTCGTCGCTGCTGCAGATCCCGACGCTCGCGGCGCAGTTCGGGGACCAGACGTCGGGCTGGGTGCAGTGGGTCAGCCTGAACCTCGCGCCCTCCGACGCGGGGCTGCACATCGCGCTGTACGTGCTGCTCATCATCTTCTTCTGCTACTTCTACACGGCGATCACGTTCAACCCCGACGAGGTCGCCGACAACATGAAGCGCTACGGCGGCTTCATCCCCGGCATCCGTGCGGGTCGTCCGACGGCCGAGTACCTCGACTACGTGATCACGCGCATCACCGCGCCGGGGTCGCTGTACCTCGCGGCGGTCGCGCTGATCCCGACGGTCGTGTTCATCCTCCTGGGGATCAACGCCGCCACGATCCCGTTCGGCGGCTCGTCCATCCTCATCATCGTCGGGGTGGGCCTGGAGACCGTGAAGCAGATCCAGTCCCAGCTCGAGCAGCGGCACTACGAAGGGTTCCTCCGATGAGCGCTCGCCTCGTCCTCCTCGGCCCGCCCGGCGCGGGCAAGGGCACCCAGGCGGCTCGCCTCGCCGAGCGGCTGGGCGTCCCGGCCATCTCCACCGGCGACATCTTCCGCGCGAACATCAAGGGCGGCACGGAGCTGGGCCGCACCGCCCAGGCCTACACGGCCCGCGGCGAGCTGGTGCCGGACGAGGTCACGAACGCCATGGTGCGCGACCGCCTGGGCGAGGACGACGCGCGCGAGGGCTTCCTCCTCGACGGCTACCCGCGCAACGTGGCCCAGGTGCGCGAGCTCGACGAGATCCTCGCCGCGACCGGCCGCACGCTGGACCTCGCGGTCGAGATCACCGCGAACGCGGACGTCGTCGTGGCGCGGCTGCTGCAGCGCGCGCAGATCGAGGGCCGCGAGGACGACACCGAGGACGTCGTGCGGCACCGCCTCGCGGTCTACGCGGAGCAGACAGCACCCGTGGCCGGCGTCTACGCCGAGCGCGGGGCGCTGGTCCAGGTGGACGGCATCGGCGAGGTCGACGAGGTGACGGGGCGCCTTCTGGGCGCGATCGGCACGCTCGCCGGCTGACGGCGGGGACGGACCGCAGGTGTTCGGCCGCGAGAAGATCGAGCTGAAGACGCCCGACGAGGTGCGCCTCATGCGTCGCGCCGGCCTCGTCGTCGCCGACGCGCTGGACGCGGTGCTGGCGCACGCCGCACCGGGCGTGACGACCGCCGAGCTGGACGCCGTCGCCGCCGAGGTCATCGCGGCGACGGGCGCGACGCCGTCGTTCCTCGGGTACCTCGACTACCCGGCGACGATCTGCGTGTCGGTCAACGACGAGGTCGTGCACGGCATCCCCGGTCCGCGCGTGCTGGCCGAGGGCGACGTGCTCAGCGTCGACTGCGGGGCCGTCGTCGAGGGGTGGCACGGGGACGCCGCACGGACGCGGGTCGTCGGAACGGCCGACCCGGCCGACGCCGAGCTGGTGGCCACCGGGGAGGACGCGCTCTGGGCGGGCATCGCGGCGCTGGCCGGCGGTGAGCGGCTCGGCGCCGTCGGCGAGGCCGTCGAGACGGTCGTCGAGCTGGCCGCGACGGCCGGCCGCAACGGCGGGCAGCCCTACGGGATCGTCGAGGAGTACGTCGGGCACGGCATCGGGCGCGCCATGCACCAGCCGCCGGACGTGCTCAACTACCGGGCCCGTGACAAGGGGCCGCGCCTGCGCCCGGGCATGTGCCTGGCCATCGAGCCGATGCTCGTGCGGGGCGCCCGGTACACGCGGACGCTCGACGACGAGTGGACGGTCGTGACCGAGGACGGCTCCCGCGCGGTGCACTGGGAGCACACGGTGGCGCTGCTGCCCGGCGGCGTGTGGGTGCTCACGGCCCGCGACGGGGGAGCGGACCGGCTCGCGGCGCTCGGCGTCCGGGTCGTCCCGCTCTGACGGTCCCGGCTCCGGGGCGGGTCCTGCCGACCCGTTTCGCGCTCGTGCCATCGTGCCGTACGATGGTCCGTCGGGTGCGTGCGCCCTGCGTGCGTCCGGGAGGACGGTCGGCCCCGTGCCGGCGCCTCCCGCACGGGCCGGGCCCCGCCGTCCGGTCGTCGGGCCATGTCGGTCCGGCACCGGGTTGGGCACCACCCTCCTCGGACCGTCCAGCCACCGCACCTGCGGGGGCCGTCGCGGTGCGCGGACCAGGAGTCGTCACAGAGTTAGCGGAGGACATGGCGAAGAAGGACGGTGTCATCGAGATCGAGGGCGCTGTGGTCGAGGCACTGCCGAACGCGATGTTCCGCGTGGAGCTGGCCAACGGCCACAAGGTGCTCGCCCACATCTCGGGCAAGATGCGCCAGCACTACATCCGGATCCTCCCCGAGGACCGGGTCGTGGTCGAGCTGAGCCCGTACGACCTGTCCCGCGGGCGCATCGTCTACCGCTACAAGTAACCCACCACGACGAGAACGCCGTCTGCCCCGCCCTCGCGGGGCGTCACGGCGGCGAAGGACGAACCGCCATGAAGGTCAAGCCCAGCGTCAAGAAGATCTGCGACAAGTGCAAGGTGATCCGTCGCCACGGCCGCGTCCAGGTCATCTGCGAGAACCTGCGGCACAAGCAGCGCCAGGGCTGATCCCCGGCGCCGCCCGACGGTCGCGGCCCTGACGGGGCACGCGCCGTCGTCGCAGCACGTCAGACCCGGCCCGCGAGGGCCGGCCAGCGCATCGCCTCACCGGTGCCGCCCCGCCTGCGCGCGGGTGCGCGCCGGTGCACCCCCGGTCGGAGGCCGGGGCCCGCGGACCGCGGGACGGCGGTGCGGAAGACCTCCGCGCAGTTCCAGGAGTTCCCTGCACATGGCACGTCTCATCGGCGTCGACCTCCCCCGCGAGAAGCGGCTCGAGATCGCGCTCACCTACATCTTCGGCGTCGGGCGCACGCGTGCGGCCGAGACGCTCGCGGCCACCGGGATCAGCGGCGACGTCCGCGTCAAGGACCTCGGCGAGGCCGAGCTGGTCGCGCTCCGCGACCACCTCGAGGGCAGCTACAAGCTCGAGGGCGACCTGCGCCGCGAGGTCGCCGCCGACATCCGCCGCAAGGTGGAGATCGGCACCTACGAGGGCCTGCGGCACCGTCGCGGCCTGCCGGTGCGCGGTCAGCGCACCAAGACCAACGCGCGCACCCGCAAGGGCCCGAAGCGCACCGTCGCCGGCAAGAAGAAGGCCGGGCGCAAGTAGCCCGCCCGCGCGGGTCCCCGACCCGCGTGCCGGCACGCGCGCGACGCGCGCCCTCGTCCAGCTGAGCCCGAAGAGAGAAGCGAATGCCTCCCAAGTCCCGCACCGCCGTGCGCAAGCCGCGCCGCAAGGAGAAGAAGAACGTCTCCCACGGCCAGGCGCACATCAAGAGCACGTTCAACAACACGATCATCTCCATCACGGACCCGTCGGGTGCGGTGATCGCCTCCGCCTCGTCCGGCCAGGTCGGCTTCAAGGGCTCCCGCAAGAGCACCCCGTTCGCCGCCCAGCTGGCCGCGGAGGCCGCCGCGCGCCGTGCGCAGGAGCACGGCATGCGGAAGGTCGACGTCTTCGTCAAGGGTCCGGGCTCCGGCCGCGAGACCGCGATCCGCTCGCTGCAGGCCACCGGCCTCGAGGTGGGCTCGATCCAGGACGTCACGCCCCAGGCGCACAACGGCTGCCGCCCGCCGAAGCGCCGCCGCGTCTGACGCACCGACCACGGCACCGCGTCCGGTGCGCGGGCCCCATCAGGGGTCCGTGCACCGGCGCGGTGCCACCTGCTGTCCACCGGCCCGGTGGACCGAGACCGGGCCGGCCCCGTGGTACTGCGCGGCGTCATATGGCGGACGCCCGCTGAGAGGATCTCCACCGTGCTGATCGCACAGCGCCCCACCCTGACCGAAGAGGTCATCTCGGAGCACCGCTCGCGGTTCTCCATCGAGCCGCTGGAGCCGGGCTTCGGCTACACGCTCGGCAACTCGCTGCGCCGGACCCTGCTGTCGTCCATCCCGGGCGCGGCGGTGACGTCGATCCGGATCGACGGCGTGCTCCACGAGTTCTCGACGATCCCCGGGGTCACCGAGGACGTCACCGAGATCATCCTCAACATCAAGAACCTGGTCGTCTCCTCCGAGAACGACGAGCCCGTCGTCATGTACCTGCGCAAGCAGGGCGCCGGCAAGGTCACCGCGGCCGACATCGTGCCGCCCGCGGGCGTCGAGGTGCACAACCACGACCTGCACCTGGCCACCCTCGGCGACAAGGGCAAGCTCGAGATCGAGCTGACGGTCGAGCGCGGCCGTGGCTACGTGTCCGCCAACCAGAACAAGTCGTTCGACGCCGAGATCGGCCGCATCCCGGTCGACTCCATCTACTCGCCGGTCCTCAAGGTGACCTACAAGGTCGAGGCCACGCGTGTCGAGCAGCGCACCGACTTCGACAAGCTCGTCGTCGACGTGGAGACCAAGCCGGCCATCACGCCGCGCGACGCCCTCGCCTCCGCCGGCAAGACGCTCGTCGAGCTGTTCGGCCTGGCGCGCGAGCTCAACGTCGAGGCCGAGGGCATCGAGATCGGCCCGTCGCCGACGGACGCGGCCCTGGCCGCGGACCTGGCGCTGCCGATCGAGGACCTGACGCTGACCATCCGGTCCTACAACTGCCTCAAGCGCGAGGGCATCCACACCGTGGGTGAGCTGGTGGCCCGGTCCGAGGCCGACCTGCTGGACATCCGCAACTTCGGTGCGAAGTCGATCACCGAGGTCAAGGAGAAGCTCGGCGAGCTCGGTCTCTCGCTCAAGGACAGCCCGCTCGACTTCGACCCCACCGCGGCCGCCGCGTACTACGGCGACGACGAGGTGGACTTCACCGAGGACGAGCAGTACTGACCACCGGGGACCGCGACCGGGGCTGAGCCTGCCGCTCGGTCCCGGGGCGCGGGACGCAGAACACCAGAACCCAAGGAGCAACGACCATGCCTCAGCCCACCAAGGGCGCCCGCCTCGGTGGCGGACCGGCCCACGAGCGGCTGATCCTCGCGAACCTCGCGACCCAGCTCTTCGCCCACCGCCGCATCACGACCACCGAGACGAAGGCCAAGCGCGTGCGTCCGCTGGCCGAGCGCCTCATCACGTTCGCCAAGCGCGGCGACCTGCACGCGCGTCGCCGCGTCATGACGGTCGTGCGGGACAAGGGCGTCGTGCACGAGCTCTTCACCGAGATCGCGCCGGCGGTCGCCGAGCGCCAGGGCGGCTACACGCGCATCACGAAGATCGGCCCGCGCAAGGGCGACAACGCCCCCATGGCGGTCATCGAGCTCGTGCTGGAGCCGCTGTCGGCCAAGCAGGGCGTCGTCCGCGAGGCGACCCGTGCCGCCGCCAAGGCCGCGCCCGCCGCCGCCCCGGCCGCCGAGCCGGCGGACGCCCCCGTCGAGGAGGTCGTGACGGACGACGCTGCGACCGCGGACTCCGGCGCGACGGCGGACGACGCGACGGCGGCCCCCGCGGAGGCGACGGAGACCGAGCTGGCGGCCGCCGAGGACGCGGCGCAGCCGGCCGACGACGCGGGCACGACGAAGGCCTGACCGAGACCGGTCGGACCACTACGCAGGGCCCGGGGCGCACGCCCCGGGCCCTGCGTGCGTCCGGGGCGCGGACCCGGTCGGGTGACCGCCGTCGGCCGACGGGTGAGGCGGGTGCCGGGGGATGGCGCCGGTCGCGACCGTCCGCCTACGGTCCCTGACGTGTCCCGACGACGCGACGCGCTGCGCAACCGCGAGCTCCTCCTCCTCGCCGCCGAGGAGGAGTTCCGCGCCCACGGGACGGGTGTCGCCCTCGGTCGGGTCGCCGACCGCGCGGGGGTGGGCCGCGGCACCCTGTACCGCCACTTCCCCGACCGGCAGGCGCTCGTGCGCGCCGTCTACGACCGCCGGCTCGACGAGGTCGCCGTCATCGTGCAGGCGGCCGCCGCGGGTGAGGACGAGGCTGCCGACGGCGCTGCCGACGGCGCTGCCGACGGCGCTGCCGACGGCGCTGCCGACGGCGCGGGGGGCGGCGCTGGGGGCGGTGCGCGGGACGAGCCGGGGGACGTGGCGGCGGCGACCGCCGCCCTGTCCCGCGAGGACGGGACCGCCGCGCCGCGCGCGCTGCCGCCGGGGACCTGGGGGGCGCGCCTCGAGGCGGCGGTGACGGCCCTGACGGGGTTCCAGCAGGACCTGCCGGGGCTCCTGACGGTGATCCGCGCGACGCCGGAGGGGCTCGTGCAGCTCGCCGAGGTGGGTGAGCGCACGCTGGACCTGCTGTCCGAGCCCCTGCGGCGCGCCCAGGAGGAGGGCACGGTGGCCGCCGACGTCACGCGGGAGGACCTGCTCACGCTGTTCCTCATGGTCGTGGCCCTCGTCGAGAGCCTGCCGGCCGCCGCGGTGCCCGCGGCGGTGGACCGCGCGCGGACGGTGTACCTGCGCGGCATCCGGACCCCGGGCACGGCATCCTGAGCGTGTGAGCACGACGGGCGCGACGAGCCCCACGACGGGCCCGGCGTCGGGCCCCACGACAGGCCCGGCGTCGGCTGCGGCGGCCCCGGCGACGGCCGGGCAGGGGACGCCGGCGCCGGTGCCGCCCGGCGTGCTGCCCGTCGTGCTGCTGCACGGCATGCGCACGAGCGGGACGATGTGGCGGGCCCAGCGCGAGGCGCTGGAGCGGCTCGGCATCCCCGTCGCCGCACCCGACCTGCCGGGCCACGGCACCCGGCTGCACGAGCGCTTCACGCTCGAGAACGCCTTCCGCGCCGTCGACGAGGCCGTGGCCGGGCTGGGGCGGCCGGTGCTCCTCGTCGGGCTGTCGCTCGGCGGGTACGTGGGCGCGGCGTGGGCGGCGCGTCGACCGGGGGCGGTGGCGGGGCTGGTCGCCGCGTCGTGCAGCACGCGTCCGTTGCGGCCCGTGGTCGGCGGCTGGACGGTGGCGGCCCACGGCTTCGCGCGGCTGCCGGACCGCGGGGCGGGCATCAACCAGTGGCTCGTCGACCGCACGCTGCCGGCGTCCGCCGCCGTCGACGTAGGTGCGGGCGGGTTCGCGCTCGACGTCGTCGCCGACGCCCTGCGGGCGGTCGGCACCCTGCGGCCGCTGGAGGACCTGGCGGCCCTGGAGGTGCCCGTGTGGCTCGTCAACGGCCGCTTCGACCACTTCCGCGGGGAGGAGCGCCGCTTCCTCGCGGCGTGCCGGGACGGGCGGCTCGTCGTCGTGCCGGGCTCGACGCACCTCGTGAGCCTCGTGCGGCCCGTCGCGTTCACCCGGGCCGTGCTCGACGCCCACGCGGAGGTCGCCGCGACCCTGGCGGCCCGGTCGGCAAACGGACCCGCACAGCCCGCCCGCGGGGCGTGAGGCCGGCCCGGACAGCTCCGGGCCCGCCCCCTCAAGCGCCCAGGGACCAGGCGCGCACACCCCCGACGATCCCCGCCTGGTTGGGCACGATGACGACGTCGTCGCCGAGCCGGTCGAGCACCACGGGGGTGATCTGGCGGGCGTTGCCGCCGCCGAGGTAGAGGCGGTCCCACCAGAAGACGGGTCGCAGCCCGTCCACGACCCGCCGCACGCGCCGCGACCACAGCCCGTCGCCGAGCCGGGCCCGCTCGGTCTGCCCGATGTAGGAGTCGTAGGTCGAGGCGAACCGCAGCGGGGCGTGGGACAGCTCGAGGTGCGGGGCGAGCCGCCCGCCGTCGAACATCGCCGAGCCGAGCCCGGTGCCCAGCGTGAGGACCAGCTCCGTGCCGGTCCCGGAGACGACGCCCGCCCCGTGCACCTCGGCGTCGTTGAGCACCAGCGCCGGCACCCCGAGCCGCGCCTCGACGGCGGCGCGCATGTCGAACCCCGCCCAGCGGGCGACGAGGTCGGAGTCGACCGCCGTGCGGGGCCCGGACCGCGTGACGTAGTGCGGCGTGGCGACGACGACGCCGTGCCGGATCATGCCCGGCATGCCGACGGTCACCCGGTCGGCGGGCGGGAGGCCGGCGGCGATGTCGGCGATGGTGCCGACCAGGCGCTCGGGCGGCAGCGGGTAGGGCGTGGGGACGCGTACCGGCGCGGCGTGCAGGGTGCCGGCCTCGTCGAGCACGGAGGCCTTGATCCCGCCGCCGCCGCAGTCGACGGCGAGCGTGAACGGTGACAGCGCGGAGGGCGACGGCGCGGAGGGCACCGCGACACGCTAGCGGCGGCCGGCGTCAGGCCGCGTGGCGACCGCTGCGGCGCACCGGCAGGGCGAGGACGGCCCGCCGCAGGGCGCTGTCGTCGCCGAGCCCGTCGACGAGCGGCTGGTGCGTCACGCGCTCGAGCGTCCCGTCGGGGGAGCGGTAGTAGACGGCGGGGCTGACCGGGCCGGCGCCCGACGCCGCCGCGGCGCCCGCCAGGGTGAGCATGAGGCGCAGGGCGCCGACGACCGTGCCGGCGTCCTCGAGCGGGTGCACGGCCAGCAGGTGCCGGTTGGGCACGACGACGAGCATGCCGTGCTCGGGCCGCTCGCGGCCGAGGGCGTCAGCGACGAGCGCGTCGAGCACGAGCAGGCGCGAGGCGCCGAAGACGTCGTCGGCGACGAAGACCTCGACGGCGCCGCCGCCCTCGGCGGTCAGGGTGCGGTGCCGGGGCGCGGGCAGCGCGCGCAGGGCGGCCAGCGCCGCCGGGGCCACGGCGGTCCAGCCGCCGTGCGGTCGCAGGTCCACGGGGCCGTGCACGTGCTCGGGGAGGTCGAGGCAGACGACGGCCCGCAGGCCCGGGGCCAGCAGGGGACCGAGGTGCTCGGCGCCCCCGCCGTCCCGCACGTCGGTCGCGTCGTCGGCGACCACCCGCGCGACCGCGCGCGCGAGCACGTCCGGCGTGGCCAACGGCACCGGGGTGGCGCGCACGCGGGCGAGCGTCCGGGCGTGGGCCCGCACCCGCGAGCCCCACGTGAGCCGCGGGTGCCGGCTGAGGGCGTCGGCGAGGGTGCCGACGCCGAAGGTCGTGCCGTCGGTCGTCTCGAGGCGGTCGCCCAGGTGGACGACGTCGTCGACGCCGGCGTGGGCGAGCTCGGCCGCCAGGCGGTCGCGGAGCCAGGCCTCGTCGGGCCGGCGAGCACTGCCGAGCCAGGCGGGGCGACGCTGCCCGGCGGGACGGGAGGAGTGGCGCATACCGGACACGCTAGGCACGCCCCGTCGCCGACGGGCACCCCCGGGGGCGGAGTTCACCCGCGCGGCGGCGCCTCGTCGCCCGGCCGTGCAGGTCAGCCCTTCGTGCCCGTCAGGCCGCGCTGGTGCAGCACGCGCCGCTCGAGCGGGGAGAAGACGAGCAGGTCGACCGCGACGCCGACGAGGAGGATGAGCAGGATGCCGACGAAGACGCCGTCCATCTGGTGCAGCTGCCGTGCCTGGTCGAGGTACTGCCCGAGGCCGATCCCGAGCTGGGGGGAGGCGGCGATGAGCTCGGCGGCCATGAGGGAGCGCCAGGAGAAGGCCCAGCCCTGCTTGAGCCCGGCGAGGTAGCCGGGCAGGGCGGCGGGCAGGAGCACGTGGCGCACGCGGTCGGGTGCGGACAGCCCCAGCACGCGCCCGACCTTGTCGAACAGCGGCGGTACCTGGTCCAGGCCCGAGAGCAGCCCGTTGATGACCGAGGGGACGGCGCCGAGCAGGATGACGGCGTAGATGGCGTCGTCCGTGAGCCCGAACCAGATGATGGCGGCCGGGACCCATGCGACGGAGGGCAGCGACTGCAGCCCCGAGATGAGGGGCCCGAAGCCGGCCCGCAGCAGCCGGCTGCGCGACAGGACGATCCCCAGCACGGTCCCGACGAGCACGGCGACGACGAAGCCGAGCACGCCGCGCGAGACGCTCGTCCAGAGGATGTCCCACACCCGGCCGGTGGTGACGAGCTCCGCGACGGTGCCGGCGACCTCCGTGGGTGCGGGCAGGATGTAGCGCGGCTTGAGCTCCAGGGACACGGCGACCTGCCACACCGCCAGCAGGCCCAGCAGCACGACGACCGGGGGGAGGAGCGAGCGGGCCGTCGCGCGGGCTCCGGGGGCGCGCGGTGCGGCCGTCTCCAGGGCGTCGAGCCCCGCCTCGAGCGCGCGCGTGCCGGTGCGGTCCCCCGTGTGGTCCTCCGTGCGGTCCCCGGAGGACCGCACCTGTGCCTCAGCGGCCATGGCGGCTGATCTCCCCTCGCAGGTGCTCCGTGATCTCGACGGCGAGCTGGGCGACGCCGGGCGACTCGATGCGCCGCGGCTGCGGCAGGTCGACGGCCCACTCGCGGATGATCCGGCCGGGCCGGGAGCTCATGAGCAGCACGCGCTGGCCGAGCCGGACGGCCTCGCGCACGTTGTGGGTGACGAACACGACCGCGAGGCGCTGCTCCGCCCACACCCGCGTCAGCTCCTCGTGCAGGACGTCGCGCGTGATGGCGTCGAGGGCCGCGAAGGGCTCGTCCATGAGCAGGACGGGCGAGTCCTGGGCGAGCGCGCGCGCCAGGGCGACGCGCTGGCGCATCCCGCCCGACAGCTCGTGGACGCGCTTGGCGCCCTGCCCGCCGAGGTTGACCCGCTCGAGCAGCTCGGCGGCGCGGGTCCGCCGCTCGGCGCGGGGCACCTTGCGGGCCCGCAGCGCGAGCTCGACGTTCGCCGACGCGGTCAGCCACGGCAGCAGGGCCGAGTCCTGGAACATGAGCGAGGGCCGGCCCGCCGGCACCTCCACCCGTCCGGCGGTGGGGGTCTCGAGACCCGCGACGAGCTGCAGCAGCGTCGACTTGCCGCAGCCGGACGCCCCGAGCAGGCACACGAACTCGCCCGGGCGGACGGTGAGGTCCACGCCGTCGAGCACGGGCGCCGCGCCCGGGGTGAACGCGTGCGTCACCCCGGTCAGGCGCAGGGCCGCGTCGTCGGCGGGACGGGAGCCGGGCGCACGGGGACCGGTGCTCGTCGTGGTGCTCGTCGTGGTGCTCGTCCCGGTGCTCGTCCCGGTGCTCCCGGTGCTCCCGGTGCCCGTCCCGGCCGCGACGGCCGCCGTCGCGCTGCTGGTGCTCATTCCTCCCCCAGACCGCCGGCGGACACCGGCTCCAGCCCCTGCGCCGACAGCTCGGCGTTGAGGGGACGCAGGTCGTACAGGCCGCCGAGGTCCACCTCGGCGTCGAGCGTGCCCGCCGTGACGGCGTGCTCCATGGCCGCCTGCAGCGAGGCGGCGACCGGGTCCTCCGTCACCGCCAGGTGCTCCCAGGCGGTGGCGATGGTCTCCTCGGACAGCGCCGAGCCCGTCAGCTCCTCGAGCCGGCCGTTGACGACCTCGCGGGCGCCGGCCGGGTCGTCGACCGCGCGGGTGACCGCGGCGACGTGGCCGCGCAGCAGCGCCGCGACCGTCTCGGGGTACTGCGCGAGGTACTCCGTGCGCACGACGAGGTGCGTCGTGACGAACTGCCCCTCGGGCCACAGGTCGCGCTCGTCGACGAGCGTGGTGCCGCCCGCCTCGAGGACGAGGCGCGTCGCCCACGGCTCGGGCATCCAGGCGCCGTCGATCTCCCCGGACTGCAGGAGGGTGAGGGAGTCGGCGTTGGCCGACAGGGGGGCGATCGTCACGTCGCCGCCCCCCTCGACCGACGTCTCGAGCCCCTGCTCGGCGAGCCAGTTCCGCAACGCCACGTCCTGGGTGTTGCCGAGCTGGGGGGAGGCGAGGGTCAGTCCGCGCAGGTCCTCGGCGCTCGTGATCCCCGCGCGGACGACGAGGGACGCGCCGCCCGAGGTCGCCCCCGCGACGATGCGCACGATCTGCCCGTCGCTCTGGGCGTGGGCGTTGATCGTCGGTCCGGGGCCGATGTAGGCGGCGTCGATGGACCCGCCGAGGAGGCCCTCGACCGCGGACGGCCCGGCGTTGACGACCTGCTCGACGAGCTCCGTGCTGCCGAGCTCGGCCGTGAACAGGCCCTCCGCGACGCCGATGAGCGCGGCGGCGTGCGTGAGGTTGGCGAAGTACGCGAGGTTGAGGGTCGCGGCCGTGCCCGGGGTGGCGCCGGCGGCGGGGGCGTCGTCCGAGCAGGCGGCGAGCAGCGGGACCGCGAGGGCGCCGAGCCCTCCGGCCAGGACGGTGCGGCGGGACAGCGGGCCGGACAGCGGACCCGACAGCGTGCCGGGGATCGAGCCGGGGACGGGAGAGGGCTGGCGGGAGGTCATGGGGGCCTTCCAGGGGTGCGACGACGGACGGGACCGGTGCCTACGGGCCGCCCGGGCGCGCTCAGGCGCTCGGACGGCCCCCCGGACACCCGCCGGCGAGGGGGTCGCCGACCATGCCGGCGGCCAGCGTCATGCCGTCGGCCTCGTCGACGAGGAGGAAGGCGCCGCCGTGGCGCAGGGTGGCGTACTCGTCGACCGCCACGGGCTCGGCCAGGCGCAGCGTCAGCCGGCCGATGTCGTTGAGCGCGAACGACGTCGGCGCGGGGTGCCGCTCGAGGGTCGTCACGTCGAGGCCCTCGTCGAGGGAGCGGATCATCGCGCGGACGGTGCGCGTCCCCGTGCGGACCAGGACGCGCTGCCGCGGGGCCGCCGGGGTGTCCCCGAGCCAGCACACCGTGCCGGACAGGTCCTGCGTGACCGTCGCGGGGCGGGTCGCGTCGGCCAGGAGGTCGCCGCGGGAGATGTCGATGTCGTCGGCCAGCCGCAGCGTGACGGACCGCGGCGCCCACGCCGCGTCCAGCGGGCCGTCGGCGGTGTCGATGCCGACGACCGTCGTCGTCCGGCCCGCGGGCTGCACGACGACCGTGTCGCCGACCGCGACGCCGCCCTGCTCGATGCGCCCCGCGTAGCCGCGGTAGTCCGGGAAGTCCGGCGTCTGCGGGCGGATGACGACCTGGACGGGGAAGCGCAGGGGCTCCGTGCGCGGGTCGCGCTCGACCGGGACGGCCTCGAGGTGCTCCAGGAGCGTCGGCCCGTCGTACCAGGGCATGGCGGCGGAGCGCTCGACGACGTTGTCCCCGGCGAGGGCGGACAGCGGGATGGCGGTGACGTCCTCGACGCCCAGCCCCGTGGCGAGCTCGGCGAACGCCCCGGCGTGGGTGCGGAACGTCGCCTCGTCGTACCCGACGAGGTCCATCTTGTTCACGGCGAGCACGACGTGCGGCACCCGCAGCAGCGCCGCGACCGAGACGTGGCGACGGGTCTGCTCCAGCACGCCCTTGCGCGCGTCGAGCAGGACCACGGCGAGCTGGGCCGTCGAGGCGCCCGTGACCATGTTGCGGGTGTACTGCACGTGACCGGGGGTGTCGGCGAGCACGAAGGCGCGGCGGTCCGTGGCGAAGTAGCGGTACGCGACGTCGATGGTGATGCCCTGCTCGCGCTCGGCGCGCAGGCCGTCGGTGAGCAGCGCGAGGTCGGCGGCGGCCAGGCCGCGCTCGGCGCTCACGCGCTCGACGGCGGCGAGCTGGTCGGCCAGCACCGACTTCGTGTCGTGCAGCAGGCGCCCGACGAGGGTCGACTTGCCGTCGTCGACGGAGCCCGCCGTGGCCAGCCGCAGCAGGTCGCGGGCGCGGGCGGCGCCGGCCTGCACGGACTCCTGCGCCGACCCCGTCCGGAGCGGGGCGGTCGTCGTGGTGCCCATCAGAAGTACCCCTCGCGCTTGCGGTCCTCCATGGCGGCCTCGGACATCCGGTCGTCGGCCCGCGTGGCGCCGCGCTCGGTGAGCCGGCTGCCCGCGACCTCGGCGATGACGTCGGCCACGGTCGCGGCGTCGGAGTCCACGGCACCCGTGCAGGACATGTCCCCGACCGTGCGGTACCGCACCTGCCGGCGCTCGACCGTCTCGTGCGGCTTCGGCCCGCCCCAGTCGCCGGCGGTCAGCCACATGCCGTCGCGGGAGAACACGTCGCGCTCGTGCGCGTAGTAGATCGACGGCAGGTCGATGCCCTCGCGCTCGATGTAGAGCCACACGTCCATCTCGGTCCAGTTGGACAGCGGGAAGACGCGCACGTGCTCGCCCGGGCGGTGGCGGCCGTTGTACAGCCCCCACAGCTCGGGGCGCTGGCGGCGCGGGTCCCAGGCGCCGAACTCGTCGCGCAGGGAGAAGACGCGCTCCTTGGCGCGGGCCTTCTCCTCGTCGCGGCGGCCGCCGCCGAAGACCGCGTCGAAGCGGCCCTCCTCGATCGCCTCGAGGAGGGGGACGGTCTGCAGCGGGTTGCGGGTGCCGTCAGGGCGCTCGCGGAGCTTGCCCGCGTCGATCGCGTCCTGCACGGACGCGACGAGCAGCCGCAGCCCGAGCCTCTCGGCGGTGGCGTCGCGGTGCGCGAGGACCTCGGGGAAGTTGTGCCCCGTGTCGACGTGCAGCAGCGGGAACGGCACCGGGGCCGGCCAGAACGCCTTGACCGCCAGGTGCAGCATGACGATCGAGTCCTTGCCGCCGGAGAACAGGAGCACGGGGCGCTCGAGCTCGCCGACGACCTCGCGGAAGATGTGGATGGCCTCCGACTCGAGGTCGTCGAGCTGGGACAGGGCGACGCCGGCGAGGTCCCGCGCCTGCTCGGACGTGCGGTCCGCCGTCACGGCGCTCACGTGTGCAGCCCGCACTCGGTCTTGGCGCGGCCGGCCCAGCGGCCGGCGCGCGCGTCCTCGCCGGGAGCGACCGGGCGCGTGCAGGGCTCGCAGCCGATCGAGGCGTACCCCGCGTCGCGCAGGAGGTTCATGAGGACCCCGTTCTCGGCGGCGAACCGCTGGACGTCGTCGTCGGTCCAGGCGGCGACCGGGTTGAGCTTGACCTTGCCGCGGCGGGCGTCCCAGCCGACGAGCGTGATGTCGGTGCGCGTCGGGGCGTCGGCGCGGCGCATGCCCGTGACCCAGGCGCGGTAGGGCGCCAGCCCCCGCTGCAGCGGCTCGACCTTGCGGATCGCGCAGCAGGCGTCGGGGTCGCGGTCGTGCAGGCGCGGGCCGTGCTGGGCGTCCTGCTGCGCGACCGTGAGCAGCGGCAGGACCGTGCGGACCGTGACGGGCAGCGTCGCGGCGACCGCGTCGCGCGTGCCCAGCGTCTCGGCGAAGTGGTAGCCCGTGTCGAGGAAGAGCACGTCCACGCCCGGCGCCGTCTGCGAGGCCAGGTGGACGAGGACCTCGTCGCCCATGGAGGACGCGACGACGAGATCGTCGCCGAACGTCCCGTGCGCCCAGCGCAGGGCCCGCGCCGCGAGGTCGACGCGCGCCTCGTAGGTGTCCGGCGCGTCGGCCTCGAGGGCGGCGAACCGCGCCTCCGCCTCGAGGGCCAGCGCGCGCAGCGCGTCGTCGGCGGCCGGGTCGTGCCCGGCGACGTGGTCGGCGACGCCGACCCGCGGGGCCGTGCTCGTGCTCGTGCTCGTGGTGCTGCTCATGACCTCTCCACCTGCCCCACCGTCTGGCCGACCCTCTGACCGACCATGCGCAGCGCGAACACGCGCGTGCAGCCGCGGCATTCCCACGTCGCGTGCTCCGGGCCCGCGGGGCGCAGGTCCTCCTCCCCGCAGAACGGGCAGAAGTACGGCACCGCGCGGCCGCCCTCCTCGCTCACCGCAGCACCTCCTCGTCGGCGCGCTGGACCCACTGGGCGAACGTCTCGTCGGCCTCGCGGCCGGCCTCGAAGGCACGGGCCAGGCGCTCGACGTACGCCGGGAGCTCGTCGCCCACGACCTTGTGGCCGCGCAGCTTGCGGCCGAAGGAGGCCTGACCGCCGAGCGTGCCGCCCAGGTGGACCTGGAACCCCTCGACCTGGCGGCCCTCGTCGTCCGTGACGATCTGACCCTTGAGGCCGATGTCCGCGGTCTGGATGCGCGCGCAGGAGTTGGGGCAGCCGTTGACGTTGATCGTCAGCGGGTGCTCGAACGTCGGCAGCGCCGCCTCGAGGGCCGCGACCGTGCGGGCGGCGCGGGCCTTCGTCTCGACGATGGCGAGCTTGCAGTACTCGATGCCGGTGCAGGCGATGGTGCCCCGACGGAACTCGGAGGGGTCGGCGTGCAGGCCCAGCCCCGCCAGCCCGGCGACGAGGGCGTCCACCCGGTCGGCCGCCACGTCGAGGACGAGCAGCTTCTGCTCCACCGTCAGGCGGACGCGGTCGGAGCCGGCGGCCTCGACGAGGTCCGCGACGCGGTCGAGGACCTCGCCCGAGATGCGGCCGACCGTCGGGCTGACGCCGACGTAGAACCGGCCGTCCTTCTGCCGGTGCACGCCGAGGTGGTCGCGGCGGCCCTCCGCCGGGGCGGGGGCGGGCCCGTCGAGCAGGGGGCGGTGCAGGTACTCGGTCTCGAGCACGTCGCGGAAGCGCTGCGCGCCCCAGTCGGCGACGAGGTACTTCAGCCGCGCGCGGTTGCGCAGCCGGCGGTAGCCGTAGTCGCGGAAGATCCCGATGACGCCCGCCCACACCTCGGGGACCTCGGCCAGCGGGACCCAGGCGCCGAGGCGCTGGGCGACGTGCGCGGACGTGGACAGCCCGCCGCCCACCCACACGTCGAAGCCCGGGCCGTGCTCGGGGTGCACGACGCCGACGAAGGACACGTCGTTGATCTCGTGGACGACGTCGAGGTGCGGGTTGCCGGAGATGGCGGTCTTGAACTTGCGGGGGAGGTTGGAGAACGCCGGGTCCCCGACGTAGCGCTCGGTGATGGCGTCGATGGCCGGCGTGCCGTCGATGATCTCGTCGGCCGCGACGCCGGCGACGGGGGAGCCGAGCACCACGCGCGGGGTGTCGCCGCAGGCCTCGGTCGTCGACAGGCCGGCGCCCTCGAGCGCCCGCCAGATCTCGGGGACGTCCTCGATGCGGACCCAGTGCAGCTGGATGTTCTGCCGGTCGGTGATGTCCGCGGTGCTGCGGGCGAACCGGCGCGAGACCTCGGCCACCGCGCGCGTCTGGGCGACGGTCAGCCGGCCGCCGTCGAGGCGGACCCGGAGCATGAAGTACTCGTCGTCGAGCTCGTGCGGCTCGAGCACGGCCGTCCGGCCGCCGTCGATGCCGGGCTTGCGCTGGGTGTACAGGCCCCACCAGCGCATCCGCCCGCGCAGGTCCTGGGGCGCGATCGAGGCGAAGCCCTCCCGGGCGTAGACCTCCTCGATCCGCGCGCGGACGTTGAGGCCGTCGTCCTCCTGCTTGAACCGCTCGTTGGGGTTGAGCGGCTCACGGCTGCCCAGGGCCCACTGGCCGTGGTCCTGGGTGCGCGTCGGCCGGCCCGCGGCGCGGGGGGTCGAGGTGGTGTCGGCCGACATGGTGCGGCGGTCCTCCGGTGGGGGCGGAGGGTGCCGGGGCGCAGGTCCGCGCAGCGTTCACGCGGGTGCTGGCCGTCGGCACCCGCGGAGAGGTCTGAGGGGGTGCGTCAGGGGGTGCCAACCGGCCGACAACAGGCCGGCGCGGCGCAGGCCATCGAGGCCAGACGCATGAGGTCGACGTGCAGGCGCGCGGTGAGCAGCGCAGCGGCGGTCGACATGGCGAGGAGTCTCGCACGGCCGCCCCGGGGGCTGTCACGTCGTGTCCG
Organism: Cellulomonas marina; assembly: GCF_900111925.1. Lineage (GTDB taxonomy): Bacteria > Actinomycetota > Actinomycetes > Actinomycetales > Cellulomonadaceae > Cellulomonas > Cellulomonas marina. Next base: position 211,738 of record NZ_FOKA01000005.1, read on the forward strand.
CCCATTGGATGGGACGAGGTGTCCGGCAAGTGAGACAGGTGCGCGACGGCTACCGTGCTGCCGTGCTCGACCACCCCTCGCCACCACCGGATGCGATGCCGCCGGACGCGGTGCCGGGGACGCCGTCGGTGCGCCTGCGCCTGGACCTGGCCTACGACGGCACGGACTTCGCCGGCTGGGCCCGTCAGCCCGGGCTCCGCAGCGTGCAGGGCGTGCTGGAGGACGCCCTGGCCACCGTGCTGCGGACCGCGGCGCGCGACGAGGCGGCGCCCCGGCTCGTGGTCGCGGGACGGACGGACGCCGGTGTCCACGCCCGGGGGCAGGTGGCGCACGTGGACGTGACGGCGGTCGCCTGGGCGGCCGCCGGCGGGCGCGGCGGCCGGTCGTCGGAGGACGCGCTCGTCGCGCGCCTCGGCGGGCTGCTGCCCGACGACCTCGTCGTCCGGCGGGTGGCGGTGGCGCCGGCCGGGTTCGACGCGCGGTTCTCCGCCCTGCGCCGGCGCTACGCGTACCGCGTGTGCGACGACCCCGCCGGGCGCGACCCCCTGCACCGCGCCTCGGTGCTGTGGCACCGGCGACGGCTCGACGTCGCCGCGATGGACGCCGCGGCGGGGGAGCTCGTCGGGCTGCACGACTTCGCGGCGTTCTGCAAGCCGCGCGAGGGGGCGACGACCATCCGCCGCCTCGAGCGGTTCGGCTGGGAGCGGCCGCCCGACGGGCCCGACGCGGGGCTCGTGGTGGCCGCCGTGCAGGCGGACGCGTTCTGCCACTCCATGGTGCGGGCGCTCGTGGGCGCGTCGCTGGCCGTGGGGGAGGGGCGCCGGCCGGTCGGCTGGCCCGCGGGGCTGCTCGCCTCGCGCTCGCGGGCGGGCGGGGCCGCCGTCGTGGCGGCGCACGGGCTCACGCTCGAGGAGGTCGGCTACCCCGACGACGACGCGCTCGCGGCCCGCGCGGACGCCACCAGGGCCCGCCGCGGTGCCCACGAGGTGGGACCGCAGCCGGGCGCGGCACCGGCCGGGACCGGCGCCGCGCCCGGCGGCTGCTGCTGACGCGGGTCGCCCCGCATCGTGACGCCCTGATCAGGCGCGGGGGCCGGCCTCCGTCGTCGAGCCGTCGACCGTGGGGAGCCCGCTGGTGAGACCGGCCTCCTCGATGTCGGGGTCCGGGGCCTCCAGCTGCTCGTCCGGCTCCTGGCCGGCCTCCTCGAGCTCGGCGTCCAGCTCGTCGAGCTCGGCGGCGTTGTCACGGACGTACTCGTCGTCGGTCTCCTCGGCGACGAGGTGCACCGCCGCCTCCTCCGCCGAGGCGGCGCCGCCGTCGACGCCCTGGTCGACCGCGAACATGTCGGTGCCGCCGGCCTCGACGGCGTCGTCGTCCTCGGACAGGCGGCCGGCGCGCAGGGGCTCGCGCTCCGGGCTCGGCGGCTCGTCCTGGTCCCAGACCTCGGGCTCCTCCTGGACGATGCGCTGGTCGATCGTCTCGCGGTGCTGCTCCTCCCACTCCGTCTCGCCGTAGCGCTGCGTGGCGGTGCGGGGGCGCTCGGGCGGCGTGTACCCCTCGTCGAGCAGGTCGTCGACCCCCCGCCCGATCATCGTGTCCTCGCCGGGGAGCTGGTCGGAGTCGCCCTCGCTGCCCAGGGCGGCGTCCGTGCTGGTGGCGGGAGTGTTCTCGGTCATGGGCCCGACCCTGGCACCGGGCGCGGCGGGTCGCCAGCGGAAAGGCGGTGACCAGCGCGGGCGCCGTGCAGCAGACTCGGGCCCATGGGCCACGTCGACATCTCCGGGGTCGGCTACGTCCTGCCCGACGGCCGACCGCTCCTCGACGGCGTGTCCTTCCGCGTCGGCGACGGGCAGCGGATGGCCCTCGTCGGGCCGAACGGCACCGGCAAGTCCACGCTCCTGCGCATCGTCACCGGGGACGAGGTGCCGCACGCCGGCGGCGTCGCGCGCTCCGGCGGGCTCGGCGTCATGCGGCAGGACGTGGGCCGCATCGCCGACGACCGCTCCGTGCGCGACCTGCTCGGCTCGCTCGCCCCGCCCGCCGTGGCGGCCGCGGCGGCCGAGCTCGCGGCCGCGGAGCTCGGGATCATGACGGTCGACGACGAGCCCGCGCAGCTGCGGTACGCGCAGGCGCTCGTCGACTGGGCGGACGTCGGTGGCTACGAGGCGGAGGCGCAGTGGGACCGGGTCACCGACGCGGTCCTGTCCGTGCCCTTCGAGCGGGCGCAGGACCGCGAGGTGCGGTCCCTGTCGGGCGGCGAGCAGAAGCGGCTCGTCCTCGAGGCGCTGCTGCGCGGCCCCGACGAGGTGCTCCTGCTCGACGAGCCCGACAACGCCCTCGACGTGCCCACGAAGCGCTGGCTGGAGGAGCGCCTCGTCGCCTCGGGTCGGACGGTGCTGTTCGTCAGCCACGACCGGGAGCTGCTCGCGCGCGTGGCCACGCACGTCATCACGCTCGAGCCGACGCCGGTGGGGGCGCGGGCCTGGGTGCACGGCGGCGGCTTCGCGACCTACGCGTCCGCGCGCGCGGACCGCCGGGCGCGGGAGGAGGAGCTGCTGCGCCGCTGGGACGAGGAGCACGCCCAGCTCCGCGACCTCGTCCAGACCCTGCGCACGAAGGCCGCCTTCAACGACGGCCTGGCCTCCCGCTACTCGGCCGCGCAGACGCGGCTGCGGCGCTTCGAGGAGGCCGGGCCCCCCGCCGTGCTCGCGCGGGACCAGCAGGTGCGCGTGCGGCTGCGCGGCGGCCGGACGGGCCGGCGCGCCGTCGTCGCCGAGGGGCTCGAGCTGACCGGGCTCCTGCAGCCCTTCGACCTCGAGGTGTGGTTCGGCGAGCGCGTGGCGCTGCTCGGCTCGAACGGCTCGGGCAAGTCGCACCTGCTGCGGCTGCTGGCGGCGGGCGGGACCGACCCCGACCCGGCGCAGCTGCCCGTCGACGACGGGCCGGGCGTCGAGCCGGTGGCGCACACCGGACGGGTGACGCTGGGGGCGCGGGTGCGACCGGGCTGGTTCGCGCAGAACCACGGCCACCCGGAGCTCGTCGGGCGGACCCTGCTGGAGATCCTGCACCGCGGCGACGGCCGGCCCGGCGGGCGCGCGGGCCTCGGCCGGGAGCCGGCGAGCAAGGCGCTGGACCGGTACGAGCTCGTCGCCGCCGCGGAGCAGCGGTACGAGACCCTGTCGGGCGGCCAGAAGGCGCGGTTCCAGATCCTGCTGCTGGAGCTCGGCGGGGCGACGCTCCTGCTGCTCGACGAGCCCACCGACAACCTCGACCTGCACTCGGCGGAGGCGCTGGAGGCCGGGCTGGCGGCCTTCGAGGGCACGGTGCTGGCCGTCACGCACGACCGCTGGTTCACGCGCGGCTTCGACCGGTTCCTCGTCGTGGGGGCGGACGGGCAGGTGGTGGAGACGCCGGAGCCCGTGTGGGACGTCGGGCGGGTGGCCCGGGCGCGCTGACCCACGGAGCCGCCGGTGCCGCCGGAGCCGCCGGTGCCGCCGGTGCCGCCGGTGCCGCCGGTCGCCGGCGCGTGCCCGCCGCGGTGCGTCCGGCGCCACTTTGACCGTCGCGTCGTCGTGCCCTTACCCTGGTGAGTCGTCGTACGTCCCCTGTCGCGCTCGGGTGCAGCTTCAGCACCCCGGCGCACGGCAGGCCCGGTGTGGTCCCACTCGCCGGTCCGTCGGGATGACACCGACAGCCCGCACCGGCGGGCGCCCGTCCACGGACGCGTCACCGACGCGTGCTGCGGCGGCGCCCCGCCGAGACCACCGGTTCAACGAAACGAAGGCTCACGACCGTGCGCACGTACACCCCGAAGCCCGGCGACGTCGAGCGGACCTGGCACGTCATCGACGCGACCGATGTCGTCCTGGGCCGCCTGGCCACCCACGTGGCCACGCTGCTGCGCGGCAAGCACAAGGCGACCTTCGCCCCCCACGTCGACGGCGGCGACTTCGTCATCGTCATCAACGCGGAGAAGGTCGCGCTGACCGGCAACAAGCGCGAGACCAAGCTGGCGTACCGCCACTCCGGCTACCCGGGCGGCCTGCGGGCCACCGCGTACCGGGACCTGCTGGACAAGCACCCCGAGCGTGCGGTGGAGAAGGCCGTCCGCGGCATGATCCCCAAGACCTCGCTCGGCCGCCAGCAGCTCGGCAAGCTCAAGGTCTACGCCGGTCCGGTGCACCCGCACCAGGCGCAGCAGCCCCAGCCCTTCGAGATCACCCAGGTCGTGCAGGGCGCCTGACGCCCGCGCGACGACGACAGGACGCGAGGACCACCAGTGACGGTCGAGATCGACCTCGAGGGCGACGAGACGCCCACCAGCTACACCTCCGAGAGCAGCGCGCCCACCGGGCGCGGCCAGTCGCTCACGGCTCCCGGGCAGGCCCTCGGCCGCCGCAAGGAGGCCGTGGCGCGGGTCCGCCTCGTCCCCGGCACGGGGACGTGGACGATCAACGGGCGCACGCTCGAGGACTACTTCCCGAACAAGGTGCACCAGCAGATCGCCGGCTCGCCGCTCAAGGTGGTCGACGTCGAGGGTCGCTTCGACGTCATCGCCCGCGTCAGCGGCGGCGGCGTCTCGGGCCAGGCCGGCGCGGTGCGCCTCGGCATCGCCCGGGCCCTCAACGCGATCGACGCCGAGCACAACCGCCCGGCGCTGAAGAAGGCCGGCTTCCTCACGCGCGACGCCCGCGTCGTCGAGCGCAAGAAGGCCGGTCTGAAGAAGGCGCGCAAGGCGCCGCAGTACTCCAAGCGCTGATCCCGCAGGCGGCACCCGGGGTGTCCCCGGGTGCTGCACGGGCTGCGCACGGCACGATGGCCCCGCCGGTCGGCGACGACCGCGGGGCCGTCGTCGTCCCCGGGCGCTGCGCCCCGGCACGTACGAGCGAAGGAGTCTGAGGATGGCGCGACTGTTCGGGACCGACGGGGTCCGCGGGCTGGCGAACCGGGACGTGACGGCCGAGCTGGCCCTGGACCTCTCGGTGGCGGCGGCGCACGTGCTGGCGGCGTCCGGCGCGTTCGCCGGGCACCGGCCGCGGGCGGTCGTCGGGCGGGACGGCCGGGCGTCGGGGGAGTTCCTCTCGGCCGCGGTGTGCGCGGGGCTGGCCTCGGCCGGTGTTGACGTCGACGACGTGGGGGTCCTGCCGACCCCGGCGGTCGCCTTCCTCACCGCGGACTCGGGCGTCGACCTCGGGGTGGTGCTGTCGGCGTCGCACAACCCGATGCCGGACAACGGCATCAAGTTCCTGGCCCGCGGGGGGCAGAAGCTCGACGACGAGCTCGAGGCAGCCATCGAGGCCCGCATCGGCGAGAGCTGGGACCGGCCCACCGGTGCCGGCGTCGGCCGCCTACGCCGGGACACGGGCCGCGCAGGGGAGCGCTACGTCGACCACCTGGTCGGCACGATCGGCACGAGCCTGGCCGGCCTGCGCATCGCCGTCGACTGCGCGAACGGCGCGGCGAGCGAGGTCGGGCCGCAGGCGCTGCGGGCCGCCGGTGCCGACGTCGTCGTCATCAACGCCTCGCCCGACGGCCGCAACATCAACGAGAAGTGCGGCTCCACGCACCCCGAGCAGCTCCAGGCGGCCGTCGTCGCCTCGCAGGCCGACCTCGGCGTGGCCTTCGACGGCGACGCGGACCGGTGCCTGGCGGTGGACCGCCACGGCGTCCTCGTCGACGGCGACCAGATCATGGGCGTCCTCGCGCTGGCGCTGCACGAGCGGGGCCAGCTCGTCGACGGGACGCTGGTCACCACCGTCATGAGCAACCTCGGGCTCCGGCTGGCGATGGGCGAGCACGGCGTGCGCACGGTCGAGACGGCGGTCGGCGACCGGTACGTCCTCGAGGCGATGCGCGCGGGCGGCTACGCCCTGGGCGGCGAGCAGTCCGGGCACATCATCATGGCCGAGCACGCCACCACCGGCGACGGCGTCCTCACCGCCCTGCAGCTCGCGGCGCGGGTCGCGGCGACGGGCCGACCGCTGGACGACCTGGCCGCCGTCGTGCGACGGCTGCCGCAGACGCTCGTCAACGTGGACGGCGTGGACCGCGGGCGCACGGGTGACGACGCGCTGGCCGACGCCGTGCGCGACGCCGAGGGCCGACTGGGCACGACCGGGCGCGTGCTCCTGCGCCCGTCCGGCACCGAGCCGCTGGTCCGCGTCATGGTCGAGGCGGCCACGCAGGACGAGGCGGACGAGGTCGCGCACGCGCTGGCGGACGTCGTCCGCGAGCGGCTCGCCCTGTGAGCGCCCCGGGCGCGCCGCGCGCGGTGGGCCCGTCCCGCGACCTCGTGCCCGTGCTGCGCGAGGCCGTGCTGCGGCTGCTGGACCGGGCGGACGACGACGGCGTGGTGCCGATCGTGCAGGCCGGGCACCCCGTGCTCCGCGCGGTCGCGCACCGGTACGACGGCTGGCTGGCCGACGACGAGCTCGCGCGGCTCCTCGACGTGCTGCGCGCGACGATGCGGGCGGCGCCCGGGGTGGGCCTCGCCGCCCCGCAGGTGGGGCTGCCGGTCGCGGTCGCCGTGCTCGCCGACCCCGGGTCGCCCGACCCGGACGTGGCGCTCGTACGCGAGCGTCCCGTGCTCGCGCCGCGGGTCCTGGTGAACCCCCGCTACGAGGCGCTCGACGAGGAGCGCGTCGGCTTCTACGAGGGCTGCCTGTCGGTCGTGGGGTACCAGGCCGTCGTGGCACGTCCGCGGCGGGTGCGCCTCGTCGGGCAGGACGAGACCGGGCGGGCGCTCGACGAGGTCGTGGAGGGGTGGCCGGCGCGCATCGTGCAGCACGAGACCGACCACCTGCACGGCACGCTGTACCTCGACCGGGCCGAGCTGCGGTCCCTGTCGACGAGCGACGCGCAGGGGGCCCGGTGGGCCGTGCCCGCGCGGCCCGTGGAGGCGGCACGCCTCCTGGGCTTCCCGCTGGCGGGCCTCGACACGGACGCCTGAGCGCTGCGCCTCCCGTCCGGTAGCCGGGGGCTCAGGCCGCGACCGGGACCGGGACCGCGACAGGGGCCACCGCTCGCGGCAGCGCGACGGCCGCGGGCCGCGTCCCCGGCGTGGCGAGGACCTGCGCCCGGTGCGCGGCGAAGCGGCGGCGCCCGACGGCCCACCACAGCGCCCGGGCGGACGCCGGGGCGTGGTCGCGCAGCCACGCCGCCCGCTCGGCGGCCGGCACCCCGTCCAGCGCCCAGCCGAGGCGCAGCAGCATCCGCAGCCGCTCGGCGGGCGGCACGTCCGCGTCCGCCAGCCGCCCGAGGTGCAGGCCCGCGACGAGGGGGTCCGCCGCGGCCGTGTCGTCGGGCTGCACGGGGACCAGCGCGTCGGCGACCGCGTCGCGCGCGGCCGGGTCGGCGGCCGGCTCCCAGTCCCGCAGCGCCGCCTCGAGCCGGGCGGCACGCAGGTCGGCGGGACCGGTCGCGTCCGGCGCGCCGACGAGGGTCCGCACGTGCTCGGCGAGCAGCCGCGCGCGGGCCACGTCTCCGGCCGCGGTCGTGCGGACGAGCGCGGCGGCGTCGAGGAGCGCCCGCCGCAGCGGTGCGGTCGGGGCGAGGGTCGGGGCGGTGCTCACGGTCGCGGCCTTCCGTCGGTGGCCGCGGGGCGGCCGGTCCAGGGGCGCCGGGCGGGTGGTCCCGGCACCACCGAGCCTGTCGGCGCGACGACGGGACGGACAGGCACAGCACCCGCTCACCACCCGCTCACCACTCGCACAGCCACGAGCCGTGCGGCTGTCCGGACGGCGTGCCTCAGGGGGCGGGGGTCGGACCGGCCGCGACGGCGACGGCCTCGTCGGGGGACAGGGCACGCCCCCTCGCCAGGTGCTGCATCCAGCCGTCCGGTCCCAGGGCCTGGCGGGCGCCGGCATCGGCGGCAGCCCGCAGCGCGGGATCGGGCAGGTAGTAGCCGTGCGACGCGGCGCCGACGCGGTCGCGCAGGGCCTCGGAGGCGCCGAGCAGCACGGCCGTCCGCTCCGGCCGGCCCGCCGCCTGCTCCACCACGGCCAGGCTCTCGAGGAAGTAGGCGGTGTTCGGCACGTCGCCGGTCTCCTGCGACAGCCGAACCCCCTCCAGCGCGTGGGCGCGGGCGTCGTCGGGCCGGTCCTGGGCCAGCAGCGCCTGCACGAGGTCGTACAGCGCGATGTACGTGCTCAGACGGTCGCCGCGCGCCCGCGCCGACGCGAGGGCCGGCTCGACGTGCCGGACGGCGGCCGCCGGGTCGCCCGACCGCAGCAGCACCGTCCCCAGCCACACCTGCAGCAGCGCGACCACCCACGTGCCGGCCAGCCCGGCGGCCTCCGCGTGCGCCAGGGCCGCCGCGAAGCCGTCCCGCGCGTCGTCGAGCGCCCCCTCCGCGAGGTGGACCAGCCCGCGACCCGCCGTCGCGTAGAGCACGCCCTCGGGGTCGTCGCCGGCGGTGGCGAGGTCGAGGGCCTCCTGCCAGCGGGCGGCGCTCGTCGCCAGCTCGCCCTGCGCGAAGGCCATCGTCGCCGTCGTCGCCAGGACCCGGACGCGCACGGGGTCGGGCAGGGGCAGGGGCAGGGTCGCCTCGGCCAGCCGGCGACCGCGCCGCAGCCGCCCCCGCAGCCACCAGTAGAGCCACAGCGCCCAGACCATCGTCCCGGCGCGGCCGCCGTCGCCGACCTGCACCCAGTGCTCGAGGGCGGCGGTGAGGTTGCCGTCCTCCCGCTCCGCGCGATCGAGCCAGGCGACCTGGTCGGGGCGCTCGTAGTGCGGTGCTGCCCGCAGCGCGAGGTCGAGGTAGTACGTCGCGTGGGCGGTGCGGACGGCGGCGGCCTCCTCGTCGGGGGCGAGCCCGCGCGCGTGCTGGAGCACCGGTTCGAGCATGCCGAACCGGGGCCCGGCCGGGCCGTCCGTGACGGTGACGAGCGAGTGCTCGACGAGGCGCTCGAGCCCGCCGAGGACGTCCACCACGTCCGCGGCCACCGCCTCGACGGCCTCGAGGTCGCCGCCGTCGACGAACACGGCCAGCCGGCGCAGGAGGCGGCGCTCGTCGGCGGAGAGCAGGCGGTAGCTCCAGTCGAGCGTCGCGCGAAGGGTGCGCTGCCGCTCGGGCAGGTCGCTCGCGCCGGCGCGGTTCGTCGCGTCCTCCAGCCGTGCGAGCAGGGTCGGGGCGTCGAGCACGCGGGCGCGGGCGGCGGCCAGCTCCAGCGCCAGGGGGATGCCCGCCAGCCGTCGGCACAGCGCCGCCAGCGGCGCGGCGTCGTCGGGCCGGGTGCCGAAGGAGCGCTGCACCGCGCGGGCCCGTTGCAGCAGCAGCGCTCCGGCGGGCGACGCGGCGACCGCGGCCAGGTCGGGCTGGTCGCCGGACGGCAGCGCCAGGGGGCGCACGGCGTGCTCGACCTCGCCGCGCAGCCGCAGCGCCGCGCGGCTCGTGGCGAGCACGACGAGGTCCGGGCAGGCCGCGAGCAGGTCCGCGACGACGTCCGCCACGCCCGGCAGGTGCTCGAGGTTGTCGAGCACGAGCAGCGCGTCGAGCCGCGCGAGGGCGGCCGGCACGGCGGTGTCGGCCGCGCCCGTCTCGGCTCCCGGCAGGCCCAGCACCCGACCCACCGCGGGCAGCACGAGCGCGGTCTCGTCGACGCCGGCCAGCGCGACGGCGACGACGCCGTCCGTGAAGCGCGTCGGTGCGGGCGGAGCGCCGTGGGCGGCGGGAGCCGGTGGCTGGGGTGGTGGCTGGGGTGGTGGCTGGGGTGGTGGCTCGGTGACCGCGCGGGCGACGGCGTGCGCGAGGGTCGTCTTGCCGACGCCGCCGGTGCCCGTCAGCGTGACGAGGCGGGCGTGCTCGTCGTGCAGGAGGGCGGTGACCGCGGCGAGGTCGTCCTCCCGCCCGACGAGCGCCGTGACCGGTGGGGGCAGACCGCGGCGCGGGGCCGACGCGGCCGGGGCTGAGGTCGGGGCTGAGGTCGGGGCCGCATCCGGGGCGGAGGTCGGTGAGGACGCCGCCGTGGCGGTCGGCACGGGCGTCGGTGGGGGCGTCGGTGGGGGCGTCGCGGTGGGCGTGGCGGAGCCGGCGGCCCGGCCCGTCCGGTCCCGCCGGGCGGTGGCGGCGCCGTGCGCGGCGGCGCGCAGGGTGTCGTCCTCGGGCGGCAGGCCGAGGGCCGCCGCCAGGGCGCGGACCGTGTGCGGGTACGGGCGGGTGCGGGCGCCCCGCTCGAGCGCGCCGACGCCGTGCGCGGTGAGGCCCGCCCGCTCGGCGAGCTCCTCCTGCGTGAGCCCCGCCACCTCCCGCAGGCGCCGCAGCACGGCCGCGAAGGACCCGGGACCGGCCGGGGAGGTCGCGGCTGGTGGCGCGGCCGGGGGCGTCGCGTGCGCGGACGCGTCCCGGGAGGCCACGGGCGCAGTATGGCAGCGCGGCAGCGGCGTGCGGCAGGCCCGCGGCCGGCGTCGTCCCCCCGGGGTGGGACCGGACCCCGGGCGGCGTCCCCCCGGGGTGGGGGGTCTCTCGGGGTGCGGATCAGGCCCCTCCCCGATGTGGCGCGTCGGTGCCCCCGCCTAGCGTCGACGGCGGGCGCCACCGGTGCCCCCGGCGCACGTCGCCGTCCGCCCGGCCCCGGCCGGCGGGCGGGGCGGCCCGGTGCGGCGGTGGAGGGTGCGCGACGTGGAGCAGTGGCTGCTGGACCTGCTCGGGAGCGCCTGGGTCCACCCGGGGCTGTTCGCGTTCGCAGCGCTCGACGGGTTCTTCCCGCCGGTGCCCAGCGAGTCGGCGGTGATCGCGGTGGCGAGCGTGGCGGCCGCGACGGGGGCGCCGGACCTGCGCCTCGTGGTGCTCGCCGCGGCGCTGGGCGCGTGGGTGGGCGACCAGGTGGCCTACGCGATCGGGCGGCGGGTGGACGTGCGGTCGCTGCGCGTGCTGCGGGGGGCCCGCGCGCAGCGGGCGGTGGACCGGGCGGAGGCGGCGCTCGCCCGCCGGCCGGCGGCGCTCCTGCTGGCCGCGCGCTACGTGCCCGTCGGGCGGGTGGCCGTCAACATGACCGCCGGCGCCGTGCGCTACCCGTGGCGCCGGTTCGCGGCGGTGTCGGCCCTCGGCGGGCTCCTCTGGTCCCTGTGGTCGACGCTGCTGGGGGTGGCCGCGGGGGCGTGGCTGCACGGCCGGCCGCTCGTGGCGGTGGCGGTCGGCGTCGTCGGCGGGCTGCTCGTGGGGCTGGGGGTCGACCGCGTGGCCGCGGCCGTGTCCCGGCGGCGTCGACGCCGGGGGGCGGCGGCGCCGCGGGCGGCCGGCCGGCCGGGGAGCGGGGCGGAGGCCGCCGGTGCCCCGGCGTCGGGCGTTCACCCGGGCGGGGGAACGTCGCCGGTGCCCGGCCCGCTGACCTCGGCGCTCGCAGGCGCCGGTGCGCGCGTGTGGACGACCGGTGACGACTCGGTCACGGCCCGGGCACGATCGGGCGCCCCCGGCTAACGATCCGGTCTCGGTGCGGGGGACCGCGCCGTCGCCGTGCCTAGGGTCGTCGCAGGCCGGCGCCGCTGCCGCTCCCACCCGGTCGTCCGCCCACGCCCGCCGTGGGACGACGACGGGCGCAGGAGGTGGACGTGCGCGACCGCACGGTCAGCCCCCGCGCAGCGACCCCTACGGCGCTCGCGGGGGTCCTCGTCGCGGTCCTCGCCGGGTGCGGGCCGACCGCCGCCGCCGGCCCGGTGGCCGCGGTGCAGCCCGCCGCGGACTGCCGCGCGCCGGCCGTGCTCGCGGCGCTGGGCCTCGAACCCGGGACGGACGCCTCGGCGGCACCGGCGACGTCGGGCGGGGCCCGGTCGGCCGTCGCGGCACCGGGTGCGGTCCCGGACGACTTCCGGGCGACGGGCGTGGTCGTCTGCACCCGCGGCGGCACCGCGCGCGACGTCGAGGGCCTCTGGACGACGGTCAGCGAGCAGGTCCTCGAGGGCGACCTCGCGGGCCTCGTCGACGCGCTGGCCCGCACCTCGGGGCCCTCGTCGCCCGCGGGGCGCACCGCGGTCGTCGCCGGCGGTCCCGAGGAGGGGTGCGCCGCCGCGGTGCTCGCCGACGGCGGGCCGGCGCTCTGGCTCGTGGACGCGCTCGGGCGCGCGGTGTGGGTCCAGGTGCCCGGCGCGGCGTGCGCCGCGGCGTCGGCGGCCGTGGCCGACGAGCTGGCCGGGCTCGACGAGACCGACGCGACGGACTGGTCCGTCGCGCTCGCGGTCCCGCGCGCGACGGTGACGCCCGCGGCGCCCTCGTCGTCCTGAGCACCGACGGCGGGCCGGAGGGACGGCCCCCTACAGCTTGCGCAGCCGGACGTGCTCCACGCGGTGGTCGTACCCCTTCGTCAGCACGAGGGTCGCGCGGTCCCTCGTCGGGGCGATGTTGCGCCGCAGGTTCGGGGCGTTGATGGAGTCCCAGATGGCACCGGCGCGGTCGAGGGCCTCGTCGTCGGACAGGGCCGCGTAGCGGCGGAAGTACGACTCGGGCCGGGCGAACGCGGTGCGCCGCAGCGCCAGGAACCGGTCGAGGTACCACTGCCGCACGTCCGCCTCCTCCGCGTGCACGTAGATGGAGAAGTCGAAGAAGTCCGAGACGGCCACGCCGCCGGCCGCCCCGCGCCGGGACGGCTGCAGCACGTTGAGCCCTTCCACGATGAGCACGTCGGGGCGGCGCACGACGTTCCAGCGCCCCGGCACGATGTCGTACGTGAGGTGGTCGTAGACGGGCGCCTCGACCTCCGGCTCGCCGGCCTTCACGCGCGAGACGAACCGCACGAGCGCCCGCCGGTCGTACGACTCCGGGAAGCCCTTGCGCTCCATGAGCCCGCGCCGGGTCAGCTCGGCGTTGGGGTGCAGGAAGCCGTCCGTCGTCACCAGCTCGACGCGGGGCGTCGCCGGCCAGCGCGCCATGAGCTCGCGCAGCAGGCGGGCGGTCGTCGACTTGCCGACGGCCACCGACCCCGCCACGCCGATGACGAACGGCGTGCGCGTGACGTCCTCGCGCAGGAAGGTGCCGGTCGCGGCGTGGAGCGCGCGCACCGCGCCCACGTGCAGGTCGAGCAGGCGGGACAACGGGCGGTAGACGGTGTCGACCTCGGCGAGGTCGATGGGGTCGCCGAGCGCCCGCAGGCGCTGCACGTCCGTCGCGGTCAGCGGCAGCGGGGTGGACGCGGACAGGCGCGACCAGGCGTCGCGGTCGAGGTCCACCCAGGGGGTGGCCAGCAGGGACGGCGACGGCACGGCGCCCAGTCTGCCGCAGCGCCGCGGCGGCGCGCGTCCGGCCGGGGCGCGCGGCACCCCCCGCGTAGACTCCGCAGCCATGTGCGGCATCGTGGGGTACGTGGGGTCGGCCGACGCGGACGGGCGCCCCGTCGACGTCGTCCTCGAGGGGCTGCGCCGCCTGGAGTACCGCGGCTACGACTCCGCGGGCGTCGCGGCCGTCGGGCCGGGGGGCGCGCTCGCGACCGCCAAGAAGGCGGGCAAGCTCGCCAACCTCGTGGAGGAGCTGGACGCGCACCCGCTGCCGGACGCGACCGCCGCGATCGGCCACACGCGCTGGGCGACGCACGGCGCGCCGACGGACCGCAACGCGCACCCGCACGTCGCCGGCCGCGTCGCCGTCATCCACAACGGCATCGTCGAGAACTTCGTCGCCCTGCGGGCCGAGCTGGCCGCGGAGGGCGTGGAGTTCCTCTCGGAGACCGACACCGAGGTCGCCGCGCACCTGCTCGACCGGGCCTACGCGACGACGGGCGACCTCACGACCGCGATGCAGGCCGTCGCGCGGCGGCTCGAGGGGACCTTCACGCTGCTCGCGGTGCACGCGGACCACCCGCGCACGGTCGTCGGCGCACGCCACGACTCGCCGCTGGTCGTCGGACTGGGGCAGGGCGAGAACTACCTCGGCTCGGACGTGGCCGCGTTCATCTCCCACACGCGCGAGGCGCTGGAGCTCGGCCAGGACCAGGTGGTCACCATCACGCCGACGTCCGTCGAGGTGACGGACTTCGCCGGCGCGAGCGTGCACGCCCGGCGCTACACCGTGGACTGGGACGCGGCGGCGGCGGAGAAGGGCGGATTCCGCTCCTTCATGGACAAGGAGATCCACGACCAGCCGCACGCGGTGGCCGACACGCTCCTGGGCCGCACGGACGTGCGCGGTCGGCTCGTGCTCGACGAGGTGCGCATCTCCGAGGACGTCCTGCGCGCGGTGGACAAGATCGTCGTCGTCGCCTGCGGCACCGCCGCGTACGCGGGCCACGTCGCCAAGTACGCCATCGAGCACTGGTGCCGCGTCCCCGTCGAGGTCGAGCTGGCGCACGAGTTCCGCTACCGGGACCCGGTCGTGAACGCCCGCACGCTCGTCGTCGCCATCTCACAGTCGGGGGAGACCATGGACACGCTCATGGCGGTGCGGCACGCGCGGGAGCAGGGCGCGACCGCCCTCGCGATCGTCAACACCCACGGCTCGACGATCCCGCGCGAGTCCGACGCGGTCCTCTACACGCACGCGGGCCCGGAGATCGCCGTCGCCTCGACGAAGGCGTTCCTCGCGCAGATCACGGCGACGTACCTGCTCGGCCTGTACCTGGCCCAGCTCCGCGGCAACATGTTCGCCGACGAGGTCGAGACGATCCTCGCCGAGCTGCGGGCCATGCCGGACAAGATCCAGACGGTCCTCGACCGGTCCGCCCGCGTGCAGGAGATCGCGCGGTGGATGGCCGACACCCCGTCGGTGCTGTTCCTCGGCCGGCACGTCGGCTACCCCGTGGCGCTCGAGGGTGCGCTCAAGCTCAAGGAGCTCGCGTACATCCACGCCGAGGGGTTCGCGGCGGGCGAGCTCAAGCACGGGCCGATCGCGCTCGTCGAGCCCGGGCAGCCCGTGTTCGTCGTCGTGCCGTCGCCGCGCGGGCGGCACTCGCTGCACGCGAAGGTCGTCTCGAACATCCAGGAGATCCGGGCGCGCGGGGCGCGGACCATCGTCATCGCGGAGGACGGCGACGAGGCCGTGGTGCCCTTCGCCGACGAGGTGTTCCGCGTGCCGCAGGCGCCCACGCTGCTGGCCCCGCTGCTGTCGGTCGTGCCGCTGCAGGTCTTCGCGTGCGAGCTCGCGACGGCCAAGGGCCTCGACGTGGACCAGCCGCGCAACCTCGCCAAGTCCGTCACGGTCGAGTGAGGCCTGCGGGCGCGCCGGGCGCGACGAGCAGCCCGGACGCCCCCGGCAGGCGCGCGGCCGCCCGCCGCTGCCCCGGCGGGCGGCCGTGATCGTCGGCGTGGGCGTCGACGTCGTCGACGTGGCGCGGTTCATGGCGACCCTGGAGCGCGCGCCCGGGCTGCGCGCGCGGCTCTTCACGCCCGCCGAGCGGGCCCTGCCGCCCGCGTCGCTGGCCGCGCGGTTCGCGGCGAAGGAGGCGATCGCCAAGTCCCTCGGCGCGCCCGCGGGCATGCGCTGGCACGACGCGACGGTCCACCGCGTGAGCGGCGGACCGCCCGTCGTCGAGGTGACGGGGACGGTGGAGGCGGCCGCCCGGGCTGCCGGGGTCGACCGCTTCCACCTGTCCCTGTCGCACGACGCCGGCATCGCGTCGGCGATGGTCGTCGCCGAACGCGACTGACGGCGCGTGGCGGCGCACGCCTCAGCCGCGCAGGGCCGGGACCACCTCGCGCTCGAACAGCTCGATGCCCGAGCGGTCGTAGGCGGCCTCCGCGAAGTACGTGATGGCGTACGTCATCCCGAGGCCCTCGAGCTGGCGCAGGGTCTCGACGATCTTCTCCGGCGTGCCGACGAGCGGACCGTTGCGGAAGTCCTCGGCGATGCCCGGCGCCTTGTCCGGGACGGTCCGGGACATGTGCTCCTCGACCCAGGCGATGCGGTCGTCCACCTCCGCGTCCGTGGCGCCGATGACGACGTTGTAGTTGGCCGACCGGACGATGCTGTCGAAGTCGCGCCCGAGGTCCTCGCAGTGGCCCCGCAGGATCTCCGACTTGTGCACGAAGCCCTCGGGCGACCCGTCGAAGTTCGTGTACGCGGCGTGCTCGGCGGCGATGCGCAGCGTCTTCTTCTCCCCGCCGCCCGCGATCCACAGCGGCGGCCCGCCGGCCTGCAGGGGCAGCGGCGCGAGCTGGGCGCCGTCCACCTGGTAGTGCTTCCCGTCCAGCGTGGCGACGCCGTCGCGCCACAGCTGCTCGAAGATCTGCACGCCCTCGTCGAGCATGGCCAGCCGCTCGCCCGCGCGCGGGAAGCCGTAGCCGTAGGCGCGCCACTCGTGCTCGTACCAGCCGGCGCCGATGCCCATCTCCACGCGGCCGCCGGAGACGACGTCGGCCGTCGCGGCGACCTTCGCCAGGTAGGCGGGGTTGCGGTAGGCCATGCACGTGCACATCTGGCCGAGGCGCACGCGGCGGGTCACGGCGGCGAAGGCGTTGATGAGGCTCCACGCCTCGTGCACCGCCTCGCCGTTGGGCTCGGGGACCGCGTGGAAGTGGTCGTAGACCCACACCGACTCCCACACGTCGCCCTCGTCCGCGTGCAGCGCGAGGTCGCGCATGACCGGCCAGTGCTGCGCCGTCTCGATGCCGGTGAGGTCCTGCCGCCAGCCCTGGGGGATGAACAGTCCGAATCGCATGGTCCGCACGCTAATGCCGGGCGGGGACGGGGGCGCACCGGGGCGGGCGGGGCGTCGAGGTCCGCTGGGCACGGCGGGGCGCGGCGTGCCGCTGCGCGGCCGCGCCCCCGCGGGGAGGATGGCCGCGTGCTCCGCGCCTGGTCCTCCGCCGACGTCCGTGCCGCCGAGGCCCCCCTGCTCGCCGCGGGGGAGCCGCTGATGGACCGGGCGGCCTTCGCGCTGCACGTCGAGGTGGTGCGGCTGCTGCGTGCCCATCGGCGGGAGCGGCGCGTGCACGGGGCCCGCGTGGTGGTGCTGGCCGGCGGCGGCGCCAACGGCGGCGACGCCCTGCACGCCGGCGCCCTCCTGGCGCGCCGCGGCGCCGCCGTCACCGCCGTGCTGGCGGGGGAGCGGGCGCACGCGGGCGGCCTGGCCGCGGCGCGGGCGGCAGGGGTGCGGGTGCTGGGGGACGTGGCCGTCGGCGACGCCGTCGTCGGTGACGCCGTCGGCCCCGATGACGAGGGCGACGAGCCCGGTCCGCTGGTCTGCGATGCGCTCGCCGGTGCGGACCTCGTGCTCGACGGCCTCGTCGGCATCGGGTCGGACGGCTCCGGGCTTCGAGGGCTCGCGCGAGCGCTGGTGGCGGCGGTGCCGACGGGCACGGGCGGCGGGCACAGGCCGGTGGTCGTCGCCGTCGACGTGCCGTCGGGGAGCGGCGTCGACGACGGCCGGGTGGCCGGCGACGTCCTGCGCGCTGACGTCACGGTCACCTTCGGCGCGCCCAAGCCCGGCCTCCTGCTGCCCCCCGCCTCCGGGCTCGCGGGGCAGGTCGTCCCTGTCGACATCGGTCTGACGCTGCCGGCCGGCGGCGTGGCGGTGGGGCGGCTCGAGGGCGCCGACGTCGCCGCGCTCTGGCCGGTGCCGGGCGCGACGTCGCAGAAGTACGCGCGCGGGGTGCTCGGCGTCGTGTGCGGCACCACCCGGTACCCGGGCGCCGGCGTCCTGGCGACGAGCGCGGCCGTGCTGGCGGGCGTCGGCATGGTGCGCTTCGTCGACGAGCGCGACGAGCGCGACGAGCGCGACGAGCGCGACGAGCGCGACGAGCGCGACGAGCGCGAGGATCCCGCCGCGCCGCCGCGGCCGGCGGGTCCGCTCGCCACCGCGGTGCTGGCGGCGCGGCCGGAGGTCGTCGTGGCCGGAGCCGTCGGCGACGGGCGGGTGCAGGCGTGGGCGGCCGGCTCCGGGGTCGACCCGGCGGACCCCGCGCGCCGGCGGGACGTGGCGGCGGTCGTGGCGGCGGCGCGGGACGGGGTGCCCGCCGTGCTCGACGCGGGCGCGCTGGACCTGGTGACGGAAGGGCTCGGCGCCCACGTGGTCCTCACCCCGCACGCCGGGGAGCTGGCGCGGTGGCTCGCGGACCGGGGCGAGCGGGTCGGCGGCGTGCCCGTCGACCGCGACGCGGTGGAGGCGGAGCCGTGGCGGTGGGCGCGCCGGGCGCACGATCTGTCGGGTGCGACGGTGCTGCTCAAGGGCGCGACGACGCTCGTCGTCGGAGCGGGCGGCAGCACGTGGTCGCAGGCCGACGGGCCCGCCTGGCTGGCGACGGCCGGGTCCGGGGACGTGCTCGCCGGCGTCGTCGGCGCCCTGCTGGCCGGCCGCGCCGAGGACGTGGTCGCCGACCCGGCGCTCGCGGCGCGGCTGGCGGCGGCGGCGGCGCTCGTCCACGGCCGCGCCGCCCACCACGCCACCCCCGGCGGGCCCGTGAGCGCGCTGGCGGTGGCGCACGCGCTGCCCGCGGTCGTCGCGGACCTGCTGGCGCAGGACGGCGCCCCGGCGGTGAGAGACTGCCCGGCGTGACCGACGCGCCCGACGACCCGGCCGTCGCCGCGGCGTACCACCCGGCCCGCGCGGTCGTCGATCTCGACGCGATCGCCGCCAACGTCGGCGTCCTCACCGGGTACGCCGGCGGGGCCGCGGTGATGGCGGTGGTCAAGGCCGACGCGTACGGGCACGGGCTGGTGCCCGCCGCCCGCGCGGCGCTGGCCGGCGGCGCCACCTGGCTCGGGACCGCGCAGGTCGGCGAGGCGCTGGCCCTGCGCGCCGCGGGCGTGACGGCGCCGCGGCTTCTCACCTGGCTGTACGACCCCGCGGTCCCCATGGACGCCCTGCTGGCCGCCGACGTCGACGTGACCGTCGCGGCGCCCTGGGCGCTGGACGCGGTCGTCGACGCCGCGCGCCGCACCGGCCGCACGGCCCGCGTGCACATCAAGGTCGACACCGGCCTCGGCCGCAACGGGCTGCCGCCGGCGGACCTGCACGCGCTCCTCCCGGCCCTGGCGGCCGCCCACGCCGAGGGCGCGCTGGAGCTCATCGGGGTCTGGTCGCACCTGGCCGCCGCGGACGAGCCGGGCAACCCGCTCGCCCACGCGCAGGCCGCCGTGCTCGACGACGCCGTCCGCGCCCTCGAGGCCGCCGGCCTGCCGCCCCAGGTCCGCCACCTGGCCAACTCCGCCGCGCTGCTCACGGACCCGCGGCTGCGCTACGACCTCGTCCGCCCGGGCATCGCGGTGTACGGGCTGACGCCCGCGGTGTCGCTCGGCACCTCCGACCGCTGGGGGCTGACGCCGGCGATGACGCTCGAGGCGCGTCTGGCGACGGTCAAGCACCTGCCGGCCGGCCACGGCATCTCCTACGGCCACGCCTACGTGACGCCGGCCGACACGACGGTCGCGGTGGTGCCGCTGGGCTACGCCGACGGCATCCCGCGCCACGCGTCCGGCACCGCCGACCGCCCCGGCGGCCCCGTCGGGGTCAACGGCCGCGTCGTCCCCGTGGCGGGGCGGGTGTGCATGGACCAGGTCGTCCTCGACCTGGGTCCGGGGGCGACGGAGCGGGCCGGCGACGTCGTCGAGGTCTTCGGCACCGGCCGTGACGGCGGCCCCACCGCCGAGGACTGGGCGCAGCGGGCGGGCACCATCGGCTACGAGATCGTGACGCGCGTGGGGTCCCGCATCCCGCGCGTGCACGTGGGCACCGCCGGACGCGCCGGCGGCCCGGAAGCGACGGAGGGGACGGACGGATGAGCGGCACCACCGCACCGGCGCACCGCAGCGTGCTGCCCGACGAGGACGCCACCCGCGCGCTGGGCCGCGCACTCGCGGCGCTGCTGCGCGCGGGGGACCTCGTCGTGCTCACGGGCGGGCTCGGCGCGGGCAAGACGACCCTCACCCAGGGCATCGGCGCGGGGCTGCACGTGCGGGGCCCCGTGCTGTCGCCGACCTTCACCATCGCGCGGGTGCAGCCGCCGCTGCCCCGCGAGGACGGCTCGACCGGTCCCGCGCTCGTGCACGTCGACGCGTACCGGCTCGGCTCGCTGGAGGAGGTCGACGCCCTGGACCTCGAGGCCGGCCTCGACGAGTCGGTCACCGTCGTGGAGTGGGGCGCGGGCTGGGTCGAGCCCCTGGCTTCCGACCGGCTCGAGGTGGAGCTGGTCCGGCCGCGCGGCGCCGAGTCCGGGCCGCTCGACCCGCAGGACGCCGCGGCCGGCGCTCGCGTCGCGCTCGTGCGGGGCGTCGGGGAGCGGTGGGCAGGGGTCGTCCTGCCCGGCGAGCCCGTCGCGGGCTGACCCTAGGCTGACCTCGTGCCCGTCCTCGCCCTCGACACCTCCGCCGCCGTCGCCGTGGCGGTCACCGACGACGCCGGCACCGCGCTGGCCGTCCGCGCGGTCACGGCGCAGCGCCACCACGCCGAGCTCCTGGCGCCGCTGGTCGCCGAGGCGCTGGCCGCCGCCGGCCTGACCCCGCGCGACCTCACCGCGCTGGCCGTCGGCACGGGCCCGGCCCCCTTCACCGGCCTGCGCGTCGGCCTGGTCACCGCGCGCACCCTGGGCCTCGCGCTCGGCCTGCCCGTGCACGGCGTGCCGTCGCTGGACGCCCTGGCGCTGCGGGCGCTGGAGGCGGCCGGGGCCGGTGGGGACGACGGGGACGACGAGGACGTCGACGTGCTGGCCGTGACGGACGCCCGCCGGCGCGAGGTCTACGCCGGGCGCTACCGGCGCGGGCCGGGGTGGTCGGCCGGCGCGTCGGGCCCGGCCTCCGACGGCACGTCCGGCGACCCGCTCCTGCGCGTCGACGGGCCGTCGGTGGGACCGGCGGCCGCCCTGCTCACAGCCGGCGGCGACGCGCCGGACGCCGGTCGGCGCGTGCTCGTCGTCGGGCGGGGCGCCCTGACGGACCCGGTGCTGGCCGAGGCCGCCGTGCCGGAGCTGGCGGTGCGCCCCGAGCTGCTGGACCCGGACCCCGTCGCCCTGGCCCGGCTGGCGCTGACCCGCGCGGCCGCCGGGCAGGAGCAGCCCACGGAGCCGCTCTACCTGCGCCGGCCCGACGCCGTGCCGCCGAACGAGCGCAAGCGGGTCCTGGCGTGAGCGAGCCGGCCGTGCCGACCGGCACGAGCACGGGCACGAGCACGGGCGCCGACGCGGGCACGGGCGGCGTCGCCCGCCGCCCCCTGGCGCCCGACGACCTGCCGGCCGTCATGGCGCTGGAGCGCGAGCTGTTCGGCCCGACCGCGTGGTCCGAGGACTCCATGCGGGCCGAGCTCGACGGTCCGGGCCGCACCTACCTCGCCGCGGTCGACACCGCGACGGGCGCCCTCGTCGGCTACGCGGGGCTGTGGTTCGACGGCGACGACGCCCAGGTCATGACGGTCGCCACCGCCACGGGCCACCAGAACCGCGGCGTCGCCCGCGGGATGCTCACCGACCTGCTGACGGAGGCGGAGCGCCTGGGGGCGCGGACCGTCCTGCTCGAGGTGCGCGTCGACAACGCCCCCGCGCAGCACCTGTACGAGAGCCTCGGGTTCGAGCGCCTGGGCACGCGCCGCAACTACTACCCCGGCGGCATCGACGCCTACACGATGCGCTGGCAGCCGGCCCGTGCGGCGGGCGGCCCGGTCGGCGGCGAGCGCGGGACGCACGACGAGGGCTCGCCCGCGTGAGCACGGACCCGCGCGCCGCCGTCCTCGTCGAGCCGCTGGCGCTCGCGGCCGAGCTCGCGGACGACGAACCGCCCGCGCTGCTCGACGTGCGCTGGTCCCTCGGCGGGCCGCCCGGGCGCGAGGAGCACCTCGCCGCGCACGTGCCGGGGGCGGTGTTCGTCGACCTCGACGCCGAGCTCGCCGCCCCCGCCGCCCCGGCCCACGGCCGGCACCCGCTCCCGGACGTCGCCGCGCTCGAGGCGGCGGCGCGCTCCTGGGGGCTGCGCGAGGCGCGGCCGGTCGTCGTGTACGACGCGACCGGCGGCACCGCCGCGGCGCGCGCCTGGTGGCTGCTGCGCTGGGCGGGCCTGCGCGACGTGCGCCTCCTCGCCGGCGGACTGCCGGCCTGGCGCGCCGCCGGCCTACCGGTCGAGGCGGGCGCGGTGACCCCGGAGCCGGGCGACGTCGTCCTGCGGCCCGGCGCCCTGCCGACGGCCGGCGCCGACGAGGTGGCCGGCTGGCCGGCACGGGGCGTGCTCCTCGACGCCCGCGCGGGCGAGCGGTACCGGGGCGAGGTCGAGCCCGTCGACCCGCGGGCGGGGCACGTGCCCGGCGCCCGCAGCGCCCCGACGGCCGGCAACCTCGACGCCGACGGCCGCTTCCTGCCCGCCGACTCCCTGCGTCGGCGGTTCGCGTCCCTCGGGGCGCTGGACGCCCCCGTCGCCGTCTACTGCGGCTCGGGCGTCACCGCCGCCCACGAGGTCGCCGCGCTCGCCTCGCTCGGCGTGGACGCGACGCTCTACCCCGGCTCGTGGTCCCAGTGGTCGCACGACCCCGCGCGTCCGGTGGCGACGGGGCCGGACGAGGGCTGACCCCCGTCCGACCCCGCACGTGGGGGACCGCGCGGACCGCGCGGACCGCGCCGACCGCGCTCAGACGGTCCGGCTGACCTGCTCCCACGTCAGCCGCGGCGCGCGCGGGTGGTGCGTGCCCTCGCCCTGCGCGTGCCCGACGAGCAGGACCAGCACCGTGCGCCACCCGCTCTCGGCGAAGAACTCGGCGTCGATGCCGGCCGCGTCCATGCCGCCCATCGGCCCGACGGCCAGGCCGGCGGCGCGCAGCGCGATGGTGAGGTAGCCGGCCTGGAGCAGCGTGTTGGTGCGCGCCATGCCCTCGCGGGCCTCCACGGCGCCCTCGAGCTCGTCGGCCTTGCCCGGCATGTGCGGCGCCAGCACCGGCAGGTGGCGGTGGAACGCGGGGTCCGCGGCGACGACGAGCGCCATCGGCGCGGCGAGGACCCGCGCCCGGTTGCCCTCGGCCATGTGCGCGGCGAGGCGCTCGCGGCCCTCGCGGCTGCGCACGACGAGCGTGCGCATGGGGCTGGTGTTGAGGGCGGTGGGGCCCCACTTGGCGAGGTCGTGCACGGCCTCGAGGTCCTCGTCCGTCACCGGCTCGTCCGTGAACGCACCCGCCGACCGCGCGTGGCGGAACAGCAGGTCCGCGACGTCGTCGTCGACGGCGAGGCGGGAGGCGGGGAAGTCGAGGTCGTCCAGCGTGCCCAGATCGGTGGTCATGGCTCGTTGAACGCTCAACGACCTGGAGATCATCCCAGGGCCGTCCGTGAGCAGCGGTGACGAGCATCACGCCGGGGTGCGCGCCCTATCCTGGGGCCCGTGAGCAGCGACCGCCCCCCGCTCGTCCTCGGCCTCGAGACCTCCTGCGACGAGACGGGTGTCGCCCTCGTCCGCGGTTACGAGCTCCTCGTCGACGCCGTGGCCAGCTCGGTCGAGGAGCACGCGCGGTTCGGCGGGATCATCCCGGAGATCGCCTCGCGCGCCCACCTCGAGGCGATGGTGCCGACCATCGAGCGCGCCCTGGCCGGTGCCGGCGTGACGCTGGCCGACGTCGACGCGGTCGCGGTCACCGCCGGGCCGGGCCTCGTCGGCCCCCTGACGGTCGGCGCCGCCGCCGCCAAGGCCCTCGCGCTCGCGCTCGACCGGCCGCTGTACGGCGTCAACCACGTCATCGGGCACGCCGTCGTCGACGAGCTGGTGCACGGCCCCTTCCCCGAGCGCGTCATGGCGCTCGTCGTCTCCGGCGGCCACTCGAGCCTGCTCCTGCTCGACGACACCGTTCAGGTCACGGAGCTCGGCTCGACCCTCGACGACGCCGCGGGCGAGGCGTTCGACAAGGTGGGTCGGCTGCTGGGCCTGCCCTACCCGGGCGGCCCGCACATCGACCGGCTCGCGCGCGAGGGCGACCCGGACGCCATCCGGTTCCCGCGCGGCCTGACGGCGCCGAAGGACCAGGCCGCCCACGCGCAGGACTTCTCGTTCTCCGGCCTCAAGACGGCCGTCGCGCGTTGGGTCGAGGCCCGTCAGGACGCGGGGGAGGAGATCCCGCTGCCCGACGTCGCGGCCTCCTTCGCCGCGGCGGTGGCCGACGTCCTCGTCGCCAAGACGCTGGCCGCCTGCGAGCGGCACGGCGTGGGCACCCTCGTCGTCGGGGGCGGGTTCTCCGCGAACTCCCAGCTGCGGGACCTGCTGGCGCAGCGGTGCGGCGAGGCGGGCGTCGAGCTGCGCATCCCGCCCATCCGGTACTGCACCGACAACGGCGCGATGATCGCCGCCCTGGGGTCCGCGGTCGTCGCCCGCGGGATGGCGCCCTCGTCGCTCGACCTCGGCGTGGACTCGACGATGCCGCTCACCCGGGTCCTCGTCTGAGAGGTCCGACGAGGACCCGGGCGGGGCGGTCAGGGCGTCACGGGGTGGGCGAGCCGCCGTTGGCGTTGAGCGTCTCGCCGGAGACGTAGCTCGACTCGGACGACGCGAGGAAGACGTACGCCGGGGCCATCTCGACGGGCTGCCCCGCACGGGCCAGCGGCGTCTGCGAGCCGAACTCCGGCAGCGCCTCCTGCGGCTGCCCGCCGGCCGTCTGCAGCGGCGTCCACACCGGTCCGGGCGCCACGACGTTGACACGGATGCCCTTGGGGGCGAGCTGCTGCGCGAGGGCCTTGCTCATCGTGTTGATGGCGGCCTTCGTCGTGGCGTAGTCCACCAGCGACGGCGACGGGTTGTACGCCTGGATGGAGCTCGTCGTGATGATGCTCGACCCCGGGGGCAGCACCGGGACGGCCTCCTGCACGATCCAGTACAGCGCGTACACGTTCGTCTTGAACGTCTCGTCGAACTGCTCGGGGGTCAGCTCCGTGATGTCCTCGACCGTCTGCTGCTTGCCCGCGACGACGACGAGCGTGTCCAGCCCGCCGAGCTCGGAGACGGCGGTGTGCACCAGCGAGCGCGAGTAGGCCTCGTCGGTCACGTCGCCCGGCGCCAGGGCGACGGTGCGGCCCTCGGCGCGGATGATCTCGGCGACCGAGTCCGCGTCGGGCTGCTCCTCCGGCAGGTACGACAGCACGACGTCGGCGCCCTCGCGGGCGAAGGCGATGGCGACCGCGCGGCCGATGCCGGAGTCGCCGCCGGTGATGAGGGCCTTGCGCCCGACGAGGCGGCCCGTGCCGCGGTAGGTCTGCGCGCCGTCGTCGGCCTGCACCGCCAGGTCCTGCTCGAGACCGGGCCCGTCCTGGTACTGCTCGGGGAAGCCCTCGGTGCGGTAGCGGGTCGTCGGGTCGGAGAAGGTGAGCTGGTCGGTCATAAGTGTCCCTCCGCAGGCTGCTGGGAGCCCCGTGCGGTCCAGGGGTCGCCGCTTCTGGGCGGCCGGCGCACCGGGCCTCCCCATCGTCACCCGCCCGGGCGAGGCGCGCCCGTCGGGCGGGACCCGGCCGACGGGCCGGCCGCCGACTGCAGCGGGCGGCCGGCGTGGCGCTCGGCGACGAGGTGCTCGACGACCGGCCGCAGCGCGCCCGCGTGCCGGCGGGCCACCGCGCGCTGGCGCTGGTACGACGCGCCCTTGCGCAGCACGACCCGCACCTCGTCGAGCTCGCGGGCGCAGCCCAGGCGCTCCGCCACGGGCTCGAGCACCCGCAGCCACCGGCTCACGGAGTCGGTGACGAGCTCCTCGTCGCCCGACGCGTCGGTGATGAGGATGGCGTCCATGCCGTAGCGGGCCGCGCGCCACTTGTTCTCCTGCGCGAACCACGGCGGCAGGGTGGGCAGCGGGCGACCCTCGTCGAGCACGGTCGAGAAGTGCTCGACGAGGCAGTGCGTCAGCGCGGAGATGGCGCCGACCTCCAGCAGGTTCGAGGCGCCGTCGGCGATGCGCATCTCCAGCGTGCCGAAGCGCGGCGCCGGCCGGACGTCCCAACGCACCTCGTCGAACGCGTCGATGACGCCCGTGTGGAGCATGTCCCCGACGTACTGCTCGAGCTGCTCCCAGTGGTCGAAGCCGAACGGCAGGCCCGCCGTCGGCAGCTGCTGGAACAGCAGGGCCCGGTTCGAGGCGTAGCCCGTGTCGGCGCCGTCCCAGAAGGGTGAGGACGACGAGAGCGACTGCAGCAGGCCGAAGACGGTGAGCATCGCGCGCGAGAGCGGCAGCACCTTCGCGCGGTCCTCGATGCCCACGTGCACGTGCACGCCGTAGATGAGCATCTGCCGGCCCCACCACTGCGTGCGGTCGATGAGCGTCGCGTAGCGCTGCTTGTCCGTGACGCGCTGCTGGTCCCACCGCGCGAAGGGGTGCGTCCCGGCGCCCATGAGCTCGATGCGCAGCGGGCTCGCCGCGGCGGCGACGGCGTCGGTGGCAGCCCGCAGGTCCGCGACCGCCTCCCCGATGGTCGTGCACTTGCCCGACGAGACCTCGACGGTGTTGAGCAGCAGCTCCGGGGTGAGCCGCCAGCGGTCCGCGTCGCCGGGGCGCACCTGCGCGAAGATCGCCTCGGCCGCCTGGCGCAGGTCCCCGGAGTCGGCGTCGACGAGCGCGAGCTCCCACTCCAGCCCGACCGTCGAGCGCTCGGACGCGGCGAAGTCGAGGCGGGCGGGGGCGGCGCTCACAGCGGCTCCACCACGAGGACGGTCTGCGCGCCCGCGACCCGGGTGAGCACCACCGTGGCCTCGGCGTCGCCGCGCAGGTCGAGCTGGCGCCGCAGCTGCTCCGGCACCACCGCGGTGCCCCGCTTCTTGATGGTCAGCCGCCCGACCCCGCGCGTGCGCAGGTAGGACCGCAGGGCCTTGAGGCCGAACGGCATGCGGTCGAGCACGCGGTAGGCGGTGGCCGTGGGCGCGGCGTGGCGCACGTCGGAGGTCACGTAGGCGATCGTGCGGTCGACGAGGCGTCCCTGCACCTCCTGGGCGACGAGGGCGACGAGGCCGGCGCGGATGACGGCGCCGTCCGGCTCGTAGAGGTAGCCGCCGACGGGTCCCGCGTCGACGGGGGGCAGCTCGGGCTCGGCGGTGCCGGGCACGAGGGGCGCGCGCAGCTCGTGGGCGGCTCCGGCCTCGTCGAGCACGAGGGCGCTGCGGGCCGGGCCGACCGGCGCCAGCGGCCCGAACCACAGGCCCAGCTCGACGACGTCGCCGCCGACCGACACCCACTGCGCCTCCGCGTCGGCCGGCAGCGCGGTGTGCGGGACGCCGGGGCCGAGCTTGAGGCCGAGCGCCGGGACGCGCCCGCGCAGGGCGAGGACCGCGTCGAGCGGCGGGAGGTAGGCGGCGGGGTCGAAGAGGCGGCTGCCGGAGCCCGTGCGCCGGGCCGGGTCGGCGTAGACCCCGTCGACGCCCTCCGCCGCGAGGTCGAGGGACAGCCCGTCGGCCTGCCGCACGCGTGCCTCGGGGAAGTGCCGCAGGTTCACGGTGGCCAGGGCGGCGGTGGTCTCGTCGACGTCGGTGGCGAGCACGCGCAGGCCCGAGCCCGCCAGCGCGAGGCTGTCCGCGCCGATCCCGCACGTGAGGTCGGCGACGTGCGTGCAGCCCGCGTCGCGGTAGCGCCGGGCGTGCCGCGCGGCGACCACGAGCCGCGTCGCCTGCTCCAGGCCGGCGGGCGTCAGCAGCATGCCCTCGGCGAACTCCCCGAACTTCGCCCGCGCCCGGGCCCGCAGCCGGGACTGCGTGAGCGCCGCGGCGACGAGGGCCGGGTCCAGCCCGTCGGCCCGCAGGCGCGTGGACAGCGCCATCGCGCGGTCCTCGTCGTAGGGCGGCAGGGCCTGCAGCAGCGCCCACCCCTCGGGCGAGAGGAGCTGGGCCAGGCCGTCGGCATCCACGTCGCGATCCTCCCACGCCCCTCCGGCGGGGCGGGGAGGCGTGCTGGCACTCGCCTTGACCGAGTGCTAACGCGTTCCTACAGTGAGCACCGGCACGCGACAGGCCCCGGCACCCGCGACGACGGTGGCCCGCAGCGTGGCAACCGACATCCGCAAGCAGTTCCCTCACACGTGAAGGGGAGGTCCGCTGTGACGGTCTCCACGGAGTCCAAGGTCGGCATCAAGCCGCTCGAGGACCGCATCCTCGTCAAGACGCTCGAGGCGGAGCAGACGACCTCGTTCGGTCTGGTCATCCCGGACAGCGCCAAGGAGAAGCCCCAGGAGGGCACCGTCCTGGCCGTCGGCCCGGGCCGGATCGACGACAAGGGCAACCGCGTCCCGCTGGACGTCGCCGTCGACGACGTCGTCATCTACTCCAAGTACGGCGGCACCGAGGTGAAGTACAACGGCGAGGAGTACCTCATCCTCTCCGCGCGCGACATCCTGGCGGTCGTCACGAAGTGACCCCGCCGCCGCGGTGACGCGGCAGCAGCACGGAGGCCCCTCGTCCTGACGGACGGGGGGCCTCTGTCGTCGCGCGTGCCGGGGTCGCACCGATGGGGGTGCGCACCTCGGTCGTGGTCGTGGTCGTGGTCGTGGTCGTGGGCGGCGCGGTCGGCACGCACGACGTGGTGGTGGTCGACCGCCGACCTACCGGCGGTGCCATCTGCCCGGGGACGCAGACGGGCCGCGGTCCCCGGCGCCCTGCCGCGCCGGGCCGCGGCCCGTCCTGGAGAGCCGACGGCGCAGGGCCGGCGGCGAGCTGGTGCAGCCGGCGCAGGGCGCCGGCCGAAGGGTCAGACGACGGCGCGCCGACCGGACTGCTGGGCGAGGACCTCGGCCCGCTCGTCCTCGGACAGGCCGCCCCACACGCCGTAGGGCTCCCGCACGCTGAGCGACTGCTTGCGGCACTGCTCGATGACCGGGCAGGTGGCGCAGACGGCCTTGGCCGCCTCGGCACGACGACGACGGGCGGCGCCGCGCTCACCCTCGGGGTGGAAGAACAGCGTCGGGTCGGCCTCGCGGCACGCGCCCTCGAACTGCCACTCCCACAGGTCCATCACCGGTCCGGGCAGTCGCGAGATCTCCGCCATGTCGTCCTCCTCGTGTCGGCCCGGGGGCCGGTCAGTGCGTGGTGCGGGCCTCGGAGTCCCGGTGCCTCGGCACCCGCTCCGTCCTGCTGAGCAGCAACGCTACAACCGCGCCAGAAGTTGTTCAAGGGTCTGACCCTGACCAATTTCGACCGGTTCCGGAGCGGTCCATGGCGCGGTGCTGACCCGCTGCCACGTCGACCACCGGGACGGGCCGGGCTCGGTCGGCGTCCGGCTGGCATGATCGGGCCATGCCCCGCCCGGATCGCGCCACCGATCGCGCCAGCGACCGGGACGCCGACCGCGCCACCGCCGCCGACGGGCCGGCGACCGCCCCCGACGCGGAGCCGGGCGGCGACGTCGTCCCGGGGCTCGCGGTGGCGGCGGTGGCCCAGCGGCTGGGCGTGGCCCCGGCGACGCTGCGCACGTGGGACCGGCGGTACGGGCTGGGTCCCTCGGGCCACTCCGCCGGCGCGCACCGGCGGTACTCGCCGCAGGACGTCGAGCGGCTGCTCGTCATGCGGCGCCTCACCCTGGACGGCGTGGCGCCCGGCGACGCCGCCCGTCTGGCGCGGGAGGCCGAGGTCGTGCCCGGGGCGCCGGGCACCGTCCTGCCGGGGCTGAGCCGCGCGGACGGCATCGAAGTGCGCCTCGCGGACACGGACGGCGCCGGTCCCGTCGAGCCCCTGCCCGCAGCCGGTCTGATCGCCGAGCCGCGCGCCGACCAGCGCCCCGAGACGCGGGAGGAGCGGACCCGCGCGTCCGCCACGCGGCCGGTGCCGACGCCGCAGGCCGTCGTCGACGCGGCCGTGGCCGGCGACGAGGCCCGGTGCGCGGCCCTGCTCGACCTCGGCACCCGCGGTGACGTCGAGCGCTGGTGGACCGACCTCGTCGACCCCGCGCGGACGCTGCTGCACCGGCGCACCGAGGTCGACCGCCCGGGGGTGGACGCCCCGACCGTGCTGCGGGGCTGCGCGCTGGGCGCGCTCCGGGCCCGGTCGATGGGGGAGCCGACGGCGGGCGCGCCGGTGGTGCTGCTCGTCGTGCCGCCGGGGGAGGACCGGCCGCTGCTCGTGCACGCCCTCGCGTCCGCGCTGTGCACGCGGGGGCGTGACGCGCGCATCGTCAGCGGCCCTGTCCGGGCGCACCAGGCCGCGGAGCTCGTCCTCATGACGCGTCCCGCGGCGGTGGTGCACCTGTCGCGCAGGGCGGACGCACCCGCCGACGTGGTCGAGCGACTCGTCGCCGACCGTCCGGACCTGCCGCAGTTCCTGCTCGTCCCCGAGGAGGCCATCGACCGCATGCCCTGGGGCCGGTCGGTCCACCGGGCGCGCACGTTCACCGGGCTGCTGCACGAGGTGCTCGCCAGCGCGGTCCCCGCGGCGACCGCCGCTCCTCGGCCCGACGGGGTCGCCGGGGCCTGACGCCCTCCGGCCCCGCCACGCCCCGGGGCCCGCATCGTGGCTCACATCACCCATCCGGGTGGCGGCCCGCCCCGAACCCTTCTCCGGCAGCGCGGGAGAGCCCTGCGCCCATCGCCCGTCCGGGGGACATCACGCGCGCCGTCGTGCCGCGGCAGCACCGCGCTGCCACCGTCGTGGAGGCCCCGTCACCCGTTCGGCCCGCCCCGCCGGACCGGTCTGCGCTCACAGCGGTGCCCGGCCCGCCGATGGGTCGGGAAGTCGTCCGCGCGAGGCGGGCACCTGGAGGAGGTCGTGATGGCGGGAGTGGTGATCTGCCACAGCTCGGCGATGATCCGCGAGCGCCTCGTCGTGACATCGGTCGGCGTCCCCGCGCTCACGCCGGTGCGCGCGGCGGGGTCGGTGGACGAGCTGGTGGCGCTGGTGAGGAGGGTACCCCCGACGGTGGTGCTGCTCGACGCGCACATCGGGGCGCCCGGCGCGGTGGACGCGGTGCGGGCGTTGCGGGCGCTGTCCCCGACGACGGCGGTGGTCATCCTGGCGATGCCGGACGACGCCGAGTCGCTGGACAAGGCCCTGGCCCTGGGTGCGCGGGGCTTCCTGGCACCGGAGGTCGGCCGGGCGGAGCTCGCGGCGGTGGCCGCGCACGTGATGGCCTCGCCCGTGCAGCAGCGCCCGATGGGCGTCGCCGGCGAGGCGGGCCGGCCCGTGGCGAGCGCCCCGGTCGGGGCGCTGCCCCACCCGCGCTCGCTCGGTGCCTCGGACGCGCCGGGCTCGGCGGGCGCGAGCGTCGTGGCCCCCGACGGCCAGATGATCGTGCTGACCAAGCGCGAGGTCGAGGTCCTCGTCGGGATGAGCAACGGGCAGTCCAACTCGCAGATCGGGCAGAGCCTGTTCCTGTCGGAGGACACCATCAAGACCCACGCGCGGCGCCTCTTCCGCAAGCTCGGGGCGGCCGACCGGGCGCAGGCCGTCGCGATCGGGCTGCGGCGCGGCCTCATTCGCTGACCTGCTGGTGCCGCCGCGCTCGCGGCGTCGCCCGTCCGGGCCCGTCCGCACCCCGCGGGCGGGCCCGGACGCGTCCGGGAGGCTGCGCGACCGGCACGTATCCTGGGGCGATGACGGAACCGGGCACCCCGACGCACGACCCGTTCGCCCGCGTGGGCCTCACCTACGACGACGTGCTCCTGCTCCCCGGCGAGACGGACGTCATCCCGAGCGAGGTGGACACCTCCTCGCAGCTCACCCGCACGATCACCGTGCGCGTCCCCCTGCTGTCCGCGGCGATGGACACCGTCACGGAGTCGCGGATGGCCATCGCCATGGCGCGCCAGGGCGGCCTCGGCATCCTGCACCGCAACCTGTCGATCGCCGACCAGGCCCACCAGGTGGACCGCGTGAAGCGGTCCGAGTCGGGCATGATCACCGACCCCGTCACCATCGGCCCCGAGGCGACGCTCACCGAGCTCGACCGCCTCTGCGGCACCTACCGGGTCTCCGGCCTGCCCGTCGTCGACCCCGACCGGCGTCTGGTCGGCATCATCACCAACCGGGACCTGCGCTTCGTCCCGGCGGAGCAGTGGGACGGCCTGCGCGTCCGCGACGTCATGACGCCCATGCCGCTCGTGACGGCCCCCGTCGGGATCGCGCGCGACGACGCCGCGGCCCTGCTGGCCAAGCACAAGATCGAGAAGCTGCCGCTCGTGGACGCCCAGGGCGTGCTCGCCGGGCTCATCACCGTCAAGGACTTCGTCAAGTCCGAGCAGTACCCGGCGGCGACGAAGGACGACGAGGGCCGGCTGCGCGTCGGGGCGGCCATCGGGTTCTTCGGGGACGCCTGGGAGCGCGCGACGGCGCTGGTCGAGGCGGGCGTCGACGTGCTCGTCGTCGACACGGCCAACGGGCACGCGCGGCTCATGCTCGACATGGTGCGCCGGCTCAAGGCCGACCCGTCCATGGCGCACGTGCAGGTCATCGGCGGGAACGTGGCGACGACCGCGGGGGCGGCCGCGCTGGTCGAGGCCGGGGTGGACGCGGTCAAGGTCGGTGTCGGGCCCGGCTCCATCTGCACCACGCGCGTCGTCGCCGGGGTCGGGGTGCCGCAGGTCACCGCGATCTGGGACGCCGCGCAGGTCTGCCGTCCCGCGGGGGTGCCGGTCATCGGCGACGGCGGGCTGCAGTACTCGGGGGACATCGCCAAGGCGCTGGTGGCCGGGGCCGACACCGTCATGCTCGGCTCGCTGCTGGCCGGGTGCGACGAGTCGCCCGGCGACCTCGTGTTCGTCAACGGCAAGCAGTACAAGCACTACCGGGGGATGGGCTCGCTGGGGGCCATGGCCTCGCGCGGGCGGATCTCCTACTCCAAGGACCGCTACTTCCAGGCGGACGTGGCGTCCGACGAGAAGATCGTCCCCGAGGGCATCGAGGGCCAGGTGCCCTACCGCGGGCCGCTGTCGGCCGTGGCGCACCAGCTCATCGGCGGGCTGCACCAGTCCATGTTCTACGTCGGCGCGCACACCATCCCGCAGCTGCGCGAGCGCGGGAAATTCATCCGCATCACGCCCGCGGGGCTGAAGGAGTCGCACCCGCACGACATCCAGATGACGGTGGAGGCGCCCAACTACACGGGCCGCTGAGGGCGGCTGTCAGGCGGCGACGGGCGACGGCACGACGAGGGCCGGCCAGGACGGGTCCGCGTCCGGGCCGGTCTCCCCGCGCTCGCGGCGCCGGGCGTTGACGGCCTCGGCCCAGCGCCGGTGCGCCCGGGCCTGGAAGGCGTGCAGCTCGGCGGGGTCGGCGTCGCCGAGCGCCGGGAACCGCTCGACGAGGCGGCCCAGCACGTCGAGCGTCGCCAGCACGTCGACGTGCGCGGTGTGCAGGTCGCCGTCGGCCGTCACGCCGTAGAGGCGGCACAGGTCGCCCAGCCGGCGGGGGCCGCGCCGGTGACGGTCCTGGGCGCGGTCGAGCACGAGCGGGTCGAGCACCGGCGCGGCGGCGCGGCCCAGGCGCTCGGGCAGCGTGGGCAGGCCGTGCCGGCGCAGCTCCGCGTCGAGGATCGACAGGTCGAAGCAGGCGTTGAAGGCCACCACGGGCGTGCCCTCGGCCAGCGCGGCGGCCAGGGCGCCGGCGACCTCGTCGAGCACGGCGGCCGGCGGGCGCCCGTGGGCGCGCGCGTGCGCGGTGCTGATGCCGTGCACGGCGCTGGCCGCCGCCGGGATCTCCACCCCGGGGTCGACCAGCCAGGAGCGCACGCGGGTGCCGTGCGCGTCCCGGAGCACCAGCGCCGCGGCGACGATGCGGTCCCGGGCCACGTCCACCCCGGTGGTCTCCGTGTCGAAGCCCAGGAGCGGCCCCCGCGTCCACGACGCCGGACGTGCCCACGTGCGCCGGACGGCCACCGCCACGACGCGGCCCACCCAGCGGCCCAGCGGTCCGTGCGCCCCGTGCCTGCCGTCGCTGCCGTGCACGCGTCCCGTCCCGTCCCTCTCCGCACGACCTCACCCGGTCGCGTCGTGCTCCTCGTCGTGACGTCCGTCCGTCCGACCGTGCGCCAGCCTCCCACCGCCCACCGACAGGCCGGGGCAGGCGCACCGGCGTCGTGGGCGGCCGATAGCCTGGGCCGCGTGAGCAACGAGATCGAGATCGGCCGGGGCAAGCGCGGGCGTCGGGCGTACTCCTTCGACGACGTCGCCGTCGTCCCCTCCCGCCGGACCCGCGACCCCGAGGAGGTCTCGGTCGGCTGGCAGATCGACGCCTACCACCTGGACCTGCCCATCCTCGCGGCGCCGATGGACTCCGTCATGAGCCCCGCGACGGCGGTCGCGCTCGGCCGCGCCGGTGGCGTCGGCGTGCTCGACCTCGAGGGGCTGTGGACGCGCCACGAGGACCCGCAGCCCCTGCTCGACGAGATCGCGGCCCTGCCCGCGGACGGGGTCACCGCCCGCCTGCAGGAGATCTACGCCGCGCCCGTGCGCCCGGAGCTCATCGCCGAGCGCATCCGGCAGATCCGGGCGGAGGGCGTCGTCGTCGCCGGGTCGCTGTCGCCGCAGCGGACCCAGGAGCACTGGCGGACCGTCGTCGACGCCGGCGTCGACCTGTTCGTCATCCGCGGGACCACCGTGTCGGCCGAGCACGTGTCGGCGCGCGCCGAGCCGCTCAACCTCAAGCGCTTCATCTACGAGCTGGACGTGCCCGTCATCGTCGGCGGCGCGGCCACGTACACCGCGGCCCTGCACCTCATGCGCACCGGCGCCGCGGGCGTCCTCGTCGGGTTCGGCGGCGGCGCCGCGCACACGACGCGCACGTCGCTGGGGATCCACGCGCCCATGGCCACGGCGGTCGCCGACGTGGCCGCCGCCCGCCGGGACTACCTCGACGAGTCCGGCGGCCGGTACGTGCACGTCATCGCCGACGGCGGCGTCGGCCGGTCCGGGGACCTCGTCAAGGCCATCGCCTGCGGGGCGGACGCCGTCATGCTCGGCGCGGCCCTCGCACGCGCCGCCGAGGCGCCCGGTGACGGCTACCACTGGGGCTCCGAGGCGCACCACCCGCGGCTGCCCCGCGGCGAGCGCGTGCACGTGGGCACCGCCGGCACGCTCGAGCAGATCCTGTTCGGCCCCGGGCGCACGGCCGACGGCACGCTGAACCTCGTCGGCGCCCTGCGGCACGCGATGGCGACGACCGGGTACTCCGACCTCAAGGAGTTCCAGCGCGTCGAGGTCGTCGTGTCGCCGTACCAGCCCCGCTGAGCCCTCCGCCGTCCCCGTCCACGCCGCCGTCCGTGCCGCCGTTCCGTCCCCGATCGCAGAGGTAGGTCATGTCCGACGACGAGTACCGCATCGAGCACGACACGATGGGGGAGGTCCGCGTGCCCGCGAAGGCCCGCTACCGCGCCCAGACGCAGCGCGCGGTGGAGAACTTCGCCATCTCCGGCACCGGCCTGGCGCGGCACCACATCGCCGCGCTGGCGCAGATCAAGCGGGCCGCGGCGCTGGCCAACGCCGAGCGCGGGATCCTCGCCCAGGACCTGGCCGAGGCGATCGCCGCCGCCGCCGACGAGGTCGTCGAGGGCCGCTGGGACGCCGAGTTCCCCGTCGACGTGTTCCAGACGGGTTCGGGCACGAGCTCCAACATGAACACGAACGAGGTTCTGGCCACGCTCGCCGCCGAGCGCCTCGGAGCGCCGGTCCACCCGAACGACCACGTGAACGCCTCGCAGTCGTCCAACGACGTCTTCCCGGCCTCCATCCACGTCGCCGCCTACGCCGCCCTCGAGGCGGACCTCCTGCCCGCGCTGGACCACCTGGCCGCGACCCTCGAGGCGAAGGCCGCGGAGTTCGCCACCGTCGTGAAGTCGGGGCGCACGCACCTCATGGACGCCACGCCGGTCACGCTCGGCCAGGAGTTCGGCGGGTACGCCGCCCAGGTGCGGCACGGCATCGCCCGGGTCCGCGCGGTGCTGCCGCGCCTGGCGGAGCTGCCCCTGGGCGGCACGGCCGTCGGCACGGGCATCAACACGCCGCCCGGCTTCCCCCAGCGGGTCATCGCGCTCGTCGCCGAGCGGACGGGGCTGCCCTTCGTCGAGGCCGCGGACCACTTCGAGGCCCAGAGCGCGCAGGACTCCTTCGTCGAGACGTCGGGTGCCCTGCGGACGGTGGCGGTGTCCCTCGTCAAGATCTGCAACGACCTGCGGTGGATGGGCTCGGGGCCGCGTGCCGGCCTGGGCGAGATCGCCCTGCCGGACCTGCAGCCGGGCTCGTCGATCATGCCGGGCAAGGTGAACCCGGTCATCCCCGAGGCGGTGCTGCAGGTCTGCGCGCAGGTCATCGGCAACGACGCGGCCATCGTCTTCGCGGGCTCGTCCGGGGCGTTCGAGCTGAACGTCATGCTCCCGGTCACGGCGCGCAACCTGCTCGAGCAGATCACCCTGCTGGCGCGGGGGTCCGAGCACCTGGCGGACCGGTGCGTGGCCGGCACGACGGCGAACGTCGAGCGGTGCCTGGAGCTCGCGGAGTCCTCCCCGTCCATCGTCACGCCGCTGAACCGCCACATCGGCTACGAGGCCGCGGCGAAGATCGCCAAGCACGCGGTGGCGGAGGGGCTGACGATCCGCCAGGCGGTGCTCGACCTGGGCTACGTCGAGCGCGGCGAGCTCACCACCG
The DNA here is from genome assembly GCF_900111925.1 of Cellulomonas marina. Taxonomy (GTDB): domain Bacteria; phylum Actinomycetota; class Actinomycetes; order Actinomycetales; family Cellulomonadaceae; genus Cellulomonas; species Cellulomonas marina. The sequence continues at coordinate 248,134 of NZ_FOKA01000005.1, forward strand.
AGACCCTCGACCAGGCCCTCGACGTGCTCTCCATGACGGCGCCGCCGCGGGGCTGACCCGCCGCGCCGCCGCCGGCAGGGCCAGGTTCCCGCGGGGACCTGGCCCTGTGGCGTACCCGGGGATCGTCGGGCACCGTGGGTCACCCGGGCGGGGAAGAACGGGCAGGACCGGTCTCCATCCGGATGTGGGAATGCGCCCGAATCTGCCCGGAAGGGCTTGACATGGTGCTCCGACCCGGCGCATCCTGGTCCTACCACGGCGCCAGCAGAGAAGCGCGCCCCGTCACGACGGAGTCGACGACGTGTACGCACCGGAGCGCCACCAGCAGATCCTGGCGTGGGCCCGCCAGCGGGGCCGCGTGGACGTCACCTCCCTGGCGGCCGAGCTCGACGTGACCGCCGAGACCGTCCGCCGGGACCTCACCGCCCTCGAGCGGCACGGCCTGGTGCGGCGCGTGCACGGCGGCGCCATCCCGGTCGAGCGCCTCGGCATCGAGCCGGGCATCGCCGACCGCGAGCGGGTGCTGTCGGGGGAGAAGGAGCGGATCGCCAAGACCGCGCTCGAGGAGCTGCCCGAGGGCGGCGCCGTCATCCTCGACGCGGGCACCACGACCGTGCGCCTGGCGGAGATGCTGCCCACGGACCGCGAGCTGACCGTCGTCACGCACGCCCTGCCGGTGGCGACCGTGCTGGCCACGCGGCCGGGCATCACGCTGCACCTCGTCGGCGGCACCGTCCGCGGGCGCACGCTGGCCGCGGTCGGCACCTGGGCGGAGCGCGCGCTGCAGGACATCCACGCCGACGTCGCGATCCTCGGCACCAACGGGCTGAGCGTCGAGCACGGCGTCACCACCCCCGACCTCGCGGAGGCCGCCGTGAAGCGCATGCTCGTCCAGGCCGCCCGGCGCACCGTCGTGCTGGCGGACCACACGAAGATCGGCCGCTCGGAGTTCGCGCGCGTCGCCGCCCTGTCGGAGGTCGACACGGTGGTCACCGACGACGGCGTCGACGGCGACCTCGTCGACGAGATCGAGGCCGCCGGCCCCCGGGTGGTGCGGGCATGATCGTCACGCTGACCCCGAACCCGTCGCTGGACCGCGCGCTGGACGTCGAGCACGTCGAGCTCGGCGAGGTGAACCGGGCCGTCGCCGCCCACACGGACCCGGGCGGCAAGGGCATCAACGTCTCCCGCGCGCTCGTCGCGCAGGGCGTCGCCTCCGTCGCCGTGCTGCCGGTCGGCGGCGCGGACGGCGCGCACCTCACCGCGCTGCTCGCCGAGGTCGGCGTGCCGGCCGTGGCCGTGCCCGTCTCCGGCGCGACGCGGTCCAACTTCACGCTCGCCGAGATCGGCGGCGCCACGACGAAGGTCAACGCCCCCGGCCACGTCCTGTCCGACGCCGAGGTGGGGGCCCTGCTCGACGCGGTCGACGCCCAGCTCGCGCTGGCGCCCCGCGCGCTCGTCGGCGCCGGCAGCCTGCCGGCCGGGGCGGGTGACGACCTCTACGCCCGCGTCGGCGCGCTCGCCGCCCGGCACGGCGTCCCCTACGTGCTCGACACCTCGGGCACGGCGCTCACCGCGGCGGTCGCCGCCGGGGGCGTCGAGCTCGTCAAGCCCAACGACGAGGAGCTCGCCGAGCTCGTCGGCCGTGACCTCGTCACGGTCGGGGACGTCGTCGGCGCCGCATCCGAGGTCATCGCCCGTGGCACGCGGGCCGTCCTCGTCTCCCTCGGGTCGCACGGCGCGCTGCTCGTGCGGGCGGAGGGCACCTGGTGGGCCGGGGGAGCACCCCTCGTCGCCGCCTCCACGGTCGGCGCGGGGGACACCACCCTCGCCGGCTACCTCGCCGCGGAGGACCCCGCGACCGACCCCGCGACGCGCCTGCGCACGGCCGTCGCCTGGGGACGCGCCGCCGTGCTGCTGCCCGGCACCGCGACCCCGACGCCCGCCGACGTGCACCTCGACGAGGTCCGTGTCGTCGTCGGGCCCGACCCCCGCCTCGCCCTCAAGGAGCTGTGACGTGAGCACCCCCCTCATCACCGCCGACCTGGTCGCCGTCGACCTCGTCGCGTCCGACCGCGACGAGGCCACCCGGGCCCTGGTCGCCAAGCTCGCCGCCGCGGGCCGCGTCACGGACGCCGACGGCTTCCTGGCCGACGTGCGCGCCCGGGAGGCGCAGATGCCGACCGGGATGCCCGGCGGCGTCGGCCTGCCGCACGCCCGCTCCGAGCACGTCACCGTGCCGAGCCTCGCCGTGGGCAAGCTCGCCCAGGGCGTCGACTGGGGCGCCCCCGACGGCCCCGCCACCCTGGTGTTCCTCATCGCCGCGCCCGCCGCGGGCGACGCGGACCACCTCCAGATCCTCGCCGCCCTGGCCCGCCGGCTGGTGCACGAGTCCTTCCGCAGCTCGCTGCTGAGCGCCCCCGATGCCGGCACGGTCGCCGACATCGTCACCCGAGAGGTCGTTGTCCGATGAAGTTCGTCGCCGTCTCGTCATGCCCCACGGGCATCGCGCACACCTACATGGCCGCCGAGGCCCTCGAGCAGGCCGGTCGCGCCGCCGGCCACGAGGTCGTCGTCGAGACCCAGGGGTCCGCCGGGTCCACGCCGCTGGACCCGGCCGTCATCGCCGCCGCCGACGGCGTCATCTACGCCGCCGACCTGGAGGTCCGCGACAAGGGCCGGTTCGCCGGCAAGCCGACCGTCGACGTCGGCGTGAAGAAGGCCGTGCACGACGCGCCGGGCGTGCTCGCCCAGGCCGTCGCGTCGGTCGAGGCCGCCCGCGCCTCGGGCGTGCCCGCCGCCGCGGCCGCCGCGGTCGCCGCCGCGCCCGCCCGCAAGGTCGGCACCGGCACGCGGATCCGCCAGTACCTCATGACCGGCGTGTCCTACATGATCCCGTTCGTCGCCGCGGGCGGCATCCTCATCGCGCTCGGCTTCATGCTCGCCTCGGTGGCGTGGCCGGAGAACGGCGCGATCGAGGTCACCGCCGTCGACCAGTCCGTCCTGTGGACGGCCTTCGAGTGGGGCAACCTCCAGCACTGGTCGGTGCTGCTGTTCCGCATCGGCGCGGCCGCGTTCGGCTTCCTCGTGCCGGCGCTGTCGGCCTACATCGCCTACGCGATCGCCGACCGTCCCGGTCTCGTGCCCGGCTTCGTCGGCGGCACGCTCGCCGGCCTCGTCGGCGCCGGCTTCCTCGGCGGCATCGCCACCGGCTTCATCGCCGGCTTCGTCGCGCTGTGGCTCGCCACGCGCAAGGTCCCCAAGGGCGTGCGCGGCGTCATGCCGGTCGTCGTCATCCCGCTGGTCGCCACGCTGGTCACGGGTGCGCTGACGATCCTCGTCGTCGGCCCGCCGATGAGCGCGATCAACAACGGCCTGACCTCGTGGCTCGGCGGCCTGGGCACCACGGCCCTCGTCCCGCTCGGCATCATCCTCGGCCTCATGATGTGCTTCGACCTCGGCGGCCCGCTCAACAAGGTGGCCTACGTCTTCGCCACCACCGGCCTGGCCAACGCCACGTCCGCGTCCTCCACCGAGGCCCGCATCATGGCCGCCGTCATGGCCGCCGGCATGGTCCCGCCGCTCGCGGTCGCCGTCGCCACGACCCTGCGACCGAAGCTGTGGTCGGAGTCCGAGCGCGAGTCCGGCAAGTCCGCCTACCTGCTCGGCCTGTCCTTCATCTCGGAGGGCGCCATCCCGTTCGCCGCGGCCGACCCGCTGCGCATGATCCCGTCCTTCATGCTGGGCGGCGCCGTCACCGGCGGCCTGACCATGGCGTTCGGCTCGGGCCTGCTCGCCCCCCACGGCGGGTTCTGGGTCACGCCGCTCATCAGCTCGCCGCTGCTGTTCCTCCTGGCGCTGGTCATCGGCACGGCCGTGAGCTGCGTGGCGGTCATCGTGCTGAAGAGCATCGGCAAGGGCTCGGACGCGCAGGTCGTGGCCGAGGCCCCGAAGGACTCCACGCTCGTCACCGCCTGACGCGCACCAGCACCATCACCAGCACCGCACGCACCACCGCACGCACCACCACGGCGCGCCCGGTCCCATCCTCCGGGACCGGGCGCGTCGTAGGGTCGTCGGACGTCCTCGGCCCGTTCCGGGACGTGCACGGCCCGCAGCTCGACTCGCACGCACCGTCGCGGCGCAGCGCCGCAGGAAGACAGGAACCAGCCATGGCTCAGCGCACCGTCGTCGTCGCCTCCCGGGTCGGTCTGCACGCCCGTCCGGCGATGCTCTTCACGCAGGCCGCCGCGGCGACGGGGCTCCCCGTCACCATCGCCCGCCCGGGCGGTCAGCCGGTGGACGCCTCGAGCATCCTCTACGTGATGTCGCTGGGCGTGCCCGGCGGCGAGGAGGTCACCCTGTCGGCCGAGGGCGAGGGCGCCGACGAGGCGCTCGACGGCCTCGTCGAGCTGCTGCAGCAGGACCTCGACGCGCCCGAGGCCGGGGCGTGAGCACCCCGACCCTGGGCGCCGCCGAGGTGCACCCCGGCGCCGGCAGCCACGTGCTGACCGGCGTGGGCGTCGGCCGCCGGGCCGTCGTCGGGCCCGTCGCGCAGGTGCGGCCGGCCCCGGCGGTCGCCGCGGACACGCCCGTGCTCGTCGACGGGGTTCCCGCCGACGCCGCGGCCACGCGGGCCGCCGTCGAGCGGGCGTTCACGGGCGTCGCCGAGGGCCTGCGCGCGCAGGCCGCCGGCGCGACCGGCACCGTCAAGGACGTCCTGTCCGCCACCGCCCAGATGGCCGCGGACAACGCGCTGCGCACCCAGGTGCTGGCCAAGGTGGACGGCGGCGCGCCCGTCGTCGCCGCCGTGGACGCGGTCGTCGACCAGTTCGCGACGATGTTCGAGGCGGCCGGCGGGTACCTCGCCGAGCGCGTCACGGACCTGCGCTCGGTGCGGGACCGCGTCGTCGCCGCCGCGCTGGGCCTGCCGGCGCCGGGCGTGCCCGCGCTGTCCGAGCCGTCGGTCGTCGTGGCGCGCGACCTCGCGCCCGCGGACACCGCCGCGCTCGACCTGGCCAACGTCCTGGCCATCGTCACCGAGCTCGGCGGCCCGACCGGGCACACGGCCATCATCGCCGGACAGCTCGGCCTGCCCTGCCTCGTGCGCGTCACGGGTGCGGGCGACGTCCCCGCGGGCGCGCTCGTCGCCGTCGACGCCGCGGCCGGCACCCTGACGGTCGAGCCCGACGAGGCGCTGCGCGCCGACGTCGAGCGCCGGGCCGCGCGCGACGCCGAGCTCGCCGCCGACACCGCCGCCGGTGCCACGGCCGACGGCCACGCCGTGGCCCTGCTCGCCAACATCGGCACCGCGGAGGACGCCGAGCGCGTCGCCGGCCCGGGCGTCGAGGGCGTCGGGCTGTTCCGCACCGAGGTGCTCTTCCTCGAGGCGACGACCGCGCCCACGCAGGCGGACCAGGCGGCCGCCTACACCCGCGTCCTGCGGGCGCTGCCGGAGCAGAAGGTCGTCGTCCGGACGCTCGACGCCGGTGCCGACAAGCCCCTCGCCTTCGCCACGCAGCCCGACGAGGAGAACCCGGCGCTCGGCGTGCGGGGCTACCGCCTCGTCCGCACGAACCCCGAGCTGCTCGACACGCAGCTCGCCGCCCTCGCGCAGGCGCAGGCGGAGGCGGGCGCGACCCCCTGGGTCATGGCGCCGATGATCGCCACCCCCGCCGAGGCCCGCGAGTTCGCGACCCGCGCGCGGGCGGCCGGCGTCGCCACCGTCGGCGTCATGGTCGAGGTGCCCGCGGCCGCGCTGCGCGCCCGCGACATCCTCGCGGAGGTGGACTTCGTCTCCCTCGGCACGAACGACCTGGCGCAGTACGCGATGGCCACGGACCGCCTGCGCGGCGAGCTGGCCGACCTGCTCGACGTCTGGCAGCCCGCCGTCCTCGACCTCGTCGCGGCCACGGCACGCGCGGGCCAGGACGTCGGCAAGCCCGTCGGCGTCTGCGGGGAGTCCGCGTCCGACCCGCTCATGGCGCTCGTCCTCGTCGGGCTGGGCATCACGAGCCTGTCGATGTCCGCCGGTGCGCTGGCGGCGGTGCGGTTCGCGGTGCGGCACCACACGCTCGAGCAGTGCCGGGAGATCGCCGCGGCCGCGCTCGGCGCGTCGTCGGCGCCCGACGCACGCGCCGCCGTGCTCGCGCTGACGGCCCCCGAGGTGCGGGACACGCTCGGGCTGTGACCCCGGGCGCCCTGCCGATCCGGCGGGGCCCGACGTGCGACGACGAGGGCGGGTCCTCACCGGGGACCCGCCCTCGTCGTGCATCCGGCGCGTGCGCGGCCGGGCCGCCGGGGGCCGTCTACCCTGCTGCGATGGGGCCCGACCCGCACCTGGAGCTGCACGACCCGGAGACCGACCCGCTGGCGGCGTACGTGCTCGAACCGGCGGACCTGCGTCCCCTGCTGGACCGCGTCGTGGCCGCCCCGGGCGCCCCGACCCACGCGGCCCTCACCCCGCTCACGGGGGCGCCGCTGGTGCCGGTCCCGCAGACCGTGCCCGACGACGTGCCGGCCACCGCGCGCGTCGCCCGCGCCGCCCAGCGCCTCTGGGCGGCCCGGCCCCTGCGCCACCGCACCGCGGTGCTGCGTCGCCTGCACGACCTCGTCCTCGAGCGGCAGAGCGACGGTCTCGACCTCGTCCAGCTCGAGACGGGCAAAGCCCGCGCGCACGCCGTCGACGAGGTGCTCGACGTCGCGAACGTCGCCCGGCACTACGCGGTCCGGACCGGCGCCTACCTGCGCGACCGGCGGGCGCCGGCCCTCCTGCCGCTGCTCGCGGACGTGCGGGTGCACCGCCGGCCCGCCGGCGTCGTCGGGGTGGTCGTGCCCTGGAACTACCCGCTGAGCCTCGCGCTGTCCGACGCGCTGCCGGCCCTGGTCGCAGGGAACGCGGTGCTGCTGCGCGCGGACCCGCAGACCGCGCTGACCGCGCTGTGGGCGGCGGAGCTGTGCGAGGACGCGGGCCTGCCGGCCGGGGTGCTGCAGGTGCTCGTCGGCGGCAAGGACGTGGCCGAGGCGGTGGTCGACCACGTCGACCGGGTCCTGTTCACGGGGTCGACGGCGGCCGGGCGGCAGGTGGCGGCCCGTGCGGGGGAGCGGCTCGTGCCCGCGGTCCTCGAGCTCGGCGGGAAGAACGCCGCGTACGTGGCTGCGGACGTCGACGTGGCGACGACCGCCGCGGCGCTGGTGCGGGCGTGCTTCGCCTCCGCCGGGCAGCTCTGCCTCGCACCCGAGCGCCTGTACGTCCACCGGGACGTGCTCGAGGCGTTCACGGCGGCGCTCGTCGAGCGCACGGAGCGGCTGCGGCTGGGCGTCGGGCTGGACTACCGCGCCGACATGGGGTCGCTGACGTCGGCGGCGCAGCTCGCGCGCGTCGTCGAGCACGTCGAGGACGCGCTCTCCGCCGGGGCGCGGCTGCTGACGGGCGGCGAGCAGCGCCTCGACGTCGGGCCGCTGGTCTACGCGCCCACGGTGCTGACCGACGTGCCGGAGCACGCGCGGCTGCACCGGGAGGAGACGTTCGGCCCCGTCGTGGCGCTGTATCCCGTCGCGTCGGACGACGAGGCCGTCGCCGCGATGGACGACTCCGCCTACGCCCTCACCGCGTCCGTGTGGACACGGGACGCGCGCCGCGGGGCCGCCCTCGCCCGGCGCCTGCGCGCGGGCTCCGTCACCGTCAACGCCGGCCCGACGCTGGCCTGGTCCGCCGTCGGCGCGCCGCAGGGCGGCACGGGCGCCTCGGGGCTGGGGTACCGGCACGGGCGCGAGGCGGTCGAGGCGGTCACGACCGCGCAGACCGTCGCGGTGGCCCGGGGCGTGCAGGGCCTCGCAGGTCGGCTCGGGCTCGACGTCGGGCGGCTCGTCGCGGGCGCGGGCGACCCCGCCGACCCGGACGCACCCGTGGGCTGGGACGCGTTCCCGCGGACGCTCGCCCGCGCGCTGCGGGTCGGGGCGGCGCTGCGCCGGCCCTGACGGCGACGTCGTCGGTCCGGCGTGGACGCACGGCGCCCGGCGGAGGTGTGCGGACCCGCAGGTGCCGGTCGTGGCCTCAGGCGGCGCCGAGGTGGGTGACGGCGGCGCCCACGGCGGGCGTCGTCGCGCCGTCGGGCCAGCGCAGGCGCACGCCCGGCGCGCTCTCGAGCCGCCCGACGACGGCCGTCGTCGCGCCCGGGGCGTGCATCCGCCCCTCGCCCGGCGCGTCGACGGTGAGCATGCCGAAGCCGGGGAAGCAGCCGAGCCAGTCGGCCACGCCGGCCCCCTCCGGGCGGGGGACCGCCGCCACGTCGACGACCGCCCCGGTGCCCGACGCCTCGGCGAGCATGCCCAGCGTCCCGACGAGGCCGGCCATGCTCACGTCCTTGGCGGCCCGCGGGGCCGCGGCCGCGACGCTCCCGTGCTGGCCGCGGAGCTCGTCGGACCGGCGCGAGGACGTGGAGTCCCACTGCTGCCCGACGAAGCCCGGCCGCCAGCCGCCGCGCAGGTCGAGCGTCGCCGACACCTCGTCGCCCACCCGTCCCCCGGCGGCCGGCACGGGACGAGCGGCCCGCCCGAGACCGGTGACGGCGAGCGCGGCCGGGACGCCGAGCTGCGTGTGCCCGCCGAGCACGGGCACGCCCCACGCCTGCGCGGCGTCCCGGAGCCCGGCGAGCACCCGGGCCGCGAAGGAGGCGTCGCGCGCACCGACGGCGTCCAGCAGACCGACGGCCTGCGCGCCCATCGCGGTGAGGTCGTTGACGTTGACGAGCACCGAGCACCAGCCCGCCCACTCCGGGTGCCGCTCGACCATCGACGGCACGATCGCGTCGCACACGGCGACGAGGTCGCTGCCGGGGACCGGGGCGCCGTCGTCGCCGACGAAGCCCGTGCCGCCGAGGCTGCCGGGCGCCGCCGCGAGCCCCGCCAGCAGCCCGCCGAGCGCCGCCTTCGCGGCGCGCGCCTGCTGGTCGAGGCGGTCCACCGGCCAGCGCACGCGCACGTGCGGCGCCGCCCGCCGCGTCCCGGCGACGGTGCACGGCCCCAGGTGCTCCCACCCCAGCCGCGCGAACATCGGGGCCACGCGCTCCTGGACGGTCGCCTCGAACCGCAGGACGCCGCGGGCCTCGGCCTCCGCGCACGCCGCCCGGACGAGGGCCGCGCCGACCGCCGCCCCGCCGCGGGCCGCCCGGTCCACGACGAGCCGGCTGCCCGTCCACCACCCGAGGTCGTCGGCCGTGGTGGGTGCGAGGCGCACGCCACCGAGGACGCGGCCCGGCTCCCGCCCGTCCCCCGCCGCGCGGGCGACCAGCACGACGGCGCGGGGGTCGTCGTCGAGGTCGTCGGCGTCGTCACCGGCGAACAGGCCCTGCTCCGCGACGAACACCTCCCGCCGCAGCGCCCGGTGGGCCGCCACCCCGGCGCGGTCGGCGACGCCGATGGTGACCGCCGGCGGGACGGCGGCGCGTGCGGTGCCGGGTCGGACGCCCTCGAGGACGGTGAGATCCACGGCTCAGGCTCCGGCGGTCTTGAGGACGCCGCAGGCCCCGCAGGCTGCGCACCCGGCGCGCTGCCCGTCGCTGGTCATCCCGGCGGCGACGAGCAGCGCCGCCACCTCACGGCTCACGCGCTCGACGACGTCCGCCGGCGGGGCGCCCACCCCGTCGACGTCCACGGCCAGCGTCCCGCGCAGCGGCCGGAACGGGACGACGAAGGGGTAGACGCCCATCGCGACGAGCTCCGCGGCGCCGGCGACGAGCTCGTCGGGGTCCTCGCCCAGCCCGACGAGCAGGTAGGTCGAGACCTGGTTGCGGCCGAAGACGCGGACGGCCTCCGCCCACGCCTCCCGGTACGCCGCCAGCGGCACCCGGGACTTGCCGGGCGTCCAGCGGGCGCGCACGGCGTCGTCGAGCGACTCGACGTGGATCCCGATGGACACCGCGCCGGCGTCCCGGAGGTCCTGCAGCACCGACAGGTCGGTGGGCGGCTCGCACTGCACCTGGACCGGCAGGCCGGGGACCGCCTCGAGCACCGCGCGCACGCACCGGGCCAGGTGCTTCGCCCCGCGGTCGGTGCCGCGGGACGTGCCGGTGGTCATGACCATCGAGCGCACCCCGTCCAGCCGCACGGCCGCCGCGGCGACCTCCGCGAGCTGGGCGGGAGTCTTGACCGCGGTCGTCGCGCCGGCGGCCAGGGAGGCCTCGATCGCGCAGAACCGGCAGCGCTCGGCCTCGTCGTAGCGCATGCAGGTCTGCACCACGGTGGTGGCGAGCACGTCGCGGCCGTGCAGGCGGGCGATCTTCTCGTAGGGGACGCCGTCGTCCGTGGTCAGGTCGTAGAACAGCGGGCGCCGCACGGGCGTGACGTCGAGGCCGAGGTCGGCCCCGTCGAGGAGCAGCCGGTCGCGGCGCAGGACGTACGGGCTCGTCGGGTTCACCGGGATGGCCGCGCCGAGGCCGCCGATCAGGACGTGCCCGTCGTCGCTGGGACCGGCGCCCGCCTCGCGGTGCACGGGGGCGTCCATCCGGACGCCCTGCAGGGCGAGGTCGACGCGGGTGCGCAGGTCCGGCACGGGGGCTCCCTGGGGTGCGGCGGCGGTGGTGGGCGCCAGTAGAACGCGCGGCGTGTTTCGCACGGGTCACATCCGGAAGGCTTTCTCGTGAATTCGCCACCGGCCGCCCGGGCCGCGCCCGGACACGGAAATTTCTTCCCGACGAAACCACGCGGAAACAACCCGCCCCTTGACTGGGCGCAGCTCGACCCCCTCGTCCGTCCCCCGTCAAGTCCATCGTCAAGGCAGGAGCGCACCGTGACCATCACCGAGGTCGGCCAGGTCAGCAGTGAGATCGAGGACCAGATCACCGCCAACATCGAGCGGTCGACGGCGGAGATCGCCCACCCGTCGCAGGCCAAGGGGACCAACCTGTACGGCTCGACGAAGGTGTTCCCGGACTACCAGGCGGAGCCGGGGCAGTCCTACTTCACGCTCGTGCACGGCATCGCGCACGAGTCCTCCGTCAGCTTCGTCGCGATCCTGCAGGCGACGCGGGCGGCGCGGAAGGGGTTCGAGTCCGCCATCTACTTCTACGGCCCGGGCACCATCAACGCCATGGCCACCCGCGGTTTCCCCACGGTCGGGGACTCCGGGTTCCCCGGCGAGCAGAACATCAACAACGCGCTGGAGACGTTCATCGCCGAGGGCAACCGCGTCTTCGTCTGCCGGTTCGGCATGGCGCTGCACGGCCTGCGCGAGGAGGACCTCGTCGACGGCACCATCCCGTGCCACCCGCTGGACGTGCAGGACGCGCTCATCCACTACGCCCGCAAGGGCGCCATCATCAACTCCACGTACAACCTCTGAGGGTCCGGCCGTGACGACCGTCGCCGCGGTGTCGGCGAACTTCACGCGCGACCTCGAGCAGAACTACGCGCTCATCGGCGCGCTGGTCGACGAGGCCCGCGACCGGGGCGTGGAGCTGCTCGTCCTGCCCGAGGCGGCCATCGGCGGGTACCTGTCGTCGCTCGGCAACCACGGCGACACCGTCCGCACGACGACGCGGTCGCTGCCGCCGGCCGTGCGGCTCGACGGGCCGGAGATCGCGCGGGTGCAGGCGCTGGCCGGGGACGTCGTCGTCGCCATCGGGTTCTGCGAGCAGGGCGAGGACGACGACACGCGGTACAACGCCGCGGCCCTGCTCGACGGCGGCCAGGTCTACGGGTCCTACCGCAAGGTCCACCAGCCGCTGGGCGAGCACATGTCGTACGCGGCGGGCGGCTCCTACGGGGTGTTCGACACCCCGGTCGGCCGGGTCGGGCTGCAGATCTGCTACGACAAGGCGTTCCCCGAGGCGGCGCGGTCGATGGCGCTGGACGGCGCGGAGGTCGTCGCGAGCCTGTCGGCCTGGCCGGCGGCCCGCACGGCGACGGCGGCGGACCTGCAGGAGGACCGCTGGACGTACCGGTTCAACCTGCTCGACGCCGCGCGCGCCCTCGACAACCAGGTGTTCTGGGTCGCGTCGAACCAGTCCGGCACGTTCGGGTCGCTGCGGTACGTGGGCAACGCGAAGGTCGTCGACCCGGGCGGCGCCGTCCTGGCGACGACGGGCCTCGGCGCGGGCATGGCCGTGGCGGACATCGACGTCGCGGGGACGTTCGCCGCGATGCGCGGCGGGATGTTCCACCTGCGCGACCGCCGGCCGGACGCGTACGACGTCGACCGCACCTGGGACCCGGCCGCGTCCGTGCGCGGGGCCGGCCGCCAGGAGGTGCTGGCCGGTGCCTGAGATGGTGTTCGCGGTCCGCTGGCCGGACGGCGTGGAGGAGCGCTGCTACTCCCCGAGCCTCGTGGTGCACGACCACCTCGACGTGGGCGGCCGCTACACGGTGGCGGAGTTCGTCGACCGGAGCACGCGGGCCCTGGCCCTCGCCTCCGACCGGGTCGCCGCGCGGTACGGGATGCGGTGCACGTCGGCGGAGGCGCAGGCCGAGCGGATCGGGCGCAGCGCGGCCCGGTTCGAGCCCGGGGCCGGGCCCGTGGAGGTCCTGGCCATGGAGCCGCCGCTCCCGGACGCCGGCGGGGGTGCGGCGTGAGCGGGCTCGCGGGCCGGCACGTCGAGGTCGCGGTCGTCGGCGGGGGGCAGGCGGGCCTGTCGCTGTCCTGGTACCTCGTGCGGGAGGGTGTGGACCACGTCGTCCTCGAGCGCGACACCGTCGCGCACGACTGGGCGGACCGTCGTTGGGACGCCTTCACGCTCGTGACGCCGAACTGGCAGTGCCGGCTGCCCGGGTACCCCTACGAGGGGCCGGCCCCCGACGGCTTCATGACCCGCGACGAGGTGCACGCCTGGCTGCGCGGGTACGCCGCCTCGTTCGGGCCGCCCGTGCACGAGGGGACGGCCGTCACCGCGGTCCGGGAGCTGCCGCTCGGCGGCTTCGAGGTGGCGACCAGTGCCGGCACGCTGACGGCGGACCAGGTGGTCGTCGCGACGGGCGGGTACCACGTGCCGGTGCTGCCGGCCGTCGCGTCCCGGCTGCCCGCGGGCCTGGTGCAGCTGCACTCGGCCGACTACCGCTCACCGGAGGCGCTGCCGGACGGCGGCGTGCTCGTCGTCGGGTCCGGGCAGTCCGGGGCGCAGATCGCGGAGGACCTGCACCTGGCGGGGCGGACGGTGCACCTGGCGCTGGGCCGGGCGCCACGGTGCGCGCGGTTCTACCGCGGCCGCGACTGCATCGCGTGGCTCTCCGACATGGGTGTCTACGACGTGCCGGTCACCGCGCACGCGGGCGGGCTCGCCAAGCGGGAATCGACCAACCACTACATGACCGGCCGCGGCGGTGGGCGGGACATCGACCTGCGGGCCTTCGCGCGCGACGGGATGCACCTGTACGGGCGGCTGACCGCGGCCGACGGAGGCCGTCTGCGGTTCGCGCCGACCGCCGAGGCGTCGCTGGACCACGCCGACGCCGTCATGGAGTCCATCAAGGACGACATCGACCGGTGGATCGCCGCGCAGGGGATCGCCGCACCGGTCGAGAGGCGGTACCGGCCCGTGTGGCGGCCCGAGCGCGAGGTGGAGGAGCTGGACCTGGACGCCGCCGGCATCACGAGCGTCGTGTGGGCCGTCGGGTTCCGCACCGACTACCGGTGGCTGCACGTGGGCGTGTTCGACGGCAGCGGGTACCCCACCCACCGGCGCGGGGTCACCGCGGTGCCGGGGCTGTTCTTCCTCGGGCTGCCGTGGCTGCACACGTGGGGGTCGGGGAGGTTCGAGGCGGTGGCGCGCGACGCGGAGCACCTGGCCGGCGAGGTCCTCGCGGTGCGCCGACGGGTGCGGCACGACCCGTTCGTCGGGCTCGCGGGCTGAGGCGGGACCGCGGTTGACGGGAGGCGGGTCGGGGGTCGTGTCGGGGGTCGGGGCCGGCGAGGTCGTGCTGGGCGCGGTCGCGGGGCACTTCGGCCGCGACGTGCCCCGCACGCTCGCCAAGCTGCCGGCCCTCGTCGCCGGCGCGCACGAGCGCGGGGTCGACCTGCTCGTCCTGCCCGACGCCACGCTCGGCGGCTACCTGCTCGACATGCACCACCCCCGGCCCGACGACCTGCCGCCGGCCGTGGAGGTCGACGGGCCGGAGGTGGCGCAGGTCGCGGCCCTGTGCCCGGCGATGACGGTGTGCTTCGGCATCGCCGAGCGGGTCGTCGAGGACGGCGTCGAGCGCCGGTACAACACGGCCCTCGCGGTGCACGGCGGGCAGGTCGTCGGCGTGCACCGCAAGGTCCACCTGCCGCTGGGGGAGTCGCAGGCGTACGCGCCCGGGGGCGCGTTCGCCGCGTTCGACACCCCCGTCGGGCGCGTGGGGATGCTCATCGACTTCGACAAGACGTTCCCGGAGTCGGCGCGCACGCTCGCCCTCGACGGCGCGGAGGTCCTCGCGGTCCTCAACGCGTGGCCGGCCAGCGTCACCGACCGCAGCGACAGGCTGCGGCACGACCGGCAGGCGCACCTGTTCGACCTCTACGACTGCGCGCGCGCCGCGGAGAACCAGGTGTGGGTCGTCTCGTCGAACCAGACGGGGGTCCTGGGCGGGCTGCGGTTCCTCGGGCAGGCGAAGGTGGTCGACCCGGCGGGGGAGATCGTCGCGAAGACGTGGGCGAAGGGCGGGCTGGCGGCGGCGCGCGCCGACGTGCCGGGGTCGGTGGCCCGGGCCCGCCGGACCATGCACCACCTGCAGGACCGGGTGCCGCACGCGTACCACCCCACCCTGACGCCGTCCGCGTTGGTCGAGGCGTAGGGGCCAGGCGTGCGGATCCACCAGCTCACCTACTCCACCAAGCCGCGTGGCGGTGTGGTGCACACCCTCGCGCTCGCGGAGGCCCTGGCGGCGCGCGGGCACGAGGTCACGGTGTGGACGCTGGGCCGCGGCGGCGACCGCGCCTTCTTCCGGGACGTCGAACCGGCGGTGCGGGTGCGCGTGGTGCCCTTCGCGCCGCGCGACGACGAGGCCGTCGGCCCGCGGATCGTCCGCTCGATCGCCGTGCTCGCCGCCGCGCTGGCGGCGGCCGCGCGCGACGAGGGCGCGCCGGACGTCGTGCACGCGCAGGACTGCATCTCCGCCAACGCGGCGCTCGACGCGGGGCTGGCGCCCGTGCGGACGGTCCACCACCTCGACCGGTTCACCACGCCCCAGCTCGTCGCGTGTCACGAGCGGGCGATCGTCGCGCCGGTGGCGCGGCTGGCGGTGTCCGGCGCGGTGGCCGACGAGCTCGCGGCGGGCTGGGGGCTGCGGCCGGCGATCGTCGGCAACGGGGTGGACGCGGACCGGTTCGCGGCCGCGGTTCACGACCCGCGGACGGCGCGGTGGCGGCAGAGGCTCGGGCCGTACGTGCTGGCGCTCGGCGGGATCGAGCCGCGCAAGGGCACGCTCGACCTGCTGGAGGCGTGGGCGCTGCTGCGGGTGCGCCGGCCGGACGTGCGCCTGGTGCTGGCCGGCGGCGAGACGCTGTTCGACTACCGGGACTACCGGGCGGCGTTCGACGCGCGGGTGGAGGCGCTGGCGGCGGGTCCGTCCGGGGACGCTGCGAGGCCCGTCGTGCTGGGGACCGTCGACGAGGCCGACCTCGCCCCGCTCGTCGCCGGGGCCGCGGCGCTCGGCTTCGTGTCGGTGCAGGAGGGTTTTGGCCTGGCCGCCCTCGAGGCGCTGGCCGCCGGGGTGCCGGTCGTGGCGCGCCGGCTGCCGGTGCTCGAGGAGGTGTTCGGAGGGACGGTCGCCTACGGGCAGGACCCGCGCTCGTTCGCCGACGCCCTGGACCGCGTGCTGGGCGGTGACGCGCCGGACCCGGCGGCCGGTCGCGCGCTCGCGGCCGGCGCGCGCTGGGACGACGTGGCCGCCCGGCACGAGGCGGCGTACGCCGCCGTCCTGCGCGACGGGGGTGACGGCGGTGCGGCGCTCGATCTCGGCGGTGCTGTCCTGGCTCGCTGAGACCGACCCGGACCGGGTGGTCGTCGTCGCGCCGGACGGCGTGCTGACCGCGGGGGAGCTGGACCGGCGGGGCACGCGGCTGGCGCGGGCCCTGCTGGCGCACGGCGTACGGCGCGACGACCTCGTCACCGTCGACCTGTCGAACGGCGCCGCGCACGTCGTGGCGTGCGCCGCGGTGTGGCGGGCGGGCGCGACGCCGCAGACGCAGCCACCGGCGCTGTCGGAGGCGGAGCGCGCGGAGCTCGCGGCCCTCGCCCGACCACGGGTCGTGCTGGTGGGGCCGGCGCAGGGGGACGCGGCGACGACCCCGCCGCGGGTCGAGGTCGCGCTCCACCCGCTCCCGCCCGTCCCCGACGCGGACGACCAGCCGCTGCCCGACACCTGGGCGACCTGCTGGAAGGCGCCGACGACGTCCGGCTCCACCGGTCGGCCGAAGCTCGTCCTCGCGGCCGCGCCCGCGCTCGTCGACCCGACGCAGCCCGTCGCGCCGTTCCTCCCTCGCGGGCAGGTGCAGCTCGTCGCCGGCCCGCTGCACCACTCCGCGGTATTCACCTACGCCTACCGCGGGCTGATGACCGGCCACCGCCTCGTCGTGCTGCCGCGCTTCGACGCCCGCGCGTGGCTGGGAGCGGTCGCGGAGCACGGGGTCACCTGGGCGCTGCTGGTCCCCACGACGATCCGCCGCCTCCTGGCCCTGCCGCCCGACGAGCGCGCCGCCGCCGACGTGTCGTCGCTGCGCATGATCCTGCACCTGGGCGCGCCGATCGCGCCGGCGGACAAGCGCGCGCTGCTCGACTGGCTCGGCCCCGAGCGGGTGCTCGAGGTGTACGCAGGCAGCGAGTCCAACGGCCTGACGCTGGTGCGCGGCGACGAGTGGCTGCATCGTCCGGGGACGGTCGGCCGGCCGGTCGGCGGGACGCGCATCCGGGTGCTGCGCGCCGACGGGTCGGAGGCGTCGCCGGGGGAGACCGGCACGGTGTGGCTGCACCGCGGGGACGCGCCGCCCTACCGGTACCGCGGCGGCACCTCCCGCCGCACCGCCGACGGCTGGGACACCCTCGGCGACGCCGGGTACCTCGACGCCGACGGCTGGCTGTTCCTCCTCGACCGGGCCGACGACCTCGTCGTGCGTGGCGGGGTCAACGTCTGGCCGGCGGAGGTCGAGCGCATCCTCGAGGCGGACCCGACCGTGCGGTCCGCCGTGGCGTTCGGCGTCCCCGACCTGGACCTCGGCCGGGCGCTGGAGGCGGTGGTCGAGGTCGCGGAGGGCGCGCCCGAGGCCGTGGCCGCGGCGCTGGCGTCGATCCTCGCCCGCACGGCCCCAGCCCTGGGCCCGGAACGCCGGCTGCGCCGGCTGCACGCCGTCCACGCCCCCGTCCGCGACGATGCCGGCAAGGTGAACCGTCGCGCGCTCGCGGTGCGCGTCGCGGACCGCGCCTCTTGCGACACCGAGACGTTCCTCGACCGGTGAGGAGCGTCATGAGCTGCAGGCGGTCCGTCTAGTCCGTGGTTGACCTTGAGCAGACGCCCGACCAGCGGCATGACCGTGAAATCGGTGTGAGCCGGTCAGCTGGTCCGACCGGGAAGTCGTGGGCTCGACGCCTCCCCCCGCGGGGTGCTGCCTGCCAAGATCCCCTCGTGGACGTCTTCGAGGAGATCGCCGACGAGCGACGGGCCCTGGCCGGGCAACTCGCCCACCTGACCCCGCAGCAGCAGGCCACCAGGAGCCTGTGTCGGGCATGGAGCGTCCACGACGTCCTCGCACACCTGGTCATGCCCCTGGAGGTGAGCACACCCCGCATGGTGCTGGCGGTGTTCGCCGCCGGCGGCCGCTTCGACCGGGCCAACGAACGCGTCACGGCGCGGCTGGCTCGACGTCCCTTCGCCGACCTGCTGCAGGTTCTCGAGCGCAAGGCCGGCTCGCGTTTCACCCCACCCGGAGCCGGCCCCCAGGCGCCGCTGGTCGATGTCCTGGTCCACGGTCTGGACATCCGCTGGCCACTGGGCCTGCACCGCGATGTCCCTGCGCCGCGCCTGCGGGAGGCGTTGACGTTCCTCACGACCGCCCCGGCGGGTCTGGTCCCGAAGGGGGCGTTGAGGGGCTTGCGGCTCGAAGCCGACGACATCGACTTCGCCCACGGCAGCGGGCCGGTGGTCCGGGGAACCGCCCAGGAACTGCTGCTGGCCGTGACGGGTCGAGGCGCGGTGCTCGACAGCCTGGCCGGTGAGGGGGTGTCCGTTCTGCGTCGCCGGATCGTGCCGGCCTGAGCTGGTCGGGATGCTCGCTGGAGCTCGCCCTTGCCCCCGCACGCGTGAGGAGCGGCTCGCGCGGTGGGACTTCGCCTTCTCCTACGTGGTCGTAGCCCTCGGGTGCTGCTTCGTGTTCGAGCTGTGCGTGTGGAAGGCCAAGGCCGCCTGCATCCAGTAGGCGAAGTCCTCCCGCGCTGCGAAGGCCTGCGCGTCGACCGTGATCCACCCCGGGCCCATCGAGCGTCCCTTGCCCATCTCGGCTCGCCGTGCCCCGGGCTTGTGCAGGTGCTGGCCGTCGCTGTCGGGTCCGACGCGGACGAGCAGGTCGGATCCGCCGGCGGAGACGCAGACGAGCATCCGGTCATCGACCATGAAGGCCAGGCCGCCGAACATCTTGACCTCGCGGACGTCTTGACCGGCCAGCCAGGTGCGGACGCGGTCGGCTACGTGCGTGTCGTAGGGCATGACGAAGACTCCTCGGGGGTGATCCTGGGTCTGCTCAGCCTTCGGCATTGTGCTGGTCATCGACGATCACGTCGCTCGCTCTTCGACAGGAGCGCGAAGCGCGGTCATCGGCAGGAGCGGGTCATGTGCCGGAGGCCATGTAGGCGGCGAGGATGTAGTTGGGGTGGCGGTCCAGGGTGGTGCGGGCGCGGTCGTATCGCATGGTGGTGCGGGGGTCGGCGTGCCGGGCGGCGATCTGCACGTCGCGCAGGTCGACGCCGGCGTCGAGCATGGTGGTGACGTAGGTGTGGCGCAGCATGTGCGGGTGCATGCGGGGCAGGTGCACCCCCGCAACCGCGGCCAATCGACGCAGCCGGCGGGTGGCGGCGTGGCGATCCATGCGCCGACCACGGGTGTTCAGCAGGACGGGCCCGGACAGGCGCCCGGCCGTTGCTCGGTCGACGGCCCGGGACACGGCGGGTGGTA
>NZ_FOKA01000002.1 GCF_900111925.1 Cellulomonas marina
GTCGGTGGTCACGGGGTGTGGCCTCTCGGTGGTGCGGTCGGGAGGGGTTCGGGAGGTCTGCTGCGCGAGCGGTGCCGCGGGCAGGCCGTCGATCGGGGGCGCGGTCGGGGGGACGGCGCGGGTGGTCCGGCGGCGTGGGTGGACGGGCGGTGCGGGTGGACGGGCGGTGCGGGTGGACGGGCGGTGCGGGTGGACGGGCGGTGCGGTCAGCCGGCGGCGCGGTGCGCCGGCGCGCCGTGGCGCGGGGCGGCGCGGGGGCCGTCGGCGTCGGGCAGCGCCGGCCCGGGGGCCGTGCGCGGCGCGGGCCCGGTGGACCCGCGCACGATGAGCTCGGGCTGGAAGAGCAGCTCCGTGCGCGCGGCGCTGCTGCGGTTGATCTCGGCGACGAGCGCGCTCACCGCCGCGTGGCCCATGGCCTGCACGGGCTGGCGGACGGTCGTGAGGGGCGGGTCGGTGTAGGCGACGAGGGGTGAGTCGTCGAACCCGACGACCGACACGTCGCCCGGCACCTGCAGGCCCATCGACCGTGCCGCCCGCACGGCGCCCAGCGCCATGAGGTCCGAGCTGCACACGACCGCCGTGTGCCCGCTCGCGAAGAGCTGCTGGGCCGCCGCCTGGCCGCCCTCGACCGTGTACAGCGTCGAGACGACGTGCGGCTCCCCGTCCTCGACGCCCAGGTGCTCCGCGAGGTTGCGCAGGAACGCGGCGCGCTTGCGCTGGGCCGGCAGGAACCGCCCCGGACCGATGGCGAGCCCGATGGACCGGTGGCCCATCTGGACGAGGTGGCGCACGGCCAGGTCGATCGCGGCCGCGTCGTCCGTGGACACCGTCGGCGCGGCGATGCCGTGCGCCGCGCCGTTGACGAACACCACGGGCATGTTGCGGTGCAGCAGGCGTTCGTAGCGCTCCGTCGAGGCGGTGGTGTCCGCGTGCAGCCCGGACACGAAGACGATGCCCGCGACCCCGTGCTCGAGGAGCACGTCGACGTACTGGTCCTCCGTCGTGCTGCCGGGGGACTGGGTGCACAGCAGGGGCGTGTACCCGCGCTCGGTCAGCATCGTCTCGATGACCTGCGCGAACGCCGGGAACACCGGGTTGCTCAGCTCCGGCACGATGAGCCCGACCAGGCCGACGGAGCGCGACCGCAGCTTCTCGGGGCGCTCGTAGCCGAGCACGTCGAGCGCGGCGAGCACCGCCTGGCGGGCCTGGGTCGACACGCCGTGCTTGCCGTTGAGCACGCGGGACACGGTGGCCGTGCTCACGCCGGCGAGCTCGGCGAGGTCGGCCATGCGCGTGCGCTCGGGCAGGGAGGGGGGTTCCACCAGACCTCCTCGTCGTGATGGTGGTGACGTCACGTGCTGCGGTGGTCGCAAGCGGTTTGCACGCTTTGCGTCCGCGTTTCGGCACACGGTATCGGCGGGTGCGCAGGCGCTGCAACGATCCGCGCCCGCGCGCCGCCCGGCGCCGCCCCGGTCGTGGGGCTCGGACGGTGCGCCCCGCGCGCCCGCGAGACGCGGATGTCGGCCAGGTCACAGTTCTGCAACGGAGTGAGAACGGCTTGCTGTCCGTGAAAAAGGATTGCTACGGTGCGGGGGTCGCAGCGACGCGCGCCTCCGAGGACGGACCGGCACTCGTCGCCAGCCCATTAAACGACGGAGGAACACCAACATGCGCAGGATCACTTCGACCGTGGCGATGATGGCGGGCGTCACGCTGCTCGCCGCCGCCTGCAGCGGCGGGGGCGGCAGCACGTCGGCGGAGGAGTCCCCCTCCTCCTCGGCCGCCGCCGAGCCCTCCGCCTCCGAGAGCGCCCCGCCGGTCCGCGGCGACGAGGAGCTCGTCATCTGGACCGACGCGCTCAAGCTCGACGCGGTGCGCGCGGTCGCGGACCAGTTCGCCGAGGACAACGGCATCACCGTCGGCGTGCAGGCCATCGTCAACACCCGCACGGACTTCATCACCGCCAACGCGGCGGGCAACGGCCCCGACGTCGTCGTCGGCGCGCACGACTGGATCGGCCAGCTCGTGCAGAACGGCGCGATCGACCCGCTGCAGCTCTCGGCGGCGGACCTCGGCGGCTACGCCGAGAACGCGATCCAGGCGGTCACCTACGACGGCCAGATCTACGGCCTGCCCTACGGCGTCGAGGCGCTGGGCCTGTACTGCAACAAGGCGTACGCGCCCGACACCTATGCGAGCCTCGACGACGTCATCGCCGCCGGCCAGGCCGCCGTGGACGCCGGCCAGGTCGAGACCTCGCTCAACGTCGCCCAGGGCGACGTCGGCGACGCGTACCACATGCAGCCGATCCTCACCTCGATGGGCGGGTACCTGTTCGGCCAGAACCCGGACGGCACCTACAACCCCGAGGACCTCGGCCTCGCGAGCCCCGGCGGCCTCGCCGCGGCGCAGAAGATCTTCGACCTCGGCGAGCAGGGCTCGAACGTCCTGCGCCGGTCGATCAGCGGTGACAACAGCATCGCGCTGTTCGCCGAGGGCCGCGCCGCCTGCCTCATCTCGGGCCCGTGGGCCCTGGCCGACGTCCGCGAGGGCCTCGGCGAGGACGGCTACACGCTGCAGCCCATCCCCGGCTTCGCCGGCCAGCAGCCCGCGCAGCCGTTCCTCGGCGCCCAGGCGTTCTACGTCGCGGCCAACGGCCAGAACAAGACCTTCGCGCAGGAGTTCGTCACGAACGGCGTCAACAACGCCGAGGGCATGACGACGATGTACGAGCTGGCCAACCTGCCCCCGGCGCTGACCGAGGTGCGCCAGTCCATCGCGGCGGACAACCCCGACTTCGAGGTGTTCGCGCAGGCGGCCGACAACGGCAACCCGATGCCCGCCGTGCCGGCCATGGCCGAGGTGTGGGCCCCGCTCGGCCAGGCCTACTCGGCCATCATCGGCGGCGCCGACCCGGCGTCGACGATGCAGCAGGCCCAGGACACCATCGCCGCGGCGATCGCCGCGTCCTGAACCGACGGGGCCCCGGGGACCGGCACGACCGGTCCCCGGGGCGCCCGTCGTCCCCGGGTGGCGCGTCGTCGCCCCCGTCGTCGTCCCCCGTCGTCGTCCTCGTCGTCGTCCTCGCCGTCCCCGCCTGTCAGCGCCGATTCCCGGAGCCCGCCGTGACCATCGCCCCCGACAAGACCGTCTCCCCGCCGCCGGACCGGTCCCGGCCCCGACCCACGTGGACGGCCACCGCTACGTCCGGCGTGCTGCCGCTCGTCGTCAAGATCGTCCTGCTCGGCCTCGCCGCCGCGCTCGCGGTGTCCGTGACGCCCGCGCTCGTGCGGTCCGGCTCCTGGGTGTTCCTCGGCGGCGTGTGGGCCATCGTCGTCGTCCTCCTCGCCGTGTACGCCACGAAGCGCGCCGTCCCGCTGAAGTACCTGGTCCCCGGCACGCTGTTCCTCGTCGTCTTCGTCGTCTACCCCATCCTCATGACGGCGCAGCTCTCGGCGACGAACTACGGCGACGGCACCCGCAACACCAAGGAGGCCACGGTCGCCCGCATCATCGGCGCGTCCGCGGTGCAGGTGCCCGACGCGCCCAGCTACACGCTCGCGGTGGGCACCACGGGGTCCGTGGACACGGGCCCGTTCACGTTCTTCCTCGTCGACGAGGCCACGGGCGACGCCTACGCCGGCGACGACGAGGGCCTGACCCCGCTGGACGCCGACGAGGTGACGATCACCGACGGCACGGTCACCGAGGCGCCGGGGTACACGCTGCTCACGCGCAGCGAGATCAACGACGCGGGCCAGGCCGGCGGCGAGCTCGAGGGCTTCACGGTGCCCGCGGGTGACAACAGCGTGATCCGGCAGCAGGGCTTCTCCGCGATCGAGCTGACGTCACCCCTCGTCTACGACGAGGCGACGGACACGATCACGAACACCGAGACGGGCGTGGAGTACACCCCGCAGCGCAACCAGAACGGCGACCGGTCCTACTTCACCGCCGAGGACGGCACGCGTCTGTCGGACCAGTCGTGGGGCGAGAACGTCGGGTTCGCCAACTACGTGCGGGCCTTCACCGACCCGGCGATCTCCCGCGACTTCGTCGGCATCCTCGTCTGGACGCTGGTCTTCGCGGTGGGGTCCGTCGGGTCCACCTTCGCGCTCGGCCTGTTCCTGGCCACCGTCCTCAACGACCCGCGCATGCGGTTCCAGCGGCTGTACCGCTCGCTCCTGCTGCTGCCCTACGCGATCCCCGGCTTCATCTCGCTGCTCATCTGGTCCGGGTTCTGGAACCGCGACTTCGGCCTCGTCAACGACCTGCTGGGGCTCGACGTCAACTGGTTCGGCGACACGACCCTGGCCCGGATCGCGATCCTGCTGACGAACCTCTGGATGGGCTTCCCGTACATGTTCCTCGTGTGCACGGGCGCGCTGCAGTCGATCCCGTCGGACCTCAAGGAGGCCGCGTCCCTCGACGGCGCCAACGGGTTCACCCAGTTCCGCAAGGTGATCCTGCCGCTGCTGCTCGTGGCCGTGGCCCCGCTGCTCGTCGCGTCGTTCGCGTTCAACTTCAACAACTTCAACGCGATCCAGCTGCTCACGGAGGGCGGGCCCTTCAGCCCCGAGAACCCGACCGCGGGCGGCACCGACATCCTCATCAGCTACACCTACCGGCTCGCCTTCGGCACGGCCGCGCAGCAGATCGGCTTCGCCTCGGCGATCTCCGTGCTGCTCTTCATCCTGACCGGTCTGCTGGCCGCGGCCCAGTTCCGCGCCACCCGCTCCCTCGAGGACGTGAACTGATGAGCACCGTCGCCCCCGCCACCGGCACGGCCGGTGCCGCCACGTCCACCCGTCGCCCCGGCCGGGGCGGGGACGGCGTCGACCCGTCCCGCGCGGCGGTGCGCCGCCGGCGCTGGTGGAAGGAGGTCGGCTGGCGCCACGTCGTCGGCATCATCGCCGTCGTGTACGCGCTGGTCCCGGTCGTGTACCTGCTCTCGGCGTCGGTGAACCCCATCGGCTCGGTCGTGTCCACGGACCTGTTCCCGACCCGCGTCAGCCTCGGCAACTACGCCGACCTGTTCAACAACCCCAGCCGCCCCTTCGCCCGGTGGTTCCTCAACACCCTCGTCATCGCGGTCGTGGTGGTGGTGGCCCAGCTCTTCGCGAGCTCCCTGGCGGCCTACGCGTTCTCGCGCTTCCGGTTCACCGGGCGGCGCGGCGGGCTGCTCACGCTGCTGCTCATCCAGCTCTTCCCGCAGTTCCTCGCGGCGGTCGCGCTGTACCAGATGTTCACGGGCATCGGGGAGGTGGCGCCCGCGATCGGCCTGGACACCCTGCCGGGCTACATCCTCGTGATGATGGGCGGCGCGCTGGGGCAGGTGTGGCTCATCAAGGGCTTCTTCGACTCCATCCCCGTCGAGCTCGACGAGGCCGCGAAGATCGACGGGGCCGGGCACGCCCAGGTGTTCTTCCAGGTGATCCTGCCGCTCGTGCGCCCGATCCTCGCCACCACGGGCCTGCTCGTCTTCGTCGGGGTGTTCGGGGAGTTCATCCTCGCGTCCATCTTCCTGCGGGAGACCGAGATCAAGACCGTCGCCGTGGGCCTGTACGGCGTGCTCGACGCCGACCGGTCCAACAACCTCGGGTGGTTCGCCGCCGCGTCGGTGATCGTGTCCATCCCCGTGGTGCTGCTGTTCCAGTACCTGCAGAAGTACATCGTCGGGGGCATCACGGCGGGCGCCGTCAAGGGATGAGCGGGATGAGCGAGTCCCACCCCCTCGGTCACCGCGCCCGCCCGCTGCTCCAGCCGCACCACGACGGGTCCCCGCTCTACGCGGGGACGGACGCACCGGGCCCGGGGGACACCGTCTCCGTGCGGGTCCGCGTGCCGTCCGTCCCCGGCGCCGACGCGCGCGACGCCCGCGTCGTGCTGCGCTGGGTCCGGGACGGCGAGCCCGTGCTGCGCGAGGCGGTCCGGGACGGCGACGACGACGCCGGCGCCTGGTTCACCGCGGACCTCGAGGTGAGCAACCCCGTCACCTCCTACCGGTTCGTCCTCGTCGAGGGCGGCCGGTACCGGGTGCTCAACGCGGAGGGCCTGCACGCGCGCGACGTCTCCGACGCGGGCGACTTCCTCGCCTCCTCGCACGCCGGCCCGCCCGGCTGGGTCGCCGACCAGGTCGCCTACCAGGTGTTCCCCGACCGGTTCGCACGCTCGGGCGTGCAGCGGCCGCTGCCGGACTGGGCGCTGCCCGCCGGCTGGGACGACCCGGTGGTGCACCGCGGGCCGGACACGCCCCGCCAGGTGTACGGCGGCGACCTCGACGGGGTCGCCGCCCACCTGGACCACGTGGCCGACCTCGGGGCGACGCTGCTGTACCTCACGCCCGTCTTCGAGGGCCGCTCCAACCACCGCTACGACGCGCGGACCTTCGACCGCGTGGACCCGCTGCTGGGGGGCGACGAGGCGCTGGTGCGCCTCGTGCAAGCCGCGCACGCGCGGGGCATCCGGGTCGTCGGCGACCTCACCCTCAACCACACGGGCGACGACCACGACTGGTTCCGCGCCGCGCAGGCCGACGCGGGCGCACCCGAGGCCGGGTACTACACGTTCCACGAGCACCCGCACCGGTATGCCTCGTGGCTCGGCGTGCCGAGCCTGCCCAAGCTCGACCACCGGGCGCCGGCCCTGCGGCGGGCGCTGTACGAGGGGCCGGGCTCCGTCGTCGACCGGTGGCTGCGCGCGGGCCTCGACGGCTGGCGGATCGACGTGGCGAACATGACGGGGCGCCTCGGCGCGACGGACCTGGCGCACGACGTCGCGCGGGCCGTGCGCGGCACCATGGCGCCCGACCGGTGGCTGCTGGCCGAGCACGGGCACGACGCCGCGCCCGACCTCGCCGGGGACGGCTGGCACGGGACCATGGACTACGCCGCCTTCACGCGGCCGGTCTGGACGTGGCTCAACGGCGGGGGGCCGCAGGGCCCCGGGCTGCCGCACGGCCTGGAGTACCTCGGGATCCCCGTGCCGGTGCCGGTGCTGCCGGCGACCGCGGCGGTGGCGACCCTGCGGGAGGTGCGCGCCCGCGCGCCCTGGCGTGCCTGGACGTCCTCGACCCTGCACCTCGACTCGCACGACACGCCGCGGTTCCGCACGGTGGCCGGCGGCGGCACCCACGGGGGCGTCGACCGCGAGGGGCACGGGCGGGCCCGGCACCTCGTCGGGCTCGCGCTGCAGATGACGCTGCCCGGCGTGCCGAGCATCTTCGCCGGCGACGAGCTCGGGCTCACCGGCACGGACGGCGAGCACTCCCGCACCCCGTTCCCGTGGGACCGGCGCGGCACGTGGGACGACGAGAGCCTCGACGCCTACCGCACCTGGGTCGACACCCGTCGGGCGCACGTGGCGCTGCGCCGCGGGGGCCTGCGGTTCGTCGACGTGGGGGAGGACCACCTCACGTTCCTGCGCGAGCACGCGGACGGCACGGTGCTCGTGCACGCCGCGCGGGCGCCGCACGGGCCTGTGGTGCTGCCGGCGGCGGCGCTCGGCGTCGCCGGCGCGGCCGCGCTCGAGCCCCTGACCCCGGGGACCGGGGCGGCGGCCGACGTCGGCGCCGGCCTCGTCGTGCTGCCCGCGGACGGTCCCGCCGCCCACGCCTGGCGCCTGCCCTGACGGCCGGGCGGTCCCCGCTCGTTACCCTGGCCCCGTGACCGCCCTCGACGACGCCCGTGCGCCGCGGACGCCCGGGGCCCTGGTGGCCGGTGACGGGTACGACGACGCCGACCGCGAGCGGTGGGTGCCCGAGGGGTCCAAGAACGCCGAGCGCAGCGCCTTCGAGCGCGACCGCGCCCGGCTCGTGCACTCCAGCGCGCTGCGCCGGCTCGGGGCCAAGACGCAGGTGCTGGGCCCGTCCTCCGACGACTTCGTGCGCACCCGGCTGACGCACACCCTCGAGGTCGCGCAGGTGGGGCGCGAGATCGGCAAGGCCCTCGGCTGCGACCCGGACGTCGTCGACACCGCCTGCCTCGCGCACGACCTCGGCCACCCGCCGTTCGGGCACAACGGCGAGCGCGCGCTCGCGGCGCTGGCCCGCGGTATCGGGGGCTTCGAGGGCAACGCGCAGACCCTGCGGCTGCTCACGCGCCTCGAGCCGAAGGTCGCCCGGCCCGACGGCACCTCGGTCGGCCTGAACCTCACGCGCGCGAGCCTCGACGCGTCGGTGAAGTACCCGTGGCGGTTCGGGCAGGGGCCGCTGAGCCCGGCCAGCGGCCGCCCCACGCACAAGTTCGGCGTCTACGAGGACGACCTCCCCGTCTTCGACTGGCTCCGGGCCGGTGCGCCCGCGGGCCGCAAGTGCCTCGAGGCCCAGGTCATGGACCTCGCCGACGACGTGTCCTACTCCGTGCACGACGTGGAGGACGCCGTCGTCGGGGGACGCGTGGACCTCGTCGTGCTCGAGCAGCGCGAGGAGCGCGACCGCGTCGTCGAGGCCGTGCACACCTGGTACGGCGACGCGGTCGACGCCGCCGGGCTGCACGCCGCGATGGACCGGCTCGTCGCCGCGCGGCTCTGGCGCCCCGGCTTCGACGGGTCCCGCGGGGCGCTCGCGGTCCTCAAGGACGCGACGAGCCAGCTCATCGGCCGGTTCGCCAAGGCCGCGCAGGCCGCCACCCGCCAGCGGCACGGGCCGGGCCCGCTCACGCGCTACGCGGCCGACCTCGTCGTCCCGGTGGAGACCGTCGCCGAGATCCTCGTGCTCAAGGGCCTGGCGGTCGCCTACGTCATGGCCCCGCGCGAGCTCGAGCCGCTCTACCAGCGCCAGCGCGACCTGCTCGCCGACCTCGTGCTCGTGCTCTCGGACCGGGCGCCCGACGCCCTGGAGCCGCCCTTCGCGGCGGACTGGCGCGAGGCGGCCGACGACACCGCGCGGCTGCGCGTCGTCGTCGACCAGGTCGCGTCGCTGACGGACGTCTCGGCGGTGGCGCTGCACCGCCGGCTCGTACGGCCGACGGGCGCTGCACAGGTGGTGTGACCGCCGCCGTCGAGGGGTCCGGCCGCGCCTAGACTGCGCCCGTGGCGGGGCGCATCGTGCGGGAGGACGTGGACGCGGTCCGCGAGCGCGCCCGCATCGAGGAGGTCGTCGGCGCCCACGTCGGGCTGCGGCCCGCCGGCGTCGGGTCCCTCAAGGGCCTGTGCCCCTTCCACGACGAGCGCACGCCGTCCTTCCACGTCCGCCCGCAGGTGGGCCGCTACCACTGCTTCGGCTGCGGCGAAGGCGGAGACGTCATCGACTTCGTGCAGAAGGTCGACGGGCTCGGCTTCACGGAGGCGGTCGAGCACCTCGCGGGGCGCGCGGGCGTGCAGCTGCGGTACGAGGAGGGCGGCGCCGCCCGTCCCGGGGAGGAGCCCGGCCGCCGCCGCCGCCTCCTGGACGCGCACCAGGTGGCCGAGCAGTACTACCGCGAGCAGCTCGCGGCGCCCGGGGCGACGGCCGCGCGGCAGTTCCTGGCGGAGCGCGGGTTCGACCGCGCGGCGGCCGAGACCTTCGGCGTCGGCTACGCACCAGCGGGGTGGGACCACCTGCTGCGGCACCTGCGGGGACGCGGCTTCACCGAGCCGGAGCTCGAGGCCTCCGGGCTGGTGAGCCAGGGGCAGCGCGGCGTCTACGACCGGTTCCGCGGGCGCCTGGTGTGGCCGATCCGCGAGGTCACGGGCGACACCGTCGGGTTCGGCGCCCGGCGCCTGCTCGACGAGGACACGGGCCCCAAGTACCTCAACACCCCCGAGACGCCGATCTACCGCAAGTCGCACGTGCTGTACGGCCTCGACCTGGCCAAGCGCGCGATCGCGCAGGACAAGCGCGTGGTCGTCGTCGAGGGCTACACCGACGTCATGGCCATGCACCTGTCCGGGGTGCCGGGCGCCGTGGCCACCTGCGGGACGGCGTTCGGGTCGGACCACGCCCGGATCCTGCGGCGCCTGCTGGGCGACGTGGGCTCCACCGCGGGCCTGCAGCTCACCGGCGGGCGGTCGCTCGGCGGGGAGGTCGTCTTCACCTTCGACGGCGACGCCGCCGGCCAGAAGGCCGCGCTGCGCGCCTTCGCGGAGGACCAGACGTTCTCCATGCAGACCTTCGTGTCCGTCGAGCCGCACGGGTACGACCCGTGCGACCTGCGCCAGCGGCAGGGGCCCGACGCCGTGCGGGCCCTCGTCGAGCAGCGGCAGCCGCTCTTCGAGTTCGTCGTGCGCTCGACGCTGCGGGCGTTCGACCTGCGGACGCCGGAGGGCCGCGTCAACGCCCTGCGCGCGGCGGCGCCGGCCGTCGCGAGCATCCGGGACGGCGCCCTGCGCCCGGAGTACGTGCGGCTGCTCACGGGCTGGCTCGGCATGGAGGACGAGGAGACCGTGCGACGCGCGGTGCAGGCCGTGGCGCGGCAGGGCGCGGGCGTGGCGGGGCGCGGTCAGGCGGGGCGCGGCGAGGCCGGCGGCCGGGCGGGCGGGCGCGGGCGGGGCGACGAGGGCGCCGGCCCGGGGGCGGACGCCGAGCGCCGGCCCGTCGCCGTCGCGCGCATGCCCGCACCCGACCGCCGCGACCCCGTCACGCAGGTGGAGCGGACGGCCCTGGAGGTCGTGCTGCAGCTCCCGGAGCTGGTGCCGGTCGAGTTCGACGACCTGGGGGAGTCCGCCTTCGAGGCCCCCGCCCACCGTGCCGTGCACGCGGCGGTGCGTGCCGCGGGCGGCGTCGCGGCGGGCCGCGCGCTGGCCGAGGCCGCGCAGGGGACCGCCGCGGGCTGGGTCCAGCGCGTGCTGGAGGAGGCGGCCCTGCCGGTGCAGCCGCTGGTGACCGAGCTCGCCGTGGCCCCGATCCCCGAGGACCGGCCCGACATGCTGGGCGCGTACGCGCGCGGTCTCGTGCTCAGCCTCGTCGACCTCGGCTACACGCGGCACATCGCCGACCTCAAGGGCCGGCTGCAGCGCATGGACCCCGCCCGCGAGCCCGACCTCTACCGCGACACGTTCGCCGAGCTCGTCGCCACCGAGACGCAGCGCATCACCCTGCGCCAGAGCGCCTGAGGGCCCCCTCCCAGGGCGAGGGTCACCGCCGGGTCAGCCGGGTCGGCGCCGGGTCGGCGCCGGGTCGGCGCCGGGTCAGCGCAGGGCGACGAGAGCGGCCGGGTCGTCGGCGGGCAGCCCGTCGAGCGCCACCGCGGAGACCGTCATCGACCGCAGGCGCACGTCGCCGCCGTAGGTCGACAGGAACGCCGTGTCGGTGGCGTCCCGGCCGGTGGCGATCCGGACCAGGGACGGCCGGGGTGCCAGGCGCGTGGCGTCCAGGACGTGCCAGGCGCCGTCGACGTACGCCTCGGCCACCGCGTGGAAGTCCATGGGCTTGAGGCCGGGCGCGTAGACCGAGGCGACCCGGGCCGGCACGTCCCGCGCCCGCAGCATCGCCACGACGAGGTGCGCGAAGTCGCGGCAGACGCCCCGGCGGGCCAGGAGCGTGTCGGTGGCGCCGTCGGTCGGGCCGCTGGAGCCCGACAGGTAGGTCACGTGCCGGGCGACCCAGGCGACGGCCGCGTCGAGCAGCTCCCGCCCGCGCAGGCCCGCGAACTGGTCGTCGGCGAAGGCCAGCAGCCGGTCGGAGTCCGCGTAGCGGCTGGGCCGCCGGTACTCCTCGAGGTCGAGGTCCTCGACGGCCGGCTCGTCGGCCTGCCCCGTGACGAGGGCGGTGTAATCGACGACCACCCGGCCGACGGGGGCGTCCACCCGGTGCAGGCGGCCGCCGTGCGGGGCCTTGATCTCGCGCGCGTCGAGCGGGCCCTCGTCGGTGCCGACCGTCAGCAGCTCCTGGCGGTCCCAGGCGCCGTCGGCCACGGCGACCGCCAGGACGAGCTCCGCCGGCGACCGCACGTCGAGCACGAGGTGCGAGGAGACGGAGCGTCGCACGGTCGGTTCCTTCCCCGGCCGCGGCGGCCGGACCAGACAGGGGAGGCGGGCGGGGGTGCCCACCAGCGGGGACGGACGGCGGCGTCCAGCCGTGCCCATCGGCGGGCGGCGGCGGAAATGTACACCGCGCGGGACGGCGCTGCGTGCGACGATGCGGCGCATGCCAGCGGACCCGGGTCTCGTCGTCGGGCCGTCGCTCGTCGTGCCGCGGGCGGAGCTGTCCTGGCGGTTCTCGCGGTCGTCCGGGCCGGGCGGCCAGGGCGTCAACACGGCGGACTCGCGGGCGGCGCTGTCGTGGGACCTCGTCGGGTCCGCGGTGCTGTCGCCCGGGCAGCGGGAACGCCTCGTCGCCCACCTGGGGACCCGGCTCGTCGAGGGCGTGCTCACGGTGACGGCGTCGGAGCACCGCGAGCAGCTGCGCAACCGGGCGGCGGCGGAGGTGCGGCTCGTGGCCCTCGTCGCCGCGGGCCTGGCGCCGCCGGCCCGGCCGCGCCGTCCCACGCGCCCGACACGCGGTTCCGTCGAGCGGCGCCTCACCGCCAAGCGGCGGCGGTCCGAGACGAAGCGGTCGCGGTCGGGCCGCGACGGCGGCTGACCGCCGAGGTCGTGCGGTCGCCCTGCCGGTCGCCCTGCCGCCGCCGGAGCCGTCGCGGCGTCGCCGTCCTGGACGCCGAGAGCCCCCGTCCGCCGGAGCGGAGGGGGCTCTCGGGTGCTGCTCCCTCGACTGGACTCGAACCAGTAACCGTCCGATTAACAGTCGGATGCTCTGCCAATTGAGCTACGAGGGAACGTGGCGCGCGCAGAACTGTAGCAGCCCTGCGGGGGCAGCCTCGCACCACGTCCGGTCGGCAGACCCGTGGGCGGACCCGCCGACCAGCGCCGGGACCTGCACGCCGGGCGTCAGCGGGGCAGGCCGGCGGCGTCGAGGACGGCCTCACGGGCCGCGTGCACCGCGGCGGCGACGCGCTCGTCGGACAGGTCCGGCGGGACGTCGGAGAGGAGCTGGGTCGTCAGGGACTCGTCGGCCGCGCGGCGCAGCGCCACGCGCGTGCCGGCCGGTGCGGGGGTACCGACGGGCAGCCAGTGCACGAGGGACCGCTGCACGCGCTCCCGCACCGTCTGCGCGAACGTCCAGGAGGCGCGGGAGTCGACGAGGGGCAGCGTCGTGGCGGTCCCGTCGACCCAGCGCACGGTGAGCGCACCCGTCCCGTCCGACGAGGCCGTGACGACGTCCGTCCAGGGCCGGTCGACCCGGACCTCGGGGACGTCGGCCGGGCCGCCCCCGTCCTCGGTGCCGTCCCGTGCGCCGTCGTCCAGCACGACGAGGCGCGCGTGGGTCGTCACGGCCCAGCCGTGGCCGTCGGCCAGGCGGACGGACGCGAGCACGCGGTCCGGCAGCCCCCCGGTCGCGGGCGTGACGGCCGTCAGGTGGCGTCGCCAGGCGCGCGGCAGGGTCTCGTTCCGGGCGTCGGTCCGGGCGTCGGTCCGGGCGCCGGTCGCGCGGCGCGGGCGCAGGGGGGAGGGCACGCCCGTCACCCTACGCACGCCGACGGCGCCGGCCCCGGGACCCGTGGGTCCGGTGCCGGCGCCGCCGGGGGCCGCACAGGAGCCGTCCTCAGAAGCGGAACTCCTCCGTGCGGGCGTGCAGCTCCGCCGACATGCGCGACAGGCCCTGGACGGACCCGCCGACCTGCTCGGCGACCTGCGAGCTCGTGCCCGCCGCGCCCGCGACCACGGAGATCGTCGAGGCGATCTCGCTCGACCGCTGCGCGGCCTCCGCCACGCCCCGCGACATCTCCGAGGTGGTCGCGGTCTGCTCCTCGACCGCCGAGGCGATCGTCATCTGGTAGTCGTTGATGGACGCAATGATCTGCGCGATCTGGCCGATGGCGCTCACCGCGCCCTGCGTGTCGGACTGGATCGCGTCCACACGGCGGGCGATGTCCTCCGTGGCCTTCGCCGTCTGGCCGGCCAGCTCCTTGACCTCGCCGGCCACGACCGCGAAGCCCTTGCCGGCCTCGCCGGCGCGCGCCGCCTCGATGGTGGCGTTGAGGGCCAGGAGGTTGGTCTGCTCGGCGATCTGCGTGATGGTCCGGACGACCTCGCCGATCTCCTGGCTGGAGACCCCGAGGCGCGCGACCTGGTCGTTCGTCGTGGCGGCGACCTCCGTCGCCTGGGTGGCGACCTTCGCGGCGGCCGCGGCGTTCTGCGCGATCTCGCGGATGGAGCTGCCCATCTGCTCGGCACCCGCGGCGACGACCGCGACGTTGCGCGACACCTCCTCCGCGGCGGCCGAGAGCTCCTCGGTGCGCACGCTGGTGTCCGCCGAGCTCGTCGCCACGCGCCGGGCGGCCTCGTCGAGCCCGCCGGTCGCGTCGGCGACCGACCCGGCGGCCACGGACACGCCCTGGAG
This sequence comes from Cellulomonas marina, assembly GCF_900111925.1. Classification (GTDB taxonomy): domain Bacteria; phylum Actinomycetota; class Actinomycetes; order Actinomycetales; family Cellulomonadaceae; genus Cellulomonas; species Cellulomonas marina. The sequence continues at coordinate 14,318 of NZ_FOKA01000002.1, forward strand.
CGTGTCGCGCAGGCGGGCCCGCACGTCGTTGAGCGTGGCGGCCATGCGGCCGAGCTCGTCGGCCGCGTGCACCTCGGCGGCCACGGTGAGGTCGCCCTCGGCGATGGCGTGCAGGGCGGTCTCCACGCCGCTCACGGACCGGCGGACCGAGCGTGCCACGGCGAGCCCGAGCGCCAGCGTCAGCGCGATGGTGCCCGTGATGCCGACGACGATCAGCGTCTGCACGCTGCGCGCGGTGGTCTGGGCGTCGGCCGCGGTCCCCGCCGCCCAGGCGTCGCCGCCCGCAGCCAGCGCGTCCAGCTCGTCCACGTAGGCGCTCTTGAGGGGTTCCGTGACGTCCGCCAGCACCTGCTCGTACGTCGCGGCATCACCCGACAGCGCCGCCGGGACGAGCTCCGCGTCACGGGCCTCCCGCCAGAGGGCGAAGGCCTCGAGGAACTCCTCCCAGTGCGGCAGCGGCGCCGTCGTGTCGACGAAGGTCTGCACGTCGGCGATCGCCGCGTCGAGCTCGGCGTCGTTCTCGACGAGCTCGGCCTGCCAGTGCTCGACCTCGTCCGGGCTGGCCACCGCGGCGAGCTGCGCGACGATCATGCGGGACTTGAGCTGGTTCTGGTGGATGGTCTGCGTCGGCCTCAGGACGTCGGTCTGCACCTGCGCCAGGTCCTGCGTCTGCCCGGAGACCGTGCCCAGCGCGGCGTAGGCGGCCGTGCCGAGACCGAGCCCGGCGGCGCAGAACACGCCGACGAGGCCGAGCAGCTTGGAGCGGACGGACAGGTCCGCGAACGGGCGGCGGCGGGGCGTCCCGGAGGTGACGGTGGTGGTGCGGCTCATGGTGCTCCTGTGCGCGAGGGCGGCAGACCGGGGGCGGCTGATGCGCACGGGTGCTCGTGCGACTCGTCCTGTCGTTCGGCAGCGGGTGCCGCGCGGTGAGCGGTCGCCCCCGGCTGGTAGCGTCCGTGACCCGAACGGGGCAGTAGCTCAGCCGGTCAGAGCAGCGGACTCATAATCCGTGGGTCGTGGGTTCAAGCCCCACCTGCCCCACCGATCGCCCGGCGGTGGCGGGGGAGTCGGCCCCGCGCCGTGCAGGGCGGCGGCGACGCCCCTCAGGAGACGTCGGGCAGCGGCAGGCCCAGGCCGAGGCGGACTGCGTTCTCCGGCATGCCCGTGGCCCGCGCCACCTGGAGGACGAGGGTCTCGATGAGGTCCCAGTGCGCCGGTCGGGCGGGCGTGGTGCCCTCCGCGGCGGCGCCCACCCACCGGTGCGCGACGCGCGCGTGCCGACGCTCGACGGCCGCGTGCCCGTGCGGCCGTCGCCGACCGTGCTCGTCCGTGGAGCCGGTGAGCTGCTCGTCGGGCCCCGGAGACGCGGTGTTGATGTGCTCGGCCAGGGCCCGGGCGTGGTGCTCGCTGCCCAGGCCCCAGCACTCGCCCGTGCGCACCGCGCCCGTGCGGAGGTCGACCTCCTCGTGGACGACGCCCCAGTCGAGCGTCATGCCGCCCGCGTCCAGCACGGGCTCGTGGTCCTCGCGGCCGGGTGCGCCCGCGCAGGGCCGGTGCTCGACCTCGGCGGGGTGCGGCGTGCTCCGCCGGTACCCGTCCTCGTGCAGGGTCGTCGTCATGGTGACCGTCCCCCTCTCTCACGCCGCATCCGTGCGGCATGTCACCTCATCGGTCGCGGGCCTGCCGTCCTTGACACTTGCGGCGGGACCACGTGCCCGGTGGACCCCGCTCTCGTCCGGTCGGCCCCGCTCGAGGGGGAGGAGACACCACCGCAGCGGGTGATACCACGGGTGGTCGACACGACCGGCGCCTGCCACGTCCGCGCCGGTGAGAGGCGTGCGACCCTCGACCGGTCACCCGGACGGCCCAGCCGCGGGGGGTTGCGTCCGCTTCCGTCCGGGGCGGGGGATCTTGCCGCGATGTCCGCCTTTCCGGCATAGTTCGTGCCGTCAGCGACAAGGGCAAACCCACCGCGAGGTGGGGACGCAGAGCCACGGGGCCCCACGGGTCAGCCGAGCCGCCGAACGACAGGAGAGCTCCCATGAGCACCGCCACCACGTCCCTCGCCGAGCTCCAGGCCGCCCAGGGCGCGCTCCTCACGCCGGGCGAGGTCGCCAGCCTCTTCCGCGTGGACCCCAAGACGGTCACGCGCTGGGCCCAGGCCGGCAAGATCTCCGCGGTCCGCACCCTCGGCGGCCACCGCCGGTTCCACGAGGCGGAGATCCGCCAGCTCCTCCAGGGCGTCCCGCAGCAGGCCGCCTCCGCCGACTGAGCCCCGGGAACCCGAGCTCGCCGCGCACCCGCCCGCCGGCCACGACGCCGGCGTGCGGGTCCGCGCGTGGGAGGATCGGGGCATGGCCATGCGTGACATCCGTGTCGTCCCCGACCCCGTGCTCCGCACCCCCTGCGAGCCGATCCGCGAGGTCGACGAGCGGGTCCGAGCCCTGGTCGAGGACCTGCTCGAGACCGTCGACACCGAGGGACGCGCGGGGCTGGCGGCCAACCAGATCGGCGTCTCGCTGCGCGCGTTCTCCTGGAACATCGACGACGAGGTCGGGTACGTCCTCAACCCGACGATCGTCGAGCTGAGCGAGGACGAGTACCAGGACGGCGAGGAGGGCTGCCTCTCGGTGCCCGGCCTGTGGTACCCGACCCACCGGGCCTGGTACGCCCGGGTCGAGGGCACGGACCTCGACGGTCGGCCGGTCGTCGTCGAGGGCACCGAGCTGATGGCCCGGTGCCTGCAGCACGAGGTGGACCACCTCGACGGGAAGCTCTACCTCGACCGGCTCGAGCGGTCCGTCCGCAAGAAGGCCATGCGCGCGCTGCGCGACCAGCTGTAGGGGTGGCGCGCGGGGGCCGGGGTCGTGCATCCTGTCCCCGGCGCACCGCGCGCCACCGCCGGGCACGCCGTCCCGGCCCGTCGTACCGAGGTCGTTGGGGAAGACGCATCTCGGACCGACAGGAGGACGGCATGGCAGGCTCGATCACGCGCGGTGTTCTTTTCGTGCACTCCGCGCCCCGCGCGCTGTGCCCCCACGTCGAGTGGGCGGCCGGCAACGTGCTGGGCGTGCGCGTCGCGCTGGACTGGACCCCGCAGCCGGCGGGCCCCGGTCTGCACCGCAGCGAGCTCTCGTGGCAGGGCCCGCAAGGCACCGGGGCGCGCCTGACGTCCGCGCTGCGCGGCTGGGCGCACCTGCGCTACGAGGTGACCGAGGAGCCCAGCCCCGGCGCCGACGGGTCGCGCTGGAGCCACACGCCGGAGCTCGGCATCTTCCACGCCGCCACGGACGTGCACGGCAACGTCGTCGTGCCCGAGGACCGGGTGCGTGCGGCGCTCGAGCACGCGGCCGACCCGCAGCGGCTGCGCGCCGAGCTCGACCTGGCGCTCGGCCAGGCGTGGGACGACGAGCTCGAGCCCTTCCGTTACGCCGGCGCCGGCGCCCCCGTCCGCTGGCTGCACCGCGTGGGCTGAGCGGGCGCGCCGAGCCGCCGCGCTGAGCGGGGGCTCCGAGCCGCTCGGTCGCTCAGCGGCGTCGCGGGCGGCCCCGGGCGGCCAGCGCCGCGAGGGCGACGACCACGGCGACGGCCGCGGAGCCCGCGGCGACGTACTTGTCGCCGTACCAGAGCGGCTCGTACATCGCGGGCAGCGGGCCGATGGCGGGCACCCGCACGTAGACGCTCGCGACGAGGGCGACGACCGACGCGGCCGCCACGACGAGGAACGCCGTCCACGCGGCCCGGCTGCCGCGGCCCAGGACGGCCAGCACGACGACCGCGCAGACCGCCGCCTGGGCCGCGAACAGCCCGCTGAGCGTGAGCGCGCCGTCGGCCGTCGGCGGTGGCCGGTCGAGCGCGATGCGGAGGTGCACCCAGCCCGAGACCCCGAGGGCCAGGGCGCCGAGGACGCGTAGGACCACCCCCGTCCGCGCGCCCGGCGGCCGCCCGCCGGCACGGCCGGGCGCGCCCCCGCGGCCCCTCTCGCGCACCGCGACCCCGCCCTCAGGAGACCGTGAACGTCTTGGTCATCGGCGGGTGCGGGTCGCACGTGTACGTGTACTCGCCCGGCTCGAAGGTCACCTGCCAGGTCGTGTCCTCGGTGCCCTCGACGGACGTCGTCTCGTCGACGCCGGCGCCCGTCAGGTGGAAGTTGTGGATCGTCGTGGCGTCCTCGACCCGGACGGTGTACTCGCCGGCCGGGAGCGTGGTCACCTCGGTGCCCGCCTCGTCGGTGAGCAGGATCTCGAAGGCGTCCGGGTCCTCTGCGGTCCCGAGGGTGGCGACGAGCACCGTGCCCTCCACCGCGGGCCCCGGGGTGCCCGCGGCCTCCTCCTCGGCACCACCGCAGGCGGCAGTGACGAGCAGCACCACGGCGGCACCGGCCAGCAGGGACCTCCTCCTCATGGGAGCACCCTCCGATCTGTTGAGGGAACAACCATTGCTGACACGAGGCCTCGCCCGCAAGCACCGGGCGGGCACGGGCGCGCCCTCGGCTCTCAGGCCGCGGCCACGTCCGCGCCGTTCGCGGACGGGAGGACGGGCGTCAGACGGTCGTGACGACGAGGGCGACGTTGTGGCCGCCGAAGCCGAAGGAGTTGTTCACCGCCGCCAGGTCGCCGTCGCCGAGCGGCCGCGGCGTGTCCCGCACGAGGTCGAGGACGAGCTCGGGGTCCGGGTCCTCGACGTTGATCGTCGGGGGCGCCAGGCGGTGGTGCAGCGCCAGCACGGTGAAGATCGTCTCGAGGGCGCCGGCGCCACCCAGCAGGTGCCCGGTCATGGACTTCGTCGCGGACAGGGCGACGTGGTCGGCGTCGTCGCCCAGCACGCCGCGGATCGAGCGGGCCTCGATGAGGTCGCCGACCACCGTGGACGTCGCGTGGGCGTTGACGTGCCGCACGTCCGCGGCGGCGACGCCCGACTCGGCCAGCGCCGCGCGCATCGCGCGGACCTGCCCGTCCCCGGACGGCTCGGGGGAGGTGATGTGGTACCCGTCGGCCGACAGGCCGACCCCGGCGATGCGGGCGTACACCCGCGCGCCCCGGGCGGCGGCGTGCTCGGCGGACTCCAGCACGACGACGCCCGACCCCTCGCCGACGACGAACCCGTCCCGGGCCGTGTCGTAGGGCCGCGAGGCGTGCGCGGGGTCGTCGTTGCGCAGCGACAGGGTCCGCGAGGCGGCGAAGGCCGCGATCGGCATGGGGTGGATGGTCGCCTCGGTGCCGCCCGCGACGACGACGTCCGCGCGGCCCGAGCGGATCATGTCGACGCCGTAGCCGATGGCCTCGGCACCGGAGGCGCAGGCGGAGACCAGGGCGTGCGCCCCGGCGCGCGCCCCGAGCTCGAGCGACACGAACGCCGACGGAGAGTTGGGCATGAGCATGGGGACGGTCATCGGCAGGACGCGACGCGCACCCTTGCTCTGCAGGGTGTCCCAGGCGTCCAGCGTCGTCCAGATGCCGCCGATACCGGAGGAGACGACCGCCCCGAGCCGGAGCGGGTCCACGTCGGGGCTGCCGGCATCGGCCCACGCCTCGCGCGCCGCGATGACCGCGTACTGCGCCGAGGGGTCCATGCGCTTGGTCTCGGGCCGCGACAGCGCCTCCGTCGGCGGGACCTTGATCGTCGCCGCGAAGCGGACGGGGATCTCGTACCGGTCGGCCCAGTCGTTCTCCAGCGTCCGGGCGCCGGACTCACCCGCGAGGGCGGCGGCCCACGTGCTCGCCACGTCCCCGCCGAGCGGGGTGGTCGCGCCGAGTCCGGTGACGACGACGTCGCGGGCGGGGCTCATGGGGTCCTCCTGGCAGCGGTGGGCGGTGGGGCGGGGTCCTGCCGGCGCCCCGGCCGGCCGGTGGGGGCCGGACCGGGGCCCGCGGGTGTCAGGACTGGGCGCCGGAGATGTAGGTGACGGCGTCGCCGACGGTCGTGAGGTTCTTGACCTCGTCGTCCGGGATGGTGACGTCGAACTTCTCCTCGGCGAGGGTGACGATGGTCATCATCGACAGCGAGTCGATGTCCAGGTCGTCGGTGAAGGACTTCTCGGGCAGGACGGAGTCCGCGGGAAGGCCGGTCTCCTCGGCGACGATCTCGGCCAGTCCGGCCAGGATCTCCTGCTCGCTGTACGCCATCGGTCTCTCCTCGTGTCGGTGGTGCGGTCGGTGCTGCGGGGTGGTGCTGCAGGTGGTGCGGCAGTGGTCCGGCTCGCTCGTGCTGGCTCCCTGCCGCCCGGGCTGCCGCGGTGCTGCTGCGGCCGTGCGGGCCCGGGTCTACCACACGGGGGTGGTCCGGCCCGGGACGCGACCGGTGGTGGTCAGGGCAGGACGACGACCTGGGCGGCGTAGACGAGGCCCGCGCCGAAGCCGATCTGCAGGGCCAGGGCGCCCGGCGCCACCTGCCCCTCGCGGCGCAGCCGCTCGGCGGCCAGGGGGATCGAGGCGGCCGACGTGTTGCCGGTGTCGGCGATGTCGCGGCCGACGACGACGTGCTCGGGCAGCTTGAGCTGCTTGACGAGCTGGTCGATGATCCGCATGTTCGCCTGGTGCGGGATGAACGCGTCGAGGTCCTCGGCGGTCACCCCGGCGGCGTCGAGCGCCTTCTGCGCGACGGGCGCCATCTGCCAGACGGCCCACTTGAAGACCGACGGGCCCTCCTGCCGCAGCGTGGGCCAGCCGGCGTCCGCGTCGCGCACGTCGAGCCAGGAGTGCGTCTGGCGGATGGCCCTGGCCTGCCCGCCGTCCGAGCCCCACACCGTCGGGCCGATGCCCGGCGTGTCCGAGGGCCCGACGACGACCGCGCCGGCGCCGTCGCCGAGGAGGAACGAGATCGACCGGTCCGTCGGGTCGACGAAGTCGCTCATCTTCTCCGCGCCGACGACGAGCACGTGCCGGGCGGCGCCGGACCGGACGAGCGCGTCCGCCTGGCCGATGCCGTAGCAGTACCCGGCGCACGCGGCCGAGATGTCGAAGGCGGCGGCGGGGGTGGCGCCGATGCGGTCGGCGAGCACCGCGGCGCCGGCCGGGGTCTGGTGGAACCACGTCACCGTGGACAGGATGACGGCGTCGACGTCCGAGGCCTCGAGGCCGGCGTCGGCCAGCGCGGCACGGGCGGCACCCTCGGCGAGGTCGATGACGTCGGTCCCCGCGCCGGCGCGACGGCGGGTGACGATGCCCGTGCGCTGGCGGATCCACTCGTCCGAGGAGTCGATCGGCCCCGCGATGTCGTCGTTGGTGACCGTGCTCTCCCCGCGCACGCCGCCGAGCCCGAGGATCCGGGAGGCGGCGGGTGTGGAGGCCTGGGCCAGGGTGGGACGGGTCACTGCTCGAGCCTCTCGGTGGGGTCCGTGGCGGCGCCCCCGGCGTGCGCCGCGACGAGGGCGCGTGCGGCGTCGAGCCCGTCGGGCGACTTCAGCGCCAGGGTCTCGACCCCGGGCAGCGTACGCCGGGCCAGACCCGTGAGCACCCCGCCCGGCGCGAGCTCCAGCACGGCGGTGACGCCCAGCGCGAGCAGCCCCTCCTGGCACAGGTCCCACCGCACCGGCCGCGCGACCTGCCCGACGATCCGGGCGAGGGCGTCGGTGCCGGTGCCCACCGCGGTGCCGTCCGCGTTCGACAGCAGGGTCACCACCGGCATGCCGGGCACGAGGCGGCCGGCGGCCGCCGCCAGCTCCGCCACCGCGGGCTCCATGTGGGACGTGTGGAAGGCCCCGGCGACCTGCAGGGCGACGACGCGCGCCTTCGCGGGTGGGTCGGAGGCGAGCGCGGCCAGCGCGTCGAGGGTGCCCGCGGCGACGACCTGCCCGCCGCCGTTGACGTTGGCGGCCACGAGGCCGTGCCGGGCCAGCGCGGCCAGGACCTCCTGGGGGTCCCCGCCGAGCACGGCGGACATGCCGGTGGGCGCCGCGGCGGCGGCGCGCGCCATCGCGTCCCCGCGCACGGCGACGAGGCGCAGCGCCTCGGCCTCGGTGAGCACCCCGGTGATCGCGGCGGCCGCCAGCTCGCCGACGGAGTGCCCGGCGACGAGGTCCGCCGCGGCGGGCACCGCCGGGGCGAGGGGCTCGTCGGGCGCCAGGTCGAGGACGGCCCGCAGGCTGGCCAGCGCGGAGGCGACGAGCAGCGGCTGCGCCACGGCGGTGTCGCGGATGGTCGCGGCGTCCGACGTCGTGCCGTGCGCGCGCAGGTCGAGGCCGGTGACCTCGGAGGCGGCGTCCACGGCCGCCGCGACCGCCGGCAGCTCGAGCCACGGGGCGAGCATGCCGGGGGACTGGGCACCCTGACCGGGGCAGAGGAGGGCGAGCACCTCCTCAGCCTGCCGTCAGCGCCGGGGGCCGCCGGGTCACGGCGGGCACCAACTCTTCCGGGTGACGTTGTCCTACCTCTACAACGGCCGCGGGAGCGCCCGACCGGTAGGGGCGGTGCCGTCGCCCTGCCGGACGGGTGCGCGGGTCAGGCCGACGGGACCCGGGCCGTCGCGTCGCCGAGGCGGCCGACGGCGAGCGCGGTCTGCAGGACGTAGGACTCGCGCGCGTCGAGCGGGTCCCAGCCCGTCGTCTCGGCGACCCGCCGCAGCCGGTACCGCACGGTGTTGGGGTGCACGTACAGGGTGCGGGCCGCCGCCTCGAGCGACCGCCCGGCGCCGAGGTACGCGGCCAGGGTCTCCAGGAGCGCCCCGGTGTGGGCGGCCAGCGGTGCGTAGGCCTGCCGGACGAGCGCGGCGCGGGCCTCGAGGTCCCCGACGAGCACACGTTCGGGGAGCAGCTCGTCGGCCGCGACGGGCCGGGGCGCGCCGTCCCACGCGGCGACCGCGGCCAGCCCCGCCATCGCCGCGCGCGCCGACCGCGGGTAGTCGGCCAGCTCGGTGACGGCGGGCCCGACGACGACCGGCCCCGGCCCGAACCGCGGCAGCAGCGACCGCGCGCCGGCCTGCAGGTCGCCCGTGCCGCCGAGGAACACGACGAGCCGGTCGCCGTGGATCCCGACGAGCGCGTCGTCGGCGGCCCGGCGCGTGGCCCGCCGGAGCTCGGCGGCGCGGACCCCGTCCAGCGGCCAGGCGGTCGTGCCCACGACGACGAGCGCGGCGCCGCGGGCGCGCCAGCCCAGGGCCCCGAGCCGGGAGCGCAGGGAGTCGTCGACGTCCCCGCGCACGAGGGAGTCCACGACGAGCGCCTCCAGCCGCGCGTCCCACGCCCCGCGGACCTCCGCGGCCCGGGCGTAGACCTCGGCGGCGGAGAAGGCGACCTCGCGGGAGTAGCGCAGCACGGCCTCGCGCAGCGCGCGCTCCTCGCCCGGGGCGGCGAGCTGGTCGGAGTGCGTCTCGACGACGTCGACGACGACGCGCACGAGCTGCAGGGTGTGCTGCAGGGAGATGGACCGCGTCAGCTCGGGCGGGGCGGTCGCGAAGATCTCGCCGACGCCCTGCGGCGGGCGGGAGGGGTCGGCGAACCACGTGACGAACGCCGTGATGCCGGCCTGCGCGACGAGGCCGACCCACGAGCGGTCGTCCGCCGGGAGCTGGCGGTACCAGTCGAGGTCGGCGTCCAGGCGGCGCAGCGCGGCGGCCGCCAGCAGCCCGGCGCCGTCCCGCACGCGCCGCTGAGTCTCGGTGCCCGGGGTGGTGGGCCCGTCGTCGACCGCGGCCGCGACCCGGCCGGCTGCGGAGGTCATGGCGCGAGCATAGGGGGAGGGTTGTGGGGAGTCGACAAACCTGCGGCCGGGTGGACGGCCCTGCGGCCGGGTCCCGCCGAGCGGAGGGAGGGCGCCGTCGCACCCGTTCTTGGCCTGCAGATGGGGTGGCGCGGGCGATTCCCCGTTAGTGTCGCCGCATGGCTCTGCTGCCCCGACTCCGTCAGCTGATGCGGCGGCCGGTGTCCGCGTCGCGGGTCGGCGCCCGCCGGCCGACCGGCGCCGCACGCCGCGGCGACACCCTGCACGAGGACGCGCTGCGCTCGATGCTCGGCGACGACCCGAACGACGAGAAGGCCTTCGTCGCCCTCGCCGAGATCGTCCGTCGCCGTGCGGCCGAGGCCGTCGCCCACGAGGACCCGCTGTCCGGCCACGCCGAGGAGGCCGTGACGGCCGACCGCGACGCCGAGCGGCAGAAGGCGGCCGACCTGGCCGTCTGGTCGCTGGGCGAGGAGCTGGCGGGCAACCCCCGGGCGTGGTACCCGCTCGTCGAGGTCGCGCGGCTGTCCGTCCGCGACGACCCCGAGGGCGCCGCGCGGCGCCTGTCGACCGCGGTCGAGCGCGACCACTCGGGCCGTGCCCTGGTCGCCGCCGTCGGGCTCCTGCGCCAGGCCGGCCGACCCGTCGAGGCGCTCAACCTCGGCGTGGGCCACTGGCGCCCGAAGGAGCACGACCCCGAGGTCGCGCGCGAGCTGGTGCTGGCCGCGCTCGAGGCCGACCGTCCGGGCGAGGCCAAGCAGCACATCGCCGCGCTCGACCTGCACCCGCGCCAGCGCGCCGTGGCGGACCTGCGCACCGAGCTGCAGGCGCTCGTCGCCCGCGCGGAGGGCTCGCCGGCCGGCGGCTCGCCGGCCGGCGCCTGACGGCCGCACCACCGGCACCACCGCCACCTGCACCACACGTCGTCGCACGCAGACCGCCGGCGGCGAAGACGAGGGGCCCGCCCCGACCGTCCGGTCGGAGCGGGCCCCTCGTCGTGCGTCGGGCGCTCGGCGCCGCGGTCAGGACTCCCCGCCCGCGTTGCCCGAGGTGCCGGCGGCCACGTCGTGCAGCCGGTACTTCTCGATGGCCCGCGCCGGGACGTCGGCGTCGACCGCGCCCTGCCGCGCGAGCTGCTGCAGCACGCGCACGGCGGTCGACGGGCCGTCGATCTTGAACCAGCGCCGGGCGGCGGCGCGCGTGTCGGAGAAGCCGAAGCCGTCCGCGCCGAGCGTCGCGTAGTCGCCGGGCACCCACGCGCGGACCTGGTCGGCCACGAGGTGGTCGTAGTCCGTCGTGGCGACGAAGGGACCCTCCGCACCGGCGAGCCGCTGCGTCAGGTAGGCCTGGCGCGGCTCCTCGCCGGGGTGCAGGAACGTGTGCTCGTCGGCGGCCAGGCCGTCGCGGCGCAGCTCGTTCCAGCTCGTCACGGACCACACCGCGGCGCGCACGCCCCAGTCGTCGGCGAGGAGCTGCCGGGCCTCGAGCGCCCACGGCACGGCCACGCCGGAGGCCAGGATCTGGGCGCGCGGCCCGTCGCCCTCGGCCTCGGCCACGCGGTGGACGCCGCGCAGGATGCCCTCGACGTCCACGCCCTCCGGCTCGGCCGGCTGGACGATCGGCTCGTTGTAGACCGTGAGGTAGTAGATGACGTCGGGGTCGCGGCCGTCGTCGCCGTACATGCGCTGCAGGCCGTCGCGCACGATGTGCCGCAGCTCGTAGCCGTAGGCGGCGTCGTAGTGGACGACGTGCGACATCGTGCCGGCCAGCAGCGGGGAGTGGCCGTCGGCGTGCTGCAGGCCCTCGCCCGTCAGCGTCGTGCGGCCGGCCGTGGCCCCGACGAGGAACCCGCGCGTGAGCTGGTCGCCCGCGGCCCAGAACTGGTCCCCGGTGCGCTGGAACCCGAACATCGAGTAGTAGAAGTAGAACGGCACGAGGGGCTCGCCGTGCGTGGCGTAGGAGGTGCCGACGGCCTGGAACGCCGCGGCCGACCCCGCCTCGTTGATGCCCGTGTGCATGATCTGCCCGGACTCGGACTCCTTGTAGCTCAGCATGAGCTCGCGGTCCACGGCGAGGTAGTTCTGCCCGTTGGTGTTGAAGATCTTCGCGGTGGGGAAGATCGAGTCCAGGCCGAACGTGCGCGCCTCGTCGGGGATGATCGGGACGAGCCGCTTGCCGAGCTCCTTGTCCTTCAGCAGGTCCTTGAACAGGCGCACCAGCGCCATGGTCGTGGCGACCTCCTGGTGCCCCGAGCCCTTGGCCAGCCCCTCGTACGCCTTCGGCTCGGGCAGCGCGAGCGGCTTGTGCACGGAGCGGCGCTCCGGCACGAACCCGCCGAGCGCCTTGCGGCGGTCGAGCATGTAGCGGATCGCCTCGTCCTCCGGCCCCGGGTTGTAGTACGGGGGCAGGTACGGGTCGGCGTCGATCTGCCCGTCGCTCACCGGGATGTGCAGGCTGTCGCGCAGCGTCTTGAGCTCGTCGGCCTTGAGCTTCTTCATCTGGTGCGTGGCGTTGCGCCCGGCGAACCCGGAGCCCAGGCCGTAGCCCTTGATGGTGTGCGCGAGGATGACCGTCGGGGCGCCCGTGTGCTCGCGCGCGGCCTTGTAGGCGGCGTAGAGCTTGCGGTAGTCGTGCCCGCCGCGCTTGAGGGCCCAGATCTCGTCGTCCGTCATCTTCTCGACGAGCGCCTTCGTGCGCGGGTCGCGGCCGAAGAAGTTCTCGCGGATGAAGGCGCCGTTCTCGGCGCGGAACGTCTGGAAGTCGCCGTCCGGCGTGACGTTCATGAGGTTGACGAGCGCGCGGTCCTTGTCCGCGTTGAGCAGGGTGTCCCACTCGCGGCCCCAGATGACCTTGATGACGTTCCAGCCGGCGCCGCGGAACTGCGCCTCGAGCTCCTGGATGATCTTGCCGTTGCCGCGGACGGGGCCGTCGAGGCGCTGCAGGTTGCAGTTCACGACGAACGTCAGGTTGTCCAGGCCCTGCTGGGCGGCGTGCTGGAGCATGCCGCGCGACTCGGGCTCGTCCATCTCGCCGTCGCCGAGGAAGGCCCACACGTCCTGCTGCGAGGTGTCCTTGATGCCGCGGTGGTGCAGGTACTTGTTCGTCCACGCCTGGTAGATCGCGCTCGCCGGGCCGAGGCCCATGGAGACGGTGGGGAACTCCCACAGGTCGGGCAGGAGGCGCGGGTGCGGGTAGGACGGCAGGCCGCCGGCGGGGTGCGACCGCTCCTGGCGGAAGCCGTCGAGCTGGTCGGCGGACAGCCGGCCCTCGAGGAAGGCGCGGGCGTAGACGCCGGGGGAGGCGTGCCCCTGGAAGTAGACCTGGTCGCCGCCGCCGGGGTGGTCCTTGCCGCGGAAGAAGTGGTTGAGCCCGACCTCGGTCAGCGTCGCCACGGAGGCGTAGGACGAGATGTGCCCGCCGACCCCGATGCCCGGGCGCTGGGCGCGCGTCACCATGACGGCGGCGTTCCAACGGATCCAGGACCGGTAGCGCCGCTCGATGGCTTCGTCGCCGGGGAAGTACGGCTCGTTGTGCACCGCGATCGTGTTGACGTACGGCGTGTTGAGCGACGTCGGGATCGCCACGTTCTTCTGCCGTGCGTGCCGCAGCAGGCTCAGCAGCACGTAGCGCGCGCGGGGGCCGCCCTTGTCGCCGATGAGGCCGTCCAGGGAGTCGAGCCACTCCTGGGTCTCCTCGGGGTCGATGTCGGGGACCTGGCTGAGCAGGCCGCCGATGAGCGGGCCCGTCTCGTCGATCGAAGCCACGGAGTGCTCCTTGCTCGTCGGTGCTTCCTTCGTCTGCAGCCGGCGGGGCTGCTGCCTGCCGGGTGAGCGGCACGCACCGCCGGCGACGGCGCCCACCACGGACCGCGCCGCCGGGGGTGCCGGGCACCCCCTGCGGCGCCGGCGCGACCCGGCACGGTCGCTGTCATGACCATCATCCGGCCCTGCGCGGGTGAAAGTCACACCGGGCACCCCCGCGCGGGCGTGACGTGGGCGACAGGACCTCCCATGACCTCGTCGGACCGCCCCGGTCCGTCCCTGCGGTCGGCCCTCCGGCGGGCCTCGCGGGACCCGGCGCGGGTGACGGGGTCGGGCAGGGCTTGCCAGGTCAGCGCGGGTGCGGTGGGCTACGGTGAGCGGTCAACGCAGCCGGGCCGCACGGCCCGCTGCCAGCGGGTGCCGGAGGTCCGGCGCCGAGGGAAGGGATCGATCAGGACGTGGCATCCACCGCGGACGACGCCGGGACCGGCGCGGCAGGCCGCCTCGGCTTCACGAGGGGGCAGACCGTCCAGGAGCTCGGTTTCGACGACGACGTCGACGAGACGTTCCGGTCCGACCTCGAGGCCATCACGGGCTCCGAGCTCGTCGACGAGCAGTACGACGACGTCACGGACGGCGCGATCATCTGGTTCCGCGACGACGACGGGGACCTGACGGACTACCTCGTCGACGCGCTGACGGTCCTCGACGACAACGGGCCCATCTGGGTGCTCACCCCGAAGGCCGGGCGGCCGGGGCACGTCCCCCACAGCGACATCCAGGAGGCCGCCACCACCTCGGGCCTGCACGCGATGACGACCTTCGCGGTCGCCCCCGACTGGTCCGCCACGCGGCTGGGCACGCGCGGCCGCGGGAAGTGACGCCGGGGGCCGACGCGCCCGCTGCCGTCGGTGCGCCAGGTGCCGCCGGTGCGCCCGGTGCGCCCGCCGTCGGCGAGGACTTGGGGCCGCGGCTCGACGGCCTCGTGCTGCCAAACACGCACGGCACGCCGGTGCCCCTCGCGGGGCTGCGCGGGGCGCCGGCCCTGCTCGTCCTCCTCCCGTACGCCTTCTCCCGGACGTGCACCTCCGAGCTCGGCGAGCTGCGCGACGGCCTCGGCTCGCTCGAGGCGACCGGGGTGCGCGTGCTGGCCGTGTCGTGCGACCCGGTGCCCGCCCTGCGGGCCTGGGCGGAGCAGGAGCGCGTCGGCCTCGACCTGCTGTCCGACTTCTGGCCCCACGGCGCGGCCGCGCGGGCCCTCGGCGCCTTCGACGAGGTCAACGGCGTGGCGCGCCGCGGCAGCTTCCTCCTCGACGCTGGCGGCGTCCTGCGCTGGTCGGTGCTGGGCCCGTCGGGTCGGGCCCGACCCTTCGACGCCTACCGTGCGGCCGTCGCCGACCTCGTAGGCTGACGCCCGCACACGGGCCTGTAGCTCAGTTGGTCAGAGCGCCGCGTTTACACCGCGGAGGTCGTCGGTTCGAGACCGGCCGGGCCCACCGCACCCTCTCCACCCCGCCGACCGGTGCGCGCTGCCGCGTGAGACCTCGGCCACACCGTCGGGTGACGTCCCGCAGCCGGCCGGGTGGCGTCACCCGGCCGCGGTTACCGTTCTCCGCGTGTTCACCCTCGCGTCACTCTCAGCGTCACCGTCGCCGTCGCCCGCGCTCCACCACCTGCCCCGCCGGGTGCTCGCGCGGGTGGTGCCCGTCGGCGTCGCGGTCGTGGTCGCGGGCTCCGTCGGCGCCTGGTACCGGGACGTGCATGGCATCGTCGAGCAGGACGCGGGCCGGATCGCCCTGACGGTCATCCGGCTCCTCGACCCCGACCGCGAGGGCAACCTGTGGTCCTGGTACTCCGTGACGCTGCTGCTCGCGCTCGCCGTGGCGCTGGGCGTCGGGGCGCTGCAGCGGACGGGCCGGCGGCGGCGGGCGTACCTCGTGCTCACCGGTGTCGCGGTGTTCCTCAGCGCCGACGAGGGGGCCCAGCTCCACGAGACGCTGTCGCTCGTCGGCAACTTCGTCCTCGGCTCGGGCGGTCCGACCTTCGCCTGGGTGCTGCCCGGTGCGCTCCTCGCGGCGGCGGTCGCGGTCGGCCTGGTGGTCGTCGCGCGCGACGTGGAGCCGCGGCTGCGGCTGCGGCTGGTGCTGGCGGGCCTCGTGTTCCTCACGGGCGCGCTGGGGGTGGAGTCCGTCGGCGGCTCGTTCGCCGAGGGGCTCGTGATGGGGCAGGACGTCCCGCCGTCGCCCTACTACGTGCTGGTGGCCCTCGAGGAGACGCTCGAGCTGCTGGGCGCGTCGCTCGCGTTGTGGGCGGCACTGCACGCGGTGGTCGACCCCCGTCCCGTCGCCCCGGCCGTCGCGCCCGGGTCCACGTCCGGACCCGCGTCCGCGCCGACCGACCCGGCCCGGCCCGCCGACGCCGGCACGGCGGTCGCCGGCCGCTGACGGCGCGCGCCCGGGCCGGCGACCGTACGCTCGCGACGTGCGCGCCACCCTGATCCACGGACCCGCCGACATCCGCCTCGAGGACGTCCCGGACCCGCACGTGCGTCGGCCGACGGACGCCGTCGTGCGCGTCGTCGCCTCCTGCGTGTGCGGCTCCGACCTGTGGCCCTACCGCGGTGTCCGGCCGACGCCGGATCCGCGCCGCATCGGGCACGAGTTCGTCGGCGTGGTGGAGGAGGTCGGTGCCGACGTCCGCCGGGTGCGGGAGGGGCAGTTCGTCGTCGCGCCCTTCACCATCTCCGACGGCACGTGCCGGCACTGCCGGCGCGGGGTGCACACCTCCTGCGAGCACGTGGGCTGGTGGGGCGCGCCGGACCACGAGGGCATCCCCTCGGACGGGGGGCAGGGGGAGCGCGTGCGCGTCCCCCTCGCGGACGGCACGCTCGTCGCCACGCCGGAGCACCCGTCGCCGGAGCTCCTGCCCCACGTCCTCGCGCTGAGCGACGTCATGGGCACCGGGCACCACGCGGCCCGGGCGGCCGGCGTGGTGCCGGGGTCGACGGTGGTCGTCGTCGGCGACGGCGCCGTCGGCCTGTGCGGCACCATCGCGGCCCGCCGGCTCGGCGCGGAGCGCGTCGTCGTCATGTCCCGGCACGCCACCCGGCAGGACCTGGCGCGCTCCTTCGGCGCGACGGACGTCGTCGCCGAGCGCGGTGCGGAGGGTGTCGCCGCCGTGCGCGACCTGCTCGACGGGACCGGCGCGGACGCGGTCCTCGAGTGCGTGGGCAGCAAGGAGTCCATGCAGCAGGCGCTGGACACGGCCCGTCCCGGCGGGACGGTCGGATTCGTCGGGGTCCCGGCGGGCGGCCCCGAGCTGCCCGTGCAGCAGATGTTCTCGACGAACGTCGGCGTGCGCGGCGGCATCGCGCCCGTGCGGGCGTACCTGCCCGAGCTCCTCGAGGACGTGTGGGCGGGCAGCATCGAGCCCGGCTGGGTGTTCGACCTGACCCTGCCGCTCGCCGAGGTGGCCGAGGCCTACCGTGCGATGGACGAGCGCCGCGCGGTCAAGGTCATGCTGCGTCCGTGAGGCCGCCGGCGCGGCGGTAGCGTGCCGCCCGTGAGCACCCCGACGCCCGGCGCGACCCCCTCGACGTCCACGGGCCCGTCGGGTGGCACGTCCCCGGGCGGCGCGTCGTCGGGGGGCGCGTCCCGCACGCCGACGCTCGCGGAGGTCGTCGCGGTGCTCGAGCGGCGCTACCCGGGCCGGACCGCGGTGGCGTGGGACCGCGTGGGCCTCGTCGCCGGGGACCCGGCCGAGCCGGTGCGGCGGGTGCACCTCGCGGTGGACGTGACGGCCGACGTCGTCGACGAGGCGCTCGCGGCCGGTGCCGACCTCCTCGTCGTGCACCACCCCCTGCTGCTGCGCGGCGTGCACGGCGTCGCGGCCGACACCTGGAAGGGCGCCCTGGTGCACCGGCTCGTCCGGGGCGGCGTCGCGCTGCTGACGGCGCACACGAACGCGGACGCCGCCGCCGAGGGCGTGAACGAGGCGCTCGCCCGCGCGATCGGGCTGCGCGACCTGCGCCCGCTCGCCCCCGCACCCGCCGACCCGCTCGACACGCTCGTCGCGTTCGTGCCCGTCGAGGACGCGGACCGGCTCGTCGACGCGCTCGCCGCGGCGGGCGCCGGCGCGCTGGGGGACTACACGCGCTGCGCCTGGACGACGACGGGGACGGGCACCTTCGAGCCGAGCCCGGGTGCCCGACCGGCCCGGGGGGAGGTGGGCCGGCGTGCCGAGGTGGCGGAGGCCCGGGTGGAGATGGTGCTGCCGCGGCACCGGCGGGCGGCCGTCGTGGCGGCCCTGCGCGCCGTCCACCCCTACGAGGAGCCCGCGTTCGACGTCCTGGAGCTCGCCGACCTGCCGGGGTCGACCGGCCTGGGTCGCGTCGGGACGCTGCCCGCGCCGCTGACGCTGGACGCCCTGGCGCGGCGGGTCGCGGAGGCGCTGCCCGGCACGGCCGGCGGCGTGCGGTACGCGGGCGAGCCCGACGGCGAGGTGCGGACGGTCGCCGTGTGCGGCGGGTCGGGCGACAGCCTGCTCGACGAGGTGCGCGCGTCGGGGGCGGACGCCTTCGTCACCGCGGACCTGCGCCACCACCCGGCGTCGGAGGCGCGCGAGCGCGCGCTGTTCGAGGCGCGCACGGGGCGCCGCCCGGCGGCCACTCCGTACCTCGTCGACGCGGCGCACGCCGCGTCGGAGTGGCCGTGGCTGCCGCTCGCCGCGGCGGCGCTGACGGCCGACCTGGCCGGTGCGGGCGCTACGGTGGAGGTCCACGTCAGCACGCTGCGCACCGATCCCTGGACCGCCCGGGTGGACGCGGCACCGGGAGGGACCCTGTGACCACCGCCCCCGTCGCGGACCAGCGACGCCTGCTCGACCTGCAGGCGCTCGACACGCGGCTGGACCAGCTCGCGCACCGCCGGCGCACCCTGCCGGCCCTCGCCCGGCTGGCCGAGCTGGGCACCCAGGTGCAGGACCTGCACGGCGCGCTCGTCACCTCGCGCACCGCGGTGGGGGACCTCCGGCGCGAGGTCGCCAAGGCCGAGGCGGACGTCGCCCAGGTGCGCACCCGTGCCGCGCGCGACCAGGCGCGCCTCGAGTCGGGCGGCGTGGGCGCCAAGGACGCGCAGGCGCTCACGAGCGAGCTGGAGGCGCTCGCCCGCCGCCAGGCGGACCTCGAGGAGGTCGAGCTGGAGGCCATGGAGCGCCTCGAGGCGCACGAGGGCGCGCTGGCGGACCTCACGGCCGCGCACGACGCGCTGACCGAGCAGGTCCGGGTGGTCGAGGCCGAGCGCGACGCGGAGGCCGCGACCATCGACGCCGAGGCCGCCGGCCTGCGGGAGCAGCGCGCCGCGCAGGCCGCGGGGCTGGACGTCGCGCTCGTCGCCCTCTACGAGCGGCTGCGCGCCCAGCTCGGCGGGTCGGGTGCCGCCGCCCTGCGCGGCCGGCGCTGCGAGGGCTGCCGCCTCGAGCTCAACCCCCTCGACCTGGCCGGCATCGCGAAGAGGCCCGCCGACGAGGTCGTGCGGTGCGAGGAGTGCGGGCGCATCCTGGTGCGGCTCGCCCCCGACGAGCCCGCGGCGCCCGGCGTCTCCGGCCGGGCGTGAGCACCCGGCCGCACCCGCGCGGCCGGACGGACGAGGGGGAGCGATGACCGAGGGACCCGCACGCGGCGGCGAGCCGGGACGGCCGTCGGGCGCCAGCCCGCGCTTCGACGAGTCGCAGCCGTGCACGGTCGTGCTCGTCCGGCACGGGCGCACGGCCATGACCGTCAGCCGCGGCTACTCGGGATCGAGCGAGCCCGGTCCGCCGCTCGACGACCACGGGCGGGCGCAGGCGGCGGCCGTCGCCGAGCTCGTCGACCGGGTCGGCCGCGACCTGTGGGGCGACATGCCCTACCCGTCCGAGCTCGTGGCGTCGCCGATGGTGCGGACGCAGGAGACGGCGGGCGTCGTCGCGGCGCGCCTCGGGCTGGAGCCGCGCACCGACGCGACGTTCCAGGAGGCCGACTTCGGCGAGTGGCAGGGGCTGACGGCCGAGGAGATCGAGGCCCGGTGGCCCGGCCGGCTCGAGGCGTGGCACGTGCAGGGCGACCACCGGCCGCCCGGCGGGGAGTCCATCGCCGACGTGGGCCGGCGGCTGCAGGCCGGGCTGGACGCGCTCCTGGCGGCCGGGACGGACCGCACGGTCGTCGTCGTGAGCCACGCCGTCGCCATCCGCGCCGCGCTGGGCACCGCCATGGGCGCGCAGCCCTCGTCGTGGAGCCAGCTCCGCGTGGCCCCCGCCTCGGTGAGCATCATCCGGCTGTACGAGGACCGCCGGCACGAGATCGCGGTCGTCGGGGTGCCGAGCGAGGGCTGGTCGGCGCCGGGGGCCCCGGCCGCCTGAGCCGGGGCGCTCGTCGGGCCGGTCGTCGGGTCGCTCGTCGGGCCGCTCGTCGGGCCGGTCAGCCCGTCAGGGCGAGGGCCAGCACGGCGGTGGCGACGACGGGCGGTGCCAGCAGCAGGCCCTGCCCGACGACGGTCCGCAGCGGCACCGCGAGCAGGACCTGGCGGCAGCGCTGCCACCACAGGATCGTGGCCAGGGAGCCCCACGGCGTCAGCAGCGGCCCGGCCCCCGTGCCGATGAGGACCGCGGCGAGCCGCAGGGGGTCCCCGCCGGCGGCGGGCTCCAGCGCGAGGTAGGCGGGCAGGTTGTTGACGGCGTTGGCCGCCAGCGCGGCGGCCGCGGCCAGGCGCAGGAGGGCGCCGAGGTCGTGCCCGTCGCCGGCGAGGGCCGTCAGCGGCGCGGTCGCCCCCGCGAGGTGCGCAGCCTCCACGGCCGCGAACAGCCCGGCCAGCAGCACCAGCGTCCGCCACGGCACGAGCTGGCCCGGGGTGCCGGGCAACGGCCGCCGGCGCAGGCGCGTCGCGACGAGGAGTGCCACGGCGGCGACGACCGCGGCGGGCGCGGTCGGCAGCCCCAGGACGAACGCGACGGCCAGCAGCCCCGTCACGGCCGCGCTCACGAGCAGGAGCGGGCGGTCGGGTGCCGCCCGCCCCGGTCGGACCTCGTACCGGCCGGCGACCCCGCGGCGGTCCCGCAGCGCCAGCAGGGCGACGGTGACGACGACCGCCACGAGCGCGGGGGCGGCCATGAGCCGCACGTAGGACGTGCCGGTGCTGCCCAGCGCGTGGGCGGCCAGGAGGTTCGTGAGGTTGGCGACGGGCAGCGTGAGGGACGCGGTGTTGGCCAGCGCGAGCACCAGCAGCGCGAACGCCAGGGGGTCGCTGCCGGTGCGTCGTGCGAGCGCGACCACGACCGGCGTGAGCAGCACGGCCGTCGTGTCGAGCGACAGCACGGCGGTCGCCAGGACGGCGAGCACGACGACCAGGCCCCACAGGACCGGCCGCCGGCCGCGTCCCAGCCGTGCCGCCAGGTCCGCGGCCGCGTCGAACAGCCCCGCCGCGGCGCAGAGCTCGGCGAGCAGCGACAGGGCCGCGACGAGCACGAGCACGGGCACGGTCCGGTCGGCGAGCCCGCGCGCGGCGTCGGGGGGCAGCCACCCCGTCAGCAGCAGGACGGGCAGGACGACGAGGGTCGCCGCCCACCACGGCACGGGCCGCCGGGTGCGGCCGCCCGTCATGCCGCGCCGACCACGAGGGTCAGCGTCCGGGGCCCGCGCGCGACGGCCGGGCCCAGCTCGACCCCGAGCACGCCGGGCGTCCCCGCGTCGGCCGGTCCCGGGAGGCGGCCGGCGGCGTCGGCCAGCTCGTCGGCGTCCCGGGGCGCGCGGCCGCGCCGGACGAGCAGGTGCCGTACGAGCAGGCCGCGGGCGTGCTTGGCGTGGTGCGAGACGACGGACCGCACGCCCCCGAGGTCCTGCTCCACGCGCACGGTCAGCCAGGAGGCGCCGCGCGGCGGGCGCCACGCCGCCGCGTAGGCGGCGGAGCGGACGTCGACGACGAGGCCGGCGCCGGCGTCGTCGTCGAGCGCGGCCGCGTCGAGGACGGGGGCCAGGTGGGGACGCCAGAAGGA
This sequence comes from Cellulomonas marina, assembly GCF_900111925.1. GTDB lineage: Bacteria > Actinomycetota > Actinomycetes > Actinomycetales > Cellulomonadaceae > Cellulomonas > Cellulomonas marina. The sequence continues at coordinate 35,754 of NZ_FOKA01000002.1, forward strand.
CGCCAGCGGACCCGGCCCGGGCAGCGTGGTGCCCATCGACAGCCGGTAGGCGGGGACGGGGTCCTCGGGCGTGAGGACGCCGAACAGGGCCGAGACCGTCCGCACGGACGCCGCCGCACGGGCGCGGGCGCCGCCGGTGAGGCGGTCGAGGCCGGCCGCCGCGTAGAGCACGCCGCTGTACACGCCGCGGGCGGGGGCGGCCGGGGCGGTGGCGAGCGCCGTGTTGGCGCGCACCTCGTCGGCCAGCGCGCGACCGGTGCCGAGCACCGCCGCGGCGTCGGGGCGCCCGCTGGCCGTGACCAAGGCCGCCAGGACCTCGGCGCGCGCGCCGGTCAGGGCCGGGGCGTGCAGCGCGTCGAGGGCGAGGGGAGGGGCGGACGCGGCGGGGCGCCGCTTGCCCTCCGACGGGGGCAGCACGAGGAGCACGACGGGAGCGTAGGTGCTCCGTCGGCGGGGCACGGCCGCGCGGCCGCGAGCGGGTGCGGAGGTGGTCCGCGCACGGGCTAGGCTGGCCGCGCGGATGAGTCGGTCAGGCGGCCGCGTCGGACGGGTGCTCGCACCGGTCCGCCGAGGAACGTCCGGGCTCCGCAGGGCAGGGTGGTGGGTAACGCCCACCCGGGGTGACCCGCGGGACAGTGCCACAGAGAACAGACCGCCTCCCGGTCCCCGGTCCGCCGGGGGCAGGGCGGTAAGGGTGAAACGGTGGTGCAAGAGACCACCAGCGCACCGGGTGACCGGTGCGGCTCGGCAAACCCCACCCGGAGCAAGGCCAGACAGGGAGCGCTCGAGGGCTGCCCGCCCGAGCTCCCGGGTAGGCCGCTGGAGGCGTGCGGCGACGCACGTCGTAGATGGATGGTCGCCACCCGCACCGGGGCAACCGGGTGCGGGGACAGAACCCGGCGTACCGACCGACTCATCCGCCCCGCACGGGCGCCCGGACCCGGCGCCGGTGTGGCCGAGCGCACGGGGCACCTCCGCCGGCACCTCCCCGGCACCGGGGCGCCCGCGTCTAGGCTCGTCCGATGCGGGTGTCGGAGCGGGAGCGGGAGCAGGGGCGGACGCGGGTGCGGGAGCGCCTGCTCGTCGGCGTGCTGCTGCTCGTCGTGTCCGGGTTCGCGCTGCTGCTGCTCGCCGGGCACGGTCCGTGGGCCGGGCCGGTGCTCGTGACGATCACGCAGTCGCACGGGATCAACGAGGGCGACGTCGTCGTGGTCGTGGGGTGGCTGGCGGCGGCCGTGTGCGCGGCGCTGCTGGTCCGGCGGCGCTGACCGCCCGCGCGGCCCTCGTCGTGCGGGGCCGGGGGGCCACGCCTAGCGTCGGAGGGGCCGCGACCAGGCGGCGCGAGACGGAGGCGATCGTGACCGAGTCCGACATCCCCCTGCCCGACGCGAGCGTGACCGGCGAGGACGTGGAGCGCGCGCCCGGGCCCGACAGCGCCCCCGACGCGCTCGGCGACCCCGGCATCGACGAGGTGCGCGCCGAGCGCGAGGACGACGACGCCGTCGCCCGGTCGTTCGGCGAGGAGGGGACCGACACCGACCCCGCCAGCTTCCTGTCGCCCTGAGCCGGCCTCTGCCACGATCGGTGGCATGGCTGGGGGCAGGGGTACGGGCACGAGCGGGAGCGCGCCGCGGGACGGGTTGCTCGCGCGCGTCGACGCGCTGACCGCGCACCACGAGGACCGCGAGACCAAGCGCATGTTCGGCGGGACCGCCGTCATGCTCGACGGGGTCATGGCGGTCGCCGTCATGCGCGACGGGCTGCTCGTGCGCGTGGACCCCTCGCAGGGGCCCGGGCTCCTGCGCGAGCCCGGGGTCGAGCCCTTCGTCATGGGCGGCCAGGAGGGCTCGCCGGGATGGGTGCGCGTCCTGGCGGAGGTGCTGGAAGACGACGACGAGCTCGAGGAGTGGGTCGACCGCGGCGTCGCCCGCGCGCGCGTGCTCGGCGCGCTGCCCGACGCGGGGACGCGCGCGCGCCGACGGCGGGCCGCCCGGTCCTAGGCCGCGGCGCCCGCCGCCCGCGTCGCGGCGGGACGCCCGTCAGCGGCGCTCCTCCTGGTGCACCTGCGCGGCCAGTGCCGCCGCGCCGATGATGCCGGCGTCGTTGCGCAAGGCCGCGGGGACGATCCGCGTCCGCAGGTCCAGCAGGGGCAGGAAGCTCTCGTGCTTCTTGCTCACCCCGCCGCCGACGACGATGAGGTCCGGCCAGAACAGGTTCTCGACCACCGAGAAGTAGCGCTGCAGGCGCTGCGCCCACTGCTCCCAGTCCAGGCCCTCGCGGTCGCGGGCGGAGTCGGCTGCGCGGCTCTCGGCGTCGTGCCCGTCGATCTCGAGGTGGCCGAGCTCCGTGTTGGGCACGAGGCGGCCGTCGACGAACAGCGCGCTGCCGATGCCCGTGCCGAGCGTCGCGACGAGCACGACCCCGCGCACGTCCTTCGCCGCACCGTGCTGCACCTCGGCGAAGCCGGCGGCGTCGGCGTCGTTGACGGCCAGCACGTGGCGCCCGGTCGCCTCCGCGACGACGCCTTCCACGTCCGTACCGATCCAGGACTTGTCGACGTTGGCCGCGGACTGCGCCACGCCGTGCAGGATCACCGCGGGGAACGTCACCCCGAGCGGCACGTCGGGCGCGAGGTCGAAGCTCGCGACCACCTCCGCCACGGTCCGCGCGACCGCCTCGGGCGTCGACGGCTGCGGCGTCGGGATGCGGACGCGGTCTCGCTCGAAGGCGCCGGAGGCCACGTCGACCGGCGCGCCCTTGATGCCGCTGCCGCCGATGTCGACGCCGAAGGCCAGCGCGGCCGGGACCGTCGCGGTGTCGAGCGAGCGGCGGTCGTGCTTGTCGGCGCCCTCGTCGTCGTGCCCGTGCCCGTGCCCGTGCCCGTCGTGCTCGTGCTCGTCGTGCCCGTGCTTCTCGTGCTTGTGCTTGTGCTTCTTGTCCTTGCTCATGGCAGCGTCAGGATCTCCGCTCCGTCATCGGTGACCAGAAGGGTGTGCTCGAACTGGGCGCTGCGACGCCCGTCCGCGGTGACCACGGTCCAGCCGTCGTCCCAGGTGCGCCAGTCGGGGGTGCCGAGGTTGAGCATGGGCTCGATGGTGAAGACCATGCCCGGCTCGATGACGCGGTCGTACGCGGGGGCGGCGTCGTAGTGCGGGACGACCAGCCCCGTGTGGAACGCGGGCCCCACCCCGTGGCCGGTGTAGTCCCGCACCACGCCGTAGCCGAACCGCGCGGCGTACCGCTCGATGACGCGGCCGATGACGTTGACCTCGCGGCCGGGGCGGACCGCGCCGATGGCCCGGCGCAGCGCCTCGGCGGTCCGCTCGACGAGGAGCGCCGTCTCCTCGTCGACCTCGCCCACCGCGTACGTGGCGTTCGTGTCGCCGTGGACGCCGCCGACGAAGGCGGTGACGTCGACGTTGACGACGTCGCCCTCCTGCAGGACCGTCGAGTCGGGGATGCCGTGGCAGATCACCTCGTTGACGGACGTGCACAGCGACTTGGGGAAGCCGCGGTAGCCCAGCGTCGAGGGGTACGCGCCGTGGTCGAGGAGGAACTCGTGCCCCACCCGGTCCAGCTCGTCGGTCGTGACGCCGGGCGCGACGTGCCGACCGACCTCGGCCAGCGCCTGCGCCGCGAGCCGCGACGCCACCCGCACGCGTTCGACGGTGCCGGCGTCGAGGACGTCGCTGCCGGTCCACGGCTGCGGGGCGGGGCGGCCGACGTACTCGGGGCGGGCGATCTGCGGCGGCACCGGCCGACGGGGCGAGACGACCCCGGGCGTGAGGGCCGCGCGCGGCGCGTGGACGGGCATGGTGGCAGTCTAGGGACGCCGACCAGCGCAGGGACGACGAGAGGAGCCGCGACGTGGCGGACGGGTACTGGTACAACACGCGGACGCACGAGGTCGAGGAGGGCCGCCAGAGCGACTGGTCGCACCTCATGGGTCCCTACGCCACGCGCGGGGAGGCCGCGAAGGCGCTCGAGACGGCGAAGGCGCGCACGCAGGCCTGGGACGACGAGGACGCGCAGCGCTCCTGACCCCCCAGCGCCCCGCGGCGCCTCAGCGGTCCGTGAGCGCGAGCTCGCCGGTCCCGAGGGCCCGGGCGCGCGCCTCGCGGTCGGCCCTGCGGCGCAGCCGGGCGACGTCGTCGCCCGCGCCGGTCAGCAGCGCCGACACCGCGCCGGCCAGCCGCACGTCGCCGGCGGCGTGCTCCTCCGCGAGCACGTCCAGCCCCGCCGCCGCCGCCTCGAGCCTGCCCAGCACGAGGACGAGTCCCGGGTCCGTCGCCAGGCGGCGGTCGTCCAGCGCGTCGGCCAGCGCGCGCAGGCGGGGGGCGAGCAGCGGCGTCGCGGCCGCCGCCCGTCGCCGCAGCCCGCGCGCGAGGGCGGCACGGCGGGCGCGCTCGCGGGCGGCACGACCCAGCCGGGCAGCACCGGCCCCCGGGACGGCGGCGAGGACGTGCGCCACCACGCCCGGCCACCACGACCGGCGCAGGGGCCAGGCGCCGGCGGCGGCACCGAGGACCTCGAGCGCGGCGAGCAGCGCGGCGGCCGCCGCCTGCTCCGGGACCCGGTCGAGGGCCGGGACGGTGGCGACGAGTGCAGCCGCGCCGAGGAGCGCCGCGGAGGCCAGGCACCGCCCGTCGTCGCCCGCGGCGGCCGCGCTGCCGTGCGGGCCCGGTCCGGACCCCAGCGAGGCCAGCAGCGGGACGAGGCCGGCGGCGAGGAGCAGCACGGCGGGCACCAGCGACACGTCCATGGTCGCCTCCACGGCGGCGGGCCCGCGGTGCGGCGCGGGTCGTCGACGAGGTCCGCGGTCCTGGCCCGATCCTGGCAGGGGTGCGCCGCCCCGTCACCCTGATGCCGGGCCGACGTCGACCCGCGGCCTCAGGTGCGTGCGCGCAGGCGCGCGAGCACGGGTCGGTGGTCGGACCCGCCGGTAGCCGGCAGCACCCGCACCGACAGCACCCGCCAGGCCCGCGGGTCGACGAGCACGTGGTCGATCGGTGCCGACCACCACGAGGCGGCCCATGCGGGCCACGTCCCGGCGGTCGCGCGGCCGACGGCCCGCGCCGCGTCCACCGCCGGCTCCCACCGCCGCATCCACGGGTGGTCGAGCGTGGCGTTGAGGTCGCCGGCGAGCACGAGACCGGGCTCGTCGCGCCACCGCTCGACGAGCGCCCGCCCCTCGGACCGCCAGGCGGCCAGCAGGCGCAGGGCCCCCGGCGCCTCCGGGTGCGCGGCGACGACGAGCGGCACCGGCGAGCCGGGGTCCTGCGCACGGGCGGCGAGCCCGCCCATCGCCCCGGGGATGGTCTCGACCGCGCGCGGCCCGAGCCGCTCGGCCAGCAGCAGGGCCGTCGGGCCGGACCGGCGCCCGTCCGCGACGAGGCACCGCACGGGCCACCCGCGGTCGGCGAGCACCGCGGCCGCCGCACCCGCGGTGGCGCGGGTCGTCTCGGGCAGCACGGCCACGTCCGCCCCGTGCGCGACGACGAGGTCGGCCAGCACCGCGGCCGGCACGACCTCGAGCGTGTTGAACGCCAGCACCGTCAGGTCGGCGACGGCGTCGTCGCCCGGTTCCGGCCCGTGCCCGGGCAGCGGCCGGCGGCGCGCGACGAGCGCCGGCACGTGTGCCAGGCCGCCGACGACGAGCCCGGCCCCCACGCCCCGCAGGACCTCCCGCCCGCCGGCGGGGCCCCATCTGGCGCGCGTCCGCGACCGGCGACGAGCAGCGCCGCCCCGACGACGACCTGCCCCAGTGCGAGCGGGACGCGGAAGGCCAGCGCGTGCGCGAGCCCGGCCCGACCCGCGCCGACGCCGGCGGCGAGCGCCACCGGACCGGCCGCCACCGCCGCCGCCACGAGGGCGGCCCGCCGCGCCACGACGGCGGCTACCGCTCGAACGTGTGCTCGGGACCGGGGAAGCCGCCGTCCCGCACAGCCGCCGCGTAGGCCTCCGCCGCGGCGGTCAGCGCGGCGCCCACCTCGCCGAAGCGCCGGGCGAAGCGCGGGCTCCACCCCGTCATCCCGGCCATGTCGGTCCAGACGAGCACCTGCCCGTCGCACGCCGCGCCGGCGCCGATGCCGATGGTCGGGACCTCGAGCACCTCGGTGACGCGGGCCGCGACGGGCGCGGGGACCATCTCGAGGACGACCGCGACCGCGCCCGCCTCCTGCAGCGCCAGGGCGTCGGCGGTGAGGCGGTCCGCGGCCTCCTGCCCGCGGCCCTGCACGCGCGGGCCGCCCAGCAGGTGCTCGGACTGCGGCGTGAAGCCCAGGTGCCCGACGACCGGCACGCCGGCCCCCGTGAGCGCCTCGACCTGCGGCACGATCCGCGTGCCGCCCTCGATCTTCACCGCGGCGACGCCGGCCTCCTTGAGCATCCGCACGCCCGAGGCCAGGGCCTGCGCCGGCCCGGCCTCGTAGGAGCCGAAGGGCAGGTCCGCCACGACGAGGGCGCGTCGTGTCGCCCCGGCGACGGACCGGGCCGCGACGACGAGCTCGTCGAGCGTCACCGGCAGGGTCGTCGCGTGCCCGTGCATCGTGTTGCCGATGGAGTCGCCCACGAGCAGCAGGTCCAGCCCGGCCTCGTCGAAGAGACGGGCCGTCACCGCGTCGTAGGCCGTCAGCATCGTCAGCCGTCGGCCCTCGGCCTTGGCCTGGCGCAGGTGGTGCACGCGCACCCGGCGCGGCGGTGCGGTGGCGCCCGCCCCGCCCGCCCCGCTCGTCGTGCCCTCGCTCATCGGCCCATCTCCTCGCGCCAGCGCGTCGTCACCGGCAGCCGCCGGTCGCGCCCGAACGCCAGGGCCGTCACCTTCGGCCCCAGCGGGTACTGCCGCCGCTTCCACTCGGCGCGGTCGACCAGCGTGACGACCCGGTCCACCATGTCCGCCTCGAACCCGCGGGCCAGCAGCTCGTCGCGCCCCTCGGCGTGCTCGACGTACGCGTCGAGCAGCCGGTCGAGCACGTCGTACGGCGGCAGCGAGTCCTGGTCGACCTGGCCCGGCCGCAGCTCGGCCGACGGCGGCTTCGTGATGGACGACTCCGGGATCGGCGCCAGCTCGTCCGGCCGGAAGCGCGCGTCGAGAGCGGCGTGGTTGCGCCAGCGCGCCAGCGACCACACGCGCGACTTGTCGACGTCCTTGAGCGGCGCGTACCCGCCCACCGCGTCGCCGTAGATCGTCGAGTACCCGACGGCCAGCTCCGTCTTGTTGCCCGTGGCGAGCACGAGGTGCCCCTCGGCGTTGGACAGCGCCATGAGGATCACGCCGCGGACGCGGGCCTGCAGGTTCTCCTCCGCGAGCCCCTCGAGGTGCATCTGCCCCTGGAACGCCTCGACCATCGGCGCGATGGGCTGGACCCGGTAGTCCGCGCCGATCCGGGCGGCGAGGTCGGCGGCGTCGTCCTTCGAGTGCTCCGAGGAGTACACGGACGGCATCGACACCCCGACCACGTGCTCCCCGCCGATCGCGTCGGCGGCGATCGCGGCGACGAGCGCCGAGTCGATGCCGCCCGACAGGCCGAGCGCCACGGACCGGAACCCGTTCTTGCGCACGTACCCCGCCAGGCCGGTGACCAGCGCGCGGTACACCGCCTCGTCGGGCGTCAGGTCGGGCACCTGCGGGCCGTCCGCGAGGGGCTCGCCCGCCTCGGGCAGGTCCCACACCAGCAGGTGCTCGACGAACTGCGGCGCGCTGGCCAGGATCCGCCCGTCCGGCCCGACGACGAACGACCCGCCGTCGAAGACGAGGTCGTCCTGCCCGCCGACGAGGTTCGTGTAGACCAGCGGCGCCCCGAGCTGCTGCGCCCGCCGCGCGGCCAGCGCCGTGCGCACGTCGGTCTTGCCCTCCTCGAAGGGGGACGCGTTCGGCACGACGAGGACGTCGACGCCGACCTCGGCCAGCCGGGCCACGGGGCCGCCCTCCTGCCAGATGTCCTCGCAGATGACCAGGCCCACGCGCCGGCCGTCCACCTCGAGCACGCAGTCCTCGTCGCCCGGGGTGAAGACGCGGAACTCGTCGAAGACCCCGTAGTTCGGCAGGTGGTGCTTGTCGTACGTCCGCAGCACCTCGCCGCGGTGCAGCACCGCCGCGCGGTTCGTCGGGCGCTCCGGTGCGCCCTCGTGCTCCCGGGCGGTCTTCTCCCCGATGGTGCCGACGACGACGACGAGCTCGCCCAGGCCCTCGTCGGCGAGCGCGGCCGCCACGCGGTCCACGGCGGCCGCCGTCGCGGCGCGGAAGGAGTGCCGCAGGGCCAGGTCCTCCACCGGGTAGCCGGTCATCGCCATCTCCGGGAGCACGACGAGGCGCGCGCCGGCCGCGTGCGCCGCCCGGCACGCGTCGAGCACCGTCGTCGCGTTGCGGGCCAGGTCGCCCAGCCACGTGTCGACCTGGGCCAGGGCGATGCGCAGTCCTGCCATGCCCGCGAGCCTAGCCACGACCACCGCCGTCACGACGACCGACGTCACGACCACCGACGTCACGACGACCGACGTCACGACCACCGACGCCACGACCACCGACGCCACGACCACCGACGCCGCGCCGCGGCGCCCGGCAGCGCGTCGCATCGGGCAGGATGACCCCCATGGACAGGCAGCAGGAGTTCGTGCTCCGCGCGGTCGAGGAGCGCGACATCCGCTTCATCCGCCTCTGGTTCACCGACGTGCTCGGTGTGCTGAAGTCGGTGGCGGTCGCCCCGGCCGAGCTCGAGTCGGCGTTCGCGGAGGGCATCGGCTTCGACGGCTCGGCCATCGAGGGCCTCACCCGGGTCTACGAGGCCGACATGATCGCTCGCCCGGACCCCACGACGTTCCAGGTGCTGCCCTGGCGGGGGGAGCGGCACGGCACCGCCAGCATGTTCTGCGACCTGCTCAACCCCGACGGCGAGCCCTCGTCGGCGGACTCCCGGCAGGTGCTCAAGCGCGCGCTGGCGAAGGCGAGCGACGCGGGGTTCACCTTCTACACGCACCCCGAGGTGGAGTTCTACCTCTTCGAGGCGCCGGCGGACCCGTCGCGGCCGCTCGTGCCGGTGGACCAGGGCGGGTACTTCGACCACGTGCCGCGCGGCACGGCGCACGACTTCCGGCGCGCCGTCATCACCATGCTGGAGTCCATGGGCATCTCGGTGGAGTTCTCCCACCACGAGGCGGGCCCGGGCCAGAACGAGATCGACCTGCGCTACGCCGACGCGCTGAGCACGGCCGACAACATCATGACGTTCCGGACGGTGGTCAAGGAGATCGCCCTCGAGCAGGGCGTCTTCGCCTCCTTCATGCCCAAGCCGCTGGCCGACCAGCCGGGGTCCGGCATGCACACGCACCTGTCCCTCTTCGAGGGCGACCGCAACGCCTTCCACGAGCCGGGCAACGAGCTCGAGCTGTCGAAGACAGGTCGGGCCTTCATCGCCGGCATCCTGCGCCACGCCGCGGAGATCGCGGCGGTGACGAACCAGTTCACGAACTCCTACAAGCGCCTGTGGGGCGGCAGCGAGGCGCCGTCCTACGTCTGCTGGGGCCACAACAACCGCTCGGCGCTGGTCCGCGTCCCGCTGTACAAGCCGGGCAAGGGCAACTCCAGCCGCATCGAGTACCGCGGCCTGGACTCGGCGACGAACCCGTACCTCGCCTTCGCCGTGCTGCTGGCCGCCGGGCTCAAGGGCGTCGAGGAGGGCTACGCGCTGCCCGACGGGGCCGAGGACGACGTGTGGGAGCTGACCGACGCGGAGCGCCGGGCCATGGGGATCGAGCCGCTGCCGTCCTCGCTCGAGGCGTCGCTGGGCGTCATGGAGCGGTCCGAGCTCGTGGCCGAGACGCTGGGCGAGCACGTCTTCGACTACTTCCTGCGCAACAAGCGCCAGGAGTGGAAGGAGTACAGCGCCCAGGTGACGCCGTACGAGCTGCAGCGCTTCCTGCCCCGCCTGTGACGTGACCGCGACCCCACCCCGGCGCCCGTCGTGAGCACCACCCCCGCCGCACCGGCGGCCCCGGCCGGCCGCGAGCGGACGCTGCCGGCCCGCCTGACGCGGGCGGGCGTGGCGGACACGCCCCGGGCGCTGCGGCTGCTGGCCGACGCCGCGCTCGTCGAGGTCCTGCCCGACCCGGAGCCGTGGCTGCCCGGTGCGCTCACCGAGGTCGCGGACCCCGACGGGGCGCTGCTCGCGCTGGCCAAGATCGCCGGCGCGGCCGGCCGGACACCCGCGCACCGCCGGCTGCTGGCCGAGGTGCTCGGGGCGGAGGGACCGGCACGGCGGCGCCTGCTGGCCGTGGTGGGGGCGTCGGCCGCGCTGGGGGACTGGCTGGCCGCGCACCCGGAGGACCTCGCGGTGGTGGCCGACCCGACCCCGGGGACGGCGGTTCCCGTGGCGGCCGTCCGGGCGGAGCTGCTCACCGCCGTGGGCGCCGACCCCGCGGCGGACGTCCCGGTGGCCGCGCGCGGCGGCGCCGAGGGGACCGACGCGATGCGCCGGGCCTACCGGAGCCGGCTGCTGCGCATCGCCGCGACGGACGTGTCCGGCGCCGACCTGCTCACGCCGATGCCCGCGGTCGCGGCGGCCCTGGCGGACCTCGCCGCGGCGGCGCTCGAGGCGGCGCTGGCCGTGGCCCGCGCCGACCTGCCCGACCACGGCGCCGGCGTGCGGCTGTCGGTCATCGGCATGGGCAAGACGGGTGGGCGGGAGCTCAACTACGTGTCCGACGTGGACGTCGTCTACGTCGCCGAGCCGGTCCAGGGCGTCCCGGAGGACGAGGCGCTGGCCGTGGGGGCGCGCCTGGCCGCCGGGCTCGCGCGGGTCTGCTCCGTCCCCGCGGGGGAGCCGGCGCTGTGGCCGGTCGACGCCGCCCTGCGGCCCGAGGGCAAGAACGGCCCGCTCGTGCGCACGCTCGCCTCGCACCGGGCCTACTACGAGCGCTGGGCGCAGTCGTGGGAGTTCCAGGCCCTGCTCAAGGCGCGTCCGCTGGCCGGGGACCGCGAGCTCGGGGCCGCCTACCTCGCGACGGTCGCCCCCTTCGTGTGGTCGGCCTCGCAGCGCGACCGGTTCGTCGAGGACTCCCAGGCCATGCGGCGCCGCGTGGAGGAGCACGTGCCCCGGGCCGAGGCCGACCGGCAGATCAAGCTCGCTGCCGGCGGCCTGCGCGACGTGGAGTTCACCGTCCAGCTGCTGCAGCTCGTGCACGGGCGGACGGACCCGACGCTGCGCTCGGGGAGCACGCTGACCGCGCTCGCGGACCTCGCCGCCGGGGGCTACGTCGGGCGCGAGCACGCGGCCCGCCTGGCCGTGCACTACCGGTTCCTGCGCGTCATGGAGCACCGCCTCCAGCTGCACCGGCTGCGCCGCACGCACCTGCTGCCCACGGCCGAGGCCGACCTGCGGCGGCTGGCCCGGTCCGTCGGGCTGCGGACCGAGGGCGTGGAGGGGTTGCTGGAGCGGTGGCGGTCCGTGCGCCGCGACGTGCGGCACCTGCACGAGGAGCTGTTCTACCGGCCGCTGCTGCCCGCGACGGCCCGGCTGTCGACCGCCGACGCGGCGCTCGCCCCCGAGGCGGCCCGCGAGCGGCTGGCGGCGGTCGGCTACCGGGACCCCGTCGGCGCCCAGCGCCACCTCGCGGCCCTCACGGACGGCGTCTCCCGTCGCGCCTCGATCCAGCGTCAGCTCCTGCCGGTGATGATCGGGTGGTTCGCCGACGGGCCGGACCCCGACGGCGGCCTGCTCGCGTTCCGCCGGCTGTCGGAGTCCCTGGGTGGCACGCACTGGTACCTGAAGATGCTGCGCGACTCGGGGACCGCGGCGCGGCGCCTCGCGCGGGTGCTGTCGACGTCGCGGTACGTCGCGGACGGCCTGGCGCGGTCGCCGGAGTCCGTGGCGTGGCTCGGCCACGACGGGGACCTCGAGCCGCGCACCGACCGGCTGGCCGCCGAGGCCGACGCGGTGCTCACGCGTGCCGTCGAGGTCGAGCCGGCCATGACGGCCCTGCGGGCGCTGCGGCGCCGGGAGCTCGTCCGCACGGCCGCGGCGGACGTCCTCGGTACGGTCGACGGGACGGCGGTGGCCGGCACGGGCGCGGCGCGGAGCATCACCGCGACGGCCGACGTGCTGCTGGCCGGCGCCCTGCGCGTCGCGCTCGCGCGGGTCCGGTCCGAGCGGGGGCGTGCCGTGGACGGCTCGGACGACCCCGCGCGTCTGCTCGTCGTCGCCATGGGGCGGCTCGGCGGGCGTGAGATGGGCTACGCCTCGGACGCGGACGTGCTGTTCGTCCACGAGCCGACGGGCGACGACGAGGGGTCGGCGCAGGAGTTCGCGCTGGGCGTGGCGACCGCCCTGCGGCAGATGGTCGGCTCGTTGGGGCCGGAGCCCGCGCTCGCGGTGGACGCGGACCTGCGCCCCGAGGGCCGCAACGGCCCGCTCGTGCGCTCCCTGCGCTCCTACGCCGAGTACTACGGCCGCTGGTCCTCGCCCTGGGAGGCGCAGGCGCTGCTGCGCGCGCGGCCCGTCGCGGGCGACGAGGGGCTCGGCGAGCGGTTCGTCGCCCTCGTCGACCCCGTGCGGTACCCCGCGGACGGGCTGGACCCCGCCCACCTGCGCGAGATCCGCCGCATCAAGGCGCGGGTGGAGTCCGAGCGGCTGCCGCGCGGCCAGGACCCGACCCGGCACCTGAAGCTCGGTCGCGGCGGCATCGCCGACGTCGAGTGGACGGCCCAGCTCCTCCAGCTGCAGCACGCGCACGCCCGACCGGCCCTGCGGACCACCGGCACGCTCGAGGCGCTCGACGCCGCGCGGGCGGCCGGGCTGCTCGCCGAGGAGGACGAGACCCTGCTGCGCGAGGCGTGGCTCCTGGCCTCCCGGCTGCGGGACGCCGCCGTGCTGTGGTCGGGGCGGACCGACGCCGCGGTGGCGGACGTCCTGCCGCACGACCACACCGCGCTCGCCGGGCTCGCGCGTGTGTGCGGCTACCCGCCGGGGTCGGGCGCGCGCCTCGAGGAGGACTACCTGCGCACGGCACGGCGGGCGCGGGCGGTCGTCGAGCGGCTCTTCTACGGCTGAGCGCCGGGGGCCGGCGCGTCCTCCGCGGCCGCTCGGGCCGCCTCCCGGCGGGCGGCCTGCTCGGCGCGCTCGCGCTGGGTGCCGGCGTCCTCCTCCAGCAGGGTCGGGTCGACGAGCTCGTGCCGGCGCACGTACGTCGACGACACCGCCTGGATCGTCGCCGCGGCGGGCAGCGACAGGAACGCACCCAGCGCGCCGAAGACGGCGCCGAACGCGAGGACGGACAGGAACGCCACCGCGGGGTTGATGTCGAGCGACCGCTGCGACAGCCGGGGGGACAGGACGACGTTCTCGAGCTGCTGGTAGGCGACGAGGAACCCGACGACGAGCAGCGCCGTCAGGGGCGAGACCGTCAGCGCCACGAGGACCGGCAGCGCACCGCCGATGTACGTGCCGATCGTCGGGACGAACTGCGAGACCAGGCCGGTGAAGACGGACATCGGCAGCGCGTAGGGCACCCGCAGGGCCGTCAGCACGGCGAAGGTCGCGACCGAGGAGATCGCGGCCAGCGCCACCCGGGAGACGAGGAAGCCCGCGACCTTCTCCTGCGAAACCTCCCACAGCCGCAGCAGCTCGCGCTGGCGCGCCGGGACGAAGAACCGCAGGACGGCCGCCCGGAACCGGGGCCCGGACGCGGTCATGTAGTAGGTGACGAGCAGCACCGCGGAGGCGTTGAACAGGAACCCAGCCAGCGACGAGCCGACCCCCAGCAGCCCCGGGGCCAGCGTCTGCCAGCGGGACGCGACCGTCGCCAGGAGCGCGTCCACCGCGGGCAGCTGCAGGTCGAAGCGGCGGTCGGCGAGCGCGACGAGGTCGGCGTACAGGGCGGGCAGCGACTGCACGAGCGCGACGAGCTGCTCGACGAAGAGGTTGCCGAACAGCGCCAGCACCGCGGCGACCGCCAGCGCCGTGCCGAGCATGACGGCGCCCGTGGCCAGGCCCCGCCGCCAGCGGTGCCGCACGAGCCACGCCACGGCGGGCTCGAGCGCGAGGGACAGGAACCACGAGACGACGACGATCGTCAGGACGTTGCCGAGCTGGCCGAGCGCGCGCCAGACGAGGAGCCCGGCGAAGACCGCGACGACGGCCATGACGAGGGCGCGCGGCAGCCACGCCGGCGGACGGCGGGCCTCGAGCACGCGGCGCGCGAGCGCGGGGGAGGAGACCGCTGTGGAGCCGGTACGTCCCGTGCCGGCCCCGGGACCGGTGCCTGGACGGGCCGGGGTGCTCATGACCGTGACCGTAGCGCCCGACGTGCCGGGACGGCGGCGGTGCGCCGCGTCAGCGCCCCACCGCGTACGCCTGCATCGACCGGCTGGTGGCCGCGGCGCGCAGCATGCCGTCGGGCCGGGTGCCGGCCGCGCTCAGCCGCCCGAGGGACCACGCCGGGGCGACGGTGACGCGGTGCCCACGGCGGCGCAGGTCGTCGAGGACGTCCGGGCCCAGCCGCTCCTCGGCGTGCAGGCCGAGCGGCTCGACGACGCGCGGGTCGAAGGACGAGACCAGGTGGGTGGTGTGCCACGACGGTGCGTCGATGGCCGCCTGCAGGTCCATGCCGTAGACGAGGTGGTTGAGCAGGAACGGCACCTGCCACTGGTCCTGCTGGTCGCCGCCCGGGGTGCCGCACGCGAGGACGGCCCGCCCGTCGCGCAGCACCAGCGTCGGGGACAGCGTCGTGCGCGGCCGTCGTCGCGGGCCCCACGACGAGGTCAGGCCCTGCTCGAGCCACAGCATCTGCGCGCGCGTGGAGACCTGCAGCCCGAGCCCGGGCACGACGGGCGAGCTCTGCAGCCACCCCCCGCTGGGCGTGACGGCCACGACGTTGCCCCAGCGGTCGACGACGTCGAGGTGGCAGGTGTCCCCGCGCGGGGTCCCGTCCGCTGCGGGCAGGTCGTCGGGCAGGTCGTCGGGCACGTCCTCGGGCGGTGCGACGGGTGCGAAGGTGGGTTCCCCCGTCCCGGCGCCGCCGCTGCCGCGCGGGGCGTCGGCGGCGTCCACGACGAGGGCCGGCAGGCGCGGCGCCCGTCCGTCCGGCGCGCCGGGGCGCAGCCCGTCCGCCGCCCGCGGACCGACGAGGGCGCGCCGCTCGTCGGCGTACGCGGGGGAGAGGAGCGCCGCGAGCGGGACGTCGGCGTGGTCCGGGTCGCCGTACCAGGCGTCCCGGTCGGCGAGGGCGAGCTTGGCGACCTCGGTCACCGCGTGCACGAGCTCCGCGCTGCCCGGGGCGGTGTCGGCCAGGTCGAGGCCCTCGAGCAGGCGCAGCTGCTGCAGGAGGACCGGTCCCTGCCCCCACGGCCCGGTCTTCGCGACGGTGGTCCCCGCGAAGTCGACGGTCGCGGGCGCCTCCTCCCGCACGCGCCACGCCGCCAGGTCGTCGGCGGTCAGCAGGCCGGCGTGGTCCCGGCCGGAGGAGTCGCGCACCGGCCGCTCCAGCCACCGGCCGACGGCCTCGGCGACGAAGCCCTCGTAGAAGGCGGCCCGGGCGGCCTCGACGCCGGCCTCGCGGTCCGCGTGCGCGTCGGCGGCGGCCGCCAGGGCCTCGAGCGTCGCCGCGAGGTCGGGGTTGCGGAACCGGCTGCCCGGCGCCGGGACGTCGCCGTCGGGCAGCCAGAGCGCGGCGGAGGTCGGCCAGTGGTCGCGGAAGAGGTCGGCGACCCGGGCGATCGTCGCCGAGGCCTGCCGCAGCAGCGGGAAGCCGTCGCGCGCGTAGCCGATCGCCGGCTCCAGCACGTCACGCACCCGCCAGGTGCCGTAGCGGGCCAGCAGGTCCATCCACGTCCCGAACGCGCCCGGCACGACGGCGGCGAGGTGCCCCGTGCCCGGCACCACGTCGAGCCCGAGGTCGGCCATCGCGGCGGGTGTCGCCGCGGCCGGCGTCGTGCCCTGCCCGCACAGGACGAACGGCTCGCCGGAGCCGGCGCGGCACCCGATGACGGGGACGTCCCCGCCGAGCCCGTTGAGGTGCGGCTCCACCACGTGCAGGACGAGCCCGGCGCAGACGGCGGCGTCGAACGCGTTGCCGCCCCGCTCGAGGACCCCCATCCCGCTGGCCGAGGCGAGCCAGTGGCTGGAGGCGACCATGCCGAGGGTGCCGACGAGCTCCGGGCGGGTGGTGTGCGCGGGGGTGACCGGGGGCATCCGACCACACTGCCCGCGCTCGTGCCGGCCCGCACGGTGAGGGGTGGCCGTGTCAGTGGCCGCGGTCGAGCCACTCCTGCAGGTGCGGCGCCTCGTCGCCGATCGTCGTCGAGCCGCCGTGGCCGGTGAGCACGCGCGTGCCGGGGGGCAGCGTGAGCAGCCGGTCCCGGATCGACGCGACAATGGTCGGGAAGTCCGAGAACGACCGGCCGGTGGCGCCGGGCCCGCCCTGGAACAGCGTGTCGCCGGTGAAGACCGTCTCGAGCTCCGGGGCGTGCAGGCACACCGCCCCGGGGGTGTGCCCCGGGGTGTGCAGGACGTGCAGGGTGGTGCCGCCCACGTCCAGCACCTCGCCGTCGTGCAGGTCCACGGTCGGCACGCCGGGGTGCGTCAGCTCCCACACCGGCCGGTCCGCCGGGTGCAGCAGCACCGGGGCGTCGAGGCGCTCCGCGAGCTCGGGCGCGCGGCGGACGTGGTCGTCGTGCGCGTGCGTGCAGACGATCGCGAGCACGTCGCGCTCGCCCACTGCGGCGACGATCGCCTCGACGTCGTGCGGGGCGTCCAGGACGACGCACTCGTCGTCGTCCCCGACGACCCACACGTTGTTCTCGACGTCGAAGGTCTGCCCGTCGAGGCTGAACGTCCCGGTCGTCGTCAGATGGTCCACGCGGGCCGTCACCGGTCCGCCCCCGCCCCGAGCACGACGACCGACCGCAGGACCTCGCCGCGGCCCATCGTCGCGAACGCCGCCTCGACGTCGTCCAGCCCGATGCGCTCGGAGACGAACGCGTCGAGCGGCAGGCGGCCGTGGCTGTGCAGCTCGAGCAGCGCGGGGATGTCGCGCTCCGGCAGGCAGTCGCCGTACCAGGAGGACTTCAGCGCGCCCCCGCGGCCGAACACGTCGAGCAGGGGGACCTGCAGCTGCATCTCGGGCGTGGGGACGCCGACGAGGACGACCGTGCCGGCCAGGTCCCGCGCGTAGAAGGCCTGCCGCCACGTCTCGGGCCGGCCGACGGCGTCGATGACGACGTCCGCGCCGACGCCGTCCGTGAGCTCCTGCACGGCGGCCACGACGCCGTCCTCGTCGAGCCCGGAGGAGTCGACGACGTGCGTGGCACCGAGCTCCCGTGCCCAACGCAGTTTGCGTTCGTCGATGTCGACCGCGACGACCCGGCGGGCCCCGGCCAGCACCGCACCGGCGATCGCGGCACAGCCGACGCCGCCGCACCCGATGACCGCGACCGTCTGGCCGCGCCGCACCGGGGCGGTGTTCACCGCGGCACCGATCCCGGCCATGACGCCGCAGCCCAGCAGGCCCGCGACGGCCGGGTCGACGTCGTCGTCGACCTTCGTGCACTGCAGCGCGTGCACGAGGGTCTTCTCCGCGAAGGCGCCGATGCCGAGGGCGGGGGACAGCGGCGTCCCGTCGACGAGCGTCATGGGCTGCGCCGCGTTGTGCGTGGCGAAGCAGTACTGCGGCTCGCCGCGGCGGCACGCCCGGCACTCGCCGCACACGGCGCGCCAGTTGAGCACCACGCGGTCGCCGACCGCGACGTGCGTGACGCCCTCGCCGACCGCCGCCACGGTGCCGGCCGCCTCGTGGCCGAGCAGGAACGGGTAGTCGTCCGAGATGCCACCCTCGCGGTAGTGCAGGTCGGTGTGGCAGACGCCGCAGGCGAGGACGTCGACGACGGCCTCGCCCGGGCCCGGGTCGGGCACGACCACGTCGACGGTCTCGACGGGCTGCCCCTGGGCACGGGCCACGACGCCCTTGACGGTGTACGGCACGGGTCCTCCTGGGGCTGCGCGATGGGGTCCAGCGCACCGTAGCCCTCGCCGCCGAGGGCCGCAGCGGCCGGTACCCCAGGGCCGTGCCCGCCCACCGGCCCTGCGCCACACTGGGACGGTGGACCCGACGACACCGGCGGGGGAGCCGCAGGTGGTGTCCTTCGACGCGCTCGTCGAGCCGCTGCACTGGGGACGCCACCGGTACACGATCGTGCGCCTGCCGCCGGAGCTCGTCGAGGCCGCCCGCCGGGCGGGCACCCGGCGCGTCGCCGGGACGATCGACGACGCGCCCGTCGACCTCGCCATCACCCGCGCGCCGGTGGTCGACGGGCCGTTCGTGTGGACCGGCGCCGCGCTGCTGCGGCGGATCGGCGGCGCGGCCGGGCGCCCGTCACCTGCCGCCTGGCGCCCTCCGACCCGGACGACGTGCCCGTGCCGCCGGACCTCGCGGCCGCGCTCGCCGAGGCCGGTCTCGAGGACCGGTGGACGGCTCGGCGACCGGCCGTCCGGCGCCGGCTCCTGGTGCCGCTGGCGGCGGCGGCGACGGCGACGACCCGTGCGCGCCGCATCCCCGAGCTGCTCGCCACGCTGTGAGGGACGACGGGCGGGACGAGGGGCGGGACGACGGGCGCCACGGGGCGCACGGACGACGAGGCGGGCCCCCGGGGAGGGGACCCGCCTCGTCGTCACGGCTGACGTGCCCGTCCGGTGCGGCGGGGCCGCCCGGGAGGGGATCAGACGTCGTAGTACAGCTCGAACTCGTGGGGGTGCGGGCGCAGGCGGATCGGGTCCACCTCGTGCGAGCGCTTGTAGTCGATCCACGTCGCGATGAGGTCCGGCGTGAAGACGTTGCCGGCCGTGAGGAAGTCGTGGTCGGCCTCGAGGTTGTCGAGGACCTCCGCGAGCGACCCGGGGACCTGCTGGATGAGGGCGTGCTCCTCGGGGGGCAGCTCGTACAGGTCCTTGTCGACCGGCTCCGGCGGCTCGATGCGGTTCTGGATGCCGTCGAGGCCCGCCATGAGCATGGCCGCGAAGGCCAGGTACGGGTTGGACGACGGGTCCGGCACGCGGAACTCGATGCGCTTGGCCTTCGGGTTCGAGCCCGTCACCGGGATGCGGATGCACGCGGAGCGGTTGCGCGCCGAGTAGACGAGGTTGACGGGCGCCTCGAAGCCCGGCACCAGGCGGTGGTAGGAGTTCACCGTCGGGTTCGTGAACGCCAGCAGCGACGGCGCGTGCTTGAGCAGGCCGCCGATGTACCAGCGGGCCAGGTCGGACAGGCCGCCGTAGCCCTTCTCGTCGAAGAACAGCGGCTGGCCGTCCTTCCACAGGGACTGGTGCACGTGCATGCCGGACCCGTTGTCGCCGAAGAGCGGCTTGGGCATGAAGGTCGCGGTCTTCCCGGCGGCGTGCGCGACGTTCTTCACGACGTACTTGAAGAGCTGCACCTTGTCCGCGGACCTGGCCAGCTCGTCGAAGCGGTAGTTGATCTCCGCCTGGCCGGCCGTGCCGACCTCGTGGTGCGCGCGCTCGACGCCGAGGCCCAGCGCGTCGAGCTGCAGCGAGATCTGGTCGCGCAGGTCGGCGAACATGTCGACCGGCGGGACGGGGAAGTAGCCGCCCTTGTAGGGCGTCTTGTGGCCGAGGTTGCCACCCTCCTCGACGCGGCCCGTGTTCCAGGCGGCCTCGATGGAGTCGATGTAGTAGTAGGACGCCTGCTGCTTCGTCTCAAAGCGCACGTCGTCGAAGATGTAGAACTCGGCCTCGGGGGCGAAGAACGCCGTGTCGGCGATGCCCGTCGAGCGCAGGTACGCCTCCGCCTTGGCGGCCACCTGGCGCGGGTCGCGCGAGTAGGGCTCGTCGGTGTACGGGTCGACGATGTGGAAGTTGATGTTGAGCGTCTTCTCGACCCGGAACGGGTCGACGTAGGCCGTCGAGACGTCGGGGATGAGCTTCATGTCCGACTCGTGGATGGCCTGGAAGCCGCGGATCGAGGACCCGTCGAACATCTGGCCGTCGGTGAAGAAGTCGGCGTCCAGCGACTGGGCGGGCACGTTGAAGTGCTGCATCACGCCCGGCAGGTCACAGAAACGCACGTCGACGAACTTGACGTCCTCGTTCTTGATGAACGCCAGGACCTCGTCCGGCTCCTTGAACATCCGCATGCTCCTCGGTCGGTGGTGGACGCGCTCGTCCAGGCCAGGGCAGACGCTACGAGCGCCGCGTTACCCGCCCGTGCAGCGGGTGTTTCGGCCGCGTTACAGACGACGCCCTCGTGTTACGGGCGACGACACCGCGGCCGTCCCCGGCGCGCCGCCGGGGACGGTGCCCGTGGTCGCCGCGCCCGTGGCCCGCACTATGCCACCGCGAGGCGTGCCGGCGGCGCCACCGGCGTGCGCGAGGCGTCGCCCGGTCGGGTGTCAGGTCCGCCACCTACGCTGACGCCGTGGCATCGCGTGAGGACGTCGGCTCGTGGCTCGAGGGCGGACCGGGGGGCGGCGGCGGCCGGCCGGGGGAGGGCCTGGGCCTGCCGGCGTCCGGGCCCGGGTCGCCGGCCCGGCTCGGACGGCGCCTGGCCGCGCTCGCCGTGGACTGGCTGGCCTGCCTGCTGGTCTCGGCGGCGTTCTTCCCGTCCGCCGCCGCGACGGGGCTCGCGCTCCAGCGGGGGGAGCCGCTCGCCACGCTCGCGGTGTTCGCCGTGGAGAACGTGCTGCTCGTCGGCACGCTCGGGACGACGCTGGGCCACCGGCTCCTGGGGCTGCGGGTCGTGCCCGCGCCGGAGCGGGCGTCCGCGGCCTCCGGCCCCGTCGCGGGGGTCGGCCTGCTGCGCGCGCTGGTCCGCACGGTGCTGCTGTGCCTCGTCGTGCCCGCCGTGGTGCGGGACGGCGACGGGCGCGGGCTGCACGACACGGCCGCCGGCACCGTCATCGTCCGCCGCTGAACGACCTGTCGAGCGGCCTGCACAGCGGCTCCGGCGGCGGACCAGCGGCCCCTGCCGGCAACCCCCGTCAGCGGCCGCGCGCGCCCTTGCGGTCCGGCCGCGTGCGGTAGGGGTCGACACCCTTGGGGATCGGCGGCCGGGCCGCGCCGAGCGCCGTGAGCCGCTTCGTCACCTCGCCGACCTCCTGCTTCGTCAGCGTCGGACGCATCTTCTGCACGGTGCGCGGCAGCTTGCGCAGCGGCACCTGCCCCTCGCCGTCACCCATCTGCACGAGGTGGATGGGCACGCCGTTGACGACGCGCGCGGTGCGCTTGCGCTCGGCCTCGAGCAGCCGCGCGGCGCGGCCCGCCGGGCCCTCGCTCACGAGGACGATCCCGGCCCGCCCGACGCCGCGGAAGACGAGGTCCTGGGAGCGCGGGTCGACGGCGACGGGCTCCTGGGTGAAGGACCAGCCGCGGCGGATGGTGCCCAGCGCGGCCATGGCGGCCCCGGGCTGCCCCTCGATCTGCGTGTACGCGGCGGTCTCCGCACGACGCGCGAGCACGACCATCGGCGCGAGCACCGCGAACGGCAGCAGCGCGACGAACCAGAGCCAGGAGCCCGTCAGGAGGCTGATGACCACCGCCAGCAGCAGCACCACGGCGATGGTCCCGAGCAGGATCGGCGTGATCGCCGGGTCCTGCCGGCGGGTCATCTGGAAGACCTGCCACAGCTGGTGGTACCACCGCCGCTTCTTGACCTTCGGCGCCTTCGCCGTCGGTTCCGGTGCCGCCCCGCTCTGCCTCGCCATGGGGCCGGAGTCTACCGACCCCGGGCGAGCAGGCTGGCCGCCTCCTGGCGGCTGGTCGTCGGCCGCCCCAGGTGCGCGAGCTCCTCCGGGATCGGCAGACCGCGGCGGACCATCGCCTGCCCCCACAGCCGGCCGGCGCGGTAGGACGAGCGGACCAGCGGACCCGACATGACACCCGCGAACCCGAGCTCCTCGGCGACCTGCGCGAGCGCGACGAACTCCTCCGGGCGCACCCAGCGCGCCACCGGGTGGTGCCGCACGCTGGGCCGCAGGTACTGCGTGATCGTCACGAGGTCCGTGCCGGCCGCGTGCAGGTCCGCCAGGGCGGCCTCGGCCTCCTCCGTCGTCTCGCCCATGCCGAGGATGAGGTTCGACTTGGTCACCAGCCCCGCCTCGCGGGCCTGCGTGATGACCGACAGCGAGCGCTCGTACCGGAACCCGGGCCGGATCTGCTTGAAGATGCGCGGGACGGTCTCGACGTTGTGCGCGAGCACCTGCGGGCGGCTGGAGAAGACCTCGGCGAGCTGGTCGGGCACGGCGTTGAAGTCGGGGATGAGCAGCTCGACGCCCGTGCCGGGGTTCACCGCGTGGATCTGCCGGACGGTCTCCGCGTAGAGCCAGGCGCCGCCGTCGGCCAGGTCGTCGCGCGCGACGCCGGTGACGGTCGCGTACCGCAGGCCCATCGCCTGGACGGAAGCGGCCACGCGGCGCGGCTCGTCGGTGTCCAGCGCGGCGGGCTTGCCCGTGTCGATCTGGCAGAAGTCGCAGCGGCGGGTGCACTGGTCGCCCCCGATGAGGAAGGTCGCCTCGCGGTCCTCCCAGCACTCGAAGATGTTGGGGCAGCCGGCCTCCTCGCACACCGTGTGCAGGCCCTCGCGCTTCACGAGGCCCTTGAGCTCGCTGTACTCCGGGCCCATCGTCGCGCGCGTGCGGATCCACTCGGGCTTCTTCTCGATGGGCGTCTCCGCGTTGCGTGCCTCGACGCGGAGCATGCGGCGGCCCTCGGGTGCGATCGTCACCGGATCACCCTAACCGCCGGCCGGGGACGTGCCCCGCGCGGCGGGGAGCGGTCTCAGCCGCCCGGGGACAGGACGGTCGGGCCGCCGCCGGGAGGCACGGGACCTCCGTCCCTGGCAGGTCTTCCGCAGCGCAGGGATCGTCGAGGGACGCGCGGGTCGTCCCGGCAGCGCGGCCGGGCCCGCGTCCGACGACGGAGGTGGTCCCGGTGCGGGTGCTGGTGAGCGTGGCGTCGCGGCACGGCGCGACGGCGGAGATGGGCGCGCTCGTCGCGCAGGTGCTGCGGGAGCACGGCCACACGGTGGACGAGCTGCCGCCCGACGACGTCGAGGACGTCGGGCCGTGGGAGGCGGTGGTGCTCGGCTCGGCGGTGTACGTGGGCCGGCTCGCCGTGGCGCTGCGGCACCTCGTCGAGCGGCAGGGGCCCCAGCTGCGTGCGCGGCGGGTGCACCTGTTCTGGTCGGGGCCGCTGCAGGACCCCGCCCGGGGCGGCGTCGACGAGCCCGACGACGTGGGCGTGGTCGCCCGCCGGGTCGGCGCCGAGGACGTGCGGTGCTTCGCGGGGCGGCTCGACCACGAGAGGCTGAGCCTGTCCGAGCGGGCGCTCGTCGCCCTGGTGCGCTCGCCCGACGGGGACTTCCGCGACCTGGCCGCGGTCCGGGCGTGGGCCCAGGACGTGGCGGGCGACCTGGCGGGCCGCCCGGCGCGGGTCTGACCGTCGCGGTCAGCGGGCGGCGACGGGCCCGGCGGTCGTTGCGGCGGTCACGGCGGCGGTCACGGCGGCGGTCGCGGCGGCGGTCACGGCGGCGGTCACGGGTGACGTCCCGACCGCCGTCAGGGGCGCCAGCACGCGCTCGAGGTGCCCGACGACGAGCGGCACCACCTCGCGGACCGGCACCTCCCGGCCGGCCTCCGCCGACAGGGACGTCACACCGGCGTCCTCGATGCCGCAGGGGATGATGCGGCCGAAGGCGGCGAGGTCGCTCGTGCAGGTCAGCGCGAAGCCGTGCATCGTCGTCGCACGGGCCACCCGCACGCCGATCGCCGCGACCTTGCGCTCGGGGCGTCCCGTGGCGGCGTCGGCCGGGAACCACACGCCGCTGCGACCCTCGACGCGTCCGGCGGCCAGGCCGAGGTCGGCGCACGTCGCGATGAGGGCCTCCTCGAGCGCGCGGACGTACCGCACCACGTCGACGGGCTCGGCCAGCCGCACCAGCGGGTACCCGACGAGCTGCCCGGGCCCGTGCCAGGTGATGCGCCCGCCACGGTCGACGTCGACGACGGGGGTGCCGTCGTCGGGACGCTCGCGGCGCGACGTCCGCCGCCCGGCCGTGTACACGCTCTCGTGCTCGCACAGGACGAGCGTGCCGGGCCGGCTGCCGTCGGCCACCTCGGCGTGCAGCCGCCGCTGGAGCTCCCACGTCGGCTCGTAGGGCGCGAGCCGGTCGCCGAGGTCGAGCTCCAGGACGTCCACCGGCTCACGCTAACCCCCGCGCCGCGGCTGCGTGTCGGTGCCCCGGTCTAGCGTCGGGAGGGAGGCGGTGGGCGACGGGTCGAGGAGGCGGTGGCGGTGCGGATCGGGATCGTGGCGTCGGGCGGCGGTGCGCGCGACGTGGTGGACCTGGCGGTGGCGGCGGAGGAGCACGGCTGGGACGGGTTCTTCGGCTGGGACGGGGTGGACATCGGCCCGCGCGACACGTTCGACCCGTGGGGTCTGCTGTCCGCGGCGGCCGTCCGCACGGAACGGGTCGTACTGGGGGCGATGGTGTTCGTGCCGGCCCGTCGCCGGCCGTGGGTCCTGGCGCGGCAGGCGCTGACGGTCGACCACCTCTCGCAGGGGCGGCTGGTCCTCCCCGTCGGCCTCGGCGTGGGCGACGACCGCGGCTTCGCGGCGGTCCGGGGCGAGGCGGGCACGCCCCGGGAGCGCGCCGAGCTGCTCGACGAGGCGCTGGCCGTCCTCGACCTCGCGTTCGGCGGCGACCGGTTCGAGCACCACGGCACGCACCACGACGTCGACGGGATGCAGCTGCGGCCTCTCCCCGTCCAGCGGCCCCGTCCGCCGGTGTGGGTCGTGGGCGCGTGGCCGAGCCGCCGCTCGCTGGCACGCGCGGCACGGTGGGACGGCGTCGTCACCCAGGGCCTGCGGACGGAGGACGAGCTGGACGTGGGCGCGCTGACCGAGCTCGTCGCGACGGTGCGGGCGCTGCGCGCCGAGGCGGGGCTGCCCCTCGACGGCTACGAGGTCGTGCTGCAGGGGGTCCTCCCCGCCGACCCGGCGGCCGCCGCCCACCACCTCGCGGCCCTCGCGGACGCCGGGGCCACCTGGTGGGTGGAGTCGGCGTGGGACGAGGAGCGGTCGACGGTGGACGCCCTGCGCGCCCGCATCCGCCGTGGTCCGGCTCACGCGGGCTGAGAGCGTGGCGGCCGACCAGGTCCTCCGGCCGCCGGCACCGGTCGGCACCGGTCGGCGCGGGCCGGCGCCGGGGAGCAGGCCGAGGTCGACCTAGGGTGACGCCATGACGAGTGGCATGACGGACGGGACCGATCCGGTCGCGGGGGCCGACGCACCGCTGCGCATCGGCGTCGTGGGGTACGGCGGGGCGGGCCGCGGGATCCACGCCCGGCTGGCCCGCGCCGCCGGTCAGCACGTGACGCACGTCGTGACGCGCCACCGGTCCGACCAGGTGCACGAGGACTGGCCGGACGCCACGGTCGTGCCCGACCTCGACGCCCTGCTGGGATCGGCCGGTCGTCTCGACCTCGTGGTGGTCGCGAGCCCGACGGGCGACCACGCCGCGCACGTCGCGGCCGCCCTGCAGGCCGGCGTGCACGTCATGACCGACAAGCCGCTGGCGACCACCACCGCGGAGGCCACGGCGCTCGCGTCCGCCGGTGCGGAGGCGGGCGGCCGCCTCACGGTCTTCCAGAACCGGCGCTGGGACGGCGAGCAGCTCACCCTGCGGCGGCTGCTCGACGAGGGCGCGCTCGGACGCGTGCACCGCTTCGAGCGCCGCTGGGAGCGGTACCGCCCCGTGCCGCAGGACCGCTGGAAGGAGAACGACCCGCGCTCGGGCGGGCTGCTGCTGGACCTCGGGGCGCACCTGGTGGACGCGGCGGTGCAGCTCTTCGGGCCGGTCGAGCAGGTGGTCGCGGAGCTGCGCGCACTCACCACTCCGGCGGTCGACGACGTGTTCCTCGCACTGCGGCACCGGGCACCGGAGGGCGGGGGTCCCGCGGTGGTCAGCCACCTGCAAGCGGGCTCGCTCGTGGGGGCACCCGGGCCGCGCACCCGCGTGCTCGGCGAGCGCGGCGCCTACCTCGTCACCCGGTTCGAGGGCGAGCCGACGCCCTTCGAGGCGCTCGACGAGGCGCTCGGCGCGGGCACGGGAACGGGCACGGGCACGGGCACGGGCGACGGTTCCGGTGCGGGGGATCTCGGCCTCGAGCACGAGGGCTGGCTCGTCCGCGGTGCGGAGCGGACGCCCGTGCCTCGCGCGCCCGGTGGCCACGTCGACCTCTACCACGCCGTGGAGCGGTGGGTCCGGGGGACGGGGCCGGTGCCGGTCGACCCGTGGGACGCGGTGGCCACGGCGCGGGTCCTCGACGCGGCCGTCGTGTCGGCCGGGGAGGACCGGCCCGTCCGGCTGTCGCCCGAGGCCCGCTGACCGTCGGCTCCGCCCGGGGCGCGCCCACCGACGGCTCCCCACGGGGTTGTGGACAGCGCGCGGCACGGGTTGGGGCAGGTGCGGTTGGCTGCGCCCGTGGACGACGAGCGCGCGGTACCGGGGGAGCCGGCTGGCCCGACGGACGTGGCGGCCCTGGCGGCGCACTGGGGGGTCGAGCTCCTCGGGCCGCACGCCGCGCAGGAGCCCCCGGCCGTGCGCGGCCGGCCGACCCGCACCGCCGGCGGCTCGTGGGCGGCGCGGTCGACGACGGGCGAGCGGCTCGTGCTCCATCTCGTGCCGGTGCCACCACCGGCGCACGGGGAGGAGGACAGGGCGCTGGGAGCGGCCCAGGCGCTCGTCGGCGTCGTCCACGAGGACGTCGTCGACGTGCGGGCGGCGGCCCGGCTGGGGCCGACGCACGTCGCGCTGCTCACCGCACAGGTCGCCGGGCCGGACCTGACGTCCCTGCTCGACGCCCGCGCACCCCTGGACCCGGGGGAGGCGGCCACGGTCGCGCTCCGCCTGGCCCTGGCGCTGGCGGTGCTCCACGGGCGCGGCCTCACCGTGGGCGACCTGACGGGCGCGGCGGTCGTCGTCCGGCCCGACGGCCTTCCGGTGCTGGCGGACCTCCGCGGGTGCCTGAGCAGCGCCGCGAGCGCGGCCGACGACGTGCGGGCCCTCGTCCGGACGGTGCTGACGCACGCCGCGCCCGCGACGGGGGAGGACGCCGCCCTGGCGTCGGCGCTGCGGCAGGTCGGGGCCGCCGCGGCACCGAGCACCGGGGCGGTGGCCGCCGCCTGCGGTCGCCTCGGTGCCGGCACCGCCGTGCGGCTCCCGGACCCGGCGCTGCTCGCGCGCGAGGCGCTGCGGTCGGCGGCGGGACCCAGCGGGCCGGGTCCGGCGGCGCCCGGTCGGGCGGCGGTCGGACGCCGGCGTCGTGCGGTGCGGCCACGGTGGTCGGCGGGCCCTGGTGCCACGCCGCCGACGACCCCGCTGCGCGACCTGCCGCGCGACCTGCCGCACGACCTGCCGCACGGCCTGCCGTACGACCTGCCGCACGACCTGCAACGCGATAGGCCGCACGGCCTGCCGCGGGACCCGCGGCGCGGTCTGCCGGGCGCGCTCCCCGCGAGGGGCAGCCGACGTCCCGGGCCGGGCGGGACCGGATCCACCCCTCGCGGGGACGTCCGACGGAGCCGGCGGCGTGGTCGTCTCCTCGGGCTCCGGGTGCCGACGATCGGCGTGGCGCTGGTGACGGGCCTGGCGGTCGTGCTGGCCGCCTCCACGGGCTCCGTCCTCGCCGCCCGGGATGCAGTCCCCGCGCGCGCGGCGGCAGGGGCCCACGCCGCGACCCCCGACGGGACCCGGACGGCGCCGGGCGGCGCGGACGGGGCCGTCACGCCCGTCGACGAGGGTGCCGTCGAGGCAGCCGACGTCGGTGCCGTGGCGGCCGCACGTGACCTCACCCTGCGTCGTGCCGCCGTCCTGGCCGGGTCGGCCGGGAGCGGTACGGCGGTGCTGGACGCCCTCGCCGAGGTGGAGGTGCGTGACGGCCCGGCGTGGTCGTCGGACGCCGACCTGCTGCGCCGGCTCGAGGGCGTGGTGCTGCGGGGGTACGGCGTCGACGTGCTGGAGGCCACGGCCGTGCCGCCGGGGACGACCGTGGTGGGGCCCGTCGACGCGTCCGTCCTCGTCCGGGCACGCACCGACGCCTACGAGCGGGTCGTGGGGGGCGTGGTCGAGGCGGTGGCGGCGCCGCCCGACAGCGCCGTCGTGCTCGACCTGGTGCGGACGGACGACGGGTGGCGCGTGTGGTCGGTGCGCGAGGACACCGCGGGCTGAGGCGCGGTCAGCGGTTGCGCACGAGCCAGGCGGCGGCCGCGGCGGGATCGGCGTGCGCGGGCACGAAGCCGCTCGCCCGCAGCGCGGCGGGGTCGGCGCGGATGGACCCGAGGACCTCCGGCGCGAAGTCGCCCAGGGCCAGCCGCAGCGCCACCGCGGGGGCCCGGACGACGGCCGGCCGGTGCAGCGCCCTCGCCAGCGCACGGG
Organism: Cellulomonas marina; assembly: GCF_900111925.1. Lineage (GTDB taxonomy): Bacteria > Actinomycetota > Actinomycetes > Actinomycetales > Cellulomonadaceae > Cellulomonas > Cellulomonas marina. The sequence continues at coordinate 64,185 of NZ_FOKA01000002.1, forward strand.
TGAGGTCCTCGTTGCGCGTCGCCTGCGTGACGAGGTTGACGGGTCCCGAGACGTCCGCCTCCAGCAGGTGGGCGATCGCGCGCACCTCGTCGACGAGCGTGATCCAGCTCCACCACTGCCGGCCGGACCCGAGCGGTCCGCCCACGCCGAGCCGCAGGAGGGGGAGCAGCCTGCCCAGCGCGCCGCCGCGCGGGCTGAGGACGATCCCCGTCCGCAGGAACGCCACCCGGACGCCCGCCGCGACGGCCGGTGCGGAGGCCGCCTCCCACTGCCGCACGACGTCGGCGAAGAACGTGGAGCCGAGCGGCTCGTGCTCGTCGAGCAGGTCGTCGCCCCGCTCGCCGTACGCCCCGATGCCGGACGCCTGCAGCAGCACGCGCGGGCCGTCGTCCATCCCGGCGAGCGTGCGCGCGACGAGCCCTGCGGTGTCGACCCGCGAGGACACCACGACGCGCTTGCGGGCGGGCGTGAGGTAGCGGTCGGCCACCCCGGCCCCGGACAGGCAGACGACGGCGTCGGCCCCGACGAGGTCCCGCGCGTCGAGCCGACCGGCGGTGGGGTCCCAGGAGACCTCGTCCGGCCCCGACGCGGGCCGGCGGACGAGCACCTGCACCCGGTGCCCCTCCCGCCGCAGCAGGGCGACGAGGTCGCCGCCGATGAGTCCGTGCGATCCCGCCACCACCACGCGCATGGCGCCACCCTAGGAGCGCGGCACCGCCCGTGCGCGGACGGCGGCCCACCGCCTCTCAGGGGACGCGGTCGACGCGGGCGAGAGGTCGCCGGCGCCGTCGCCGGCAGTGGACGAGCCCCGCACGCGCGGGGCGTGCGGGGCTCGTCGGGCAGGCGGGTGGTGCAGGGGTGTCAGAGACCGACCTCGGCCTCGAACGCGCCCTCCTCGATCCGCTTCTTCACGGCGGTGAGGTACCGCGACGCGTCGGCGCCGTCGACGAGGCGGTGGTCGTAGGAGAGGCTCAGGTAGCACATCGACCGGATGGCGATGACCTCCTGGCCGTCCGCCGTGATGACCACCGGACGCTTGACGATCGCGCCGGTGCCCAGGATCGCCGACGTCCCGCCCGGCACGATGGGCGTGTCGATGAGGGCACCGCCGGACCCCGTGTTCGTCACGGTGAACGTCGCACCGCTCAGCTCGTCGGGCCCGACCTTGTTGCTGCGCGTGCGGCCCGCGAGGTCCGCGATCTTGCGCGCGATGCCGGCGAGGTTGAGGTCGCCGGCGTCGCGGATCACGGGGGTCAGCAGCCCGCGCTCGGTGTCGACGGCGATCGCCACGTTCTCCTGGCCGTGGTACGTGATCTGGTTCCCCTCGAGCACGCCGTTGACCTTCGGGTGGGCCTTGAGCGCCTCGACCGCGGCGAGCACGAAGAACGGCAGGAACGTGAGGTTGACGCCCTCGCGGGCCTTGAACCCGTCCTTGGCGCGACCGCGCAGCTGCGCCACCTTGGTGACGTCGACCTCGACCACCGTGGTGAGCTGCGCCTGCGAGTGCAGGGCCTCGACCATGCGCTCGGCGATGATCTGCCGCAGCCGGCTGGCCTTCTCCGTCGTGCCGCGCAGCGGCGAGACGGCGGGGATCGCGGCCGGTGCCGCCGCGGCGGCGGGCGCGGACGCCGCGGGTGCGGCGGCCACGGCGGGGGCGGCCTGCGCGGCCTTCGCCTCCTCGGCCTTGCGGGCGGCCTCGAGGACGTCCTCCTTGCGGATGCGGCCGCCGACCCCGGTGCCGGTCAGGCTCGCGACGTCCACGCCCTTCTCGGCCGCGAGCTTGCGGACGAGCGGGGTGAGGTAGCTGCCGCCACCGGCGGGGGCCGCCGGGGCCGAGGGAGCGGGGGCCGGGGTCGAGGGGGCGGGCGCCGGGGTCGAGGGGACGGGCGCCGACGCCGCAGCGGCCGGTGCGGGAGCCGCGGCCGGCGCGGGGGCGGGCTGCGCGGGGGCGGCCGGGGCCTCCGTCGAGGCGGCGGGCTCGGGGACGGCCGCCGGCGCCGGGTCCGGGGCCGGAGCGGCGTCGCCGGAGCCGACGATCGCCAGGACCGCGCCGACCTGGGCGGTCTCGTCCTCGCCGACGAGGATCTGCTGGAGGGTGCCCGCCACGGGCGAGGGCACCTCGGTGTCGACCTTGTCGGTCGAGATCTCCAGGAGCGGCTCGTCGACCTCGACGGTGTCGCCCACGGCCTTCAGCCAGCGCGTGACGGTGCCCTCGGTGACGGACTCGCCCAGCGCGGGCAGCGTGACCTCCTGGCCACCGGCGGCGCCGCCGCCGGAGCCGGACCCGCCCGTACCGGACGACGCGTCGGGCGACGACGAGGGCGCCGGCTCCTCGTGCTGCTCGACCGGCTGCTGCGCGACGGCGGCGTCGGCGGCCGGCTGCTCGGCCGGCGCGGGCTGCTCGTCCTGGCCGGACGCCTGGTCACCGGCCTGCTCACCGGCCTGGTCACCGGCGCCGTCGGAGCCGCCGGCACCGCTGCCGTCCCCGATGACGGCGAGGGTGGCGCCGACCTCGACGGTCTCGTCCTCCTCGACGAGGATCTTCTCGAGGACGCCCGCGAACGGCGAGGGGACCTCCGTGTCGACCTTGTCGGTCGAGATCTCGAGCAGCGGCTCGTCGACCTCGACGGTGTCGCCGACGCTCTTGAGCCAACGGGTGACGGTGCCCTCGGTGACGGACTCGCCGAGGGCGGGGAGCTGCACGTTCTGCGACATGACCGGTGGTGTCTCCTTGCAGGTCGGTGCGCCGCCCGCCGGTGCCCGAGGGCGGGCCGGCGGACGGCGGCGGGGTCAGTTGTGGGCGTGCAGCGGCTTGCCGGCCAGCGCGAGGAACGCCTCGCCGATGGCCTCGTTCTGGGTCGGGTGCGCGTGCACCAGCTGCGCGACGTCCTCCGGGTAGGCCTCCCAGTTGACGATGAGCTGGCCCTCGCCGATCAGCTCGCCCACGCGGGCGCCGATCATGTGCACCCCGACGACGGGCCCGTCCTTCTGGCGCACGAGCTTGACGAAGCCCTGGGTGGCGAGGATCTGGCTCTTGCCGTTGCCGCCCAGGTTGTACTCGAGCACCTGCACGGCGTCGGCGCCGTACGTCTCCTTGGCCTTGGCCTCGGTGAGCCCCACGGAGGCGACCTCCGGGTCGGAGTACGTCACGCGCGGGATCCCGGACTCGACGATCACCGGCGGGTTGAGGCCCGCGATCTCCTCCGCGACGAAGATGCCCTGCTGGAACCCGCGGTGCGCGAGCTGCAGGCCGGGGACGATGTCGCCGACCGCGTAGATGTTCCCCACGCCGGTGTGCAGGCGCTCGTTCGTGAGGACGAACCCGCGGTCCATCGGGACGCCCTGCTCCTCGTAGCCGAGGTCCTTCGTGCTCGGGCCGCGCCCGACGGCGACGAGCAGGAGCTCGGCGTCGAAGGTCTTGCCGTCCTCGAGCGTGACGTGCACGCCCGACTCGTCCTGGGTCACGCCGGCGAAGCGGACACCGAGGTTGAACTTGATCCCGCGCTTGCGGTACGCCCGCTCGAACGCCTTGGACAGCGCCTCGTCCTCGTTGGGGACGAGGTGGGGGAGCGCCTCGATGATCGTGACGTCGACCCCGAAGCCCTTCCAGGCGGAGGCGAACTCCGACCCGATGACGCCGCCGCCGAGGATGATGGCCGAGGACGGCACGTGGTCCAGGTCGAGTGCCTGGTCGGAGGTGATGACCCGGCCGCCGATCTCCAGCCCGGGCAGGGACCGGGCGTAGGAGCCGGTGCCGAGCACGATGTTCTTGCCGGTCAGCCGACGGCCGTCGACCTCGACGGTGTCCGGCGCGACGAGGCGGCCCCAGCCGTTGACGACCTCGATCTTGCGCGACTTGATCAGACCCTGCAGGCCCTTGTAGAGCCGCCCGATGACGCCGTCCTTGTACGCGTTGACGCCGGCCATGTCGATCTTCTCGAGCGTCATGTGGACGCCGAACTGCTCGCTCTCGCGCGCCCCCTGGGCCAGCTCCGAGGAGTGCAGGATGGCCTTGGTCGGGATGCACCCGCGGTGCAGGCAGGTCCCGCCCACCTTGTCGGCCTCGACCAGGGCGACGGTCATGCCCAGCTCGGCGGCGCGGAGCGCGGCCGCGTAGCCGCCGCTCCCCCCGCCCAGGACGACGACGTCGAAAGCGGTGCCGGTGGTGTCGGCCACGTGCGGACTCCTCGCAGGGTGCGGTGGTGGGACTCGCCGACCATCTTGTCACCCCCTCCGACGTGCGACGAACCCGTCCCCGCCGTGCATCGGTGTCACAGACGACACACACATCCCATGACTTCCCGCCGGGACGCACGGCCGTCGTCGTCCGGGCGGCGCACCCGGCGCTCCCAGCCCGCACCCAGCCGCCGTCGCTAGCCTGCCCCGCATGGGTCTGTTCGATCGGCTGCGGGGGCGTCGTCGGGTGCCGGCACCGGCGGCCGGCGGCGGTGACGGCCGCGCCGCGCGCGCGGAGACGACCGCCCACCTGGCCGAGTTCGCGCGGTCCCGGGTGGGCGTCGAGGGCTACGTCGAGCCGGCCACGGCGCAGAACCCGGTGACGCTCATGCTCGTGGCGACCGACGGGGAGTGGACGCGCCGCCGCGTGCCCGACGAGCGCGCCGGCCACGCCCTCGCCCGCGAGCTCGGCATCCCCGTGTACGACGTGCAGCGCGTGGGCTACCCGCAGCGCGTCCGGGACTGGAACAGCCGGCAGCGCATCCTGGCCCGGCGCACCGCGGCCGAGCGCGCCGCCCGCCGGGCCGCCGAGCGCTCCTGAACGCTCCCGTCGACGTCGGTCCGGCGTGCACGGGTGCGGCCGGACGGGCGGCCGACCCGACGACGGTGCCCGCTACCGGGCCGCGGTCGCCGCGGCGGCGCGGGCCTCGACGAGCGCCAGCAGCGTCCGCACGGCGACACCCGTCCCGCCGGCGGGCGTGTAGCCCCAGGGCGCCTTCTCGTTGAAGGCCGGCCCCGCGACGTCGAGGTGCGCCCAGGCGGCGTCGCCGACGAACCGCTGGAGGAACAGCCCCGCCGTGAGCATGCCGCCCGCGCGGTCGGCGACGTTGGCGAGGTCGGCCACCTTGCTCTTGAGGCCCTCGGCGAGCTCGGCCGGGAGCGGCATGGGCCAGAACTCCTCGCCGGCGGCCTGCGCGGCGGCGACCACCTCGGCGCGGACGTCGTCGCGACCCATGACCGCGGACACCCGCGGACCGAGCGCGACGACCTGCGCGCCGGTGAGGGTCGCGACGTCCACGACGACGTCGGGGTGGTGCTCGAGCGCCGTGACGAGCCCGTCGGCCAGCACCAGGCGGCCCTCGGCGTCCGTGTTGAGGACCTCGACCGTCGTGCCGCCCTTGATGGTGATGACGTCGGAGGGCCGCTGCGCGGAGCCCGACGGCATGTTCTCGGCGAGGCAGAGGTACCCGGTGACGGTCACGGGCAGGCCCAGCCGCGCCGCGGCGACGACCGTGTGCAGCACGGCTGCGGCGCCGGCCATGTCGGACTTCATCGCGTCCATGCCGGCGGGCGGCTTGAGGGAGATGCCGCCCGAGTCGAACGTGATGCCCTTCCCGACGAGGGCCACCGACGCGCGCGCCTTCGGCGGCGCCCAGGTCACGGTGACGAGGCGTGGGGGCCGCACGGAGCCCTGCCCGACGGCGACGAGCCCCCCGTAGCCGCCCGCGGCCAGCGCCTTCTCGTCGAGCACGGACACCTTCAGGCCCCGGGTGCCGGTCTCCTTGACGAGCGCCTTGGCCGCGTCCGCGACCGCCTCGGGGTACAGGTCGTTGGGCGCGGCGTTGACGAGGTCGCGGACGCCGTGCACGGCCTGAGCCAGCACGGTCGCGCGCTCCGCGGCCGCCACGGCCGCCGCGTCCTGCGCCAGCGGCGTGACGACCTGCACGGCGGCGACGGGGGCCGGGGCCGCCGGGCGGTAGGTGCGGAAGGCGTAGGCGCCGAGGAGCGCGCCCTCGGCCACCGCCGCGACGGCCTCGACGGTCGTCGCCGGCAGGGCGAGCGCGACGCTGCCCGTGCCGGCGAGCTCGCGCGTCGCGGCCCCTGCCGCCCGTCGCAGCCGCTCGAGGCCCGGCTCGCCGGCGCCGACGCCGACGAGGACGAGCACCGCTGCGGCCAGCCCCGTCGCGGGGACGCGGCGCACCTCGTCGGCGGCGCCCGTGACGCCGAGGGCCACGGCGTCGCGCACGAGCGCCTCGGCCAGCGGGGCGGGCAGCCAGGGCGCGTCGAGCACGGCGGGCGCCGTGCCGTCGGCGCCGGCGGCGACCGCCACGACGAGGGCGTCCACGTCGAGCAGGGCGGGGTCGGTGGCGGTCAGCGCGCAGGTCGTGGTCACCCGGCGATGCTAACCAACGCGCACGTGCCGCCCGGCCCGGGCTGTGAGGGCCGGTCATCCCCCTGACGGCTCGTCGCGGCTCGTCGGCGCCCGCCCGGTCGGTGCCGGCCGGCATCGCCTACCGTGTGCCGGTGCTCGTGCCCGCCGTCGTCCTCGTGGTCCTCGCGGCGCTCGCCCTGGCGGGGTGGGCGGCGGTGTTCGTCGCGCGTGACCGCGCGGTGGTGCTGCGGCAGCTCTGGGGCGGCGCCGTCGTCGAGGGGCTGCTCGTCGTGCAGGCCGTGCTGGCGGGCGTGCTGTCGGCGACGCGTGGCGCGCCGCCGGAGCCGTGGGAGTTCTGGGGCTACGTCCTCACCCAGCTGCTCGTCCTGCCGCTGGCGGCGGCGTGGGCGTTCGCGGAGCGCACCCGCTGGAGCTCCGTGGTCCTGCTCGTGGCCGCCGTGACGGTGGCGTTCCTCGAGTACCGTCTGCTCGTGCTCTGGGGCCCGGCGTGACGCGCGCGGGGGGTGCCGGCGGCGCCACGTCGACCGCGACGGGTCCGGGCCGGGTGCTCGTGCTCGTGTACGGCATCTTCGCGCTGGCGGCGACGGCGCGTGCCGGGTACCAGATCGCGACGCAGCTCGACGAGGCCCCGCTCGCGTACGCCCTGTCCGCGCTGGCGGGGCTCGTGTACGTGCTGGCGACGGTCGCGCTGGCCACCGACCGGCGGCGGCTGGCCCTCGGGGCGGTGCTCGTCGAGCTCGTCGGGGTCGTCGCCGTGGGCGTCGTCTCCCTCGTCGCACCGCAGGACTTCCCCGACGAGACCGTCTGGAGCGGGTTCGGGCAGGGCTACGGCTACGTCCCGCTGGTGCTGCCGGTGCTCGGCCTGCTGTGGCTGCGCCGCTCGTCGCGCGCCGCGTCCGGGCGGTAGCGGCCGGCGGTCAGACGACGGCGCGCCAGGGCGGGGCCTCCACCGCGCCCGCCGGCTCGCCGAGGGCGGACCAGGCCGCGGCGACGCGGCGCAGACCGTCGTCGAGCACGGCCGCCGGCTCGCTGAAGGTGAGGCGCAGGCGGTCGTCGAACGAGCCGTCGGTGCCGAAGGCCGTGCCGGGCACGAGCCGCACGCCGTGCCGCGGGGCGATCGCCGCCAGGGCCGTCGAGCGCGCGGCGCCCAGGTCCACCCAGACCGACAGCCCGCCGGCGGGCACGTCGTACCGCCAGGACGGCAGCCGCTCGCCCAGGAGGCGCACGAGCAGGTCGCGACGCTCCCGCAGGGCCGCACGACGCCGCTCGAGGAGCTCCGTGCGGGCGGCGAGCAGGCGCGCGACCACGAGCTGCTCGAGCACCGGGGTCGCGATGTCGACCCGGCCGCGCAGGACGGCCAGGCGGGCGACGAGCTCGGGGTGCGCGCGCACCCAGCCGACCCGCAGGCCGCCCCAGAACGACTTCGAGGCGGAGCCGACGCCGACGAGCTCCCGTCCCGGCACGCGTGTGCCGAGGAACGGCACGGGAGCCGGCCCCTCGACCGTCAGGTCGCTGAGCACCTCGTCGGCCACGACGACCGTGCCGGTGCGGCGCGCCAGCTCGCGGACCCGGGCGCGCGCGTCGTCACCCACGCTCGTCCCCGTCGGGTTGTGGTGGTCGGGGACGAGGTACACGAGCCGCGGCGCCGCCTGCCGGAGCGTCGAGGCGAGGAGGTCCACGTCCAGGCCGTCGCGACCGACCGGCACCGGGACGGGGCGGGCCCCGGCACCCCGCACGGCGTCGATGGCGTGCAGGTAGGTCGGGTGCTCGACGACGACCCGGTCGCCCGGTCCCGCGTGCGCCGCGACGAGCAGGTGCAGCGCGTGCTGGGCCCCCGTCGTGACGAGCACGTGGTCGGGGCTCGTCGGCACCCCGCGCTCCTCGTACCACCCGGCCACGGCGGCGCGCAGCACCGGCAGGCCGAGCGGCTCGTACCCGCGTCCGCCGGTGTGGTGCGCCAGGTCCTCGACCGCACCGGCGACGTGCGCGGCGAGGTCGCCCGAGGCGGAGGGGGCCGCCATCGACAGGTCGACGAGGCCCTCGGCGGCGGGGCCGCCGAACGCCGGGGAGCGGTCGGCGCGCGACCCGTCGGCCGGCAGCGCCGTCACGGTCCCCGAGCCGCGCCGGCTGACGAGGTAGCCCTCCGCGCGCAGGACGTCGTAGACCGCGGTCGCGGTGGTGCGCGAGACGCCCAGGTGCTCGGCGAGCTCGCGCTCGCTCGGCACGCGCGTGCGCAGCGGCAGCGCCCCGCTGAGGACGGCCGCCCGCAGGGCGTCGGCGAGGGCGGTGTAGGCGGCGCCGGGGCGCTGCCACGTACCGAGGAGCAGGCGCAGGCGGGCGCCGGACACCCGACGCTCGGCGAGCGGCGGTGCGGGCTGCGGTCGCGTCGGCACAGGGCCACTGTCCCCGAAGTGGCCCTGGGCGACAAGGCCACCAGTGCAACACCCTGGACACATGACGTCACGCACGAGCCCCGCGAGCCCGCCGGCCGAGGTCGGCGCGGCGCGCTCAGACGCCCGTCCCGACGCCCGGGTCGCCAGCTGGCGCACCGACGCGCGCGGCTCGGCGCAGCTCGTCGTCGGGCTCCTGCTCTACGCCCTGTCGATGGCCGTCATGGTGCGCGCGGGCCTCGGCGCCCTGCCGTGGGACGTGCTCACGCAGGGCCTCACCCACCGGCTGCCCCTGTCGTTCGGCGCGATCACCGCCCTGACGAGCCTCGTCGTGCTGCTGTGCTGGTGGCCCCTGCGCCAGCGCCCGGGGCTGGGCACGGTGGCCAACGTCGTCGTCATCGCCCTCGCGGTCGACCCCGCGCTGGCCCTCGTCGGGCTGCTGCCGCCGCTGGGGCTCCCGGCGCGCGTGGCGCTCGTCGTCGTCGGGATCGTGCTCAACGCCGTGGCGACGGCCCTCTACATCGGCGTGGGCCTCGGGCCGGGTCCGCGCGACGGTCTCATGACGGGGCTCGTCGGGCGCACGGGCTGGCCGCTGGCCCCCGTCCGCATCGGCATCGAGGTCGCCGTGGTCGGCGTCGGCGCGCTGCTCGGCGGCACGCTCGGCCTCGCGACGCTCGCCTACGCGCTCGGCGTCGGGCCGCTCGTGCACGTCCTGCTGCCGCGCCTCACCCGCCCCGGGGTGCGCGCCCGGCACTGAGGGGCGCGAGGGCGCCGGGAGGCCCCGATGGGCTCGGACCCGTCCTCGGCCCTCCGCGGCGTGGCGGTAGGTTGACGGCCGTGTACCGCCTGCTGTTCGACCTGGTCCTGCGCCGCACGGGGCCGGAGCGCGCGCACGCGCTCGCCTCCGGCGCGATCCGTGCCGTGGCGGCCGTGCCGGTGCTGTCCGACGCCGTCGCCCGGGTCCTCGCGCCGCCGCCGGAGGGCGCCGTCGAGGTGTGGGGGCGCCGCTTCCCGTCCCGGTTCGGCCTGGCGGCCGGGTTCGACAAGGACGCGCACGGCGTCCGCGGCCTCGCGATGCTCGGGTTCGGCTTCGTCGAGGTCGGCACGATCACCGCGCAGGGCCAGCCCGGCAACGAGCGGCCGCGGCTGTGGCGCGAGCTCGACGAGCGCGCGCTGCGCAACCGCATGGGCTTCAACAACGAGGGGTCCGCCGCCGTGGCCGCGCGGCTGCGGCGGCTGCGCGCCACGCCGGCCGGGCGGCGGCTCGTGGTCGGCGTGAACATCGGCAAGACGAAGAGCACGGCGCCGCAGGACGCGGCAGCCGACTACGCCACCTCCGCCGGCCGCCTGGCGCCCTGGGCCGACTACCTCGTCGTCAACGTGTCGTCGCCCAACACGCCCGGGCTGCGGGACCTGCAGGCCGTCGAGGTGCTGCGGCCGGTCCTCGAGGCGACGCGCGTCGCCGCCGACGAGGCGACGGCCGCCGCCGGGCGGCCCCCCGTCCCGCTCCTGGTGAAGATCGCCCCCGACCTGTCCGACGAGGACGTCGACGCGGTGGCCGACCTCGTCGCCGAGCTGGGCCTCGACGGCGTCGTCGCGGTCAACACGACGGTCGGGCACGACCGCGGGCCTGGGGGGCTGTCGGGACCGCCGCTGCGCGAGCGCGGCCTCGACGTCGTCGCCCGCCTGCGCGACCGCCTGGGCGACGAGGTCGTCCTCGTCGGCGTCGGCGGGATCACCACCGGGGCGGACGCCCGCGAGTACGTCGCGAACGGGGCCACGCTCGTGCAGGGCTACACCGGTTTCGTCTACGAGGGCCCGTTCTGGGCCCGTCGCATCACCCGCGCGCTGGCGCGGGACGCCCGAGGGGGGGAGCGGTGATGGTCGCCCGGCCGCAGTGGGAGTGGCACCTGCACGACGCCGAGGGGCGGCTGCTGGAGCGACCCGTCAGCCCCATCTTCACGACGCAGTACGACGCCGAGGTCTGGCTGGGCGAGCACTGGCGCGCCCTGTCAGAGCAGGGCGTGGTGGACGCGCGGCTGGTGCATGAGGGACGCCAGGCGAGCCCGACCGTGCAGCTCCCGTCCCTGGCCTGACGGCCGTCGGCGCGGCCTCGCTGCGTCAGCGCGGCTGCTGGCCGCGCTGGACCTGCGGCTTGGGCATCCGCAGCCGGCGCAGCTGGAAGATGCGGGTGACGGCGTACATCGTCAGGCCCCGGGGGAGCGCCTCGGCGCCGAAGCGCGCGACGAGCTTCTTCTTCAGCCCGCGCCACAGGATGATCGCGTCGACGACCGTGCCGAGGATGAACAGGTAGAGCACGAGCGTGAGGACCAGCACGACCTCGGGCGCCGTCGCCGCCAGCAGCGTCTGCGCGATGAGCAGCACGAACGCCACGGGCAGGAAGTACTCGCCGAGGCTGCGCCGCGCGTCGATGCTGTCGCGCACGAAGCGCCGGACCGGGCCGCGGTCGCGCACAGGCAGGAAGCGCTCGTCGCCGGACTGCATGGCGCGGTACTCCTGGTCGCGCTGGACGCGGCGGCGGGCGCGCTCCTCGCGCGCCGCGGCCTTGCGGTCCAGCGGGACGAGCGGGCGCCGGTTGGCGGCCTGCGCCACCTTGCGCTTGGGCGTCGGACGCCCCTTGCCCGTGCCGGTCGACGTGCCGGTCGACGTGCCGGTCGCAGGCTCGCCCGTCGCGGGCGGCGCGGTCACCGGCGCGGCGGCCGCGGGCGTCGTCGCCCGCACGGCGGTGGCGCCACCGGGGGTGCGACGGCGGAGGGGTCGCACCTGCGACGGGGGTGTGCTGCTGCTGCGTCCGAACACCCCGCCAGGGTAGTCGAGTAGCGTGGCGGGCCGTGACGCCGACCGAGCCCGCCGTGCCCGACCCCACCGAGCCCGACCCCACCCCCGCGACCGCTCACCCGACCCCGACGGCCCTCCCCGGCACCCTGCCCGGCACCGCGGAGCTGCGCCGGCGCACCGCAGGGGTCTTCCCGGGCGTCCGGGCGGACCTCGAGGCGCTCGTGCGGATCCCGTCGGTGTCCAACGCGGACTTCGACGCGGCGCACGTGGAGGCCAGCGCGGCGGCCGTGGCGGACCTCCTGCGCGGCGTGGGGATGGACGACGTGCAGGTGCTGCGCGCGCGGCGCCCCGACGGCCGCGAGGGCGCGCCGGCGGTCGTCGCCCGTCGGCCGGGCCCGGCCGGTGCCCCCACCGTCCTGCTCTACGCGCACCACGACGTCCAGCCCCCCGGCGACGACGCGGCCTGGTCGACGCCGCCGTTCGAGCCGACCCTCGTCGGCGAGCGCCTGCACGGCCGCGGCGCCGCCGACGACAAGGCGGGCGTCGTCGCCCACGTCGGGGCGCTGCGCGTCCTCGCCGACGACCTCGGCGTCGGCGTGACGGTCTTCGTCGAGGGCGAGGAGGAGGTCGGGTCGCCGACCTTCGTGCCGTTCCTGCAGGCCCACCGGGAGCTGCTGGCGGCCGACGTCATCGTCGTGGCCGACTCCTCCAACTGGCGGATCGGCGTGCCGGGGCTGACCACGTCGCTGCGGGGCCTCGTGGACTGCACGGTCGAGGTCGCGGTCCTCGACCACGCCGTCCACTCCGGCATGTACGGCGGGCCCGTGCTCGACGCCCCGACCCTGCTCGCGCGCCTCCTGGCCACGCTGCACGACGAGGCGGGGGACGTCGCCGTCGCGGGCCTGGTGCACGCGCCGGACCCGGCGGTCGACCTCGACGAGGACCAGCTGCGCGCCGACGCCGGCGTGCTGCCCGGCGTGCGGCTGGCCGGCACCGGCCCGCTGACCGCGGGCATGTGGACGCGGCCGGCGATCTCCGTCATCGGCCTGGACGCCCCCCGGGTGGCGACGGCGTCCAACACGCTGACCCCCCGCGCCACGGCCAAGCTGTCGGTGCGGATCGCCCCCGGCCAGGACCCCGCGGCGGCCATGGCGGCGCTGCGCGCGCACCTCGAGGGGCACGCGCCCTTCGGCGCGCACGTGCACGTCGTCGAGGGCGAGCAGGGCAAGCCCTTCCGCGCGCCGGAGGACTCGACGGCCATGCGGGCGGCCCGGTGGGCCTTCGCCGAGGCGTGGGGCACCGAGCCGGTCGACATCGGGATCGGCGGGTCCATCCCCTTCATCGCCGACCTGCTCGAGGCCTACCCGTCGGCGGCGATCCTCGTCACCGGGGTCGAGGACCCGGACAGCCGCGCGCACGGCGCGGACGAGAGCGTCCACCTCGGCGAGCTCGAGAAGGTCGTCCTGGCGGAGGCCCTGCTCCTCGCGCGGCTCGCGGCCGAGCGCTGACGGCCCGGGGCGACCACGCCGGGCCGGACGCCCTCAGACGGGCGGGGCGGGGTCGTACTGGATCGCGCGCCGCACCTCGGCCGCCGCGTCCGGCCCGTCCAGCCGGGCGACGAGGTGCAGCGCCATGTCGATCCCCGCGGACACGCCGGCCGACGTGACGACGTCGCCGTCGTCGACGAACCGGGCCTCCGTGTCCACGAGGACGCTCGGGTCGAGCGCGACGAGCTCGTCGACCGCGGCGTGGTGCGTGGCCGCCGGCCGCCCGGCCAGCAGGCCGGCGGCGGCGAGGACCAGCGCGCCGGTGCAGACGCTCGTCACGAGCGGCACGGTCGCGCGCAGCGAGCGGACCCACCGCAGGTGCGCCGGGTCCGCGGCCAGCGCCCGCGTGCCCCGGCCGCCCGGGTAGACGAGCACGTGCAGGGGCAGCGCCTCGTCGGCGTCGCAGTCGGGCAGCAGGCGCAGCCCCTTGGCGCAGCGGACGCCGCGGCCGTCGGCGGAGAAGGTGCAGACCTGGGGGCGGAGAGGGCTGTGCTGCGCCCAGGCGGCGAGCACGTCGTACGGCCCGACGACGTCGAGCTCCTCGGCCCCGTCGAAGACGAAGACCCCCACCCGCAGCGCGCTGCCCGTGCCCATCCGGTCCGCCCCTCTCCCGGCGGGCCCCCGCCCGTCGTCCGGTCCGCCGGCGCCCTCGCCCGGCGGCGTCGCGGCGCCGCCCGTCAGGTGCCGGGCAGCGCGAGCATGCGGTCGAGGGCCACGCGCGCCCAGTGGGCGACCTCCGGGTCCACGACGATGCGGTTGACCGTCCGCCCGGCGACGAGGGACTCCAGGGTCCACACGAGGTGCGGCAGGTCGATGCGGTTCATGGTGGAGCAGAAGCACACCGTGTCGTCGAGGTAGCGCACGGTGAGGTCGGGGTGCGCCGCGGCGAGCCGGCGGACGAGGTTGAGCTCCGTCCCCACGGCCCACGAGGAGCCGGGCGCGGCCGCGTCCAGCGCGCGGATGATGTACTCCGTCGAGCCGACCATGTCGGCCGCCGTGACGACCTCGTGGCGGCACTCGGGGTGGACGAGGACCGTCACGGCCGGGTCGGCCGCGCGGTGGTCGGCCACGTTCTTCGCGGTGAAGCGCCCGTGCACCGAGCAGTGCCCCCGCCACAGGATCATGCGGGCGGCCCGCAGGGCCTCGGGCGTGACGCCGCCGCCGGGCCGGTGCGGGTCGAGGACGACGCAGGCCTCCAGCGGCAGCCCCAGGGCGCGCACCGCGGTGTTCCGGCCCAGGTGCTGGTCCGGCATGAAGAGCACCTTGCCCGTGCCCTGGAGCCCGCCCACCTGGTCGAACGCCCAGCGCAGCGCCGTCTCGGCGTTGGAGGACGTGCAGACCGTGCCGCCGTGCCGACCCGTGAAGGCCTTGATGGCGGCGGAGGAGTTCATGTACGTGACCGGCACCGTCGAGGCCGCCACGCCGGCGTCGGCCAGCACGTCCCACGCCTCCTCCACCTGGTCGAGCGTCGCCATGTCCGCCATGGAGCACCCGGCGGCGAGGTCCGGCAGGACCACGGCCTGGGCGTCGGAGGTGAGGATGTCGGCTGACTCGGCCATGAAGTGCACGCCGCAGAACACGACGAACTCGGCGTCCGGACGCGCCGCGGCCTCCCGCGCGAGCTTGAAGGAGTCGCCCGTGACGTCGGCGAAGGCGATGACCTCGTCGCGCTGGTAGTGGTGGCCGAGGACGAACGCGCGGTCGCCCAGGGCGGCCCGCGCGGCCCGGGCGCGCTCGACGAGGCCCGGGTCGCCGGGGGCGGGCAGCGCCCCCGTGCACTCCACGCCGCGCTCGGAGGCGAGGTCGCTCCGCCGGCCGAGGAGGAGCAGCGCCGAGCCCGCGGGCTCGGCGAATCCCGTCACGGTGGCCGTCGGGGTCACGGTGGCGGTGACGGTGCCGGTGACGGTGGCGGTCATGCGCGCGATCATCCCACAGCCCGCGCACGTGCCAGGATCGCCCGGTGCACGTCCTCGTCGTCCCTGACCGCGTGCCCCGTGCCGCCGCCGACGCCGTCGTCACCGGCTGGCGGGACGCGGCTCCGCACGACGACGCGACCGTGCTCGTGGTGCCGGACGGCGGCCCCGGGTGGGCCGACGCGGTGACGGGGACGGGGACGGTGACGGGGACGGTGACGGTGACGGGGCCCGGCGTCCACGTCGAGCTGCCCGCCGCGGACCCGGCGGAGCCGTCCGGCGGCGCCGCCGACGCCGCCGTCGTGCTCGACGGGCTGTCGCGCGCGAGGGCCGGCGACGACGGTCGGGCGCGGTCGACGGAGGGCCGCGCGCGGTCCCTGACCGTGGCGCTCGGCACCCCGGGGACCCCCGACGCCGGGGCCGGGCTGCTGACGGGCCTGGCCGACGCCCTCCTGCCCGGGGGCGGGTCGGCCCGGCCGTCGGCAGGGTCCCCGACGGGGGCGCCGACGTGGCTGCCCGCGCTGGCCCGGGCGTTGGCCGACGTCGACCTCGTGGCGGTCGCCCCGGCGCCGACGCCGCTGCTCGGGCTCCGGGGGACCGCCGCCGGCCTGGCGGCGGACGGCGTCCTCGACCCGGGGGCGGCCCAGGCGCTGGAGCAGCGGCTCTCGGTGCAGGCGCACGCCTGGGTCGCCGCGCTGGGCGACGCCGCGCGGCCCGACCTCCTCGTCGGTCCGGGGGCACGCACCGCGAGCCGGTTCACCCGGGCGCCGGGCGCCGGGTCGCACGGTGGCGCCGGCTTCGCGCTCGCCCTCGTCGGGGCGCGGCTCCTGCCGGGACCCGCGCACGGGGCGCACCTCGTCGGGCTCGCGGGTGCGGCCGCGGCGGCGGACCTCGTCGTCGTCGTCCGGGAGGGGCTGGAGCACGTGGACCTCGACGGGACCGTGCTGGCGCAGGCCCTGGCGGCGGCGGGCGCGCAGGGGGTGCCGCTCGTCGTGCTCGCGCCACGGGTGCCGCCGCTCGCGGGCGGGCTGCGCGGCACCGGCGTCGCCGCGGCCTACGCCCCGCTCGGGGGCGGCACGCCACCGGACGGGGGCGTGGCGGGCGCGGGCACGTGGGCGGCGCTGGCGGCGAGGGTCGCCCGCACGTGGTCGCCCGCGTCCTGGGCGGGTGCGTACGCTGGAGGACGGCAGCACCCGCGCACCCGGGAACATCCGTGACGCGGGGCTGGTTGCACGTCGCGGCGCGCCGTGCGTGCCGCCCCGGCGGCACCCGGACCGCGTGCCCGCACGGCTCACGAGGGAGACACGGATGACCGAGACCACCCAGGCCCCGCAGACGACCACCACGAAGCCGGACACCCACGGGGTCCTGCTCACGGACGTGGCGGCCGGCAAGGTGCGCAGCCTGCTCGAGCAGGAGGGTCGGGACGACCTGCGCCTGCGCGTGGCGGTGCAGCCCGGCGGCTGCTCCGGCCTGATCTACCAGCTCTACTTCGACGAGCGCCTGCTCGACGGCGACGTCACGAAGGACTACGACGGTGTCGAGGTCGTCGTGGACCGCATGAGCGTGCCCTACCTCGAGGGGGCGACGATCGACTTCGCCGACACCATCGAGAAGCAGGGGTTCACCATCGACAACCCCAACGCCGGCTCCTCCTGCGCCTGCGGCGGCTCCTTCAGCTGACCCGGTCGCCGCGGCACGCGGCGCACCACGCACGACGCCCGACGACGGCCCGAGGAACGGGCACGGCCGTCGGGCGTCGTCGTGCCCGGGGCGGTGCCGTCACGAGGGGGCGTCCGGGTCGGTCGTCCGCACGGTGAGCCGTGCGCTGCCGTCGGGCTCGTCGGTCCGGGCGACGAGGGCGTGCCCGCGCATCCGCGCCCACGCGGGCACGTCGGACAGCGCGGCGGGGTCGGTGGTCAGCACCTGCAGGAGCGACCCGGGCGGCGCCGCCGCCGCGGCCCGCGCGAGGTGCACGACGGGCAGCGGGCAGAGCAGGCCGCGCGCGTCGACGACCTCGACGACGCCGTCTGGAGCCCCGCTCACGGGTCCGGCCACGGGTCCGGCCCCCGGTCGGCCCGCAGGTCCGGCCACGGGTCCGGTCGTGGGTCCGGTCACAGGTGCGACGCCCCGAGGGACCCCCGCACCTCGCGGACCAGCCCGGGGAGCACGTCGGCGAAGCGCTCCACGTCCGCCGTGGCGGTGCCCGGCGGGAGCGCGAGCCGCACGTTGCCGTGCGTGAGGACGCCCATGGCGGTCAGCACGTGGCTCGGCTCGAGCGTGCTCGACGAGCAGGCGGAGCCCGAGCCCACGGCGAACCCGGCGGCGTCGAGCCGCCCGACGAGGGCCTCCCCGTCGACGTAGAGGCAGGAGAAGGTCAGCACGTGGGGGAGGCGGTCCTGCGGGTCGCCGACGACCTCGACGTCCGGCACCTCGGCGGCCACGCGCGCCCTCAGGCGCGCGACGAGGGCGCGGCGGGCGGCGTCGTCGGCGTCCCGGGCGGCCAGCCGCTCCTCCAGCGCGACGGCGGCGGCCAGCGCGACCGGCACGACGACCCCGCCGGGGAACCCGCCGGTCAGCGGCGCGTCCTCGTCGGACGGCCCGACGGGCGCACGCCGCACGCCCGCGCGCACGGCGAGGACGCCGAGGGGAGCCGGGGCGCCCCAGTCGCCGGCGTCCGCCGTGAGCAGGTCCCACCCGTCCGGCAGGGCCACGTGCCCCGCCGCCGCGCCGGCGTCCACGAGGAGCGGCACGCCCGCCGCCCGTGCCGCGGACGCGGCCGCGTCGACCGGCTGGCGCGTCCCCACCTCGCCGTTCGCGACCTGCAGGGCCGCCAGGGCGACGCCCGGCGCCCCCGCCGCGGCGGCGAACGCGTCGGCGTCGACCCGCCCGAGCCGGTCCACGGGGACGGTGCGGCGGGTGCCGGCCGCGTCCGCCGCGTGCAGCACGGCGGCACGCTCGACGGCCGGCACGACGACGTCCGCGCCGACCCGCCGCCGGCCGCGCGCGACCGTCAGCACGGCGGCGTGCAGGGCCTGCGTGTGCGACGGGGCCAGCGCGATTTCCTCCGTCCGCGCGCCGAGCCCGGCCGCGAGGGACTCACGGGCACCGTCGAGCAGCGCGCGGGCGCGCCGGCCCTCGGCGTGCAGCCGGCGGGGGTCGCCCCACCCCTCGTCGAGGGCCGCCAGCAGGGCGTCCCGCACGCGGGGGGAGGGCGGGGCGTGCCCCGCCGCGTCGAGGACCACGCGGGGGGTCGCGACGGGCGCGGACGGCGGCACGGGGCCACGCTAACGACCCGTGACGACCTGTGGTGGACCTGACGCGCCGTCGTCAACCGGTGCGAGGCAGCACGTGGACGGCCCCTCGGCGCGCTAGGCTGCGCGGGTCGAGGACGTAGGTCCCAGGTGTCACCACGACCCCGCACAGGCGCAGCACGCAGCCGACGGGTCGTCGACGGCCGGGGCCACCAGAACGAGAGGTCCCCCGTGCACCTGCAGAACCCCCGCCGGCGGCGCCGTGCGGCCGGCCTCCGGGCGTCCGCCCTGGGCCTCGCCGTGCTGGTGCTGGCCGGCTGCTCGTCGGACCAGCTGGCACGCGGCTACCTCCCGGGCGACTCCGCGAACGAGGTCACGAACCAGACCGGTCGCATCATGAGCCTCTGGGTGGGCTCCTGGATCGCGGCGCTCATCGTCGGCGTCATCACCTGGGGCCTCATGCTCTGGTGCGTCGCGGTGTACCGGAAGCGCAAGAACGACGACGTCCTGCCGGTGCAGCTGCGCTACCACGTGCCGCTCGAGATCATGTACGTGATCCTGCCGATCCTCATGGTCGGCGTGCTCTTCTACTACACGGCGCGCGACCAGCACGAGATCCAGACGGTCAGCGGCGACCCGGACCTGCGGGTGCAGGTCATCGGCAAGCAGTGGAGCTGGGACTTCAACTACCTCGACGACGACGTGTACGACTCCGGCGTGCAGGCGGAGGGCGTCGGCCAGGAGGGCACGCTGGCCGAGCAGATCACGCTGTACCTGCCCGTCGACGAGACGGTCGAGTTCACGCTGAACTCCCGCGACGTCATCCACTCGTTCTGGGTCCCGGCGTTCCTCTACAAGATGGACGTCATCCCCGGGCAGACGACGAACACCTTCGAGGTCACGCCGACCAAGGAGGGCACGTACGTGGGCAAGTGCGCCGAGCTGTGCGGCGAGTACCACGCGTCGATGCTGTTCAACGTCAAGGTCGTCTCCCGCGAGGAGTACGACGAGCACATCGAGGCGCTCCGCGACGCGGGGCAGACCGGGCAGCTGGGCATCGACGCCAGCAAGCTGCAGGACCTGGACAGCGTGCGCCGGCAGGGTGAGCCCGCCGGGGCGTCGCAGGGGAGCGAGGACTGATGGCCGCGACGATCGAGCGCGTGCCGGGGCTGGCGCCCAGCCGCCAGACCCTCGGCCGGACGGTGGTCAAGTGGGTGACCTCCACCGACCACAAGGTGATCGGGTACCTGTACCTCATCACCTCGTTCGTCTGGTTCTGCATCGGCGGCGTGATCGCGCTGCTCATCCGTGCGGAGCTGTTCACGCCGGCGCTGGACGTGTTCCAGACGGCCGAGCAGTACAACCAGGCCTTCACGATGCACGGCACCGTCATGCTGCTGCTGTTCGCGACGCCGCTGTTCGCCGGCTTCGCGAACGTGCTGATGCCGCTGCAGATCGGCGCACCGGACGTGGCGTTCCCGCGGCTGAACATGTTCGCGTACTGGCTCTACCTGTTCGGCGGCCTCATCGCCGCCGCCGGGTTCCTGCTGCCGCAGGGCGCGGCGTCCTTCGGGTGGACGGCCTACGCGCCGCTGTCGGACACGGTCTACAGCCCGGGTCTCGGCGGTGACCTGTGGGTCTTCGGCCTCGCGCTGACCGGTTTCGGCACGATCCTCGGCTCGGTCAACTTCATCACCACGATCGTGACGATGCGCGCGCCCGGCATGACCATGTTCCGGATGCCGATCTTCACCTGGAACATCCTCATCACCAGCGTGCTCGTCATCATGGCGTTCCCGCCGCTGGCGGCCGCGCTGTTCGCCCTCGGGGCGGACCGGCGGCTGGACGCTCAGGTGTTCAACCCGGAGAACGGCGGGGCGCTGCTGTGGCAGCACCTGTTCTGGTTCTTCGGCCACCCCGAGGTCTACATCATCGCGCTGCCGTTCTTCGGCATCATCACGGAGATCCTGCCCGTCTTCAGCCGCAAGCCGATCTTCGGCTACAAGGGCCTGGTCTACGCGACGATCGCGATCGCGGCGCTCTCCGTGACGGTGTGGGCGCACCACATGTACGTCACCGGCCAGGTGCTGCTGCCGTTCTTCGCACTGATGACGATGCTCATCGCGGTGCCGACCGGCGTGAAGTTCTTCAACTGGATCGGCACGATGTGGCGGGGGAAGATCACCTTCGAGACGCCCATGCTGTGGGCGATCGGCTTCCTCGTGACGTTCCTCTTCGGCGGCCTGACGGGGGTCATCCTGTCCAGCCCGGCCCTCGACTTCCACCTCTCGGACTCGTACTTCGTGGTGGCGCACTTCCACTACGTGGTGTTCGGGACCGTCGTCTTCGCGATGTTCGCCGGGTTCTACTTCTGGTGGCCGAAGATGACGGGCAAGATGCTCGACGAGCGTCTGGGCAAGATCCACTTCTGGCTCCTGTTCCTCAGCTTCCACACGACGTTCCTCGTGCAGCACTGGCTGGGCGTCGAGGGCATGCCGCGGCGCTACGCGGAGTACTCGCCCGACGACGGCTTCACGTTCCTCAACGAGGTCTCGACCGTCGGCGCCATGGTGCTCGGCATCTCGATCCTCCCGTTCCTGTGGAACGTCTACGTCACCTGGCGCAAGGCGCCGCGCGTCGCCGTGGACGACCCCTGGGGCTACGGCAACTCCCTCGAGTGGGCGACGAGCTGCCCGCCGCCGCGGCACAACTTCACCTCGCTGCCGCGCATCCGCTCGGAGCGCCCGGCGTTCGACCTGCACCACCCCGAGGTCGCCGCGATGGACCACGTGGAGCCCGACTCCGGTGGCGTCTTCGACTGGGAGGCCGAGCGCGTGGGCCAGCCCGAGGTGGGCAAGGACCGCGTGCGCAAGGGCACGGGCCGGTCCGAGCAGAGCAGCACGACGGTCGTCGACGACCCGGACGTCGACGGCGACCACCCGACGCGGGACGGTGAGCAGCGATGAAGTTCGAGGCCAAGCTCTTCCTCTACGGGGTGCTGTTCTTCATCCCCGTGGGGATCGTCTACGCCGTCTGGAGCGGCGGCGAGCCCGTCGGGACCTACGGGATCCCGCTCGTCGGCGGCATGGCGGGCATGATCGGCGGGTACCTGTACCTCGTCGGCAAGCGGATCGACGCCCGTCCCGAGGACGACCCGCTGGGCGAGATCGAGCAGGGCGCCGGCGACCAGGGCGTGTTCAGCCCGTGGAGCTGGTGGCCCCTCGTGCTCGGGCTCGCCGGTACCGTGGTGTTCCTGGCGCTGGCCGTCGGCTGGTGGCTGCTCCTCCCGGGGCTGCTCATCGGTGCCGTGGGTCTCGTGGGTTGGGTCTTCGAGTTCTCGCGCGGTCAGCACGCCCACTGAGGCACCTGCACCAGATCGGCCACAGCGGCCCTCCCCGGGCTTCCGGGGAGGGCCGCTGTCGTCGTCGCGGTGAACACGGCGCGCAGACCCAGCGGTCCCCCCGGGGAGTCGTCCCCGAGGTCGTGGAACGGCCGGCACGGCGCAGGAGGACCAGGAGAGCGTCCAGGGGAGCTCCCGAGGAGCTCCAGGAGCTCCTGAGCACCTCCAGCGCCTTCGAAGGCCGCCCTGAGGACCTCCAGGACGTCCGGGACGCAGGAGGGCCCCTGGGACCGCCCGACGGCCTCTCGGGCGAGGACGCACGGAGGCCCGGCGACGCGGTGGCGTCGCCGGGCCTCCGTGCTACCCGGAGCGGGCCGTCAGGCGGGGACGATGAGCCCGGCCGTCTGCGTCCGCGCACGCGTGAAACGCTGCGCGGCGTCGGCCCAGTTCACGATGTTCCACCACGCCTTGACGTAGTCGGCCTTGACGTTGACGTAGTCGAGGTAGAAGGCGTGCTCCCACATGTCGAGCACGACGACCGGCACGAGGCCGAGGGCGATGTTCGACTGCTGGTCGTAGAGCTGCACGATGACGAGCTTCTGGCCGATGGAGTCCCACGCGAGGATCGACCAGCCGGAGCCCTGGATGCCGACGGCGTTGGCCGCGAAGTGCTTCTGGAAGGCCTCGAACGAGCCGAAGAACTCGTCGATCGCCGCCGCCAGCTCACCCTCGGGCTTGTCGCCGCCGGCGGGGGAGAGGTTGGCCCAGAACACCGAGTGGTTGACGTGCCCGCCGAGGTTGAACGCGAGGTTCTTCTCGTGCAGGTTCACCGCGGCCAGGTCGTCGGCCTCGCGCGCCGCGGCCAGCTTCTCGAGGGCCGTGTTCGCGCCGGCCACGTAGGTCGCGTGGTGCTTGTCGTGGTGCAGCTCCATGATGCGCCCCGAGATGTGCGGCTCGAGCGCCGCGTAGTCGTAGGGCAGGTCGGGGAGCGTGTAGTCAGCCATGCGTGCATGCCTCTCAGGGTCGAGACCGCGACGTGGGTGCCGCGGTCGTCCGTCCGGTGGCCTCCGTCGTGACGCGCGGGCGCGGGTCACGGCAGGCCCACGGGGTCCACTCTGGCCCATACGACGACGACGCGCGCGCCGTTCCCCCTGCGTGTTGCGGGGGAACGGCGCGCGCGTCGTCAGGTGCTGCGGCCCGTCCGGGCGGGATCAGCCGCGGCGGTCGGTGCCGTCCGGGTCCGTCGGCTCGACGAGGTTGCGGCCACCACCGGTGGGGCGGCGCTCGCCGTCCTGGACGTCGGGCTCGACGAGGTGGCGTCCGCCACCGGTGAGCTGCGGCGCCTGCGTGGCGGCGGGCGCCTCGAGGGCGTCGTGCTCACCGTGCGACTGGGCGGCGAGCCACTCGGCCGGCGTGACGGGCTCGACGCGGTCCTCGTAGAAGACCCGCGACACACGGGCCCGCAGAGCGTCGAGACGGTGGCCCTTGCGGCGGACACCACGGGCGTCCTCGGCCGGGCCGATCTCCAGCGGACGCAGCGGGTCGTGCTGGACGCGCAGCCACCGCTCGTGCTCGTCGAGGGGCTTGTGCACCTCGATGTACTCGCCGGACGCGAAGCGGACGATGCGGGCCGACTCGTGACCGTGCAGCACGAGCTCGCGGTCCTTGCGCTGCAGGCTCAGGCAGAACCGCTTCGTGAACCAGAAGGCCAGCGCCGGCCCGACGAAGATCAGGACCCGGAACACGTAGGTGATGTCGTTGATCGACAGCAGGAAGTGCGTCGCGATGATGTCGTTCGACCCGGCGAGCACGAGGATGAAGAACGCGACCAGGATCGCGACGCCGAACGCGGTCCGGAAGGGCCGGTTCCGCGGGCGGTCCAGGACGTGGTGCTCACGGCGGTCGTCGGTGACGGCCGCCTCGATGAACGGGTAGAGCGCCAGGGCCGAGAAGAGGATGCCCGGGACGACGACCGCCGGGATGAGGACGTTCAGCGTCAGGGTGTACTGACCGATCACGAACTCCGTGGGACCGCCCGGCATGAGGCGCAGCGCACCCTCCAGGAACAGCATGTACCAGTCGGGCTGCGCGCCCGCCCCGACGGGGGACGGGTCGTACGGGCCGTAGTTCCAGACCGGGTTGATGGTCATCGTCGCCGCCATGAGGGCGATGACGCCGAACACCACGAAGAAGAACCCGCCGGCCTTCGCGACGTACACCGGGAAGAGCGGGTAGCCGACGACGTTCTTGTCCGTGCGGCCCGAGCCCGGGTACTGGGTGTGCTTGTGCAGCACGACGAAGAGCAGGTGCAGGCCGATGAGCGCGAGGATCAGCGCCGGCACGAGCAGCACGTGGACCGTGTACAGGCGCGGGATGAGGTCGGTGCCGGGGAACTCGCCGCCGAAGATGAAGTACGACAGGTAGCTGCCGATGACCGGGATCGACCGGACGACGCCGTCGGTGATGCGCAGGCCGTTGCCGGACAGCACGTCGTCGGGCAGCGAGTAGCCGGAGAACCCGGCCAGCAGGCTCAGGACCAGCAGCACGAAGCCGACGACCCAGTTGAGCTCGCGCGGCTTGCGGAACGCGCCCGTGAAGAACACGCGCATCATGTGCACGACGATCGACGCGACGAAGATGAGCGCCGCCCAGTGGTGGATCTGCCGCATGAGCAGCCCGCCGCGGACCTCGAACGACAGGCGCAGCGTCGAGGCGTACGCCTCGGTCATGTGCAGGCCCTGCTGCGTCACCCACGGTCCCGTGTACTCGACCTCGTTCATCGAGGGCACGTAGAACATCGTGAGGAAGACGCCCGAGATCAGGATCGTCACGAAGCTGTAGAGCGCGATCTCGCCGAGCAGGAACGACCAGTGGTCGGGGAAGACCTTGCGGGCGAACTCCTTGACGGCACCGCCGACGGAGGTCCGCTGGTCGAGGTAGTCGGCCGTCGCGCCCGCGGCGCGCCCGGTCCGGGTGGGTGTGGCGGTGGTGGCGGTGCTCATGTGAGTCGCTCCCAGAAGCTCGGGCCGACGGGTTCGTGGAAGTCGCTCTGAGCGACCAGGTAGCCTTCGCTGTCGACCTCGATCGGCAGCTGCGGCAGCGGGCGGCTCGCGGGTCCGAAGACGATCCGGGCCCCGTCGGAGATGTCGAACGTCGACTGGTGGCAGGGGCACAGCAGGTGGTGCGTCTGCTGCTCGTACAGCGCGACCGGGCAGCCGACGTGGGTGCAGACCTTGGAGTAGGCGACGATCCCGTCGTACGACCAGCTCTTGCGCTCCTCGGTCTCCTTGAGGTCGCGCGGGTCCATGCGGACGACGAGCACGACGGCCTTGGCCTTCTCGTCGAGCGGGTGCTCCGCCTCCTCGAGGTTCTCGGGGATGACGTGGAACACGGAGCCGATCGTCACGTCGGACGCCTTGATGGGACGCCCGTCGGGGTCCTTGACGAGGCGGACGCCCCGAGCCCAGATCGTGCGCTTGAACTTGCCGACGTTCCAGTCCTCGCCGACCTCGCCCACGAGCGGGACGACGATGGCCAGCGGGAACAGGGCGAGGGCGGAGACCATCGCGCCCTTGAGGACCCCGCGGCGGCCGATCTTCGAGTCCTCGGCGCCGTCCTTGAGGGCCTGCACGGCCGCCTCGCGCACCTCCGGGGAGGACTGCACGGGATGCCGCTCGTCGACGACCTCGTGGTCGTTCATGAGCGCCTTGGCCCAGTGGACCGCGGCCGTGCCGATGCCCAGGAGGGCGAACGCGAGCCCGAGCCCGAGCGTGAGATTCGAGACCTTGATGTCCGCCGGCGTGCCGACGGGCAGCGTGAAGTACGCGACGAGGAAGACGAGCGTGCCGATGACCGACACCGCGAAGAGGGCGACGACCTGGCGCTCGACCTTCTTGGCGTGCTTCTCGTCGAGGTCCGACTTGCGGGAGCGGTGCGGCTCCATGCCCGGGTCCGGGAAGCGCTCGGGGAGCGTCCCGTCGGGACGGACGACGAGGTCCTGGTGGCCGCCGTGCGGCTGGTCAGGGGTGGTGCTCACGAGGACTTCGCTCCGATCCAGACAGAGAACGCGATCAGCAGGCCGATGCCGACGACCCAGGCCCACAGGCCCTCGGCCACGGGGCCCACGCTGCCGAGGGCGAACCCGCCGGGCTGGGGCTGCTGCTGCTCGGCGACGTAGGCGATGATGTCGCGCTTCTCCTCGGGGGTGAGGTTGGCGTCGTTGAACACCGGCATGGACTGCGGACCGGTGAGCATCGCCTCGTAGATGTGCTCGGGCGCGGTCTCCAGCAGCGAGGGCGCGAACTTGCCCTCCGAGAGGGCGCCGCCCGCGCCGACGGCGTTGTGGCACATGGAGCAGTTCGTGCGGAACAGCGCGAGGCCGTTGGCCGCGTCGCCCAGCGTGGCGTCGACCTGCTCCGCGGTGGGGATGGCCGGCCCTGCGCCGAGGCTGGCGACGTACGCCGCGAGCTGGGCGATCTGCTCGTCCGTGAACTGCACGTCCTTCGCGATGACCTGCGGGCCGGTGTTCTGCATCGGCATGCGGCCCGTGCCGACCTGGAAGTCCACGGAGGCGGCGCCGACGCCGACGAGCGACGGGGCGCGGTCGCTGCCCTCGGCCGAGGTCCCGTGGCAGGTCGAGCAGTTGGCCATGAACAGCGCCCGCCCGGCCTCCACGTCGTCCGTGGTGGCCGTCAGGCGGCTCGCGTCCGCCCTCGCGGGCGTGGCCACCGCGTACACGGCGCCGGTGAGCAGCAGGGCCAGCAGGAGCAGCACGAGCGGGGCTCGGCGGTCCTGCCTGCGGGCTGCGAGTGCCTTCACTGGACGTTCCTCGTCTCGCTGTCGCACACCTGGGTCCAGGTGCTGGTGCGGGGGGACGGCGCAGGCGCCGGCCCCGATTGCGTGCCGGACCCCGTGGTCCTGGCCATCGTCCCCGTCGGTCCCTGGGGGGTCGCTGAGAGCCTCATCGGGTCGTCACCTCACCGCAGCAGGTAGACGACCGAGAACAGGGCGATCCACACGACGTCGACGAAGTGCCAGTAGTACGACACGACGATCGCCGTGGTGGCCTCGTGGTGCCCGAACCGCTTCGCCGCGAAGGAGCGCCCGAGGAGGAAGAGGAAGGCCAGCAGGCCGCCCACGACGTGCAGGCCGTGGAAGCCCGTCGCCAGGTAGAAGACGGAGCCGTAGGGGCTCGAGGAGATCGTCAGGCCCTCCTGGACGAGCTCCGCGTACTCGTACACCTGGCCGGCGACGAAGATCGCGCCCATGACGAAGGTCAGGGTCATCCACTCGTGCATGCCCCAGCGGTTGACCTGCAGCAGCGAGCCGCTGCGCGAGGGCTGGAACCGCTCGGCCGCCCACACCCCGTACTGGCACGTCACGGACGAGAGCACGAGGATCGTGGTGTTCGTGATGGACAAGGGGATGTTGAGCTTCTCCGTCTGGATCGCCCACTGGTCCGGCACCGCGACGCGCACCGTGAAGTACATGGCGAACAGGGCGGCGAAGAACATGAGCTCGCTCGCCAGCCAGACGATCGTGCCGACCGACACGGGGTTCGGGCGGTTGACGCTCGCGTGAGGGGTGGTGCGCGGGGCAGCCGTTGCAGCAGACACGTCGTCAGTATGGCGGAACAGTGGAGGTCATGGGTCCTTCGACCCACCGGTGGGACCCCTGATCTGTCACACCGTCACCTCCCGGGGCTCAGTGCGACCTCAGCCCGGGGCCCGCGGGAGGGCCGCGAGCCGCGTCGCCCGCGCCTGCCCCGCGCCGTGCCACCATGTCGCCATGAGCAGCGCCGACGCCGGGCTCGCACGGGGCCCGCAGATCCTCCTCTACAGCGACGACGTCGACGTGCGGGCCCAGGTCCGCCTGGCGGTGGGACGGCGCGTGGGGCGCGGGACGCCGGAGATCGGCTGGGTGGAGGTGGCCACGGCGGCCGCGGTGCTGGCGAGCGTGGAGCGCGGCGGCCTGGACCTGCTCGTCCTCGACGGGGAGGCCGACAAGGTGGGCGGCCTGGGCCTGTGCCGGCAGCTCAAGGACGAGGTGTTCGACTGCCCGCCGGTGCTGGTGCTCACCGGACGGCCGCAGGACGCCTGGCTCGCCGCGTGGTCCGAGGCCGACGAGGTGGTGTCCCGCCCGCTGGACCCGCAGCGGCTGCACGAGGCGGTGGCGGGGCTGCTGCGCGGCCCGGAACCGGCGACGACCCCCGTCGCGGCGCCGTGAGCGCGCCAGGCACGGGTACCCCTTCGCCCACGTGGCCGGACCTCCTCGCGGCGCTCGTGCGCGGCGAGGACCTGTCCGCCGAGCGCACCGCCTGGGCCATGGACGAGATCATGGCGGGGGAGGTCCCACCGGCACGCGTCGCGGGCTTCCTCGTGGCGCTGCGGGCCAAGGGCGAGACGGTCGCCGAGCTGACCGGCCTGGCCGACGCCATGCTGGCGCACGCGCGTCGCATCACGGTCCCCGGCCCGACCGTCGACGTCGTCGGCAGCGGCGGCGACCGGGCGCACACGGTGAACATCTCCACCATGGCCTCGCTCGTCGTCGCCGGCGCCGGCGTGCGGGTGGTCAAGCACGGCAACCGCGCCTCCTCCTCGTCGTCGGGTTCGGCGGACGTGCTCGAGGCGCTGGGCATCCGGCTGGACCAGGAGGTCGACCGCGTGCAGGCGCTGGCGACGGAGGTGGGCATCACCTTCTGCTTCGCGCTGACCTTCCACCCGGCCATGCGTCACGCCGGCGTCGCCCGGCGCGACCTCGGGATCGCGACGGCGTTCAACTTCCTCGGGCCGCTGACGAACCCGGCCTCGCCGCGCGCCGCGGCCATCGGGGTGGCCGACGCCCGGATGGCCCCGCTGATGGCCGGCGTGCTGGCCGCCCGCGGGACCAGGGCGCTCGTGTTCCGGGGCGAGGACGGGCTCGACGAGATCGCGCCGACGGCTCCCACGCGGTTCTGGGAGGTGGTCGACGGGCAGGTCCGCGAGGAGCTCGTCGACACGGTCGCCGACCTCGGCACGCCGGCGACGACGCTCGCCGACCTGCGGGGCGCCGACGCGGCGCACAACGCCGAGGTCGCCCGGCGCTTCCTCGCGGGCGAGCGCGGTCCCGTCCGCGACACGGTGCTGCTCAACGCCGCGGCCGCCCTCGTGGCCGACGGCTCCTCGCCCGGAACGGGCACGGGCACGCTCGTGGAGCGCCTGGCGGCCGGTCGTGAGGTCGCGGCGCGGACGGTCGACTCCGGTGCCGCAGCGGACCTGCTCGACCGCTGGCGCGCGGCGGTCGGCACCACGGCCTGACCCGACGGCCAGATCCCCGGCGGCCTGGACCGGCAGGCTCGGCCCCGCGGACCGGCCCGGCGGGCCCTCCCCGTCGACCGTCAGTCGTCGAGGCCCAGGGCGAAGGCCTGGTCCAGGTCGTGCCGGGAGTACGTGCGGAAGGCGATGAACGTCTGCGTGCGCACGACGCCGCGCACCTTCGAGATGCGGTCGGCGATGACGTCGGCCAGCTCCTCGTGCTCGCGCACGCGCACCATCGCGACGAGGTCGACGCCGCCGGTGACGGAGTAGACCTCGCTCACGCCGGGCAGGTCGGCGACGACGGCCGCCACCTCGGGGATGCGGGCGGCCTCGGTGTCGATGTGCACGATGGCGGTGATCATGGGCCCATCATGCCGACCGGCCGCGCAGCACGGGACCCGCGACGGTGACGGGGCGCGCCACGTCCCCTGCCGGGACGTCGTCGTCGTCGGTGCGGGTCGCGAGGAGCACGGCGGTCGTGACCGCGGCCGCCACGTCGGACACCGACTGCGCGCCGCGCACGGGGGAGGCCCAGCCGTCCGGCGCGTGCACCAGACGGACCCCGGGACGGTCGAGCCAGGCGAGCACGAGGTCGGTCTCCTCCGGGTGGCACGCCGGGGCCGGCGCACCGGGCGCGGCCACGTGCTCGGCCGAGGCCCGCAGCGCCTCGACCACCGGACGCGGATCGGTGCGGCGGTCGACACGCGCGGTGGCGGCCAGCCGGCCGTGCCGCACGACGACGAGCTCCCACCCGCCCCCCTCGACGGGGGCGGCCGCGACGAGCTCGGGGGTGCGGGCGAGCGGGCCGATCCGCTGCGTCCGGGCCGCACCGCGCAGGTACGCCTGCAGGCGGTCCCGCACGGTCGTCGCCTCCTCGTAGCGGTGCTGCGCCGCCAGCGCCGTGATCCTGCGGGCGTGCGCGGACACGACGGGCCACGGGTCCCCCGTCATCGCGGCGCGCATCCCATCGACGACCGTCGCGTAGGACGCCAGGTCCTGGCCGCCGGTGCACGGTGCGCCGCAGCGGCCGACCTCGGCCAGCACGCACGCCGACGCCCCGGCGGGCGCGACGGCGGGCAGGCGCCGGGTGCACTGCCGGACGGGGAAGGCGGCGTGCAGGGCCTCGACCGCCAGGGTGGCGGCGCCCGTGGACGGGAACGGCCCGATCCACGCGGCGCCCGGCTCGTCGCGCACCTGGCGGACGACCGACAGCCGGGGGAAGGGTTCGACGGTCAGCCGCACCCACGGCATCCGCTCGGGGAAGCGGGAGCGCCGGTTGTACCGCGGGGAGTGCTCCGTGATGAGCCGCAGCTCGCGCACGCGGGCCTCCAGCGGCGTCGCACACACGACCGCGTCGACCCGCGTGGCGAGCCGCACCATCTCGGTCATCCGGCCGCGCTTCTCCCCCGCGGTGAAGTAGGTGCGCACGCGCGTGCGCAACGACGTGGTGGAGGTGCCGACGTAGAGCACCTCGTCGCGCGGGCCGCGGAAGAGGTAGACGCCGGGCGCGTGCGGCAGGCCGTCGGCCAGGGTGCGCTTGCGGCGCACGTCGGCCGGCACGGGGTCGGCCGCCGTGGCCAGGTCCTCGAGGTGCGTGACGCCCAGCGGGGCCAGCCGTGCGAGGAGCGCGTGCAGGACGTCGACGGTCGCCTGCGCGTCCCCCAGGGCCCGGTGCTCGGGGACCACGGAGGCGTGGAACAGCGCCGCGAGCGTGGCCAGCCGGTGGTTCGGCGCCTCGTCGCGCGTCACGACGCGCCGGGCGAGCCGGACCGTGTCGACCACGGGGAAGCCCGGCCAGGGGTGGCCCGTGCGGCGAGCGGCGGCGGTGAGGAAGCCGACGTCGAACGGTGCGTTGTGCGCGACGAGGACGCAGCCGCGCGCGAACTCGAGGAACGCGGGCAGCACCTCCTCGATGCGCGGCGCCCCGACGAGCATCGCCGTCGTGATGCCCGTGAGCACCTGGATCTGCGGCGGGACCGGCTCGCCCGGGTCGACGAGGGTGGCGAACTCGCCCAGCACCTGGCCGCCCCGGACCTTGACCGCGCCGATCTCGGTGATCCCGCACTCGGCGGCGGACCCGCCCGTCGTCTCGAGGTCGACGACGACGAAGGTCACCTCGTGCAGGGGGGTGCCGAGGTCGTCGAACCCGACCTGCAGGCCCGGCGCCAGGTGCGTGCCCACGCCCGCGACCACCGCCTGCGCCGACGCCGCGGCGGCGCGGGCGCCCCGGTCGGTCGGCACGCGCGGGGGGAGGGGGTCGGGCATGGCGGGGACGGTAGCCCGGGCCACCGACACGGCGGCCCGGACACGCCTGCCCGGGCGCGCCGGGGCGGGACCGGCATCAGGGCGCGGAGGTCCCCGGGGTGCCGTCGTACAGCGCGTCCACGTCCGCGGCGAAGTCCTTGAGGACCTCCGCCCGGCGGATGCTGAGCTTGGGCGTCAGGTGCCCGCCGGCGATGGTGAGGTCGGTGGCGAGGACCCGGTAGCGGCGGATGGACTCCGCGCGCGAGACCTCCTCGTTGGCGGCGGCGACGGCGGCGTCGAGCGCGGCGACCACCTCGGGGTCGGTGGCCGCCTCGGCGGGCGTCATCGCCGGGCGCCCGTGCGTGGCCAGCCACCCGGGCAGCCCCTCCGCGTCGAGGGTGACGAGCGCGCCGATGTACGGCCGCTGGTCCCCGACGACGACCACCTGGCTGATGAGCGGGTGCGCGCGCAGCCGGTCCTCGAGGACCGTCGGGGCGACGTTCTTGCCGCCGGCCGTCACGATGATCTCCTTCTTGCGGCCGGTGATGCGCAGGTAGCCGTCCTCGTCGAGCGCGCCGAGGTCGCCCGTGCGGAACCACCCGTCGTCGAACGCCTCCGCGGTGGCCGCCTCGTTGCGGTGGTAGCGGGGGAACACGCCGACGCCGCGCACCTGGATCTCGCCGTCGGCCGCGATGCGCAGGGAGGTGCCGGGCATCGCGGGCCCGACGGTGCCGATCTTGGCGCGCTCCGGCCGGTTGACCGTGGCCGGTGCCGTCGTCTCCGTCAGGCCGTAGCCCTCGAGGACCGTCAGGCCGCACCCGCGGTAGAAGTGGCCCAGGCGCTCGCCCAGCGGGGCGCCGCCCGAGATGGCCCACTGCGCCCGCCCGCCGAGCGCCCGCCGGATCTTCGACAGCACGAGCGCGTCGAGCACCCGGTGCTGCAGGCGCAGGACGAGCCCCGGGCCCCCCGGCGTGTCCAGGGCACGGGACCACGCGACGGCGGTGTCCGCGGCGCGGTGGAAGATCGCGGCGCGGCCGGCGGCGGCGGCCTTCTGCTCCGAGCTGTTGTAGACCTTCTCGAACACGCGCGGGACCGCCAGGACGAACGTCGGGTGGAACGCCCCGAGGTCGCGCAGGAGGTCCGTTGTGTCGGCGGTGTGCCCCAGCACCGCCCCCGACGCCACGCACAGCACCTCGATGAACCGGGCGAAGACGTGCGCGAGCGGCATGAACAGCAGCGTCCGCGCGCCGGGCGCGCTGATGACGACGCCGAGCTGCTCGACGGCGTTGGCCGAGAGCTCGGCGAAGTTGCCGTGCGTGAGCGGCACGCCCTTCGGCCGGCCGGTGGTGCCGGAGGTGTAGATGATCGTGGCGGTGTCGTCCAGGGTCGCCAGGGACGCCCGGCGCGCCATCTCCTCGTCGGGCACGTCGGCCCCGGCGGCGACGAGGGTCGCGACGGCGCCCTCGTCGAGCACGAGCACCGTGCGCAGCGAGGGCGTCCGGTCGCGCACCCGCTCCACCGTGGCGGCGTGCTGCGGGGTCTCGACGACCATGAGCCCCACCTCCGCGTCGCCGACGATCCACGCGACCTGCTCCGCCGCCGACGTCTCGTAGAGCGGCACGGGCACGGCGCCGGCGGCCCACGCGGCGAAGTCGAGGAGGGTCCACTCGTAGCGGGTGCGCGACATGAGGCCGACCCGGTCGCCCGGCCCGACGCCGAGGGCGACGAGGCCCCGCGCGACGGCGAGCACCTCGTCCGCGAAGGCGCGCGCGGTGACGGGCTGCCAGTCGGGGTGGCCGCGCTCGGCGAGGACGCTGCCCGGCGTCCCCGCGACGCGGCGCGCGAGCAGGTCGTTCAGGTTGCTCGCGCGGTCGAGCTCCACGAGCAGGGGGGCGTGCGACTCGTCCATGCTGACTCCCTCGGCAGGCGTGACGGGTCCCACGACTTTACGGGACGGACGTCGCGCACGGCGGCCCAGGACGGCCGGTAGCGTGTCGGCGCGCCCGGTGCCCGGACGCCAGGGGACGAAGGACCGACGGACAGGGAGCCAACGGACGCATGCACGCCATCGGGGTCGACATCGGCGGGACCAAGATCGCGGCGGGCGTCGTGTCCGCGGACGGCGAGCTGCTGGCCTCGACGCGCCGCCCGACCGACCCCACGGACGCGGCGAGCGTCGACGCCGGCGTCGTGGACGCGTGCCGTGAGCTCATGGGCTCCTACGAGGTCGGGGCGATCGGCCTGGCGGCGCCGGGCTTCATCGGCACCGACCGCGCGACGGTGCGGTTCACGCCGAACCTGCCGTGGCGTGACCACCCGCTGCGGGACAACGTCGCCCGCGAGCTGGGGGAGGGGCTGCGCATCGTCGTCGAGAACGACGCCAACGCGGCGGGCTGGGCCGAGTTCCGGTTCGGCGCCGCGCGCGACGCGGACGACATGCTGCTGCTGACCATCGGCACGGGTCTGGGCGGCGCGGTCGTCGTCGACGGCCACCTCGTGCGCGGCGCCTGGGGCGTCGCGGCCGAGGTCGGGCACATGCGCGTCGTCCCCGGCGGGCACTACTGCGGCTGCGGCCACGAGGGCTGCTGGGAGCAGTACGCGTCGGGCTCCGCGCTGGTGCGCGAGGCGCAGGCGCACATGGTGACCTTCCCCGAGCGGTCCGAGCGGCTGCTCGAGCTCGCGGGCGGCCGGCCCAAGAAGCTCAAGGGCCAGCACGTCACCCAGGCGGCGCAGGAGGGCGACCCCCTGGCGGTGGAGCTGCTGGCGACGCTCGGCCGGTGGATCGGCGAGGGGAGCGCGTCCGTGGCGGCGCTGCTCGACCCGGCGCTCATCGTCGTGGGCGGTGGCGTGGCGGAGGCCGGGGACCTGCTGCTGGGCCCGGTGCGCCAGGGGTTCACCGAGCAGCTGTCGGCGCGCGGGCACCGGCCCGAGGCCCGCATCGTCGCGGCGGAGATGGGCAACGACGCCGGCATGGTCGGCGCCGCGGAGCTGGCGCGGCACTGACGTCGCACCCGTCCGACAGCAGGCCGGGCACCGGCGACGGCCGTCGTCGTGACGGCCGTCGTCGTGACGGCCGTCGTCGCGCCGCCCGCCGTCAGACGACCGCGCCGTCGTCGGGGTCGTCGGGGTCCCGCCGGTGCGGCATCCGCCACACGAGCACGGCGATGCCCAGCAGGAAGACGACCCCGGCCGCCTGCAGCACCGAGGCGGGCGCCCCGGGCCACGCGACGAGCGCGACGACCACGAGCAGCGGCGCACCGACCACGGCCAGCCACGCGGCGGTGCGCAGCGGCTCGCCACCGAGGACCGGTCCGGGGTCCGGCGGGACGAAGCGCTCGGCCTCGTCGACGCGGCGCTCCGCCGCGTCCATCCGGTCGGTGGCGTCCCAGGACCGGCCGTCCGCCCCGGGCAGCGGGGCGGGGACGGGCGCGTCGGCGGTGCCGCGACCGCCCGCACCCGCCGCGTCGTCCCCCGGGGCGCGCCGCGCGGGACGCACCGTGCGGGGCTGCAGCCCCGCGGGACCGACGGCGGGCGGCGTGCCGGCCGCGTCGTCGCCGCGCGCGCCGTCCGACGCCTCGTCGGGGGACGTCGCGGCCGGACCGCCGGACGACGCCCCCGCGGGGGCCGTGCCGGCACCCCCACCCGTCGCGCCCGGTGCCCCGTCCATGCCGCCCATGCCACGCAGGCGCGCGACGAGGTCCTCCCAGACGTCGTCCGCCGCGTGGCCGGAGGCGTCGGCGGCGGGGTCATCGGGGCGCTGCGGCATGGATGCACTCTAGAGTCGTCCCCTGACGCCGGGCACGGCGGCGGTTCCCGGCGCGGTCCCCGGCGCGGCCCGCCCGACGCGCCGGCGCCGGACGGGTGCTGCCGGAGGACCGGCGGGACGGGCGGGACGAGAGGCGGGGCGTTGTTCTACTGGCTGATGAAGCGGGTCTTCGTGGGTCCGCTCCTGCGCCTCGTGTACCGCCCGTGGGTGCGCGGCGCCGGGAACGTGCCGACGGACGGCCCGGCCATCTTCGCCAGCAACCACCTCGCCGTCATCGACTCCTTCTTCCTCCCGCTCGTCATCGACCGCGAGCTCGTGTTCATCGGCAAGCAGGAGTACTTCACGGGCAGCGGCCTCAAGGGCCGGCTCACCGCGGGCTTCATGAAGGGCGTGGGCACCATCCCGGTCGACCGCGGCGGCGGCAAGGCCAGCGAGGCGGCGCTGCACACGGGCCTGCGGCGCCTGGGCGAGGGCAAGCTGTTCGGCATCTACCCCGAGGGCACGCGCAGCCCCGACGGCCGCCTCTACCGGGGGAAGACGGGCATCGCGCGCCTGGCGCTGGAGTCCGGGGCGCCGGTCGTGCCGGTCGCGATGGTCGGCACGGACGTGGCGCAGCCCGTCGGCCGCCGCATCCCCAAGGTCATGCGCATCGGCATCGTCATCGGCGAGCCGCTCGACTTCAGCCGCTACCAGGGCATGGAGAACGACCGCTTCATCCTGCGCTCGGTCACCGACGAGATCATGTACGCGATCATGAGCCTGTCGGGGCAGGAGTACGTCGACGTGTACGCCGCCACCCAGAAGGCGCGCATCGCCTCGGGGCACCCCGCGGCCGCGGGCGACACCGCCGCCGGTCCCGCGGTGGCCCCCGGCGGTCGACCGGCGCCCGACGTCCAGGTACCGGTCCCCCCGCAGGACGAGGGCGGCTCCTCAGTAGGATGACCGCGGCCCCCGCGGCGGGACCGGCCGGCGTGCGCCCGCGCGCGTCCCCGGCCGGGACCAGCAGCCCGGGTGGCCACGTCCCCGGACCGCACCCCGGCACCGGGGGCCGTCCGTCGCAGAGCCCGTGCCGCGGGCTCGCCTACGAGAGGTGTGTCCCATGTCGGTCCGTCGCGTCGCCCTCCTCACCGCGGGTGGCTTCGCTCCGTGCCTGTCCTCGGCCGTCGGGGGGCTGATCGAGCGCTACACCGAGATCGCGCCCGAGGTCGAGATCATCGCGTACCAGCACGGCTACCACGGCCTGCTGCTCGGGGACAAGGTCGTCGTGTCCGACGAGGTGCGGGCGAACGCCGGCATCCTGCACCGGTTCGGCGGCTCGCCCATCGGCAACTCGCGGGTCAAGCTCACCAACGTCGCCGACTGCGTGAAGCGCGGCCTCGTGCAGGAGGGGCAGGACCCGCTGCAGGTGGCGGCCGACCAGCTCAAGGCGGACGGCGTCGACGTGCTGCACACCATCGGCGGCGACGACACGAACACCACGGCCGCGGACCTCGCCGCCTACCTCGCCGACAACGGCTACGGCCTGACGGTCGTGGGGCTGCCCAAGACCATCGACAACGACGTCGTGCCGATCAAGCAGTCCCTCGGTGCCTGGACGGCGGCCGAGGAGGCCGCCGGCTTCGCCGCGAACATCATCGGCGAGCACCGCTCCGGGCCCCGCATGCTCATCGTCCACGAGGTCATGGGCCGGCACTGCGGCTGGCTGACGGCGGCCTCCGCCGTGGCGTACCGCAAGTGGCTCGACCAGCAGGAGTGGGTGCCGGGCATCGGCCTGGCGCGCGAGCGCTGGGACGTCCACGCCGTGTTCCTCCCCGAGCTGGCGCTCGACATCGACGCGGAGGCCGCGCGGCTCAAGGGCATCATGGACGCCCAGGGCAACGTGAACGTCTTCCTGTCCGAGGGCGCCGGCATGCACGAGATCGTCGAGCAGCTCGAGGCCTCCGGCCAGGAGGTCGGGCGCGACGCGTTCGGCCACGTCAAGCTCGACACCATCAACCCGGGCCAGTGGTTCGCCAAGCAGTTCGCGGAGAAGCTCGGCGCCGAGAAGGTCATGGTGCAGAAGTCCGGGTACTTCTCGCGTGCCGCGGCGGCCAACGCCGAGGACCTGCGCCTCATCAAGTCCATGACCGACCTGGCGGTGGAGTGCGCGCTGCGCGGCGAGGCCGGGGTCATCGGGCACGACGAGGAGGACGGCGACCGGCTCAAGGCCATCGCGTTCCCGCGCATCGCCGGCGGCAAGCCGTTCGACGTGCAGCAGCCGTGGTTCGGCGCGCTCCTGGCGGACATCGGGCAGGACCTCGTCCCGGCGGACCACGCGTGAGCGTCGAGGCCGACCCGCGGGTCCTCGAGGGCCTCGACGCCTGGCGCGCCCTGCCGGCCGTGCAGCAGCCGGCCTGGCCGGACGCGGGACGGCTCGCGCAGGTGACCGGGCGCCTCGCGTCGCTGCCGCCGCTCGTCTTCGCCGGGGAGGCCGACGACCTGCGCGCACGCCTGGCGGCGGCGGGCCGGGGCGAGGCCTTCCTGCTGCAGGGCGGGGACTGCGCGGAGACCTTCGCGGAGGCGACGGGGGACCGCATCCGGCACAAGATCATGACGATCCTGCAGATGGCGGTCGTGCTCACGTACGGCGCCAGCCTGCCGGTCATCAAGATGGGCCGCATGGCGGGGCAGTACGCCAAGCCCCGCAGCGCCGACACCGAGACGCGCGACGGCGTCACGCTCCCGGCGTTCCGCGGCGACATCATCAACGGGTACGACTTCACGGCGCAGGCGCGCACGCCCGACCCGCAGCGCCTCCTCGAGGCGTACCACACCTCCGCGGCGACGCTGAACCTCGTGCGCGCCTTCACCACCGGCGGCTTCGCGTCGCTGCAGCGGGTGCACGAGTGGAACCGCGGGTTCATGCAGAACCCGGCCTACAGCCGGTACGAGGAGATCGCGGCGGAGATCGACCGGGCCATCCGGTTCATGGCGGCCTGCGGGGCGGACTTCGACGCCCTGCGCACGGTCGACTTCTTCGCCAGCCACGAGGGGTTGCTGCTGGACTACGAGCGGCCGCTCACGCGGATCGACTCCCGGACGGGCCGGCCGTACGACTGCTCGGGCCACTTCCTGTGGATCGGCGAGCGGACCCGCCAGCTCGACGGGGCGCACGTCGACTACTTCTCCCGCGTGCACAACCCGCTGGGGATCAAGCTCGGCCCCACGGCGACGGGCGACGACGCGCTGGCCCTCATGGACCGGCTCAACCCCACGGCCGAGCCGGGCCGCATCACCTTCATCACCCGTATGGGTGCCGGCCGCGTGCGCGACCTGCTCCCGTCGCTGGTGGAGAAGGTGGCGGCCGACGGGCGGCCCGTCACCTGGGTGTGCGACCCCATGCACGGCAACGGCATCACGTCCGCCAGCGGCTACAAGACGCGCCGGTTCAGCGACGTCATGGACGAGGTCGCGGGCTTCTTCGAGGTGCACCGTGCGCTCGGCACCGTGCCGGGCGGGTTGCACATCGAGCTGACCGGCGACGACGTGACGGAGGTGCTCGGCGGCTCGGAGGAGATCGACGAGGAGGGCCTCGCGCGGCGGTACGAGACGCTCGTCGACCCGCGGCTGAACCACCAGCAGTCGCTGGAGATGGCGTTCCAGGTGGTGGAGCTGCTGCGCCAGCACTGAGGCGCACGAGCACGACCGGCACGCACGCAGGGCCGGCCCCGGGCACGGGGCCGGCCCTGCGTGCCGTCGGCCCGGCGCAGGGCGAGGCCCGCGGCCGCGCTAGACGACGGTCAGCGTGACGGTGGTGCCCTTGCGCACCTGGTCACCCGGGTCGACGCTCTGCGACCGGACGGTCCCGAAGATGCCCCCGAGGACGTTCGTCCGGTCGGCGCGCAGCCCGAGGGCCTCGAGCGCCGCGGCCGCGTCGTCGTACTGCCGGCCGGTCAGGTCGGGCACCTCGACGAGCTCGGGCCCCTTCGAGACGACGACGGTCACCGT
The DNA here is from genome assembly GCF_900111925.1 of Cellulomonas marina. Taxonomy (GTDB): domain Bacteria; phylum Actinomycetota; class Actinomycetes; order Actinomycetales; family Cellulomonadaceae; genus Cellulomonas; species Cellulomonas marina. Next base: position 103,069 of record NZ_FOKA01000002.1, read on the forward strand.
GTCCCGGCGGTGGCCGGCGGTCCCGGAGGCGGGGTCCTGCGAGACGACCCGGCCGGCGTCGACGGTGTCCGAGAAGGCCTCCTCGACCACCACCTCCAGCGCGTCCTGCGACAGCGCCGCACGGGCAGCGTCCAGCGTCTGCCCGACGACCGAGATGATCGTCACGGGCGCGGGCCCCTGCGAGACGGTCAGCGTCACCACCGAGCCGCGCTCGAGCTGGCCGCCCTCGAGCGGTGCGCCGTCGGGCCGTGCGGCGCCGAGGACGAAGCCCGGGCCGGCGGCGTCGTCGTACGCCTGCTCGTACGCCACCTGGAGGTCGGCGGCGGCCAGCACGGCGGCGGCGTCGGCCTGCAGCGCGCCGACCACCCCCTCGGTCGGCACGTCGACGAGGTCCGGCCCGAGGGACACGGTGTAGCCGACGACGGCGTCGAGGGGGACCGACGTCCCCGGTGCGGGGTCGCTGGCGACGACGCTGCCGACGGGCTCGTCGCTGAAGGTCTCGCCCCGCTCGCCCCGCAAGCCCGCGTCCTGCAGCAGCGCGACCGCGGCCGCCTCCTCGCGCCCGACGAGGGCCGGCACCGCCACGCGGGCGCCCGGTCCGGCGGCGAACCACCAGGCGGCGACGCCGCCGCCGCCGAGGAGCAGGAGCACGGCGAGGACCGCGAGCAGCGCGCCCCGCCGACGGCGTCGTCCGTGCGGGGGCGGGACCTCGTCGTCGTCGAACGCGGCGGCGCCGATGGGCAGGGCCACCGTCGTCCCGGGACCCGAGGCGAGTCGGGTCGTCGCCCCGTCGTCGTCGGCGCGGGGGTCGTCGTCCCACCCCTCCCCGGTGCCGTCGCCGCCGCCCGATCCCGCACCCGGAGCCGGGAGCGAAGGGGGGACGTCGGGGCGCCGGGACAGCACGGCCGCGTCCAGCGCGCCCCGTGTGCGGCGCAGCAGCGCGAGCGCCGCGCCCGCGTGCTCGGGCCGCTCGTCCGCGTCGGGGGCGGTCAGCGCGGCGACGAGCTCGTCGAGCTCGACCGGCAGCCACGGCACGAGGGCCGACGGTGCCGGGACGCGCTCCTTGACGTGCTGCAGCGCCACCATGAGCGGCGTCTCGCCCGTGAAGGGCTGCCGCCCGGTGAGCATCTCGTACAGCAGGATCCCGCACGCGTACACGTCGGTGCGCGCGTCGCTCGCGCCGTGCGCGACGAGCTCCGGCGCCAGGTACGCCACGGTGCCGAGCATCGTCCCCGTGGAGGTGGACGTCACCTCCGTGACGGCGCGCGCGAGCCCGAAGTCGGCGAGCTTGACGCGGCCGTCGGCGGCGAGCAGGACGTTCTCCGGCTTGATGTCCCGGTGCACGAGGCCCTGGCGGTGGGCGGTCGCGAGCGCGTCGAGCACGTCCTCCGCGACGCCCAGCGCCTCGCCCGGCGTCAGCGCCCCGAGCTCCCCGAGCCGCCGGCGCAGGTTCGACCCGTCGACGTACTCCATCGTCAGGTAGGAGGTGTCGCCGTCGAGGCCCTGGTCGTAGACGGCCACGAGCCCCGGGTGCGTGAGCCGGGCCGCGGTCCGCGCCTCCCGGCGGAACCGGGCCACGAACTCGCTGCCCGAGGCGCCCTCCGCCAGGTGCGGGTGCATGACCTTCACGGCGACCTCGCGGTCGAGCCGCCGGTCGACGCCGAGGTACACCGTGGCCATGCCGCCGCGGGCGATGCGCGCCACGACGGCGTACCGGCCGTCGACGAGACGGCCGATCATCGGGTCGGCGGCGGGTGCCCTCACGGCGCGCAGTCTACGGTCGGCCCCGGTCGGGGACCGGGAGGCGCCGACCGTCAGCCGAACCGCGTCATGAGCGTCTGCACGCTCGCGACGTACCGGCGGGTGTCGGCGTACATCCCGTTCTTCCGCACGGACGCGGCGCCCTGGTAGTAGCCGGCGATGGCGCTGGGCAGGTCGGCCGACGTGCGCACCAGCGAGCGCAGGATCGCCACGCCGGCCACGACGTTGTCGTCCGGGTGCAGCAGGTCCAGCGGGCGCCCCACGAGCTGCGAGGCCCACTCGCCGGAGGACGGGATCACCTGCATCGTCCCGATCGCGTTGGCGGGGGAGACGGCCGTGTGGTTGAAGCCCGACTCCTGGAAGGCGACGGCCTGCGCGAGGGCGGGGTCGACGCCCATGGCGCGGGCCGTGGCGGCGACCTTGGCCTGCATGTCCGCCTTCGACGGTACGCCGGCGCGCACGAGCGCGGCCTTGTTGGCGTTGGCCGCGGCGACCACGTCGTCGGCGTAGGTCCTCCCCGCGAACGTGTTGCCGACGCTCGCGGGGGCGGGTGCGGCGGGGGTGGCTGCCGCGGCCACGGGCACGGTCAGCACCTGCCCCTCACGGATGAAGGCCCGGGCGTCCAGGCCGTTCGCGGCGACGACCGCGGCGACGGTGGTGCCGGTCCGGGCGGCGATGGCGCCCACGGTGTCGCCGCGGCGGACCGTGACGGAGGTCGTGGCGGTGCTCACGGCCGCCGCGGCGACCGCGGGCGCCGGTGCCGCGGCCGCTCCCGCGCCGGGGATCTGCAGCGTCTGGCCCGCGCGGATGAAGGCCCGGGAGTCCAGCCCGTTGGCGGCGACGATGGCGGCGACGGAGCTGCCCGTCCGGGCGGCGATGGCGCCGACGGTGTCGCCGGTGACGACGGTGTAGGCGGTGGCGGCCGGCGCCGGGGGAGCGGCAGGAGCCGCTGCGGCGGCGCGCGGGGCGGACGGTGCGCCGGTCGGGACGGTGAGCACCTGGCCCTCGCGGATCCGGTGCACGTCGGCGAGGCGGTTGGCGTCCGCGATCGCGCGGACGCTGCTGCCGGTGCGGGCGGCGATGGCGCTGACCGTGTCGCCAGAGCGCACCCTCACCTGCTCGTCGGCGTGCGCGGGCGCCGCGCCGCCCGCCACGGCGGCGGCGGCGATGACGAGGGTGGCGCCGGTGCTGGGACCGACGCGGCGCATCGCGCCGGTCCGGGTGCTGGACGTCATGGGTGCTCTCCAGGGTGCCGTCGCTCCCCACCACGGGGCGGACGGACGTGCTCGGCGCGGCGGCCGGGATGGCACCGCGGTGGGACTGCTGTGACTGCCGTGAACAGTGGGACTGCTGTGACGGATCGACCGTAGACGACGTCGGATGAGCGCGGGTAGTCGGACGGCGGAGTTCCACGGGTGTGATTCGGCGCGGCGTCCTGGAGCGCCGCCGCCTCGTTACGCTGCCGCCGTGGACCCGCAGCAGACCCCCGCCGCCGACCCCCTCGACTCCCTCGTCGGGGAGTGGCTGACCGTCCCCGACGTCGCCGAGCGTCTGGGCACCGACCCGGGCAAGGTCCGCCGGATCCTCCAGGAGGGCCGGCTCGTCGGCGTCCGCCGCGGGACGCCGCCCGTGCTGCAGGTGCCGGCCGACTTCCTGGTGCCGGGCCACCTGGCCAACCCGGCGGCCCCGTCCCGCGCGGAGGACCTCCCGCGCTGGACGGTGCTCGCGGCCCTGCAGGGCACGCTCACCGTCCTGTCGGACGCCGGGTTCTCCGCCGAGGAGGCGGTGACCTGGCTCTTCACGCCCGACGAGAGCCTGCCGGGCACGCCCATGTCCGCCCTGCGCGAGGGCCGCAAGACCGAGGTGCGCCGCCGAGCGCAGGCCGAGCTCTAGGTAGACGTCTAGGCCCGACGGTCAGGCCCGGGGTCAGGCTCGGCGGTCCACCGCGGCGCGGGCGAGGCCCAGCAGGCGCGAGCGCCCGGGCTCCGCCCAGTCGGCGGCCTCCGCCGCGTCGAGGGCCTGGCGGGCGAGCGCGTCGATGAGGGCCTCGACCTCGTCCACCGCGCCGCTCGCCTGGATGGCGGCGGCCAGCTCCGCGACCTGGACGGGCGACATGGACCGGTCCCCGAGTCGCCTCCGCACGAGCGCCTCGGTCGCGGTGTCCCCGGCCGCACGGGCCGCGGCCACCGCGCGGGCCACGAGCACGGTGCGCTTGCCCTCGAGCAGGTCGTCACCGGCCGGCTTGCCCGTCGTCGTCGGGTCCCCGAAGACCCCCAGCAGGTCGTCGCGGAGCTGGAACGCCTCGCCGAGGGGCAGCCCCACCGCCCGGAGCGCGGCGAGCTGCACCGTCGACGCGTCCGCGAGGCACGCCCCCAGCACGAGGGGGTGCTCCACGGAGTAGCGGGCGGCCTTGGCACGGACCACCTGCCGCGCGCGGCGCTCGTCGGCGGCAGGCTCCTCGCCCCACGGCAGGACCTGGGCGAGCACGTCGAGGTACTGCCCCACGGTCACCTCCGTGCGCATGAGGTCGAAGACCGCGCGCGCCGACCGGGCGCGCGGCGCCGGCGCGTCCGCGAGCGCCGCGGCGAACTCCTGCTCGCTGGCGACGAGAGCCAGGTCGCCGAGGAGGATCGCGGCCGAGGTGCCGAACTGGTCGGCGCGGCCCGACCAGCCGTGAGCGGTGTGCCGGGCGGCGAAGGCCCGGTGCGCGGCGGGCCGGCCGCGGCGCGTGTCCGACTCGTCCATCACGTCGTCGTGGAAGAGCGCGGCGGCCTGGAACAGCTCGAGCGACGCCCCCACGCGCAGCGCCGCCTCGGCCTCCGGCGTCCCCGGACGCCCGCCGTGCGCGCGGAAGGACCAGTAGCAGAAGGCCGCGCGCAGCCGCTTGCCGCCCCGCAGCATCTCCTCGAGGGCGTCGGCGACGGGTCCGTCGTCGCCGGCCTGCGCCAGCACCGGCCGGAGGCGCACGAGGTGCTCCTCCACGCGCTGCCCGACGAGGGCGCGCACGTCCTCGACGCCCAGGACCTCCGTGTCGCTCACGCGGGCACTCTAGGTGCCGGTCGCGCGGACGGTGCCGCCCAGCGTCGCCGTGCGCGTGTCCCCGTCGTCGACGACGCCGAGCACGAGCAGCTCGCCGCCCTCGGAGCGCGCGAAGGTGCTCTGGGCCGCCAGCCCGGCCGGCGGTGCCGTCGACGTCTCCGTGAACCCGGCGGCCAGCAGGGGGTCCCGCAGGGCGGCGACGAGGGCCGCGACGTCCGCCGGCGACCGCAGGTTGAGGCTGATGCTCGTCAGGTCGGTGCCCTCGACGGGCTGCGCGGACGACACCAGCACCTCCGCACCCTCGGGCACGGGGACCAGGTCCGCCGGGAAGCCCTCGGCGAGAGCGCCGACGGTGCCGGCCGACGGGTCCGTCGAGGGCAGCACGCCCGTCGGGGCGGCCGTCGGCGTCAGCAGCGCGGTCGCGCCCGCCGGCGGGTCGAGCCGGGCCGGCGCGCTCGTGCTGCACCCGGCGACCCCGGCGCCCGCGGCGGCCACCAGCAGGGTGGCGACGACCCGACGGGGTGCGCGAACGGTCGGGACGGCGGGGCGCGGCACGCCGTCACTGTAGGTGAGCCACCCGCGGCGCGGCGCGGCGCCGCCGAGCCGTCCCCAGCCCGGTCGACCCACCTCCCCGTCCACCTCCGGTCCGCGCGGGACCCGCGACGGGGCCTCCGTCGGGTGGGCTGCGCGGCATGGAACCCGTGACCCTCCGCGTGGCCGAGGCCCGCGAGCTGCTGTCCCTCCTGCCGCACCGGCTCGGCTTCGCGCCCGAGGAGAGTGCCGTGGTCGTGAGCTTGCGCCCGCCGCGCGGGGAGGTGGGCCTGGTCGCGCGGGTGGACCTGGCGGGCCTCGGGCGGCCCGAGGAGGGCGGGCGGCTCGCGCGCACGCTCGTCGGGCACCTGGGCCGGGACGGGGCGGCGCACGCCCTCCTCGTCCTCTACGTGCCCGAGGACCCGCGCACGCACCGCCGCCCCGACGTCGTCGCCGCCGTGGCCGTGCTGCGCGGCGCGGCGGAGCCCGTGCTCGGGGAGGTGCCGTGCTGGGTCGTCGCGGGGACGGGGTACCTGTCCCTCGACTGCACGGACCCCGCGTGCTGCCCACCGGGCGGGAGGCCGCTGCGCGAGCTCGAGTCGACGCAGGTCGGCGCCACGATGGTGGTCGCCGGCAGCGTCGTCCTCGCCTCTCGCGACGAGGTGGGCGTGGTGCGCCCCGCACCGGGGGAGGCGCGACGTGCGACCGCCCGGGCGCGGCGGCGGGCGGAGGACCGTCGCGCGGCCGCGCTCGCCGCACCGGGCACCGCCGCGCACGCGGTGTGGCGGTCCGACACGCTCGCCGCCTGGCGCCGTCTCGTGGACGCGACGGAGGCGGGACGGACGCCCGCCCCGCCGGACCTCGGCCGGGTGGAGGCGGGCCTGACGGACGCGACGGTGCGGGACGCGGTCCTGGTCACCTTCGTGCCCGGCACCGGGGACCTCGCCGAGCGCACGCTGGCGCCGGCCGGCCCCGCGCGGGACCGCGGCGAGGACGACGAGCTCGGCCGCGCGTTGTCCGCCCTGGTCGACCCGGTCGCCGGCGTCCGCCCGCCGGGCGCCGCCGCGGCCCTGGTGCGTGCCCTGGAGGCGGTCGTCGCGCACGGGCGGAGGGGCGCGCAGGCACCGGCCCGGACGCTCCTGGCGCTCCTGGCGTGGTGGCACGGCGACGGGGTGCGGGCCGCGGCGCACGTGGACGCCGCCCTGGCCGACGACCCCGCGCACGGGTTGGCGCTCCTCCTGCGCGACGTGGGCGAGGCAGGGCTGCCGCCGGGGTGGGCACGGCGCGAGCGGTCGGCGCGTGTCCCCTAGGTGCCGGGGGGCCCGCCCGGCCGGCCCGGGCGCTCGCGGCGTGCGGCCGTCGCCCCTCGGGTACGGTCGCACCTACGACGGCGGCGCCGGCGACGGGGCCCCTCCGGTGCCCGGCCGGCCCGCGACCAGTCCTGCACGCGGCCGGGCGGAGGGGAGAGCTGATGAGCATCGTCGTGGGGTACGTCGCGACGCCCGAGGGCCGGGCGGCGTTGGACGCCGCCGTGGCCGAGTCGCGGATGCGCTCCCTGCCGGTGCTGCTCGTCGCCAGCCTGGGGCCCGACGGGGACGCGGGCGGGCGCGCCGCCCTGGAGGACGAGCTGGCGGAGGTCGGCCGGCGGCTCGAGGCCGAGGGGGTGCCGCACGAGGTCCGGGTGATGGAGGGCGGCGATGTGGCCGACGACCTCATCTCCACCGCGGAGAGCACCGGGGCCGCCCTCGTCGTCCTGGGCCTGCGCCGCCGCAGCCCGGTCGGCAAGCTCATCCTCGGCGTCAACGCCCAGCGGGTGCTGTTCGACGCGCCCTGCCCGGTCCTGACGGCCAAACCTTCCGCCTGACCGGCGACGCCGGTCGCCGCCGTCGGTCGGCGACGGGAATACGGCGCGCCGGGGGTCCGTTGTGGCGTGGGTCCGACCCCGTCCCCACCCGTCGGGTCGCCCGACCGGGTGCTGGGGGTCGTCCGAGCACCCGCCGTCCCCCGTGCGGGGCTCCTCGCCGGTCCGCAGGTGGTCGGTACAATATCCACCACCCCTTCCGGACGCCCTCCGGTTCGTGCTGCCGAAAGGTCCTCTGTGACGTCCCAGACCACGCATCCCGCGCTGCCCCGTGAGTTCGAGCACCCCGCCCTCCAGGACCTGGTCCGGCGCGGTCGCACGCACGGTGGTGTCGACGCGGCCGAGGTCCGTGCCGCGTGCGAAGGCGCCGACGTGCAGGACGCCAAGCGTCTGCGTGCCGTGCTCCGCGGCCTCGCGACGGCCGGCATCGAGGTGAAGGACGCCGTGGCCGCGCCGGCCCGTGCGGTCGCCGCGACGACGGCACGGACCCGGCCGAAGAGCGAGGCGGCCGTGGACGGCGAGGACGCCCCCGCCCGCCCCGCCCGTGCGAAGGCGGCGACCGCCAGGACCGCGACGAAGCCCGCCGCGGCGAAGGCCGTCACCGCTGCGAAGCCCACCAAGGCGGCTGCGGCCAAGGCCACGACGGCCAAGGCCGCCGCGACCAAGCCCGTCAAGGGCGCGCCGGTGGACGGCGACGACGAGGCGCTGGTGGAGGAGGACGGCCCGACCGCCGGGGCCGACCTCGAGGACGTCGCGATCGAGGAGGTCGAGGAGACCGACGAGGTCGTCGTGGCCCCCGAGGAGGACGCCACCGACGAGGTCGAGGCCGCGCCCGCCGCCGCGCGCTCCGAGGAGGGGGACGACGCCACCGGCTTCGTCGTCTCGGACGCCGACGACGACGACGCCCCCGCGCAGCAGGTCGTGACGGCCGGCGCCACGGCCGACCCGGTCAAGGACTACCTCAAGCAGATCGGCAAGGTCGCGCTCCTCAACGCGGAGCAGGAGGTCGAGCTCGCCAAGCGGATCGAGGCGGGCCTCTTCGCGGAGGAGCGCCTGGCGTCCGGCACGCAGATGGACGCCACCATGGAGCGCGAGCTCAAGTGGATCGCGCACGACGGCCGGCGCGCCAAGAACCACCTGCTCGAGGCGAACCTGCGCCTCGTCGTCTCCCTGGCCAAGCGCTACACGGGCCGCGGCATGCTGTTCCTGGACCTCATCCAGGAGGGCAACCTCGGTCTCATCCGTGCGGTCGAGAAGTTCGACTACACCAAGGGCTACAAGTTCTCGACGTACGCCACGTGGTGGATCCGTCAGGCCATCACGCGCGCGATGGCCGACCAGGCCCGCACCATCCGCATCCCGGTGCACATGGTCGAGGTCATCAACAAGCTGGCCCGCGTCCAGCGCCAGATGCTCCAGGACCTGGGCCGCGAGCCCACCCCGGAGGAGCTGGCCAAGGAGCTGGACATGACGCCCGAGAAGGTCGTCGAGGTCCAGAAGTACGGCCGCGAGCCGATCTCCCTGCACACGCCGCTCGGCGAGGACGGGGACAGCGAGTTCGGGGACCTCATCGAGGACTCCGAGGCCGTCGTCCCGGCCGACGCCGTCAGCTTCACGCTGCTGCAGGAGCAGCTGCACCAGGTGCTCGACACGCTGTCGGAGCGCGAGGCCGGCGTCGTGTCCATGCGGTTCGGCCTCACCGACGGCCAGCCGAAGACGCTGGACGAGATCGGCAAGGTCTACGGCGTCACGCGTGAGCGGATCCGGCAGATCGAGTCCAAGACGATGTCGAAGCTGCGGCACCCGTCGCGGTCGCAGGTACTGCGCGACTACCTCGACTGACCCGGCCTGCGGTCGCACGACACGACGGCCCCGTCCCTCAGGGACGGGGCCGTCGTGCTGCCCGGACGCAGGCGGAGGACGAAGGTCCCGCGGGCGTGGGGCCGTGCGCCCCTAGCGTGGGCGGCACGACCGGGGGTGGGGCAGCCACCGTCCCCCTCCCGTCGTGCGCGGCGCGCCGCGCGGCAGGGGGTGCCGTCGACGGCCGGGGGGCCGGGGACGACGACGGGCCCGGACCGTGGTCGGTCCGGGCCCGTCGGCCCTGCGGCGTCCTGCTCGACGCGCAGCGAGGTCGGTGTCGGGAGGTCAGGTCAGCGTGCGGCCGCACCCGCGCCGGCACCGTGCTCGGCGTGGAGGCGGTCGGTCTCGTCCTGGACGTGGGTGGCCACGTCCGCGAACTTGGGGGCGTGCTCGCGCGCGTGGTGCGCGCAGAACAACAGGTCTCCGGCGTCCAGCACCACCCGGACGTACGCCTGCGCGCCGCAACGGTCGCAGCGGTCGGCCACGGTCAGAGGTGCGCTCATCGTGGTGTTCACGATGTCAGTCAACCATCCGAGGTCGGCATCCATGCCGTGAGGATCGACCGGTTCGCCCCCGGCGTACAGGTTTCCACCCGGTCGTCTCCGGACCGCAACACGGCGGTGACCTGGCCGTCACACCCCGTCGCGCCGTCGGCGGCGGCCCCTGCCGGCGCCCCCACCCGCTCCACCTGCGCCGCGCCCCGTCCCCGCGGTCGTCGGACGGCGGCCGGGACCACCCCTCCGGGTGGTCTGTGGTGCTGACCACCCGTCCGAGGGATGGACGCGCCCGGTGGAGCACCGTGGTGCAGCACGTCGGCGCGGTGCCCGAAGGGGGTCGGGGCCGACCACCTACGATCAGGGGGTGACCGCCACGTCCTCCCCGTCCTCCTACACCGCCCGGCACCTGTCGGTGCTGGAGGGGCTGGAGGCGGTGCGCAAGCGCCCCGGCATGTACATCGGCACCACCGACAGCCGCGGCCTCATGCACTGCCTCTGGGAGATCATCGACAACTCCGTCGACGAGGCGCTCGGCGGGCACGGTGACCGCATCGAGGTCGTGCTGCACGCCGACCAGTCCGTCGAGGTGCGCGACAACGGCCGCGGCGTCCCGGTCGACACCGAACCGAAGACGGGCCTGACGGGGGTCGAGGTCGTCTTCACCAAGCTCCACGCGGGCGGCAAGTTCGGCGGCGGCTCGTACGCGGCCTCGGGCGGCCTGCACGGCGTCGGTGCCTCCGTGGTGAACGCGCTGTCGGCGCGGCTCGACGTCGAGGTCGAGCGGCACGGCCGCACGCACCGCATGACGTTCCACCGTGGCGAGCCCGGGACGTTCGACGACTCCGCGGGCCGCGGCCCCGACTCCCCGTTCGAGCCGTTCGTGTCCGGGTCCGAGCTCGCGGTGGTCGGCAAGGTCGCCCGCGCGAGGACCGGGACGCGCGTGCGCTACTGGGCCGACCGGCAGGTCTTCCCCGCGACCGCGGTCTTCGGGTACGACGAGCTCGTCACCCGCGCGCGGCAGACGGCGTTCCTCGTGCCGGGCCTGACGATCGTCGTGCGCGACGAGCGCGGTCTCGCCGGCACGCCCGGTGCGGACGGCCCGCACGAGGAGACGTTCCGGTTCGACGGCGGCGTCGTCGACTTCGTCGAGCACCTGGCACCCGACGCGGCCGAGACGCCGACGTGGCACCTGACCGGCGCGGGCGACTTCACCGAGACCGTCCCCGTGCTCGACGAGCGGGGCCACATGACGCCGCAGGAGGTGCGGCGCACCTGCGAGGTGGACGTGGCGCTGCGCTGGGGCACCGGCTACGACACGGAGCTGCGCAGCTTCGTCAACATCATCGCCACCCCCAAGGGTGGCACCCACCAGGCGGGCTTCGAGCAGGGCCTGCTGCGCACGGTGCGCAAGGCGGTCGAGGCCAACGCGCGGCGGCTGAAGGTGTCGGGCAAGGACGCCGAGGAGCGCATCGAGAAGGAGGACGTTCTCGCCGGCCTCACGGCCGTCGTGACGGTCCGCCTCGCCGAACCGCAGTTCGAGGGCCAGACGAAGGAGGTCCTCGGCACGGCACCGGTCCGCGCGATCGTCGCCCGGGTGCTCGACACCCAGCTCGGTGCGGTGCTCGGGGCGACCGACCGGGCGGGCAAGGAGCACGCCACCCGCCTGCTGGAGAAGGTCGTCGGGGAGATGCGCGCGCGGCTGTCGGCGCGCAAGCAGAAGGAGATCTCCCGCCGCAAGAACGCGCTGGAGAGCTCGTCGCTGCCCCCGAAGCTGGCCGACTGCCGCAGCGACGACGTCTCGCGCAGCGAGCTGTTCATCGTCGAGGGGGACAGCGCGCTCGGCACCGCGAAGCTGGCGCGCAGCTCGGAGTTCCAGGCCCTGCTGCCCATCCGCGGCAAGATCCTCAACGTCCAGAAGGCGTCCGTCACGGACATGCTGAAGAACGCCGAGTGCGCGGCGATCATCCAGGTCGTCGGCGCCGGCTCCGGCCGCACCTTCGACCTCGAGGCCGCGCGCTACGGGAAGATCGTGCTCATGACGGACGCCGACGTGGACGGCGCCCACATCCGCACGCTCCTGCTCACGCTGTTCTTCCGGTACATGCGGCCCCTCGTCGAGGCGGGACGGGTGTTCGCCGCCGTCCCCCCGCTGCACCGGATCGAGGTGGTCGGCTCGGGCGGCCGCAAGGGCGAGTACCTCTACACGTACTCGGAGGCCGAGCTGGCCGCGACGCTGAAGAAGCTCGACCGGGCCGGTCGGCGCTACAAGGACGACATCCAGCGCTACAAGGGGCTGGGGGAGATGGACGCGGACCAGCTCGCGGAGACGACGATGGACCCGCGGCACCGGACCCTGCGGCGCGTGACGGCCGAGGCCGCGCAGCGCGCGGAGGAGGTCTTCGAGCTGCTCATGGGCTCCGACGTGGCACCCCGCAAGGACTTCATCGTCGCGGGGGCGACGGCGCTGGACCGCAGCCGCATCGACGTCTGAGCGCAAAGGGCTGGCCCCCCGCGCGTGCCGCGCGCCAGGGTGGGGGCATGGCCGGCACGACGACCTCGACGACAACAACCGACCCGACGACCGCGACGACCCTGGCGCCCATCGCCGAGCGGGCCGCGCCGCCCGCCGCCCTGCCCGTGCCGGACGCCGCGCTGGGTCTCGCATGGCGCCCGCTGGCCCGGGCGGACGCGCCCGCGCTGCACGGCCTCGTCGAGGCGGTGGAGGTCGCCGACGGCGCGCCGGCGCGCACCGCTCCGGAGGAGGTCGAGGAGTACTTCGACGGGGAGTGGCGCGACCTGGACCGCGACACGCTCGGCGGGTTCGACCCCGACGGCGTGCTGCGGGCGTTCGCCGACGTCTCGACGGCACCCGGCGACCGCACGGTCGTGCGGGCGTTCCTGCGCGGCGGCGTGCACCCGGACGTGCGCGGGCGCGGGATCGGCCGCGCGGTGCTCGACTGGTCGGTCGGCCGGGGGCGCCAGCTCCTCGCGGCGTCCGGCAAGGAGCTGCCGGGCCGGATCGCCGCCTACGTCGACGACGACGCCCACGCCACGGTTGCGCTGCTGCGCCGGTCCGCCCTCGCGCCCGTGCGCTACTACACCGAGATGCGCCGGTCGCTCGCCGACCCCCTGCCGCCCGTGCGCCAGGTGCCCGGGGTGCGGCTCGAGCCGTTCTCGGCCGACCGGGACGAGCAGACGCGTCTGGCGCACAACGAGGCCTTCGCCGACCACTGGGGCAGCGAGCCGCGCACCGCGGAGCAGTGGTCGCAGGGCCGCAGCATGTTCGCGCCGGCCTGGAGCGTCCTGGCGGTGGACGAGGCGACCGACGAGGTCGTCGGCTACGCCCTGTCCGGCCGGTACGAGCAGGACTGGCCCGTGGCCGGCTACTCCTCGGGCTACACCGAGCTGCTGGGCGTGCGGCGCGCGTGGCGCGGGCGCGGTGTCGCCGTCGCGCTGCTCGGCGCCGTCATGGCCGCCTACCGCGCCGACGGCGTCGAGTACGCCGAGCTGGGCGTCGACACCGCCAACCCCTCGGGCGCGCACGGCCTGTACGCCTCCCTCGGGTACGAGGCGTTCCACAGCTCGACGATGTGGAGCATCGAGCTGTAGGCCGCCGCGGACCGGTCGTCAGCCGACGGCGTGCACCGGGGCCGCGAGCGGCGTGCCGGACCCGTCCCGGCGCACGTCGACGCCGGGCAGGTCGACGGCCTGCCCGCCCGCCGCGACGGCCAGCGCCGGCGCCGGCCCGACCCAGGCCAGCAGCAGCGCGTCCTCGCCGCGCAGGAACCGGTGCGAGCGCACGCCGCCCGTCGCCCGCCCCTTGGCGGGGAAGACCGCGAACGGCGTCACCTTCGCGCTGCCCGCCTGCGTCCCCGGCAGCGCGGACGACGAGCCCGCCACCGTCACGACCTGCGCCTCCGTGCCGGGCGGCACCGCGGCGAGCGCGACGACCCGCGCGCCGGCGGCCAGCGCGATGCCGGCCATCCCGCCGGCGGGACGCCCCTGCGGCCGCACCGCCGACGCCGCGAACCGCAGCAGCGACGCGTCCGAGGAGACGAGGACGAGCTCGTCGTCGTCGCGCGCCTCCACCGCGCCGACGACCTCGTCGCCGGGCTTGAGGCCGATGACCTCCCAGGCGTCGCGGTTGGCCGGCACGTCCGCGCTGGCGACGCGCTTGACCACGCCGCCGGCGGTCGCCAGCGTCAGCGTCGGCGCGTCCGCCCCGAGGGCGCACAGCCCGACGACGCGCTCGCCGCGCTCGAGGGGCACGACCTCGGCCAGCGGCACCCCGCCGGACAGGCTCGGTGCGCCGGCGGCCGGCGCCAGGGCCGGCAGGTCGAGCACCGGCACCCGGACCACGCGGCCCGCCGACGTCACGGCGCCGACGTGCCCGCGCGCGGTGGCGAGCACCCCGCCGGCGAGCACGTCGTGGCGGGCGCGGTGCGCCGGGTCGGGGCGCGGCGGTGCCTCGGCGTCCGGGGTGCGCGCGAGCAGCCCCGTGGCCGACAGCAGCGCCCAGCACGGCGTGTCGGCGATCTCCAGCGGCGCGGCCGGGGCCCGTCCGCGCCCCCGCGCGGCGGCTGCCGCCGTGGCGCCCACGGCCGACCCGCCGGCGTGCTCCAGCAGCACCGTGCGCCGCGGCGTCCCGTACGTCTGCGCGACCTCGGCCATCTCGTCGCTGACCAGCTCGCGCAGGAGCTGGTCGTCGCCCAGCACCTCCTCGAGCTCGGCGATCTCCGCCGCGAGGCGGTCCCGCTCGGCCTCGAGCTCGAGCACCGAGAAGCGCGTGAGGCGCCGCAGCCGCAGCTCGAGGATGTACTCCGCCTGCGGCTCGGACAGGTCGAAGACCTGGCGCAGCCGGGTGCGTGCCGTCTCCGCGTCCTCCGCGGAACGGATGACCTGGATGACCTCGTCGATGTCGAGGATGGCGACGAGCAGGCCCGCCACGAGGTGGGCCCGGTCCTTGCGCTGCGCGAGCCGGTGCTCCGAGCGCCGCCGCACCACGTCGATGCGGTGGTCCACCCACACCTGCAGCAGCTCGCGCAGGCCCAGCGTCCGCGGCTGCCCCTCGACGAGCACGACGCTGTTGACGCTGAACGCGTCCTCCAGCGGCGTGTACCGGTAGAGCTGCTCGAGGACGGCCTCGGGGTGGAACCCGGACTTCACCTCGATGACGAGGCGCACGCCGTGGGTGCGGTCCGTGTGGTCGTCGAAGGAGGCGATGCCCTGCAGCCGCTTGGACTGCACGCCCTCCTTGATCTTCTCGCGGACCTTCTCCGGCCCGACGAGGTACGGCAGCTCCGTGACGACGATGCCCTGCCGCCGCGCCGTGACGTTCTCGATGCGGGCCGTGGCGCGCGTGCGGAACTGCCCGCGGCCCGTGCGGTACGCCTCGCGCACCCCGTCGAGCCCGACGATCTTGCCGCCCGTCGGCAGGTCCGGCCCCGGCACGAAGCGCAGGAGGTCCTCGAGGGTGGCGGCCGGGTGCGCGATGAGGTGGCGGGCGGCGGCCACGACCTCGACGAGGTTGTGCGGGACCATGTTCGTCGCCATGCCGACCGCGATCCCGCTCGCGCCGTTGACCAGCAGGTTCGGGATCGCCGAGGGCAGCACCGCCGGCTGCTGCAGCCGGTTGTCGTAGTTCGGGACGAAGTCGACGGTGTCCTCGTCGAGGTCCCGCGTCATCGCCGTGGCCGCCGGGGCCATCCGGGCCTCGGTGTACCGCGGGGCGGCGGGCCCGTCGTCGAGCGAGCCGAAGTTGCCGTGCCCGTCGATGAGCGGCAGGCGCAGCGAGAACGGCTGGGCGAGGCGGACCATCGCGTCGTAGATCGCCGCGTCGCCGTGGGGGTGGAGCTTGCCCATGACGTCGCCGACGACGCGCGCGCTCTTGACGTAGGGCCGGTCCGGGCGCAGGCCCATCTCGGACATCTGGAACAGGATGCGCCGCTGCACGGGCTTGAGGCCGTCGCGGGCGTCGGGCAGGGCGCGGGTGTAGATGACCGAGTAGGCGTACTCGAGGAACGACGCCTCCATCTCGGCGGCGACGTCGATGTCGACGATCCGCTCGGCGACGTCCGGTGGGGGGACGTCGGGGGAGGACGGGCGTCGCGCCATGGGCGGTGCCTCTCGGGACGGGGACGGGACTGCCGACCATTGTCGCCGCCCGCGCACCCGGGGACGGCACGACGCGCTGCGGGGGCCGCCGGGCTGGGTGGGGCGCGAGGTGCTCGCTAGGGTGGCGCGCATGGCAGACGTCGCGGCGGACGGGGCCGGCGCCGCCGTGCCGCCCGCGGGTGCGCGCGCTCCCGGGCCCGGGGCGTACCCCGCCGCGTGGGAGGCGGACGTCGTGCTCTACGACGGCTCGACGACCCACGTGCGGCCGATCCGGCCCGACGACGCCGAGGCCCTGCAGGCCTTCCACCTCGGGCAGTCCGAGCGCTCGACGTACATGCGCTGGTTCGCGCCGATGGAGCGGCTCTCGGAGCGAGACCTCACCCACCTGGTGACCGTCGACCACGACGACCGCGTCGCGCTGGTCGCGGTCACGGGTGGCGACGGGCCGGGCGACGACGAGCGCATCACCGCGGTGGCCCGCTACGACCGCATCGACCCCGACGTGGCCGAGGTGGCCTTCAACGTCTCCGACGCCCACCAGGGCAAGGGCCTGGGCTCGGCGCTGCTCGAGCACCTGGCCGCGGCGGCCCGCGAGCGCGGCGTGCGGCGGTTCGTCGCCGAGGTGCTGCCGCAGAACGGGCGCATGATCGCGACCTTCCGCGAGGCCGGGTACGCCGTGCGGCAGCACACGGAGGACGGCGTCGTCTCCGTGGAGTTCGACATCGACCCCACCGAGCGCTCGCTCGAGGTCATGGCGGACCGCGAGCACCGCGCGGAGGCGCGGTCGGTCCGCGGCATGCTCGGCGCGCGGTCGGTCGTCGTCGTCGGGCCGGGCAGCGGTGCGACGGGCGTCACCGTCCGGCTGGCGCAGACCGTCACGGGCGCCCTGCGCGCGGGCGACCCGACGCTGCCGGTGCACACCGTCGGCGTGCCCGGCCGTCCGGGGGAGGCGGACCGTTGGGCCGCCCTGGCGGAGCTGCCGACGCCCGTGGACCTCGCGGTGCTGGCGGTGGAGGCGGCCGACGCCGAGGGGTTCGTCCGGGCGCTCGCGCGGCACGGCGTGCGGGCGTGCGTCCTGCTCTCGGCGGGCTTCGGCGAGACCGGCGCGCAGGGGCTCGACCTGCAGCGCCGGCTGCTGCGCGCCGCCCGGGGGACGGGCCTGCGCATCGTGGGGCCGGCGTCCTTCGGGCTCGTCGCGGTGCGGCCGGACGGCTCCGTCCTCGACGCCTCGCTCGTGCGCGAGACGCTGCCGCGGGGGCGCGTGGGCCTGTTCTGCCAGTCGGCGCAGGTGGCGGTCGGGCTGGCGGGCGCGGTGCGGCGGCGCGGCCTCGGCGTCGCGCAGTTCGTCTCGGCCGGGCACCGCGCCGACGTGTCCGGCAACGACCTCATGCAGTTCTGGACCGACGACGAGAGCACCGACGTCGTGGCGCTCGCGCTGGAGAGCATCGGCAACCCTCGCAAGTTCCAGCGCATCGCGCGGCGGCTGTCCGCGACGAAGCCCGTCGTCGTCGTCACGGCCGGGCGGTCGGGACAGGTGGTGCCGCCCGGGCACCAGGTGCGCTCGACGTACGCGCCGGCGCGCACGCTCGACGAGATGATGCGCCATGCCGGCGTCATCCGCGTCGAGAGCACCGGAGCGATGCTCGACCTCGTGCAGCTCCTCGCGCACCAGCGGCTGCCCGCCGGTCGGCGCTGTGCGGTCCTGGCGGGGTCCGCGACGGTCGCCGCCGTGGTCGTGGAGGCCGCCGCGGGCGCGGGTCTCGTCGTCCGCCAGGACCCCGTCGTCGTCCCGGAGGACGCCGGGCCGGACGCCGTGGCCGCCGCGGTCGAGCAGGTCTACGCGCAGGACGCCGACGTCGTCGTGGCGGTGCGCGTGCCGACGGTGTACGGCCCCGACCCGGTGCTGCACCGGGCCGTGGCCGAGGCGGCGGCGCGCACGGGCCGCCCCACCGCGGCGTGCTTCACCGGGCTGAGCGGCATCACCGCCGACCTCACGGCGCCCGGACCCGACGGGCGGCCCTGCACGGTCCCGGCGTTCGGCACCGCCGAGGACGCGGCGCTCGCGCTCGGGCGGGCGGCGCGCTACGCCCGCCGGCGGGCGGAGGACCGCGGCCGGCCCGTCGCGCCGCCCGGCGTCGACGTGCGCGCCGCCCGGCGGCTCGTGCGCGCGTGGTCCGCGTCGGACGGCGCCCCCGTGGCCCTCGACGCCGCGCGCACGGCCACCCTGCTGTCGGCGGTCGGGATCGGCGTCGTGCCCGCCGTCCCGGCGCGCGACGCGGAGGAGGCCGTGCGCGCGGCCCGTGCCATGGGCTACCCGGTCGCGCTGAAGACGACCGTGCCCGCGCTGCGCCACCGCGCCGACCTCGGCGGCGTGCGCCTCGACCTCGAGGACGACGACGAGGTGCGCGCCGCGGCGGCCGCGCTCGCCGCCGTGACCCAGGGGCAGCGGCCCGCGGTCGACGAGGCGCCGCTGGAGGTGCAGGCGATGGTGGAGCAGGGCGTCTCGTGCGTCCTGCGCTCGACGGAGGACCCGCTCTTCGGGCCCGTGCTGAGCTTCGGGGTGGCGGGGGACGCCACGGACCTGCTGGGGGACGTGGCGCTCGCGATGCCGCCCCTCACGGACGCCGACGTCGCCGCCTTCGTGCGCTCCCCGCGCGCCGCCGCGCGGCTCTACGGGTACCGCGGCAGCCCCGCCCTGGACGCCGCCGCGCTGGAGGACCTCGTCGCGCGCGTGAGCCTGCTCGCCGACGGGCTGCCGGAGCTGCGCTCGCTCGAGCTCAACCCCGTCGTCGTCACGCTGGACGGCGTCCGGGTGCTCGGCGCCCGCGCCGGCATCGGCCCCGCGGACCGCTCCGACGCCCCCGCGAGGGCGCTCGGCCGCTGACCCGGCCGTGCGATCATGAGCCGTGCCTGCCGTTCCCGCCCACCTGCGCCACGACCTGCACCGGGCGGGGTACTACCCCGACCTCGTCGCCGACGTCCTCGACGTCGCGCTGGCCGAGGAGCCCGTGCTCGCCCACCTCGTGCACCCCGAGACGACGTTCGACGCCGACGAGGTGCGCCGGCACGTCACCGTGCTGGCGCTGACGCCGACGCGGCTGGTCGTCGCCCACGTCGACGACCACCCGGCGGACTCCGAGCACCCGTCCGCAAGCGCCTCGGCGACGACGGAGGCCGTCCCCGTCACGAGCCTGCGGTCGGTCGCCGTCACGCACGTCGTCGACGCCCCGGCGGAGCACCGGCCCGGGCGCACGGCCACCGAGGTGACGCTCGCGGTGGGGTGGGGCGGCGTCTCCCGGGTCGACCTCGAGCCGGCCACGTGCGGCGACCCGGCGTGCGACGCGGACCACGGCCTCACCGGCACGCTCAGCCCCGACGACGTCGTCGTGCGCGTCAGCTCCGCGGCGGAGGGCGAGCACGCCGTGCGCGCCGCGCTCGACTTCGCCCGGCGCCTCTCGGCCGCCAGCGCCCGCGGCTGATGCCGGCGCGGCACGTCGCGACGTCACCCGTGGAGGAGGCCGCCGCCGCGGCCGGCTTCCTTCACCCCGGCGGCCCGCGCCGCCTGGGCCGCGTCCTGCCGGCGCTCGCCGACGTCCTGGGGGTCGCCGTGCACCCCGACGGCCCGGACGCGCGTGCGGCGCTCGGCCTGCCGACGGCCGAGCGCGTGTGCGTCGTCCTCGTCGACGGGCTCGGGCACCTCAACCTCGCCGAGCGGGCCGGGCACGCGCCGTTCCTCCGCTCGCTCCTGGCCGGCAGCGAGCCGCTGACGAGCCCCGTGCCGTCGACCACCGCCACCGCGATGGGCACGTTCGGCACGGGGGAGGGGCCGGGCCGGACCGCGATGCTCGGCTACACCGTGCGGGACCCCGCCACGGGGGCGCTCGGCAACCTCGTGTCCTGGACGGACCTGCCCGCGCCGCGCGCGTGGCAGCGCGTCCCCGGCCTCCTGGCCGCGCTGGCGGGGGCGGGCGTGGCGACGACGAGCATCGGTCCCGCGCGGTTCGCCGGCAGCGGCCTGACCGAGGCGGCGCTGGCCGGTGCCGCGTTCGTCGCCGCCGAGCCGCTGGGCGCCCGGGTGGACGCCGCCGTGCGCACGCTGCGCCGGCCGGGCCTGACCTACCTCTACTGGGGCGACGTCGACAAGGCCGGCCACCACCACGGCTTCGGGTCGGCCGCGTGGGGGGCCGCGCTCGAGGACGTCGACGCCGAGCTGCGGCGGCTGGCGCGCTCGCTGCCGGCGAGCACGCTGCTCGTCGTCACCGCCGACCACGGCATGGTCGACGTCGACCGCGCGCGGCGGTGGGACGTGGCGGCCGACCCCGTGCTCGGCCGGGACGTGGCGCTGGTGGCGGGGGAGCCGCGCGCCCTGCACCTGCACCTGGCACCGGGCGCGGACGCCCCGGCCGTGGCCGGCCGGTGGCGCGACGTGCTGGGGGAGCACGCGGTCGTCGGCACGCGGGAGGAGGTCGTGGCGGCCGGGTGGTTCGGCCCCGTCGACCCGCACGTCCTGCCCGTCGTGGGGGACGTCGTCGTGGCGATGACGGGGCGGGCGACCGTCGTGGACTCCGCGACGCAGAGCGCGGCGTCGCTCGAGCTGGTCGGGGTGCACGGGTCGCGCACGCCCGCGGAGATGCTCGTGCCGCTGCTCGTCGCCGGGGGTGCGTGAGGCGTGGCCGAGCTCGTCTTCTTCTCCGGCACGATGGACTGCGGCAAGTCGACGCTGGCGCTGCAGATGCACCACAACCACGCGGCGCGCGGCCGCCACGGCCTGCTGTTCACGCAGCACGACCGGGCCGGGACGGCCGTCATCTCCTCGCGGCTGGGCCTGGCCCGCCGCGCCGACGAGGTGACGGCGGCGACCGACTTCTGGGAGCTCGTGCTCGCCCGGCGCGGGGCGGGGCACGCGGTGGACTACCTCGTGTGCGACGAGGCGCAGTTCTACGCGCCCGAGCAGGTGGAGGCGCTCGCGCGGGTCGTGGACGAGCTCGAGGTGGACGTCTTCGCCTTCGGCATCACGACCGACTTCCGCGCCCGGCTCTTCCCGGGGTCGGCACGGTTCGTCGAGCTGGCCGACCGGGTCGAGGTGCTGCAGGTCCGGGCGCTGTGCTGGTGCGGCGCCCGCGCCACGCACAACGCACGCACCGTCGGCGGTCGCATGGTCGTCGAGGGGGCGCAGGTCGTCGTCGGCGACGTCGACCCCTCCGCGGAGGACGTCGCCTACGAGGTGCTGTGCCGACGCCACCACGTGCGCCGCATGACGGCCGCGACGGCCCGCGCGCACGCGCCGGCCCCCGCCGGCGGCTGATGGTCGCGCGGCCCGGGCCGCGCGATCCGGGGCGACTCCGGGCTACTCGGGACGCGCCCCGAAGACGATCTCGTCCCAGCTCGGCACCTTCGCGCGGCCGCGGCGCGCCGCCCGCGGCCGGTCCGCGGGCGACGAGCCTGCCGACCCCGTCGCCGCGAGCGGCTGCTCGGCGGACGCGGTCTGACCGCTCGTGGCCGGTGCCGCCGTGCCCGTCTCCGTGCCCGTCCCCGTGCCCGTCCCCGTGCCCGTCCCCGGCTCGGGCGAGCCCGGGGCCGGCGGGCGGGGCGCCTCGGCGTCCGTCGTGCTCGCGGTCTCGCGGACGACGGGCCCGACGGGAGTGCGCTGCCGACCGGTGAGGGCCAGGACGCGCGCCTCGGTCCGCGGGTCGGCGTCCACCGGGTGCGCCCCGGGGACCTGGGCCTCGAGGTGCCCGAAGTCGAAGGTCCGCTGCGGCCCGAAGCCCTCGAACTCCTCGTCGTCGTCGCCGGGCGGCTCGTCGTCGAGGGGCTGGCGCACGCCGCGCCGGGCGCGCAGGTCGTCGAGCAGCGCGGCCGTCGGGTCGTCGACCGGGCCCGCCGCGTCCGGCCCGCCGTCGCCGGCGGGGACCTCGTCGTGCGGCGTGCCGTCACCGGCGGGGATTCCCCCGGCGGGCAGGTCGAACACGACGTCGCGCACGGCGGCGAGGTGCCGGCGGCCCAGGAGGTCGGCGGGGATCTCGGTCTCCGACAGCCAGCGGGCCTCGTCCTCCTCGGCGGCCACCGTGCGGGCTGCGCCGTCGAAGGTCCAGCGGGCCTCCCGCCGGTCCTCCCCGACGACGAAGCGCGCCGCGACGGTCCACGGCCGCCCCACCTCGCGGAAGGCGTCCCACGACAGCGTGTCGGGGTCGACGCCGCGCGCGGCGAGCCGGTCGGTGACGAGGTCCCCGAGCACCGGGGCGTCGGCCTCGCGGCCGATGCGGGTGGCGCGCGCCTGGTCGGCGACGTACTCGCGCTCCGCCATGACGGGGCCCTCGTAGCGGCGGACGTGGTCCACGGAGGTGCCGGCAGCGGTCGCGACCTCCTGGGCCGTCGCCCCCGCCCGGATGCGGGCCTGGATCTCGCGCGGGCTCAGGCTCGCAGCACCGCCGGAGCGCAGCTGCTCCAGCTGCGGCCGGTCGCGCCGCACCGCGGCCCGCAGGGCGTCGTCGATGCGGAGCCGGTAGCGCGGGGCGCCCGGTCCGGCGCCGGGTCCGGCCAGGACGACGTGCTCGCCGTCCTCGTGCAGCCCGACGAGCTCGAGCTCAGCCATGGGTCCTCCCGTTCGTCTCCCCGCAGGGTGCCATCCCCAGGGGCGGGTGTCGGGGACCCGCGCCGGTGTGCCGTCGCCCGCCGGGCAGGACGGGGCAGAGGACGGAGGCAAGGACGGAGCAGAGGACGGGGCAGAGGACGGGGCGGAGGACGGGGCGGAGGACCCGGCAGGGGATAGTGGCGGGTGTGAGCACCCCGACGCCCCCTCCGACCGCCCCGGACCGCCTCCCCCAGCAGCACGACCTCGACGCCCTCCTGGCGGTCGCGGAGACCGTGGCGCGGGAGGCCGGCGCGCTCGTCCACGAGGGCCGCCCCGAGCGGGTCACGGTCGCGGCGACGAAGTCGTCCCCGCAGGACGTGGTGACCGCGATGGACGTCGCCTCGGAGACGCTGCTGCGCCGGCGGCTGGCCGAGCTGCGGCCGGACGACGGCGTTCTCGGGGAGGAGGGCACCGACCACGCCGGCACCAGCGGGGTCACGTGGGTCGTCGACCCCATCGACGGCACGGTGAACTACCTGTACGGCATCGACGACTACGCGGTGTCGGTCGCGGCGGTCGTCGGCGACCCGGACCCCGCGACGTGGACGGTCCTCGTCGGGTGCGTGCACGCGCCCGCCGTCGGCACCACGTACACCGCCGCCCGCGGCCGGGGCGCGTGGCGCGACGGCGTGCCCCTGCAGGTAAACGCGGACGTGCCGCTCGCCCTGTCGCTCGTCGGCACGGGGTTCGGCTACGAGGCGGAGCGACGGCGGGCGCAGGGGGCCGTGGTCGCGGCGCTGCTGCCGCAGGTGCGCGACGTGCGCCGCATCGGGTCGGCCGCGCTCGACCTGTGCCGGCTCGGCGCCGGAGGTCTCGACCTGTACTACGAGCGCGGCCTCAACCCCTGGGACCTGGCGGCTGGGCAGCTCGTCGCCCAGGAGGCGGGCGCCGTCGTCACGGGGCTGCACGGTCGCCCGCCGGGCCGCGACATGACCGTCGCGGGGCCGCCCGCGGGGCAGGCGGAGCTCGTCCGGCTGCTGGAGGGGCTGCGCGCCGACGAGGGCGCGTAGCCGGTCGCGGACGCCTGCGGGATAGGGCACAATCCCTGCCGCCGTCGCGGGAACAAACCCCGGCGGCCGGGCATTGGAGGGTCGCCGGCCGAGCGGGGACGCGCGGGGGGACCGGCGGGAGCGGGGCGCACGGCGCCGCCGCACCCGCGGGCGCCCGCCGCGTCACGCGTGGCCGGTGCACCGGCGCCCGGCGGCGGTGCGTGGACGAGAGGCCGACCCGCAGGGGCCGGCGGGAGACGGAGAACATCATGGCGACCGACTACGACGCACCGCGCAAGACCGAGGAGGACCTGTCCGAGGACTCCCTCCAGGAGCTCCAGGCGCGGCGCTCCGACAAGAGCTCGGGCCAGGTGGACGAGGACGAGACGGAGGCCGCCGAGGGCTTCGAGCTCCCCGGCGCGGACCTGTCCGGCGAGGAGCTGAGCGTCCGGGTGCTGCCGCGCCAGGCCGACGAGTTCACGTGCTCGTCCTGCTTCCTGGTGCACCACCGCAGCCAGCTGGCGGGGGAGAAGAACGGGCAGCCCATCTGCTCGGAGTGCGCGGCCTGACGCCGCTGCCGGCGCCGGTGGGCCCGCTCGGCGCCTAGCGGCGCGAGCCACCCGCGGCGCCGGCCCGCACCAGGGCGGCGGCGAGCGCCTCCGGCGAGCGCGTCGACACGAGCCAGTACGGGGTCGGGTCGGCGGGGTCGTCCAGGTCGGCGCGGACCACCGTGGGGATCCACCCGCGGAGGCAGACGTGGGCGCGGGCGTCGAGACCCGGACCGAGCGCGGTCCGGGTCTCCTGCACGTCCAGGGGCTGCACGGCGCCGAGCAGGTGGACGGGCACGGCCGCCCCGCCCGCGCGCAGGGTGCTCGTCGTGACCTCGACGACGGGGGCCGAGCGCACGAGGGCCACGCCCACGACCACGGCCGCGACGAGGCCCCCGGCGACCGCCAGCAGGGGGTCGACGGGGATGAGCACCGCGCCGAAGGTGACGACGAGGAGCAGCGCGAACAGCCAGCCGCCCCGCCCCACGGTCAGGCGCTCGCGGTGCAGCACGACCTCCGCCCCCTCGTCCCCACCGGGCCGTCGGGGCGGCTGCGCGGGACCTGGTCCGGGGGTGTCGTCGTGCACCGCCCCAGCATCTCAGACCGGCGCCGGTGCGGCGTGGGGGTGCGGGTCGACGCGATGCCCGCACGTCCCGGCGCGGCGGGTAGGGTCGCGGCCCGTGACCGAGCCCGTGACCGAGCGCGCCGACCAGCACCCGTCGTCGCCGGCCGGTGCCGCGCCGCTGGTGGTGGCGCTGCGTCGGCTGGACCCGGACCTGCCGGTCCCCGTGCACGCCCACCCGGGCGACGCCGGGGTCGACCTGCTGGCCCGCGAGGCCGTGGTCGTGCCGCCCCTCGGCCGGGCCACCGTGCCGACGGGCATCGCGATCGCGCTGCCCGAGGGGTGGGCGGCGTTCGTGCACCCGCGCTCCGGGCTCGCCGCCCGGCACGGCCTGACCGTGCTCAACGCCCCCGGGACGGTCGACGCGGGCTACCGCGGCGAGGTGGCGGTGGTCCTGCACAACACGGACGCGACGGAGCCCGTGCGGCTCGCGCGCGGCGACCGGGTCGCCCAGCTCGTCGTGCAGCGCGTCGAGCAGGTGCGGTTCGCCGAGGTCGACGAGCTGCCCGGCTCCGTGCGGGGCGCCGGCGGCTTCGGGTCGAGCGGCGGCTGGACGCCGCCGCCTGGGCCGGTCGGGGGAGCGTCCTGAGGTCCGCTCCCGGCGCGCCGCGCCGCGGGGTCACTGTCGGGGGAGCCGAGACGGCGGTGCGACGCACGGCCGGAGGGAGTGAGCGACGTGGGTCTGTTCCGACGTGCCAGGACCGCACCCGGGCCGGAGGCGGCCCCGGGTGAGGCGGGTCCGGCCCCGGACGACGTGACGGGTGACTGACCGACGACCGGACGGGCGACGACGCCGCGGGCGACGGTTCGACGGCGGGGACGTCCGCACCCGCGCGCGGGCCGTGGGACGTCGCGGAGGCGCCCGCGGGCGAGCGCGTCGACCTCGGTGCGCTGCGCGTGCCGGCCGTGCAGGGCATGGAGCTGCGCATGGAGGTCGACCAGCGCACGAAGACGGTGCAGGGCGTGCAGGTCGTCCTCGACGGCTCGTCGCTGCAGATGCAGGCCTTCGCCGCGCCGCGCACCGACGGCATCTGGGACGAGGTGCGCGCGGAGATCCGGACGCAGGTGACCGGCCAGGGCGGGTCCGTCGAGGAGCTGGACGGCCCCTTCGGCACGGAGCTGCTCGCCCGCCTGCCCGTCCGCACGCCGGACGGCCGCACGGCGCACCGACCCTTCCGCTTCCTCGGCACCGACGGCTCGCGCTGGTTCCTGCGCGGCCTGCTGTCCGGGCGCGCGGCGGTCGACCCCGAGGCGGCGCGGCGGCTCGAGGCGGTGTTCGCCGGCGTCGTCGTCGTGCGCGGCACCGAGGCGCGCCCGCCGCGGGAGCTCCTGCCGCTGCACCTGCCGGGCCGCCAGCCCGTCCCCCCGCCGCCGCCCGTCCCGGACGGCCGCCCCGACCTCGACCCGCTGACCCGCGGGCCCGAGATGACGGAGACCCGATGACCCTCAAGGAGAAGCTCGCGAAGGCCCTCGCCTCGCGGGCCGAGATCGAGGCCGACGAGGAGCGGGCCGAGTCCGTCGTCACCGGCGCCTGCACGCCGGTCCACGACCTGCCGGACCGCTGCCGCGCCACCGTCTCGGGCGTGGTGCGGGCCGTGACGCTGCGCCCGCGGGAGGGGGTGCCCGCCGTCGAGGCGGAGCTGTACGACGGCTCGGGCACGCTCGTGCTCGTCTGGCTCGGTCGTCGGGAGATCGCGGGCATCGAGCCCGGCCGCCGGCTGCGCGTCGAGGGCATGGCGTGCGAGAAGGGCGGCCGGCGCGTCATGTACAACCCCGGCTACGAGCTGCGCGCGCGGCCGGGCGAGTGAGCACGTCCGAGCCGCCGTCGCCCGTCGCGCCGGGGTCGGCGTCGTCGGACGGACCCGCGTCGGGACCTGCAGGGGCACCCGCGCGGCGCGGCCTGGGCGCCGTGGAGGCCGAGCACTTCGACGCCCTCGCCGCCGTCGGCGGGGTGCGCGGGGCGGTGGAGTCCGTCGCCCCGGGGTTGCTGTTCGTCGTCGTCTTCGTCGCCTCGGGGCAGCGGCTGGTGCCCGCCCTCGTCGCCTCCGCGGCCGCCGCGGTCGTCGCCGTGGTGGCGCGGCTCGTGCAGCGCACGCCGGTCACGCAGGCGCTCTCGGGCGTGCTGGGGGTCGCGGTGGGCGTCGTCTGGGCCTGGCGGACCGGCGACGCCGCCGACTACTTCGCCTACGGCCTGTGGGTGAACGTCGCCTACCTCGTGGGCACCCTGCTGAGCGTGCTCGTCCGGCTGCCGTTCGTGGGGCTCGTCCTCGGGCTCTTCCGGCCCGAGGGGCCCCTGACGGCGCAGGGCTCGTGGGCGGGCGCGCTGGCCTGGCGTCGGGACCCCGCGCAGGTGCGCCGCTACACGTGGGCGTCCTGGCCGTGGGTGGGCCTGTTCGCGGCGCGCCTCGCGGTGCAGGTGCCGCTCTACCTGGCCGGCGAGGTGGCGTGGCTGGGCACCGCCAAGCTCGTCATGGGGCTGCCGCTCACGGCGGTCGCCCTCTGGCTCAGCTGGGTCGTGCTCCGCGGGTCAGGAGCGTCTCGAGCGCCGCGCGGTCCGCGTCCCGCCCCGTGACGATGAGCAGCTCGTCGCCGACCTCGAGCGTGTCGTCGGGGCTCGGGGCGAGCGGCCGGGCGTCCCGCACGACGCAGGCCAGCACGGTGTCCTCCGGCCAGGCCACCTGACCCACGAGCGACCCGACGAGGGGCGACGACGGCGGCAGCGTCAGCTCGAGGATGTCGGCCTTCGACTGGTGGAACGTGAAGATGCTGACGAGGTCGCCGACGGCGACGGCCTCCTCGACCATCGACGTCATGATGCGCGGCGTCGACACGGCGACGTCCACGCCCCACGCCTCGTCGAACATCCACTCGTTCTTCGGGTTGTTCACGCGCGCCACCGTGCGCGGCACGCCGAACTCGGTCTTGGCCAGCAGCGAGATGACGAGGTTGGCCTTGTCGTCACCGGTCGCCGCGACCATGACGTCGCACTCGTCGGCGCGCACCTGCCGCAGCGTCGGCAGCTCGCACGCGTCGGCCAGCAGCCAGTCGGCGTCCGCCACCTGCGCCACCCGCATCGCGGTGGGCTGCCGGTCGACGAGCGTCACCTCGTGCCCGTGCCCGAGGAGCTCCCGGGCGATGGACCGGCCGACGGACCCGGCCCCCGCGATGACGACCCTCACGCCGTCACCACCGGTGCGACGGTGAGCACGCGCTCGACGGCGTCCGCGTCCGCGGTGCGCATGAGCACGTGCACCTGGTCGTTCTCCTGCAGGACGGTCCCCGCCGTGGGCAGCACGCCGGCACCGTAGCGGGTGACGTAGGCGACGCGTGCGCCGCTGGCCTCCTCCAGCGCGCGCAGCGGCTTGCCGACCCACGCCGCGTGCACGTCCACCTCCGCCAGGCGGACCTGCCCGGACGGGTCGCGGAACTCGTCCGTGGAGCCCAGCGGCAGCAGCCGACGCAGCACCTGCAGGGACGTCCAGCGCACGGTCGCGACCGTGGGGATGCCCAGCCGCTGGTAGATCTCCGCGCGGTGGGGGTCGTAGATGCGGGCGACGACGTTGTCGACGCCGTAGGTCTCCCGCACGACGCGCGCCGCGAGGATGTTGGAGTTGTCGCCGTCGGACACCGCCGCGAAGGCGTAGGCGTCCTCGATGCCCGCCTGGTGCAGCGTGTCCCGGTCGAAGCCGAGCCCCGTGACCTTGCGGCCGGAGAAGGTCTCGTCCAGGCGCCGGAACGCGTCCGGGTTCTGGTCGATGACCGCCACGCCGTGGCCGCGGCTCTCGAGCTCGTGCGCGAGCGAGGCGCCCACGCGACCACATCCCATGATGACGAAGTGCACGGTGCCGACCCTAGCGCCGGACCGGCGCCGCGCCTGCGTAGCATGGGCGCTCGTGCCCGACCTGACCGACGCCGCCAAGCGGCTCCTGCTGGGCCGCCCGGTCCGCAGCGACCGGATGGGGCACACCCTGCTCCCCAAGCGCATCGCGCTGCCGGTCTTCGCCTCCGACGCGCTGTCGTCGGTCGCGTACGCCCCCGACGAGATCCTCCTCACCCTGTCGCTGGCGGGCCTGGCGGCGACGACGATCTCGCCCTGGGTCGGCCTCGTCGTCGTCGTCGTCCTGGTGACGGTCATCGCCTCGTACCGGCAGAACGTGCACGCCTACCCCTCCGGGGGCGGCGACTACGAGGTGGCCACCGTCAACCTCGGCCCCCGCGCCGGCCTCACCGTCGCCAGCGCGCTGCTGGTCGACTACGCGCTGACCGTCGCGGTGTCCGTGTCGGCCGCCTCCCAGTACGCCGCCGCGGCCATCCCCGCGCTGCGCGGGGAGGAGGTCACGGTGGCGCTGTCGCTCATCGTCGTCCTCACCCTGCTCAACCTGCGGGGGGTGAAGGAGGCCGGCACGGCCTTCGCGGTCCCCGTCTACCTCTACATGGTCGTCATCGGCATCACGGCCCTCACCGGGCTCGTCCGGTGGGCGACGGGCTCGCTGCCCCTGGCGGAGTCGGCGGCCCTCGACGTGGCGCCGGTGCCCGGGTACGAGACGGGGCTGGCCGGCGCGGCCGGGCTGTTCCTCGTCCTGCGGGCCTTCGCGTCGGGGTCGACGGCCCTCACCGGTGTCGAGGCGATCAGCAACGGCGTCCCCGCCTTCCGCAAGCCCAAGTCCCGCAACGCGGCCACGACGCTGGCCCTGCTCGGCACGATCAGCTCCTTCCTCGTCCTGTCGATCCTCTTCCTGGCGCGCGAGACGAAGGTCCACTACGTGGAGGACCCGGGCGAGCAGCTCCTGCGCGACGGGGTGCCGGTGGGCGACGGGTACGTGCAGGACCCCGTCATCACGCAGCTGTCCCAGGCCGTGTTCTCGGGCTTCCCCGTCGCGGCGGTCCTCGTCGCCGTCGTCACGGGCCTCATCCTCGTGCTGGCCGCCAACACCGCCTTCAACGGGTTCCCGGTGCTCGGCTCGATCCTCGCCAAGGACGGGTTCCTCCCGCGCCAGCTGCACACCCGCGGCGACCGGCTGGCGCTGTCGAACGGCATCGTCACGCTGGCCGTCGGCGCGGGCGTGCTGGTGTTCGCCTTCCACGCCGACGTCACGCTGCTCATCCCGCTGTACACGGTGGGCGTGTTCGTGTCCTTCACGCTGTCCCAGCTCGGCATGCTGCGGCACTGGAACCGGCACCTGCGCACGGAGCCGGACCCCGTGGCACGCGCCCGGATGCGCCGCTCGCGGCTCGTCAACGGCATCGGCTTCTCCATGACGGCCGTCGTGCTCGTCGTGGTGCTCCTCACGAAGTTCGCGCTCGGCGCGTGGATCGCCATCCTGGCGATGCTCGTCATCTTCACGCTCATGAACGGGATCCGCCGGCACTACGACCGGGTCCGCCGGGAGCTCGACCTCGACAGCGGCAGCCCCGACGCGCGCGCCCTGCCCAGCCGCGTGCACGCGATCGTCCTCGTCTCGCGCGTGCACCGGCCGACCCTGCGCGCGCTGGCCTACGCACGGGCCTCGCGCCCGCAGGTCCTCGAGGCCGTGACGGTGGCGGTCGACCCCGAGGACGTCGCGCCGCTGCGCGCCGCGTGGGACGCCCTCGACCTGCCCGTGCCGCTCAAGGTGCTCGACTCGCCGTTCCGGGAGATCACCCGGCCGGTCCTCATGTACGTGCGGTCCGTGCGGCGGGAGAGCCCGCGCGACCTCGTCGTCGTCTACATCCCGGAGTACGTCGTGGGCCACTGGTGGGAGCACCTCCTGCACAACCAGAGCGCGCTGCGCCTCAAGGGGCGGCTGCTGTTCACGCCGGGCGTCGTCGTGGCGTCCGTCCCGTGGCAGCTCTCGTCGTCGGCGGGGCAGACCGGGCTCGAGGACGCGGTGCGGCAGACGCGGACCCGGGGTGTCTGAGCGCGGCGCGCGGCCCGGCCGGCCGCCGCGGGGACGCCGGCCCCGGCCCCGGCCGGCGGCGGACCCCGGACGCGCCGGGGAGGTCGTCGAGCTCGACGTCGGCGCGCCGGCGCACGGCGGGCACTGCGTCGCGCGCTTCGAGGGCCGCGTCGTCTTCGTCCGGCACACGCTGCCCGGTGAGCGCGTGCGGGCCCGCCTGACGGACGCCGGCGAGGGCGCCTCGTTCTGGCGCGCGGACGCCGTCGAGGTCCTGACCGCGTCGCCCGACCGGGTGCCGTCCGCCTGGCCCGAGGCGGGGGCCGGCGGGGTCGGCGGCGCGGAGCTCGCGCACGTGGCCCTGCCCGCGCAGCGGGCCTGGAAGGCGGCCGTGCTGTCCGAGCAGCTGCGGCGGATCGCGCACCTGGACCGCGACGTCCCCGTGCACGCGCTGCCCGAGGACGACGAGCGGGGCGGGCTGCACTACCGCACCCGGGTGGAGCTCGTGGCCGACGACGAGGGCCGCGCGGGGATGCGCGGCCCGCGCTCGCACGCCGTGCACCCGGTGACGTCGCTGCCGCTGGCGGTGGAGGCGATCGAGGCCCTGGACCTGCCCGGGCGGCGGTGGCCCGCGGGGGCGCGCATCGAGGCGGTGGCGCCGGCGTCCGGGGACGCGCCGGTGGTGCTCGTCGACGGGGTGCCCTGGGACCTGGGCCGCGGCCGGCCGGACCCGCGCCCGAACGCGCGGCGCACGGTGCACGAGGAGGTCCGCGTGCGCGGGACGACCTACCGGTACCGGGTGCAGGCCGCGGGCTTCTGGCAGGTGCACCGGCGCGCGCCCGAGGTGCTGACGGCGGCCGTGCTCGACGGGCTGGGGGACGTGACCGGGGCGACCGTGCTGGACCTCTACGCCGGGGCGGGGCTGTTCACGGCCGTGCTCGCGGACGCCGTGGGGGCCGCCGGCCGCGTGGTCGGCGTCGAGGGCGACGAGCGGGCCGTGCGCGACGCCCGTCGGACGCTGCACGACCGTCCCCAGGTGCTGCTGCGCACGGGCGAGGTCGGGGACGTGCTCACGCGGGCGGGTGCCGACGCGGACGCGGGTGCGCCCGCGGACGGGGCGGCCGACGGCGGGGCCGGGGCGCTGCCGGACGCCGTGGACGCGGTCGTGCTGGACCCCTCGCGCGCCGGCGCCGGACGGCGCGTGCTCGACGCGGTCGCCGCGCTCGCGCCGCGACGGGTCGTCCACGTGGCCTGCGACCCCGCGGCGCTGGCGCGCGACGTCGGGCTGCTCGTCGGGCACGGGTACCGGCTCGACGACGTGCAGGGGTACGACCTGTTCCCCATGACCCACCACGTCGAGGCCGTGGCGGTGCTGACCCGGGCGTGAGCGTCTAGCGTGGACGCGAGCCGGACCGTCCCGGGCCCGGCCGGAGGGAGACCACCGTGACGCAGGCACAGGGTGGGCAGGCCGAGCAGGCCGCGCAGGAGCCCACGACGACGGGGCGGTACGCCGAGCGGCAGCGCGCCGCAGCCGCCGAGCTGCACAAGACCGGCACGCCGGACTATGACCCGCGCAGCCACGAGCGTGCCGTCGAGGCCACGCGCAAGGCGCAGGACGCGGCGCGCCGCGGCGAGGTCGAGCCGGGGGACTGACGGCAGGACCGACGGCACGACCGTGGTCCGGGTCCGGCCCGGGCGCCCCGACGACGGGGTCGCCCGGGCCGGACGGTCCCGGCGTGTCCGAGACGAGGGGCGACCCCGACGCCCGTCGTCATGTATCTTGACGTCGAGATAATTGGGTCCCGCCGGACCCCTAGGCTGAGCCGGGGGCGCCGGCGACCCGCTGGACCGGCACGGGGACGTCCGCGAGACGTCCCGTCGTAGCGAAGGAGCACCACGTGAGCAGTGTCGACAGCTTCGGCTCGAAGGGAACCCTGACGGTGGGGGACGCCTCCTACGAGGTGTACCGGCTGTCGGCCGTGCCGGGCGTGGAGCGCCTGCCCTACAGCCTCAAGGTCCTCGCCGAGAACCTGCTGCGGACCGAGGACGGCGCCAACATCACCGCCGAGCACGTGCGCGCGCTCGCCGCATGGGACCCGGCGGCCGAGCCGGACACGGAGATCCAGTTCACGCCGGCCCGCGTCGTCATGCAGGACTTCACGGGCGTGCCCTGCGTCGTCGACCTCGCCACGATGCGTGAGGCGGTCGCGGACCTGGGCGGTGACCCGGCGCGGATCAACCCGCTGGCCCCGGCCGAGCTCGTCATCGACCACTCCGTGCAGATCGACGTCGCCGGGCGCGCCGACGCCTTCGAGCGCAACGTCGAGCTCGAGTACGAGCGCAACGTCGAGCGCTACCAGTTCCTGCGCTGGGGCCAGACGGCGTTCGACGACTTCAAGGTCGTGCCGCCGGGCACCGGCATCGTCCACCAGGTCAACATCGAGTACCTGGCCCGCACGGTGATGACGCGTGAGGTCGACACGCAGGACGGCACCGTCGTGCGCGCGTACCCGGACACCTGCGTCGGCACCGACTCGCACACGACGATGGTCAACGGCCTCGGCGTGCTGGGCTGGGGCGTCGGCGGCATCGAGGCCGAGGCCGCCATGCTGGGCCAGCCCGTCTCGATGCTCATCCCGCGCGTCGTCGGGTTCAAGCTCTCGGGCCAGATCCCCTCGGGCGTGACGGCGACGGACGTGGTGCTGACCATCACGCAGATGCTGCGCAAGCACGGGGTCGTCGGGAAGTTCGTCGAGTTCTACGGCGACGGCGTCGCGGCGGTGCCGCTGGCCAACCGCGCCACCATCGGCAACATGAGCCCGGAGTTCGGCTCGACCTGCGCGATCTTCCCCATCGACGACGTCACGCTGGACTACCTGCGCCTCACGGGGCGCGACGACGAGCGGGTCGCCCTCGTGGAGGCCTACGCCAAGGAGCAGGGCCTCTGGCACGACCCGTCGGCGGCCGGCTACGTCGAGCCGGTGTTCTCGGAGTACCTCGAGCTGGACCTGTCGACGGTCGTGCCGTCGATCGCCGGCCCGAAGCGCCCCCAGGACCGCATCGAGCTGTCGGCGGCGCGCGAGGCGTTCGCGTCCGCGATCCTCGACTACGTCGGCGACGACGAGGCCGCGCCGTTCCGCGGGCTCGACGAGTCCGTCGAGGAGACCTTCCCGGCCTCCGACCCGATCGCCGCCGGCGCGCACGCCGACGCCTCCGCCGCCCCGGTCGAGGCCGGCCACGGCGACGTCGACCGCCGCCCGCACAAGCGCGTCCCGGTGACGCTGGCCGACGGCACGACGACCGAGCTGGACCACGGCGCCGTCGTCATCGCCTCCATCACCTCGTGCACCAACACGTCGAACCCCTCGGTCATGCTGGCCGCGGGCCTGCTGGCCAAGAACGCGGTCGACAAGGGCCTCGTCGCCCAGCCGTGGGTGAAGACGTCGATGGCGCCGGGCTCGAAGGTCGTCACGGACTACTACGAGCGGGCCGGGCTGTGGCCCTACCTCGAGAAGCTCGGCTTCCACCTCGTCGGCTACGGCTGCGCCACCTGCATCGGCAACTCGGGCCCGCTGCCCGAGGAGGTCTCGGCGGTCGTCAACGAGCAGGACCTCGCCGTGGTGTCCGTGCTGTCGGGCAACCGCAACTTCGAGGGGCGCATCAACCCCGACGTGAAGATGAACTACCTCGCCTCCCCGCCGCTGGTCATCGCCTACGCGCTGGCGGGGACGATGGACTTCGACTTCGAGGCCCAGCCCCTGGGCACGACGACGGACGGCGAGCCCGTCTTCCTGCGCGACATCTGGCCGTCCGCGGCGGAGGTGCAGGCGACGATCGACCAGGCCATCCGCCGCGACATGTTCACGAACGACTACGCGGACGTCTTCGCGGGTGACGAGCGCTGGCAGGGCCTGCCCACGCCCGAGGGCGCGACCTTCGCGTGGGACGCGGAGTCCACGTACGTCCGCAAGCCCCCGTACTTCGACGGCATGACCGCCACGCCGGCGCCCGTCACCGACATCACGGGCGCCCGCGTCCTGGCCAAGCTCGGGGACTCGGTGACCACCGACCACATCAGCCCGGCCGGCAGCATCAAGCCCGACAGCCCCGCGGGGCAGTACCTGTCCGAGCACGGCGTGCCGCGCAAGGACTTCAACTCCTACGGCTCGCGCCGCGGCAACCACGAGGTGATGATCCGCGGCACCTTCGCCAACATCCGGCTGCGCAACCAGCTCGTGCCGGGCGTGGAGGGCGGGTACACGAAGAACCTCCTCACGGGTGAGCAGACGTCGATCTACGACGCCTCGGTCGCCTACCAGGCGGCGGGCGTGCCCCTCGTCGTGCTCGGCGGCAAGGAGTACGGCTCGGGCTCCTCGCGGGACTGGGCGGCCAAGGGCACCAGCCTGCTGGGGGTCAAGGCCGTCGTCGCGGAGAGCTTCGAGCGCATCCACCGCTCCAACCTCATCGGGATGGGCGTGCTGCCGCTGCAGTTCCCCGCCGGGGAGTCGGCCGCCTCGCTCGGCCTGGACGGGACGGAGACGTTCGACATCGCCGGCGTCACCGCGCTCAACGAGGGCACGACGCCGCGCACGCTGCCCGTGACCGCGACGAAGGAGGACGGCTCGGTCGTCACCTTCGACGCCGTCCTGCGCATCGACACCCCCGGCGAGGCGGACTACTACCGCAACGGCGGCATCCTGCAGTACGTGCTCCGCTCGCTCGTGGCCGCCTGACGCCTGCGACGCCTGACGACGGCGGTCGGTCCCCGCGGGGCCGGCCGCCGTTGCCGTCCCGCCGCCGGAGCCGTCGCTCCGCCGCGCGCGCGAGGGCCGCGTGCGGCGCAGGATGGACGGATGCCCACCACCAGCGCCGGGATCCTGCTGCACCGCCGGCGCTCCGGCGTGCTCGAGGTGCTCGTCGCGCACATGGGCGGGCCGATGTGGCGCCGCCGGCAGGAGCGCGCCTGGACCGCGCCCAAGGGGGAGATCGAGCCGGGGGAGGACGCCGAGACGGCGGCGCGGCGGGAGTTCACCGAGGAGCTCGGCCTGCCCGTGCCGGACGTGCCCCTGCACGACCTCGGGGCGTTCCGCTACCGCTCGGGCAAGGTGGTCGTGCTCCTCACCGGCGAGGCCGACCTCGACGTCACGACGATCGTCCCGGGCAGGACGACCATCGAGTGGCCGCCGCGGTCCGGACGGCGTCTCGAGGTGCCGGAGGTCGACGAGGCGCGGTGGGTGGACGCGGGCACCGCGCGGCGGCTGCTCGTCGCCGGGCAGGCGCCCGCCGTCGACGCGCTGGAGGCGGCCGTCGGGGCCTGACTCCGCCCCGTGCCGGGCCCTGTGCGGGCTCGGCGTCGCCCGGCCCCCGCGTCAGTCCTCGCGCGCCAGCTCCCCGACGGCCGCGTCGCCGTCCCGCGCGAGGTCGGGGTGCTGGTCCGGATGGGCGGCGAGCACGGGGGCCAGCGCCGCCGCCCACGCCCGCGCGCGTCGCCACGTGGCGGCCGCGTCGGCCGGCGGGACCCCCGCCGTCGCGCCCACCGCGTCCGTGCGGGCGCGGAACGCCACCCGGCCGGGGGCGTCGAAGGTCAACCAGGCGGTGGCGAGGTCGGAGGCCGGGTCCCCGGCGGTGACGTCGCCGAAGTCGAGCAGCCCCGCCAGCCGCCCGCCGTCGACCAGCAGGTTCGCCGGGTGCAGGTCGCCGTGGAGCCACACCGGAGGACCGGTCCACGGGTCGGCGGCCAGGCCGTCGTCCCAGGCGGCGACGAGGACGCGGCGCCGGCGGGCCGGCAGCGCGTCGAGGCGCGCGCGCACGGACTCGTCCCGGTCGGCCAGAGGGACCCCGCGGTAGGGGTTGGGCGGCGCGTCGGCCGGGGCGGGGACGTGCAGCGCCGCCAGCGCGTCCGCCAGCGCCTCCGCCCAGGACGCGCGCCCGGCCCGCGGGGTCGCCGCCGCGGCGGTGCCGGGCAGCCACGGCACGACGCTCCAGGGCCAGGGGAAGCCGGCGCCCGGCGCGCCGACGCGGACGGGCACGGGAGCGGGGACGGGCAGCCGCGTCGCGAGCCGCGGCAGCCACCGCTGCTCGTGCACGACGAGGGGGGCGGACGCGGCCCGGACGGGCAGCCGGACGACGAGGTCGTCGCCCAGACGCCACAGCGCGTTGTCCCAGCCCGTGCCGAGGGGGCGCAGCGGGAGACCGGCGAGGTCGGGGTGCTGCTGCTCGAGCAGCCGCCGCACGAGCGGCGCGTCGACGACGACCTCGTGCAGCGGGTGCGGTGGAGGCGGGTAGGGCGCGGTCACGGGTGCACGACCCGGTCGGGCGACCAGGGCAGGGTCCAGCCCAGGGCGTCGAACATGCCGTCGAGGACCAGGGCGGTGAAGCCCCAGACGAGCACGTCGCCGACCGTGAAGGCGGGACCGGTCCACACGCCGCCCGGCGTCCGGTGGCGCGTCACCGCGCGGTGCGCCGGGTCGAGGAGGTCCGCCACGGGCACGCGGAAGACGTCGACGGTCTCCGCGTGGTCGACCGCGGCGACGTCCGAGGGCCGGGTCCACCAGGCGGGCACCGGCGTCACCACGTGCCGGCTGATCGGCACCGGCAGCGGCGCGAGCTCGCCGAGGACGTCCACCCCCGAAGGGTCCAGGCCCACCTCCTCGGCGGCCTCGCGCAGGGCGGCGGCGCCGGCGGAGGCGTCCCCGGGCTCGAGGCGGCCGCCGGGGAAGGCGACCTGGCCGGCGTGGTGGCCGAGGGTCGCGGCGCGGCGCTGCAGGAGCACGTCGAGGTCGCCTGCGACGGGCGCCGGGGCGTCGCGGTCCGCGGGCACGCCGTCCAGCACGCCGAACAGGACGAGGACGGCGGCCGGCCGCGCGTCGGGCCCGGCCCCGCCCCGGGCGGCGGCGGGCCGCCACTCCAGACCGTCGCGGCACAGCGCCTCGAGGTCGGCCCGTGCCCCGGCGGGGGTGCCGCCGCCGGACCCGGGGGACAGGCCCGCCGCACCCCCCGGCACGTTCAGCCCTGCGCCCGTGCGCGCGTCCGGACCGCGTCAGCCCAGGCGCCCAGCCCGGCGACGGCGGCCGGGACGAGGTCCGGCAGGTGCCGAGCGCCGTCACCCCGCACGCCGTCGCGGACCTCGTCGTCGAGCAGGCCACCCATGTCGGGGACGCCCAGCCAGAGGTCGAGCATCGACGGCTCGACCTCGAGGTGGAACTGCAGCCCCACGGCGCTGCCGGCGCGGAACGCCTGGACCGGGGTGGCCGGGGTGGACGCCAGCAGGGTCGCGCCCGGCGGCAGGTCGACCGCGTCGTCGTGCCAGTGCAGGACGATCGGGCGCGGGCCGAGCGGCGCGAGCACCGGGTCGTCGGCGACCACGTCCACGGGGGCGAAGCCGATCTCCGTCCCGTGCCGGCGGTGCAGGCGCGCGCCGAGGGCCAGCGCGAGGACCTGCATGCCGAGGCACACGCCGAGCACGGGCACGTCCGCCTCGACCGCCGCGGCGACGAGGCGCCGCTCGGCGGCCAGCCCCGGGTGGTTGCGCTCGTCGTCGGCGTCCACGGCCCCGCCCATCACGACGAGGCCGCCGAGGTCCGCCACGGACGGCAGGCGCGGCTCGGCGACGTCGAGCACGGTCCGCACGCCGTAGGGGATGCCGTCGAGGGCACGGCTGATCATGCCCGGGCCCTCGTGCGGGGCGTGCGTGAGGACGAGGACGGGTCGCACCACGGCCGTCACCACCCGTCGGGGAGGGGCCGGCCCTCGTCGTACCCGGCGGCGGACTGCACGCCCACGACCGCCCGCGCGTGGAGCTCCTCGAGCGAGCTCGCGCCGACGTAGGTGGCCGCCGAGCGCACGCCGGACGTGATGTGGTCGACGAGGTCCTCGACCCCGGGGCGCCGCGGGTCCAGGTACATGCGCGAGG
Organism: Cellulomonas marina; assembly: GCF_900111925.1. Classification (GTDB taxonomy): domain Bacteria; phylum Actinomycetota; class Actinomycetes; order Actinomycetales; family Cellulomonadaceae; genus Cellulomonas; species Cellulomonas marina. The sequence continues at coordinate 141,307 of NZ_FOKA01000002.1, forward strand.
AGGAGATGCCCTCCTCGTACAGCGCCTTGCGCGCCCGCTCGAACGCCGAGCCGCCGCGCGTGCGCGCCGCGACGGCCCGCGCGGAGGCCATCCCGAACGACTCCTTGTAGAGGCGGCCGGTGCCGTCCTCGTGCAGGTCGCCGGGGGACTCGTAGGTCCCCGCGAACCAGGAGCCCACCATGACCTGCGAGGCGCCGGCGGCCAGCGCGAGCGCGACGTCGCGCGGGTGGCGGACGCCGCCGTCGGCCCACACGTGGGCGCCGAGCTCGCGGGCGCGGGCGGCGCACTCCAGCACGGCGGAGAACTGCGGCCGGCCGACCGCGGTCATCATGCGCGTGGTGCACATGGCGCCGGGCCCGACGCCGACCTTGACGATGTCCGCCCCCGCGGCGACGAGGTCCTCCACGCCGGCGGCCGTGACGACGTTGCCGGCCACGACGGGCACGTGCGGGGACAGCGAGCGCACGGCCGCCAGCGCCTCGAGCGTCTTGCGCTGGTGCCCGTGGGCGGTGTCGACGACGAGCGTGTCGACGCCCGCCTCGAGCAGCCCGGCGGCCTTGGCGCGCACGTCGCCGTTGATGCCGACCGCCGCGGCCACGCGCAGGCGTCCGCGGTCGTCGACGGCCGGGGCGTAGATGGACGAGCGCAAGGCGCCCGTGCGCGTCAGGACCCCGACCAGCAGGCCGTCGCGCACGACGGGGGAGAACCGCCGGCGGGACGCGTGCAGCCGCTCGAACGCCGCCTCGAGGCCGTGCACGCCGCCCGTCTCGACGACGTCGAGGTCGACCGTCGTCGGGTCCGCGGTCATGACCTCCGCGACCTGGGTGAACCGGTCCACGTCGCCGCAGTCGGCCTCGGTGACGACGCCGACGGGCCGCCCGTCCGCCACCACGACCGCGGCGCCGTGCGCGCGCTTGCCGATGAGCGTCAGCGCGGTGTGCACGGTGTCGGTCGGGTGCACGACGACCGCGGTCTCGACGACGGTGTGCCGGCTCTTCACGGACGCGACCACCTCGGCGACGACGTCCGTCGGGACGTCCTGCGGCAGGACGGCCATGCCGCCGCGCCGCGCGACGGTCTCCGCCATGCGGCGGCCGGCGACGGCGGTCATGTTCGCGACGACCAGCGGGATCGTCGTCCCCGTGCCGTCTCCCGTGGCGAGGTCGACGTCGAAGCGGGAGGTGATGTCCGACCGCGACGGGACGAGGAAGACGTCGCCGTAGGTCAGGTCGGAGGTGGGCTCGTGCCCGGGCAGGAAGCGCATGAGGGGATCCCCTTTCCGAGGCATGGTACGGGAGCGTGCGCGGGGGCGGACGGGCGTCCCAGGGCGGTCCGGCGGGGCGGACGCTACGGTCCGAGCGTGCTCGCCGCGCTCACCGGGGTGGGGCTGTCCGCCGCCGCCGGTCTCAACGCCTGGATCCCCGTGCTCGTCGTCGCGCTGCTCGCGCGCTTCACGGACCTGCTCGTGCTGCCCGCCGGGTGGGCGTGGCTCGAGAGCGGGTGGGCCATCGGGGCGACGGCGGTCCTGCTGCTCGTCGACGTCGTCGTCGACAAGGTGCCGGCCGTCGACTCGGTCAACGACGTGCTGCAGACGTTCGTGCGTCCCGCGACCGCCGGCCTGACGGTGGCGGCGACGACCGCCGCGGCGGACCTCGAGCGCTCGACGTGGGTGACGCAGCGGCCGTGGGTGCCGGTGCTCGCCGGCGTGGTCCTCGCCGGGGTCGTGCACCTGGGCAAGGCGACCCTGCGCCCGGTGGCGAACGCCGGCACCGGCGGCCTCGCGGCGCCCGTGCTCTCCACGGCCGAGGACGGGCTGGCCTTCACGCTGAGCGTCGCGGCGGTCCTGCTGCCGGTGCTGGTCCTGCTGCTGCTCGTGCTGGGCGTGTGGGGCTTCGTCGTGCTGCGCCGCCGCCGGGGTCGACGCCCGGCGGCGGCGGGGCTCACTCCTTCACGGCCCCCGCGCTGGCGTTCATGATCCGGCGCTGGAAGACGAAGAAGAGCACGGCGACGGGGATCGTCATGATGGCGGCCGCCCCGAGCTTCAGCGGGTAGAGGTTCCCCTGCCCGAGGCCGCCGGACGCGAGCTGCGCGACGCCCTTTGTGAGGTTGACGAGCTGCGGGTCCTGCGAGGCCACGATGAAGTGCGACAGCTCGTTCCACGACCCCTGGAACGAGAGGATGACGATGGTGACCAGCGCCGGCGTCGCCATCGGCAGGACGACCGACCACCACAGCCGGAGGGTGGACGCGCCGTCGATGCGCGCGGCCTCCTCGACGCTCGGCGGGATCGACTCGAAGAAGTTCTTCATGATGAAGATCCCCGCCGCGTCCGCGACGAGCGGGACGATGAGGCCGGCGAACGAGTTGTAGATCCCGAGCTGGTTGATGACCAGGAACTTGGGGATGAGCAGCACGACGTTCGGCACGGCCATGACGGCGACGAGACCCGCGAAGACCAGCCCGCGCCCGCGGAACCGCAGCCGGGCCAGCGCGTACCCCGCCAGGGAGTCGACGAGCACCCGCCCGGCGGTGACGGCCACGGCGACGACGACGGAGTTGCGGAACCACAGCGGGAAGTCCGACCGGGTGAACAGCTGCTGGTAGGCGGCGGTCGTCCAGGTCTGCGGCACGAGGGACAGGCCGCTGCCCGAGGCGTCGGCGTCCGTCTTGAACGACGTCGCCACCTGGATGAGGAACGGGTACACGTACACCACGGCCAGCACGACGACCGCGACGTAGACGAGGACCGCGCCGGGCCGCACCGGTCGCCGGCGGCGGCTGCCGGTGTGCGCGGCGGTGGGGGCGGGGCCGGCGCCGGTCGCGCGGGGGGTGACGGCAGCCGTGCTCATCGTCCGACCTCCGGGTCCAGGGTGACGGCGGCCTCGCCGGCACGCGGCGGCACGACGCAGCGGGCGGTGGGACCGGTGCCGCGCCCGACGGCCCCACCCGGCGGCACGGGGCGGTCCGGGGGCCCGTCGGGGTAGAAGCGCCGGCGGCGCGGGACGTCCCGCTCCCGCAGGACGACGCGCTGCACGAGCGTGAGCAGGACGATGATGGCGAAGAGGATGAACGCGATCGCCGCGCCGCGGGGGAAGTCGTTGTTGGCGAAGGCGGCGTTGTAGGACAGGTACGCGGGGGTGAGCGTCGTCTTGGCGGGGCCGCCCTGCGTGCCGGTGTAGATCTGGTCGAACACCTGCCAGGTCCCGATGAGGCCGAGCGTCACGACGGTGAACACCGTCGGACGCAGCATCGGCAGGGTCACCAGCCGGAACCGCTGCCACGCCGTGGTGCCGTCCATCATCGCGGCCTCCTCCACGTCGCCGGAGATCTGCTGCAGCGCCGCGAGGAAGAGCAGCATGAACGTCCCCGACGTGGTGAAGATGGCCATGAGGATGAAGGCGCTCATCGCGATGCTCGGCCCGGACAGCCAGTCCCACCACGTCACGCCCAGCAGCGACGACCCGGTGAGGGCTGCCGGCCCGGAGTCCACGCCGAGCGCGCCGAGCACCACGTGCAGCACCCCGCGCGGGTCCTGGAACCAGTTCGGCCCGTTGACGCCGAACCAGGACAGCAGGCCGTTGACGGCCCCGGACGCGGAGAAGAGGAAGAGCCAGAGCACGGTGATGGCCACCGAGCTCGTCACGCTGGGGAAGTAGAAGGCGGTGCGGAACAGGCCGCGCCCGCGCAGGTACCTGCGGTTGACCAGCACCGCGAGCCCCAGCGACAGCGTCGTCTGCAGCGGCACGACGAGCAGCACGTAGTAGAGGTTGTTGCGCAGGGAGGTGCCGAAGTCCTTCGTCGCCAGGCCCGAGCCCGCCAGGAGCTCGGAGTAGTTCTGCCCGCCGACGAAGCCGACGCCCGACGCGAACGGGCTGCCGCGCCCGGTCCAGTCGGAGACGCTCACCCACGCCGCCATGAGCACGGGCACGACGAGGAACAGGCCGAGCAGGACGAGCATGGGGGAGATGAACAGCCAGCCGGCGGCGGCCTCCGCCCCGCGGGCGCCCGAGCCGCGGCGGCGGCGGGGTATGCGCTCTGCGGATCCGGGGCGCGGTGCGGTGCCGGCGGCCCGTGCCTGCGACGTCGTCGTCACGACGGCCCTCCTGGTCTGGGGGTCGGTGCGGGTGGGGGGTGGGACGGCGGGGGCGGGCGGCCCGGCGGTGGTGACCGCCGGGCCACCCGGGACGGCCCTGGGTCAGGACGCGTTCTCGTCGAGCACGGCCTGCAGGTTCTGCTGCACCGAGCCGAGGATCCCGGCCGGGTCGCCGTCCTCCAGGCCCTCGAGCTGGGCGTTGAAGTCCGTGATGACGTCCGAGGCGCCCTGGGCGTTGACGACGTTCTGCGCGAAGTCGGCGGAGTCGATGAACGCGGTGTAGTCCGGGTACAGCTCGCGCCAGCCGTCGGCGGCGGACTGCACGGCCGGCATGACGCCGAAGGCCTCGGAGAACGCGAGCTGCTGGTCGGCGGCCGTGAGGTGGTCGACGAGGTCGATCGCCGCCTCCTGGTTCGCCGAGTCCGCGGCGATGCCCCAGCAGTTGGTGAACTGCAGGGTGCCCTGGCCCCCGGGGCCGGCCGGGAGCGGCACGGCCGTCCACGCCACGTCGGGGTAGTCGTTGGCCATCGCGCCGCTGATCCAGTTGCCCTCGATCGTCATCGCGGCCTTGTCGGTGCCGAACGCCTCGCCACCCCAGCCCGTGCCGAGGTCGGCGGCGTAGGCGGCGCTCCCCGACTGCAGCAGCCCCTGCACGTAGGTCAGGCCCTCGACGTTCTCGGGGCTGTCGACCTCCGCCGTGGTGCCGTCGTCGGAGACCATCTGCCCGCCGGCCTGCGCGAGGAACGCGCCGACCCGGGCGTACTCGCCGGAGAAGCCGAGGCCGACCCGGCCGTCCGTCGTCAGCCTCTGGGCGACCGAGGTCAGGCCGTCCCAGTCCGTCGGGATGTCCGCGTCGGTGAGGCCGGCGGCCGCCCAGTCGTCGGTGTCGATGATGAGCGCGAGCGTCGAGAAGTCCTTCGGCGCGCAGTAGAGCTGGTCCTCGTACGTGAACTGCTCCACGAGCGAGGGGTAGAAGTCGTCCACCGCCGAGAGCTGGTCGCCGTAGGGGAGCAGGGAGCCGTTGGCGGCGTAGCCCTGGAAGGCGTCGGCGCTGACGTAGAAGACGTCGGCGGGGCTGCCGGAGGCGAAGCCCTGGCTGAGCTCCTGCGCGAGGTCGGAGGCGACGGTGACCTCGGCCTCGACACCGGACTCCTCCGACCAGGCGGCCACGGCGGCGTCGACCGCGTCGGTCTCGGCGTCGCCGGAGGAGCCGATGAGGACCTGCAGCGACCCGTCGCCGGAGGACGTGCCGCCCCCGGCGCCGGCGCTCGAGCCGCCGTCGGCGGTGTCCTCGAATCCGGAGCCGCCGGAGCACGCGGCGAGCAGCAGGGCCGCCCCGGCGCCGGCGGCGAGCAGGGGGAGGGCGCGACGGGCACGGGTACGGGGGGTGGGGGACATGGTGCGTCAGCTCCTTCGGTGAGCGCGGCGGGACGGGGGTCCCGGTGCTGTGCGGTCGGGGTGGGTGGTCGGTCAGGTGGTCGGGCCGCTCGTCGCGCGCACGACGAGGCGCGGGGTGAGCAGGACGTGCGGGTCCGGGACCGGCGGGTGGCCGCCGTCCAGCCGGTGCAGGAGCAGGTCGAGCGTCCGGCCGGCGGCCTCCTGCAGGGGCTGCGCGACGCTGGACAGGCCCAGCGCGGCGGCGACCGGCGTGTCGTCGAACCCGACGACCGCGCCGCGGCTCTCGTCGCCCAGGGCGGCGGCGACGCCGATGGCGAGGGAGTCGCTGGCGCAGACGAACGCGGTCGGAGCGCCGTCGGGGCGGGCGAGGAGCTCGGTCGCGGCGGCGCGGCCGGTCGCGATGCCGTCGTCCACGCCCGCCGTGAGCTCGGCGAGCGCGGCCTGCGGCACGCCGGCCGCCGCCAGCGCCTCCGCCCAGCCCCGCCGCCGGTCGGCGCCCGTGTCCGAGCCCTCGGGCCAGCCGACCCAGCCGATGCGCCGGTGCCCGAGCGCCAGCAGGTGCTCGACGGCCGCCCGCGTCCCCGCGGCGCCGTCGACGTCGACCCAGGGGTGGTCGGCCGGCGCGGACCCGTCCGGCGGGTCCCACGGCCGCCCGAACGTCACGAACGGCACGCCCCGGCGCGCGAGCCAGCCCGTGCGCGGGTCCCCGTGGTGCGTCGCGGTGAGGACGAAGGCGTCGATGTCGGCCGTGTCGAGCAGGTCGTCGTACTGGCCGATCTCCGCGGCGTCGTCGGGCGCGGTGAAGAGCATGACGCGGTACCCGCGCTCCTGCGCACCCTCGGTCAGCCCGTGCAGGAACCGGTCGGACACGGCGCCGTTGATGCCGTCGTGCTGCGGCTCCATGCGCAGGCCCAGCACGCGCGAGCGCCGGGTGCGCAGCGCGCGGCCGGCGGCCGACGGGCGGTAGCCGAGCTCGGCGATCGCCGCCTGCACCCGGGCGGCCGTCTCCGACCGGACGACGTGCGGCGCGTTGAGCACGTTGGACACCGTCTGCCGGGAGACGGCGGCACGGCGTGCCACGTCCTCCAGCGTCGGGCGCCCCTGGGTGTGCATCGCTGCTCCTGCCGATCTGTCTTTGATCGATCAAACCGATGCCCCTACCGTGTGCCGGGAGTCACGCTCTGTCAAGCCGGACGCCGCCCTCGCCCGCCGCACCCTCCTGAGAGGCCTCTCGATGACGACCCTGCAGCCCCTCCTGCACGACCTGCTCGCCGCCGTGGCCGCCCCGACCCAGGCGTGGTCCGCGCCCGATGGGCAGCTGCGCGCAGCCGGCGCCCAGGGCATCTACCAGGCCGACACCCGCCTCGTACGGTCGGCGCTCCTCACGGTGGGCGGCGCCGAGCCCGAGACGGTCGCCGCCGGTCCGGACGGCCCGGGGGCGGTGCGGGTCACGGCGCTGGTCCGGGCAGTCGACGGGCCGGGCGCCGACCCCACGACCCGGCTGGACCGCCGCCGCGTCGCCGCACCCGGTCGCGTGCAAGAGACCCTCGTGCTGACCTGCGCCACCGCGGAGCCCGTGACCGCGCGCGTCGCGCTCACGGTCCGCCCCGACGCCTCGCCGATGGAGGTGGTCAAGACCGGTCGGCCGCCGGTCGCCGCCCGCCTGCTGGCCGACGACGCGACCGACGGCACGCCTGACGCCGGGGACGGGCCCGCAGACGGTCCCGGCACCCGCTGGGAGGCCGACGGCGGCCGGACGGCGGCGCTGCTCGCCCCGGGTGCCGAGGTCACGACGACGCAGGACGCGGACGGCCCCGTGGTGGAGGTCGTCTGGGACGTCGTCGTCACGCCCGGCACCCCGACAACCCTCACCTGGTCCGTCGACGTCGACGACCCTGGCGCCGTCGTCGGGCCGCCCGTCCGGCCCGCGCCGGAGTGGTCCGTCCCGAGGGTCCAGGCCGACGACCGCCGCCTGCCCGCGCTGCTCGCGCAGTCCCTCGACGACCTCGCCACGCTGCGCATGACCGCCGCCCACGCGCCGGACGACGTGTTCCTCGCCGCCGGGGCGCCCTGGTTCTTCACGCTGTTCGGCCGCGACTCGCTGTGGGCCGCGCGCATGCTCCTCCCGCTGGGCACCGAGCTCGCCGCGGGCACCCTCCGGACGCTGGCCGCTCTGCAGGGCACCCGCACCGACCCGGCGACGGCCGAGCAGCCGGGCAAGATCCTCCACGAGGTCCGGGCCGGGGAGCTCGCGCTGCCCGACGAGGGCATGGTCCTGCCGCCCGTCTACTACGGGACCGTCGACGCGACACCGCTGTGGGTGTGCGTGCTGCACGACGCCTGGCGGTGGGGGATGCCCGCCGAGCAGGTCGAGGCGCTCCTGCCCGCCGCCGAGCGCGCGCTCGCGTGGATGTCCGACCACGGCGACGCCGACGGCGACGGCTTCCTCGAGTACGTCGACGAGACCGGCCACGGGCTGGCCAACCAGGGCTGGAAGGACTCCGGCGACTCCGTGCAGTGGCGCGACGGCACGCTGGCGACCGGTCCCATCGCGCTCGTCGAGGTGCAGGGGTACGCGCACGAGGCGGCGCTCGCGGGCGCCGCGCTGCTCGACGCCTTCGGCCGCCCCGGGGGCGACCGGTGGCGCGCCTGGGCGGCACGTCTGGCGGAGCGGTTCCGTGCGTCCTTCTGGACCTCCGACGACGAGGGCCCCTACCCGGGGATCGCGCTCGACGCCGACAAGCGCGTGGTCGACTCCGTCACCAGCAACCTCGGTCACCTCCTCGGCACGGGTCTGCTGTCCGCGGAGGAGGAGGCCGTCGTCGCCGCGCGCCTCGCGGGTGCGGACCTCGGCTCCGGCCGCGGCCTGCGGACCCTGTCCGCGCGGTCCGGCGGCTTCTGGCCGCTGCGGTACCACGGCGGGGCCGTGTGGCCGCACGACACGGCGATCGCGGTGGCGGGGCTCGCCCGGGCCGGGCACGGCGACGTGGCCGCCTCGCTGGCCGCCGGCCTGCTGGCCGTCGGGGAGGACGTGGGGTGGCGGCTGCCCGAGCTGTGGTCCGGCGACGCGCCCGACGAGTCGCCGCGGACCGTGCCCTACCCGGCGGCGTGCCGCCCGCAGGCCTGGTCGGCGGCGTCGGCGGTCGTCGTGCTGTCGAGCGCGCTCGGGCTGCGGCCCGACGTGCCGGGCGGGACCCTCACGGTGGCGCCCGTCCGGCCGTCGCCGTTCGGCGCCCTGGGGGTCGAGGGGCTGCGGCTGGCCGGGCACCCGCTCGACGTCCGGGTGACGGCGTCGGGTGAAGCCCGGGTCACCACGTCCGCGGCGGTGCAGGTCAGGGGCGCGGACAGCATCGAGGCGCCGCGTCGCTGAGAGCGTCGGGGGGCCCCGGCCACGGCCCGGGCGCTACCGTTGTCGCTTTCACGGGTGCCGACGCCCGACGAGGACGACGGGCGCCGGCCGGTCGAGGAGAGGGCCGACATGCGACTGCTGGACCGGATCACGTCCCCCGCGGACGTGCGACGCCTCTCGGGGCGGCAGGCCACCGCGCTGGCCGCCGAGATCCGCGACTTCCTCGTCGCCCAGGTGTCCCGGACCGGTGGCCACCTCGGCCCCAACCTCGGCGTCGTCGAGCTGACGATCGCCATCCACCGCGTCTTCCGGTCGCCGGAGGACACGGTCGTCTTCGACACGGGCCACCAGGCCTACGTGCACAAGCTGCTGACGGGCCGCACCGACTTCTCGGCGCTGCGCCGTCGCGGCGGGCTGTCGGGCTACCCCAGCCGTGCGGAGTCCGAGCACGACGTGGTGGAGAACTCGCACGCGTCGACCTCGCTGTCGTGGGCCGACGGGATCGCGAAGGCCAACGTGCTGCAGGGCCGCGCCGACCGCAGCGTCGTGGCGGTCATCGGCGACGGGGCGCTCACCGGCGGCATGGCCTGGGAGGCGCTCAACAACATCGCCGCCGGCCACGACCGCCGGCTCGTCATCGTCGTCAACGACAACGGGCGCTCCTACGCGCCGACGATCGGCGGCCTCGCCGAGCACCTGTCCCTCCTGCGCGCGACGCAGGGGTACGAGCACGTCCTCGACTGGGGCAAGCGGACGCTGCGCCGCTCGGGCCCGCCCGGCCGGTTCGCCTACGACGCGCTGCACGGGCTCAAGAAGGGCATCAAGGACGTCGTCGCGCCGCAGGGCCTGTTCGAGGACCTCGGGCTGAAGTACGTCGGGCCGGTCGACGGGCACGACGTGACCGCCGTGGAGCGCGCGCTGCGCCGCGCCCGCGACTTCGGCGGGCCGGTCATCGTGCACGTGCTGACGGAGAAGGGCCGCGGGTACAGCCCGGCCGAGCAGGACGTCGCCGACCGCTTCCACGCCGTCGGGCAGATCCACCCGGAGACCGGGCTGCCCGTCGCGCCGAGCCGGTTCGGCTGGACGAGCGTCTTCGCCGACGAGATCGTCCGGATCGGGCGCCGCCGGTCCGACGTCGTGGCCATCACCGCGGCGATGCTGCAGCCCGTGGGGCTGGCGCCGTTCGCGGAGGAGTTCCCGGACCGGGTGTTCGACGTCGGCATCGCCGAGCAGCACGCCGCCACCTCCGCGGCCGGCATGGCCTTCGCCGGGCTGCACCCCGTCGTGGCCGTCTACGCGACCTTCCTCAACCGCGCCTACGACCAGGTGCTCCTCGACGTGGCGCTGCACCGCGCGGGCGTCACCTTCGTGCTGGACCGCGCCGGCCTCACGGGCGACGACGGCGCCTCCCACAACGGCATGTGGGACATGGCGCTGCTCGCCTCGGTGCCGGGCCTGCGCCTGGCGGCGCCGCGCGACGAGGAGACGCTGCGCTCGGCGCTGCGCGAGGCCGTCGACGTCGACGACGCGCCGACCGTCGTGCGCTACCCGAAGGGTGCGCTGGGCGACCCGCTGCCGGCGCTCGAGTCCCTCGACGGCGTCGACGTGCTGGCCCGGCACGAGGGCCCGGACGACGCGCCGGCGGTGCTCGTCGTCGGCCTGGGGTCCATGGCCCGCACGGCGCTCGCCGCCGCCGAGGCGCTGGCCGCCCACGGCCTGCGCGTGACGGTCGCGGACCCCCGCTGGGTCCTGCCGGTGCCCGCCGCGCTGACGAAGCTCGTCGGGGAGCACGACCACGTCGTGACGATCGAGGACGGGCTCGTCGACGGGGGAGCGGGGTCGGTGGTCGCCCAGCGCGCCCGCGAGGCCGGCCTGCCGACGCCCGTGCAGAACCTCGGCGTGCCGCGCGCGTTCCTCGACCACGCCACGCGCGACCAGCTGCTCGACGAGCTGCGCCTGCGCCCCGAGGACGTCACCCGCGACGTCCTGGCCGCCCTCGGCCGCACCCGCTGACACGGAGGCGTGCCCTAGGCGTTCCCGTCGTCGAGCCCTTCGAACAGGTCGGCGAGCAGCGGCTCGCCCTCGTGTCGCGGGGGCCACACCACGGTGTGCCACTCGGGGCGCAAACCTCGGGTGAAGGTCGCCTGGTCGACCTCGGTCGGCACGAGGACCAGCCGCTGACTGCGGTGCTCGAGCAGGACGGCGACGACGACGTGTGCCACGGGGTCGATGCGCACGTGCACCCCGATGCACCGGTCGGGGACCGCCCGCAGGTGGTAGACGTTCTCCGGCTGCCAGGGCGGGAACCCGTGCGCGACCCGCCAGGCCTGCATCCGGTCGAACCAGCTCTGCGGGATCGCACCGTGCAGCAGGCGTCGCAGCCCACGGCCGCCATCACACCGCACCTGGAGAAAGGCGGCGTCCGCCGCGGCGCCGATGCGGACGTGGTCGGGGTGCCCCGTCGCGCCGTCAGGGCCGAACGTGACGACCACGTCCGGCCGCTCACCATGCCGTGATGCTGGCAGCCCTCCAGGTGCCGGCACGAGGTGATTTCCGCCGGTCGGCGTCGTTCGGCGGGACGGGGGGACCGAGGTCCCAGGACATCCCATGACCCGGTCCGTAGCGTCGGTCGTACCGACTCCCACGGAGGAACCGATGTCCACCACCGCAGCACCCGCCGGCGCACCCCTCGCCGCCGAGGCCGACCGGCTGCCCGACGCCTGGGCCGGGTTCGTCCCGGGCCCGTGGGCCGACCACGTCGACGTCCGCGACTTCATCCAGCGCAACTACACGCCCTACACGGGCGACGCCTCCTTCCTCGCCGGCCCGACGGAGCGCACGACGGGCATCTGGGCCCGCCTGTCCGCGATGTTCCCCGCTGAGCGCGAGAAGGGCGTGCACGACGTCGACGCGACGAAGCCCTCGACGATCACCTCGCACGCCCCCGGCTACATCGACCGCGAGAACGAGCTCGTCGTCGGCCTGCAGACCGACGCGCCGCTCAAGCGCGCCATCATGCCCAACGGCGGGTACCGGATGGTGCAGACGTCGCTGGAGACCTACGGCTACGAGGTTGACCCGGTCGTCACGGAGATCTTCACGAAGTACCGCAAGACCCACAACGACGGCGTCTTCGACGTCTACCCGCCCGCCGTCCGCGCGGCCCGCTCGTCGCACATCATCACGGGCCTGCCCGACGCCTACGGCCGCGGCCGCATCATCGGCGACTACCGCCGGGTCGCGCTCTACGGGGTCGACGCGCTGATCGCCGCGAAGAAGGCCGAGAAGGCCGAGCTCGACATGGAGCGCTCGGTCGCCGACGTCATCCGCGACCGGGAGGAGCTGGCCGAGCAGGTCCGCGCCCTCGGCGAGCTCAAGGCCATGGCAGCCTCCTACGGCTACGACATCTCGAAGCCGGCGACGACGGCCCGCGAGGCCGTGCAGTGGCTGTACTTCGCCTACCTCGCGGCGACGAAGGAGCAGAACGGCGCGGCGATGTCGCTGGGCCGCACCTCGACCTTCCTCGACGTCTACCTCGAACGGGACCTCGTCGCCGGCCGCCTCACGGAGTCGCAGGCGCAAGAGCTCGTCGACGACTTCGTCATCAAGCTGCGGATCATCCGCTTCCTGCGCACGCCCGAGTACGACAACCTGTTCTCCGGGGACCCGACGTGGGTCACCGAGACGCTCGCCGGCGTCGGTGAGGACGGGCGGCCCCTGGTCACCCGGACGTCCTTCCGGTACCTGCAGACGCTCTACAACCTGGGGCCGGCCCCCGAGCCGAACCTCACGGTGTTCTGGAGCGAGCGGCTGCCGCGGGGCTTCAAGGACTTCTGCGCGCAGGTCTCGATCGACACCTCGGCCATCCAGTACGAGAACGACGAGATCATCCGCCCGGCCTGGGGCGACGACGCCGCCATCGCGTGCTGCGTGTCCCCGATGCGGGTGGGCAAGCAGATGCAGTTCTTCGGGGCGCGCGTGAACCTCGCCAAGTGCCTGCTGTACGCGATCAACGGCGGGCGCGACGAGGTGTCGGGCAAGCAGATCGCGCCCGTCACCGCCCCGGTCGAGGGCGACGTCCTCGACTTCGACGACGTCATGGCGAAGTTCGACGCCGAGATGGACTGGCTCGCGCAGACCTACGTCGACGCGCTCAACTGCGTGCACTACATGCACGACAAGTACGCCTACGAGCGCATCGAGATGGCGCTGCACGACCGGCAGGTGCTGCGGACGCTGGCCTGCGGGATCGCGGGGCTCTCGGTGGTGACCGACGCGCTCTCGGCGATCAAGCACGCGACGGTCCGGCCCGTGCGCGACGAGACGGGCCTGGTCGTGGACTACACGATCGAGGGCGACTTCCCGACGTACGGCAACGACGACGACCGCGCGGACGACATCGCCGTGGCGCTGGTCAGGACGTTCATGGAGAAGATCCGCCGGTTCCCGACCTACCGGGACGCGCTGCACACGCAGTCCGTGCTGACCATCACGTCGAACGTCGTCTACGGCAAGGCCACGGGGAACACCCCCGACGGCCGCCGCGCCGGCCAGCCGTTCGCCCCGGGCGCCAACCCCATGAACGGCCGCGACACGCACGGGATGCTCGCCTCGGGCCTGTCGGTGGCCAAGCTGCCGTACTCCGAGGCGATGGACGGCATCTCGCTGACGTCCTCGGTCCTGCCCTCGGGCCTCGGCCGGACGAAGGACGAGCAGGTCGCCAACCTCGTCGGCCTCCTCGACGCCTACACCGTGTCCTCCGGCTACCACATGAACGTCAACGTGCTGAACCGGGAGACGCTGCAGGACGCCATGGAGCACCCGGAGAACTACCCGCAGCTGACCGTGCGGGTGTCCGGGTACGCGGTCAATTTCGTCCGCCTGACCCGCGAGCAGCAGCTCGACGTCCTGTCCCGCACCTTCCACGGCGGGGTGTGACATGACGACCCTCGACGAGCGGCAGGACGCGTCCCACGACGGGGGCGCCCCCGTCGTGCGGCTCGACCTGCCGCTCGTCGGCGGGTCGCACGAGCGGACCCACGGGCACGGCACCCAGGGGCTGACGTCCGCCGACGAGGTGGACCACGCAGCCCGCATGACCGCCGTGCGCTCCGGGGCGCTGGGGTCCGTGCACTCCTGGGAGCTCGTGACGGCCGTCGACGGGCCCGGCACGCGGATGACGATCTTCCTGGCCGGCTGCCCGTTGCGGTGCCTGTACTGCCACAACCCGGACACGATGGAGATGCGGCGCGGCACCGACGTGGAGGTCGACGACCTCCTGCGGCGGTTGTCCCGCTACCGCGGCATCTTCCGGGCCACCGGCGGCGGCCTGACGATCTCGGGGGGCGAGCCCCTCATGCAGCCGGCGTTCGTGGCGCGGCTGCTGCGCGGCGCGAAGGCGATGGGCATCCACACGACGATGGACACGTCGGGCTACCTCGGGGCGCACGCCACCGATGCGGTGCTCGACGACCTCGACCTCGTGCTCCTGGACATCAAGTCCGGTGACGAGGAGACCTACCAGCGGGTGACGGGCCGGCAGCTCGCGCCGACGCTGGCCTTCGGGCAGCGGCTCGCCGAGCGGGGCGTGGCCGTGTGGGTCCGGTTCGTGCTGGTCCCGGGGCTGACCGATGACGAGGCGAACGTCGAGCGCGTGGCCGCGCACGCCGCGGACATCGGCACGGTGGAGCGCGTCGAGGTGCTGCCCTTCCACCAGATGGGCCGCGACAAGTGGGACGCGCTCGGCATGCGTTACGAGCTGGAGGGCACCCCGCCCCCGTCCCCCGAGCTCGTCGAGCGCGTGCGCGGGCAGTTCCGCGCGCACGGGCTGACGACCTTCTAGACCGGTCACCGGGACCGGACGACGTCGTGGGGGCGACGTCCGGCCCGGTGACCATCCCCGTCCCGTCCTCAGCCGCCCTCAGGCCGGAGCGGGCCGCGGCACGTCCGCACGTCCCGGCGGCTGCAGGCGCCGGCCGAGCATCTCGGTCGACCAGCCCGCCCGGTCCAGCCAGGGCGTGATGCCGCCGAGGTGCACGGGCCAGCCCGCGCCGAGCAGCATCGCGACGTCGACCTGCGTGGGGTCCGCGACGACGCCCTCGTCGAGCAGGCGGCCCACCTCGCGGGCCAGCGCCCGGCCCACCGCCGCCCGCACGCCCGCCGCGTCGAGGGGTGCGAGCGGCACAGAGCCGTCCCGTGCCGCGTCGAACGTCGCCTGGACGTCCGGCGACAGGGGCGCGGGCCAGCCGGGCGCCGGCGGCCGCCCGACGAGCCGCACGCCACCCGCCACGACCGCCTCGAGGCCGGGGGAGCGCGGGAACGCGTCGCCGAGGTCGGCGCGCAGCGAGGTCAGCACGTGCAGCCCCACCGCGGGCCCCACGAGGTCGAGCAGCGCGAACGGCCGCATGGGCAGCCCCAGCGGGTCGAGCGCCGTGTTCGCCACCTCCACGGGCGTGCCGCGCTCGACCGCGTCGAGGACGACGCCGAGCAGGAGGATGAGCAGCCGGTTCACGACGAACCCGGGCCGGTCCCCGACGAGCACCGCGCTCTTGCCGGCGCCCGTCGCCACGGCCACCGCGGTCGCGAGCGCCGCGGGCGAGGTGGCCCCGCCGCGGACGACCTCGACGAGGGGCATCGCGGCGACGGGGTTGAAGAAGTGCAGCCCCACGACGCGCTCCGGGTGTGCGAGGTCCGCGGCCATCGCGGTGACCGACAGCGCGGAGGTGTTCGTCGCCAGGACGCAGTCCGGACCGACGACCGGCTCGAGCTCGGCCAGCACGCGCCGCTTGAGGTCGAGCACCTCCGTGACCGCCTCGACGACGAGGTCGCAGCCGGCGAGGTCGCCCACGTCCGTCGTGCCCGTGACCCTCTGCGCCACCGTGGCGGCGTCCGCGGGACGCAGTCGTCCCCCGCGCACGGCTCGGTCGAGGGTCGCGCGCACGGCGGCCAGGCCGGCGGCGACGCGCTCGTCGTCGAGGTCCCGCAGGACGACGGGCACGCCGAGCCGCGTGGCCAGCAGGGCGGCGATCTGCGCGGCCATCAGCCCGGCGCCGACGAGCCCGACGCGGGTCACCGGGCGGGCGAGGGCCGGGTCGGGGGCACCGGCGGTCCGGCGGGCGCCGCGCACCAGCGCGGTGGCGTAGACGCTCGCGCGCATCTCGTCGGTCATGACGAGGTCCGCCAGCGCCTCGTCCTCCGCCGCCCACGCCTCCGCGGGGGTGGCGGTGCGCGCGGCGGCCAGCAGCTCCAGCGCGCGGCCCGGCGCCGGGCGCGAGCCGTGCACGGTCGCGTCCAGGCGTTCGCGCGCCGCCGCGACGGCCGCGTCCCAGATCTCGGCGTCGTCGAGGGCACGGCGCTCGACCTGCACCTCGCCGCGCACCAGCCGTCCGACCCAGGCGAGGGCCTCGTCGGGGAAGCCCTCGGCAGGCAGCACGGCGTCGACGAGCCCGAGCGCCAGGGCCTCGTCGGCCCGCAGGACCCGGTTGGCCGCCGGCCGGTCGAGCACGACGTCGAGCGCTCCCGCGATGCCCACGAGGCGGGGGAGGCGGTACGCGCCGCCCCATCCCGGGACGAGCCCGAGGGCGGTCTCCGGCAGGCCGAGGGCGCCCGCCCCGGACGAGACGACCCGGGCGTCGCAGGCCAGCGCCAGCTCGAGGCCGCCGCCCAGCGCGGCGCCGTTGACGAGCGCCACGGTCGGCACCGGCAGCGCCGCCAGCGCGTCGTACGCCGCGTGGCCGGCACGGGCCAGGGCCAGCGCGTCCGCCCGGTCGCGCACCGTCGTGACCTGCGACAGGTCCGCCCCCGCGAGGAAGGTCCGGCCCGAGCCCGTCACGGCGACCGCATCGACACCGCCCCGCGCCACCGCGGCCGCGGCCGCCTCCACCGCCTCCTGCAGCGCGGCGAGCCCCTGCAGCCCGAGCGTCGCCGGCCGCTCCGGTCCCCCGCCCGACGGGTCGGCCCACGGCACCAGCGTCAGCAGCAGCGCGGTCCCGCCGTAGGGCAGGGCGATCCGCTGCGTGCGCACGGTCGTGGCGCGCTCGGTGCTCATGGGTCCGGGCCTCCCGGGACGTCGTCGTCCGACCGCGTGTGCCGCCGGTCCGCGGACCGGTGCTCCGGCCGCCCGGCGCACGTTACCGGGGCCGACCGACACCGCGGTGCGGGCACCGCCGACCCCCGTCCTGCGGGCAGGGCCGACCCTGTACGCGGACCGGGCATTCCGTTAGTTTTCGCCCGTACCCGAACCCGGTCCGTGCGTCCTGGCGCGCCCGGAGGACCGGCCGACGAAAGGCGTCGCTCCGTGACCCCTCGTGCCCCGCGCACCACGCGCACCGCAGCGGCCGCCCTGGCCGCCGGTCTCGCCCTCGGAGGTGCGGCGCTCGCGACGGCGGCACCGGCCGCCGCGGCGGACGTGCGCAGCATCACGCTCCTGACGTTCAACGACTTCCACGGCCGCATCCAGGCCGACCCGGAGGACCCCCAGGCGGACACGGTGGCCTTCGCGCGGACCGTCGAGGCCCTCCGGGCGGCGGCCGACCTCGACAGCGGCGTGGCCGACAGCTCGCTGCTGCTGTCCACCGGCGACTCCGTCGGGGCGTCGCTCTTCGCCTCGGCGGTCGAGCGGGACCAGCCGACGATCGACGTGCTCGACGCGCTCGGGCTGCAGGCGTCCGCGGTCGGCAACCACGAGTTCGACGGCGGCTTCGCGGACCTGCGCGACCGGATCGCCACGAGCGCGTCCTGGGAGTACCTCGGCGCGAACGTCTACACGGAGGGCACCACGGAGCCCGTCCTGCCCGAGTACGCGACGTTCGAGGTGAACGGCGTGACGGTCGGCGTCATCGGCGCCGTGACGCAGGAGACGCCGAGCCTCGTCTCGCCCGCGGGGGTCGAGGGCCTCGTCTTCGGCGACCCGGTCGAGGCGGTCAACCGGGTGGCGGCGCAGCTGCGCAACGGCGACGAGGCGGACGGCGAGGCCGACGTGCTCGTCGCCGCGTACCACGAGGGTGCCCCCGCCGGGCAGGACGACGCACAGCCCGACAAGGGGCTCGCGGCCGCGATGGCGGCCAGCGAGGTCTTCACGAGCATCGTCGAGGAGACGAGCGCCGAGGTGGCCGTCATCCTCAACGGTCACACCCACCAGGAGTACGCCTTCGAGGCCCCGGTGCCCGGCGCACCCGCCGGCATCACCCGACCGGTCGTCCAGACCGGCCAGTACGGGCAGAACATCGGCGCCGTGCAGCTGCAGGTCGACGCGGAGACGGGGGCCGTCGGCCTCTTCGTCGCCGGTCTGGTGCCGGTGGGCAGCCTGCCCCTGGCGACGGACACGCCGGCCGTCACCGAGGTGCAGGCGATCGTCGACGCGGCGCTCGCGAACGCCGAGGAGGTGGGCTCGCAGCCCGTCGGCAGCATCACCGCGGACATCACCACGGCGTTCAAGGAGGGCTCCTACGGTCCCGGCGGCTACACCGGCGGCACGCGCGACGACCGCGCGAAGGAGTCCGCGCTCGGGCACCTCGTCGCCGACAGCCTGCTCGACGTGCTGTCCGACCCGGCCCGCGGCGGCGCGGACCTCGCGCTCGTCAACCCGGGTGGCCTGCGCTCGGAGCTGCTCGTCGCCCCGTCGGGCGACGAGGGCGCCGGCGTGGTGACCTACGCCGAGGCCAACGCCGTCCTGCCGTTCGTCAACAACCTGGGCACGGTGGACCTGACCGGCGACCAGCTGCGCCAGGTGCTCGAGCAGCAGTGGCAGACGAACGAGGACGGGACGATCCCCTCGCGTCCCTACCTGCAGCTCAGCGTCTCGGCGAACATGTCGTACACCTTCGACGCCGCCCTGCCGCAGGGGCAGCGGATCACGTCCATCACGGTCGACGGCGTGCCCGTGGACCCGGGCGCGACGTACCGCGTCGGCTCCTTCTCCTTCCTCCTGCAGGGCGGCGACAACTTCCGCGCCTTCGGGGAGGGCACGAACCCGACCGACTCCGGCCTCATCGACCGGGACGCGTGGATCGGGTACCTCCAGGCCAACCCCGACCTCGCGCCGGACTTCGCCGCGCGGGCCGTGTCCGTGACGCCGTCGACGACGACCCCGGTCGTCGGGGACACCGTGCAGGTCGCGCTCGCCGGCCTGGACCTCACGAGCCTCGGCGCGCCGGCCAGCACGACGGTGACGGCGACGCTCACGCCGGCCGCCGGCGGGACGCCCGTCGACCTGGGCTCCTTCCCGGTCAGCGGTGGGGCCGCCACGGTCACCGTGCCGGTGCCCGCCTCGGCTGCCCCGGGCGCCTGGGTGCTGACGGTCACCGCACCCGACTCCGGCACGACGACGCAGCTCACCCTCACGGTGGCCGCCGCGCCGGCGCCCGACCCGACGCCCACCCCGACGCCGACGCCCACCCCGGTGCCGGACCCGTCGCCGACC
This sequence comes from Cellulomonas marina, assembly GCF_900111925.1. Lineage (GTDB taxonomy): Bacteria > Actinomycetota > Actinomycetes > Actinomycetales > Cellulomonadaceae > Cellulomonas > Cellulomonas marina. Next base: position 160,567 of record NZ_FOKA01000002.1, read on the forward strand.
GCGACCGCCACGCCCACCCCGACCGCCTCGCCGAGCCCCGGCACCGGCGGCGGCAGCCGCACGGGCGGTGGCACGAGCCGCAGCGGCGGGCGGACGGGCGCGCTCGCGTCCACCGGCGCGAGCGACGGGCTCGTCGACGCCGGCTGGGCCGCGGCCGGTGCGCTGCTCGTCGGCACCGCGCTCGTCGTGGTCGTCCGGCGGCGCCGCGCGACCCTGACGCAGGACTGACCTGACCACGACGCCCCGGTCCCCCTGGAGGGGGCCGGGGCGTCGTCATCCCCGCGGTCGGCGTGGCGCAGGTCGGCGGGGGCGCCGCCGTGGGCGGGCGTCCGTCGAGGCAGCGGGCGTCAGGCCGCGGCGGAGAACGCCGTGGCGAGGCGCTCGGCGAGCAGCTCGCGCTGCCAGGGGCGGGCGCCGCCGTCGGCGAGGAACGCGTCGACGGCCGCGGTGGTGGCCGGCAGGGGCGGCGTCCAGCAGAGGCGGCGCAGCAGGTCGGGCTGCAGCAGGTTCTCGACCGGCACGGACCAGTGCGCCGACAGCTCGGCGACGACGTCGCGGGCGGCCACGAGCCGGGCCGCGGCGGCGGGGTCGCGGTCCGCCCAGGCGCGCGGGGGCGGCGGCGCGTCGCTGCGCGGCCCCCGCACCGACGGCAGGGCGGAGTCCGGCAGCGCCAGCGCCTCGTCGACCGCGGCCTGCCACGTCTCCGCCCGGCGGCGGGTGCCCTTGCCGGCGAAGGCGGGCAGCGCGACGAGCTGGGTGACGTCCCGCGGCAGGGCCTGCGCCGCGGCGACGATCGCGGCGTCGGGCAGCACGCGCCCGGGGGAGATGTCCCGGCGGCGCGCCTCGAGGTCGCGCCGCTGCCACAGGGACCGCACGACGGCCAGCCGCCGGGCGTCCCGCAGCGCGTGCATGCCGGACGTCCGGCGCCAGGGGTCGACGCGCGGGGGCGGCGGCGGGGCCGTCCGCACCGCCTCGAACTCCTGCGCCGCCCACTCCGCCTTGCCCTGCTCGGCGAGCCGCTCGGCCAGCACCTCGCGCACCTCGACGAGGACCTCGACGTCGAGGGCCGCGTAGCGCAGCCACTCCAGCGGCAGGGGCCGCGTCGACCAGTCCGCGGCCGAGTGCTCCTTGGCCAGCCCGAGGCCGAGCGTGTCCGCCACGACGGCGGCCAGGCCCACCCGGTCCATGCCGAGCAGGCGCGCGGCCAGCTCCGTGTCGAAGATCCGCGAGGGGCGCATGCCGTTGTCGGCGAGGCTCGGCAGGTCCTGCGAGGCGGCGTGGAACACCCACTCGACGCCGACGAGGGCGTCGGACACGGTGGACAGGTCCGGCAGCGCCATGGCGTCGAGCAGGACCGTGCCCACGCCCTCCCGGCGCAGCTGCACGAGGTACGTCCGCTGCCCGTACCGGTAGCCGGACGCGCGCTCGGCGTCGACCGCCACGGGACCGGTGCCGGCCTCGAGCGCGGCGACGACCTCGGCGAGGCCCTCGGGCGTGCCGACGACGTCCGGGACGCCTCCGGCGGGTTCCGTCAGGGGCACGACCGCCGGCTCGGGGACCGCGTCCTCGCCGGTCGGCGCGTCGGCCGGGGCGGTGGCGGGCGGGTCCTCGTCGGGCAGGGCGGGCACAGCCCAACCCTAGGGGACGGGCGGCGGACGCCCCGGCAGGCGGGCGGAGGAGCCCGACGGGTTCCGGCCGGCTGCCCCGCGGCTGCCCGACGGCTGCCAGGGCGGTGCCCTCCGTGGACTCAGCGCAGGACGCCGGCCCGGAAGGCGATGGCGACCAGCTCGGCGCGGTCGCCCGTGCCCAGCTTGCGCGAGATGCGGGCGAGATGGCTCTTGACCGTGAGGGCCGACAGGCCCAGGTCCTCGCCGATGCGCTTGTTCGAGCGGCCCTCGGCGACGAGCTCGAGGACGCCGACCTCGCGCGAGGTCAGCTCGGCGGCGGCGCGCAGGGAGGTCGGCGCGGTCGTCGCCCGGGTCAGGGTCGAGGAGGTCGTGCCGACCACCGCGCCGCGGATGCCCGCGGACAGCAGCACGGACAGCTCGCGGCGGGCGGCCTGACGGGCCAGGACCAGCACGCGGTGCGCGCCGCGGCGCTGCAGGGTCTGCACGAGCGGGACGGCGTCCCCGTCCGCCACCTCCGGGACCACCAGGCACAGCTGGTGGCCCGGCTGGGCGGCGCGGGGGACGGCCGTGACAGGGGCCCGCAGGGGCGGGCGCCTGGGCGTCACCAGGTCGCGTCGGAGGGGTTCGATGCTCACAGCACTCTCATCGGCAGGGTGCTAGCACCCATGAGGGCGCGGGGACCTGCGTTGTCGCGATGAGCGGGTGAAGCGTTGGTGCCGTGGGGCGGGACATGCTAGGGCGTGCGTGCCGACGGGGTCACGGCCTCGGCGGCGTCAGGTCTCGGTCTCGTCAGGACCGCGGGTGCAGGGCGACGACGCCCTCGGGCAGGGGCTCGAGGCCCGCGACCGTGCGCAGCAGCGTCGTCCAGGCGCGCAGGTGCGGGCCCAGGTCCTCGTCGGAGGCGGTCCAGGACGCGCGGAGCTCGAGCTCCGTCTGCTCCTCGCGCACCTGCAGGGCGCCGAAGCTCTGGGACAGCACGCGCGTCACGGTGCCGCCGGCCGCCCGGGCGTCGAGACCGGCCGAGCCGAGCGCGTCGGCGAACCAGCTCCACGCGACCTCCCCGAACAGGGGGTCGGTGCCCGCCTCGGGCTCGACCTGCGCGCGCACGAGGGTGACGAGCCGGAAGCAGCCGTCCCACGCGTCCTGCCCGGCCGGGTCGTAGAGGACGACGAAGCGCCCGGACGCCAGCTCGTCGGCCGCCACGGACCGCCGGGCGCTGCGCACCTCGGCCGTGAGCGCGGCCGTGAAGGGGGCCAACCGGGCCGGGCCCTGCGCCTCCTCGAGGACGACCTCCGGCGGCACGGCCACCGCGCGCAGCGACCGCAGGGCCCGCACGAACGCGGCGGGGACCTCGTCGGGCGGGGTGGTCACAGCGCGAGCGTAAGGGCCTCGGGCCTCGTCGGTCGGCGGCGCGCCGGGCGCGACCCCGGGGGCGGAAGGACGCGACGGCTAGGCTCCTGGGCCGGTGCGGCACCGCCGGGGGCGGTGCCGCCGGGCGCGGCGGGACCACCGCCGACGGCCCTCGTCGTCGCCCGCCCCGGGCGCAAGGAGGCACGCATGGGCGCCACGGGCGCGAGCGCGGACGGTCGGCCGACGGCCACGTCCCGCACGGGACGGACGGGCCGGCTGCAGCCGGTGATCCTGGGCGCCGACATCGGCGTGTACGCCCTGGCGCGCTCGTTGCACGAGGCGTACGGCGTCCGGTCGGTCGTCGTGGCGGGGGCCGCGCTGGGGCCCGTGGCGCACTCGCGGATCATCGACCACGAGATCGTCGAGGACGGCCACGACCCGCAGCAGCTCGTCGACCGGCTGCTGCAGGTGGCGCGGCAGCACCCCGACGAGCGCCTGCTGCTGCTGGCGAACTCCGACTGGCTCGTGCGCGTCGTCGTGCAGCACCGCGACGAGCTCGAGCCGCACTACGTCGTGCCGTTCCTGTCCGCCGAGCTGCTGGCGCGGATCAGCGACAAGGCGACCTTCGCGGAGATCTGCACCGGGCTCGGCATCGACGTGCCCCGGACGCTCGTGCAGGACTTCGCCGGCGCGGGGGAGCCGGGGTGGGCGCCGGTGCCCGTGCCGCCCGAGATCACCTACCCGCTCATCGCGAAGGCGGCCTCGAGCGCGGACTACCAGGACGTGGAGTTCGCCGGCAAGAAGAAGGTCTTCGAGGTCTCCGACCCGGCCGAGCTGACGTGGTTGTGGGGTGCGCTGCGGGATGCCGGGTTCCGGGGGCGGTTCGTCGTGCAGGAGCTCATCGGCGGCGACGACACGCAGATGCGCTCGGTGACCGCCTACGTGGACACGGCCGGCGCGATCACGCTGCTGTGCTCAGCGCACGTGCTGCTCGAGGAGCACACCCCCTCCGGGCTGGGCAACCCGGCGGCCATGGTGGTGACCCGCCAGGACGAGCTGCTCGCCGGGGCGCGGCGGTTCCTCGAAGCGACGGGGTACCGCGGGTTCGCCAACTTCGACGTCAAGGTCGACCCGCGCGACGGGCGCCTGTGCTTCTTCGAGGTCAACCCGCGCATCGGGCGCAACAACTACTACGTGACCGCGGCGGGGGCGAACCCCACCCGGTTCGTCGTGGAGGACGCCGTCGAGGGGCGGGCCGTCGAGCCCGTCGTCGTCGACCGCGAGGTCCTGTACTCCGTCGTGCCGCACCGGCTGCTGCTGCGCTACGTCCGCGACGCGGTGCTCGCCGCGCGCGTCCGGGGGCTGGTGCGCGCGCGGGCCACCGCGCACCCGCTGTGGTACCCGGCGGACCTGTCGCCGCGGCGCCGTGCCTACGTGCTGCTCGCCCTGGTCAACCAGGTGCGCAAGTTCCGCCGCTGGTACCCGGCGCCCACCGACACGGGGTTCTGACCCGACCCTGCTCCTGCCGCGCGCCCGGCCGTCGGTCGGGCAGGGTGGACGGCATGACGCGACCTCAGCCCCCGGCCGACTTCGCCCCGCCCCGCCTGGCCGACCTGCGCCGGTGGGGCGCGCTCGTCGGGCTGGTCGGGGCGGTGGTGTTCGTGTGGTCGTACGGACCGGGGCTGGCCGGTCCGCTGCCCGTGCTGGCGCGGGTGCTCGTGGTGGTGCTGGTGGTCGCAGCGGTGGTGCTCCTGCTGGTGGTGCCGCGCTGGCTGGGCCGGTTCCACGTGCCCACGCCGCTGGCGATGAGCGTGTACGTGGGGTGCGTGGCGGCCGAGCTCGTGCTCATCCGGCTCGGCTCGGCGTGGCTCGACGGGCGCGGCGACGCCTCCGCGCGGCCGGCGCTCATCGCCGCCGTCGTCGGGCTGCACTTCCTGCCGTTCGCCTGGGCCTTCCGGGAACGGATGTTCACGGTGCTCGGAGCCGCCCTGGTGCTGCTCGGCGGGGGTGGCCTCGTCGCGGAGCTGTCGGGGGTCGGGCATGCGGCTGCCCTCGCAGCGGTGGCGTCCGGGCTCGTGATGGCGGCCCTCGTCGCCGCCTACGCCGCCGGCGCCTTCGCGTCCCCGCGCCCGGTCTCCTCCGACGCCACCTCCGGCGCCACCTCGAGCGGCACGCCGTAGGCTCCCGGCATGGCTCCCCGCCGCACGCCCCTCGACGAGCTGCGCGAGACGGTGGGCCGCCTCGGCGAGAGGCTGCCGCGGTCCGGGGTGCCGCGGGTCGACGGCCTCGTGTTCGGCCGGCCCGGGCCGGCCCGGCCGCTGGAGGTCGTCCAGGCCGAGCTCGACGCGCTCGTCGGGCTGGCGTCGGTGAAGGAGCAGGTGCGCGCCCTCGTCGCCCTGCTGCAGGTGCAGGCGCGCCGCAAGGAGCACGGCCTGCCCGAGGTGGCGACCTCCCAGCACCTGGTGTTCCTCGGCAACCCCGGCACGGGCAAGACCACCGTCGCCCGGCTGCTGGCCGAGATGTACCGGGCGGTCGGCCTGCTGCAGCGCGGCCACCTGGTCGAGGTGGACCGGGCCGCGCTCGTCGGGCAGTTCGTCGGGGCGACGGCCATCAAGACCGACGCCGTCATCCGGCGCGCGCTGGACGGCGTGCTCTTCATCGACGAGGCGTACGCGCTGTCGCCCGAGGGCGACGGCCGGGCCGACTTCGGGCCCGAGGCCATCGAGGTGCTCCTCAAGCGCATGGAGGACCACCGCCACCGGCTGGTCGTCATCGTGGCCGGCTATCCGCGGCTCATGGAGGCCTTCCTGCTGTCCAACCCGGGGCTGCGGTCCCGTTTCGCACGCGAGATCGTCTTCCCCGACTACTCGACGGACGAGCTCCTGGCGATCTTCGGGGCCGTGCTCGACCGGAACGCGTACGTCCTGGAGCCCGGCGCCCTGGACACGCTCCGCGGGATCCTCGCCGGCCTGCACCACGGCGAGGAGTCCGGCAACGCGCGCTTCGTCCGGACGCTCTTCGAGCAGGCGCTCAACCGCCAGGCGCTGCGGCTGACGGCTGCCGCCGGTGCGGGTGGCGTCGAGGCGCTCGACCGGTCGGAGGTCACGACGCTCACCACCGACGACCTCGTCGGCGCCGCCCGTGCACTCGGGGAGGAGCCCGGCAGCGCCGGCGGCCGCACCGACGTCGTGCTGGAGCCCTTCCGCTGGTGGCGCCGGCAGGGCTGACGACGAGCGCCGCCGCCGCGGCGCCGGCCGGCGCGGCGCCGGCCGGCGCGGCGCGGCTGCGCGCGCGGAGGCGGCCGTGGTCGACGGCGTGCGGCCGTCGGGTGCTGGACGTGGGGGCGACGCGCTGACCCGCGCCCGGTCTCAGGACGAGGTGCGGACGGCGTAGCGCAGCGCGACGACGTCGGTGGTGAAGCGGCGCTCGTCGAGGAGGGCGAGGTCCACGCGGACCCCGCGGGGCAGGGCCGGCTTGCCGCCGCCGACCACCACCGGACTCACGAGCAGCACGACCTCGTCGACGAGGCCGTGCCGGAAGGCCTCGACCGCGACCGTCGCCCCGCCGATGCTGAGGTCCTCCACGGACGACTGCTTCAGCCGGCGCACCTCGTCGGGGTCGAAGGCCCGGACCAGCCGGGTGCGGGCGGTGGTGACCGTCTCCAACGTCGTGGAGTAGACGACCTTGTCGCCCGCGCGCCAGATGTCGGCGTAGTCCCGGACGACCGCGGGCTCGTCGGCGAGCCAGTCGTCGTCCTCCCAGACGCGCATCGTCTCGTACATGCGCCGCCCGTACAGCGACGTGCCGATGCCCCGCTCGTGCTCGTTCCAGAACGCGTGCACGTCCTCGTCGGGCTCGGACCAGTCGAAGGCACCGGTCTCGTCCTCGAGGAACCCGTCCAGCGAGACGTTCGCTGCGTAGACCAGCCTGCCCATGCGCACCTCCGGGACGTCGGCCCCTCAGCGTGCCGCCGGCGACGACGTCCGGGCAAGGTCTTCCCTCCGCGCCCCGGGGCCCCTGGTGCGGCGGCACCCCGTCCCGCGGTCGCCGCCGACGGAGCACACTGCCTCCATGACGTCCCCGTCGTCGTCGGAGCAGGACCTCCTGCGGCCCATGGTCGCGGAGGACGTGGACGACGTGCTCGACGTCCAGGAGCCGGGCGCCGTCCGGGGGCTCGCGGACGTGTTCCCGCAGGACCTGTACCCCTTCCCGCGGGACCACATCGGGCGGCGCTGGCGGCAGGACCTGCTCGCGCCCGACGTCGACTGCCTCGTGGTCGTCCTCGAGGAGCGGGTCGTCGGCTTCGCGGCCCTGCGCCACGACGAGCTCCTGCACCTCGGCATCGCCGTCGAGCACTGGGGGACGGGCCTCGCGCAGCGCGCGCACGACGCCGTGCTCGCCCGGCTGCGCGACCGTGGCGTGACGCGCGCGTGGCTCACCGTGTACACCGGCAACCGCCGGGCCCGGCGGTTCTACGAGCGGCTCGGCTGGTCCCCGACGGGTGCGACCACGCACGGGCCCACACCGCCGTTCGCGGAGCTCCTCCGGTACGAGCGCGCCCTCGACGCGTGACCGCCGCGACCGGCGGTGCGGACCGGCGTCAGCCCAGCTCGCTCGTCCCGGCGTAGAGGTGCAGGACGGGGACCTCGAGGACGTCCCGGGCCCGGGAGGCCCAGTCGCGGTGGAACGTGTCCTCGAGCGCGTGCGGGTAGGTCACCACCGCCACCTCGCGCACGCCGCCGTCGGCCACCGCGGCGCGCAGCGCGGGTAGCGGGTCGTCCTCGACGACCGCGCCGCTGACGGGGACGCCCGCGACCTCGAAGCGGGCGACGGTCTCGTCGAGCTTCTCCTGGGCGGAACGACGGGCCGCGGCCTCCGACGGGGTGCGGCCGCGCACGGCGTCGAGCGCCTCGCGCAGCTCGCCGAGGCTCAGCGCGTCGACGAGCGAGACGAGGACGTTGCGCTCGGTGTCCGCCGGCACCAGCACCCGGTACGCGAGCGGCTCGGTGTGCAGGGCGACGAGGTGCGCGACGTCGGCGGCGGTGAGCGCGTCCTCGGCGAGGACGACGACCGTCTCGGTCGGAGCGGTGGCGCCCGCGGCGGGCAGGACGTCGGGGCTGGTGGTGGCGGCGGGCTCGGTCACCCCTCGACCCTACCGAGGGCGTAGCGGGCCAGCAGCACGCCGTCGGCGTGCAGCAGGTGCACCAGCCGCCCCGGCACGACGGGGTCCAGGAACGGCACACCCGCGAGCATCCGCGGCGCGTCCCCCCCGACGAGCTGCGGGCTCAGCGTCAGCGACAGCTCGTCGACGAGCCCGAGCGTGACCATCCGCGCCAGCAGGCTCGGACCGCCCTCGAGGGCGATCCGCGGCAGGCCCGCCGCCGCCAGCGCGGCCACCGCGCCGCGCAGGTCGACGTCGTCGTCGCCGTGCACGAGCAGGCGTTCCGCGCCGACCTCCGTCCGCAGCGCGTCGAGGCGTGGGCAGCCGGCGTGGGTGACGACGTAGGGCCGCGCGTCCCCGGCCAGCAGGGCGTCGGACAGCTGCCCGGACCGGGTGACCACCGCCAGCGGGAGCCCCGGCGCGAACCCGTCCGCCCCCCGCGCGGCGACGAGAGCCTCCGGCAGGTCGAGCGCGCCCGGGTACCCCTCGTCGCGTGCCGTGCCGACCCCGACGAGCACGACGTCGCTCAGCGCCCGGAGCGTCGTGAACACCCGGTGGTCCGCGGCGTCGTTGATGGAGCCGGTGCGCCCGTCCGGGCCGGCGGCCGCCCCGTCGAGGGTGCCGATCATGACCGCCCGCACCCACGGGCCCTCCGGATGCGCCCCGGTGCCGGGGCCGGGCGGCCGGGTCCACAGCGCGCGCAGCGCCGCCTCGGTGGGGTCGGGCCCCAGGCGCGTGCCGGCCAGGTCGGCGGGGAGCAGCACGTCGAGGGCGGGGGGCTCGCTCACGTGCGTGAGCGTAGGCCGGGTGCCGCCGTTAGGCTCCCCGCCGTGACCGCCCGCCTCGTCGACCGCCGTCCCGCCGTGCCGCCGGACCGGCTGCTGGCGGAGATGGTCCCGCCGCGGCACTTCGTCGGGGAGTCCTTCGACACCTACCGGCCCGACCCGGCGTACGCATCCCAGGCGGCGGCCCTCGACCGGCTGCGGACGCTGGCCGACCAGGTCCGCGCCGGCGGCTCCGGCGGCGGGCGGTCCTGGTTCCGGCGGTCCCAGCCGGAACCCGTCGCGGTGTACCTCGACGGCGGCTTCGGCGTCGGCAAGACGCACCTGCTCACGTCGCTCGCGCACGCGGTCGGGGTCGACGTCACCGCCTACGGCACCTTCGTCGAGTACACGAACCTCGTCGGTGCCCTGGGGTTCGCGGCGACCGTGGAGACCCTGGCCCGGCGGCGGCTCGTCTGCATCGACGAGTTCGAGCTCGACGACCCCGGCGACACGGTGCTCATGTCGCGGCTCCTGCGGGAGCTCGCCGACCGCGGCGTCGCGCTGGCGGCGACGTCCAACACGCTGCCGGAGTCGCTGGGGGAGGGGCGCTTCGCGGCGGAGGACTTCCTGCGGGAGATCCAGGCGCTGGCCGCCCGCTTCGAGGTCCTGCGCATCGACGGGCAGGACTACCGGCAGCGGCGCACCGTGACGCAGGCACCGGAGGTGGCCCCCGAGGTCGTCGCGCGGGTCACCGCCGCCCGCGCGGACGCGACGTGCGACGACTTCGCCGATTTGCTCGCGCACCTCGCGCAGGTGCACCCGTCCCGGTACGGCGCCCTGCTGGACGGCGTCGGGCTCGTCGGGCTGACCGGGGTCGCGCCGGTGGAGCGGCAGGACGTGGCGCTGCGCCTCGTCGTGCTCGTCGATCGGCTCTACGACCGCGACGTCCCCGTGGTCCTGGCCGGCCGGGGGACGTCCGAGCTGTTCAGCGCGGAGATGCTGCGCGGCGGCTACCGCAAGAAGTACTACCGGGCGCTGTCCCGCCTCGGCGCCCTCGCCGGCGACGGCGCGGCGCTCGTCGCCGGCCCGGGCCCGACGCCCTGACGCCTCAGGGGTTGAGGTAGCTCACGTGCCCGTCCTTCACGGACCCGGGCCCGGGCTCCGGCTCCACCTCGACGGGCGTGTCCTGGTGCAGGTTCGGCTCCCGCTCCGGCGGGTCGGCGAGGCCGTCCGTCGCGGACGCGTGCTGCGGCGGGCGGGAGTCGCTGGTGTCCTCGCTCACGGGGACCTCCTCGGGTCTCGGGTCGGACCGGACCACGCCGTGCGGCCCGCCCCCACGCTAGGACGCCCCCGCCGAGGCCGCACCGTGGCAGGTGCAGGCCTGACGAGGGCGTCCTCAGGAGTCCGCGCTTCCGCGCTCAGGCGAGCACGGCCACGGACGACGGGCCCAGGCGCACGGTGCCGTCCTCGGCCACGGACGCCTGGCCGAACGACGCCTGCACCGACAGCGAGCCGGTGCCGGCGAGCGGCACGTCGACCGCCGCGTCCCCCAGGTTCACGGCCACCCGGGCGATGCCGCGGTGCAGCACCAGCCAGCCCCGGAAGGGCCCGCCGGCCGCGTCCTGGGCGCCCTCGTCGTCGCCGCCCCAGCGCAGGTCGGTCGCCGACCTGTCGCCGGAGCCGAGGTCGTCGACCTCGCGGCGCAGCTGCGTGAGCCGGCGGTACCAGGCGAGCAGCGCCGCGTGCGCGGGCTCCGTCGTCTCGTCCCAGGTCAGCTTGCTCGCCTCGAGCGTCGACGGGTCCTGCGGGTCCGGCACCTCGACGTCACCGCCGTAGATCTCCGCCCAGCCGTGCTCGCCGAACTCCGAGCGCCGGCCCTTGCGGATGGCCTCCGCCAGCTCAGGTTCCGGGTGGTCCGTGAAGAACTGGAACCGGCCGCGGGTGCCCCACTCCTCGCCCTGGAAGAGCATCGGCGTGAAGGGGGAGAGCAGGACGAGGGCCGCCTCGGCGGCCAGCTGCCCGTCCGTGAGCCGCTCGGCGGGGCGGTCGCCGATCGCGCGGTTGCCGACCTGGTCGTGGTCGGAGGCGAACACGACGAACCGGTGGCCGTCCACCTCGGCCGGGACCGGCGCACCCCAGACCTCGCCGCGGAACGTCGACATCTCGCCGTCGTGCACGAAGACGCCGGTCATGGCCTTGCGCAGCGTCGCCGGCGCCCCGAAGTCGACGTAGTACCCGTGCCGCTCGCCCGTGAACAGGGCGTGCAGCGCGTGGTGCACGTCGTCGGCCCACTGCGCCGTCATGCCCCAGCCGCCCTCCGCGGTCGGGGTGACGCTCACCGGGTCGTTGAGGTCGACCTCGGCGATGAGCGACAGCGGCCGCCGCAGCTCCGCCCCCAGCGCGGCGGTCTCGTCGGACAGCTCCGCCAGCACGTGCCGGTCCGAGGTGTCGACGAGCGCGTGCACCGCGTCGAGGCGCAGCGCGTCGACGTGGAAGTCCCGGAACCAGCGGCCCGCGCTGTCCAGGATCCAGCGGCGCACCTCCTCGGAGCCCTCGGTGTCGAGGTTGATCGCCGCGCCCCACGGGGTGTGGTGCGCGTCGGTGAAGTACGGCCCGAACTCGCCCAGGTAGTTGCCCGACGGGCCCAGGTGGTTGTGCACCACGTCCAGGCAGACGGCCAGACCGGCGCCGTGCGCGGCGTCGACGAAGGCCTGCAGCCCGGCCGGGCCGCCGTACGCCTCGTGCACCGCGTACAGGGAGACCCCGTCGTAGCCCCACCCGTGCGCGCCGTTGAAGGCCGCGACGGGCATGAGCTCGACGACGTCGACGCCCAGGTCGACGAGGTGCTCCAGCCGCTCGGCCGCCGCGGCGAAGGTGCCCTGCGGCGTGAACGTGCCCACGTGCAGCTCGTAGACGACGCGTCCGCGCACGTCCCGGCCGAGCCACGCCCCGTCGTCCCACACGTGGCGCGAGGGGTCGAAGACGCGGCTGGGGCCGTGCACGCCCTCCGGCTGCCACGCCGAGCGCGGGTCCGGGCGGGGGTCGCCGCCGTCGAGCGAGAACGCGTAGTCCGTGCCGTGCGGCAGCGGGCCGTCGGCCTCCCACCAGCCGCCGTCGCGGGCGTGCATGGGCCCCGCGGGGTGACCGGGGCCGGCCGGCAGCACGAGGTCCACCCGCTGCGCCGCCGGCGCCCAGACGCGGGGCACGAACCCCGCCGTGTGCGGCGTCACCGTGGTCACGAGGCCTCCCGGACGAGCAGGGCCACCGGCAGCCGGTCCAGCAGCGGGGCGACGGGGACGACACCGCCGGTGACGGGCCGACCGGTGAGCACGTCCACCCAGTCCCCCTCCGGCAGCGCCACGGTGTGCTCGCCCCAGCCGCCGAGGCGGTCGACGGCGTGGGCGAGCCGCGTGGCCACGACGGCGACGCGCGGCTGCCCGTCGACCGTCCGGGCGTAGGTCAGCGTGTTGCCCGACGAGTGGGCCAGCGGCACGAAGCCCGCCCCGGGGCCGGTGAAGGCCTCGGACAGGTCGCGTCGCAGGCGCAGCGCCCGGCACGTGACGAGCAGCTTCTCGTCGGCGAGGTCCTTCGGACCGGCGCCCTCGTCGAGCCGCTCGAGGCGTGCGGCCAGCGCGTCGACGTCCACGGCGCGACGGTTGTCCGGGTCGACGAGCGCGATCGTCGGGACCTCCGTGCCCTGGTAGACGTCGGCGACGCCCGGCAGCGTGAGCTGCACGAGCTTGACCCCGAGCGTCGCGGCGCGCACGGCCGTGGCCGTCCGGGCGACCCACGCGTCCATCAGCTCGACGACGGCCGGGTCGACGACCGCGCGCTCGGCGAGCGAGAGCACCGCACCCTCGTAGGCCTCGTCCGGCGCGGTCCACGTCGTGCGGCTCTTGGCCTCGCGGATCGCCTTCGTCAGGTAGTCCGTCAGCCGGTCGGTGGCCAGCGGCCCCTCGGGCGTCCACGTGCCCGCCAGCGTCTGCCACAGCAGGTACTCCGTGCGGCCGTCGACGAGCGCCGACCGGTAGGAGGCCGTGGCGGTGCGCAGGTGCTCGACGAGCACCCACCACTCGGCGGGCAGCTCGGACAGGACGCCCATGCGCGAGCGCGTGTCCTCGCTGCGCTTCGTGTCGTGCGTCGACAGGGTCGTCATCGCCAGCGGGTGCAGCGCCTGCGCGGTCGACGCCCAGGACAGCAGCTCCGTCGGCGTGAACGCGAACCGCTCGGGCTCGCCCCCCACCTCGCAGAGCGCGACGAGGTGCGTCCAGCGGTAGAACGCCGTGTCCTCCACGCCCTTGGCCGTGACGGCGCCGCAGGTCTGCTGGAACCGCACGATGAGCTCGTCGCGGCGGGCGTCGCGCGTGCGGCCCGCGGACCCGACCTCGCGGCCCAGCAGCAGGTCGACGACGACGTCCATCGTCGCCTCGCGGTCGGCGGACAGCCGGCGCCGCGCGATGGCCGCCGCGGTCTCCATGACCTCGACCGACTCGCGGTGCGGCGTCTCGCCCGGGACCACGTAGGCGCGGTACCGGTCGAAGGCCACGAGCAGCTCGACGAGGCAGTCCTCCAGCGCGCGCCACGTGTGGTCGCGCAACCGGAGGTCGTCGGCGCAGATCGCGGCGGCCAGGGAGGTGAGGCGGTGCACCTCGGCGAACAGCGAGCCGTCGATGATCTCCCGCTTGGCCTCCTCCACCAGCGCGGGCAGCGCGTCGGAGGTGTCGCCGGTGATCCGGTGCAGCTGCGAGCCCAGGGGGGCTGCGCCGCCCGGGTCCACGAAGGTCTGCTGGATGCGCCACAGCGCGTCGTAGCCCGTGGTGCCGACGGTCTCCCAGTCGGCGGGCAGCTCCTCCTCGCCCGCCAGGATCTTCTCCACCGACACCCAGGCGCCGCCGCTGGCCTCCCGCAGCCGCGCGAGGTACCCCGTGGGGTCCGCGAGGCCGTCCGGGTGGTCGATGCGCAGGCCGTCGAGCGTCCCGTCCTCGAGGAGGTCCAGGACGAGGCGGTGGGTGGCGTCGAAGACGTCGGGGTCCTCGACCCGGATGGCGACGAGCGTGCCGACGTCGAAGAACCGCCGGTAGTTGAGCTCCTCGTCCGCCACCTTCCAGTACGCGAGCCGGTAGTGCTGGGACTCGAGCAGCTGCGCGAGGGGCAGCGCCTCCGTCCCGGCCCGGACCGGGAAGACGTGGTCGTGGTAGCGCAGCACGGGCTGCTCGCCCTCGCCGGGGACGTCCTCCGTGCCGAGCACGAGCTCACCGCGGGCCAGCACGGCGCCGATCCGGTCGCCCAGCACGGGCATGAGGACCGCCCCGTCACCGGCGGACCAGTCCACGTCGAACCAGTGCGAGAACGGCGACTCCGAGCCGTGCCGCAGCACGGACCAGAGCTGGCGGTTGTGCCACGCGGGGGTGGGCACGGCCATGTGGTTCGGGACGATGTCGAGGATCATCGACAGCCCGGCGCCGTGGGCGGCCTCGGACAGCCGGCGCAGCCCGTCGGCGCCGCCGAGCACGGGCGAGACCTCGTCGTGGTCGACGACGTCGTACCCGTGCGTCGAGCCCGGGGCCGCGGTGAGGATCGGCGAGAGGTACAGGTGCGTCACGCCGAGCGTGGCGTAGTACCCGACGCGGGCCGCGACGTCGTCGAACGTCAGGTCCGCGCCGAGCTGCAGGCGGTACGTGGAGACCGGCACCGGGCGGCCCGGCGCCACGAGGCGCCGGGCCGGGGTGGAGCGCTCGTCGCTCACGCCTGGGCGGCCTTCTTGCGGCGGCTGCGCGCGGGCTTGGTCGCCTGTGCCGCCTCCGTGGCCTGCTCGGCCACGGCCCCGATGCCTGACGCGGACGGCAGCTGGACCGTCGGCGGACGGGTCATGAGCACGAGCGAGCGACCCGTGAGCGACACGGTGTTGCCGGCGTCGACGCCCTGGCCCTGCTCGAGGTTGCTGTCCGTGTCCTCCAGGACGGTCCACCGCTCGCCGTACTCCGCGGGGGGGAGCGTGAACTCGACCTCGTCGGGGTTGGCGTTGAACAGCAGCAGGAAGCTGTCGTCCGTGATCTCCTGGCCGCGCCCGTCGGGCTCGGCGATCGCCTCCCCGTTGAGGAACACGGTCACCGACCGCGCGAGACCCTCGCTCCAGTCCTCGTCGGACATGTGCTCGCCGCTCGGCTTGAGCCAGGCGATGTCCTTCAGCTCGGACTCGCCCCCGTGCTCGGGCGCACCCGCGAAGAACCGGCGGCGGCGCAGCACGGGGTGCTTGCGCCGCAGCGCGACGATCCGCTGCGTGAACTCCAGCAGGTCGGTGTTGCCCGCGTCGAGGTCCCAGTCGACCCAGGAGATCTTGTCGTCCTGGCAGTAGACGTTGTTGTTCCCGTTCTGCGTGCGGCCGAGCTCGTCGCCGTGGGCGATCATCGGCACGCCCTGGGAGAGCAGCAGCGTGGCCAGGAAGTTCTTCCGCTGGCGGCCGCGCAGCGCGAGGATCCCGGGGTCGTCCGTCGGGCCCTCGGCGCCGCAGTTCCAGGAGCGGTTGTGGCTCTCGCCGTCGTTGTTGTCCTCGCCGTTGGCCTCGTTGTGCTTCTCGTTGTAGGAGACGAGGTCGTTCAGCGTGAAGCCGTCGTGCGCGATGACGAAGTTGACGCTCGCGATCGGCCGGCGGCCCGTGTGCTCGTACAGGTCGGACGAGCCCGACAGGCGCGAGGCGAACTCCCCGAGCGTCGAGGGCTCGCCGCGCCAGAAGTCGCGCATGGAGTCGCGGTACTTGCCGTTCCACTCCGACCACAGGGGCGGGAACCCGCCGACCTGGTAGCCGCCGTCGCCGAGGTCCCACGGCTCAGCGATGAGCTTCACCTGCGAGATCGCGGGGTCCTGCTGGACGATGTCGAAGAACGCCGACAGGCGGTCGACCTCGTGGAACTGGCGGGCCAGCGTCGCGGCCAGGTCGAAGCGGAACCCGTCCACGTGCATGTCGTTCACCCAGTACCGCAGCGAGTCCATGATGAGCTGCAGGACGTGCGGGGACCGCATGAGCAGCGAGTTGCCCGTGCCGGTCGTGTCGAAGTAGTGCGAGCGGTCCTCGTCGACGAGGCGGTAGTAGCTCGCGTTGTCGATGCCGCGCATGCTCAGCGTCGGGCCCATGTGGTTGCCCTCGGCGGTGTGGTTGTAGACGACGTCGAGGATGACCTCGATGTCCGCCTCGTGCAGGGCCTTGACCATGCTCTTGAACTCCTGCACCTGCTGGCCCTCGTGCCCGTAGGCGGCGTAGGCGTTGTGCGGCGCGAAGAACCCGATGGTGTTGTAGCCCCAGTAGTTCGACAGACCCTTCTCCTGCAGGTGGGGGTCGTTGACGAACTGGTGCACGGGCATGAGCTCGATGGCGGTGACGCCGAGGTTGCTCAGGTGCTCGATGATCGCGGGGTGCGCGAGGCCGGCGTACGTGCCGCGCAGCTCCTCCGGCACGGCGGGGTGCAGCTTCGTCAGGCCCTTGACGTGCGCCTCGTAGATGACCGACTCGTGGTACTCGTGCTGCGGCGGGCGGTCGTGGCCCCAGTCGAAGTAGGGGTTCACGACGACGGACATCATCGTGTGGCCGGCCGAGTCGTCGGTGTTGCGCTCCTCAGGGTTCCCGAACTGGTACGAGTACAGCGACGGGTCTCCGTCGATCTGGCCGCTGACCGCCTTGGCGTAGGGGTCGAGCAGGAGCTTCGTCGGGTCGCAGCGGTGCCCCTGCGCCGGGTCGTACGGGCCGTGGACGCGGAAGCCGTAGCGCTGACCGGGCTGCACGGAGGGCAGGAACCCGTGCCAGACGAAGCCGTCGACCTCCCGCAGGTCGACGCGCTCCTCGGTGCCGTCCGCGTGCAGGAGGCACAGCTCCACGCGCTCGGCGACGCTGGAGAAGAGGGCGAAGTTGGTGCCGCTGCCGTCGAAGGTGGCACCCAGCGGGTAGGGACGTCCGGGCCAGATCTGCATGCGGACACCTTGCCAGCGCGGGACCCAACCGGCGCGGGGAGCAGGGCACCACCGGCGGTGATGCACGACTCACCGGCGGACGACGTCCGTGCAAGCGCTTACCGAGGTCAGGCGGATGAGAACGGAGCCGCGCCCGGGCGACGGCTCCGCCCGTCAGTCGAGCGTGCGGGCGCAGGCGCGGCGGACGACCTCGTCGTCGCCCGCGCCCTCGGCGCGCCACCGGTGCTGCTCGGCGCTGCCCGTGCCGCGCGCCAGCAGGTCGGCCAGCCCGTCCTCGACGACCGCGAGGTCACCCGTCGCGCGCAGCGCAGGCCGCACGTGGTCCAGCAGACGCTCGAGGACCTCGGCCGCGGGTCGGGGGACCCCGCGCACGGGGCAGACGAGGTCGCCGGTCAGGCCGGCGTGGGCGGACTGCCAGGCGGCGGCCCGCAGGACCTCGGTCCGCACGGGCGGCGCGGCGGCCCGCCCGTCGTCGGCCACGGCGGTGTCCGCGAGGCCGCGGACCAGCGCCCCGAGCAGCGCGGCGTCCCGCGCGTCGAGGCAGACGTCGGCGACGCGCACCTCGACGGTGGGGTAGCGCGCCGAGAGCCGCGCGTCGAAGTAGAGCATCCCGGGGTCGAGGATCGTCCGGGTGGCGAGCAGCGCCTCGGTCACCTCGCGGTAGCCGGCGGCGTCGCCGAAGGCGCCCGTCGGGCCGGCGGTCGGCCAGCGGCCCCACACCTGCGAGCGGAACGAGGCGTACCCGGTGTCGCGGCCGCCGAACCACGGGCTGTTCGCGGACAACGCCAGCAGCACCGCGTTCCAGGGTCGCAGGTGGTCCAGGACGCGCACGCCCTCCTCGTCGTCGGCCACCCGCACGTGCACGTGGCAGCCGCACGTGAGCTGGTCCGCGGCGGTCTGCCCGAAGCGCGCCTCGATCTCCAGCGAGCGCGGCTCGGGCACGACGGTGGCGTGCACCTCCTGCGGCGCCGTGCCGAGGGCGACGACGTGGGCGCCCGCGCGCTGCGCGGCCGTCTCCGCCCGCAGCCGCCCCGCCCGGAGCTGCTCCAGCAGCTCACCGACCTCGGCGCACGGCGGCGTGGAGGTCTCGATCTGCTCCTGGGTGAACTCCTTCTCCAGGTCCCCGCCCGGGCCGGGGGAGTGCTCGGCACGCCCCTGCTCGGCCTCCCGGGCGTGCTCGAGGGCCAGGACCGCGCCGGCGACCGCCGTCGGTCGCCCGCCCGGCGTCACCAGCAGGTACTCCTCCTCGACGCCCATGGTCCGCACGCGGGGCAGTCTGCCGCCGGGGACGCCCTGGGCGCGAGCGGTGCGCGGTGCCCGCGCCCCGGCCGACCGGGTCAGCCGAGCGCGACGAGCTGCGTGACGTCGTCGTCGGGCAGGACGTCGACGACGGTGGTGACCGCGAGCTCCCCGAGGAGGGCCACCCCGTGGTGGACGGAGAGGAAGGCCGTGTCGGAGGCGTCGCGGCCGGTCGCGATCCGCACGAGGGTGCTCCGCGGCGCCAGCGTGGTGGCGTCGACGACGTGCCAGGCGCCGTCCACGAAGGCCTCGGCGACGGCGTGGAAGTCCATGGGGTCGAGCCCCGGCGCGTAGACGGCGACCAGCCGCGCCGGCACGTCGAGGGCGCGCAGCAGCGCGACGACGAGGTGCGCGTAGTCGCGGCACACGCCCTGGCGGGCCAGCAGCGTGCGCACCGCGCCGTCCGTCGGCAGGCTCGCGCCGGGGACGTACGCGAGCTGCGTCCCGACCCAGGAGCTCACCGCCGCCAGGAGGTCGGCGCCCGACAGCCCGCCGAAGTGCGCGCGGGCGGTCGGGCCCAGCGTGTCCGACTCGCAGTAGCGGCTGGGGCGCAGGTAGCGCAGGAGGTCCGCCCGCTCGACCGGGGCCGGCTCGGCGCGCCCCGTCACGCGGGCGGTGTAGTCGAGGCGCAGCTGCCCGACGGGCGCGTCCAGGACGTGCCACCGCGTGCCGTGCTCGACGACGAGCTCCTGCGGCTCGACGGGGTGCCCGTCCACGGTCAGGTCCCACGTCTCGTCGACCGTCAGCCCGGCACCGCGCGCGACGGCCAGCTCGAGGACGAGCGTGGCGGGCCGCTGCACGTCGAGGGTCAGGTGGGCGGTCACGTCGCGCTGCATGCGACCAGTCTCGTCGTCGCGGGCTGGGGCGGCCGGGCGGCGGGGTGTGACGTGCGTCAGAGCACGCGGGCCAGGAAGTCGCGCGTGCGCTGCTCGGTCGGGTCGACGAGCACCCGTTCCGGCGACCCGTGCTCGACGACGACGCCGTCGGCCATGAAGACCGCCTGGTCGGCGACCTCCCGGGCGAACCCCGTCTCGTGGGTGACGACGACCATCGTCATGCCGCTGGCCGCGAGGTCGCGCATGACGCCCAGCACCTCGCCGACGAGCTCGGGGTCCAGGGCGGACGTCGGCTCGTCGAACAGCATGAGCTCGGGGTCCATCGCCAGGGCGCGCGCGATCGCGACGCGCTGCTGCTGGCCCCCGGAGAGCTGGGCGGGGTAGTGGTCGGTGCGGTCGGACAGGCCGACGCGGCCCAGCAGCTCCAGCGCCCGCTCGCGCGCCTGCGCCTTCGGCCTGCCGAGCACCTGCACCTGCGCCTCGACGACGTTGCCCGCCGCGGTCATGTGCGGGAACAGGTTGAAGCGCTGGAAGACCATGCCGATGCGCGAGCGCTGCCGGGCGACGACCTTCGGGTGCAGCCGGAACAGGGTCGGCGTCCCGCGCCGCACGCCCTCGCGGTAGCCCATGAGCTCGCCGTCGACGCGGATGGCGCCGGCCTGGATCTCCTCGAGCTGGTTGATGCAGCGCAGCGCGGTGGACTTGCCCGAGCCCGACGGGCCGAGCACGACCGTGACCGTGCCGCGCGGCACCTCGAGGTCGATGCCGCGCAGCACGTGGGCGTGCCCGTACCACTTGTGCACGCCGGTCATGCGCACCATGGGCACGTCCGTGCCGGTGCCCGTACCCGTGGCCGTGCCCACGCCGGTCCCCGTGCTCACACGCCACCTCCGGCCGGGCGGCCCATGTCGTCGTTCGGCCCGGGCTCCGGCGTGGTGCCCGCGGCGTTGATGGCGCCCTGCCGCCCCCGTGCCGGGCGGTGGCTGTCGAACCCGCGGCCGTAGTACCGCTCGATCCGGGACTGCCCGACCATGAGCACGCTCGTGATCGCGAGGTACCAGATCGCGGCCACCAGCAGCAGCGGCACGGGCTGGAACGTGCGGTTGGCGATGGCGTTGGTCGCGAAGTTCAGGTCGAGGGTGAACGGCACGGCCAGGACCAGCGAGGTCGTCTTCAGCATGGAGATCGTCTCGTTGCCCGTGGGCGGCACGATGACGCGCATGGCCTGCGGCAGGACGATCCGGCGCAGGATCCGGCCCTCCTTCATGCCCAGGGCGCGCGCGGCCTCCGACTGGCCCGGGTCGACGCTCTGGAGGCCCGCGCGCACGATCTCCGCGAGGTACGCGGCCTCGTTGAGGGCCAGGCCGAGCAGCGCCGCCCGGGAGGCCGTCACCAGGTCCTGCGTGTCGAAGGAGACGAAGGACGGGCCGAACGGCACCCCGAGCGAGATCTGCCGGTACAGCACCGACAGCAGCCCCCAGAACACGAGCTGGGTGTAGATGGGGGTGCCGCGGAAGACCCAGATGTACGTCCAGGACACCCCGCGCATCACGGGGTTCTCCGAGCGGCGCATGATGGCGAGCAGCACCGCCAGCACCACGGCGATCGCCATCGACCCGACCGTCAGCCACAGGGTCCACCCGACGCCGCGCAGGACGTTGGGGTGGAACAGGTACTCGGCGACCGTCGGCCAGGCGAAGGCCGGGTTGGTCACCAGGCCGTGGACCACCATGGCGGCGAGCACCGCCACGACGGCCGCGGACACCCACCGGCCCGGGCGCCGGACCGGTACCGCGCGGATGCGCTCCGGCTCGGCCGACGCCCCGGCCGACGCCCCGGCCGACGCCCTGCCGGGCGCCCCGGGGGCGCCGGCGGGTGCCCGCGCGCCGTCGACCGCCATCGTCAGTCGACCGCGGGGTTCAGCTCGGCCGTCTCGACCGCGCCCGCGTCGTTGCCCCACGCGGCGAGGATCTCGCCGTAGGTGCCGTCGTCGATGAGCGACTGCAGCGCCGCCTGCACGGCCTCGGTCAGCTCCGCGTCGTCCTTGGCGACGACGACGCCCTGCGGGGCGGAGGCGAACACGTCGCCGAGCTGCTCGAGCTGGCCGCCGGTCTGCTCCACGGCGTAGGCGATGATCGGGGAGTCGGCCCACATGACGTCCGCACGGCCGCCGACCAGGGCCGTCGTCACGTCGCTCTGCGCCTCGAACCGCAGCGGCTCGACGGGGTTCCCGGCCGCCTCGCACTCGGGGATGAGGGTCGCCTCCATCTCCTCGTCCTCGACGGTGCCCGTCTGCACGCCGACGACGAGCCCGCACAGGTTATCCGGGTCCACCCCGTCGGGGTTGCCCGCCGGCACGGCGTACGCCTCGCCCGCCTCGAAGTAGCTGATCATGTTGACCTGCTCGAGGCGCTCGGCGGTGATGGTGAACGACGACATGCCCACGTCGTAGCGCGAGCCGATCGCCGGGATGATGCCGGTGAAGTCGGCGGGCTGGACGTCCGCCTCGAGGCCGAGCCGGGCGGCGACGGCGGTGATGAGGTCCACGTCGTAGCCGACGACCGTCGTGCCGTCCTCGTCGATGTACTCGGCCGGCGCGTAGGAGGCGTCCGTGCCGACGACGAGCGTGCCGGCCTCGGCGACGTCCGCGGGCAGCAGGGCCGCCAGCTCCTCGTCGGCCTCCACGCCCGAGACGTCGAGGCCCGTCGACGAGCCCGCGCCGGCGCCCGTGCCGGAGCCGGCGCTCCCGGACGCGGCCGGCTCGGCGGCCTCCTCACCGCTGCACCCGGCCAGGAGCAGCGAGGCCGCGAGGGCGGAGGCGAGGACGAGGGGAGCGGAGCGCACAGGTTCCTCCAGGGTCCGGCGGGGCACCGGGCGGTGGGGCCGGACCCGCGGCGGACCGGGGCCCGACGCGGTCGGGTCAGGGGCGTCGCCGGGCCCGGCCGACGCCGGAGGGGCACGCTAACGACCGGATGTTACGCGGGGGTGTCCCGGCCCGGGTGCGCGTCCCGTGGGCGCGGACGAGAGTGGTGTCACGCCGCCCGGTGCGGGCGCGCGCCCCACCCCGGAGGACCCATGCCGCCCATGAACCCCCTCGACCCGCGCGACGACGGGCAGCACCACGCCGACGGCCCGGCTGACGACCGCCCGGCGGAGGGCACGGCGGAGGGCACGGGGGAGGGCACGCCCGCCGGCGCCGAGGACGCGCGCGACGACGAGCGCCCCCTCGTCCGGCTCGCGGCCGCCCCCGGTCCCCGCGGCGTCGCGGTGGTCACGGGCGGCTCCGCCGGTCTCGGCCGTGCCATCGTGCGCCGCCTGGCCGACGAGGGGTGGGACGTGGCGGTCCTCGCCCGCGGCCGGGCAGGCCTGGCGGGTGCGGTGGAGGACGTGGCGGCCCGTGGCCGGCGCGCGCTGGCCGTGCCCACCGACGTGGCGGACCACGCCGCCGTGGACCGCGCCGCCGACGAGGTCGAGACCGTGCTCGGGCCCATCGGGCTGTGGGTCAACAACGCGATGACGGGCGTCTTCGGCACGTTCCTCGAGGTGGAGCCCGAGGACTACGAGCGCGCCACCGCGGTGACCTACCTCGGCTTCGTCAACGGCACGCGGGCCGCGCTGCGGCGGATGGTGCCGCGCGACGAGGGCGTCGTCGTGCAGGTCGGCAGCTCCTTGGCGTACCGGGGCATCCCCGCCCAGTCGGCCTACTGCGGCGCCAAGCACGCGATGGTCGGCATGACGGAGTCCGTCGTCGCGGAGCTGCTGGGCCAGGGCAGCCGGGTGCGCGTGTGCATGGTGCACATGCCGGCGCTCAACACCCCGCAGTTCTCGTGGCTGAAGAACCTGCTGCCGCAGCACGCCCAGCCCGTGCCGCCGATCTACCAGCCCGAGGTCGGGGCGGCCGCCGTGGCGCACGTCGCCCGGCACCCGCGCCGCTCCACCTGGGTCGGGGTGAGCACGGTCGGCACGATCCTCGGCAACCGCGTGGCCGCGCCGCTGCTCGACCGGTACCTCGCGCGGACCGGCATCTCGGGCCAGCAGGTCGACCTCCCGCCCACGGACCTCGGCCCGAACCTGTACGAGCCCGTGGGCGGTGACCTCGGCGCGCACGGGGAGTTCGACGACCGTGCCGCCACCAGCAGCCCCCAGCTGTGGGCCACGCAGCACCGGGGCGTGCTCGCAGGAGCCGGTGCCGCTGTCGCCGGGGCGGGTGCGCTCGCGCTCGCGCTCGCACGGCGGTGACGTCGCGCGGACGTCCGCCGGGGGGAGGCCTCACAGGGCCGCCCCCCGTCCTGTGCGGACCACGTGACTCGCCCGTCACCTGCGGCGTCGTCCGCCCGAAACACGGACTCCCTACCCTGGCGCCGTCCCGGGCCGCGATAGTGGTCCCGTCGGACCGGGCCGAGGAGGGGGAGGTCGCATGACGACGTTGCTCGGGCTGGAGCTCGCCGGCCGTCGCGTGCTCGTGGTGGGCGGCGGCCCCGTCGCCGCGCGCCGGGCCGAGGCGCTGCTCGCCGACGGCGCCGAGGTCCTCGTCGTCGCCCCGGAGCTGTGCGAGGCGCTGGCGCAGGTCGTGCGTGCCGGCCGCGTGACCTGGCGCGCCGAACGGGTGCGGCCGGAGCACCTCGACGACGCGTGGCTGGTGCACACCGCGACGGGCGTGCCCGCGGTCGACGAGGCGGTCGTCGCCTGGGCCGCCGAGCGCCGCACGTTCTGCGTCGACGCCGGGGGCGGCGACCGGCCGGCCGCCGGCACGGCCCGCACGCCCGCCACGGCACGCCGCGACGGCCTGCTCGTCGGCGTCGTCTCCACGGGCGGCGCCGACCCGCGGCGCTCCGTGGCCGTCCGCGACGCGCTGCTCGGGCACCTCGACACGGGCGCGGTGGACCTGCGCCGCCGCCGCGGCCCGCGCCCCGGGCAGGGCCGCGTCGTCCTCGTCGGCGGCGGGCCGGGGGATCCCGGCCTGCTGACCCGGGCCGGCCGTCGCGCGCTGGCGGAGGCGGACGTCGTCGTCACCGACCGGCTGGGCCCGGTCGCCGTGCTCGACGAGCTGCCGCCGGGCGTGGAGGTCGTCGACGTCGGCAAGCGGCCGGGGCACCACCCGGTGCCGCAGGCGGAGATCGGCCGGCTGCTCGTCGACCGCGCGCTCGCGGGCCACGTCGTCGTGCGGCTCAAGGGCGGCGACCCGTTCGTGTTCGGCCGCGGTGGCGAGGAAGTCGTGGCCTGCCGCGAGGCGGGCGTCCCGGTCGAGGTCGTCGCCGGTGTCAGCAGCGCGCTGGCCGCGCCGACCGCGGCGGGCATCCCGCTGACCCACCGGGGCACGGTCGGCGCGTTCCTGGTGATGAACGGCCACGACGGGTGGTCGGAGGCCGCGCTGACCGGGCTGCGCGAGGAGACGTGCACCGTCGTCGTGCTCATGGGCGTCGCGGTGCTGCCCGAGCTCGTGGCGGGGGCCCTGGCCGTGGGCGTGGCGCCGGACCTGCCCGTCGCCGTCGTCGAGAACGCCACCCTGCCGGGGCAGCGGGTGACGCGCTCGCGGCTCGACGCGGTCGTGGCGGCGGCGCAGGACGGGCGCGTGCACGCGCCGGCCGTCCTCGTCCTCGGGCGGGTCGCCGCGGACGGGCTCCTCGACGGGACCGTCGCCGCAGCCGGCGTCACGATCGCCTCGTGAGCGCCGTGACCACCGGGACCGCGAGCACGGATTCGGTCGCCCCGGCCCAGGGCGGCCCGGACCGCGTCGCCGACGACCCCGCGACGACGGCGGCCGACCGTGCGGCCATCGACCAGACCCTGGCGGGCTGCGTCGTGCTCGTCACGGCCGACCGCCGGGCGGGGGAGCTCGCGGCGGCGCTCGCCCGGCGTGGCGCGACGATCCGGCACGCGCCGGCGCTCGGGATGGTTCCCCACATCGACGACGCGGCCCTCGTCGCCGCGACGCGGGACCTCGTCGCCGACCCGCCGGACACCGTGGTCGTCACCACGGGCATCGGGTTCCGCGGGTGGGTCGAGGCCGCGGACGCCGTCGGCCTGGCCGAGGGGCTCGTCGCCACCCTGCGCGGGGCGCGGATCATCGCGCGCGGCCCGAAGGCGCGGGGCGCCATCCAGGCCGCCGGGCTCACCGCCGACTGGGTGGCCGAGTCCGAGACGAGCGCCGAGATCGCGGAGGTCCTGCTCGACGAGGGCGTGGCCGGCCGCGACATCGCCGTCCAGCACCACGGCGCCGGCGACGACGGGCTCGACGCCGCCTTCAGCGCGGCCGGCGCCCGGGTGCGGTCGCTCGTCGTGTACCGCTGGGGTCCGCCGCCGGACCCCGCGGTGGTCGCCACCTCGGTCCGCGCCACCGCGGCGGGGGAGATCGACGCGGTCGTCTTCACCTCCGCCCCGGCCACCGCGGCCTGGCTCGCGGCCGCCGACGCCGCGGGCGTCACGGACGGGATCCTGCGGCGCTCGGCCGAGGGGGGCCTCGTGCTGGCGGCGGTCGGGCCCGTGACGGCCAGGCCGCTGCTCGAGCACGGGGCGCAGCCCCTCGTGCCGGACCGCGGCCGGCTCGGCTCGCTCGTGCGCGCCGTCGTCACCCACTACGGCGGGCTGGAGGCGCTGCGGACCGTCGCCGGACCGCTGCACGTGCACCGCAACGCCGCCGTCCTCGACGGGCACGTGCTGCCCCTGACCCCCTCGGGCCTGGAGGTGCTGCGGCTGCTGGCCCGCGCCCGCGGACGCGTCGTC
This sequence comes from Cellulomonas marina, assembly GCF_900111925.1. Lineage (GTDB taxonomy): Bacteria > Actinomycetota > Actinomycetes > Actinomycetales > Cellulomonadaceae > Cellulomonas > Cellulomonas marina. The sequence continues at coordinate 186,290 of NZ_FOKA01000002.1, forward strand.
GCCCGGGAGGAGCTGCTGGCGGTGCTGCCCGGCGCCTCGACGGACGGCCACGCCCTCGACGTGGCCGTCGCCCGGCTGCGCGAGGCGACCGGGAGCCGCACCCTGATCCGCACGGTGGTCAAGCGCGGCTACCGGCTCGAGCTCGAGGAGACCCCGTGACGTCCCGCACCACCCCCGCCCCGCCCGTGCTCGTCGGGTGCTCGCACGGCACCGACGACGCGGAGGGGCGGCGCGCCATCGCCTCCGTCCTCGACGCGGTCCGCGTGGCGCGGCCGTACCTCGACGTGCGGGAGGCGTTCGTCGACGTGCAGACGCCCGAGGTCGCCGACGTGGTGACGGGTGCCCTGGCGGACGCCGACCGCGCTGTGGTGGTCCCGCTGCTGCTGTCCGTCGGGTTCCACACGGGCGTCGACATCGCGGGGGCCGTCGACCGGCCCGGCGCCGCGGCGGCGGCCCCGCTGGGGCCCGACGAGCGCCTCGTCGACGTGCTCGTCGACCGGCTGACCGGCGCCGGGCTCGGGCCCGACGACGCGGTCGTGCTCGCGGCGGCCGGCTCGAGCGTGCCGGCCGCGGCAGCGGCGGTGCAGGAGGTGCGGGCCGCGCTGGCCCGGCGGCTGGGGCGGGAGGTCGCCGTCGGCTACGGCGCCGGGGCCGAGCCGCGCGTCCCGGACGCCGTCGCGGCGGCGCGGGCCGACCTGGCGCCCGGCGGGCGGGTCGTCATCGCGTCCTACCTGCTGGCGCCCGGCTTCTTCCACGACCGCCTGCTGGCGGCCGGAGCCGACGTCGTCAGCGACCCGCTGGCACCGGACCCCCGTCTGGCGGCGGTCGTGCTCGACCGCTTCGACGCGGCGGCGACGGGTCTCGTCGGGCAGGTCGAGGCGAGCACGGCGGCGGCGGCAGCGGCGGCCGACCGGCGCCGGACCGGCCGGCGGCGACGGGCGCGCCGCGCGCTGGTCCCGCTCGTCGCCGGAGTGGCGGCCACGGCGGCGCTCGTCGGGATGGGGCGTCGCACGGAGGGCTGATCCGAACAGGGGCCGTCCGGGGGCAGATCCTGGGCCGATCGGGGGACCTCCGTCCCTCAAGAGAGGGCCTCCGGTGGCCGACGGTGAGGGCATGAGCACCACAGCCACCCCCGCCCTCGGCCGGACACTCGCTCGCGCGCTGGAGCAGACCCGCACCCGCGGTGACGCCGACGAGGAGCTCCCGCCCTTCTGGGACTGACCGCCCCACCGGCGCCGGCACCGGCACCAACACGGGCTGCCGGCGCCGCCGTCAGAAGCGGAACGGGATGGGGATGCCGCCGCAGCAGCACACGCCGCGCACGTCACCCGCCTGCAGCAGCCGGAAGGCCTGGGCGCACGCCGCGAACCGCACGACCGTCGGGACGACCGACCGGACGACGCCGCGACGGCGCACGTAGCCCTCGACGGCGCCCGAGCAGGAGTCCCCGCCGTGCGCGAGCCGGTGGGCGCAGGCCCCGTGCTTGCGCGGGGACAGGTGCCGGCGGTAGGCCTCGATGCCCCGGACGGTCAGGCGGGCGGCAGGTGTCATCCTCCGACGGTACGGGTCCCACCGCCCGGCGCCAGCGGGGGCGACGCCCGGCGCGGGGCGGGTGACCGCCCTAGCATCGCCGCGTGCTCGCAGCCCTCCTCCTCGCCGCCGCCTGCCCGACCGTCCCGGGACCCGGCGCGTGAGGCGGCTCGGTCCCGCGGACGGCACCCCGGAGGTCGTGGCCGTCCGGACGCTGAAGATGGGCGACCTGCTCGTCGCGGTGCCCGCCGTGCACGCCCTGCGACGGGCCTTCCCGGGGCACCGCCTCGTCCTGGCGGTGCCGGGGTGGTTGGAGGAGCTCGTCGACCTCGTCGGCGGCGTTGACGCGCTGCTGCCGGCGCGCGGGCTGGACGGGCCGCTCGACCTGCCGCCGGGGCGCGCGGACGTCGCCGTGAACCTGCACGGCGACGGCCCCGACAGCCGCGGCGTCGTGGCGGCCCTGGGCGCGCGCCGCACGCTCGGCCACCGGGGTCCGGGCACGGAGGACGGACCACCGTGGCGGCACGGCATCCACGAGCGGGAGCGCTGGGCGCGGCTGCTGCGGGGGCACGGCATCGACGCCGACGCCGCCGACCTGGGGCTGCTGCCCCCGACGGTCCCGTCGCCGCGGCCCGGGGCGACGGTCGTCCACGTGGGGGCGTTCCACGGTGCGCGGCAGTGGCCGGTCGAACGCTTCGCGGCGGTCGTGCGGGCGCTGCGCGCGCGGGGCGACGAGGTCGTGCTCACCGGCAGCGCCGCCGAGGCGCCCCGGGCCGGTGCGGTGGCCTCGGCCGCGGGGCTCGACGAGCGGCACGTCCTCGCGGGGGCTCTCGGGCTCGGCGCGCTCGCCGCCCTCGTGCACGACGCCGCCCTCGTCGTGACCGCCGACACCGGCGTGGCCCACCTGGCGTCGGCGTACGGCGTGCCGTCGGTCGTGCTGTTCGGTCCCGCCCCGCCGGAGGAGTGGGGGCCGCCCGCGGACGGGCCGCACGTCGTGCTGACGGACGCCCGGGTGCGCCGGGGGGAGACGTTCGCCGACGACCCGGATCCCGCGCTGCTGGCCGTCGGGGTCGAGGACGTCCTCGCCGCGGCCGACGCGCTGCGGGGCGTCCCGGCCCGTCGGCGCTACCCGGTCCTGCCCGCGGGGGTCGCGTGAGCGCCGGTCCCCTGCGGCTGCTGCTCCTCGCCGACACCCACGTCCCGCGCCGCGCCCGTGACCTGCCGGCGCAGGTCTGGGCTGCGGTCGACGCCGCCGACGTGGTCGTGCACGCGGGCGACTGGGTGGACGTCGCGCTGCTCGACGCGCTCGAGGAGCGGACGGCCGCCGGCGGCGCGCGCCTCGTCGGGGTGTGGGGCAACAACGACGGCCCGGCGCTGCGCGCGCGGCTGCCGGAGGTGGCCCGGGTCGACCTGGACGGGCTGGCGCTGGCCGTCGTGCACGAGACGGGTCCCGCCGCGGGCCGCGAGGCGCGCTGCGCGGCGGCGTACGAGGGCGCGGACGTGCTCGTCTTCGGCCACTCCCACATCCCGTGGGACTCGACGGCCGCGACGGGCCTGCGCCTGCTCAACCCCGGCTCGCCGACCGACCGCCGCCGGCAGCCCACCTGCACCTACGTCACGGCGTCGGTGACGGGCGGGCGCCTGGCCGACGTCGCGCTGCACCACCTCCCGCCGCGGGCGCACTGACGGGCGGTCGTCGCCCGGCGCGGGGGGTCAGCGCCGGGCCGTCACGAGCGCCAGTCCCCCGAGGGCGAGGACCGCGCCGAGCGCGGCCGCCGTGCTCGGCGGGCGGTCGCCGAGCAGCGCCGCGAGCACCGCGAGGGCCTGCGCCCCGACCTGCACGACGAGCAGCCGGCGCACGAGGCGCGCCAGGAGGAGCCGGTCCACCACCGCGCGCGCCGGGACCGCGGCGGCCGTGCGCAGCGCGACGAGCGCGACCGGCACGAGCAGGACCAGCGCGTGCAGGCGCGGCCCCTGCACGGGTCCGGCGAGCAGCACGCCGACCAGGACGCCGCCGAGCGCCACGCCGACGAGCAGCGCCGAGGGCCGCACCGCCACCGCGGCGCCGAGCAGCAGCCCGACCGCGAGGAGGCGCCCGCCGCCCGCGGGCACGAGCGCGACCGCCAGCGCGAGGGCGAGGCCGCCGGCGGCACGCAGGAGCCAGGCCGGCACGAGCCCCGGCACCTCGACCCGGACGGCGTCGTCCCGGCCCGCGCGTGCGTCCCGTCCCACGGTGGCGTGGCGGCCCGCCGCGCCGTCCCCGCTCACCACTTCATCCCCGAGCCGCCCGGCGCGGTCGCGGGGCTCACGCCCGCGCCCGGCCGCCCCGTCGCGCCGGGGCGGGGCCGCAGCCGCGTGAGCGCCGCCAGCCGCGCCGCGCGCGCACCCGCCGCGTCGGCAGCAGGACCGTCGACGGACCAGGCCACGAGCTCGACGCCCGTGCGGACGAGGGCGGCCAGGCGGTCCTCGCGCTCGAGCAGCACGAGGCGCAGCGCGGTGCGCACCGCGGTGCTCCGGGCGCGCGGGACGGGCAGCACGTCGACGGCCACGACGCGGTGCCCCGCGCGCCGCCAGCCGTGCGCGAGCCGGGCGGCCTCGTCGTCGAGGAACGTGGACAGGACGACGACGAGCGCGCCGGCGGGCACGTGCGGTGCGCGGCGCCGCGGGGCCGGACGGTCCTGGGGGGCCGCCGCGGCGAGCCGGCGGACGAGCCGCTGCAGGTGCCGGCGCCCGCCCCCGGCGGGCACGGGCCGGCCGTGCCGGCCCAGGTCCTCGAGCGCGACGCGGTCGCCCTGCTCGAGGTACCGGCGGGCGAGGGCCGCCCCGGCTGCGCGGGCGACGTCCAGGGAGGTGCGCACGTCGTCGGGCACCGGGAGGACGCCGGACCACGTCGCCGGGTCGGGGCCCACCTCGTCGCGCGAGTCCAGGACGAGGACGACCGAGGCCTCGGCCGTGGCCAGGCTGCGCCGCACGTGCAGCTCGTGCACGACGCCGCCCGTGGCCGCGCTGCGGCGGACGGTCGTGCGCCAGTCCACGCGCCGCAGCCGCTCGCCGGGCTGCCAGCGCGCGACGTCGAGGGGGTCGGTGCCGTGACCGGGGCGACGGTCGTCGTGCGGGCCCGTCGCGCCGCGCAGGCGCCACGGGAGGGGGGCGGCGGGCAGCAGCGCGACGGCGGGCAGGACGAGGACCGGCAGCGGCTGGCCCGCCACGGGCCCGGAGGCCACCGCACCCTCCGTCCCGAGGGCGAGGGCGTCGGCGGCGAGCAGGGGGTGCAGGCCCGTCCGGGCGGTACGGGCCCGGACGGGCACCTCCGTCCGCGCCGCGTCGAGGAGCAGGTGCCGTTCGCCCGGCCCCCGCAGCCGGACGTGCACCGCGTCGGTGCCCGCCGGGACGGCGAGCGCGAGGCGGGCGGGCACCTCCGCGCCCGCCGTCCCCTCGTGCCCCGCGGTGACCTGCGCACCGGGCGGGAGCGACGGTCGTCGGACGAGCAGCCCCCACGCGCCGTGCGCGAGCGGCGGGACGGCGAGCACGGCGAGCACGGCGAGGTCCGGGCGGCCGGCGAGCACGGCGACGAGCGCGGCGCCGACGCCGAGCGCGCTCGAGGTGCGGGCCCAGGTGGTCGAGCCCCAGGCCCCGGGCGACCCCCCGCGCGCCCCGGTCGCCGTGCTCACGTGGCGGCGCTCACGAGGCGGCGCGTGCGGACGGCGGCGTGGGGGTGGCGGCCAGGGCCGCGCGCACCACGACCTCGGGTGCCAGGCCCGAGGCCCAGGCCCCGGGAGCGAGCGTGAGGCGGTGCGCCAGCACGGGCACGGCCACGGCCTTGACGTCCTCCGGCAGCGTCACCGCGCGCCCGTCGAGGACGGCCCGCGCCCGGGCGACGAGGAGCAGCGCCTGGCACCCGCGCGGGGAGGCACCCACCTCCACGGCCTCGTGCCGCCGGGTCGCCGCCGCGAGGTCGACGCAGTAGCCCAGCACGTCGTCGTCGACGTCGACCGCCTCCACCCCCGCCTGCATCGCCAGGACCTGCGCCGGCGTCGTCACCGCCGCGACGTCCGCGCGCTCCTGCCGCCGGGCGGTCCGGCGGCGGAGCACCTCGACCTCGCCGTCGCGCTCCGGGTACCCCACCGCGAGCCGGACGAGGAAACGGTCGAGCTGCGCCTCCGGCAGCGGGTAGGTGCCCTCGTACTCGACGGGGTTGGCGGTCGCGACGACGTGGAAGGGCGCCGGCAGCGGGTACGACGTGCCCTCGACGGACACCTGCCGCTCCGCCATCGCCTCGAGGAGCGCCGACTGCGTGCGGGGCGCGGTGCGGTTGATCTCGTCGGCGAGCAGCAGACCGGTGAAGACCGGCCCGGGCCGGAACTCGAACCGCGTCTGCGCCGGGTCGTAGACCGAGGAGCCGGTGATGTCGGCCGGGAGGAGGTCCGGCGTGCACTGCAGGCGGGTGAAGCGCAGGCCCAGGGCGCCGGCGAGCGACCGGGCCGCCAGCGTCTTGCCGAGTCCGGGGACGTCCTCGAAGAGCACGTGCCCGCCGGCCAGCACGGCGGCGAGCGCCAGCCCGAGCGCGTCGTCCATGCCCACCGCGACCGTGCGCACGGCGTCGAGCACCCGCGCCCCGAGGCGGGCGACCTCGGCCACGGGCAGCGGCTCGGCCGGCGGGCTGGGGGTGGACGGCTCGGTCACGCGGTGCCTCCTCGGGCGACGGGCGGTGCGGTGGACGAGGCGGTGGACTTGGCGGTCGTCGGCCCACCGGGAGGGGCGCCCGCCGGGCGCAGCCGCTCGAGCGCGTCCAGCGCGGCGACGGCGGCGCCTGTGCGGGGAGGCGCAGCCGTGCCCAGGGTCGCGGCGACGGCCGGCCCGAGGGCGGCGACGACCGAAGCCGCGTCGTCCGGGTCCACGCCGACGGCCCGCAGCCGCACGTGTGCGGCGGCCTGCAGCCGGCGGTGGAACCCGAGGCCGACGTCGCCCCCGCGCGTGGTGAGGACCCACACGAGGTCGCCGACGTCCGTGCGCGCGCCGGGGACCGGCGGCGGCTCGGGCCGGGGCAGGACGGGGTCCGGGGGCGGGTCGGCCCGCACGACGAGGGCCGTCGCGACGAGGACCGCCAGGGCGAGCAGGCCGACGGTCGCCGTCCTGAGGCCGGCGGCCCACGTCAGGCCGGCCACCACGGCGGCGAGCAGCACGCCGCCCGCCGCGCGGTCCCGGCGCCACGGACGCCTCACGCCCGCACGCGCCAGTCGCGGGCGAGAGTCACCAGGCACGCACGGGCGAGGGCGACCTCGTCGGCGTCGAGGCGCGCCGCCGGACCGACGCCGTAGCGGGCCCGCTGGTAGAGCCGGAGCAGCGTGCGGACGGCGTCGGGCTCGGCGTCGGTGGCGGCGAGCACGGCGGCCGTGAGCTCGCTCGACGTCCAGGTCACCGCACGCGGGACGCCGCTCTCGGCGGCGGCCCTCTCGACCGCCAACCAGGCGGCGACGACGTCGTCGCCACCCGCGCCGGGCGCGTCCAGGCGAGCCAGCGCCGCGGTCGCGGCTCGGTGCAGGGCCGGCAGGTCGGGCACGAGCGTGTCGCCGCCGGCCCCGGCGTCCCCCGGCGCGAGGTCGCCGTCGGCGGCCGTACCGGTCTGCCCGCGCTCGCGGGCCTGCCGGCGGACGACGCGCACCACCCAGCGGGCCACGAGGACCGCGAGCACCGCGAGCGCGAGGACGGCCGCGACACGCAGGGCACCCGACGGGGCGTCGCCGGCGGTGGGTGCGCCGCTCTCGGCGCCGGGGACGGCGACCGGGGTGGGCAGCGGTGCGGGTGGGGGAGCGATCGGCGCGAACGCGTCGAGGCGCGCCGGGCCGGTGGTCCAGTCCGCGCCGGCCGCGGCCCCGACCACGACGAGGACCCCGGCGGCCACCAGCGTCAGCGCGACCACGGCGGCGCGGCGGGCCTCGCGGCGGTCGGGCGGCACGTCCCGACCGTACCCGCCGGTCAGCCCGTCGGACCGAACCGCTCCACGCGCACGGCGCCCTCGTCGACGCCGAGCTCCACCAGCAGCCGGCTCGCGGCGCCCGCGAACCCCGCCGACCCGCACACGAAGGCCGGCCCCGGCCCGACGAGGGTCCGCAGGTCGTCGGCGCCGAGCCGCCCGGCGGCCCGGCCTGCGGCGTCCTCCCGCGACAGGGCGACGAGCGCCCCGGCGGCGAGCAGCTCGTCGGCGTAGGGCAGGAGCGTCCGGGTGCGCGCGGCGACCGCCAGCCGGAGTCGCTCGCGCACCCCGAGGTCCTGCGCGTGCCGCAGCATCGCGACGAGCGGGACGACGCCGCTGCCGCCCCCGACAGCCAGGGCCGGGCCCGACCCGTCCCAGACGAACCAGCCGCCGACGGGCCCGCGCACCTCGAGGGTGTCGCCCGCCCGCACCTCGTCGGCCAGGAACCCGGACACCTCCCCGTCGGGGAGCCGGTCCACCCACAGCTCCACCGCCGGGTCGGACGGCGCGGAGGCCACGGAGTAGGACCGCTGGGCGCGGTAGCCGTCGTCGGCGGTGAGGCGCACGACGTAGTGCTGGCCGGGCACGTGGTCCACGCGGTCCGGCACGTCCAGGCGCAGGCGCACCGCCGCGGGGTGCGGGTGGTCGGCGCTCAGCACGCGCGCGTGCCGCCACCCGCCGACGGGACCCGTGGACGGGCCCGCGGCGGGCGCGAACAGCGCGTCAGTCACCCTGGTACCGCTGCTCGGTCCAGGGGTCGCCCCGGTCGTGGTAGCCGTTGCGCTCCCAGAAGCCCTGCACGTCGTGGTCGAGGAGCGTCAGGCGGGTCACCCACTTCGCGCTCTTCCAGAAGTACAGGTGGGGCACGAGCAGCCGCACCGGGCCGCCGTGGTCCGGCGTGAGGGGCCGGCCCTCGTGGCTCCACGCGACCCAGGCCTTGCCGCCGGTGACGTCGGCCAGAGGCAGGTTCGTCGTGTACCCCGTCGTCGAGGTGGCCAGGACGAAGGCCGCCTCCGGCCGGACGCCCGCGGCCTCGAGGAGCAGGTCCACCGAGACGCCCTCGAACGAGGTGCCCAGCATCGACCACGTCGTCACGCAGTGGATGTCGCCCTCGTAGCGGGACTGGGGGAGGGCGTGCATCTCGTCCCAGGTCCAGGTGCTCGGCCGCTCGACGAGGCCGTCGACCGACATCGTCCACGTCTCGGGCCGGAGGTTCGGGGTGACCTCGGCGGTGAGCACCGGCCAGTCCCGCCCGGTGTCGTACTGGCCCGGGGGCAGCCGCGGGTCCGTCTCGCGCCGCCGCCCGGTGAAGCCCCGTGTCGCCATGCCGGGCACCCTAGCGCCGGGCGCGCCCCGCGGTCCCGTCCTGCGCGCGCTGCTGCCGCACGTGCGCCAGGAGCAGCGCCACCACCGGGACGACGAGCCCCGGTGCGGCCCACGCGACCTCCCCGGTGAGGACGAGCGCGGCATCGGCGGCGGTGCCGCCCGTGAGCGCGCCGAGGGTGAGCACGGGCGCGACGCGTGCCCGGGCCCCGGTGAGGGGCGCGGCGACGCCCGTCGCGCCCGTCGTCACGTCCGTCGTCACGCCCGGCCCATCGGCGGCGGTCAGGGCCCGCCGAGCGGTCGGCGTCCGGGCGACCCGGTCGGCTCAGTCGGTCGGGCCCACGACGTCACGCAGCTGGGGGACGCTGAGCGGGGAGGTGCTGGCCCCGGCGCGCAGCGCGGTGGCCAGCGTCCCGGGGCTCGAGCGCAGCTCCGCCAGCGCGGCGCGCACGTCGGGGTCCCCGAGCAGGACGTCCGCCAGCAGCCACAGGCCCGTGCCCGTCCCGGTGTCGGCGCCGGCCGCCTCGGCCAGCTCGGTGAGGGGACGCATCGCCAGGGCGGCGGGCTCGTCGAGCAGGAGCGCCGCGACGCGGGCCGTCGCGGGGGCGCCGGGGGCGGTGGCCGCCTCGCGCAGCACCGCACGGGCGGTCTCGGCCTCGGGCTCCTCGCGCCCGCGCAGGTGCGCGGCCAGGACGAGGACGAGGTCCTTGCCCTGGTCCCCGGTGCGACCGCCGGCCAGCCCGGCGACGGCGGCGCGGACGAGGTCCGGCAGCGCCGCTGCGGGGGGCCGGGCACCGAGCACGACGAGGTGCGCCGGCCCCGGCGTGCCGTCGGCGAGGGCGCGCAGCGCCAGGTCCCACCAGCCCGGGCGCGTGGAGGGGTGGTCGTGGCAGGCGCGCGCGGCCACCGCCGCCGGGACGTCGTGCACGGGCGTGCCGAGCTCGACCGGCGTGAGGACGCCGTGCAGCACGTCGGGGTCCAGCCGGCCGTCCAGCGCGTCGACGACGGCGGCGAGGACGGGGGTCCCGCCCGCCACCTGCTCCCGCGCGCCGCGCACGATGCCGGGCACGTCTGCGACGTCGGCGAGCTCCAGCGCAGCGGTGAGCTGCTGCAGGGTGTAGTCGGCGGTGCTGGTGCGCGCGGCGTCGACCGTGAGCGCGACCTGGATGCGCTCGCGCAGCCGCCGGGCGGTGCCGGGGTCGCGCGCCTCACCGGCCAGGTCGCGCGTCATCTGGGCGTGCTGGGGGCGCAGCGTCGGCGCGTCGAGCAGCGAGACGGCGGTCGCGCCGACGAGGAGCGCGTCGCGGTGCTCCGTGTTCATGACCCACCGCACCAGCGGTGCGGGCACGGGGTCGGCGTGCTTGAGCAGGTAGGTCAGCGCGCCGGGGTCCGCCCGCTCGAGCAGGGCGGCCGCGAGGGACGAGCGCCGCGAGCGGACCAGCGCGGCGTGGACGGGCAGGGCGCGGTCGTAGGGCACCGCCGTGATGTCGACGGCGTCGACGACCTCGCGCACGCGGGCCGGGTCCGCGGCGGCGTGCACCTGCCACACGGCGGTGGCGACCGCCCCCGGGAGGTGCTCGCCCAGCGCGGACCAGGTCTCCGTGTCCGTGTCCGGGTCGGCGAGCAGCAGGGCGACGAGCGGGTGGTTGTCCACCGGCCCAGTGTGCCGGAGGGTGTGCCGGAGGGCGTGCCGACCGGGCGCGTCGGGCGCGGCCCGGCACGTCGGCGTACCGTCGCGACGTGCCCTGGCGCCGGTGGACCGGCGCCGCGCTCGGCACGGTCCAGAGGTGGGCGGACCCCGGGAGGAGACCCACCATGGCCGGACCCGACCCGCACGTCGGCACGCAGAGCAGCACGACCAGCAGCATGCCCAGCAGCACGCACGTCCACCCGCACGTGCCCGTCCCCGACGTCCCGCCCCCGGCGGGCACGTCGATCGGCGAGCAGTCCCTCGCCGCGCTCGGCGGTCGGCTCAGCGTGCTCGCGCGGCAGCGTGCGGACCACGAGCACCTCGACGCGCTGCTCGCGGAGCTCGACGCGACCGACGGCCGGGCGCAGGAGGACGTGCTGCGGCGGCTGTACCGCCTCGTCTTCCCGCACGCCTTCGCCGAGGAGTCGGTGCTGTGGCCCGTCGTGCGGCGGGCGCTGCCCGACGGGGACGCGATCACCCTCGACGTGGAGCGGGAGCACCAGGAGGTCAACGAGCTGGTGACCCGCCTGGAGTCCCTCCCGCCGGGGCACCCGGAGCGCCCCGCCGTCCTGGGCCGGCTCGCCGCGGTGCTGCGCGAGGACGTGCGCGACGAGGAGGACGTCCTGTTCCCGCGGCTGCAGTCCGTCACCGACCGGCGCGAGCTGCGCCGGCTGGGCCTGCTGTGGGAGGTCGTCCGCCGCGTCGCGCCGACCCGGGCGCACCCCCTGGTGGCGCGGCGCCCGCCCGGCAACGTCCTGGCCGCCCTGCCCCTGGCCCTCGTCGACCGGGCGCGCGACGTGGTCGACCTGCTGGTCCAGCGCGGACCGCGGGCCTGGGCGCCCGTGCTCGGCACGGCGGGAGCCGGTCTGGCGCGGCTCGGGCACCTCGTCGAGCACCTGCCGCCCCTGCGCCGCGGGGAGGACCCCTCGACGCACCGGGGCTGACCGCTGGTCGTGACACAGGCCTGACGAGCCCGTAGTGTCCGGTGGTGACACGAGTCACCACCGGCCGGTACCCGGCCGAGCCGTCCTCGATGGAGAGGGTCGCCCCGCATGCCGCTCACCACCCCACCGCCCCGCCGACGCCTGCCGCGCGTCCTGGTCGCCGCCGGCGCCGTCGCCGTGCTCGGGCTGCCCGCGCTGACCACGCCGGTCGCGGCGGCCCCCGCCCGTCCCGCACCCGTCGACCTCGGCGCGCGCGTGGTGGTCCTCGACCCCTCGATGCCCGTGCAGCAGATCGAGGACACGGTCAACACGATCGCCGCCCAGCAGGTCGACGCCGAGATGGGCACGGCCCGCTGGAGCGTGCTGCTGCGCCCCGGCACCTACGGCTCGGCCGCCGACCCGCTGCAGCTGCGCGTCGGCTACTACACGGAGGTCGCCGGCCTCGGCGCCTCGCCGGGCGACGTCGTCGTCCACGGCAAGATCGAGAGCTACAACCGCTGCCTCGGCGACGGCGGGACGACGAACTGCATCGCCCTCAACACGTTCTGGCGCACGCTGTCGAACCTCACGCTGCGGATCGACGGCGGCGGCCAGGACGGGTGCCGGCAGAGCGCGAACTTCTGGGCCGTCTCGCAGGCGGTGTCGGTCCGGCGGCTGGACGTGCAGGGCTCCGTGCCGTTCTCGCTCATGGACTACTGCACCGCCGGCCCGCAGTACGCGTCGGGCGGCTTCATCGCCGACTCCCGCTTCGGGGCCGTGGTCAACGGGTCGCAGCAGCAGTGGCTCACGCGCGACAGCGTCGTGGGGTCCTGGTCGAACGGCGTGTGGAACCAGGTGTTCTCGGGCGTCGAGGGCGCGCCCTCCGACGAGGACTTCCCGACGCCGCCCTACACCACCCTCGACACGACGCCCGTGAGCCGGGAGAAGCCGTACCTGTTCGTCGACGGCCCCGGCCGCTACGCCGTGCGCGTCCCGGCGGCGCAGACCGCCAGCCGTGGCGTCACGTGGGCCGACGGCACCACGCCGGGCCGGACGGTGCCGCTGACGGACTTCTTCGTCGCGCGGCCCGGCGACACGGTCCAGCGCATCAACGCGGCGCTCGCCTCCGGCAAGCACCTGCTGCTGACGCCGGGCGTCTACGACGTCGACCGGTCGATCCGCGTGACCCGTCCCGGCACGGTGGTGCTGGGGATGGGGCACGCCACGCTCACCGCCGTCGGCGGGTCGGTGCCGCTGACGGTGTCCGACGTGCCGGGCATCGTGGTCGCCGGCGTGACCGTCGACGCGGGCACGGTCGAGTCGCCCGTCCTGCTGCAGGTCGGCGCGACGCACCCCGGGGTCGGCCACGGCCGGTTCTCCGACGCGGACCGCGCCGCCGACCCGATCACGCTGTCCGACGTCTACTTCCGCGTCGGCGGCCCGCACGTCGGGCGCACGGACACGGCGCTGCGCATCGACGCGGACCACGTCCTCGTCGACCACACGTGGGTGTGGCGTGCCGACCACGGGGTCGAGGGCTTCACCGCCGGCGTGAACGGCGACACCGACCGCTGGCGCACCAACACCGGCCGCACCGGCGTCGTGGTCACGGGCGACGACGTCACGGCGACGGGGCTGTTCGTCGAGCACTTCCAGCAGCGCAACCTCGTGTGGGAGGGAGAGCGCGGGCAGGTGGTGCTCTTCCAGAACGAGCTGCCCTACGACCCGCCGACGCAGGCGGACTGGCAGCAGCCCGACGGCACGCTCGGCTGGCCCGGGTACACCGTCGCGCCGGACGTCACGCAGCACCGGCTGTGGGGCGGCGGGGTGTACGTGTTCAACCAGAACGACCCGTCGATCGTCACGGAGGACGGGTTCTCCGTGCCGGACGCGCCGGGGGTCGTGCTCGAGCACGTCATGACGGTCCACCTCGGCGCCGGCACGGTCGAGCACGTCGTCAACGGCGTGGGCGCGCGCTCCGACGCCGGCACCACCGGGGTCCCGAGCTACGTGGTGCGGTACCCGGCCCCGTGAGGCGCGGCGCGCCGGCGGCCCCTGCCGCCGGCGCGCCGACCACGTCCGCCTCGCCCGCCCGGCTCGCCCTGCCCGGCCCGGCCCGCCCGGCCCGACCCGGCTAGCTCGACCCCCGCACGACGAGGCGCACCGACGTGGGCGGGTGCGGCGGCACGGCGCGCCCGTCGAGCGTCGCGAGCGTGACGGCGGCCAGGTGGTCCGCCTCCACCTCGATCTCCTGCTGGACCGTGCTCAGCGGCGGCACGGCCAGGCGCGCGGCGGGCTCGTCGTCGACGCCCACGACGGCCACGTCCTCCGGCACCCGGGCGCCGACGGCGCGCAGCCCGGCCAGGACCGCGAGGGCGACCTCGTCGTTGTAGGCGAGCACGCCGTCGACCCCCGCCGCCGCCCAGACCCGGCACACCTCCGCGGCGGCGTCGGGGTCGGGCGGGACCTCCGCGACGAGCGGGTGGGCCGCGCCGGCCGCCGCGCACGCCGCGCGCACGCCCGCCAGGCGCTGCGCGGCGAACCCGGCCAGGCGCTCGTCGGCGGGTGCCGCGTACGCCAGCCGGCTGCGCCCGCGTCCCAGCAGGTGCTCGGCCTGCAGCCGCCCGATGCCCTCCTGCGCGCCGGCGTAGGCGGCGGGGTCCGGGGCGGGGTCGCGGCCGTCCCGCCCGACGAGCGCGCCGACCGGGGTGATGCCCGCCCGACGCATGGCGTCGAGCTCGGCCGGGTCAAAAGGCGCCAGCCCCACGACCGCCCGCGGCGACACGTGCCGCCACAGGTCCGCGAGCGGCCGACGCCCCCGCCCGTGGTGCACGAGCACGGACAGCCCGCGCTCGGCGAGGTCGGTGGTGAGGCGGTCGAGGAGCGCGTCGACGACCGGCCCGATCGGCCAGTGCGGCAGCACGACGACGACGAGGTCGCTGCGGCCGCGGCGCAGGGTCCGGGCGGCCGCCGAGGGGGCGTAGCCGAGGCGCTCGGCCGCCTCGAGGACGCGGGCGCGGGTCGCGGCGGAGATGGTCGTGCCGGGCGTGCCGTTGAGGACGTAGCTGACGGTCGTGCGGGAGACCCCGCTCGCGCGCGCGACGTCCGCGCTCGTCACCACCGCCACCGCGCCCCGCCTCCCGTCGTGCGTCGTCCGTCCCTCACGGGGGCGGACGTGCACCCGCCCGCTCCCGTCCTGTGGCGCCGAGGGTAGTGCGGGCGCCCGGGGCGGCGGCGTCCGTCCCGGCCGTGGTGCCCGGTCGTCGTGCCAGGCCCTCGGGCCGTCAGCGCTGGTCGTCAGCGCGGGTCGTCCTCGTCGCCCTCGCCGTCGTCGAGCCACCCGGCCTCGAGCGTCGGCAGCACCGCCCGCGTCTCCTCCACCAGCCGCGCCAGCAGCGCCGCCGCCGTCGTCGAGCGCAGGAGCGCGAGGGTGTCGAGCGCGCCGAGCGGCGCGATGCCCGCGAGCTGCCACATCCGGGCGGCGGGGTCGTCGGCGAGCGCCACGTCCGCGGGCCACGGCAGCTCCACGAACTCCGCGGCCCGCACGAGCGTCTCGCGCACCACCCGCTCGGCCTCCGCCAGCGCGGCGGGGTCCTCGGGCACGAGCGCCGGCAGCATGCGGACCTCCGCGCGCGGGTAGGGGTCGTCGTCGAGCCAGCGCACCACCTCGAACCGCTCGGTGCCGCGGGCGACGAGGACGACGAGGCCCTCGCCGACCTCCACCTGCACGATCCTCGCCACCGTGCCGGTGCCGAACCGGACGTCCCCGCCGCCGACCTCCGAGCCGCGCTCGATGAGCACGACGCCGAACTCGCGCTCGTCGGCACCGAGCACGTCCGACAGGAGGGCGACGTAGCGCGGCTCGAAGACCCGCAGCGGCAGCGGCATCCCCGGCAGCAGGACGGAGCCGAGCGGGAAGACGGGGAGCACGCGGGTGGGCTCGTCGGGCACGACCCGATCCTGCCCGGTCCTCGCACGCGTGTCCTCGGACGCGTGTCGCCGGGCGCGTGTCCCCGGTGCGCGGGCGGGGACGGCTGCGCTTGGATGGGGCATGGCCAGCACCCGGACGCCGGCGGTCGAGCTCGAGGTCGGCGGGCGCACGGTCCGTCTGTCCAGCCCGGACCGCGTGATGTTCCCCGCGACGGGCGCGACGAAGCTCGACCTCGCGCGGTACTACCTCGCGGTGGGCGACGGCATCGTCGCCGCGCTGCGGGAGCGCCCCTGCATGCTGCACGGCTTCCCGGACGGGTTGGCGGGGGAGAAGGTCCACCAGAAGCGCCTCCCCGCCGGCGCGCCGCCGTGGATGGAGACGGTCGAGGTCTTCTTCCCGCGGTACCGCCGCACCGCCGACGAGCTGTGCGTCACCGAGCTCGCGCACGTGCTGTGGGCCGTGCAGATGTCGACGGTGGAGTTCCACCCCTGGAACAGCCGCCGCGCGGACACCGAGAGCCCGGACGAGTGGCGGATCGACCTCGACCCCATGCCGGACTGCCCCTTCGACCGCGTGCAGCGGGTGGCGGGGGTCGTCCACGAGGTGCTCGACGACCTCGGGGCGGTCGGTTGGCCCAAGACGTCGGGCGGCAACGGGCTGCACGTCTACGTGCGCGTCCGCCCCGATCACGGGTTCGCCGACGTGCGCCGGGCGGCCCTCGCCTTCGCGCGCGAGGTCGAGCGGCGGGCGCCCGACGACGTGACGACGACGTGGTGGCGCAAGGACCGCGACCCGGCGCTCGTGTTCGTCGACTACAACCAGAACGCGCGCGACCACACGATCGCCTCCGCGTACTCCGTGCGCGGCACGCCCACCGCGACGGTGTCCACGCCCCTGCGGTGGGACGAGGTCGACGACGTCGACCCCCGGGACTGCACCATCGCGACCGTCCCTGCGCGCTACGCCGCCCTCGGCGACCTGCACGCCGGCAGGGACGACGCCGTCTTCGACCTCGCGCCCCTGCTCGCGTGGGCCGAGCGCGACGAGGCGGCCGGGGCGCCGGAGCCGCCGGCACCGGACGTCGCCTGAGCCGGCGCCTGAGCCGGTGCCGCCGCCGTCAGAGCGCGGTCAGCACGTCCAGCGCGGCGGCCAGCCCGTCCTCCTGCCGGACGAGCCGTCCGACCTCCGCGGCCGCCTCGCGTCGGCCGAGCGCATCGGCGACCGCGGGCAGGAGCGTCGCCGCCGACAGCCGACGCAGCGGCACGGGCGCCGCGGCGATACCGCGCCGGTGCAGCCGCGCCGCCCAGAAGGGCTGGTCCGCCGTGACGGGCACGACCACCGAGGGCACGCCGGCCCGGGCGACGGCGTGCGTGGTGCCCGCCCCGCCGTGGTGGACGACGAGCGCGGCCCCCGGCAGCACGCTCCCGAAGGGCGCGGCCGGCACCGCCAGCACGTCGGGCCCGCGGAGGTCGTCGGGCAGCGCGAGGCCGCCCCACCCGGTGAGCAGCAGCGTGCGCAGCCCGTGGGCGCGGGCGGCGGTGATGACGCCGCGCGCCCGGTGCTCGGCACGGTCGCGGGCACGGTCGCGGGCACGGTCGCGGGCGCGCTGCTCGCCCCTCCGCCCGGCGGCGCCCGCCGCCATGGAGCCGAACGACGCGACGAGGTGCCGCCCGCCCGCGACGAAGGCCGCCACCGCCGGGTCGACGTCGGCGGGCGTGTCGTCGTGCCAGTGCCCCGTGAGGTGGACGCGCGCCGGCCAGTCCCGCGGCCGCGGCACGAGCTGCGGGCTGACGGCCATGAGCGTCGCCCGGGACGGCGTGCGCCGGGCCGGTCGGCTACCCGTCGGGAGCTGCGCCGCCGCTCGCGCCACCTCGGCGTCGAAGACCCGGGCCGCAGCACGCGGCACCGCGTAGGTCGCCCGGTTCCAGCGTCCGAGCTCGCGGGTCGCGGTCGGGCCCCCGGCGGCGGGCAGCTCGGCCGACGGCGTCGCGACCGGCGCGAGCTCCACCAGCACGCGCGGGACGCCCAGCGCGTCGGCCGCCAGGGGCGCGGTGAGCACGAGGGCGTGATGCACGACGACGTCGGGCGCGAACGCCACCGTCTCGCGTACGGCGGCGGACAGCATCCCCGCCATCGCCGGCCGCACCTCGTCGCGCAGGTGCCGGGCGAGCGCCCACGGCGTGGCACCGGGCGCGGGCAGCACCCGCCGCGCGTCGAGGTCGAAGCGCACGACGTCCAGCCCGTCCGGCACGTCGGCACCGGTGGGCACCGCGAGCCGCACCTCGTGCGCGCGTGAGGCCACGTACCGAGCGAGGGCGACGAACGGCTCCACGTCGCCGCGCGTCCCGGCTGTCAGCAGCATCATGCGCACGCGCCCAGTGTGCGCTGAGGGGACCGGGTCCCCGTGCGCTGGCGGCGCGCTCCGCGCCGCGGCTATGTTCGCCGTGCCCGCGGGGCCCCGACGGGTCGCTCACCTGCGGCGGGGGTCCGGCGGACCCCGTGACGACGACGATCTCGAGGAGCCACGGCATGCGACCGCGTCGTACGTGCCCCGTTCCCTCGTGCGGCGGGCACGGCGATCGCTGAGCGGGCCGGGCGCACCGCGGGCGCCACCGCCCGCGGGCCCGGGGCGGTCGTGGCCCGGCTGGTGCACATCTCGCGGCCGGTCCTCTGGATCAACACGATCGGCAGCGGCGTCGTCGGGATGTGGCTGACAGGCACGTTCCTGGACCTGCGGGCCGTGCCGGTGCTGCTGTGGCTCGCCCTGCCGTTCAACCTGCTCATCTACGGCGTCAACGACGTGTACGACCAGGAGACGGACGCGGCCAACCCGCGCAAGGGGTCGCTGGAGGGCGCGCGGATCGAGCCCTCGGAGGTGCGGCTCATCGCCTGGGGCGTGGCCGCGACGAACCTGCCGTTCCTCGCCTGGTTCGTGCTCGCGCTGCCCTGGCAGGCCACCGCGGTCGCCCTGCTCTACGCCGGCGTCTTCGTCTACTACTCCGCCGAGCCGCTGCGCTTCAAGGCCCGGCCGTTCCTCGACTCCCTCAGCAACGCGGCGTACGCCCTGCCGCTGGTCCTCGTCCCGGCGGCGCTCGACGAGACGCCCGTCTGGCCCGCGGCGCTCGGCCTCATGGCCTGGAGCGTGGCGAAGCACCCGTTCGACGCCGTGCAGGACATCGTCGAGGACCGTGAGGCCGGCATCACGACGACCGCGGTGCGCCTCGGCCCCCGCGGCACCGCGCTGTGGAGCGGCGCGTGGTGGACGCTGTCGTCGGTCCTGTTCGCCCTCGTCAGCGTGCCCGTGGCGGTGGTGAACCTCCTCATCGCCGGCACCCTCGTCGTGCGGCTGCTGCGGGACCCCACGCCCGCGACGGGGCACCGCCTGTACCCGGCGTCGGTGGCGTTCCCCTACGTCGCGGGGGCGTTCGCCGGCGTGCTGCTCACCGTCGCGATCTTCCTCGGGCGCTGGCCGTGAGCCGCGTCGTCGTCCTCGGCGGCGGGCTGGGCGGGCTCGCCGCCGCCGCCCTGCTGGGCCGGGCCGGCCACCGGGTCACGCTGCTCGAGGCCTCCGACGCGCTGGGCGGCAAGAGCCGCCGCCTCCAGCTGGGCGGCGCCCGCGTCGACACCGGCCCGTCGCTGGTGACGTTCCCCGCGGTGTGGGACGAGCTGCTGCGCCGGCTCGACGACGGCCACGGGTCCGCCGAGCGCGTCGGCGGGCTGGACCTCGTCCGCATGCCGGAGGTCGGCCGGTACCACCACCGGGGCGACGTGACGGACCTGCCCGTCGCACCCGACCACCCCTGGTACCCCGCGTGGCGCCGGTTCAGCGACCTGCACTCCCCGCTGGCCGATGACGTGTCGGCGCTCCTGCTCGCCGACCCGCTCGACCGGGCGTCGCTGCCGGCCCTGCGGCGCCTGCTCGACGTGTACGGCCGGCGCCTGACGACGGCCGCCTACCTCGACGGCCTGCCGTGGCTGCCCGCCGGGCTCCGCGACGTCCTCGCCATCCACACGCTCAACGCCGGCGTCTCCCCGGCCCGCACGCCCGCCCTCTACGCGAGCATGCCCGCGATCATGGCCGCGACGGGGGTCTGGGTGCCCCGCGGCGGGGTGCACGAGGTGGTGCTGGCGCTCGCGCGCCTGGCCGAGGCCGCCGGCGTGGAGGTCCGCCTGGGCGAGCCCGTCACCCGCGTCGAGCGCGGGCTGGTCACCACGGTGACGGCGCGGCACCGGGCCGACCTCGTCGTCAGCGGCCTCGACGCCGACCGGCTGGCGACGCTCACGGCCGGGGGGCCGCCGCTCGCCGTCCTCCGGCGCCCGCGGCGACGCCGTCGCCCGCTCTCGTGCTCCGCGGTCGCCGTCTACGGCGCGCTCCGCGAGGAGCTGCCGGCCGGGCTGCCCGCGCACAGCGTCGTCCTGCCCACGCGGCCGGAGGCGCTGTACCGCAGCCTCGAGGCGGGCGACGAGCCGGCCGACACCATGGTGTTCGTCAACCACTACCGCGCCGGCCAGGTGTACCCGAACCGGCGCAGCACCCTCGGCGTCCTGCTGACCGCGCCGGCCGACGGGGGCCGGTACACGATCGAGCACCCCTTCGTGCGCCGCGAGGTGGACCGGGTGTCCGCCGCCCTGGGGCTGTCGACCCCCCTCACCGACCACCTCGAGGACGCCGTCGTCCTCGACCCGCAGCACTACGGCGCCGCCGGCGAGCCCCACGGCGCGCTGTACGGCGCCGCGCGCCCGCCGTGGCAGAGCGGACCGTTCCACCGCCCCGCCTACCGCGACCCCCTGCGCCCCTGGCTCTGGCGCGTCGGCGCCTCGGTGCACCCGGGCGGCGGCATCCCGGCCGTCCTCGGCGGCGCGATGATCGCGGTCCGACGCCTGCTCCGCTCGGCCCCCGCCTGAGCCGCCCTCCCACGTCGGCAGCCCGTGCCCTCGACACGTCCCCCGTCACCCGGCACGCTGGGGACCGCACCGCGACAGCGGCCGCCTCCTGCAGACCGACGAGAGGCCTCACCATGACGAGCACGGAAGCAGCCACGATCGTGTCGGGGGTGCCGTACGGCATCACCGTCGTCGGAGGACGGGCGCCCACCGCGCTGACCGACTTCGTCGGCCCCGTGAGCATCGAGGTGAGGGGTGCGACGGGGAGCCACGAGGTGCACGGCACCGGGGTCGCCCACGACGGCGGCGTGGTCCGGCTCTACCAGAAGGACCACGCCGGCACCGGCAAGGACGTCCGGGTCTGGAGCATCTCGTCCGGTGCCGACGGCTTCGTCGCCGTCGGCTGAGACGGGGAGGGACGTCACGTCCCGTTCCCGCAGCGACCGGCACGACGACGCAGGCCCGACCGGAGCGATCCGGTCGGGCCTGCGTCGTCGTGCGGGTGGTGGGCGATACTGGGATCGAACCAGTGACCTCTTCCGTGTCAGGGAAGCGCGCTACCGCTGCGCCAATCGCCCGGGGGTGGTCCTCGTCGTGCTGCGAGGTGGAGACGGGATTCGAACCCGTGTAAACGGCTTTGCAGGCCGGTGCCTCGCCTCTCGGCCACTCCACCCTGAGACCGCAGTCCACAGCGACCCGCAGGGGTCGATGGGGAGAGCCTCCGAGCGGACGACGGGATTCGAACCCGCGACCCTCACCTTGGCAAGGTGATGCTCTACCACTGAGCCACGTCCGCACAGCACGTCCGCCGGTCTTCACCGGCTTGCCGTGTGCGGGGATGACTCTAACCGCATCGCGGGGTGGAGTCCAAACCCGCTCCGGGGCGGCCGCCGGCGCCGCCGGGCCACCTGCTCGGTACGGTCGGCGCATGGCCCACGCCCGCGTCGTCCCTGGTGCCGGCCCCGTCGCGGGCGCGCGGGCCGGCCGGCCGGGGGAGGGGGAGGCGTCCTTCGGCGGCCTCGTCGCCCGGCGTGTCGTGGAGCACGTCGACGTGACGGCGCGTCCCGAGGACCTGGTGACCCCGGGGGTCTGGGCTCTCGTCGGGACGTTCGAGGGCGCGGTGCACGCGTGGCGGTTCGACGAGGTCGTCGAGCGGTCGCCGGCCTCCGGCCCGTCGGCGGCCGCGCCGGGCGTGCGCCTGCCCTGGCGCGGTCCCGGGCCGGACGCGTGGACCTCCTCGCTCGACGAGACCGCGTACCGCCACGCCGTCGAGCGGGTGCGCCACCACGTCCGCACGGGCCGGGTCTACCAGGCCAACCTCTGCCGGGTCCTGCGGGCGCCCCTGCCGGCGCCATACGAGGGCACCGCACCGGACGCCGCCGCCCTCGCGGGCGTGCTGGCCGCCGGCAACCCCGCCCCCTACGCCGGGTGGGTGCACGTCCCGCGGGCGGCGTGCGGCCCGGACGACCCCGGCGCCTGGGTCGTGACCGCGTCGCCGGAGCTGTTCCTGCGCGTCGAGGGCGACGGCGTCACCTCCGCGCCCATCAAGGGCACGGCCGCGACCGCCGCCGGCCTGAGCGACAAGGACCGCGCCGAGAACGTCATGATCACCGACCTCGTCCGCAACGACCTGCAGCGGGTCTGCCGACCAGGGACGGTCGCGGTCGACGGCCTCCTGCGCGTCGAGCAGCACCCGGGCCTGGTGCACCTCGTGTCGACGGTGACGGGCCGGCTCGACCCGGCGCTCACGGCCGCCGGCCGCCTCTGGGGACCGCTGCTGGCGGCGGCCTACCCCCCGGGCTCGGTCTCCGGCGCACCCAAGCGCAGCGCGCTGGACGTCATCGCCGAGCTCGAACCCGTGCCGCGCGGCCCGTACTGCGGCGCGGTGGGCTGGGTGCGGGTGGGGGAGGACGGCGCGGTCCGCGCCGAGCTCGCCGTGGGCATCCGGACGTTCTGGTGGACGCCCGACGACGGCGGCACCCTCCGCTTCGGCACGGGCGCGGGCATCACCTGGGGGAGCGACCCGGCCGCCGAGTGGGCCGAGACCGAGCTCAAGGCGGCCCGGCTGGTCGCGCTGGCCTCCGGTGCCAGGATGGCCCTGTGAGCGTCGTCGTGTGGTCCGCCGGCCGGCTCGTCGACCCGGCGGCGCCGCTGCTCACGCCCGTCGACCACGGAGTGACGGTGGGCGACGGCGTGTTCGAGACGTGCGCGGTGCGCCACGGGCAGGTCTTCGCGCTCACGCGGCACCTGCGGCGGCTCGCGCTCTCGGCGGCGGGCCTCGGCCTGCCCGTGCCCGACGAGGCGGAGGTGCGGGCCGGCGCGGCCGCCGTCCTCGCGGCGGCGCCCGACGCCGGGCGGCTGCGCATCACCGTGACGGCCGGACCCTCGCCGCTGGGGCCGGCGCGTGCCCCCGACGACGAGATCGCGCCGACGCTGCTCGTCGCCGCCGCCCCTGCCGGGCACGGCGGGGCCACGACCGCCCGCGCGGTGACCGTCCCGTGGGTGCGCAACGAGCGCAGCTCCATCGCCGGCCTGAAGACCACGTCCTACGCGGAGCAGGTGGCGATCCTGCGGCACGCGCGGGCCGAGGGCGCCGACGAGGCGCTCGTCGCCAACACGGTGGGCGACCTGTGCGAGGGCGCGGCGTCGAACGTCTTCGTCGCGCGGGGCGGGGAGGTCCTCACGCCGCCGCTGAGCAGCGGGTGCCTCGCGGGCGTCACGCGCGACCTCGTGCTCGAGTGGTCGGCGGACGCGGGGCTGCCGGTGCGGGCGGCGGCGCCGGGGGAGCTGCGGTACGACGCGGTGGTCCACGAGGTGCTGACGGGGACGGCGGCGCTGGCGCTGTCGGGGTCGGTCCGCGGCCTGACGCCGGTCGTGGAGCTCGACGGCACGCCCGTCGAGCCCGGGGACGCCTTCGAGGCCGTGCGCGCGCTGTACGTGCGCCGGTCGGCGGAGGACCTGGACCCGTAGGCGGCGTCGTGCTGCCGCGCCCGGGGACGCCCGGGCGGGCGGGCGGGAGCGGCCGGGGCGCGTCCGTCAGGCGGTGAGCAGCGCCGCGATGAGGGCGGAGATCTCCGACTCCATGCGCTCGCCCTCGCGGCCGAGCGGGACGAGCCGCTCCGTGGCGTCGAGGAACCGCAGGATGGGCTCCGTGGGGGCGGCCAGGAGGGCGCTGCCCTCGACGCCGCTGAGCGAGACGAGCGTGAACTCCGGGTCCTCGTCGCGCCAGACCTGGACGTCGCCGTTGCCGGCGGGGGCCTCGGCGGAGGCGTGGACGCCCTGCGCGAGCAGCTCGCGGCCCAGGAGCCACGTCGACATGGAGGCGGCGCCGGTGAAGACGGCGCGGACGGTGTACGGGTCGGAGGCGCGGAACGACAGCTCCGTCGCCACCGGCACCACGCTCGCGTCGGACCCGATGAGCTGCATCGCGACCACCTCGACGACGTCGAACGCGGGGTTCGTCATCGCGGTCCTCCTGTCTCGCACGGGCTCTGGAGTGCCCATCATGGCAGCCGGGGGGTCCCGGCGTCCGTGTGACCTGCCCCCGTTCACCCGGTAGGACCTGTCGAGGACCTGTCGGGGTGGTCTGCGCCACCGGGGGGTGACGCCCGCGTGACGCGGAGGGGCGGACGGGCGGTGTGGCCGCCCGTCGCACCCATCGGGTGGGCCGGGACGGGACTGAGGTGTCCCGGGCGGTGCGCCGGGTGTCGTCGGGCGGTGCGGGCGGGGGGTGGGCCGGGCGTCGGCGGGCGGCTTAGGAGTTCGCCCGGATGTCGGCTAGAGTTCCGGACCGACGCACCCCGCGGGGGCGTCCCGGGTCCCGGGTCCGGGCGATTGGCTCAGTGGTAGAGCGCCTCGTTCACACCGAGGAGGTCACTGGTTCGAACCCAGTATCGCCCACCGCACCGGCGCAGGGCCGGCACCGTCACGGTGCCGGCCCTCCGTCGTTCTCCGGCGCGTGACCGGGTGCGCGGCCGGGCGCACACGGGTGTGTGCGTGTGCCGACCGGGTGAGGCCCCGCCGGTAGCATCGGGGCCGGTCCGCCGCCCGGGTGGACCCGCGCAGAGGAGGCAGCACCGGTGCCCGAGCCCATCACCCTCACCGTCGACGGCACGGCCACCACGGTGGAGCCGGGGACGACGGGCACCGACCTGTTCGGGTCGCGCAAGGACGTCGTCGTCGTCCGCGTCGACGGGGAGCTGCGCGACCTGCACCGCGAGCTGCCGGCGGGTGCCGTCGTCGAGGCCGTCACCATCGGGTCCCCCGAAGGTCTCGAGGTGCTACGCCACTCCGCCGCGCACGTGCTCGCCCAGGCCGTGCAGGAGGTGAACCCGGCGGCGCGCCTCGGCATCGGCCCGCCCATCACCGACGGCTTCTACTACGACTTCGACGTCGAGACCCCCTTCACGGCGGAGGACCTGCGCGCCCTGGAGAAGGTCATGGCGCGCATCGTCAAGGAGGGCCAGACCTTCCGCCGCGTCGACGTCACGGAGGACGAGGCGCGCGCGCTGGAGAAGGAGGAGCCCTACAAGCTCGAGCTCATCGGCCTCAAGGGCGCGGCGGGCGACGAGGACGGCGCGTCGGTGGAGGTCGGCCTCGGCGGGCTGACCGTCTACCAGAACGTCCGCGGGGCCGGCCGCGAGAGCGAGCAGGTCGTCTGGCAGGACCTGTGCCGCGGGCCGCACGTGCCCAGCACCCGGGTCCTGGGCAACGGCTTCCAGCTCACCCGCTCGGCCGCGGCGTACTGGCGGGGCAGCGAGAAGAACCCGCAGCTCCAGCGCGTCTACGGCACCGCCTGGCCGACGAAGGACGAGCTCAAGGCCCACCTCGACCGGCTGGCCGAGGCCGAGCGCCGCGACCACCGCCGGCTGGGCACCGAGCTCGACCTGTTCTCCTTCCCCGACGAGATCGGCTCCGGCCTCGCGGTCTTCCACCCGCGCGGCGGGATCGTGCGCATGGAGATGGAGGAGTACTCCCGGCGCCGGCACGTCCAGGCGGGCTACTCCTTCGTCAACACCCCGCACATCACGAAGGAGCACCTGTTCCAGGTGTCGGGGCACCTCGACTGGTACGCCGAGGGCATGTACCCGCCCATGCAGCTCGACGAGGAGCGCGACGCCGACGGCACCGTGCGCAAGCAGGGGCAGAACTACTACCTCAAGCCCATGAACTGCCCCATGCACAACCTCGTCTTCGCCGCGCGGGGGCGCTCGTACCGCGAGCTGCCGCTGCGGCTGTTCGAGTTCGGGACGGTGTACCGGTACGAGAAGTCGGGCGTCGTGCACGGCATGACCCGCGCGCGCGGCTTCACCCAGGACGACGCGCACATCTACTGCACCCGCGAGCAGATGGCCGGTGAGCTCACGAGCCTGCTGACCTTCGTCCTCGACCTGCTCAAGGACTACGGCCTCGAGGACTTCTACCTCGAGCTGTCCACCCGCAACCCCGAGAAGTCGGTGGGGTCCGACGAGGCGTGGGAGGAGGCGACGGAGACGCTGCGCTCCGTCGCGGAGGCGTCGGGCCTGCAGCTCGTGCCGGACCCCGGCGGCGCCGCGTTCTACGGCCCGAAGATCTCCGTGCAGGCCAAGGACGCCATCGGCCGGACCTGGCAGATGTCGACGATCCAGCTCGACTTCAACCTGCCCGAGCGGTTCGAGCTCGAGTACACCGCCCCCGACGGCACCCGGCAGCGGCCCGTCATGATCCACCGCGCGCTGTTCGGCTCCATCGAGCGGTTCTTCGCCGTGCTGACCGAGCACTACGCCGGCGCGTTCCCCGCCTGGCTCGCGCCGGTCCAGGTGCTGGCCATCCCCGTCGCGGAGCCCTTC
The DNA here is from genome assembly GCF_900111925.1 of Cellulomonas marina. Taxonomy (GTDB): domain Bacteria; phylum Actinomycetota; class Actinomycetes; order Actinomycetales; family Cellulomonadaceae; genus Cellulomonas; species Cellulomonas marina. The sequence goes on from NZ_FOKA01000002.1 coordinate 212,373, forward strand.
GAGGGCTACCTCGCGGAGCTCGTCGAGCGCCTGCGCGCCGAGGGGATCCGCGCCGAGGTCGACCGCTCGGACGACCGGTTCGGCAAGAAGATCCGCAACGCCGCCAAGGAGAAGGTGCCGTTCGTGCTCATCGCCGGCGGCGAGGACGTCGAGGCCGGCGCCGTGTCGTTCCGCTTCCGGGACGGGCGCCAGGAGAACGGCGTGCCCGTCGACGAGGCGGTCGCGCGCGTGCTGGCCGCCGTGCGGGACCGGGTCCAGGTCTGACGTGACGGGGACGGGCGCGCAGGGGGCGGCGGACGGAGAGACGGACGGACGGGCGGGCGGACAGGTGGACGGGGACGGCGGCGACGTCGTCGTCGAGCGGCCGGAGGACCGGCCCGGCGTGCCCGACGGGTTCGGCCGGCTCTGGGTGCCGCACCGGATGGCCTACATCGGCGGGGAGGGCAAGCCCGAGGACGACGCCGCCGGCTCCGGCTGCCCGTTCTGCCGGGTGCAGAGCCTGCCCGACGAGGAGGGGCTCGTCGTCGCGCGGGGCGAGGTCGCGTTCGTCGTCCTCAACCTCTACCCGTACAACAGCGGTCACCTGCTCGTCTGCCCCGACCGGCATGTCGCCGACTACACCGACCTGACGCCGGAGGAGATCGACGAGGTGGCCCGGCTGACCCAGACGGCGATGCGAGTCGTGCGCGCGGTGTCGCACCCGGCCGGCTTCAACCTCGGCATGAACCAGGGCGACGTCGCGGGCGCCGGCATCGCCGCACACCTGCACCAGCACGTCGTGCCGCGCTGGGCCGGGGACGCGAACTTCCTGCCCATCGTCGGCCGCAGCCGCGCCCTGCCCGAGCTGCTCGCCGACACCCGCGACCGGCTCGCCGCCGCCTGGCCCCGGGGCTGACCGCCGTGCTCGACCGTCTGCGCGGCCTCATGACCGCGCTGTTCACGCCGCTGGCCCGCACGCTGCTCCGCGCGGGCGTGTCGCCGGACGCCGTCACCGTGACCGGCACGCTGGTCGTCGTCGTCACCGCGCTCGTCGCGTTCCCCACCGGCCATCTCCTGCTCGGGGCCGTCGTCATCGGCGTCTTCGTCCTCACCGACTCCCTCGACGGGGTGATGGCGCGCCTGCAGGGCCGCTCCGGACCCTGGGGGGCGTTCCTCGACTCGACGCTCGACCGGTTCGGCGACGGCGCCATCTTCGCCGGGCTGCTGCTGTGGGCCCTGGGCCGCGACGACGACGCCACCGCCGTGGCGGCCCTCGCGTGCCTCGTGCTCGGCTCGGTCGTGCCCTACGCGCGGGCGCGCGCCGAGGGCCTGGGCATGACGGCGGCCGTCGGCATCGCCGAGCGGGCGGACCGGCTCCTGGTGACGCTGCTGGCCACGGCCCTGGTCGGGCTCGGGCTGCCGCACGCGGTGCTGACGGTCGTGCTCGCCCTGCTCGCGGTGGCCTCGGCCGTGACCGTCGGCCAGCGCATGGCGACCGTGCGCCGGCAGGCCGTCGGGACGGCGGGGCGGCGGTGAGCCGGCCGCGGCTGCCCGTCGGTCGCGCGTTCGCGCTCGCGTGGCGGTGGGCGGGCCGCGTGCCGGGACCGGTGCTGCGCGGGGTGTGCGCGCTCGTCGCCGACGTCACCTGGCTGCGCCACGGCGCCGGGGTGCGGCGGCTGGAGGCCAACCTCGCGCGGGTGCGGCCCGACCTGGACGGGCCCGCGGTCCGGCGGCTGAGCCGGCGCGGCATGCGGTCCTACCTGCGCTACTACGGGGAGGCCTTCGCGGTCGCCGCCTGGCCGGCCGACGTCCTCGCCGCGCGCGTCCGCGCGGAGGGGCGCGAGCACCTCCAGCGCCACCTCGACGCCGGCCGGTCCCCGGTCCTGGCGCTGGGGCACATGGGCAACTGGGACCTCGCGGGCGCGTGGGCCACGACGCACCTGGCGCCGGTGACGACCGTCGCGGAGCGGCTGGAGCCCGAGGAGGTCTTCACCGAGTTCCTGCGCTTCCGCGAGGGCCTCGGCATGCAGATCCTGCCGCTGACGGGCGGGGAGGACGTCTTCCGCGGGCTGGTGCGGGCGGTGCGGTCACCGGGCCGGGTGGTGCCGCTCCTCGCCGACCGGGACCTCACCGCGCGGGGCGTCGAGGTGCGGCTCGCCGGCCGGCCCGCCCGGGTCGCGGCCGGCCCGGCCGCGCTGGCGCTCGGCACGGGCGCGCCCCTGCACGCGGTGGTGCTGCACTACGAGCGGCTGCACGGCGCGCGCCGCCGCGCCGCCCGGTCGCCGTGGGGTCTCGTCGTCCGGTTCTCCCCGGAGCTGCCGGTGCCGACCGGGATGCCCCGCGCGGCCGCCGTCGCCGTGCTCACGCAGACCTGGGTCGACGTGCTCGAGGCGGGCGTGCGGGAGCACCCCGAGGACTGGCACATGCTGCAGCGGGTCTTCGTCGAGGACCTCGACCCCGCGCGCGACGCGGCGGTCCGCGCGACGACGGTACCGACGCCGGCGCCGACGACGGCGGTCGGGCCGTGAGCGTCGCGGACCGGGCGCCGGTGCGGCCGTTGCGCGTCGGGATCGTCTGCCCGTACTCCTTCGACGTGCCCGGGGGGGTCCAGTTCCACGTCCGCGACCTGGCGGAGGCCCTGCTCGCGCGCGGCCACGAGGTGTCGGTGCTGGCGCCCGCCGACGAGGACACCCCCGTCCCGCCCTGGATGGTGGCGGCCGGGCGCGCGGTCCCGGTCCGGTACAACGGGTCGGTCGCGCGCCTCACGTTCGGCCCCGTGACCGCGGCCCGCGTCCGCCGATGGGTGGGGTCGGGGGAGTTCGACGTGCTGCACCTGCACGAGCCCGTGACCCCGAGCCTGTCGCTGCTGGCGCTGTGGATCGCGGACGGGCCCGTCGTGGCGACGTTCCACACCGCGCTGCAGCGGTCCCGGTCGCTGCAGATGGCCTACCCGCTCGTGCGCCAGTCGCTGGAGAAGATCTCGGCCCGCGTCGCCGTGTCCGAGGACGCGCGGCGCACCCTCGTCGAGCACCTGGGCGGCGACGCGGTCGTCATCCCCAACGGCGTCTGGACGGGCACCTTCGCCGCCGCGCGGCCCGACCCGCGCTGGACCGGCACGCCCGAGCGGCCCACGGTGGCGTTCCTCGGCCGGCTCGACGAGCCCCGCAAGGGCCTGGGCGTGCTCCTCGCGGCGGTGCCGCGCGTGCTCGCGGCGCACCCCGGCGCGCGGTTCCTCGTCGCCGGCCGGGGGGAGACGGACGCCGACGACGTCCGGGAGCTGCTCGGCGACGCGGCGGCTGCGGTCGAGCTGCTCGGCGGCGTCAGCGACGAGGAGAAGGCGGCCCTCCTGTCCTCCGTCGACGTGTACTGCGCGCCGCAGACGGGCGGGGAGAGCTTCGGCATCGTCCTCGTCGAGGCGATGGCCGCGGGGGCGACGGTCGTCGCCAGCGACCTCGGCGCCTTCTCGCGCGTGCTCGACGACGGTGCCGCCGGGGTCCTGTTCCGCACGGGCGACGCCGACGACCTCGGGGCGACGCTCGTGCGGGTGCTCGGGGACCCGGCGCTGCGGGACCGCGTCCGCGAGGCCGCGGACCGGACGGTGCCGCGCTACGACTGGTCCGTGGTGACCGACCGGGTCCTGGCGGTGTACGAGATGATCGTCGAGGGCCGGGACGCACCCGTGGGGGAGGACCCGGCCTCACTGCGGGGGGCGCGCCTGCGCCGGCTCACCCGCACCTGGGGCGAGGAGCGCGTGCGGCTGCGGGGTGACGCGTGACGACGGACGTGGGCGTGATCGTCCTCGGGGTGGGCGCCCTGCTGGTGTGGGTCGTGTGGGTCGCCGCGTCGCGGCTCGACCGGCTCCACCGCAAGGTCGGCGCCTCGCGCGCGGTGCTGGACACCCAGCTCGTCCGGCGCGCCACGGCCGCCGCCGAGCTGGCGACGTCCGGGCTGCTCGACCCGGTGAGCTCGGTGCTCGTCGGCGAGGCGGCGCTGGCGGCGCTGGCCTGCGGCGGGACCGACGCCGAGACGGAGGTCGTGCTACCGGAGGAGCTGCGTGCGCTGCTGGTCGAGGCCGGTACCCCGCCGCCGGCCGGTCCCCGGCCGCTGCGGCCGACGAGCGGCGCGCCGCGCCTCCCGCTGCGCGAGGAGCGCGCCCGGGAGCGCGCCCGCGCCGAGAGCGAGCTGACGAACACGCTGCGCACCGTGCTCGACGAGCCCGAGGAGGTCGCCGCGCTGCGGGCGGAGCCCGGCGGGGACGAGCTGCTCGACGACCTCGCGGCCGCCTGGTACCGGGTGCAGCTCGCGCGGCGGTTCCACAACGAGGCCGTCGCGCAGACGCAGCGGCTGCGGCGCGGCGTGCTCGTGCGGGCGCTGCGCCTGGCCGGGCACGCGCCGATGCCCCGGACGCTGGAGCTCGACGACTCCTGGCCGGCGGCCTTCGCCGACCCGTCGCCGGCGGCGCGCTGACGCCGGACGACCGCGCGCGGGGGACCTGAGACGTCGCCCCGGCGCCCGCGGGGCCGGGCCTACCATGGGCGCATCCACCACCGCCGCGCCGGCGACCCCGGCCTGGACCAGCGAGGCATGCCGTGACCGAGAACGCCCAGCCCACCGTCCCCGCCGCCGAGTCCTCGGCCCGTGCCGTCGGCACCGCGCGGGTCAAGCGGGGCATGGCGGAGATGCTCAAAGGCGGCGTCATCATGGACGTCGTCACCGCCGAGCAGGCCCGGATCGCCGAGGACGCCGGTGCCGTGGCGGTCATGGCGCTCGAGCGCGTGCCGGCCGACATCCGCGCGCAGGGCGGCGTCGCCCGCATGAGCGACCCGGACCTCATCGACTCGATCATCGCCGAGGTCTCCATCCCCGTGATGGCCAAGGCGCGCATCGGCCACTTCGTCGAGGCGCAGGTGCTGCAGTCGCTCGGCGTGGACTACATCGACGAGTCCGAGGTCCTGACGCCGGCGGACTACGCGCACCACATCGACAAGTGGGCGTTCACGGCGCCCTTCGTCTGCGGCGCGACGAACCTCGGCGAGGCGCTGCGGCGCATCACCGAGGGCGCGGCCATGATCCGCTCGAAGGGTGAGGCGGGCACCGGCGACGTCTCCAACGCCACGACGCACATGCGCACGATCCGCGCGGAGATCCGCCGCCTGACCTCGCTCCCGGAGGACGAGCTGTTCGTCGCCGCCAAGGAGCTGCAGGCGCCGTACGAGCTCGTCAAGGAGGTGGCCGAGGCCGGCAAGCTCCCCGTCGTGCTCTTCACCGCCGGCGGCATCGCCACCCCCGCCGACGCCGCGATGATGATGCAGCTCGGCGCCGAGGGCGTCTTCGTCGGCTCGGGCATCTTCAAGTCCGGCAACCCGGCCCAGCGCGCCGCCGCGATCGTCAAGGCCACGACCTTCCACGACGACCCCGACGTCATCGCCAAGGTCTCGCGCGGGCTCGGCGAGGCGATGGTCGGCATCAACGTCGAGGACGTCCCGGAGCCCCACCGCCTGGCCGAGCGCGGCTGGTGAGCGACGCGCCCTCCGGCGCGCGCAGCCACCTCGAGGGCGGCGGCCCGGTGCACGGCCCCGGCAGCCACTGGCAGCCGGGGCCGGACGGCGTCCTGCGGCGGCGCGCCGCGCGCGTGATCCTCGTCGACGCCCAGGACCGGGTCCTGCTCCTGCGCGGGCACGACGTCGACCAGCCCGAGCGGTCGTGGTGGTTCACCGTCGGCGGCGGGCTGGACCCCGACGAGAGCAGCCGGGCCGCGGCCGTGCGGGAGGTCCGGGAGGAGACGGGCCTCGTCGTCGACGACGCCGACCTCGTCGGGCCGGTGCTCACGCGGTCGGCCGTGTTCGACTTCGCCGCCGCCCACCTGTGGCAGGACGAGGAGTTCTTCCTCGCCCGCGTCGACGAGGCCGCCGCGCTCAGCCGCGAGGGCTGGACCGCGATGGAGCTCGACGTCATCGACGAGGTGCGGTGGTGGAACCTCGACGACCTCGCGCGGGTCGAGATCGAGGTGTTCCCGGCGGACCTCGTCGCGCTCGTGCGGCCGCTGCTGGCGGGCTGGGACGGGGTGACACGGCACCTGGGTCTCGTCGAGGAGTAGGGCCCGCCGTCGCGGCCGGGTGTGACGGCCTGGTGTGACGTACGGGTGTGACGTCGTCGTCGTACCGGGTGGTAACGCCGACCGGCGGCGCGGCGCTAGGGTCCGGTCGTGCCCACGACGTCCCGCGCCGCCGCCACCGTCCCGCGCTCGGGGATCCGCCTGCTCATGGAGCTCGCGCTGCGCGACCCCGGCGCGATCCACCTCGAGATCGGCGAGCCGGACCTGCGCACGCCGGCGCACGTCGTCGAGGCGGCCGCGGCCGCGGCGCGGGCCGGGCACACCGGCTACACCTCGTCCGTCGGCACCGACGCGGTGCGGGCGGTGCTCGCCGACGTCGTGACGCGGTCCACGGGACGGAGCACGTCCGCCGACGAGGTCGTCGTCACGCACGGCGCCATGAACGGGCTCGCGCTGGCGTTCGCGGCGCTGCTCAGCCCGGGCGAGACGCTGCTCCTGCCCGACCCCGAGTTCCCGAACTGGCGCATGGCCGCCGTCGCGGCGGGACTTGACGTCGCCACCTACCCGTGCCTGCCCGAGCACGGGTTCGTGCCGCGGCCCGAGGACGTCGAGGCGGCCCTCACGCCGACGACCCGCGCGATCCTGCTGAACTCGCCGAACAACCCGACCGGGGCGGTCTACCCGCGCGAGGTCGTCGAGGCGTTCGTCGACCTCGCCCGTCGGCACGACCTGTGGCTGCTGTCCGACGAGTGCTACGACGCGATCACGTTCGACGCGGAGCACGTCAGCCCGCTGTCCCTCGACACGGACGGCCGCGTGGTGGTGTTCCGGACGATGTCGAAGACCTACGCGATGACCGGCTGGCGGCTGGGCTACGCGGTCGTGCCCGACGGCCGCGCGCTCGACCTCATGGGTCACCTCGCGGAGGCCACCGTCGCGTGCCCGTCGAGCGTCTCCCAGCAGGCCGCGGTCGCCGCGGTGACGGGCCCGCAGGACGCGGTGGCCGACGCCGTGGCGTCCTACCGCTCCCGGCGTGACGCCGCCGTGGACCTGCTGACGCGGCGCGGGATCGCGTGCGTGCGTCCCGACGGCGCGTTCTACCTCATGGTCGACGTGGGTGTCGCCGACACGGACGCGTTCGCGCTGCGGCTCCTGCGCGAGCGGCACGTCGCGGTGGCGCCGGGCGCGACCTTCGGGTCCGCGGCCGCCGGCATGGTCAGGGTGAGCCTGGCCGCCGCCCCGGCCGACCTCCTGGAGGGGCTCGGGCGGCTCGCCGACCAGGTCGACGCGGACCGGGCGGCGGGGGTGGCGCGGGTCGCTCCCGTCGCAGACGCGGCCGGGGGACGGGTCGGCGTCGGCGCTCCCGTCACCGCTCCCGTCGGCTGAGCCGGCGGCTGACCGCGCCGGTCACGTCACCGTCGCGCGCCGGGACCAGCGCTCGTCGAGGTGCTCGCCGGCGGCGAGCACGGCCGCCAGCTCCCGCGCCGCGACCAGCATCTCCGCGTGGGTGAGGTAGGGCGCGGCCACGCCGAGCCGGACGACGTCCGGCTCGCGGAAGTCGCCGACGACCCCGCGCGCGACGAGGGCCTGGACGACCCCGTAGGCGTCCGGGTGCCGTACGCCGACCTGCGAGCCGCGGCGGTCGTCGTCGTCGGGGGACACGAACGCCGCGCCCGGGACCAGTGCCGCCACGCAGCGGCGCAGGAAGCGCGTGAGGGACAGCGACCGGGCGCGGACCGCCTCCACCGGGACGCCGTCGAACGCGCGCAGCGCCGCCTCGAGCGCCAGCAGCGACAGGACGGGCGGCGTGCCGATGCGCAGCCGGGCGGCACCGTCGGCCGGTTCGTGGTCCGGCGCCATGGCGAACGGGCGGGCGTGCGAGTGCCAGCCCGGGACGACGTTGCGGACGTGCGGCAGATGGCGGGCGGCGGCGTAGACGTACGCCGGGGCCCCGGGCCCGCCGTTGAGGTACTTGTAGCCGCACCCCACGGCCAGGTCGACCCCGTGGTCGTCGAGGTCGACCGGCACGGCCCCCGCCGAGTGGCACAGGTCCCACAGCGCGAGGGCGCCGGCGTCGTGGGCGGCGCGGGTCAGCCCCGGCAGGTCCCACAGCCGGCCCGTGCGGTAGTCGACGTGCGAGAGGGACACCACCGCGACGCGACGGCCCGTGGCGGCCAGGTCGGCCAGGGTGCGCGGGACCTCGTCGGGGTCGGCGAGGACCACGTCCCACCCGACCTGGTCCGCGACCCCGCGCGTGACGTACAGGTCCGTGGGGAACGAGCCCGGGTCGGTGACGACGACGTCCGCCCCGGGCCGCAGCGCCGCGGCGGCGTGCAGCGCCTGGTGCAGCCGGACGGTCGTGGAGTCGCCGGCGACGACCTGCCCGGGTGCGGCGCCGACGAGGCGCCCGATCGCGTCGCCGACGCGCGTCGGGGCCTCCCACCAGCCGTGCGTGTTCCACGAGGCGACGAGGTCGCGGCCCCACTGCACGCGCACGGCGTCCGTCACCGCCTCGGCGACGCCGACCGGCAGCGCCCCCAGCGAGTTGCCGTCGAGGTAGACGACGTCCTCGGGCAGGTCGAACCGGCGACGCAGGTCGGTGGCCGCATGGGCGAGGTCCAGCGCGACGGCCTCCGCGGCGAGGGTGTCGCCCGTGCCGCTACCCGTGTGAAGGACGTCCGGACCGGGGGGAGCGGTGCTCATGGCCGTCGACCCTACGGGGCGGTGCGCTGCCCTCAGGCCTCGGCGAGGCGCGCCGGGAACCCGCCGGTCGCGACGGGTCCCCAGCGCGTGGGCGTCACGCGGAGGAGGACCTTGCCCTGCGCGACCATGGCCCGGCGGTACTCGTCCCAGTCGGGGTGCTCGCCGGCGATGACGCGGAAGTAGTCGACGAGGGGCTCGAGCGCCTCGGGCAGGTCGAGCACCTCGGCCTCCCCGTCGACCTGCACCCACGCGCCGCCGAAGTCGTCGGAGAGCACCAGCAGGCTCACCTGCGGGTCGCGGCGCGCGTTGTGCACCTTGGCCCGCTCGGGATACGTGGACACGACGAACCGGCCCTGCTCGTCCACGCCGGCCGTGACGGGCGACGCCTGCGGCGACCCGTCGCGCCGGCGGGTCATGAGGACGACGTGGTGCCTGCCGCGGGCGAAGTCGAGGAGGCCCTCGCGGTCGACGGTGGTGGAGGTCGCGATCGTGCGTGCCATGGCGAGGAGGCTACGTCGGCGGCACCATCGCGGCACGGACCGGCCGGGCCTGGGCCGGGGGGGGCGGCGGCGGGGACGAGGACGAGGACGAGGAGGCGCGGTGCCGGAGGGGGACAGCGTGCACCGGCTGGCCCGGCGGCTGGACCGCGCGCTGCGCGGTCAGCCCGTCGTGCGCTCGGACCTGCGGGTGCCGCAGCTGGCGACGACGGTGCTCGCGGGGACGACCGTCCTCGAGCACGCCACGCACGGCAAGCACCTGCTCACCCGGTTCGACGACGGCCGCACGCTGCACAGCCACCTGCACATGGACGGGGAGTGGACCGTGACGGCGCCGGGGAAGCGGCTGCCGACGCGGGTCGCGCACGAGGTCCGCCTCGTGCTCGTGCTCGGCACCGGCGCCACCGCGTGGGGGCTGCGCCTGCACGACCTGCGTGTCGTGCCGACCGCGCGTGAGCGCGACCTCGTCGGGCACCTCGGGCCGGACCCGCTGCGCGACGACTGGGACGCGGAGGAGGCCGTTCGGCGCCTGGGTGCCGACCCCGCGCGTCCCCTCGCGGCCGCCCTGCTCGACCAGCGGCTCGTCGCCGGGCTCGGGAACCTGTGGGCGAACGAGCTCGCCTTCCTCATCGGGGCGAGCCCGTGGACGCCCGTCGGCGAGGTCGACCTGCCGGCGCTCGTCGACCGCGCCGCCCGAGCCCTGCGCCGGTCGGCCACCGTGCCCGGCGCGTACCAGGTCACGGTGCCGCCCGTGCTGCCAGGCCGTCCGCGGCGCGGCGAGGAGCACTGGGTCGCGGGGCGCGCCGGCCGGTCCTGCCTGCGCTGCGGCACGACCGTCCGCGTCGTGGCCGAGCGTCCCGGCGACCCCGAGCGCCGGCGGACCTGGTGGTGCCCGACGTGCCAGCCGGGACCGGGCCCCGAGCCGGGCCGCTGAGGTCAGGGCGCGCCGGCCCGCGTGCGTGCGGCCCCTCCCACCGCCGCCACGACCGCGGCCGCCAGGTCCTCGGGCCGGGAGAGCTGCGGCCAGTGGCCCGTCGGCAGCTCGACCACCTCGACGTCGCGCACGCGACCCAGCTCGGCGACGTACGGGTGCCCCTCCGCGACGAGGGCGCGCAGCACGGGCTCGGGCATCGTGCAGCTGATGACGGTGACGGGGACGTCGTACCGTCGCTCGTCGTGCAGCCGTTGCGGGCCGGCCGCCACGAGCGGCGGCACCGTGAGGGCCGCGCCCTCCAGCCGCTCGCGGAGCTCGGGCGTCAGGCCCTCGAGCTCCTCGGGGCCGAACGCGTCCCACCCGGGGAACGGCACCACGCCGTCCACCACGGGCAGCTCCGCGTTGACGACGTCCCCGTCGCCGATCGGCCCGCTGTCGACGTAGACCACTCGCGCGACGCGGTCCGGGCGGGCGTCCGCGACGGCGTGGGCCACCGCGCCGCCGCCGCTGTGCCCGACGACCACCACGGGTCCGGGCAGCGTGTCGACGAGTGCGACCACGTCGGCGGCCTGGTCGGCCAGGGTGGTGGCCGCCACCTCGGCCGCCGGTCGGCCGGTGCCCAGCGGTGTGACGGGGTGGGGCGTGTGACCGGCGGCGGCCAGCGCCGCGGTGACGGGCGCCCACGAGGACGCCTCCAACCAGAACCCGGGGATCAGCACGACGTCCATGCGGCGACCGTAGGACGAGGCACCGACACGCGACAGGCACCCGTCCGGGAACCCGTGGACGGATCCGCCCAGAGACCCGTCCAGCGACCGCTCAGACGCGGCGGATCCGGATCGGGCCGCGGGCCGTCGACGGGTGGACCACCGCACCACCCTGCGTGATCTCGACCTCGCCGGCGGCGACGAGCCGCCGGGCCGCCTGCCGTGCCGGCTCCATGAGGTCGCGCCAGTCGTCGCCGCCGACGCGCCGGGCCGCCTCCGACGGGCAGATGGTCGCCCCGCGGGCACGCGCCGCGAGCAGGGCGCGCACCGCGTCCTCGAGCGCCGCGTCCTGCCGCGTCAGCCCGTGCGAGCGGCAGGCCGCGGAGCAGTAGCGGACCTGGTCCCAGTCGCGCTCCCACTTCTTGCGCCACGTGATCGTGCGGCCGCAGACGGCGCAGGGCCGCGTCGGCAGATCCGCGCGTGCCGGAGTCCGTGCCGGCGTCCGTGCCGCCTTCGTCGCGTGCGCCACGCCCACCTCCACCGACCCGCCCGAACATAGGATGACCCGGTGCCCCAGGACCCCTCCAGCGTCGCACCGACCGCCTCAGCACGCCCGCGGATCGGGGTGCTGGCGCTGCAGGGCGACGTGCGCGAGCACCTGCACGCCCTCGAGGCGGTGGGCGCGCAGGGCGTGCCCGTGCGCCGCGAGCGGGAGCTGGCGTCCGTCGACGGCCTCGTCCTGCCGGGCGGGGAGTCGACGACGATGGACAAGCTCCTGCGCGCCTTCGACCTCGCCGAGCCCGTGCGGGCCCGCATCGCCGACGGCATGCCGGCCTACGGGTCCTGCGCGGGGATGATCCTGCTCGCGGACCGTGTGCTGGGCGGGATCGAGGGGCAGCGCACCCTCGGCGGCATGGACGTCACGGTCCGCCGCAACGCCTTCGGCCGGCAGGTGGACTCCTTCGAGACGGACCTGACGATCGAGGGCATCGACGACTCCCACGACGACCCGCTGCACGCCGTGTTCATCCGTGCGCCCTGGGTCGAGGAGGTCGGGCCGTCGGCCCAGGTCCTCGGCCGCGTCGAGGGCGGGCCGGCCGCCGGTAGGATCGTCGCGGTACGCCAGGGCCCCCTGCTCGTCACCTCGTTCCACCCGGAGGTCACGGGCGACACGCGGGTGCACCGGCTGTTCGTCCAGATCGTCGGCGAGAGCCGCTGAAGGGGTAGCGAGTCATGTCCGGTCACTCCAAGTGGGCCACGACCAAGCACAAGAAGGCCGTGGTCGACGCCAAGCGCGCGAAGTCGTTCGCCAAGCTCATCAAGAACATCGAGGTCGCGGCCCGCACGGGCGGCGGTGACCTGTCGGGCAACCCCACGCTCGTCGACGCGGTGCAGAAGGCGAAGAAGTCCTCCGTTCCGAACGACAACATCGACCGCGCCATCAAGCGCGGGTCCGGCCAGGAGGCCGGCGGCGCGGACTACCAGGGCATCACGTACGAGGGGTACGGCCCCGGCGGCATCGCGGTCCTCGTCGAGTGCCTCACCGACAACCGCAACCGCGCCGCCTCCGACGTGCGCGTCGCCTTCACCCGCAACGGCGGCCAGATGGCCGACCCGGGCTCGGTGGCGTACCTCTTCTCCCGCAAGGGCGTCGTCGTCGTGCCCAAGGAGGGCACGGACGAGGACGCCGTGATGGAGGCGGTCCTCGACGCGGGCGGCGAGGAGGTCAACGACCTCGGCGACTCCTTCGAGGTGCTGACGGAGGCCACGGACCTCGTCCCGGTGCGCACCGCGCTGCAGGAGGCCGGCATCGAGTACGACTCCGCCGACGTCGTCTTCCACCCGGCCACGCAGATCGAGGTCGACGCCGAGGGCGCGCGGAAGATCCTGCGGCTCATCGACGCGCTCGAGGACTCCGACGACGTGCAGAACGTCTACGCCAACTTCGACGCCTCCGACGAGGTGCTGGCGGAGCTCGACGAGGACGACTGACCCCAGCACGCGCCCGGTCGACGACCTGACCGCTCCCGCGGCGGGCCGCGGCGCGCCCCACGTCCCCACGGCGCCCGTGCTGCGAGCATGGGCGCCGTGCGCGTCCTCGGAGTCGACCCCGGCCTCACCCGGTGCGGGCTCGGCGTCGTCGACGGGCTCCCCGGCCGCCGGCTCGCGGTGGTCGCGGTCGGCGTCGCGACGTCCCCGCCGGACGCGGACATCGACCAGCGGCTGCTGCGGATCGAGCGGTCCGTCGAGGAGTGGCTCGAGGAGCACGCGCCCGACACCGTCGCCATCGAGCGCGTGTTCGCCAACCACCAGGTGTCGACGGTGATGGGCACCGCGCAGGTAGCCGGCCTGGCCATGGTCGCGGCCGCCCGGCGGCGCATCCCCGTCGCGCTGCACACCCCCAGCGAGGTCAAGGCCGCGGTCACGGGCAACGGGCGCGCGGACAAGGCGCAGGTGCAGACGATGGTGACCCGCCTCCTGCGGCTCGACGAACGACCCCGCCCGGCCGACGCCGCGGACGCGCTGGCCCTCGCGATCTGCCACCTCTGGCGTCCCGCGGGCGCGGTCGGTGCGCCGCAGCGGCCCCCGTCGTCGCTCACCGCGGCGCAGCGCGCCTGGGCGGCCGCCGAGCAGGCGGCCCGCCGACGCGCCTGAACCACCGCGCGGCGGTGGTCCGGGGCCTCGTCGCCCGCGGGCGCCGCCCAGCACGGTGCTTCCGCGCCGTCCCCAGCACCGCGTGGCGTTCGTACGCGTGTTCGTCGTCCTGTGGCACGCTGTGCGCCGGTGGCGCGGTGCGGCGCCGGCCGGACGAGGGGTCGACAGAGGGGCGGGACGGCGTGATCGCGTCGGTGCACGGGACGGTGCTGGCGGTGCGGCTGGACGCCGCGGTCGTCGAGGTGGGGGGCGTCGGCATGCTCGTGCAGGCGACGCCCGCGACGCTCGCTGGCCTGCGTGTGGGGTCCACGGCACGGCTGCACACGTCGCTCGTCGTGCGGGAGGACTCACTGACGCTGTTCGGGTTCGCCGAGGCGGACGAGCGCGAGGTCTTCGAGGTCGTGCAGACCGTCTCCGGGGTCGGGCCGCGCCTGGCCCTGGCGATGCTGGCCGTGCACACGCCGGAGGGGCTGCGGCGCGCGGTGGCGGACGAGGACCTCACGGCCCTCATGCGGGTACCGGGCATCGGACGCAAGGGCGCGCAGCGCATCGTCCTCGAGCTGGCGGACCGCCTGGGCGCGCCGACGGGGGCGACCACGGGCGTGCCCGCCCCGCCGGCGGGTCCTGACGGGCGCGACCAGGTGGTCGAGGCGCTCGTCGGGCTGGGCTGGAACGCGAAGGCCGCCGGCGACGCGGTCGCCGCCGTGCTCGAGGGCAGCGAGGGCCCGGTGGCCCCGGAGGAGGTGGCCGGGCTCCTGCGGGGTGCGCTGCGGCTGCTCGGCGGCCAGCGTGGCTGACGGGCGCGGGCTGGCGGACGACGGGCCCGGCGCGCTCGAGGACGGTCTCCCGCGCGGTCTGCTCGACGACGCGCCCGCGGCGCCCTCGCTCGTGCGACCGGGCGCGGACGACCTCGAGCGCGCCGCCGAGGCGGCGCTGCGGCCGCGGCGGCTGGACGAGTTCGTGGGGCAGCGGGTCGTGCGCGACCAGCTCTCCCTCGTGCTGCAGGCAGCGCGGCAGCGGGACCGCGCGCCGGACCACGTGCTGCTGTCGGGCCCGCCCGGCCTGGGCAAGACGACGCTGGCGATGATCATCGCGGCCGAGCTCGGCACGTCGCTGCGCATCACGAGCGGGCCGGCCATCCAGCACGCCGGCGACCTGGCGGCGGTCCTGTCCTCCCTCGAGGAGGGCGAGGTGCTGTTCCTCGACGAGATCCACCGCCTCGCGCGGCCGGCCGAGGAGCTGCTCTACGTCGCCATGGAGGACTTCCGCGTGGACGTGGTCGTCGGGAAGGGCGCGGGCGCCAGCGCGATCCCGCTGGCCCTGCCGCCCTTCACGGTCGTCGGTGCCACGACGCGCGCGGGCCTGCTGCCGGCGCCCCTGCGGGACCGCTTCGGCTTCACGGGCCACCTCGACTTCTACGACGCCGGCGAGCTCGAGCAGGTCCTCACGCGGTCGGCAGGCCTGCTGGGGGTGGTCCTGGCACCCGAGGCCGCGGCGGAGATCGCCGGCCGCAGCCGGGGCACGCCCCGCATCGCCAACCGGCTGCTGCGGCGCGTGCGCGACTGGGCCGAGGTGCGCGGGGACGGCTCGCTGGACCTCGCGGCGGCGCGCGCGGCGCTGGCGGTCTTCGAGGTCGACGAGCGCGGGCTGGACCGGCTGGACCGCTCGGTGCTGGAGGCGCTGTGCCTGCGGTTCGGCGGGGGGCCGGTCGGGCTCACGACGCTGGCCGTCGCGGTGGGGGAGGAGCCGGAGACGGTGGAGACCGTCGCCGAGCCGTTCCTCGTCCGGGAGGGCCTCGTCGGCCGCACCCCGCGGGGCCGGGTGGCTCTCGCCCCGGCCTGGACGCACCTCGGCCTGCCGGTCCCGCCGTCGGCGGGCGGCGACACGCTCTTCGGCTGAGCATCCGGTGCCCGCGCACCCCTCGACGTGGCGGTGACGGGCGTGCGTCGTCGTCGTCGGGGGAACCGGGCGCGGCGCCGGGTCGTTGGGAGCGCGGGTCCGCAGCGCCTAGACTGCGGGCCGACCACGTCGACCCTGATCGGAGCACCACCTCGTGGAACTGATCCTCCTGGCCGTCCTCATGGGCGGTGTGCTGTGGTTCATGAGCCGCGGCACCCGCAAGCAGCAGAAGGAGGCGGCGAACTTCCGGTCCAACCTGGCGCCGGGCGACGAGGTCATGACCGGGTCGGGCTTCTTCGGCACGGTCGTCGCCGTCGAGGACGACGTCATCACGCTCGAGTCCACGCCCGGCCAGGAGTCGCGCTGGCTGCGCGCCGCGATCGCCAAGCGCGTCGACCCGCCGGTCGCCACGGACGACGCCGACGAGTACGAGGACGAGTACGACGACGACGAGTACGACGACGCGTACGACGACGCCGACGCGACGGACCCGGTGCTCGACGGCCCGACGGGGGACCGCCGCACCGGCGGAGCCACCGCGGCCACGCCGCCCCCGCCCCCGGGCACGGTCGGTGGCACGGTCGGGGGCACGCTCGGCGGCACCGCCGGCACCACGCCCACCGGGGGCGACGACACCCGCCGCTGATCGACCCGGGCGCCCCTCGGGGCGCCCGCCGGTCGGCACCGCTCACGTGGCTGCCGCGCCGGACCGAGAGAGAGACAGACCACCGTCCGGCCGACCACCGGCCGGAACCCTCCGGTGTCCACCGGAGCCCTCCCGCCGCCTCGTGCGGCGGCGCACGAGAGAAGAACTCCGTTGGCCCCTCCCCGTCGTCGGCGCCGCCCGGCCCGCACCCTCGTCACCCTCGCGGTGCTGGTCGTGGCCCTGCTCGGCACCGTCCTGGCCGGTTCCCGCTGGTCGGACGCCACGCTCACGCCGCAGCTCGCGCTCGATCTCGAGGGCGGTACGCAGATCATCCTGCAGCCGGTCACCACCGACGGATCGGAGGTGACCTCGGAGGACATCCAGCAGGCCATCGGCGTCATCCGGCAGCGCGTCGACGCGTCCGGCGTGGCGGAGGCGGAGATCACCAGCCAGGGCAGCAACAACATCGTCGTGGCCCTCCCGGGGCGTCCCGACGACGCGACGCTCGACCTGGTGAAGACCTCCGCGCAGATGCAGTTCCGGCCGGTCCTCACCTACGGCGCCCCGACGCCGGTGACGGCGACGGAGACCCCTGCGGCGACGCCGACGCCCGGGTCGTCCGTGGACGCCGGCGACGGCACGGCCGAGGGGACCGACCCGGCGGCGACCGAGGGTGCCGCGACCGAGGGTGCCGCGCCGGAGGGTGCCGCGACGGAGGGTGCCGCGACGGAAGGTGCGGGCGCGCCCGTCGTCGAGACGACGCAGGCCGCCGAGGGCACGACGCTGTCCTCCGAGGCCGTCGCCACGGCGACCGAGCCCGCGCCGGACCCGGCGGCGACCGACCCCGCGACCGACCCCGCGACCGACCCTGCCGCTTCCGACCCCGCGGTCGACCCGTCGGCGGCGGCCACCCCGCCCGCGACGGACGCCGGCCCGACCTCGCCCAGCGACGCCGCCTTCTACCTGACCCCCGAGGTCCAGGCCGCCTACGAGGCGCTCGACTGCACGCTGCCTGAGAACCTCACGGGCGGCGTCAACGGCGCCGCCGACGCCGCGGTCGTCACCTGTGCCCAGGACGGCACGGTGAAGTACGTGCTCGGCCCCGTCGAGGTCGAGGGCACGGAGATCGACTCCGCCAGCTCGGGCCTGCGCACGACCAGCACCGGCGCGACGACGAACGAGTGGGTCGTCACCCTCGACTTCACGGGTCAGGGGACGCGGGAGTTCGCGGCGACGACGGAGCGCCTCGTCTCGCTGACCCCGCCGCAGAACCAGTTCGCCATCGTGCTCGACGGCCTCGTCGTGCAGGCGCCCTCGATCAACGAGCCCATCCCCAACGGGCAGGCCGAGATCTCCGGCGGTTTCACCCGCGAGAGCGCGGCGACGCTGGCCAACCAGCTCAACTTCGGCGCCCTGCCGCTGACCTTCGAGGTGCAGAGCCAGGAGCAGATCTCGGCCACGCTCGGTTCCGAGCAGCTGCAGCGCGGCCTGCTCGCCGGTCTCATCGGCCTCGTGCTCGTCGTCGTGTACTCCCTCGTGCAGTACCGGGCGCTGGGCCTGCTGACGGTCGGGTCCCTCGTCGTCGCCTCGGTCCTCACCTACGGGGTCATCACCCTGCTGTCGTGGACGCAGGGCTACCGCCTGTCGCTCCCGGGCGTCGCCGGTCTCATCGTGGCGATCGGCATCACGGCCGACTCCTTCATCGTCTACTTCGAGCGCATCCGCGACGAGCTGCGCGAGGGCCGCACCCTCGAGGCCGCCGTGGACCGCGCGTGGGACCGCGCCAAGCGCACGATCCTCGCCTCCGACGCGGTGAACTTCCTCGCCGCCGTCGTGCTCTACCTGCTCGCGGTGGGCGGCGTCCGCGGCTTCGCCTTCACGCTCGGCCTCACGACGCTCATCGACCTGCTCGTCGTGTTCGTCTTCACGCACCCGGCGCTCGTGCTCATGAGCCGGCTGCGCTTCTTCTCCTCGGGGCACCCGCTGTCGGGGCTGGACCCGCGGCGCCTCGGAGCCCCCGGGCCGCGCTACGCGGGCCGCGGGCGGGTGGTCCGCCCCGCCGTCGGCGTGCCGGACGACGCCTCCTCCCTGGGCGACGAGCGCGCCCCCGTCGCGGCGGGCGCCCGCCGCGGCGGCGCCACCGCGGTGAGCGCGGAGGGCCTGACGATCGCGCAGCGTCGCGCCGCGCAGCGGGCCGCGCAGCAGGCGGCGACCGACGACGACGGCCCGTCGACGAGCACGTCGACGACGAGCACGGCAGCGTCCAGCACCTCGGCGCCGGGCACCTCGACGGGGACGGCGGCGCAGGACGCGGCGACGCAGGACACGGGCCTGACCGGCCGCGACGAGCAGGGGAGCACCCGCTGATGGCCATCGACCTCGCCCGGTGGGGCAACGACCTGTACGCCGGCCGGCGCTCCTACGACATCGTCGGGCGGCGCAGGTACTTCTTCGGCGCGAGCCTGCTGCTGTCGGTCGTGTCGGCCGTGCTGCTCGTGGCCCCCGGCCTCAACCCCGGCATCGAGTTCCGCGGCGGCTCGGAGTTCGTGGTCACCGGGCCCGCCTCGCTGGAGCAGCAGACGGCGATCGACGCGGTGCAGGGGATCTCCCCCGAGGAGTCCCCGCGGGTAACGACGATCGGCGGCGACTCCCTCCGGGTGCAGACCGCCCGCCTGTCGGACACCGAGGTCGCGGAGGTGCGCGACGCCCTGGCGGAGGCCTACGACGTCACGGCGGACGACGTCACCAGCTCCTTCATCGGTCCGACCTGGGGCCAGGACGTGTCCCAGCGCGCGATCATCGGCATCGTCGTGTTCCTCGCGCTCGTGTCGCTGGTCATGACGGCGTACTTCCGCAACTGGCGGATGGCGGTCGCGGCGCTCGTCGCGCTGTTCCACGACCTGCTCATCACCGTCGGGATCTACGCGGCGGTCGGCTGGGAGGTCACGCCGGCCACGGTCATCGGGTTCCTCACGATCCTCGGGTACTCCATCTACGACACCGTCGTCGTCTTCGACAAGGTGCGCGAGAACACCGCGGACACGCTCGACCAGTCCCGGTACACCTACGGGGAGAAGGCGAACCTCGCGGTGAACCAGACCCTCGTGCGCTCCATCAACACGTCGGTGGTCGCGCTGCTGCCGGTGGCGGCGATCCTCTTCGTCGGCGCGTTCATCCTCGGCGCCGGGACGCTCCGCGACATCGCGCTCGCGCTCTTCGTCGGCATGCTCGTCGGCACGTACTCGTCGATCTTCCTCGCCACGCCGCTGGAGGTGGCTCTGCGGGAACGGGAGCCGCAGCAGCAGCGTCAGCGCGAGCGCGTGCTGGCGGCGCGTGCCGCCGCGTCGGGTGCACGCCCCGAGGGTGCGACGGTCCCGACCACGTCCGCGGACCCGTCCGCGTCCGCGACCGACGGGTCCGACGCGCTGCCCGTGGGTCGCAGCGCGCGTCCGGTGGCGCCGACCGTGGGGGCCCTGCGTCCCGGTCAGCACCGGGGGACCACGGCCCAGCCTCGCCGCAAGGGCCGCCGGTGACGGCGGACCCGGCTCTCGTCGCCCGCGTCGAGGCGCTCGTCCGCCTCGTCCCGGACTTCCCGCAGCCGGGGGTGCTGTTCCGCGACATCACGCCGCTGCTGGCCGACGCCGCGACCTTCGCCGACGTCGTGGCCGCGATGGCGGCGGCGGCCGGCGAGGTCGACCTCGTCGCCGGCATGGAGGCGCGCGGCTTCCTGCTCGCCGCACCGCTCGCGACGGCCCTCGGCGCGGGGCTCGTCCCGGTGCGCAAGGCCGGCAAGCTGCCGGGGCCCTCGCTCGCCGAGACCTACGACCTCGAGTACGGGACGGCGACCCTGGAGGTGCACCCCGACACGGTGCCCGCCGGCGCCCGGGTCCTCGTGGTCGACGACGTCCTCGCCACCGGGGGGACGGCCGCGGCGACCGTCCGGCTGCTCGAGCGCGCCGGTGCCGACGTCGTGGGTCTCAGCGTGCTCGTCGAGCTGACGGCCCTGGGCGGACGCGCCCGGCTGGGCGGGCACCGGGTGGACGCCCTGCTGACGCCCGCCTGACCGGGCGGTCGTAGACTCACGCGTACGGGCGGCGCCGCGCCGGCCCGGGCGCCGACGGCGTGGACCCCGCGCGGCACGAGCGGTCGCGGACGAGGGGAGGGACGCCGGTGGTCGAGGACCTGCGCACGACCGGGACGGTCGCGGGCGCCGCGGCGGGGTCGTCGTCGGGCTCGTCGTCCGGCTCGTCGTCCGGGGCGGCGGGCGGCGACGGTGCCGGCGTGCCCTCGCGCGTCCGGTCCCGCCTCGGCCGCCTGACCGCCCGCGGCGCGACGTACCCCGCGCTCGAGCCGGTCCTGCAGGCCGTGCGCACCAACCACCCGAAGGCGGACCTGTCCGTCGTCGAGCGTGCCTACGTCGTCGCCGAGCGGGCGCACCGCGGCCAGCTGCGCAAGAGCGGCGACCCCTACATCACGCACCCCGTCGCCGTGGCGACGATCCTGGCCGAGCTCGGGATGACGCCCTCGACCCTGGCCGCCGCCCTCCTGCACGACACGGTCGAGGACACGGAGTACTCGCTCGACCAGCTCCGCCGGGAGTTCGGCCCCGAGGTCGCCATGCTCGTCGACGGGGTGACCAAGCTCGACAAGGTCACCTACGGCGACGCGGCGCAGGCCGAGACCGTGCGCAAGATGGTCGTCGCGATGTCGCGCGACATCCGCGTGCTCGTCATCAAGCTCGCCGACCGCCTGCACAACGCCCGCACGTGGAAGTTCGTCGCCTCGTCCTCGGCGGAGCGCAAGGCGCGCGAGACGCTCGAGATCTACGCGCCCCTCGCGCACCGCCTCGGGATGAACACCATCAAGTGGGAGCTCGAGGACCTGTCCTTCGCCACGCTCTACCCCAAGGTGTACGACGAGATCGTGCACCTCGTCGCCGAGCGGGCGCCCGCGCGCGAGGAGTACCTCGGGACCGTCCGCGAGCAGGTGTCCGCGGACCTGCGCGCCGCGAAGATCCGGGCGACGGTCACGGGCCGGCCCAAGCACTACTACTCGATCTACCAGAAGATGATCGTCCGGGGGCGCGACTTCACGGACATCTACGACCTCGTCGGCGTGCGCGTCCTGGTGGACACGCTGCGCGACTGCTACGCGGCGCTCGGTGCGCTGCACGCACGGTGGAACCCGGTCCCCGGCCGGTTCAAGGACTACATCGCGATGCCCAAGTTCAACCTGTACCAGTCGTTGCACACGACCGTCATCGGGCCCGAGGGCAAGCCCGTCGAGATCCAGATCCGCACGCACGACATGCACCGCCGCGCGGAGTACGGCGTGGCCGCGCACTGGAAGTACAAGGAGAACGCCAAGAGCGGCCAGGACGAGCCGGCCGGCAACGACATGACGTGGCTGCGTCAGCTCGTCGACTGGCAGAAGGAGACGGCCGACCCCACGGAGTTCCTCGACTCCCTGCGGTTCGAGATCGCCGGCTCCGAGGTCTACGTCTTCACGCCCAAGGGCGACGTCATGGCGCTGCCCTCGGGGTCGACCCCCGTGGACTTCGCCTACGCGGTGCACACCCAGGTGGGCCACCGGACGATGGGCGCCCGCGTCAACGGTCGCCTCGTGCCGCTGGACTCGGCGCTGGAGAACGGCGACGTCGTCGAGGTCTTCACGTCCAAGTCCGAGACGGCCGGCCCGTCCCGTGACTGGCTGGGCTTCGTCAAGAGCCCCCGGGCGCGCAACAAGATCCGTCAGTGGTTCTCCAAGGAGCGCCGCGAGGAGGCCATCGAGCTCGGCAAGGACGGCATCGCCAAGGCGATGCGCAAGCAGAACCTGCCGATCCAGCGGCTCCTGTCGCACGAGTCGCTCGTCGCGCTCGCCGCCGAGATGCGCTACCCCGACGTGGCGGCCCTCTACGCCGCCATCGGCGAGGGCCAGGTCTCCGCGGTCAGCGTCGTGCAGCGCCTCGTGCACTCCCTCGGCGGGGAGACGGCGAACGAGGAGGACCTCGCCGAGGCGACGCGGCCCGGGACGCAGACGCGGCGGGTGCGCACCGGCGACCCGGGGGTCGTCGTCAAGGGCGTCGGGGACGTCTGGGTCAAGCTGGCCAAGTGCTGCACGCCCGTCCCGGGCGACGACATCGTCGGGTTCGTCACGCGCGGCGCCGGCGTCAGCGTGCACCGGTCGGACTGCGTGAACGTGAACGCGCTGCGGTCCGAGCCGGAGCGGCTGGTGGACGTGGCGTGGAGCCAGCACGGGTCGGGGGTGTTCCTCGTCCAGATCCAGGTCGAGGCCCTGGACCGTGCGCGCCTGCTGTCCGACGTCACCCGCGTCCTGTCGGACCACCACGTCAACATCCTGTCGGCGTCGGTCTCGACGTCGCGCGAGCGGCTGGCGCTGTCCCGCTTCGTCTTCGAGATGGCCGAGCCCTCCCACCTGGCCTCCGTGCTCGCCGCGGTCCGCAAGGTCGAGGGCGTCTTCGACGTCTACCGCATCACGGGGTCCCGCGCCGCCGAGGAGCCCGCCATCCGCGCCTGACGACCGGTCGCGGGTCACCGGTCGGCACCGTCCGCCAGGTGGGCGGCGAGGACGGCGCGCGCCTGGCGGACGCCGCGGCCGCCGGGCCGGTCGCCGAGCCGCGCGAGGACCGCGCCGAGGTCGACGCCCGCGCGGGCGAGCGCGCTGAGCAGCCGGTGCACCGCCGGTGCGGTGCACGTGCGCGCCACGTCGAGCGCCGTGCGGGCCGGGGTCGTCACGGGCACGCCGGCCACCGTCACGACGTCCTCGGGCCGCAGCTCCGCCTCGTGCCCGACCACCCCCGCCCGCGCCCGCGGCCGCGCGGTGCCGGTCGGCACGAGCACCTCGAGCGGCACCGCCGCCGGACCGCCGGCGTGCACCCATGCCGCAGATGCGCGCCCCACCACGCCGCGCGGCGGCACGAGGTGCGCCACGGCCCGGGCCCGCACCACCGGCAGGTGCGCCACGGCGGGCGCCGCCGTCACCTCGTCCCGGACGACGACGAGGGCCCCGGAGCGCACGAGCGTGGCGAGCGCCGCCCGTCCGCCCACGTGCTCGGGGCCCACGAGCCCCGGCAGGCCGCGCCGCGCGTCCGCCCACGACAGGGCGCCGTCGCGACGAGCGCAGGACGCGGGGGCGGCGGGACCGGTCGGGCGGCCGGGCGAGGAGGGCACGACGGCAGCCTGCCGTCCCACCGGGCCGACGACGGCGACGGCCCCCGTGCCTGTGGACACGGGGGCCGTCGCAGTGGCCGGGGACGGGTCGTCAGCCCCGGGCGTCCCGGGCCGCGCGCTCGACCTGCTCGAGCCAGGACCGGCGCGCGTCCAGTGCCGCCTGCGCCTCGCGGACCTTGCGCGCGTCGCCCTTGGCCTGCGCCGCCGCGAGCTCGTCCTCGAGGCCGGCGATGGCGGCCTCGAGCTGCGCCGCCGCCCCCTCCGCGCGGGCGCGCGTCTCGGGGTTCGTCCGGCGCCACTGCGACTGCTCCGCCTCGCGCACCGCCGTCTCGACGGCCCGCAGCCGCCCCTCGACGCGCTGGAGGTCGCCGCGGGGCACCTTGCCGGCCGCCTCCCAGCGCTCCTGGACCGACCGCAGCGCCGACTTCGCGGCGTTGAGGTCGCGCACCGGGACGAGCGCCTCGGCCTCGACGAGCAGCGCCTCCTTGACCTGCAGGTTGCCGCGGAACTCCTCGTCGGTCTGCGCGTTCTGCGCGTCCCGGGCGGCGAAGAACGCGTCCTGGGCGGCGCGGAAGCGGGCCCACAGCGCGTCGTCGTCGGAGCGGCTGGCGCGGCCGGCCGCCTTCCAGCGGGTCATGAGGTCGCGGTACGCGGCGGCCGTGGCGCCCCAGTCCGTGCTCGAGCTCAGGCGCTCGGCCTCGGCGACCAGGCCCTCCTTCGCCGTCTTCGCCGACGTGTTGCGCTGCTCGAGCTCGGCGAAGAAGTGGCGCCGCTCGCGGTCGAACGCCGTGCGGGCGTGGGAGAACCGCTTCCAGAGCTGCTCCTCCGTCGCGCGGTCCAGCCGGGCGCCCCCGCGCTGGCTCTCCTTCCAGCGGTCGAGGAGCTGGCGCAGCTGCTCGCCAGCCGGACGCCACTGCATGCGCGAGGGGTCGGTGGCGGCGATCTTCTCGGCCGCCTCGACGATGGCCGTGCGGGCCTCCAGCGCCGCGGCGCGGGCGGCGGCGCGCTCGGCCTCGACGGTGGCGCGCCGCGCGGAGGCCAGCTCACGCAGCGGGGCGAGCCGGGCCCGCAGGGCGTCGAGGTCACCCACGGCCGACGGCTCGGCGAGGTCCTCGGTGATGCCCGCGAGCTGGGCGTCGATCTCCTTGACCGGCAGGTCCGTGCCCGCGATCCGCGCCTCGACGAGGGTCAGCTTGGCGACGAGGTCCAGGTAGCGGCGGACGTAGAGCGCGAGCGCGTCCTCGGCCGACCCCTCGAACTGCCCCACGGCCCGCTCGCCCTCGCCCTCGCGGACGTACACGGTGCCGTCGGCGTCGACGCGGCCGAACGCGGCCGCCTCGATCGCCAGCTGCGGGTCAACCGGCGGAGCGACCGGCGCGGCCGCCGCGGCGGGCGCCGGGCGCGGGGCCCCCGGACGCGGCGGACGGGGCCGCACGCCGCCGGGCGTCGGCCGCGGGCCGGGCGCGGGGCGCCGTGGGGCCGGTGCGGGGGCACCGGCGGCGGGCGCCTCCGACGTCCCCTCGTCGACGGTCCCGGCGGCCTCGGGCTCGGCGGCGTCGAGCGCGGTCCCCGCGTCGAGCGCCGTCCCGCCGTCGGTCGCGGTCTCGCCCTCGGTCGCGGTCTCGGTCCCGGCGTCGGGCGCGGTCCCGCCCGCAGGAGCGGTCTCGACCTCGGTGGCGGCTGCCGCCTCCGCCGCGGACCCCGCGTCGGGCGCCGGCGCGTCCTCGGCGGCGTCGAGGGTCGCGCTGCCCTCGTCCGTCCCCGTGCTGGCCGGTGCCGTCACCGCGTCCTCGGACCCCGTGGTGGTGCCGGCCTCGACGACGTCGGGCGCCACGCCGTCCGTGACGTCCTCGACGACCTCCTCGGTGGCGTCCCCGGTGGCGTCCCCGGTGGCGTCCCCGGTGACGTCCCCGGTCGCGTCGACCGTCACGTCGCTCGAGGCCGCCTCCGGGGCCGTGCCGTCCGCCGCGTCGTCGCGGCCCGTGGGTGCGGGGGCAGGGGTCTCGGTCACTGGGTCTCCACCTTCTGGATGATGACGTCGGACACCGGGGACTCGGTCCCCTCCGTGGTGCCCGCGTCGGCGATGGCCTGCACGACGTCCAGACCGGACGTGATGCGGCCGAACACGGTGTAACCACCCGCCGCGTCGGACGGGATCTGCGAGTCCTCGTACACGAGGAAGAACTGGCTGCCCATGGACGCGGCGTCGCCACCGACGCGGGCCATGGCGATGGTGCCGGCCGGGTAGACGTCATCGGCGGGGGCGTTCTCGATCGGGCCCCACGAGTAGCCCGGGCCGCCCGAGCCGGTGGCGGTGGGGTCCCCGCACTGCAGGACGTGGATGCCCGACGTCACGAGGCGGTGGCACCGCGTCCCGTCGAAGAAGCCCTGCTGCGCGAGCGTGACGAAGTTGGCGACGGCCTGGGGCGCCTCGGCCCCGTACAGCTCGACGTCGACGGTGCCCTGCGTCAGCGCGATCGAGCCCGTCCAGGTGCGGTTCTCGGCGAGCGCCGGGTCGGGGACGGCGGCGGACGACGTGGCGCCGGGGTCGGCCGGCGCGCTGGCGGCGGGGTCGGTCGGGACGGTGCCCGGGTCCGCGGTCGTCGCGTCCTCGCGGTTGAGCACGAGGACGGTGGCGACCAGCGCGGCGAGCACGAGGACGCCGACGCCCCCGAGGGCGATGCCCTGCTGCAGCCGCCGACGGCGGGCCTGGGCCGCCGACCGGCGGCGCTGCCACTCCTCGTACCGGCGGCGCTCGTACGCCCGCTCACGCTCCCTGGACACGCACCCTCTCCTCGCGTCGGCGTGCGTCAGCGTCCCGGGGGCCCGGGCCACCCGCACGGGCGAACCGGCGACAGTCTAGGCAGAGGGCGGGGGCCGCACCCCTCCGGGTAGCGTGCGGCGCGTGCCGGGTCTGCGCCTCCTCGAGCTCGTCGCCCCCGTGCTCGGCGCCCGCTGCGTGCTGCTCGTCGCCGAGGACGGGAGCTGCGTCGCGGTGGACGTCGGCGCGGGCGTCGCGGACCGGGTCGCGCGGGTCGTCGCGGACCGGGGCTGGACGCCGCAGGCGGTGCTGGCCACCCACGGGCACGTCGACCACACCTGGGGCGCGGGTGAGCTGTCCCGCACCTGGGACGTGCCCGTCGTCCTGCACGCCGCCGACGCCTACCGGCTCGACGACCCCTTCGGCACCCTGGGCGTCCTCGGGCACGCGGCGCACGCCGCCGACGGCCCGCTCGCCGGCGCCCTGCGCGCCGCGGGCGTCGACCCCGCCGACTACCGCCGCCCGGAGCGCGTGGAGACGTTCGGAACGGCCGGCGGCGTGAGGTCGCCGGTCACCGCGCCCGCCACCGCGCCGGACCTCGCGCTCGCCACCGCGCCGGACCTCGCGCTCGCCTTCGGCGGCGTGCACCTCGTCGCCCGCCACGCGCCGGGTCACACGCAGGGGTCGACGCTCCTGCTGCTCGACGCGCTCGTCGGGCAGGGCGACCGGGTGAACGACGGGGTCGGGGGCGACAGGAGCCCGACGACCGTCCCTGTCGCGCTCACCGGCGACGTCCTCTTCGCGGGGTCCGTGGGCCGCACGGACCTGCCGGGCGGCGACGGGGCGACGATGGCGCGCACGCTGCGCGAGGTCGTCGCGACGCTCGACCCGGCGACGCTCGTCGTGCCCGGGCACGGCCCGACGAGCACGGTGGCGGCCGAGCTCGCGACCAACCCCTACCTGACGCCCCCGCGCTGAGCCCGGCCGCGCGCCGGGAGCGGGCGGCGGACCACGGGTCGCCGGGCCGACGCCGGTCACGGGCGTCGCGGCGCGTCTGCCACGATGTCCGCCATGGCCCGCCCCACCCCTCTGTCCGGCTTCCCCGAGTGGCTCCCGCAGGACCGCGTCGTCGAGCAGCACGTCCTCGCCACCCTGCGCCGGACCTTCGAGCTGCACGGGTTCGCGGGCATCGAGACCCGCGCGGTCGAGCCGCTGGAGCAGCTCCTGCGCAAGGGGGAGACCTCGAAGGAGGTCTACGTGCTGGGCCGGCTGCAGGAGACCGAGGCGGACGCCGCCGCCTCGCGGGAGGGCCGCCTCGGCCTGCACTTCGACCTCACCGTCCCCTTCGCGCGGTACGTGCTGGAGAACGCCGGGAAGCTCGCGTTCCCGTTCCGTCGGTACCAGGTGCAGAAGGTGTGGCGCGGGGAGCGTCCCCAGGACGGCCGCTTCCGCGAGTTCGTCCAGGCGGACATCGACGTCGTCGGCGCCGGGTCGCTGCCGTACCACTACGAGGTGGAGCTGCCGCTGGTCATCGCGGCGGCGTTCGCGGCGCTCGCCGAGGTCGGGGTGCCCCCTGTGCGGATCCTCGTCAACAACCGCAAGGTCGCCGAGGGCTTCTACCGCGGGCTGGGCCTGGACGACGTCGAGGCCGTCCTGCGCAGCATCGACAAGCTGGACAAGATCGGCCCCGACGCGGTGGCCGCGCTGCTCGTCGCGGAGGCGGGGGCCGACGAGGTGCAGGCGCGCGCGTGCCTGGAGCTCGCGGCGGTGCACGGCTCCGACGCGGGCGTGGTCGACGAGGTGCGCGCGCTGGCGGCCCGGCACGGCGTCGTCTCGGAGCTGCTCGACGAGGGCCTCGCAGAGCTGGGCGCGCTCGTCACCGCCGCGGCCCGGCGCGCACCCGGCGTCGTGGTGGCGGACCTCAAGATCGCGCGCGGGCTCGACTACTACACCGGGTCGGTCTACGAGACGGTGCTCGTCGGCCACGAGGCGCTGGGGTCCGTGTGCTCGGGCGGCCGCTACGACACCCTCGCCTCCGACGGGGCGACGACCTATCCCGGCGTCGGGCTGTCGGTCGGCGTCTCGCGGCTGGTGAGCCGACTGCTGTCGGCCGGGCTGGTGCGCGCGACGCGCGGGGTGCCGACGGCCGTGCTCGTCGCGGTGGCGGAGGAGGAGCAGCGGGAGCGCTCCGAGACCGTGGCGGGCGCGCTGCGCGCCCGCGGCATCCCGGTCGAGGTGGCCCCGAGCGCCGCGAAGTTCGGCAAGCAGATCCGGCACGCCGACCGGAGGGGCATCCCCTTCGTCTGGTTCCCGGGCACCGGGGGCGCCGCCGACGAGGTCAAGGACATCCGCTCGGGGGAGCAGGTCCCCGCGGACGCCGCCGTGTGGTCGCCGCCGGCGGAGGACCTGCACCCGCGCGTGGTGCCGGCCGGTCCGGCGCCTGACGTCAGTTGAGGACGGCGATGCCCGCGTTGAGGGTCGTGGCGTAGGCGACCCACGCCAGGTACGGCACGAGCAGCCAGGCGGCCGGCGTGCTGTGCCGACGGAACGCGGCGATGGTCGCGGCGATGAGCACGGCCAGCGCCACGATGATCGCCAGCGCGACCCACGGCAGACGGCCGTTGAAGAACACGGGCGTCCACGCGGCGTTGAGGGCGAGCTGCGCGCCGTAGAGCGTCCACGCGCCCTTCGCGTCCGCGAAGCCCGACCGCCGCCACACGAGCCACGCCGCCACGGCCATCGAGACGTACAGGAAGGACCACACCGGCCCGAAGACCTCGTTCGGCGGGTTCCAGGCCACCTTCTGGGCGTCGGCGTACCAGCCGTCGACGGCACCCTGCGTCGAGACGCCGCCGAGGCCCCCGACGAGGAGGTTGAGGGCGATCAGGCCGCCGAGCACGCCCCACGACCCCGGGCCGGACCGCGCCTCGCCCGATCGGCTCCTCGCAGGACGGGCGGCGCGGGCACGGGCGGCGAGGGGGACGGCGCGGGCTGGACCGTCGGCGGTGGTGTGCATGCACCGACCGTGGCCCGGGGCGTGCCCGTCGGCAACCGGGGCTAGCCTCGCGCGCGTGGACGCATCCGAGGGTCGCCGGCGGTTCGCCGGGCACATCGCCGGGATGGGCAGCACATCGGGCGTGCGCGTCGTCGTCGGCCGCTGGCTGCGCACGCCGCTGGGGTCCTTCGCCGACGCGATGGTCGAGGACGCCGCCGGGCGGCGGACCCTCGTCGTGCCGCGGGACGACGTGCGCGAGGTCATCGCGGGCGTCTACGGGTTCGACGAGGTCGTCCGCACGCCCGTGCGCGTCCGGACGGACCCGGTCCGCCGCACGTGGACCCTCGACGCCGGACCCCTGCAGCTCGCGCTGACCGTGGGGGAGAGGACCGCGCTGGGCACGCTGCTGCGCCTCGTCCCGCCGGCCGTCGCGGCCTCGACGGCGTTCGCGACGGCGGTCGACCCCGTCGCCCGGCGTGTGCTGCCCGGGGTGCGGACGCGCGGCGTGTCCGGCGGGCGCACCGAGTGGTACGGCGCCCTCGACCAGCACGCCCTCGTCGCGCTCGACGGGTCCTGGGAGGGCGTCCCTCTCGGGCGGCTCGCGGACGTCGACCCGCCCGTGCGGTTCGGCTTCTCGTCCACGCCGCGCCGGCCGAGCGTCACGCGCGTCGTCACGACGATCGGCCCGCCGCACCGCTGACCGGCGCGCCCGGGCCGCACCGCCACGCCGATACGATCGACGCCGACGCGTCCCTGCGAGGACGTGCCAGCCCCCCGCACCGACCGAAGGACCTCCCGTGCTGCGCACCCACACCGCCGGCTCCCTGCGCGCCGAGCACATCGGCACCACCGTGACCCTCACCGGGTGGGTGGACCGCCGGCGCGACCACGGGGGCGTGGCCTTCGTCGACCTGCGGGACGCCTCCGGCATCGCGCAGGTCGTGATCCGCGACGAGGCCGTCGCCCACGGGCTGCGCGCGGAGTACGTCCTGCAGGTCACGGGCGAGGTCGGCCGCCGCCCCGCGGGCAACGAGAACCCGCACCTGGCCACGGGCGAGGTCGAGGTGACGGCGACCGAGGTCGTCGTGCTCAACGAGTCGGCCTCGCTCCCGTTCCAGGTGTCGACCGCGCTCGACGAGCCCGTCGGCGAGGAGGCGCGCCTGCGCCACCGCTACCTCGACCTGCGCCGGCCCGCCCCGGCGCGCGCCCTGCGCCTGCGCGCGAAGGCCAACGCCGCCGCCCGCGCGGTGCTGGACGCGCAGGACTTCGTCGAGGTCGAGACGCCGACCCTCACCCGGTCCACGCCGGAGGGCGCCCGCGACTTCGTCGTGCCCGCCCGCCTCGCGCCGGGCTCCTGGTACGCCCTGCCGCAGTCGCCGCAGCTGTTCAAGCAGCTGCTCATGGTGGCCGGCATGGAGCGCTACTACCAGATCGCGCGCTGCTACCGCGACGAGGACTTCCGCGCCGACCGCCAGCCCGAGTTCACGCAGCTCGACGTGGAGATGAGCTTCGTCGACCAGGACGACGTCATCGCGCTCGGCGAGCAGGTGCTCGTCGCGCTGTGGAAGCTCATCGACGTCGAGATCCCGACGCCCATCGCCCGCATGACCTACGCCGACGCGATGGCGCGGTACGGCAGCGACAAGCCCGACCTGCGCTTCGGCCTCGAGCTGACGGACCTCACGTCCTACTTCGCGGGCACGCCCTTCCGCGTCTTCCAGGCGCCCTACGTCGGCGCGGTCGTGCAGCCCGGCGGCGCCGCGACCCCGCGCCGCGGCTTCGACGCGTGGCAGGAGTGGGCCAAGCAGCGCGGGGCCAAGGGCCTGGCGTACGTGACGATCGCCGAGGACGGCACGCTGGCCGGTCCCGTCGCCAAGAACATCACCGAGGAGGAGCGGGCCGGGCTCGCGGCCGCCGTCGGCGCCTCGCCCGGGGACGCGGTGTTCTTCGCCGCCGGGTCGGCGTCCTCGGCCCGGGCGCTGCTCGGCGCCGCGCGCCTCGAGATCGGGCGGCGCGGCGGGCTGCTCGACGAGAGCGCGTGGTCCTTCGTGTGGGTCGTCGACGCGCCGCTGTTCAAGCCCACGGGCGAGGACGACGACGTCGCGGTCGGCGCCGGTGCGTGGACCGCGGTCCACCACGCCTTCACCTCCCCGACCCCGGAGTGGGTCGACCGCTTCGAGGAGTCGCCGGGCGAGGCCCTGGCGTACGCCTACGACATCGTCTGCAACGGCAACGAGATCGGCGGCGGGTCCATCCGTATCCACCGCCGAGACGTCCAGACCCGCGTCTTCGAGGTCATGGGCATCGGCCCGGAGGAGGCGCAGGAGAAGTTCGGCTTCCTGCTCGACGCGTTCGCCTTCGGCGCCCCGCCGCACGGCGGCATCGCCTTCGGCTGGGACCGCATCGTCGCGCTGCTGGCGGGCTCGGAGTCGATCCGCGACGTCATCGCCTTCCCCAAGTCCGGCGGCGGCTACGACCCGCTGACCGGCGCGCCGGCGCCCATCACGGCCCAGCAGCGCAAGGAGGCGGGGGTCGACGCGCGTCCGCCGGCGCCGGGCGGCGGCCGGGCGGGCAGCACGGACGGCAGCACGGACGACAGCACCGACGGCGGGGCGGCGGGCGGCGCCCCGGCGGCGTGAGCGTGCGGTCCGGGACGGGGCCGGACCTGCTCGACGAGGTGCCGGCCGCCTGGCGGGCCGACCCGATGCTCGTGCAGCGCCGCCAGGAGTGGCTCGGCAGCCGGGTGACGGGTGACGGCGCCGCGGTGGTGGTGACGTCGCCGGCGCCGCACCGCGTGACGGCGCTGGGCGACCCGGCGGCGGTGGCGGTGCTGGCGCCCGCGGCCCTGGCGGACCTCGCGCCGGGCTCGGTCGCCGTGCTGACGGTCCCGCGCGGGACGGAGCTGCCGGCGGCCGCGCTCGAGCGGGCGGGCGTGGGCCCGTCGTCGACCTGGGACTGGATGCTCACCGACGGTCCGGCGCCCGCACCGCCCGCGCACGTCGCCGTCCGTCCCCTCGACCCGGCCGCCGACGCCGACGCCGTCCGCGCGTGCCTGCAGGAGGCGAACCCGCGCAGCACGGCCGACCCGCTGGCGCCCGGCACGGCTGGCTGGTGGGGCGTCGAGGGGCCCGAGGGCACGCTCGACGCCGTGGTCGGCGCCGAGCGCCGCCCCGGGCCCGGGGCCCGCGAGACGTGGCACCTGCACGGGCTCGGCGTGCGGCCGCACCGGCGCCGGGGCGGCCTGGGCAGCGCGCTCACGGCGGCCGCCACGCGCGACGCCCTCGCCGCGGGCGCCGCGTTCGTCTCGCTGGGCCTGTACGCCGACAACGACGCCGCCCGGCGCGTCTACGAGCGGCTCGGCTTCCGCACGCACGCGCGCTTCGCGAGCCTGCGGCCGGTGCCCGCTCCGGGCTGCGCCTGACGGGCCTCTCGTCGCCCGTCCACCGCCATCAGTCCCGCAGC
Organism: Cellulomonas marina; assembly: GCF_900111925.1. GTDB lineage: Bacteria > Actinomycetota > Actinomycetes > Actinomycetales > Cellulomonadaceae > Cellulomonas > Cellulomonas marina. The sequence goes on from NZ_FOKA01000002.1 coordinate 244,856, forward strand.
CCCAGCCGGGCGTGCAGGCGCTGCAGCGGGCGCGGCGCCCACCAGTTCCACCGGTCGAGCAGCGTCATCGTGGCCGGCACCAGCAGCAGCCGCACCACCGTGGCGTCGACGAGCACGGCGACGGCCAGGGCGAACCCCACCTGCTTGATGACGACGAGCTGCCCCGCGACGAACCCCGCGAAGACGACGACGATGATGGCGGCGGCCGACGTGATGATCCGCCCGGAGCGCTGCAGGCCGCGCCGGACGGCCTCGTCGGTGGGCACGCCCTCGTCGTGCAGCTCCGCGACGCGCGAGAGCAGGAAGACCTCGTAGTCCATCGCCAGCCCGAAGGCGAACGCGATGACCAGCGCCAGCACGTAGGTCTCGACGCCGCCCGTCGGGGTGAAGCCGAGCAGGTCGGCCCCGTGCCCCTCGCCGAAGACCCAGACGAGGACGCCGAGCGACGCCGCGATCGACAGCGCGTTGGTCAGCAGCGCCTTGACCGGGATGACGACGGACCCGGTCATGAGGAACAGCAGCACGAGCGTGGCCAGCGCGACGACGAGCGCGGCCGCCCCCGCCCGCTCGGCCAGCGCCGCCGTGAAGTCCACCTGCGCCGCGGCCTGCCCGAGCGTCCACGTCTCGAAGGGCGCCTCGACGGCGCGCACCTCGCGCACCACCTCGACGGCAGCCGGCCCGCCCGGGTCCGCCGCCTCCGGCCGCACGCCGACGAGCACGAGCGAGCCCGAGGGGACGGGCGGGTCGACGGAGGCGACCCCGGGCAGGTCGGCCAGCCCCTCGGCCCACGGCTGCGCCTCCTCCAGCGTGGCCCGGGCGACGACGGTCACGGCGGGGGAGCTCGACCCCGGGTACTCCTCCGCCAGCGTCTCGACGAAGGTGCGCTGCGTGCTCGACGCGGGCAGCAGCTCGGTGCCGGAGATGCGCAGCTGCAGGCCGAGCACGGGCAGGGCGAGCACGACGAGCAGCGCGAGCGACCCCAGCAGGACGAGCAGGGGCCGGCGCTGCACCCGCCGGGCCAGCGCGGAGAAGCCGCCCTCGTCGCGCTGCACGTCCGAGGCGCGCGCGAGCACGGCACGCAGCACCGGCACGCGCGTGAGCGGCCCGGGCCGCGCCAGCCGCCGCCCCGACAGCGCGAGCAGCGCCGGGACCAGCGTGAGCGCCGTGGCCACGGCGACGAGCACCACGGCGACGCCCGCGACGCCGATGGCGCGCAGGATCGTCGGACGGAACAGCAGCAGGCCGCTGATCGCGATCGCGACGGTCAGCGCCGAGAACGCGACCGTGCGACCCGCCGTGGCCATCGTCCGCTCGACCGCCGCGGCGACGAGCGCGTCGTGCCGCCGCCGGCGTGCCGCGCCCGCGGACGCGCCGTCGAGCCGCCGGTGCAGCTCCTCGCGGTACCGCGACACGACGAGCAGCCCGTAGTCGATGGACAGCCCGAGGCCCATGACGGTCACGACGTTGACGACGGAGGCGTCGACGTCGAGCACGTAGGAGAAGGCGAGCAGCGTCCCGAGCCCGCCCGCGATGGCCGCCAGCGCGCCCGCCATGGGCATCGCCGCGGCCAGGAACCCCCCGAAGACGAGGACCATGACGACGAGCGCGACCGGCAGCGCGACGGCCTCGCCCGTGCGCAGGTCCTCCTCGACCTGGTCCGTGATGTCCTCCACCACGAGGCTCGGCCCGCCCACGAGGCCCGTCGCCCCCGGGGCGGCGTCCCCGAGCTGCGCGGGCACCGCCGCGAGCCGGTCGGCGACCGTGTCGAGGGCCGCCTCGCGCCGGTCGTCGGTCAGGCCGGGCTCGAGCTCGACGACGACGAGGAACCCGTCGCCCGCCTGCGACAGCAGGGGTGCGGCCGCCGGGTCCGCCGCCCCGCCGGGCAGCACGAACGGGTCGATGACGCCCGCGACGCCGGGCACCGCCACGAGGCCCTCGCGCACGGGCGCGAGCGCGGCCGCCAGGCCCGGGGCGGCGGGGTCGACGTCCTGCACGACGAGCGTGAGGGAGGCGGCGTCCGGGGACGACGCCGCGAGGACCTCCTCACCCGCCGTGCTCTCGCTGCCCGGCACGCCGGGCGAACCCGTGGAGAGCCGGTCGAAGAGCGTCTCGCCGTGGACGCCGCCGACGGCGAGGGCCGCGGCCAGCGCGGTCAGCACCACCCAGACGACGACCGTCGTGCGCGGGTGGTGGGCGACGGCGCGGCCGAGGCGGGCGAACACGGCGGTCATGCTGCCACGGGGCTGCGCGGCGGGCGCCGGGACGTCGGCGCCGGCTGTCCCGGCGGGGATGTCGGCGGCCCTGCGTAGGCTCGCCCGCGTGGACCTCTTCGACGCGCTGGCGACGAGCGCCGTGGGCGTGCCCGCGCCCTCGGCGGCCGCGCCCCTCGCGGTCCGCATGCGTCCCCGCACGCTCGACGAGGTGGCCGGCCAGGACCACCTGCTCGTCCCCGGCTCGCCGTTGCGCCGGCTCGTGGAGCCCGCGGCGCCGGGCCGGGCGCAGCCCTCGTCGGTGGTGCTGTGGGGTCCGCCGGGCACGGGCAAGACGACGCTGGCCTACCTCGTCGCCGCGACGTCGGGCCGTCGCTTCGTCGAGCTGTCGGCCGTCACCGCGGGCGTCAAGGACGTGCGCGGCGTGGTCGAGGACGCCCGGCGCCGCCTGACCGCGGACGGGTCCGAGACCGTGCTGTTCGTCGACGAGGTGCACCGCTTCACCAAGAGCCAGCAGGACGCGCTGCTGCCCAGCGTCGAGAACCGGTGGGTGACCCTCGTGGCCGCCACGACGGAGAACCCGTCGTTCTCCGTCAACGCCCCGCTGCTGTCGCGGTCGCTGCTGCTGACCCTGCGCCCCCTCGACGACGAGCAGGTCCGTCGGCTCGTGCGCCGGGCCGTGGCCGACGAGCGCGGGCTGGGCGGGGCCGTGGCGCTCACGGACGAGGCGGAGGCCCAGCTGCTGCGCATGGCGGGCGGCGACGCGCGCAAGGCCCTCACGGTGCTGGAGGCCGCCGCCGGCGCGGTCCTGGCCGACGCGCCGGCGCCGGTGACGGTGGCCGACGACGGCCGGGGCGCCGACCGGACCGGCGACGCGCCGCGGCCGGTCGAGGTGGACCTGGCCGCGGTGGAGCGCGCCGTGGACGTGGCCGCCGTGCGCTACGACCGCGACGGCGACCAGCACTACGACGTCATCAGCGCCTTCATCAAGTCGATGCGCGGCTCGGACGTCGACGCCGCGCTGCACTACCTGGCGCGCATGGTCGCCGCGGGGGAGGACCCCCGGTTCATCGCCCGGCGCATCGTCATCGCGGCCTCGGAGGAGGTGGCCATGGCCGACCCGAGCGCCCTGCAGACGGCTGTCGCCGCCGCCCAGGCGGTCCAGCTCATCGGCATGCCGGAGGGGGCCATCGTGCTGGCCCAGGCCGTCGTCCACGTCGCGACCGCGCCCAAGTCGAACGCCTCCTACCAGGGGCTGAACCGCGCGCTGGCGGACGTGCGCGCGGGACGGATCGGACCCGTGCCGCCGCACCTGCGCGACGCCCACTACGCCGGGGCCCGCGCGCTGGGCCACGGGCAGGGCTACGTCTACGCCCACGACGAGCCGCACGCCGTCGCCCGGCAGACCTACCTGCCCGAGGTGCTCGACGGCGCGCGGTACTACGAGCCGAGCGACCGGGGGTACGAGCGGCAGGTGTCCGACCGCCTCGCGCGCATCCGGCAGATCCTGGCGGGGGGCACCCCGGGCACCGTGTAGTCCCAGGCACCGTGTAGTCTTGACCGGTTCGTGCGGCGGGTCCTGCCCGCCCACGGCCCCTGGGGTCTCAGCCCGCGCACGGTCCCACCTCCCGCCCTCCGCTCCACGTCGGACGGGGACGGGTGTGCGCGCACGGTCGGCCCCACGCCCGCGTCCCTCGGACGGCCGCGGGTGTGACGTCCCACGACAGGAAGAGCAGCACACCCATGAGCAGCGTCACCCGCTCGCGCCGCCAGGTCCGCCTGAGCCGCGCCCTCGGCCTGGCCCTCACGCCGAAGGCCGTCAAGCACTTCGAGAAGCGCCCCTACCCGCCCGGCGAGCACGGCCGCGCGCGTCGTCGCACCGAGTCCGACTACGCCGTCCGGCTGCGCGAGAAGCAGCGCCTGCGCGCGCAGTACGCGCTGCGGGAGAAGCAGCTCGCCCGTGCGTACGAGGCCGCCCGCAAGGCCCCGGGCCTGACCGGTGAGGCGCTCGTCGAGGACCTCGAGACGCGTCTGGACGCCCTGGTGCTGCGCGCCGGGTTCGCCCGCACGATCCTCCAGGCCCGCCAGGTCGTCGTCCACCGCCACGTGCTCGTCGACGGCAAGATCGTCGACCGCCCGTCCTTCCGCGTGACGGAGGGCCAGACCCTCCAGATCAAGCCGAAGAGCCAGACGACGACGCCGTTCCAGGTCGCCGCCGCCGGCGCGCACCGCGACGTGCTGCCGACGCTCCCCGGCTACCTCGACGTCCAGCTCGAGAAGCTCACCGCCACGCTGGTGCGCCGCCCGAAGCGCGCCGAGGTCCCCGTGACCTGCGAGGTCCAGCTCGTCGTCGAGTACTACGCCCGCTGACGCGAGCCGTCCCGGCACCTCCGACGCCCCGTCCGCGCGCTGCGCGGGCGGGGCGTCGTCGTGCGTCCGCCGCCCGGCCGCCGGGTAGGGTCGGTCCGTCGCAGCCTGAGCACCACCACCAGCACCACCAGGAGGAGCACGTCATGTCGGTCGGGGACATCGCAGGCCTGCTGGCGGCGATCGCGTTCGTCGTGCTCGTCGCCATGCTCGGCATGGTCCTCACGAAGGTCGGCCGCGTCGTCGACGGGCTGCGCGACTCCCTGCGCGAGGTGACCGACCACGCCCTGCCCGTCATCGACGAGGCCGCGGGCGTCATCGCGTCGACCAACGCCCAGCTCGGCAAGGTCGACACCGTCACGACGTCGGCGGCCCAGGTCTCGGAGAACGTCTCGGCGCTCACCGCGCTCGTCGCGGCGACGGTCGGCACGCCGCTCATCAAGGTCGCCTCCTTCTCGTACGCCGCACGGCGCGCGCTGGCCACGCTGCTCGAGCGCGCAGGTGGCCCTGCCGCCGGTGGGCCCGCCGCCGCGCCGCGACCGGCCGCCGGTGGTGCCACCGCGGCCACTGCGGGGACGCGGTCGTGATCCGCGGCCTGCTGTGGGCCGGGGCCGGCGCCGTGGCGACCGTCGTGGTCGCGCGCCGCGCCCGCGCTGCCGTCGACGCCCACGTCCCGCCGGCCGCGCGCGACGTGCTGCGCGACGTCAGCCGCTGGTCCGCGGCCCTCGAGCTGGCTCGCGAGGACTTCGCGGTCGCCCTCGCCGAGCGCGAGGAGGAGCTCAAGGCCCGGCTCCTCGGCGACACGGACGTCGACGCCCTGCGCCGGCAGCGCCGCGACCGGCAGGCCGTCGGCGCCGGGGCGCCCGGGCGGCGCGGTCGCGCCGGCTGGTCCGACGCCCCGACCGACGACCCCGACGACGACGACCGGTACCCCTTCTTCTGACCGTCCCGCGTCGACCGGCCACCGCCACGACGACGCCGCGACGACGCCCCGCCGTCACGCCGACGGCTGATGACGCCCCGCCACGCCCGACCCCTGACGACGAGGACCCCCATGCGCACCGCCGACGTCCGCCAGCGCTGGCTCGACTACTTCGCGAGCAAGGAGCACGCCGTCGTGCCCTCCGTGCCGCTCATCTCGCCCGACCCGTCGATCCTCTTCACGATCGCCGGGATGGTGCCGTTCATCCCCTACATCCTCGGCACCCAGCAGGCACCCTGGCCGCGGGCCGCGAGCGTGCAGAAGTGCATCCGCACGAACGACATCGAGAACGTCGGCCGCACGACCCGGCACGGCACGTTCTTCCAGATGAACGGCAACTTCTCCTTCGGCGACTACTTCAAGCAGGGCGCTGTCGAGCTCGCGTGGGAGCTCATCACGACACCGGTCGAGCGCGGCGGCTACGGTCTCGACGGCGACCGCATCTGGGTGACGACGTGGGACCAGGACGCCGAGGCGTGGGACGCCCTCGCGAGCGTCGGGGTCGACCCGAAGCACGTCGTGCGGCTACCGCGCGAGCAGATCTTCTGGGACACCGGCCAGCCCGGCCCCGCCGGCCCCTGCGCGGAGTTCCACTACGACCGCGGCCCCGAGTACGGGCCCGAGGCGGTGGGCGGCACCGTCGACCCGGGCGGCGACCGCTACCTCGAGTTCTGGAACCTCGTCTTCGACCAGTACGTCCGCGGCGAGGGGACCGGCAAGGACTACCCGCTCCTGGGGGAGCTCGACCAGAAGGCGATCGACACCGGCGCCGGGCTCGAGCGGCTGGCGTTCCTGCTGCAGGGCAAGCAGAACATCTACGAGATCGACGAGGTCTTCCCCGTCATCGAGCGGGTGCAGGAGATCACGGGCCGTCGCTACGGCGCCGACGAGGAGCAGGACGTGCGCATGCGCGTCGTGGCCGACCACGTGCGCTCGAGCCTCATGCTCGTCGGCGACGGCGTGCGCCCGTCGAACGAGGGCCGCGGGTACGTGCTGCGCCGCCTGCTGCGCCGCACGGTCCGCTCCATGCGCCTCCTCGGCGTCGACGAGGCGGTGCTGCCCTCGCTGCTGCCCGTCAGCCGGGACGCGATGAGCCCGTCCTACCCCGAGGTGGCGACGGACTTCGACCGGATCTCCGGCGTCGTCTACGGGGAGGAGGACGCCTTCCTGCGCACGCTGACCTCCGGCACGACGATCCTCGAGGGCGCCGTGCGGAAGGCCCAGGAGGCGCCGGCGGCGACCGGTCCGCTGCTGTCGGGCGAGCAGGCCTTCGCGCTGCACGACACGTACGGCTTCCCGATCGACCTCACGCTGGAGATGGCCTCCGAGCACGGCGTCGCGGTCGACGAGACCGCGTTCCGCACGCTCATGGCGGAGCAGCGGTCCCGGGCGCGCGCGGACGCGCTCGCCAAGAAGACCGGCCACGCGGACACCTCCGCCTACCGCGACCTGCACGGCGAGCTGTCCGCGGCGGCGGGGGCGGACGGCGCGCCCGTGCGCTTCGTCGGGTACACCGACGCGACCGCGAGCTCCACGGTCGTGGGCCTGCTCGTCGACGGCGTCCCGGCGCCGACCGCGACGGCCCCCGCCGACGTGGAGGTCGTGCTCGACGTGACGCCGTTCTACGCGGAGTCCGGCGGCCAGCTCGCCGACCAGGGCACCATCGCGCTCGAGGGTGGCGCCCTCGTCGAGGTCGACGACGTGCAGGCGCCGATCAAGGGCCTGTCCGTGCACCGCGGGCGGCTGGTCGACGGCACGCTGACGCTCGGCGAGCGCGGTGTGGCCCAGATCGACACGGCCCGCCGCGGCGCGATCGCGCGCGCGCACACGGCCACGCACATGGTCCACAAGGCGCTGCGCGAGGCGCTGGGCGACCAGGCGACGCAGGCGGGGTCCGAGAACGCGCCCAGCCGCGTCCGCTTCGACTTCCGCTCGGGCGCAGCCGTGCCGGCCGGGGCGCTGGCGGAGATCGAGGAGCGGGTCAACAGCCGGCTCCAGGACGACCTCGAGGTCACCGACGCCGTCATGCCGATCGACGAGGCGCGCGCGCTCGGCGCGATGGCGCTCTTCGGCGAGAAGTACGGCAACCGGGTCCGCGTCGTGTCCGTGGGCGGGGACTGGTCGCGCGAGCTCTGCGCGGGCACGCACGTCGGCCGCTCGGGCGAGATCGGGCTGGTGACGCTGCTCGGCGAGTCCTCGATCGGGTCGGGCGTGCGTCGCGTCGACGCGCTCGTCGGGGCGGGTGCCTACGGCTACCAGGCGAAGGAGCGGGCGCTCGTCGGGCAGCTCTCGGGCCTGCTCGGCGCGCGGCCGGACGACCTGGCCGACCGGGTCTCGTCCCTCGTCACGCGGCTGAAGGACGCGGAGAAGGAGCTCGCGGCGCTGCGCCAGGCGCAGGTGCTGGCCCAGGCCGGCGCCCTGGCGGCGGGGGCGGTCGAGGTCGGGGGCCTGCGCGTCGTCACGCACGACGCGGGCGAGGTCTCCGGTGCCGACGACCTGCGCACCCTCGCGCTCGACGTGCGCTCGCGCCTCGGCGAGGCGGCGGGGACGGTCGTGGCCGTGGGCGGCGCCGCGAAGGGCCGGCCCGTGGTCGTCGTGGCGACGAACGCGGCCGCCCGGGCGGCCGGCGCGCGTGCCGGCGCGCTGGTGAAGGTCGCGTCGGGCGTGCTCGGCGGCGGCGGTGGCGGCAAGGACGACGTGGCGCAGGGCGGTGGCCAGGACACCTCGGCGCTGCCCGGCGCGCTGGTCGCCGTCGTCGACGCCGTGTCGGCGGGAGCCCGCTCCTGACGCCGACGCCCGCCGGGCCGGGGGAGGGCCTGCCCCGCGCCGCCCGGCTGGCCGTCGACGTCGGCACCGTCCGCGTCGGCCTGGCCGCGTCCGACCCCGACGGCATCGTCGCGACCCCGGTCGCGACGCTGCCGCGGGACGAGCGGGGCGCGGCCGACGTCGCCGCGGTCGTGGCCGAGGTGCGCGAGCGGGGTGCAGAGGTCGTGTACGTCGGGCTGCCGCGCCACCTGAACGGGTCGGAGGGTTCGTCGTCCGGCATGGCGCGCGCGTACGCTGAGGTGTTGGCGAGCGCCGTGGCCCCCGTGGCGGTGCGTCTCGTCGACGAGCGCATGAGCACCGTCTCGGCGCACCGGGCCCTGCGCGAGGCCGGCCGACCGGGCCGGCGGCAGCGGCAGGTGGTCGACCAGGCCGCCGCCGTGGTCATCCTCACGGGGGCCCTCGACACGGAACGTGCGACGGGACGGCGCGCCGGGCAGGCGGTCCGGCCGCGGCAGGGCAGCATCAGGACCGGCAGCACCGGGACGGGGAGCAGCAGCACCAGCACAGCCAGCACGAGCAGGCAGGGGGACGGGCCCGGGGCCCGGAGCAGCGCGGACGACCGGGAGACGCACGGTGGACGACGGCACGCAGGGCACGACGGTACGCAGTGACCCCAGGGACGGCTTCTTCGAGGCGGAGGAGCCGCTCGGGGAGCGGCGCAGCCGTGCCCGCGCGCGGGCGCAGGAGGCGCAGCGGCGCCGGCGTCGGCGGCGCTCGCTCGTGGTGGTCCTCGTCGTGCTGCTGCTCGTCGGCGGTGGCGCCTACGGCGTCTGGACGGTGCTGTCCGACGTCCGCGACGGCGGCTCGACGACCGCGGCGGTCGAGGACTACCCGGGTCCCGGCCGTCCGTCGGCGCAGGTGACGATCCCGGAGGGCGCCACCGGTGCGGACATGGGCCAGGTGCTGGCCGACGCCGGCGTGGTCGCCACGTCCCGCGCCTTCTCCACGGCGTACGCGGCGAACCCCGACGCGCAGGGCATCCAGCCCGGCACGTACAACCTCCTGCTCGAGATGCGGGCGACCGACGCCGTCGTCGCCCTGCTCAACCCGGCCAGCCGAGCGACGACACGGGTGACCGTGCCGGAGGGGCTCACGGTGCAGCAGGTGCTCACGCGGGTCTCCGAGATCACGACGATCCCGCTGGCCGACCTGCAGGCCGCCGCCGCCGACCCCGCCGCGATCGGTCTGCCGGCGGAGGCGGGCGGCGCCGTGGAGGGCTGGCTCTTCCCCGCGACCTACGAGGTGGCGCCGGACGCGACCGCCGCCGGGGTCCTCACGCAGATGGTCGGCAAGACGGTCTCGGTGCTCGACGGCCTCGGCGTCGCGGCGACCGACCGGCAGCGGGTCCTCACGATGGCCTCCGTCGCCGAGAAGGAGGTCAGCGACGTCGACGACTACGGCCGGGTGGCCCGGGTCATCCAGAACCGGCTCGACCGCGGTTGGCCGCTGGGCATGGACACCATCAACGCCTACGGCCTGGGCAAGTCGGCGATGGACCTCACGACCGCCGACTTCGAGAGCGATGACCCGTACAACTCCCGCCGGGTGCTCGGGCTGCCGCCGACCCCGATCTCCAACCCCGGCCAGGCCGCGATCGAGGCCGCGATCACGCCCGCCGAGGGCCCGTGGCTGTTCTTCATCACGGTGGACCTGGACACGGGCGAGACGATCTTCACCGACAGCAACGACGAGTTCCTGGCCGGCAAGGCGCAGTACCAGCAGTGGCTCGCCGAGAACAGCTGACGACGCCCGCATGACCGCACCAGGCTTGACCAGCCCCCGCCGGGCCGCGGTCGTCGGCCACCCCGTCGCGCACTCCCTGTCTCCGCTGCTCCACGGCACCGCCTACGCGGCGCTGGGGCTCGACGGCTGGCGCTACGACCGGCTCGACGTGCTGCCCGAGGACCTGCCGGCCCTCCTGGCCTCGCTCGACGACGGCTGGGCGGGCCTGTCCGTGACGATGCCCCACAAGCACGCGCTCCTCGACCTCGTCGACCACGTCGACCCGCTCGCGCGCGTGGTGGGCGCGGCCAACACGGTGCTGCTGCAGCCGGGTCGGACGCGCCCGCAGCTCGTCGCCCTCAACACCGACGTGCACGGGCTCGTGACGGCGCTGGCCGAGGGCCTCGGGACGGCCGACCGGGCCGACGGCCGTCGCGGCGTCGTGCTCGGCGGTGGCGCCACGGCGGCGTCCGCCCTGGCCGGGCTGGCGCAGCTCGGCGTCACGGAGGCGGACGTCGTCGTGCGCTCGCCCGGGCGCGCCGGAGCCCTGCTCCGGGCGGCCGAGCGGATGGGGCTGCACCCCCACCTGCGGGCCTGGAGCACGGCGACCGACCTGCTCCCGGCGGCGGACGTCGTCGTCTCGACGCTGCCCGCGCACGGCGCCGACGAGCTGGCCCAGGCCCTGGCGGCCGCCGCGGTCCCGTGCCGGGGGGTGCTGCTCGACTGCGCGTACGACCCGCGGCCGACGGCGCTCGGCACGGCCTGGAGCGCCGTGGGCGGCACCGCCGTGGGCGGGGAGCGCATGCTGCTGCACCAGGCGGTGGAGCAGGTACGGCTCATGACGGGCCGCCCGGCCCCGCTCGCGGTGATGGACGACGCCCTGACGCGTCACCTGGTCGGCACCGGCGCCTGATCTCGGCACCTCCGGCGGCACCGGTCCCTCAGGGACCGGGCCGTGCTGCCGATCGGCCGGACGGGTGGTCCGGAGCGGGCCGCGGGAGCGGCGAGGAGCGGACGTGAAGCAGCTCGGGGAGATCCTTCTCGAGGAAGGCCTCATCACCGAGGAGCAGCTGCTGCGTGCGCTCGACGAGCAGCTCGTGCGCGGCACGTCGCTCGGGCGCTCGCTCGTCGCGCAGGGTGTGCTGTCCGAGGGCGGGCTGACGCGGGCGCTGGCGCTGCAGGTCGGCATGACGTTCGTCGACCTCGACGGCTACCCGGTCGACCGCACGGCGGTGACCCTCGTGCCGGCCGCGCTGTGCCGGCGCTACACCGTGCTGCCGGTGGCGCTCGACGGGCTCTCGCTCGTGCTCGCCACCGCCGACCCCGGCAACGTCCTGGCCGTCGACGACGTCCGCGCGGTGTCCGGCCGTCCCGTCGTCACCGTCGTCGCCACCCACGACGACCTCGTCCGGGCGATCGACCGGTTCTGCCGCGCCGACGACGAGATCGAGGACCTCTCGTCGGCGTTCGAGGAGAGCCAGCGCGACCCGCAGGCCGACCTGTCGACGCTCGGGGACATGGTCGACGACGACGCGCCGATCGTCCGCTACGTCAACCTCCTCGTCACGCAGGCGATCACCGACCGCGCCTCCGACATCCACATCGAGCCGACCGAGCACGACCTGCGGGTGCGGTACCGCATCGACGGGGTGCTGCACGAGACGCAGCGCTCGCCGAAGTCGATCCAGGGCGGCGTCGTCTCGCGCGTGAAGATCATGGCCGACATCGACATCGCCGAGAAGCGCCGCCCCCAGGACGGGCGCATGTCGGTCACGCACCAGGGCCGGACCATCGACCTGCGCGTGGCGACGCTGCCCACCGTCTGGGGCGAGAAGATCGTCCTGCGGATCCTCGACAACTCCACGGCGAGCCTGGACCTGCGCGAGCTGTCCTTCCTCGACGACAACCTGCGGACCTACCGCTCGGCGTACACGAAGCCGTACGGGATGATCCTCGTCACCGGGCCGACCGGGTCCGGCAAGTCGACCACCCTCTACGCCACGCTCAACGCGGTCTCGCGGCCCGAGGTCAACGTCATCACCGTCGAGGACCCCGTGGAGTACCGGCTGCCGGGCATCAGCCAGGTGCAGGTGAACCCCAAGGCCGGCCTGACCTTCGCCGGTGCCCTGCGGTCCATCCTGCGGTCCGACCCGGACATCGTCCTGCTCGGCGAGATCCGCGACCACGAGACCGCGCAGATCGCGGTGGAGGCGGCGCTCACCGGCCACATGGTGCTCTCCACGCTGCACACGAACGACGCGCCGTCCGCCGTCGTCCGGCTCACGGAGATGGGCATCGAGCCCTTCCTCGTCGGGTCGGCGCTCGACGCCGTCGTCGCGCAGCGGCTCGCCCGGCGCCTCTGCGAGCGGTGCAAGGTGCCCTACGAGCCGACCGAGGCCGAGCTCGACGGCGCGCGCTTCCCGTGGTTGCCGGGCGAGCCGGTGCCGCTGCTGCACCGACCCGTCGGCTGCCCTGCGTGCTCCCGCACCGGGTACCGCGGGCGCATCGCGCTGCACGAGGTGATGACCGTCTCCGAGCGGATCGAGCTGCTGGCGGTGGCCCGCGCCTCGTCGGCGGAGATCACCGCCGCGGCGATGGCGGAGGGCATGCGGCCGCTGCGCGAGGACGGCTGGGAGAAGGTCGTGCGGGGGCTGACCTCGCTCGAGGAGATCCTGCGCGTCGTCGCCTGAGGCGTCCTCGGTGGGCCGGACGGTGACATCCCGACGGTGACACCCCGACGGCTCAGGAGCGCCCGCGCCGGGCCGATGGGCCGGGGGACGCGTGCCGGGCCGCCGGTCGCGCACCGCCGCGGTGCGGCACCAGGCCAGGAGGAGATGCCGTGAGCGACCACCGCGACGACGCCCCGTTCGCGACCTGGAGCCCGCTGCCGGACCGGCCCCCGGCGGCCGCGACCTCGTCCGCCGTGCCCGCCCTCGCCCCGGCACCCGTGCCGACCGTGCCGGCCCTCGTGCCCACCCTCTCCCCGACGCCCGCGGGCGTCCCCGGCGGGCGTGTCGCGCTCGGGCAGGGGAGCGCCGAGGACGACGTGCCCGTCGAGGCCGTCCTGCGCGAGACGGTCCGCCGGGGGGGCTCCGACCTGCACCTCACGGCCGGCGCACCGCCGATGATCCGCCTGTCGGGGGACCTGCAGCCCCTGGAGGGCTACGGGCCGCTGCGGCCGGAGGGCCTGCGGCGGAGCCTCTTCGGCCTGCTGACCCAGCGGCAGCGCGAGACGTTCGAGGCCGACCTCGAGCTCGACCTGTCCCACCAGGTGCGCGACCTGGCCCGGTTCCGGCTCAACCTCTTCCAGCAGCGCGAGTCCGTCGGGGCGGTGTTCCGGCTCATCCCCTTCGAGGTGACGCCGCTCGAGGCGCTGGGCGTGCCGGCCGTCGTCGGCACCTTCGCCGGCCTGCCGCGCGGGCTCGTGCTCGTCACCGGGCCCACCGGCTCGGGCAAGTCCACGACGCTGGCCGCGGTCGTCGACCTGGCCAACCGCACGCGCGAGGACCACATCATGACGGTGGAGGACCCCATCGAGTTCCTCCACCGGCACAAGCGCTGCCTGGTCAACCAGCGCGAGGTCGGCACGGACACCCACTCCTTCGCCGCGGCGCTCAAGCACGTGCTGCGCCAGGACCCCGACATCATCCTCGTCGGCGAGCTGCGCGACCTCGAGACGATCCAGGTGGCGCTGACCGCCGCCGAGACCGGCCACCTCGTGCTCGCGACCCTCCACACCCAGGACGCCGCGCAGACGGTCGACCGCATCGTCGACGTGTTCCCGACGGCCCAGCAGGCGCAGGTGCGCACGCAGCTCGCCGGCGCCCTCCAGGGCGTGGTCAGCCAGACGCTGTGCCGCCGCGCCGACCACCCGGGCCGCGCCGTGGCGACCGAGGTCATGGTCGCCACCCCCGCCATCCGCAACCTCATCCGCGAGGGCAAGACCCACCAGATCTACTCCGCGCTCCAGGCCGGCGCGCAGCAGGGGATGCACACCATGGACCAGCACCTCGCCCAGCTCGTCCGGGCGGGCACCATCACGTACGAGACGGGCCTGGCCGCGTGCCACCACGTCGAGGACTACGGGCGCCTGACCGGCCGCACCTCCGCGCCGCTGGTCGGCGCCTGATGGCCGCGCCGGCGGGTGGGACCCGCACCTTCGCCTACACCGTCCGCGACGCCCGCGGGAAGCTCGTCAAGGGCCGGGTCGACGCCCCGAACCAGGTGGTCGTCGCGACCCGGCTGCGGGAGATGGGCCTCGCGGCGGTCTCCGTCGAGGAGGTCCGCACCGGCGGCCTGCACGCGGAGCTCCACCTGCCGGGGCTCGGGGACCGCATCCGGCTGAAGGACGTCGCGGTGCTGTCGCGGCAGCTCGCCACCATGATCAGCGCCGGCCTGTCGCTCCTGCGCGCCCTCAGCATCCTCGCCGAGCAGACCGAGTCCCGGCCGCTGGCCAAGGTCGTCGCGCAGGTGCGGGCCGACGTCGAGGCGGGGGTGGCGCTGTCGACGGCGCTCGGCCGCCGCCCGGCGGTCTTCCCGCCGCTCATGGTCAACATGGTGCGGGCGGGGGAGGTCGGCGGGTTCCTCGACCGGTCCCTGCAGTCCGTCGCCGCGACCTTCGAGCGAGACCTGACGCTGCGCGCCAAGGTCCGCTCGGCGATGACGTACCCGGCCGTGGTGCTCGCGATCGCCGTGCTCGCCGTCGTCGGCATGCTGCTGTTCATCGTCCCCGTGTTCGCGGGGATCTTCTCCTCCCTCGGCGGGGAGCTGCCGGTCGTCACGCAGGCGCTGGTCGGGCTGTCCGGGGTCGTGAAGGTGGGAGCCGCCCCGGGTGCCGTCGTCGCCGGTCTGGGGGCGGCCTGGTACCACCGGCACCGCCACGACCGCGCCGTGCGGGACCGGGTGGAGCCCCTCGTCCTGCGGGTGCCGGTGTTCGGGCTGCTCACGCGCAAGATCGCGATCGCGCGGTTCTGCCGCAACCTCGGCGTCATGCTCGCCAGCGGCGTGCCGCTGCTGCAGGCGCTGGAGATCGTGGGGGAGACGAGCGGCAACGTCGTCGTCGAGCGTGCCGCCCGCGCCGTGCAGGACTCCGTCCGCAGCGGGCGCACGCTCGCCGGGCCGCTGTCGCAGCACCGGGTGTTCCCGCCGATGGTCGTCCAGATGATCGCGGTCGGCGAGGACACCGGTGCCCTCGACACGATGCTGGAGAAGGTCGCCGACTTCTACGACGCGGAGGTCGAGACGACGACGGAACAGCTCACGAGCCTCATCGAGCCGATCATGATCGTCGTCATGGGCGGCCTCATCGGCGGCATGATCGTCGCCCTCTACATGCCCATCTTCGGCGTCTTCGACCTCGTCGGCTGAGCGTCGCCGGCGCGCGGCCGCGGTGGCGGCTGGACGGCGGGTGAACGCGTCCGCTTCCGGGCGGAATGCCTCAGGTCCGTCGCCCCCGCGCCGATGGGGACGGTGGGCGCGCGCACAGCCGTCGCCCACCGACCCAGGCCAGGCACGCTCAAGAATCGAGGACGGGCATGATCGCTCGCGTTCGCAGGTCTCTGGACGAGAAGGACAAGGGCTTCACGCTCATCGAGCTCCTCGTCGTCGTCATCATCATCGGCATCCTCTCGGCCATCGCCATCCCGGTGTTCATGAACCAGCGCAAGAAGGCCGTCGACGCCGCGATCAAGGGCGACCTCAAGAACGTCGCCACCGTGATCGAGAGCTACTACACCGACAACGGCAAGTACCCGACCGCCCTCAACGTCAGCGGCACCACCGTCACGCTGACGGACGGCGCGGCCACGGGCGCCATCACCGACACCGCCCGGATCAGCCAGGGCAACGGCCTGAACTCCTACGCCGTGTCGACGACGACGGGCGGCTTCTGCTTCCGCGTCACCAACGCCTCCAGCACCGAGCCGACGAACGGCTTCTTCTACGCCAGCTCGGCCGGCGGCGTCATGGCCAAGGGCACCTCCGCCTGCCCGGCCTGATGCGCCCGGCCTGATCGGTCGCACCACCCGCGCGGCACGGGCTCCGGACCACACCGGGGCCCGTGCCGCGTCCGGCACACCCGACGACACCACCAGCGAGAGGCAGGTGCCCGTGCGCGACGACCCCGCCCCGGCACCCGTGCCGGGAGCGCCCCGCAGCACGCGCGACGAGGGCTTCAGCCTCGTCGAGGTCGTCGTCGCCCTCGCCCTCCTCGCCGTCGTCGCGACGGCGGCGCTGCAGCTCTTCGTCAACGGCACCCGCACGGCCCGCCACCAGGCGCAGGGGCTGACGGCGGTCACCGTCGCCAACGACGGCATGGAGGCCGCCCTCGCGGTGGCCCCGCTCGAGGTGTCGGGCGTCTCGGGCCTCGTCCGGGGCCGGACGCAGGCGGCGGTCACCGCGGCGGTCACCGCGGCCCAGTCGCTCGGGGTCGAGGGGCTCGGCGCGGGCTACCCCGTGTGGGACCCGGCCGCCACGGCGTCCTCCGTGCCGGCCGTCCCCGTGTCCCGCACGACGGTCGTCGAGGGCCTGACCTACACCGTGCGCACGCTCGTCGCCGCGTGCTACCGGCCGACCGCGGTGGCGTCCGCCGCCTGCGGCGCCGTCGCCGGGCAGACCGCCGACCCCGTGACGCAGCCCGCGGGCACCACGCGGCTGCTGCGCGTCACGGTCGTCGTGAGCTGGGACCCGGTCGGCGGGACGTGCACCGCGAGCGCGCCCTGCCGCTACCAGACCTCGTCCCTCGTCGACGGCCACGCCGACCTGCCGTGGAACGACATCACGCGGCCCATCGCCGTCGACGACCAGGCCGCGGCCGACCTCGGCACGTCGGTCGTGCTGGACGTGCTGGGCAACGACCTCATCGGACCCGTGAGCAACAACCCCGTGACGTCGCTGATGATGGCCGCCGGCAGCGGGACCGTGGCGCTGCAGGCCGACGGGAAGGTCAAGTACACCGCGCCGACGAACGCCGCCGGTGTCATGACCTTCACCTACGTCCTGCGGGACCAGGCCGGCCGGCTGTCGAACACCGGCACGGGCCGGGTGTCGGTGCGTCCGCGGGCCGTGGCCGACTCTGCCTCGACCGTGCAGGCGACCGCCGTGACGATCCCGGTGACGGCCAACGACGTCGCGACGCCCGCCTCCGTGCAGGTGGTCTCCGGCCCGACGGGCGGGACCGCGACGGTCCAGGGGACGTCGGTCGTGCTCACGCCGCCCGGGACCACCGGCACCGTGACGTTCCAGTACACGGTGACCGACACGGCGGGGCTCGTCTCCGCCCCCGCCACCGTCACCGTCGCCGTGACCGCGTACCCCGAGCCGCTGGTGCAGGACCTGACGATCGACGCGCCAGCCGGCTCGCCCGCCGCGGACCTGGCCCTGGTGACGCGCACGGGCAACCCTGCGGGTTACCTGTTCGAGGTCCTGTCGATGACCGTGCCGACCGGGCAGCTGACCGTCGGCGGCGCCCCGGCGACCTCCGGCGCGATCGGCACGGCGGTCGGCTTCACGCCGTCGACGACCGCGGTGGGTACCTCGACCTTCACCTACCGCGTGAGGACGCCCGACGGCGTCCGCGTGTCGCAGACCAGGACGGTGACGCTCCGCGTGCTGCCCGCGCCCGCGCCGGACACGTTCACGGTGCCGGTCGGGTCCACGTCCCTGCTGGGCGTCGGGACCAACGACGTCCCGAACGCCTACGACACCGTGGTGACGCTCGCCGGCGCGTCGGCACCGTCGTGCGGCACCTTCGCCACGACGCAGCCGAACCCTTCGGCCGGTCGGATCGCCTTCACGGCGCCTGCCACGGCCACGACCTGCACCTTCACCTACACGACGAAGGGTGCGGGGACCACCGGTGCGCTCGTCTCCCCGCCGGTCACCGTCACCGTCCAGGTGGGCTCGTGACGGCGGGGCCGGGCGCCCGCCGGCGGGCACGGGCGGCCCGGGACCGCGGGAGGAGACCCGACGCCGGGCTGACCCTCGTCGAGGCGGTCGTCGCCATGGCGGTGTTCGCGATCGTCCTCGCCGTGGCGATGTCGGCCACCGTGTCGATGACCCGCGAGACCGTGCGGACGGAGGTGCTCGGGACCGCGCAGGACACCGCCCGGGTCGCCTTCCAGCGGCTCGACCACCAGGTGCGCTACGCGGAGGCGCTCAACCTGCCCGGCCCAGGGACGGGCGGTGCGGTCTACGTCGAGCTGCGCGTCAGCGCTGCCGCGTCGGTCACCGGGCAGGCCCAGTGCTCCCAGTGGCGCTACGACCCGGCGGCCGGCACGCTCGCCCGCCGCACCTGGACCGACACGACGAACCCGGTGGTCCCCGGCTGGCACGTCGTCGCGACGAAGGTGCTGCGACCCGCCGGAGCGTCCGCCACCTACCCGTTCACCGTCCGTCTCGCGTCCGGCGCCCTCGTGCACCAGGTGCTCGACGTCGCGCTGACCGTCGGCGACCCCCGCGTCGGCGTCGAGGTCGCGACCGCCTCGTCGTTCGTCGCCCGCAACAGCTCCCCGACGTCGCTGTCGAACACCGACGCCAACGGCGACGGGAGCAGCGACCTCGCCGTCTGCCTCTCGGCCGTCGGGCGGCCATGACCGCCCCCACGTCCGCCTCCACGCCCGCCACCACTGCCGTCTCCGCTGCCGCCACCACGAGCCCGTCCCAGGAGGACCCGCGCATGCCCCGCCCCCCGCGCCCGCGCCGCACCGGCGTCCTGCGCCCGGTCGCCCGTGCGCTGGCGCTCCGCCGGGAGGCCCTCGTCGGACGGGGCGCGCCGCCGGACGCCGGCGTGGCGATGCTCAGCGCCCTGCTCGTCATCCTCCTCATGAC
Source organism: Cellulomonas marina (assembly GCF_900111925.1). Lineage (GTDB taxonomy): Bacteria > Actinomycetota > Actinomycetes > Actinomycetales > Cellulomonadaceae > Cellulomonas > Cellulomonas marina. The sequence continues at coordinate 263,789 of NZ_FOKA01000002.1, forward strand.
GGCCCTCAGCGTCGTCGTCATGGGCGTCGTCCTGCAGGCCGCGCTGCCGGGCCAGTACCAGCGCAAGTCCACACGCAGCGTGTTCGCCGCGGAGGCCGGGATCGAGGCGGCCGTGAGCCGCATCCGGTCCGCCGGGAGCGCGGCGGACTTCACGGGGACCGTGTACGGCGACCTCGCGCAGCTGCCGTGCTCCGTGCAGGGGACGGTGGCCGCCGCCGTGCCCGGGACGTCGGCGGGGGCCGGTGCCGCCGGCGCAGCGGGCCTCGGGTACACCGCCTCGATCGCGTACTACAAGGACGACCCGGCGGGCCGGGACGCGGCGTGGCTGGCGGCGAACGCCATGCCGTGCGCCGCGGGCGGCGGGGTCGCGACCCAGCCGCGCTACGCGCGCATCGCCTCCGCGGGCGTCGTCCCGGGCGGGCCCCTGCTCGAGGCGGGGGAGGGCGACCGCACGATCGTCTCGGTCTACCGCTTCCGCACGACGAACACGAACGTGGCCGGTGGCCGCATCTGGACGCTCGGCCACAGCTACTGCCTGCGCGCGACGTCGGACACCGCCGGCTCGGCGGTGACGTACGCCGCGGCGGACACCTGCGGCGCCGACGACGTCCGCGAGCTGTGGATCTGGGACAGCACGTACGGCATCAAGCTCGCCGTCACCACGTCGCCGGGCCAGACGCCGCTGTGCGTCACCGGGCCGCCGACCGCCTCGTCGCCCACCGTCGACGCCCTGCTGCAGCCGTGCCGCAGCGACGCCGGACGGTGGAACCAGCTCTGGAGCTGGCAGGGCGGCGCGCGGTGGCAGGGGGAGAACCAGGCCATCACGAACTACTCGGCGTACTGCCTGTCCGCCGGCACGACGTCGACGACGATCGCGGACCTGCGCGACCGGCGCCTGAGCATCGGCACGTCGTGCGCCTCGAACGCCGAGTGGGGCTCGTTCGACCCCGACCCCGCCGTCGGCCCCGGTGCCGCGAGCGTCAGCACCCGCCAGGTGGTCAGCTACCTCGAGTTCGGGCGCTGCTTCGACGTCACCAACGAGCAGGTCGGCTTCGCGTACATGATCGTCTACCCGTGCAAGCAGGACCCCAGCGGCGGCAGCCTGCTCAAGTGGAACCACAAGTGGTACTACGAGGAGCCCGTCGCGCCCGCGGTGTCGCGCACGCAGCAGATCTCCGTCCTGCGGGACAACAGCACGGCCCAGCGCTACTGCCTGCAGACCCCGGCGCCGGGCTCCGGCTCGTCGTACCCGACCCTCACGTCCGCCTGCAGCGCCACGGCCGCCGACCAGCAGTGGACCCGCTTCGCCGACACCGGCGACTACCGGACCAGCTGGACCTTCGTCGACCATCTCGGCCGCTGCATCGACCTGGGAGAGCGCGGCGCGACGAGCTGGTCGCGACTCGTCGTCACCTCGTGCACGGGCGGCCCCGGCCAGAAGTGGAACGCCCTGCCGGAGCAGATCAGCGCCACCCTCGGCAACTACCTCGAGCCGGCCGGGTGATCGCGTGAGCGCACTGGTGCCCGCCGCCGACCCGTCCGTCCCGCAGGCCGTCCTCGTCCCGGCCGTCGCGCTGCTGGGGCTGCTCGTCGGGTCCTTCCTCAACGTCGTCGTCTGGCGGGTGCCACGCGGCCTGTCGGTCGTGCGGCCGCCCAGCGCGTGCCCCGGGTGCGGTGCGCCCGTGCGCCCGCGCGACAACGTGCCGGTCGTGTCGTGGCTGCTCCTGCGCGGCCGGTGCCGGGACTGCCGACGGCCCGTCTCCGTGCGGTACCCGCTCGTCGAGGCGGGGACGGCGGTGGCGTTCGGGGCCGTCGCGGCCTGGGTCGGCGCGTCCTGGGCGCTGCCCGCGCTCCTGCACCTCGCGGCGGTGAGCATCGTCCTCGCGCTGGTCGACCTCGACCTGCACCGCCTGCCCGATGCGATCGTCGGGCCGGCGTCCGTCGTCGGCGTCGTGCTCGTCGCCCTGGCGTGCCTCGCCCCCGGCGGGCAGGGCGACCTCGCCCCGCTCGTGCGGGGCCTCGTGGGCGCCGCGGTGCTCCTCGGCCTCTACCTCGTCATCTGGCTCGTCGCGCCCGGTGGCATGGGGCTCGGCGACGTCAAGCTCGCGGGCGTGCTGGGCCTGCACCTCGCGTGGGCCGGCTGGGGCGCGCTCGTCGTCGGGGGGTTCGCGGCGTTCGTGCTGGGCGGTGCCTTCGGGGCGCTGCTGCTGCTGTCGCGCCGCGCGGACCGCCGCACGGGCATCCCGTTCGGGCCGTGGATGCTCGCGGGCGCCTGGGTCGGCCTCGTCGCCGGGCCGTCGCTGTGGTCGGGGTACCTCGGCCTGCTCTGAGTCCTCACACCCGCCGCCGGACCGCCGATGGTCCGGACGGCGGCGCCCCGCCCGCACGCAGGCGCGGGCCGCCGAACCCTCCCCGGACGGACGGAAGGACCACCGTGGCCAGCAGGCACGTCATCGGCCTCGACATCGGCACCACCGCCGTGCGCGCGGCCGAGGTCGCGCCCGCGGGGTCCTCGCGACGTCCGCGACCCACGCTCGTCCGCTACGGCGAGCACCGGCTGCCGGCGGGCGCCGTGCGCGAGGGCGAGGTCGTCGACGCCCTCGTCGTCTCGCAGGCGCTGCGCGAGCTGTGGTCCCGCACGGGCTTCAGCCACAAGGACGTCGTCATCGGCGTCGGCAACCAGCGCGTCGTCGTGCGCGAGCTCGACCTGCCGTGGCTGCCGCTCGCCCAGCTCAAGGCGTCCCTGCCGCTCCAGGTGCAGGAGCTGCTGCCCGTCGGGGCGGCCGACGCGATCCTCGACTTCCACCCCACCGACGAGACGGAGGGGGAGACCGGCCGGACGGTGCACGGGATGCTCGTGGCCGCCCAGCGCGACACCGTCTCCGCCAACCTGCGCGCCGTCGAGGACGCGGGGCTCCGGCCGACGATGGTCGACCTCAACGCGTTCGCGCTCCTGCGGGCCCTGGCGCGCGGCGAGCACGCCGAGCGCACCGTCGCCCTCGTGGACGTCGGTGCGCGGCTGACGAACGTCGTCGTCGCGACCGGCGGACGTCCCCGCCTCGTCCGCGTCATCCCCTCCGGCGGCCAGCACGTCACCGATGCGGTGGCGGCGGCGCTCGAGGTGCCGCCGGCCGAGGCCGAGGTCGCCAAGCGTCGCCTCGGCACGGGCGCCGGGGCGGTCCCCGGGGCGGTGCCGCCCGAGCTGGCCGCCGCCGCCGAGGCGGTCGACCGCACGTGCCGGGCCCTCGTCGAGTCCGTGCGCAACACGCTCGTCTACTACGCCGGCCAGCACACCGGCGCACGCGTCGAGCTCGTCGTGCTCACCGGCGGCGGGGTGCACCTGGCCGGTCTCGGGCAGCTCCTGTCGAGCACGACGCGGCTGCCCGCGGTGCTCGGCGACGCGCTCGCGGGGTACGACCTCGGCCGTGCGGTGGACCGGACGGCCCTCGACGGCGCCGGCTCGCTCGTCGCCCTGCCCGTCGGGCTGGCGTCGGGGGTGGCGGCATGACGACGACCCCGACGAGCCCGACGGCCTCCGCCCAGGCCGGGGTCCCGCTCGCCCCGGCGCCCTCGGGGGCCGGTCGCCCCGGCGCGCGGTTCGGGGGGCTCGGCGTGCGACGGGGCACCGCGGCCGCCACCGTGCTCGGCGGTCCCGTCCAGGTGGACCTCCTGCCCGCCGACATCCGTGCCGGGCGTGCCCTCGCCGTCGTCAAGCGCCGGCTGCTGGGCGGCGTCGCGTGCGTCGTCGTGCTCGTCGCCGCGGGGTACGCGGGCGCGATCACGACGCAGGCGCGCGCCGACGCCGAGCTCACCGAGGTGGCCGCGCAGGCCGCGGAGCTCACCCGGCAGGCCGAGGGCTACGCGCAGGTGCCGCAGGTGCTCGGCGAGGTCGCGCAGGTCGAGCAGGCCCGTGCCGCCGCGACCTCGACGGAGGTGCTCTGGCAGCCCTACGTCGACGCGATCGCCGCCGTGCTCCCGGCGGGCACCAGCATCGCCACCCTCACCGCGAGCGGGCCCGACCCCCTGGGCCTGACCCCGCCCGCCGCCGCGACCCCGCTGCAGGCCGCCGGGATCGGCAGCATCGCGCTCTCGCTGGAGTCGCGCACCGTCCCGGCCGTCGCGGACCTGCAGGACGCCCTCGACGCCCTGCCGGGTCTCGACGGCGTCTGGTTCTCCGGCGTGACCCGGACGAGCACCGACGCCGCCGGCGACCACTACACCGTCACCGTGACGGCCCAGCTGACGGGCGACGCGCTCGCCGGCCGGTACGCCGGGCAGCAGGAGGGCTGACATGACCACGTCCCGCACGTCCTCGTGGGTGCTCGGCACCGCGCTGCTGGTGGCCGCGCTCCTCGCCGCGTCGTGGCTGCTGCTCGTCGGGCCCGTCCTGACGTCGGCCGCCGAGGTGCGCACCCAGGCGCAGGACGCCCGGGCCGCCAACGACGTGCAGCGCGCCCGCATCGCCCAGCTCGGGGAGCAGTTCGCGCGGCTGGGGGAGTACCAGGGGCAGCTCGCGGCCCTGCGCGCGCAGGTGCCCGACGACGCCGGCCTCGCCGACTACCTGCGCCAGGTCGACGACCTCGCCTCCGCCGCGGGCGTCACCCTCACCTCGGCCGGTCCCGGCACGCCCGTCCTCGTGGGCACGGGCGCCGCCGCCGGGACGACGACGAGCGCCCCCGCAGCCGCGACGGCCACGACCGACGGCACGGCCTCCACGACGACGGGCGCGGCGACCGCCACGACGACGACCACGGCGACCACGGCGACCACGACCGCGACCACGACCGCGACCGCGACCGCGACGACGACGGCGGCGGCCGTCACGGCGCCGCCCGGGACGGTCGCGGTCCCGCTGACCCTGAGCGTCATCGGGGCCTACGCCGACGCCCTCGCCTTCGTCGACGACCTCCAGCGCGACGAGCGCCGGCTCACCGTCGTCAGCTCGGTGACGGCCACCGCGGTGACCGACGCACCCGCCGCCGGCGGCCGCCCGGCCACCACGGTCGGCGACGTCGAGCTCACCCTCGGGGCCACCGTCTGGGCGCTGCCCGCGACGACGGGCACGGGGACCTCACCGGCCCCGGCGTCCGGTGCCGCGTCGTCCACCGACGCCCTCCCGCCGGCGGTGCCGGGCAAGAACCCGCTCGTCCCGCTCGGCTGAGACGCGCCACCGGCACCACCCCGTCCGCAGCCCGGGCTCGTGGGACGACCGTGCCGGACCGCGTGGGAGGATCGGCCCCATGCTGCGCTGGTTGACCTCCGGGGAGTCGCACGGACCGGCCCTCGTCGGGCTGATCGAGGGCGTCCCCGCCGGGGTGGCGCTGCGGACCGACGACGTCCGCGCCGCCCTCGCCCGCCGCCGCCTCGGCTACGGCCGGGGCGCGCGGATGTCCTTCGAGCAGGACGAGGTCCGCATCCTGGCCGGGCTGCGGCACGGCCTCACGCAGGGTGGCCCCCTGGCGGTGGAGATCGGCAACACCGAGTGGCCCAAGTGGGTCGACGTCATGGCCGCGGACCCGGTGGACGACCCCGCGCTGCTGCAGCGGGCGCGCAACGCGCCGCTGACGCGTCCGCGCCCCGGTCACGCCGACCTCGTCGGCATGCGCAAGTACGGGTTCGACGACGCGCGCCCCGTCCTCGAGCGGGCGTCCGCCCGCGAGACGGCGACCCGCGTGGCCCTCGGCACCGTGGCGGCGGCGCTCCTCGAGCAGGCCGCCGGCGTCCGCCTCGTGTCGCACGTCGTGGCGATCGGCCCGGTCGCCGTGCCGGAGGACGCCCCGCTCCCGCTGCCCGACGACGTCGCCCGGCTCGACGCCGACCCCGTGCGCTGCGCGGACCCGGCCACGTCGGCCGCGATGGTCGCCGAGATCGACGACTGCCACAAGGCGGGGGACACCCTCGGTGGTGTGGTCGAGGTGCTCGCCTACGGCGTGCCCTCCGGGCTGGGGTCCTACGTGCAGGGCGACCGCCGGTTGGACGCCCGGCTCGCGGCGGCGCTCATGGGCATCCAGGCCATCAAGGGCGTGGAGGTCGGCGACGGCTTCCGCACGGCTGCCCGCCGCGGCTCGGCCGCCCACGACGAGATCGAGCCCGGCCCCGACGGCCGCATCCGCCGCACGAGCAACCGCGCCGGCGGCGTCGAGGGCGGGATGTCCAACGGCGAGGTCCTGCGGGTACGGGCCGCTATGAAGCCGATCTCGACCGTGCCGCGGGCGCTGCGGACCATCGACACCGCCACGGGCGAGGTCGCGGCGGCGCAGCACCAGCGCTCGGACGTGTGCGCCGTCCCGCCCGCCGCGGTCGTGGCCGAGGCCATGGTGGCCCTGGTCCTGGCCGACGCCCTGCTGGAGAAGACCGGCGGGGACTCGGTGCCGGAGGTCCGGCGCAACCTCGAGGCCTACCTCGAGGCCGTGCCCGCCACCCTGCGCTGAGCGGTGCCGCAGCCGCCGGCACGGGTGCGGTCGGGGCTGCTGCTCGCCCTGCTGCCCGTGGCCTGCGGGCTGCTCGCCTCGCTCACCGCGGCCCGGTCGGGGGCCCAGGACCAGCCGGAGTTCGTCGCCGCGGGGCTGCGGCTGCTCGCTGACGGGCGCTGGGACGTCTACGACGACCCCTGGTATCAGATCGGTCCGCTGCACCTGCTGCTGGTCGGTCTCGTCGCCCGCGTCGCGGGTGCCGTCGGCGCCGACCCCGTCGTGGTGTCGGTCGGGGCCGCGTGGGCGGCGCTGACCGTCCTGGCGGTCCTCGTCGCGCGGCTGCTGGTGCACCGGGCGTCGCCCGTGTCGCGCGCGGGTGCCGCCGGGGTCGCCGCCGGCGGGGTGGTCGTCGCCGTGGTCGCCACCGCGCGACCCGTGACCCTCGCGCACCCGGAGGAGCTCGCGATCGCCCTCCTGTGGTGCCTGTCCGCCGCCGCCGCCCGTGACCGCCGGGTGGTCGCGGCGGCCGTGCTCGTCGTGGTCGCGGCCGCGCTGAAGCCGACCGGGGCGCTGGGCGCGGCGGTCCTCCTGCAGCTGCCCGCCCGGACCCTCCTCGTCGCGGGCGTCGCGACCGCGGCCGGCAGTTTCGCCACCTACGCGCCCTTCGTCCTGCTGGGCACCTTCCGCATGCTGCACCAGGAGTGGGCGGTGACGCCGTGGACGCTCCCGTGGCTCCTGGACCCGGCCGCCACGCACGCGGGCTGGGTCGTCCGGCTGGCGCAGGCGGGGGCGGTGGTGGTCGCCGTGGGCGTGACGGCCGTCGTCCTGCGTCCGCCGCCGGCAGCCCTGGTCGCGGTGCTCGTCGCGGTCCGGCTGCTCCTCGACCCGGTCTACCTCGTCTACTACGCGGCACCCCTGCTGCTCGTCGTCGTGCTCGCGGCGCACGAGCGCCCCACCCCCAGGCTCGGCCGCCACCGCCTGCTCGTCGCGGTGCCGTTGGTGCTGGTCGTCCTCGCCCACGCCGCGGCCGAGCCGCGCACGGTCCTCCGGTACGCCGTCGTGCTGACGGTCCTCGCCGCGGTGGTCGCGGTGTGGCGACCCCGCCGCCGGGCCGGGCAGGTGCCGGCGACACCCCAGGCCTCCGTCGACCGGGAGGCGCGCCCCGAGCGGACGCTCACCCCGTCCGGCACGGGGCAGGCGCCTCCCGGCTGACCGTCGGTCTAGAGGGCGATGGCACGGCCCGGCGCCGGCGCGCCCTCCGCGACCTCGGCGTACGCCGCGACGAGCAGGGTCGGGTCGGGCCCCTCGAGGCGGGTCGGCTTGCCGACGTCCTCGAGCACGACGAAGCGCAGCAGGTCGCCCCGTGTCTTCTTGTCGCGCCGCATGGCGGCGACCAGCTGCTCCCAGCGGTCGCCCCGGTACGTCGTCGGCAGCCCGACGGCGCGGAGCACGCGACGGTGGCGCTCGACGACCGCCTCGTCGAGCCGGCCGGCCAGCCGCGCGAGCTCGGCGACGAACACCATCCCGACGGAGACGGCCGCCCCGTGCCGCCACTGGTAGCGCTCCACGTGCTCCACGGCGTGCCCGAACGTGTGCCCGTAGTTGAGGATCTCGCGCAGCCCCGCCTCCCGGAGGTCCTCCCCGACGACGCGCGCCTTCACGCGGACGGCGCGCTCGACGAGCTCGGCCAGCACCGGGGACGCCGCGGCCCGCTCCGGGTCGGTGATCTCCGCCGCGTGCTGCTCGACGAGGTCGAGGATGACCGGGTCGGCGATGAAGCCGCACTTGATGACCTCGGCGAGCCCGGCCACGAGGTCGTTGCGGGGCAGGCTCGCCAGGGCGGCGAGGTCGGCCAGCACCCCGGCGGGCGGGTGGAAGGCGCCGACGAGGTTCTTGCCCTCCGTCGTGTTGATCCCCGTCTTGCCGCCGACGGCCGCGTCGACCATGCCGAGCAGCGTCGTCGGCACCTGGACCACGCGGATGCCACGCAGCCACGTCGCGGCCACGAAGCCCGCCAGGTCCGTCGTCGCCCCGCCGCCGAGCCCGACGACGACGTCGGAGCGGGTGACGTCCGCCTGGCCGAGCACGCCCCAGAGGAAGGCCGCGACCTGCGCGGTCTTCTGCGCCTCCGCGTCCGGCACCTCCGCCAGGAGCACCGTGCGGCCCGTCCGGGCGAGGTCGTCGCGCACCGCCTCTGCCGTCGTGGCCATCGCGGTCGGGTGCACGACGAGGACCGTGCGCGCGTCGGGCCCCACGAGCCCGTCGAGTGCACCGAGGAGGTGCCGCCCGATGACGACGTCGTAGGGCGCCTGCCCGGCGACGGTCACGCGCACGGGTGCGTCGCCCGCGCCGGGCTCGGTGGCGGGCTCGGTAGCGGGCTCGGTGGCGGGCTCGGTGGCGGGGACCTGCTCGGTCATGGGGAGTCCTCCGGGGTGCTGACGGTGGCCGTGCCGTCGGCAGGTCTGTCGTGGGGCTGGTCGTGCGGTCGGTCGTGGAACTGGTCGTGGGGGACGCCGTCGGGGACGGTGTGGGGGCCGTCGCTCTGGACGGCCTGCTCGACGAGGGCGGCGACCTCCGCGGGCGTACGGCCGTCGGTGACGACCCGGTGGGTCGCGAGGGCGGTGTAGACGGGACGACGGCTCTCCGCGATCTCCGTCCACCGCGCCCGCGCGTCACCGGCAAGCAGGGGCCGCGTCGTGTCGCCGAGCACCCGGTCGGCGACGGCGTCCGCGCCGACGTCGAGGAACACGACGGCACCACCCGCACCGGCGTACCGCTCGAGCGCCGCCCGGCTGCGCGGGTGCAGCACGGCTCCGCCGCCGAGGGCCAGGACGCCGGCGTGCTCCGCGAGCGCCCGCCCGACCGCGGCGTGCTCGAGCGCGCGGAACGCCTCCTCGCCGCTCTCGGCGAAGACCTCCGCCACCGTCCTGCCGGCCGCCACCTCGACGTCCCGGTCGCTGTCGCGCAGCGTGACGCCCCAGCGCCGGGCCAGCTCCGTCCCGACCGACGTCTTGCCCGAGCCCATGGGACCGCACAGCACGACGAGCGGACCCGCAGGCCGCGCACGCCCTCCCGTGCCCGGCTCGGTGCCCGGCTCGGTGCCCGGATCGGTGCCCGGATCGGTGCCCGGTCCGGCCGTCGGACGGGTCGTCGGACCGGTCACCGGGCACGCCCCGGCGCGTGGTCGGCCCCGGCCACGACGCCCTCGTCGTCCGCGCCGTGCACGACCGCCAGCGCCGCCCGCAGCGGCGCCACCGCGACCTGGCCCGGGGCCGACGCGCGTCCCACCCGGCCGAACGTCGCGCACGACCCGAACACCCCGCCGCCGAGCCGCGTCAGGACCCCGAGCGGACCCATCGCCATGGTCACCAGGGGCCGGTCCGTGCGCAGCGACGCCGCCCGCGTCGCCCCGAGCAGCGCGAGCACGTCCTCCGGGGCCTGCGGCATCACGGCGATCTTGAGGACGTCCGCACCGGTGGCGCCCAGCGCGAGGAGGCGCTCGGTGAGCACGTCCTGCGGCGGCGTCGACCGCACCTCGTGCCGGGAGGCGACCACGGGGACGCCGGCGTGCCGCGCGGCGGCGACCACGCGCGCGACCGCGTCCGCCCCCCGTGCGCCCTCGACGTCCACCGCGTCGGCGAGACCCTCCGCCACCGCCGCCTCCAGCGCGGCGGCCCAGGTCGTGTCGTCCGGGTCGGCCGCACCGCCCTCGGCCGCGGTCCGCACGGTCACGAGCAGCGGGAGACCCTCCAGGGCGGCGACGAGCGCGCGCCCGGCCGCCACCACCTCCCGCGGCGCCAGCCCCGCCCGGAGGTGGTCCACGCGCCACTCGACGAGGTCGGGGTGCGCGCCCCGGGCGGCCCGCGCCTCCTCGACCAGCCCGGCGGTGTCGGCGGCCGTGAGCGGGACGACGACCTTCGGCCGCCCCGCACCGAGCTCGACCGTGCCCACCCGCACGACGCGGACGCGGGGGGCGTCGGACTCGCCCGATGACGTGACCGACGGTGTGACCGACGATGTGCCCGACGGCGTGAGGGGCGGCGCGGCGGACGGCGCGCCCGTGGGCGTCGCGGGGGACGGGACCGTGCTCACAGCACCCCATCCTGGGGCCCGGCCGCCGAGGGGGGCGTCGTCGCCCACCTGGCGAGCGCCGCGAGCACGGCCTCCGCGACGACCTCCGGGTCCTCGGCGGAGGCGTCGACCCCGAGGTCCGCCACGTCGGCCAGGACCGCGGTGCGCTCGGCGTGCAGCGCCCGCCAGCGGGCCCGCGTCGCCCCGAGCGCGACCGCGCCCGGCGCGTTGAGGCCTGCGCGCCGCGCGGAGGCCGCCGCGTCCAGCTCGAGGTGCACGACGACCGGCGCCCCGGCTCCCGTGGCGACGAGCTCCGCCCGCGTCGCGGGGTGCAGGACGGCGCCCGACCCGAGCGCGACGACCGCGTCGAGCGCCAGCGCCGGGGCGACGACCGTCCGCTCGCGCGACCGCAGCACCTCCTCGCCGTCCTCGACGAGCTGCTCGGTCACGGACCTGCCCGTCGCGGCGACGAGGGCCTCGTCCGTGTCCACCAGCGTCCGCCCGACCCGCGTCGCCACCGCGCGCGCGACGGCCGCGACGGGCACGCCCGGCGGGCCGACGAGGACGAGCGGGGGGCGGTTCACGGCGCGATCGTCGCACGGGGCACCGACACGGCCGTACCGGGGAGCACCCGCTCGCAACGGGCCGGACAGGTCCGCAGGCTTGTGCTGACGCGTACAAGGCTGCAGCATGGGGCCGTGCTCGTCCTCACGATCGACCAGAAGGGCAGCCGCCGCACGGGCGACCGCGTGGAGGAGCTCCTGGCGCGGCTGGCCGACGTCCCCGCCGTGCGTCCGTTCGAGCGCACGGTGGGCGACGAGGTGCAGGCCGTCGTCGCGGACGCGTCGACGGCCGTCCGCACCGCCCTCGACGTGCTGCGCGGGGGCGGCTGGAGCGTGGGGATCGGCGCCGGGGGCGTGGAGGTCCTGGCGAGCTCGTCGAGGGCCTCGTCGGGCCGCGCCTTCGTGCACGCCCGTGACGCGGTGACGGCGGCCAAGGGCCGCCAGCGGCCGGTCGCCCTGGCCGTGCGGGGCGACGACCCGACCGCGGCCGAGGACGCCGAGGCCGTGCTCGTCCTGCTCGGGGCCCTGCGGGCCCGGCGCAGCGACGCCGGCTGGCAGGCCGTCGACGCCCTCCTCACCGACGGGCCGGGGCAGGACCGCGTCGCGCGACGGCTGGGCGTCACGCAGCAGGCCGTCAGCCAGCGCCTGCGCGCCGCGCTGTGGGCGGAGGAGCAGGCCGCGCTGCCGACGGCCGCCCGGCTCCTCGAGCGCGCGCAGGGCGGTACGGGCCACCAGGACGAGGGCCCCGGGGACGCCGCGGGCCGCGGTTGACAGCCGGCCCGGTGCCGACGACCGTCGGCGCGTGACCCCCGCCCTGCCGTCGGCCGCGCCCCTCGCCGTCACCCTCGTCGTGGTCGGGGCGCTCGTCCTGTCCGTCGTCGGCGGCTGGCTCTTCACCGTCGGGATGCTGCGAGCGGCGTCCCGCACGGGCCTGCGGTCGCCGCGCACGGGCCCGCAGGCGCTGCCCGAGGACCCCGAGGAGCGCGCGCGCCGCATCGAGGCGCAGGCCGCGGACGCCCCCGACGGACCGCGCGCGAGGACCGTGCTGCGCGGCGGCACCTGGATCGGCGTGCTGGAGCGGCTGGCCGTCACCGGCTCGCTCCTGCTCGGCCAGCCCGAGGGCGTCGCGGTCGTCGTCGCCGTCAAGGGCCTGGGCCGCTACCCGGAGCTGCAGCAGAACCCCGTGGCGTCCGAGCGGTTCGTCATCGGCACGCTGGCCTCGCTCGTCTGGTCCGCCGCCGTCGGCATCGGCGTGCGGGCGCTGCTCGTCGGCTGAGGCACGGCGTCGGCGGAGGCACCGCTACGATGGTCGGCGGTCTGCCGCGCCGCGGGCCCGCCGACCGGCTCTCACCGGTCCCGACCGTGCCCGCGGGCCCGGCCCGCGCGCGGCACCGGACGACCGCCGGTCGGAGGCGGGCACCGGGATGGCACCGAGGCGACGAGACGACGGAGAGCGACGACTGTGGCGACGACGAACGACCTGAAGAACGGCACCGTGCTGAAGATCGACGGCCAGCTCTGGACCGTCGTGGAGTTCCAGCACGTGAAGCCCGGCAAGGGCGGTGCGTTCGTGCGCACCAAGCTCAAGAACGTCCTGTCCGGCAAGGTCGTGGACCGTACGTTCAACGCCGGCCTGAAGGTCGAGACGGCCAACGTCGACAAGCGCGACATGCAGTACCTGTACAAGGACGGCACGGACTACGTCTTCATGGACACCGTGACGTACGACCAGCTGCCGGTCGCCGAGGCCACGGTGGGCGACGCCGCGAACTTCCTGCTCGAGAACCAGAGCGTCATGGTCGCCACCAACGAGGGCGTCCCGCTCTACGTGGAGCTGCCGCCGTCGGTCGTCCTCGAGATCACCTACACGGAGCCGGGCCTGCAGGGCGACCGCTCCACCGGCGGCACCAAGCCCGCCACCCTCGAGACGGGCTACGAGATCCAGGTGCCCCTGTTCCTCGAGGCCAGCACGAAGGTCAAGGTGGACACCCGTGACGGGAGCTACCTCGGCCGCGTGAACGACTGACGTGGCGGCCCGCAGCAAGGCGCGGCGCCGGGCGCTGGACATCCTCTTCGAGGCGGACCAGCGCGGCGTCGCGCCCGCGGACCTGCTCGCGCAGCGCATCGTCGACCCGGGCCGCGAGACGGCGGTCCCGCAGTACGCGGTGGACCTCGTCGAGGGCGTCGTCGCGCACCGCGAGCGCATCGACGAGCTGCTCGCGACCTACGCGCACGGCTGGACGATCGACCGCATGCCCTCGGTGGACCGGGCGGCGCTGCGCCTCGGCGCGTGGGAGATCCTCTGGAACGACGACGTGCCGGACGCCGTCGCGATGGACGAGGCGGTCGCGCTCGTGGCCGCGCTGTCCACGGACGAGTCGCCGTCCTTCGTCAACGGGCTGCTCGCGCGCCTGTCGGAGCTGAAGCCGACGCTGCTGCCCTGACGTGGGCGGCCCACCGGCGGCGGTGGGGCTCCGGCAGCTCGACCACGGCCCGCGCCCGCGGCTCGGGGGACGGGCGGCCGAGCAGGTAGCCCTGCACGTGGTCCACGCCGAGCCCCGCGAGGGCCGCGAGCTGGTCCGGCGTCTCGACGCCCTCGGCGACGACCGCGAGGTCGTGCGCACGCGCCAGCTCGACGACCGCCGCCAGCACCGCCCGCCCGCGCCCCGTGCCCAGCGCCTGCACGAAGCTCCGGTCGATCTTGAGCTCGTCGACGGGCAGGTCGACGAGCCGTGCGAGCGAGCTGAAGCCCGTCCCGAAGTCGTCGAGGGAGATGCGCGCGCCCCGGGCGCGCAGGGCCACCAGCGCCGGCAGCACCTCCTCGGTGACGAGGAGCGCGCCCTCGGTGATCTCCAGCGTGAGCGCCGACCACGGGCGTGCGCCCCAGGACTGCTCCACCGTCGCGACGAAGCCCGGGTCGGTCAGCTGCTGCGGCGCGACGTTGACGGAGACCGCCAGGCCGTGCCGGTCGTGCACGAGCGCCGCCTGGCGCAGCATGTCCGCCCCGATGGGCACGATGAGGCCCGACTCCTCGGCCAGGGGCAGCCACGCCGCGGGCGACAGGACCTCGTCGCCGCGCTCCCAGCGCGCCAGCGCCTCCACCCCGGCCACGGCCAGCGTCCGCACGTCGACGATGGGCTGCAGGTGGGCGACGAACCGCTGGTCCGCGACCCCGGCGAGCATCGCCGCGCGCCGCCGGTGCTCCCCGGCGCGCCGCTCCTCCATCGCCGCGTCGAAGGCGAGCCAGCCGGCGCCGGTGGCACGGGCCTCCTCCAGCGCCGCCTCCGCGCGCTGCAGCAGGGGGACCGGCCGCCGCTCGCCCGCCGACCGCGACGCCAGCCCGGCCGACAGCCGCACCGCCACCCCCGTGCCGCCGGGCAGCTCCCCGGCGACCCGCTCGGCGAGGTCCGCGAGGCTCCCGGCCGCGTCGACCCCGTGGTCGCGCCGGGTGTCGTGCGCGGTGTCGTGCGCGATGTCTTGCCCGGCCTCGCGCCCGGCCTCGCGCCCGGCCTCGTGCCCGGCCTCGTGCCCGGCCTCGTCGCCCCCGGGGAGCACCACGAACTGGTCGGCACCCAGCCGGGCGACGAACGCGCCGCCCGCCGCGCGCCGGAGGTGCCCCGCCACGTCGCGCAGCACGGCGTCGCCCGTCGCGTGGCCGTGCACGTCGTTGACCGCCCGGAACGTGTCCACGTCGACCAGCAGCAGCGCGTCGTCGGTGGCGGGGTCGAGCCGCGCGTCCAGCGCCATGCGGTTCGCGAGGCCCGTCAGCGGGTCGGTGCGGACGGTGCGGTCGAGACGCTCGCGCAGCCACGCCCGCTCGACGAGCGCGTCGACGACGAGACCCACCTCCTGCACGAACGCCGCCCCCCGCACGTCCAGCGGCGGCGCGCCCGGTGCGACGGCGACGTGCGCCTCGGCGCGGTCCTCCGCCGGCCGGTGCAGCCGCACCTCGACGTCGTCCCTCCAGAGCGCGGCGCGCACCAGGTCCGTGGCCCGCTCGACGACGGCGTCCGCGTCCGCGTCCTGGACCTGGAGCAGCGCGGCGCGCGCCGCCTCGTGCCCGGCCGTGCGCTCCACCTCGTCCCCCGCCTGCCGGGCCCGTCGCCGCGCGAGCACGCGGGGCAGCAGGGCGGGGAGCACGCCGAGCAGCACGCCGGCGGCGACGAGGCCGAGCGCGGCGCTCCAGCCCTGGTCGACGGCGAGGGTGTGCACGTCCCCCCGATCGGCAGCCGCGCCGCCGGGATGACCGGTCCGGACGCGTGCCCGTGGCGTGGACGCCTGCCGCCGGGCCCGGGACGGACGGGTAGGGTCGGCCCGACACCTGCCCGGTCCTTCAAGACCGTCCCGTGAGGCGGACAAGGAGATGCGGATGCGTGCTGGACCTGCTGTGCCCCCGGACCTGCCCCCGGACCTGCCCCCCGATGTGCCGCTCGACCACCCCGACGACGAGTCCGGCGTCCCCGGACCCGCCGCCGTCGAGGTCCTCGGCGCCGCCGACGTCGGTCGCGCGCTGACCCGGATCGCCCACGAGATCCTCGAGCGCAACCGGGGCGCCGCCGACCTCGTCCTGCTGGGGATCCCCACCCGGGGGCTCCCGCTGGCGCGCCGGCTCGCCGAGCGCATCGCCGCGGTCGAGCCGGGCACCGATCCCGCCGCGCTCGTCGGGTCGCTGGACGTGACGATGCACCGCGACGACCTGGCCCAGCACCCGACCCGGCCGATCGGGTCGACGGAGCTGCCGCCGGGCGGCGTCGACGGCCGCGTGGTGGTGCTCGTCGACGACGTGCTCTTCTCCGGCCGGACCATCCGGGCCGCGCTGGACGCGCTGAGCGACCTGGGCCGGCCGCGCGCCGTGCAGCTGGCGGCCCTCGTCGACCGGGGTCACCGGGAGCTGCCGATCCGCGCGGACTACGTGGGCAAGAACCTCCCGACGGCCGCCTCCGAGCGGGTGCGCGTCCTGCTGGCGGGCACCGACGGCCGCGACGCCGTCCTCATCGAGGGAGGTGCCCGGTGAGGCACCTGCTCTCCGCCGCGGACCTCACGCGCGACGAGGCGGTGCGCGTCCTCGACACCGCCGCACAGATGGCCGCCACCCAGGCGCGCGAGATCAAAAAGCTGCCCACGCTGCGCGGGCGCACGGTCGTCAACCTCTTCTTCGAGGACTCGACGCGGACGCGGCTGTCGTTCGAGACGGCGGCCAAGCGGCTGTCGGCAGACGTCATCACCTTCTCCGCCAAGGGGTCGAGCGTCTCCAAGGGCGAGTCGCTGAAGGACACCGCCCTCACCCTGCAGGCCATGGGAGCCGACGCCGTCGTCATCCGGCACGCCGCGTCCGGCGCCCCGCACACGCTCGCCTCGGCCGGCTGGACGAGCGGCGCCGTGGTCAACGCCGGCGACGGGATGCACCAGCACCCGACGCAGGCGCTGCTGGACGCGTACACGCTGCGGCGGCACCTCGTCGGCGACGGCGGGCGCGCCGACGCGACCGGGCGGGACCTGGCCGGGTGCCGCGTCGTCCTCGTCGGGGACGTGCTGCACAGCCGGGTCGCGCGCTCGAACGTGCAGCTCCTGCACACGCTGGGCGCCGAGGTGACCCTCGTCGCGCCCCCGACGCTCGTGCCGGTCGGGGTCGGCGCGTGGCCCGCCCGCGTGGGCTACCACCTCGACGAGGTCCTCGCGGACGTGCAGCCCGACGCGGTGATGATGCTGCGCGTGCAGCGGGAGCGGATGTCGTCCGCCGGCGGCGGGTTCTTCCCCAGCCCCCTGGAGTACAGCCGGCGGTACGGCCTCGACGCCCGGCGCCTGGCGGCCCTGCCGGACCACGCGGTCGTCCTGCACCCCGGCCCGATGAACCGGGGGCTGGAGATCACGGCCGACGCGGCCGACTCCCCGCGCGCGGTGATCGTCGAGCAGGTGGCCAACGGCGTCGCGGTCCGCATGGCGGTGCTGTACCTGCTGCTGGCGGGCACGACGACGGGCACGACGACGGGCACGACGACGGGCACGACGACGGGCACGACGACGGGTACGACGACGGCCACCGGCACGGGCGGGGCCGCCGCGGGCGCCCCCGCCGGCGTGTCGGTGGCGGGCGAGAGGGTGGACGCATGAGCACGAGGTACCTGCTGCGGGGCGTGTCGCCGCTGGGCGGGGCCGTCACCGACGTCCTCCTGGCCGACGGCGTCGTCGCCCAGGTCGGCGACCTCGAGGCTGCGGCGGCCGACGAGGGGACCGTCGTCGTGGACGGCACCGGCACGGACGGCGTGCCGATGGTGCTGCTCCCGGGCCTCGTCGACCTGCACACGCACCTGCGCGAGCCGGGCCGCGAGGACACGGAGACCGTCGCCAGCGGCACCCGGGCCGCGGCGCTCGGCGGCTTCACGGCGGTCCACGCGATGGCCAACACGACCCCGGTGCAGGACACGGCCGGCGTGGTCGAGCAGGTGTGGCGGCTCGGCCGCGACGCGCGCTGGTGCGACGTGCACCCCGTGGGCGCCGTGACGGTCGGGCTGGCGGGGGAGCGGCTGGCGGAGCTGGGCGCGATGGCGGACAGCGCCGCGCGCGTGCGCGTCTTCTCCGACGACGGCCGCTGCGTCGACGACCCCGTCGTCATGCGGCGCGCCCTGGAGTACGTCAAGGCGTTCGACGGGGTCGTCGCGCAGCACGCGCAGGAGCCGCGCCTCACGGAGGGCGCGCAGATGCACGAGGGGGTCGTCTCGGCGGAGCTGGGGCTGACCGGGTGGCCCGCGGTCGCGGAGGAGGCCGTCGTCGCGCGGGACGTGCTGCTCGCCGAGCACGTCGGCTCCCGGCTGCACGTGTGCCACCTGTCCACCGCCGGCTCGGTGGAGATCGTGCGCTGGGCCAAGTCGCGCGGCATCGACGTCACCGCCGAGGTGACGCCGCACCACCTGCTCCTCACCGACGAGAACGCGCGCGGCTACGACCCGGTCTTCAAGGTCAACCCGCCCCTGCGCACGCAGGCCGACGTCGACGCCGTGCGCGCCGGGCTGGCCGACGGGACGATCGACGTCGTCGCCACCGACCACGCCCCGCACGCCCGCGAGGACAAGGACTGCGAGTGGGCCGCGGCGCTGCCCGGCATGACGGGGCTGGAGACCGTGCTGTCCGTCGTGCAGGAGACGATGGTGGACACCGGCCGGCTGACGTGGGCGGACGTGGCCCGGGTGCTGTCGGAGGCCCCGGCGCGCATCGGCCGGGTGCCCGACCAGGGCCGTCCGGTCGCGGTCGGGGAGCCGGCGAACCTCGTGCTCGTCGACCCCGCGGCGCGGCGCGTGGTCGTCGCCGCCGAGCAGGTCACCGCCAGCGCGAACACGCCGCTGGCGGGCCGCACGCTGCCGGGGCGGGTCGTCGCGACCTTCCTGCGGGGGCAGCCGACGGTCCTCGACGGGGCCCCCGTCGCCGCCACGGCGGACGGGCACCGCGCGTGACGCGGGCCGTCGTCGCGGTCGCGCTGCTGCTGCTCGCGCTGCTCGCGCTCCGGATGATGCGTGCCGGGTGGAAGGCGCGGGCCGCCCGCACCGCCGCGCTCGGCATCGACCCCGTGGCCCCGCCGGCGGACCTCGGCGCGGTCCGGGTCCCGCCGGTGCCGGCCGTCTACGTCTCCACGACCCGGGCCGAGGAGTGGCTCGAGCGCGTCGTGGCGCACGGCCTCGGCGTGCGCAGCCCCGCCGAGGTGTCCGTGCACGACGCGGGCGTCCTCGTCGAGCGCCGGGGCGCCCCGGACCTCTTCCTGCCGCGCGGCCGCCTCACCGCCGTCGGGGCCGGGCCCGCGATCGCCGGCAAGGCGGTCGGCGGCGACGGGCTGCTCCTGCTCGACTGGCGGGGCGACGACACCGGCGTGGCGCCCCTGCTGCGGTCCGGCCTGCGGCTGCGACGACGGGCCGACCAGTCCACGGTCGTCGCCGCGGTCGAGGCGCTGCTGGCGCCCTCGACGGCGGACCCGGCCACCTCGACCGCCGCCCCGCCGGCACCACCCACCGACCCCACCCGCGCGGCCCCGCCCGCGCCGGACGACCACCGGGAGGACCCCCGATGACCGACGCGCTGCTCGTCCTCGAGGACGGCCGCACCTTCCGCGGCGACGCCTACGGCGCCACCGGCGCGACCGTGGGGGAGATCGTCTTCAACACCGGCATGACGGGCTACCAGGAGACGCTGACCGACCCCTCGTACCACCGGCAGATCGTCGTCATGACGGCGCCGCACGTCGGCAACACGGGCGTGAACGACGAGGACCCCGAGTCGGGCCGCATCTGGGTGGCCGGGTACGTCGTGCGCGACCCCACCCGCCGCCCCTCGAGCTGGCGCTCGCGCCGCACGCTGGACGCGGAGCTGGCGGGCCAGGGCGTCGTCGGGATCAGCGGCATCGACACCCGCGCGCTCACCCGGCACCTGCGCGAGCGCGGGGTCATGCGCGCGGGCGTGTTCTCCGGCGAGGCACTCGTCGCGCCCGACGGCGGGCGGGTCGAGGCGAGCGAGCTGCTGGCCCGGGTGCTGGCCGCGCCGGCGATGGCCGGGGCCGACCTCGCGGCGGAGGTCAGCACGCAGGGCGCGTACGTGGTGGAACCCCTGGGCGCGGACGGCGGACCGGCCGACGAGCCCGTCGCGACCGTGGCGGCCCTCGACCTGGGCATCAAGTCGATGACCCCGCACCGCCTGGCCGAGCGGGGCGTCCGGGTGCACGTGCTGCCGGCGACCTCCTCCCTCGAGGACGTCCTCGCGGTCGCGCCCGACGGCGTCTTCTTCTCCAACGGCCCGGGGGACCCGAGCGCCGCGGTGCACGAGGTCGAGGTCCTGCGCGGGGTCCTCGACCGCCGCATCCCGTTCTTCGGCATCTGCTACGGCAACCAGCTCTTCGGGCGCGCGCTCGGCTTCGGCACCTACAAGCTGGGCTACGGGCACCGCGGCGTGAACCAGCCCGTCATGGACCGCACCACCGGCAAGGTGGAGATCACCGCGCACAACCACGGCTTCGCGGTCGACGCGCCCCTCGACGCCGAGACCCTCGCCCCGCACGGCGACGGGCGCTACGGGCGGGTCCGCGTCAGCCACGTCGACCTCAACGACGACGTCGTCGAGGGGCTCGAGGCGCTCGACCTGCCGGCCTTCTCGGTGCAGTACCACCCGGAGGCGGCGGCGGGCCCGCACGACGCGGCCTACCTGTTCGACCGCTTCGTCGACCTCATGGCGCGCGCCCGCGCCGGTGGAGGCCCGACCGGCGACGAGGTCGCCCACCACCCCCGCCCCGACGCCCCCACCGCCGACACGAAGGGTGACGCCTGATGCCGCGGCGCACTGACATCTCCAGCGTCCTGGTCATCGGGTCCGGCCCGATCGTCATCGGCCAGGCCGCCGAGTTCGACTACTCCGGCACGCAGGCCTGCCGCGTGCTGAAGGAGGAGGGCCTGCGGGTCGTCCTGGTCAACTCGAACCCGGCCACGATCATGACCGACCCGGAGTTCGCCGACGCCACCTACGTCGAGCCCATCACCACCGAGACGCTCACCGCGATCATCGCCAAGGAGCGCCCGGACGCGCTCCTGCCGACGCTCGGCGGGCAGACCGCGCTCAACGCCGCGATCGCGCTCGACGCCGCGGGCGTCCTCGAGCAGTACGGCGTCGAGCTCATCGGCGCCAACATCCCCGCGATCCAGAAGGGCGAGGACCGCGAGCAGTTCAAGCAGGTCGTCGCGGTGTGCGGCGGCGAGAGCGCGCGCTCCGCGATCGCGCACCGGATCGAGGAGGCGCTGGCCGCCGTCGAGGACCTCGGCTACCCCGTGGTCGTGCGCCCGTCCTTCACCATGGGCGGCCTCGGCTCCGGCATCGCCTACGACGAGACCGACCTGCGCCGCATCGTCGGGCAGGGCCTGCACTACTCGCCGACCACCGAGGTGCTCCTGGAGGAGTCCATCCTCGGCTGGAAGGAGTACGAGCTCGAGCTCATGCGCGACCGGAACGACAACGTCGTGGTCGTGTGCTCGATCGAGAACGTCGACCCCGTCGGCGTGCACACGGGCGACTCCGTGACGGTCGCACCGGCCCTGACCCTCACCGACCGCGAGTACCAGCGCATGCGCGACATCGGCATCGCGGTCATCCGCGAGGTCGGGGTGGACACGGGCGGCTGCAACATCCAGTTCGCGGTCGACCCGGCCACGGGCCGGATCATCGTCATCGAGATGAACCCGCGCGTGTCGCGCTCGTCGGCCCTCGCCTCGAAGGCGACCGGCTTCCCGATCGCCAAGATCGCCGCGCGCCTGGCGGTGGGCTACACGCTCGACGAGATCCCCAACGACATCACGGGCTCCACGCCGGCGTCGTTCGAGCCGACGCTGGACTACGTCGTCGTCAAGGTGCCGCGGTTCGCCTTCGAGAAGTTCCCGGCGGCCGACGACACGCTGACCACCACGATGAAGTCCGTCGGTGAGGCCATGGCCCTCGGCCGCAACTTCACCGAGGCGCTCGGCAAGGCGATGCGGTCCATCGACCGCAAGGGCGCGACGTTCCACTGGGCGGGCCGCCCGGTCTCCGGGGACGAGCTGTCGGCGCTGGTGGAGTCCATCGCGGTCCCCACCGAGCACCGCCTCCTCGACGTGCAGCAGGTGCTGCGTGCCGGGGTCGACGTGGAGACCGTCCACGAGCGGACCGGGATCGACCCCTGGTTCCTCGACCAGGTCGCGCTCGTCAACGAGGTCGCCGCGGCCACGGCGGCCGCCGACGCCCTCACCCGCGACGTCCTCGCGCGCGCCAAGCGGCACGGCCTGTCCGACGCGCAGATCGCCCAGCTCCGCGGCACCACGGAGGACTCCGTGCGGGCCGCGCGGCACGGCGTCGGGCTCCTGCCGGTGTACAAGACGGTCGACACGTGCGCGGCGGAGTTCGCCGCCCGCACGCCGTACCACTACTCCACGTACGACGAGGAGACGGAGGTCGTCCCGCGCGAGCGGCCGGCGGTCCTCATCCTCGGGTCCGGCCCGAACCGCATCGGCCAGGGCATCGAGTTCGACTACTCCTGCGTCCACGCGGCGCTGGCGCTCAAGGGCGAGTACGAGACCGTGATGGTCAACTGCAACCCCGAGACGGTGTCCACCGACTACGACACGGCCGACCGGCTCTACTTCGAGCCGCTCACCTTCGAGGACGTCCTCGAGGTCTACACGGCCGAGCTCGCCGCCGGACCGGTGGCCGGGCTCATCGTCACGCTCGGCGGGCAGACGCCGCTGTCCCTGGCGCACCGCCTGGCCGACGCGGGGCTGCCGATCCTCGGCACCCCACCCGCCGCGATCGACGCCGCCGAGGACCGCGGCGCCTTCGGCCGGGTCCTGGCCGCGGCGGGCCTGCCCGCGCCGGCCTTCGGGACGGCGACGACCCTGGCCGGGGCGCGGGAGACCGCGCGCGGCATCGGCTACCCCGTGCTCGTGCGGCCCAGCTACGTGCTGGGCGGCCGCGGCATGGAGATCGTCTACGACGAGCAGCAGCTGTCGGAGTACGTGCAGCGCGCGCTGGACGAGCTGGCCGACGGCGGCCGCGCCGGGACGCTCCCGCCGCTGCTCATCGACCGGTTCCTCGACGACGCCATCGAGATCGACGTCGACGCCCTGTTCGACGGGGAGGAGCTCTTCCTCGGCGGCGTCATGGAGCACATCGAGGAGGCCGGCATCCACTCCGGCGACTCCGCGTGCACGCTGCCGCCCGTCACGATCTCGGCGGGGGAGATCGAGCGCATCCGCCTGTCGACGGAGGCCATCGCCCGCGGCGTGGGCGTGCGGGGCCTGCTCAACATCCAGTTCGCGCTGGTCTCGGACGTGCTCTACGTGCTCGAGGCGAACCCGCGCGCCTCAAGGACCGTGCCCTTCGTCGCCAAGGCGACGGGGGTGCCGCTCGCCCGGGCCGCCGCGCTCGTCATGGCCGGCCACACGATCGCCGACCTGCGGGCCGCGGGCGTGCTGCCGGCGACCGACGCGCGCGTGCTCGACCTCGGTGCGCCGATCGCGGTGAAGGAGGCCGTGCTGCCCTTCAAGCGGTTCCGCACCGCGGACGGCACGGTGGTCGACACCGTGCTCGGCCCCGAGATGCGCTCGACGGGCGAGGTCATGGGCTTCGACGTCGACTTCCCGACGGCCTTCGCCAAGTCGCAGGAGGCCGCCTTCGGGGGGCTGCCCCGCGGCGGGCGGGCCTTCATCTCCGTCGCCGACCGGGACAAGCGCTCCATCGTCTTCCCGGCGGCGAAGCTGGCGGAGCTCGGGTTCGAGATCCTCGCGACCGAGGGCACGGCGACCGTGCTGTCCCGCAGCGGCATCCGGTCCACCGTGGTGCGCAAGCACTCGTCGGGCCGTGGGCCGGCGGGGGAGCCGACCATCGTCGACCTCGTCGTGTCCGGCGAGGTGGACCTCGTCGTCAACACGCCCTCCGGCCAGGGCGCGCGCGCCGACGGCTACGAGATCCGCGCCGCGACGACCGCTGCCGACACCTGCATCATCACGACCGTGCAGCAGCTCGGCGCCGCGGTGCAGGCCATCTCGGCGCGGCGCTCCGGGCCGCCCGCGGTGCGCAGCCTCCAGGAGCACGCCGCCGACGCCCGCGCACGCCGCGAGGGCCGTGCCGACGCCGGCCAGGCGGGTGCCGGTCGGCACCACGACGGCACCGGTCCGGCGGCGGAGCTGGCGGAGGTGAGCCGCTCGTGACCCCGACGCGCCCGCGCTTCGGCGCCCGCCTCGCGGCGGCGATGTCGGCGCACGGGCCGCTGTGCGTCGGCATCGACCCGCACCCCGCGCTGCTGGCGGCGTGGGGGCTGCCCGACGACGCCGACGGCCTGCGGCGGTTCGCGCTGACGACGCTCGAGGCCGTCGCGGGCCGGGTCGCGGCGGTCAAGCCGCAGTCGGCGCTGTTCGAGCGGCACGGCTCGCGGGGCGTGGCGGTGCTCGAGGAGGTCGTCGCGGCCGGCCGCGGCACGGGCACGCTCGTCGTCGTGGACGCCAAGCGCGGGGACATCGGCTCCACGATGGCGGCGTACGCGGACGCGTACCTGCGGGACGGGTCGCCGCTGGCCGGCGACGCGCTCACCGTCTCCCCGTTCCTCGGCGTCGGGTCGCTGGCGCCGGCGGTGGAGGCGGCGGCCGCGACGGGGCGGGGGCTGTTCGTCCTCGCCCTCACGTCGAACCCGGAGGGCGCCTCCGTGCAGCACGCCGTCGCACCCGACGGGCGCAGCGTCGCTGCGGGGGTGGCGGCGTACGCGGCCACCCGGAACGCCGCCGAGCTCGCCGCGGCGACGGCCGACGACGGGCGCGCCGGCGCGCCGCGGGTGGACGGTCGGGACGGCGTCGTCGCGCTCGGGTCCGTGGGGCTCGTCGTGGGCGCGACGGTCGGCGACGCGGCGGCCCGGACCGGCGTCGACCTCGCCGCGGTGCGGGGGCCGCTCCTCGCCCCGGGCGTCGGGGCGCAGGGCGCCGGTCCGGCCGAGCTGGCGGCGGTGTTCGCGGGTGCCCGCGGGGCCGTGCTGGCCTCGTCGTCGCGGGGGGTGCTGGCCGCGGGCCCGGCGGTGCCGGCGCTGCGGGAGGCCGCCGCGCGGGCCGCGGGGGAGGCGGCAGCCGCGCTGGCCTAGGCGGCACGCGGTGGGCCCGTCGGGGGACGGGCACCCACCGTCCGGGTGGTGCATGCGCCATGACCTGCGGTTGCGTTGTGCTGGGCAGTCCGGATCGCTACGTTCGTCCCACACGACCCGCAGCACCCCCGCGGATCGCCGGCCCGACGACGAGAAGGTGACGCGAGTGGCTCTCCCTCCGCTGACTCCCGAGCAGCGCGCCGATGCGCTGAAGAAGGCTGCCGCCGCCCGGCAGCAGCGAGCCGAGGTCAAGAACCGGCTGAAGTACTCCCAGGGCGCCCTCTCCGAGGTCATCGCCCAGGGGCAGCAGGACGAGACGATCGGCAAGATCAAGGTCCTCGCGCTCCTCGAGTCCCTGCCGGGTGTCGGCAAGGTCAAGGCGCGTGCGATCATCTCCGAGATCGGCATCTCCGAGACCCGGCGCGTCCGCGGCCTCGGCCCGCACCAGGTGAAGGCGCTCGTCGACCGCTTCGGCTGACGGAGGGCCGGCGCCCCGGCGCCACCCGACCGGGCACGCGGCGGGGCGGTCGGCACCGGTGCCGACCGCCCCGCCGGTCCGTCCGGCCACGACCCCGAGAGGCAGCACAGCGTGCACAGCGACACCCCGGCCCCGACGACGACGGCCGGGGAGACGGGCGCCGGCGGTCCCGCCCGCCTCACCGTGCTGGCCGGCCCGACCGCCGTCGGCAAGGGCACGGTCTCGGCCGACGTGCGCGAGCGCTACCCCGACGTGTGGCTCTCGGTCTCCGCGACGACGCGGCAGCCGCGTCCGGGTGAGGTCGACGGCGTGCACTACCACTTCGTCGGGCCCGAGCGGTTCGACGACATGGTCGCCGCGGGGGAGCTCCTCGAGTGGGCGGTCGTGCACGGGCGCAACCGGTACGGCACGCCCCGCCGGGCCGTCGAGGAGCAGCTCGCGGCCGGGCGGCCCGCGCTCCTCGAGATCGACCTGCAGGGCGCGCGCCAGGTCCGGGCGACGATGCCGGGCGCGCGCTTCGTGTTCCTCGCCCCGCCGTCGTGGGAGGAGCTCGAGCGACGCCTCGTCGGACGCGGGACGGAGGGTCCCGAGGAGCGCGAGCGCCGGCTGGCGACGGCCCGGGTGGAGCTCGCCGCGGAGCCCGAGTTCGACGTCGTCATCGTCAACGACGACGTGCACCGCGCGACCGACGAGCTCGTGCGGGTCATGGGCATCGAGCCGGCGCCGGCCGACCGGTAGGATCAGCGGGAACCCCTCCGTCGATCACCGGGAGACCACCGTGTCCGGAACCGTCGCCGCCCCCACGGGCATCACCGACCCCCCCATCGACCGCCTGCTCGAGCGTGCGGACTCCAAGTACGCCCTCGTCCTGTACGCGGCCCAGCGCGCGCGGCAGATCAACGCCTACTACGCCCAGCTCAACGAGGGCCTGCTGGAGTACGTCGGCCCGCTCGTCGACGTGCGTCCCCAGGAGAAGCCGCTGTCCATCGCCATGCGCGAGATCGACGGCGGCCTGCTGAGCATCGAGCCCACCGAGGGCACCCCCGTGGAGCCGGCCCCGGAGCAGGACCGGTTCTGACGCGACGCCGACGCAGGTCGAGGAGCAGGGAGAGGGGTCCGGGGCGCCCGTGCACGTCGTCCTCGGCGTCGGCGGCGGCATCGCCGCCTACAAGGCCGTCCTGCTGCTGCGCCTCCTGAAGGAGGCGGGCCACGACGTCCGCGTCGTGCCCACCCGCACGGCGCTGGAGTTCGTCGGGCGGCCGACGTGGGAGGCGTTGTCCGGCCGGCCCGTGACGGCCGACCTCCTCGACGACGTCGACCAGGTGGCGCACGTGGCGGTCGGCCGCGACGCGGAGCTCGTCGTCGTGGCGCCGGCGACGGCCGACCTGCTCTCCCGCGCCGCCACCGGCCGCGCGGACGACCTGCTCACCGCGACGCTGCTCGTCGCGCGGTGCCCGGTGCTCCTCGCCCCGGCCATGCACACGGAGATGTGGGAGCACCCCTCGGTCGTCGCCAACGTGGCCACCCTGCGGGCCCGCGGCGTGCACGTCCTCGATCCCGCCTCCGGGCGGCTGACGGGCGCCGACACCGGTCCGGGCCGTCTGCCGGAGCCCGCTGACATCGCGGCGGCTGCCCTGGCACTCGTCGCGCCGCCGGACCTCGCCGGCCGGCACGTCGTCGTGTCCGCGGGCGGCACGCGGGAGCCCGTCGACCCCGTGCGCTTCCTCGGCAACCGGTCGTCGGGCAAGCAGGGCGTCGCCCTGGCGCGCCGGGCGGCCGCCCGCGGCGCGCGCGTCACGCTCGTGGCGGCGCACCTGCAGGTCGCGCCGCCGACGGGCGTGGAGGTCGTGCCCGTCGGGACGGCGGAGGAGCTGCGCGCGGCCGTGCGTTCCGCCGCGGCGGACGCGGACGCCGTCGTCATGGCGGCCGCGGTCGCCGACTTCCGGCCCGTCGCGCCCGCCGCGGCGAAGATCAAGAAGGACCCGGCGGCGACCGCGGCCCCGGTCATCCCCCTCGAGCAGACCGTCGACGTCCTCGCCGAGCTCGTCACCGACCCGCCGCGGCCGGGGCAGCGCGTGGTCGGCTTCGCGGCGGAGACCGGCGACGAGCGCGGGTCCGTCCTCGAGCACGGCCGGGCGAAGGCCCGCCGCAAGGGGGCCGACCTCCTGGTGCTCAACGCCGTCGGCGCCGGCGTCGGGTTCGGCACCGACGACAACGCCGTCACGCTCCTGGACCGGGCGGGCGAGGTGGTGGGCACGGCCGCGGGCAGCAAGGACGCCGTGGCCGACGCCGTGTGGGACGCGGTCGTCCCGCTGCTGCGCGAGGGGCCCGCCGCCCGCGGCTAGGGTGGCCCCCATGCCCGCCGTCACGCGCCTGTTCACCTCGGAGTCCGTCACCGAGGGGCACCCCGACAAGATCTGCGACCAGATCTCGGACGCGATCCTCGACGCGATGCTCGAGCAGGACCCGGCGGCCCGCGTCGCCGTCGAGACGATGGTGACGACCGGCCTCGTGCACGTCGCCGGCGAGGTCACCACGAGCGCCTACGTCGAGATCCCGCAGGTGGTCCGCGAGGTCGTCACCGGCATCGGCTACACGTCCTCGGACATCGGCTTCGACGGCAAGAGCTGCGGGGTCTCGGTCTCCATCGGCCAGCAGTCGCCGGACATCGCGGCGGGCGTGGACAAGGCGATCGAGCTGCGCGAGGACGCCTCCGACGACGACCCGCTCGACCAGCAGGGCGCCGGCGACCAGGGCCTCATGTTCGGGTTCGCCTGCGACGACACGCCCTCCCTCATGCCCCTGCCGGTCTGGCTCGCGCACCGGCTGTCGGAGCGGCTGGCGGCGGTGCGCAAGGAGGGCGTCGTGCCCGGCCTGCGCCCCGACGGCAAGACCCAGGTGACCATCGGCTACGAGGGCGACCGTGCGGTCAGCCTCGACACGGTCGTCGTGTCGACCCAGCACGAGCCCGGCGTCCGCCTCGACGACGAGCTGCGGCCGGCGGTGCGGGACCTCGTCCTCGCCCCGGTCCTCGAGGCGGCCGGCCTGGACCTCGACACCGCCGGGCTGCGGCTGCTCGTCAACCCGACCGGGCAGTTCGTCGTCGGCGGGCCGCAGGGCGACGCCGGCCTGACCGGGCGCAAGATCATCGTCGACACCTACGGCGGGTACGCGCGCCACGGCGGTGGCGCCTTCTCGGGCAAGGACCCCTCGAAGGTGGACCGGTCCGCCGCGTACGCCATGCGCTGGGTCGCCAAGAACGTCGTCGCCGCGGGGCTGGCTCGGCGTTGCGAGGTGCAGGTCGCGTACGCCATCGGCAAGGCGCACCCGGTGGGGCTGTACGTGGAGACCTTCGGCACGGGCACGGTCCCCGACGAGGTCCTCACCGGCGCCATCCGCGAGGTCTTCGACCTGCGCCCGGCCGCGATCGTCCGGGACCTGGACCTGCTGCGCCCCGTCTACCGCCGCACGGCCGCCTACGGCCACTTCGGTCGGGAGCACGCCGACTTCACGTGGGAGCGCACGGACCGGGTCGACGACCTGCGCGCCGCGGTCGGCTGACCGTCCGCGCCGGCGTGTCGGCGCCGCGTGGTGGGATCACGCGGTGAACCAGCCGGTCCCGGAGCCCGCCACGGCCGAGCGGCGCACCCCGGCCGGGCAGCCGGCCGTGGTCGAGCAGCCGGCCCTGCCCGGCCTGCCCGCCGCGCGCCGCCGGCGGCGCCCCTCGGCCGGTCCCGTGCCCGTCGCCGAGGTCCTGCCGGTGGCGCGCGTGGTCGTGGACCTCGCTCCGGCGCACCTCGACCGCGCGTTCGAGTACGCGGTGCCGGCCGCGCTCGACGACGTCGCCGGCCCTGGCGTGCGCGTGCGCGTGCGGTTCGGCGGGCAGGACGTCGACGGGTTCCTGCTCGAGCGTGTCGGCGAGGCCGAGCACGCGGGGGAGCTGGCTCCGCTGCGGCGCGTCGTGTCCGCCGAGCCCGTGCTGACGCCGGAGGTGCTGCGCCTGGCCCGGGCGGTCGCCGACCGGTACGCCGGCACGCTCCCGGACGTTCTCCGGCTGGCCGTCCCGGCGCGGCACGCGCGCACCGAGGGGGAGGTGCCCGACGAGGACGGCCCGACGGCAGACGGACCCGGCGACCCCGCGCCGACCGCCGGGCCCCTGCCGCCCCTGCCGCCCCTGCCGGCCTGGGAGGCGTACCGCGGCGGGCCCGCGTTCTGCCGTCACGTGCACGCCGGGGGCGCGCCGCGCGCCGTGTGGACAGCGCTGCCCGGCGGCCCGGGCGAGGACTGGCCCTCGGCCGTCGCGCAGGCCGTCGCCGCGTGCCGGGCGGGTGGCCGCACGGCCCTCGTCGTCGTCCCCGACGCCCGCGACGTCGACCGCGTGCTGGCCGCGCTCGACCATGAGCGCCCCGACGCCGCGGGCGACGTCGTCCGGCTGGTCGCCGACGACGGTCCGGCCGCCCGCTACCGGGCGTTCCTCGCCGCCCGGCGCGGTCGGGCCGGCGTCGTCGTGGGGACGCGGGCGTCGGCGTTCGCGCCGCTGCCCGACCTGGGCCTCGCCGTCGTGTGGGACGACGGCGACGGCCTGCACGCCGAACCCCGCGCGCCCTACCCGCACGTCCGCGAGGTGCTCGCCCTGCGCAGCGAGCTCGAGGGCGCCGCCCTGCTCGTCGGGTCGATGGGCCGCAGCGTCGAGGCGCAGGCCCTCGTCGCCGCGGGCTGGGCCCACGAGGTCGCGGCCGACCGGCCGACCGTCCGCCGCCGCACGCCACGGGTGCAGGCGCTGACGTCCGCCGAGCTGGCCCGGGAAGGGCCTGCCGCCGCCGCTCGCCTGCCGACGCCGGCCTGGCGCACGCTGCGCGACGCCCTCGCGCGCGGTCCGGTGCTGGTGGGCGTGCCGCGCGCCGGCTACGTCCCGGCCGTCGCGTGCGCCCGCTGCCGCGCGCTGGCCCGGTGCACGGCCTGCCACGGCCCGCTCGGGCTCGACGGCCCCGACGGCACCCCCGCGTGCCGGTGGTGCGGCCGCCTGGCCACGGACTGGCGCTGCGGCACGTGCGGGCACGACGTCCTGCGCTCGGTCCGCGTGGGCTCGGAGCGCACCGCGGAGGAGCTCGGCCGGGCGTTCCCCGGCGTGCCCGTGCGCGTCTCCGGGGCGCGGTCCGCGGGCGGGGTGCTCGCCCGCGTGCCCGACCGGCCGGCCCTCGTCGTCAGCACCCCCGGCGCGGAGCCCGTCGCCGACGGCGGGTACGCGGCGGCGGTGCTCCTCGACGCGGCCGTGCTCACCTCGTGGCCCGGGCTGCGGTCCGCGGAGGAGGCGGTCCGCCGCTGGCTCTCGGCGGCCGCGCTGGTCCGGCCGGCGTCGGCCGGCGGGGTCGTGCAGCTCGTGGGCGACGCCGCCGAGCGCCCGACGCAGGCGCTCGTGCGCTGGGACCCGGCCGGTCTGGCGGCGCGTGAGCTCGACGAGCGCAGCGCCCTCGCGCTGCCCCCGGCCGTGCGGACCGCGCTCGTGGAGGGCTCGCGCGACGCCGTCGCGGCGGTGCTCGCGCGGCTGGCGCTCCCCGCCTCGGCGGAGGTGCTGGGCCCGGTGCCGGTGACGCCCGCGGAGGACCGGCACCCCGACGTGCGCGCGGGCGGCGCGTCCGCCACGGCCGCGGGCGGGCTCCTGGACGACTGGGTCGACGGGTCCGTCCGCGCGCTCGTGCGCGTCCCGCGCGGTGACGGCCCCGCGCTGACGCGGACCGTGGCCGCGTCGCTCGCCGTGCGCAGCGCCCGGCGCGAGAGCGGCACGGTCCGCGTGCAGGTGGACGCAGCGGAGGTGCTCTGAGGCCGGCCGCGCGCACGCACGGCGCCGCCCGGACCACGCCCCCGCCCGCGGACGCTCCGGCCGCGGCACCTAGGATCGGGTCCCATGCGCCTGCTCTTCGCCGGGACCCCGGAGCCCGCGGTCCCGTCCCTGCGGGCGCTGCTCGCCTCGCACCACGAGGTGGTGGCGGTGCTCACCCGGCCCGACGCCCCGGCCGGCCGCGGCCGCACCCTGCGGCCCAGCCCGGTCCGCGAGGTCGCGGACGAGGCGGGCGTGCCCGTGCTGACCCCGCGCCGCCTGCGCGACCCGGGGGTGGCGGAGGAGCTCGCGGCGCTGGCCGTCGACGCGGCGCCCGTCGTCGCGTACGGCGCCCTCGTCCCGCCGGACCTGCTGGACGTGCCCCGCTACGGCTGGGTCAACCTGCACTTCTCCGTCCTGCCCGCCTGGCGCGGCGCCGCCCCCGTGCAGCGCGCGGTGCTGGCGGGCGACGAGGTCACCGGCGCGACCACCTTCCGCCTCGACGAGGGGCTCGACACCGGCCCCGTGCTCGGGACCCTGACGGAGACGGTGCGGCCGCGGGACACCAGTGGCGACCTGCTGGAGCGCCTCGCCGTGGCGGGGGCCGACCTCCTGGTCCGCACCCTCGACGCCCTCGAGGCCGGCGTGCTCGTCCCGCAGCCCCAGCCGGGCGAGGGCGTCAGCCACGCGCCCAAGCTCGAGGTGGCCGACGCCGCGGTGCGGTGGGACCGACCCGCCCTCGCGGTGGACCGCCAGGTGCGGGCGTGCACCCCGGCACCCGGCGCGTGGACGGTGCTGCCCGACGGCACCCGGCTCCGTCTCGGCCCGGTGCGGCCGCGGCCGGAGGTGACCGACCTGGCGCCGGGCGAGCTGCGCTCGGGGCGGCGCGAGGTCCTCGTCGGGACCGCCGCCGGCGCCGTGGAGCTGGGCACGGTCGCCCCGGCCGGACGTAGGCCCATGGCCGCCGCGGACTGGGCCCGCGGGGCGCGCCTCGGCGCGGACGGCCCCGTCCGGCTCGGTGCCGGTACGGCCGTCGGGGCCGACGCGTGAGCCCCGCCGACGACCGCCGGCGCCCTCCGCGCCGCGAGCCGGGTGGCGGCCACGGCGACGCCCGTCGCGACGACGGACGACGCGACGACACTCGTCGCGACGCCCCGCGACGCGACGACGCACGCCGCGACGCGGCCGGACGTCAGCGCGGCGCCGCCCGCGCCGAGGGCCGGGGCCACCGCTCCGCCGCCGCCCCCGGTGAGCGCCGCCGCACCACCGACCCCGCCCGCGACGCGGCGTTCGACGTCCTGCGCGCGGTGGACGGCTCGGACTCCTACGCCAACCTCGTGCTCCCGCCGCTGCTCGCCGAGCGCGGCCTGCACGGGCGGGACGCCGCGTTCGCCACCGAGCTCGCCTACGGCACCCTGCGCCTGCGCGGGCGGTACGACGCGGTGCTGGCGCTGGCGTCGGGGCGCGACCCCGGCGCCCTGGACGCGCCGCTGCTCGACGTCCTGCGGCTGGGCGCCCACCAGGTGCTCGGGATGCGGGTGCCCCCGCACGCCGCGGTGTCCGAGACCGTCGGCCTCGCCCGCGCACGGGTCGGGGCCGGTCCCGCGCAGCTCGTGAACGCGGTGCTGCGGCGCGTGACCGAGGCCGGGCCCGAGGAGTGGACCACGCGCGTCGCGCAGGCCGCCGACCCCACCGGTGACGACACCGTCGCCCGGCTCGCCGTCACCGAGAGCCACCCCGCGTGGGTCGTGCGGGCGCTGCGCGAGGCGCTCGTCGGGCACGGCCGCCGTGCGGAGGAGCTGCCCGACCTGCTGGCGGCGGACAACGTCGCGCCGCGCGTGACCCTCGTCGCGCGGCCCGGCCTCGTCGCACGTCAGGAGCTGCTCGACGAGCTGCCGCACGCACGCGCCGCCGCCCTCACCCCGTCGGCCGTCGTGCTCGACGGCGGGGACCCCGCGGACGTCCGGGCCGTGGCCGACGGCCGCGCCGGGGTGCAGGACGAGGGCAGCCAGCTCGTCGCGCTGGCCCTCCTCGCGGCAGGTGTCGAGGGGACCGACGCGCGCTGGCTCGACCTGTGCGCGGGACCCGGCGGCAAGGCGGCGCTGCTGGCCGCCGCGGCGGCCGGACGCGGCGCGCGGCTCGTCGCCACCGAGGTCCAGCCCCACCGCACCCGGCTGGTGGAGCGGGCGCTGCGGGCCGTGCCGCGTCGGGCCGTCGAGGCGGTGCGGACCGGTGACGGCCGCGCGGTCGGGGCCGACGAGCCGGGCGCGTTCGACCGCGTCCTGGTCGACGCCCCGTGCACGGGCCTCGGGGCGCTGCGGCGGCGGCCGGAGTCGCGCTGGCGCCGCACGCCCGCCGACGTCGCGGGCCTCGGCACGCTGCAGCGCGAGCTCCTGTCGTCCGCGCTGGACGCCGTGCGACCCGGCGGCGTCGTGGCCTACGTGACGTGCTCGCCGCACCTGGCCGAGACATCCCTCGTCGTGCGCGACGTCGTCCGCGCCCGGGCGCGCGCCGGGGTGGTCGTCACCCCGCTCGACGCGCGCGCCGTGGTCCGCGGCCTGGCGCCGGACGTGGACCTCGGCGACGACCGGACGCCCGGCGGGGAGCCGCGGCTCGACGTCCAGCTCTGGCCGCACGTGCACGGCACGGACGCGATGTACCTGGCGCTGCTGCGCCGGGACTAACGCCCTAGCCTGGTCGGGTGCCCGCCCCGCAGATCCACCCCAGCATCCTGTCCGCCGACTTCGCGAACCTCGAGCGCGACCTGCAGGCGATCGCGACCGCCGACGCCGCGCACGTCGACGTCATGGACCTGCACTTCGTGCCCAACCTGACGCTCGGGCTGCCCGTCGTGCAGCGCCTCGCCGAGGTCTCGCCGGTGCCGCTGGACGTGCACCTCATGATCGAGGACGCCGACCGGTGGGCGCCGACGTACGCCGAGGCCGGGGCGGCGTCGGTGACGTTCCACGCGGAGGCGACGCAGGCGCCCGTGCGGCTGGCGCGCGAGCTGCGCTCCGGCGGCACGCGGGCGTGCGTGGCGCTGCGGCCGGCGAGCCCGGTCGAGCCGTTCCTCGACCTCCTCGGCGAGGTGGACATGGTCCTCGTCATGACCGTCGAGCCCGGGTTCGGGGGCCAGTCCTTCATCGAGGGCACGCTGCCGAAGATCCGACGGCTGCGCGCGGCCGTCGACGCGGCGGGCACGGGCACGCGGATCCAGGTCGACGGCGGGGTGTCCCGCACGACGATCGCGCGGATCGCCGAGGCCGGGGCGGACGTCTTCGTCGCCGGGTCCGCCGTCTACGGCGCCGACGACGTGGCCGCGGAGATCGCCGAGCTGCGCCGGCTCGCCGCCGGCTGAGGGCTCGCCGGGCGGCGGGTCGACCGAGGGGCCCCACACGGCCGCTGTGGCATGATGCCGGTCAAGCACACGTGCTCCGGGGTCGGTGCAAGTCCGAGCCGGCGGTGACAGTCCGCGACCCGCACGGTCCTCGTGACCGGGCGGTTGACCTGGTGGAACTCCAGGACCGACGGTGAGAGTCCGGATGGGAGGAGCCGTGGCGGTGCGCGGGACCCCTGGGTCCCGGGTGCCGTGGCTGCGTGCACCCTGCCCGCGGCCGTCCCC
The DNA here is from genome assembly GCF_900111925.1 of Cellulomonas marina. Lineage (GTDB taxonomy): Bacteria > Actinomycetota > Actinomycetes > Actinomycetales > Cellulomonadaceae > Cellulomonas > Cellulomonas marina. Next base: position 298,375 of record NZ_FOKA01000002.1, read on the forward strand.
GGAGCCCACTCGAGGCGAGGGGAGCGGGACGCATGACCGCCAGTGAGGCCGGGTCCGGCACGACCGGCGCCGGCGCGCCGCGCACGGGCGCCCTGCCCGTGGTGCCCGCACCCGAGCGGCTCGTGCAGCCCGCCGAGCTGGTCGCGATGCGCCGCGCCTTCGCCCTGGCGCGCGGCGGCCCCGCCGGCGGGCCGAACCCGCAGGTCGGATGCGTGCTGCTGGCCCCCGACGGCAGGACGCTGGGGGAGGGGCGGCACGAGGGCGCCGGGACCGCGCACGCCGAGGTCGCCGCGCTGGCCGACGCCGCCGCGCGCGGGGCCGACGTCCGCGGCGCCACCGCCGTCGTCTCCCTCGAGCCCTGCGACCACACCGGGCGCACGGGCCCCTGCTCCCTCGCCCTGCTGACCGCCGGGATCGGCCGGGTCGTCTTCGCGGTGAGCGACCCGAACCCCGTCGCGGCCGGCGGCGCGGCGCGCCTGCGCGCGGCCGGCGTGGACGTCGTCGGGGACGTGCTGCACGACGAGGGCGTCGCCGTGCTGGGCGACTGGTGGCCGGGCACGGCGCGCCAGCGGCCCGTCGTCACCCTCAAGCTCGCCACCACGCTCGACGGCCGCGTCGCGGCGGCCGACGGCACGAGCCGCTGGATCACCTCCGACGTCGCGCGGGCCCACGCCCACGAGCTGCGCGGACGCGTCGGCGCGGTGGTCGTCGGGACGGGCACGGCGCTCACCGACGACCCGTCGCTGACCGCCCGCAGCGCCGACGGGACCCTGCACCGCGCCCAGCCGCTGCGCGTGGTCGTCGGGCACCGGGAGGTACCGGCCGACGCGCGCCTGCGCGGCCCGGGCGGCGAGCTCGTGCACCTGCGCACCCACGACCCGCACGCGGTCCTCGACGCGCTGGCGGCCCGCGGCGTCACGCACGTCCTCGTCGAGGGGGGACCGACGCTCGCCGCCGCGTTCCTCGTCGCGGGCGTCGTCGACGAGGTGCAGGCCTACGTCGCCCCCGTCCTGCTGGGCGCCGGTCGGCAGGCGCTCGCCGACGTGGGCATCACCACGATCGCCGACGCGTTACGCCTCGAGCCGGTGAGCGTGCGCCCGCTCGGGTCCGACGTCCTCGTCGTGGCCGTGCCGCGCGCAGCCGCACCGGCACCCGCACCCGCGCGAGCGCCGGACGCGTCCGGCGCCCCCTCGTCCCGCACCACCCAGGAGGTCTGATGTTCACCGGCATCATCGAGGAGGTCGGCCGCGTCGTCGCCCTCGAGCACCCGGGCGCCGACGCAGACGCACGCACGGCGGGCACGACGACGGGCACGACGACGGGCACCGCCGAGCCCGACGCCCGCCTGCGGGTGCACGGCCCGCTCGTCGTCTCCGACGCCCACCTCGGCGACTCCATCGCCGTGTCGGGGGTGTGCCTGACCGTCACGGAGCTGCCGGGCGACGGCACCTTCGTCGCCGACGTCATGCCCGAGACGCTGCGGCGCAGCGCGCTGGGCGGGCTCACGCCCGGCGCGCCCGTCAACCTCGAGCGGGCCCTGGCCGCCGGGGGCCGGTACGGCGGGCACGTCGTGCAGGGCCACGTCGACGGCGTGGGCCGCATCCTGTCGCGCACGCCCGGACCGCGCTGGGACGAGGTCGAGATCGGCCTGCCGGACGGCCTGTCCCGGTACGTCGCCGAGAAGGGCTCCATCGCCGTCTCGGGGGTCAGCCTCACCGTCACCCACGTGCGCGACGACGCCTTCGGCGTCTCGCTCATCCCGACGACGCTCGCCGGCACGACGCTGGGCGGGCTCGCGCCGGGGGACGCCGTCAACCTCGAGGTCGACGCCCTGGCCAAGTACGTGGAGCGGCTGCTGGCCGCGACGGGGGCGCTGCGGTGAGCGCCCGCACGGAGCACGTCGCCGTGCCGACCACCGAGCCGGCCACCGAGCTCGACGGGCAGCTCGGCACGGTCGAGGAGGCCCTGGAGGCGCTGCGGGCGGGGCGGCCGGTGCTCGTCGCCGACTCCCACGACCGCGAGGACGAGGTCGACGTCGTCCTGGCGGCGCAGTCCGCCGCGACGGACTGGGTCGCGTGGACGATCCGGCACTCGTCGGGCTACCTGTGCGCGCCCATGACCGCCGGACGGGCGGACGCCCTGGACCTGCCGCTCATGGTCCCGCACAGCCAGGACCCGCGCCGCACCGCCTACACGGTCACGGTGGACGCGGCGACGGGCGTCGGCACCGGCATCTCCGCCGCGGACCGGGCCCGCACGCTGCACGTCCTCGCCGACCGGGCCTCGGGCCCCGCCGACCTCATCCGCCCCGGGCACGTCCTGCCGCTGCGTGCGGTGCCCGGCGGTGTCCTGCACCGCCCCGGCCACACCGAGGCCGCCGTCGACCTCTGCCGCCTCGCGGGCCTGGAGCCCGTCGGCGCCATCGCCGAGCTCGTCAACGACGACGGGTCGATGATGCGCCTGGGCGACGCGACCGGGCTGGCCGCGCACGAGGGCCTCGTCGTCGTGACGATCGAGGCGCTCGTGCGGTGGCGCCGGGAGCAGGGCGACGAACCGACGGCCGACCTCGGGGGCCCGAGCCCGCTGCAGCCGCGCGTGCACGCCACGCACACCGCCTGGCTGCCCACCCGGCACGGCGAGTTCCGCATCCACGGCTACCGCGACCTGCGCACGGGCGACGAGCACGTCGCCCTCGTGCCCGTCACCGGGCTGGCCGACGAGCCGGTCGTGCGCGTGCACTCGGAGTGCCTCACCGGCGACGCGTTCGGCTCGGCCCGGTGCGACTGCGGCCCCCAGCTGCAGGCGGCGCTGGAGCTGGCCGCCCGCGACGGCGGGGCGGTCGTCTACCTGCGCGGTCACGAGGGCCGCGGCATCGGCCTGCTGGCCAAGGTCGCGGCGTACGCCCTCCAGGACGCGGGCCGCGACACCGTCGAGGCGAACCTCGACCTCGGCTTCCCGGCCGACCGGCGCGAGTACGGCGCGGCGGCCGCGATCCTGGCGGACCTCGGCGTCTCCCGGCTCACGCTGCTGACCAACAACCCCGCCAAGGTGGCGGGGCTGCGCGCCCACGGGCTGGACGTCGCGCAGGTGCGTGGCCTCGAGGTCGGCCGCACCCCCCAGAACGCGGCCTACCTGGCGACGAAGGCCCACCAGATGGGCCACCTCCTGCACCTCGACGACCTGGCGCCCGACGGCGGGGCCCTGCACGTCGAGCCCGTGCGCGCCGCCGCCACCCACCCCGGTGCCGACACCACCGACCACCCGATCGACCCCCTGGAGGAGCTGGCATGAGCGGCGCGGGAGCACCGGACCTGACCGTCGACGGGAGCGGGCTGCGCGTCGCCGTGCTCGCCTCGAGCTGGCACACCGTCGTCATGGACGGCCTCGTCGGGGGAGCGCAGCGCGCGCTCGACGAGGCGGGCGTGACGGACGTGACCCTCGTGCGCGTGCCCGGCTCGTTCGAGCTGTCCGTGGCCGCGTCGCACGCGGCGGATCAGGGCTTCGACGCGATCGTCGCGCTCGGCGTCATCATCCGCGGCGGGACGCCGCACTTCGACTACGTCTGCCAGGCCGCGACCGTCGGGCTCACCGACGTCGCCGTGCGGACGCGGGTGCCCGTCGGGTTCGGCGTGCTGACCTGCGACATCGAGGCACAGGCGCTCGCCCGCGCGGGCCTGCCGGGCTCGCACGAGGACAAGGGGCACGAGGCCGCCACGGCGGCGGTGGCGACGGCGGTCGCGCTGCGGCAGCTCACGCCCCGTCCCGCCTGAGGCCGCCGGCCCGACCGGGCGCGAGGAGGGCGCGGGCAGGGCGCGCGTGGGCGTCCACGCCCAGCACCCCGCGTCAGGGCGCGTCGCCCGCCCGTCTAGAGTCGCCGCGTGAAGACGTTCGAGGAGCTGTTCGCGGAGCTGGCCGAGAAGGCCGCGACCCGGCCGGAGGGGTCCGGCACGGTCGCCGAGCTGGACCGCGGCGTGCACGCCATCGGCAAGAAGATCGTCGAGGAGGCGGCCGAGGTCTGGATGGCCGCCGAGCACGAGTCGGGGGAGCGCACGGCCGAGGAGGTCTCGCAGCTGCTCTACCACCTGCAGGTCCTGCTGCTGGCGCGCGGGCTGACGCTCGACGACGTCTACGCCCACCTCTGACCCACCCTCCGGCGCCGGGTCGACCGCTCGCCGCCGGGACCACCCGCCGCACCACCCCACGACCAGGAAGTCCCGTGCTGAGGATCGCCGTCCCGAACAAGGGCTCGCTCTCCGAGCCCGCCGTCGAGCTGCTCCGCGAGGCGGGCTACCGCCAGCGCCGCGACAGCCGCGAGCTCGTCCTGCCCGACCCCGACAACGACGTGGAGTTCTTCTTCCTGCGCCCGCGCGACATCGCGGTGTACGTGGGGTCGGGCACCGTCGACGCCGGCATCACCGGTCGCGACCTCCTGCTGGACTCCGGCTCGCCCGCGGTCGAGCACCTGCCGCTGGGGTTCGCACGCTCCACCTTCCGGTTCGCGACGACGGCCGGGCAGGCGACGTCCGTGCAGGACGTCGAGGGCCGGCGCGTGGCCACGTCCTACCCCGTCCTCGTCGCCGCGCACCTGCGCGAGCAGGGCGTGACCCCGGCGGGCGTGGTCCGCCTGGACGGTGCGGTGGAGACCGCCATCCGGCTCGGCGTCGCGGACGTCATCGCGGACGTCGTCGAGACGGGGTCCACGTTGCGTGCCGCCGGCCTCGAGGTGTTCGCCGACCCGATCCTGCGCTCGGAGGCCGTCCTCGTCCGCCGCGGCGACGAGGGCGCCGGCGTCCCGGCCGGGCTCGACGTCCTCACGCGCCGCATCCAGGGCGTCCTGACCGCGCGCGAGTACGTCCTCATGGACTACGACGTGCCGCAGGACCTGGTGGACGCGGCCGTCGCCGTGACGCCCGGGTTCGAGTCGCCGACGGTCTCGCCCCTGCACGACGGGGGCTGGGCCGCGGTGCGCGTGATGGTCCCGCGCCGCGAGACGAACCGGATCATGGACGCCCTGTACGACATCGGCGCCCGCGCCATCCTCGTCACGTCCATCCACGCCTGCCGGGTCTGAGGACCGGTGCGCGAGCCGGGGGAGCGGGCGGGTGACGGCACAGGCCGGGCGCCCGACGCGCTGCACGCCCCGTTCCGCCCGTGGCTCGCGCGGTACGTGGCGACGGGTCTGGCGGTGCTCGTGCTCGTCGCGACGGCCGCGCTGACGTTCCTCACGCCGGGCGACGGGACGCTGGAGATCTCGCTCGCCGACCGCGTCGGGTTCGCCCTCGTCGGGCTGGCGATCGTCTGGTTCTGCTGGCGGCAGGCCTCCGTGCGCGCCGTGCCCGACGACGAGGGCGTGACCGTGCGCAACCTCGTCATCACCACACGGGTGCCGTGGGCGCAGGTCGTCTCGGTGCGCTTCGGCCAGGGCCGGCCGTGGGTGCAGCTCGACCTCGCCGACGGCGACACCCTGGCCGTCATGGGGATCCAGCGCGCCGACGGCGAGCGGGCCACCGCGGAGGCGCGCCGGCTGGCGACCCTCGTCGCCCGGCACACCGCCACCGCGCGGGACGACTGACCGGGGCCTCAGCGCAGGAGCGAGGCCGCGTGCAGCCCGGCCGCGGCCGAGGCGAGGAACGCCGCCGGGTCCGCGTCCAGCCCGCGGCCCATGGTCGACAGGCCGACCGGCACCTCGCGCAGCACCGCGAGCTCGGCGTCCCCGACCGGCACCTCCACCGCGCGGTGCCGGCCCGCCGGCGCCACGAGGCGGCCCGCCTGCTCGCGGACCCGTGCCCCGAGCGCGGCCAGGGCGTGCTCGGCCCCGTCGTCGAGCACGGGTACGACGACGTCGCACGGGACGAGCGCGACCCGGCCGTAGGCGGTCAGCGAGTGGTGCGAGACGCCGAGGTGGCGCTCGCGCGCGTCGGCACCGGACACGCGCAGCGCGGCGACGGGACGCCCGCCCAGGACCCCGGCGGCGTTGAGCGCCTCCCCGGCCGCGACGCCGGAGAACCCCCATCGCGTACCGGTCCCGAGGTTGCCGGGTCCCTGCGCGACGACGACGACGTCCGCCCCGACCACCTCCTGCGCCGCGAGCAGGGCCGTGTGCACGGTGACCGCCTCGAGGTCGCCGCCGAAGGACTGCCCGGCGGTCACGCTGGCCGCCACCCACCCCGCCTCCCGCAGGCCCGCGACCGTGCGGGAGAACCACGCCGGCAACGCGCCGCCGTCGGTCATCACGTAGGCCACGCGCGGCTCGTGCCGCCCGGCCCGCCGAGCTCCCAGTCGCAGCCCGGCGACGACCGCCGGCAGCGCCGAGTGCAGGTCCGCGACGACCACCGGCATCCCGGCGAGGTCGTCGGCGTCCGCGAGCGCGGCGTGGTGCTCCGACTCCTGGTCGTCGACCCCGAGCACGGTGGCCTGCAGCGGCGTGTAGCGCGCCTTGACCAGGTGCCCGGGCCCGGCGGCCGGGTCCGGCACGGCGTCGTCCGTCCGGGCGACGACGAGCGCGTACCCGCCGGTCCCCAGTCCCTTGGCGAGCGCCGTGACGTTGAGCAGGACCCGCGCCCCGACGGGCGTCGGCCCGACGAGCGCCGGGTAGGCCAGGGCCCGGACGGTGCCCTCGGGCCCGGCCACGCCGTCCGACTCGCCGAGCGCCACCGCGAGCTCCTGCGCCCCGGGCCAGCCGCGCCCGGTCCCCACCACCGTCCCGGCCCGCCACGTGATCACGCCCGTCACGGTACCGGCGCGGATCCCGGTCTACTGTCGACGGGCCGCGGCGGGCCCTCGCCGCGCCGACTTGAGGAGATGCCCGTGCGCGCAGCGCGCTACCACCGCTACGGCGAGCCCGACGTGCTCGTCGTCGAGGAGGCGCCCGAGCCCCACGCCGGGCCGGGCGCGGTCCGCATCGCGGTGCACGCCGTCAGCGTCAACCCCATCGACGTGCTGCTGCGGGCCGGCCGCCTGGCGCAGGTGCTGCCCCTGCCGCTGCCGGCGGTCCCCGGCCGGGACGCCGTCGGCGTGGTCGACGAGGTCGGCCACGGCGTCGAGGGCGTCGGCGTCGGGGACCGGGTGTTCGGCCTGGGCGGGATCAGCGACACCACAGCCGACCGCGCGGTGCTGACCGCCTGGGCGGCGGTCCCCTCCGTCTGGACGACGGAGCAGGCGGCCGCCGCCGGGCTGGCCTCCGCGACCGCGGCCCGCGCGGTCGCCGCCCTCGGCGAGCTGGAGGGCCGGACGCTGCTCGTCGAGGGCGCCTCGGGTGCGGTCGGCGGCGCCGTCGCCGCCCTCGCCCTCGCCGCGGGTGCGCGGGTCATCGGCACCGCGCGACCGGCGAACCACGCGCACCTCGTCGCGTCGGGGGTCGACGCCACGACCTACGGCGACGGGTTGGCCGAACGGGTCGCCGCGCTGGCCCCGGGAGGCGTCGACGCCGCCGTCCACGCGGCGCCCTCGCCGTCGCTGGCGGAGCTGGTCGCGATCGTCGGCGACCCGGACCGCGTCGTCACGGTCATCGACACCGCGGGGGCTGCACGGCTGGGCGCACGCAAGGTGGACGCGGCCAACGACTCGGCCCTGCTCCGACGGGCCGCTGACCTCGGCGAACGGGGGCTGTATGTCCCCCGCGTCGAGCACGTCCTGCCGCTCGACGCGATCGTGGAGGCGCACGCCCGCGCCGAGAGGGAGAGCGGCAAGGTCGTCGTCACCCTCTCCTGAGCCCGGGCCCGGTGTCGGGCGCCGGAGCGGGGCAGGACGTGAAGGCGGGTGCTCGATGGGGGACAGTGGCGCCATGGCGACGGGGTGCGTGTGATCGGGCGGCTGGTGGTGCTGGGGGCGACGGGGGACCTCGCGGGGCGGTTCCTGCTGCCCGCACTGGCCCGGCTGCTCGCGGCCAGCGGGGTCCCGGCGGACCTGCGGGTCGTGGGGGGCGGGCACCAGGGCTGGACCGAGGCCGAGTTCCAGGCGCACGTGGACGCGCGCCTGCGTGCCCACGCGGGGGACCTGGCCGACGCGGCGCGCGAGGACCTCGTCGCCCGGCTCGGGTACGGGCAGGTGGACGTGTCCGACGAGGACGGGGTGGCCCGGCTCGTCGACCGCGTCCGTGGCGAGGACACGCCGATCGACCCCGCCGTGGCGGTCTACCTCGCGCTGCCGGCCGTCGCGTTCCCGCCGGCGCTGAGGTCGTTGGTCGCGGTGGGGCTGCCGGCCGGCAGCCGGGTCGCCGTGGAGAAGCCGTTCGGCGACGACCGCGCCGGTGCCGTCGCCCTCGACCGCCTGCTCGCGGCGGCTGCGGGTGACGGCGAGGCGTCGCGGTTCCGCGTGGACCACATCCTCGCGATGCCGCAGGTGGAGGAGCTCGTGCGGCTGCGCGCCCCCGGCGGCCCGCTCGCGCCGATCTGGGACGCGGAGCACGTCGCGCGCATCGAGGTCGTGTGGGAGGAGACGCTCGGCCTGGAGACGCGCGGCGCGTTCTACGACGGGACCGGCGCCGTGCGCGACGTCATGCAGAACCACCTGCTGCAGGTCCTCGTGCTCGCGCTGATGGAGCCGCCGCAGGGGGACGGCGACGAGGCCCTGCACGCCGCGAAGCTCGCGTTGCTGCGGGCGGTGCGCGAGCCGGATGCCCCGCAGATGGCCGACCGCACGCGTCGGGCACGGTACGGCGCCGGCGTGCTCGTCGACGCGGCCGAGCCGCAGGGCCGGCCGGTCCCGGGGTACGCCGCGGTGAGCGGGGTCGACCCCGCGCGGGGGACGGAGACCTGGGCGGAGGTCACGCTCGAGGTCGCGACCCCGCGATGGACGGGCGTGCCGGTCGTGCTACGGACGGGCAAGGGGATGGGGGCGCCGCGCAAGGGCGTGCTGGTGCACCTGCGGCACGACGTCGACGTCCCGCTGCCCGCCGAGGTCCGCACGCCCACGCCGCGCACGCTGTGGGTGGAGCTCGACAGCCCCGGCGGCGCGGTGCACGCGCCGGGCGAGCTGGTCGCGTACGCGGCGGTGCTCACCGACGTGCTGGGCGGCGGGAGCCGGACCTCGGTGACCGGCGCCGAGGCCGTCGAGGCATGGCGGGTGTTCGAGCCCGTGCTCCGGGCGTGGGCCGACGGGGTCGTGCCTCTGGAGGAGTACGCGGCCGGGTCGACCGGGCCGTCGGCCGACTACGGGCGTCGGCCCGGCGCGGAGGGAGGCCGCGTGGGGGAGCAGCCGGACGTCCGCACCACGCGTGCGCGCCCGACTGATGGCCGCGCGGTCGGCGGCCTCCCTGGGCACCCGTGACGTGGCTGCGGGACGATGGACGCGTGCGGGCGTCGATGGTGCCCGCCCCGCCGAGGGACCAGATCGCGAGGAGGACCGTGGCCCGTACCCCGCTCGCACTGTTCAGCGGTGTCGCGATCGCCGAGGCGGTGTCGTGGACGCTGCTGCTCGCCGGGCTCGTGCTGCGCGGGACACTCGAACTCGCCATCGCCGTGACCATCGGCGGCGCGGTGCACGGACTCGTGTTCCTCGCCTTCGTCACCAGCACGATCGTCGTCGCCTTGAACCAACGCTGGGGCGCCGGCACGACCGCCGTCGCGGTCACGAGCGCTGTGATCCCGTACGCGACCATCCCGGTCGAGCTGTGGCTGCGCCGCAACGGGCGGTTGCACGGGAGCTGGCGGCGCGAGGAGAGCCGCCACCCGCGGGATCGCACGTGGCACGACCGGGCGCTGAGGGCGCTCCTGCGCCACCCGGTGGCCTCAACCGCCGTGCTCGCGGTCGTCGTGGTCGGGATGTTCGTGGTCCTGATCGCCGTCGGCCCGTCCGGCGGTCGTGGGTGACAGCTCCACGTGGTGGCCATCCTGAGGATGCGTCGTGAGAGCCGACAGCAGCACGACCGCGCGTCCGACGGACGCGCGGTCAGCGCACCAGACGCACGATCGGTGCTGGACCCCACGGCTGGTGCACGCGGCGGGCACCGTCGGGGGCGAAGCCGTTGCGGGCGTAGAAGGCGTGAGCTCGCGGGTTGTCCTGCCACACCCACAAGGAGGCCGGGGCGTCGTGAAGAGCAGCGTCCAGGAGAGCCTGGCCAGCACCGGTGCCGTGCGCGGCGGCCAGGACGTAGATCGCCCACAGCTCGACCTCCCTCACCGGAGGCTGGTCCTGGCTGGGGCGGGCGACGGCGAAGCCGACGAGCTCGCCGGCGCTCTCGGCGACCACCGCCGCGGTGGGTGTGATCGCGGAGGTGCCACCGAGCATGGCCACGAAGCCAGCCGCGGCGCGCTCGACGTCCATGGCGGCGAGCACCTCAGGGCGCACGACGTGGCTGTAGCTCTCGTGCCAGGAGGCGACGTTGACCCGCGCGACGCCTGTGGCGTCGTCGACGGTCATGGGACGGACAACCACGTCTCCAGCGTGGCACCTGGCACACCCGAGTGCTCACGTCCCGCCGCGCGCCTCCGCCGGGTCGGCCACCACGGCCGTCGCGCGAGCACGAGTGCGTAGGCCGGCACGCCGACGCCCGACCTGCGGCATGAGCGTGCATTGCAACTGGCCCCTCAGCGAGACGATGCTCACCTGCGAGGGCGTCAGCGAGTTCGCCCATGGCTCGGCTCGTCTGCTCTCCGGACTCGGTGGACGTGATGACCGCTGACCGGTCGGACCGAGGCTCTCCCTGCTACCCGGCCCCGGCTGTCCGCCGCGCCCGCCGAGCACGTCTCAAGTGAAGTAGAGCAGCCGCGCCGTCGGGAGCCGGCGCTCGAGTTCACGCTCGAACCAGGCGCGCACCTCGGCCATGACGGGCGGGGTGTACACGTGCTTGATGCTCGCGTACTTCCCGCGCTTCGTGGCGCGCTGAGCGGGGTCCATCTCGAGCTGCGTCCGTGGGTACCAGCCCAGCAGCACCTCCCGGCTCTTCGGCGTGAACCGGTGCGTGATGACCTCGGCGGTCAGGTCCGGGTCGGGGACGTCGCGCAAGGCGGACGCCACGTCGTCGAGCAGCGCACCGTAGGCGTCCTGCCAGCCCGGTCCGGGGATGACCGGGGCGATCGTCAGGCCGACCGGGTAGCCCGCGAGCGCGAGCCGCCGCAGCGCGCCGAGCCGCTCGCGCACGCGGGCCGTGCCGCCCTCGAACCGCTCCGCGCCGGCGGGCCCGGCGGAGTTCACGCTGAATCGCACCCGGGTGCGCCCGGCGTGCGGCAGGTCCAGCAGCGGGGCGACGTCGTCGAACTTGGTCGTGAAGCGCAGGCCCACGGGGCTCGGCCAGTCGCGCGTGCCGACGTGCGCGATCGTCGCCGCGAGGGACCCCGTGAGGTGCTCGATCCCGAGCGGGTCGGTGTAGCACGACACCTCGAAGGTCGTGCCCTCGCCGGCACGGTGGCGCGAGGTGGAGGTGACGCCACCGCGGCCGACGTGCGTGTCCATGGCCGAGAGCACGTCGGGCAGGTCGGCGAAGACCCGCGTCACGGGCGGCCCGGCCAGCGAGCCCGCCAGGTAGCAGTACTGGCAGTGCGCGGGGCAGCCGACGGCCAGGTCCAGGCGCCAGTCGGCGCTCGGCGGGATGGGCGCGAGCCTCCGGGCCGAGGGGGCGGAGGTCACGACGGCCAACGTGGCCTTCGCCAGCGCGTACGTCGCGCGCTCGTCGCCCCCGCGCAGCGGGGGCAGCCGGTCGGCCCGCAGCAGCTCGATGCGGTCGATGCCGGCGGCCTCGCACCGCGCCACGATCGCCCGCCCGTGCGGGGTGTCGGCGGCGGAGGCCGTCACGAGCACCTGCTTCGGCTGCCACCGCCGTGGTGAGCGCAGCGAGTCCTCGATCGCCTCGACCGCACCGGCGGCCGGCGCCGATGCGGGGAGGCCGGGGGCGGACGGGCCGTCCAGGAGGGGGGCGAAGGGGGCGAGCGACCCGGCGGCCGACGCGGCGGGGAGCGTGGGAGTCATCAGGAACATCAACACCGCTCGACGGCCCTGCCGTCCCGCGGATGGCCGTCGACAGGACGCGTGCACTCAGCCGCTCCTCAAGCGACGGCGGTCGGGCATGGCACGCACGTCCGAGAGGCGTCGCGGCGGACCTCGCGGGAGCCGCCCGGGTCGACGTCGACGAGCGCTGGATCTCGTAGCAGCCCTGCTGGCGTGAGGACCTCGCTCCTCGTCGTGCGTCCCTCACCTCTCCGGCACGACGAGCCTCGTCACCCGACCGCCGCCGGTGACGAGGACGGAGCCGTCCGCCAGGACGGACGTGGTCAGGGGCGCGGCCGGCGCATCGGACGGGGGAGGGGCGGCCGTCCACACGACCGTGCCGTCGCGGACGTCGCGGGCGACGAGCAGCGGGCGGCCGCCCGGGTCCGGCTCGACCTGCAGCACGCGACGGCCGTCGGTGGCCATCCCGTCGACCTGCCCGGGGCCGGCCGTCGTCGGGAGCGCCCACGCCGTCGCACCGGTCGCCGCGTCGAGGGCGACGACACCGCGCAGCGTCGGGACGAGCACGCGGCCGTCCAGCACCGCCGGTGGCGACGGCGTCATCGCCGGCGGGGCGGCGGTCCACCGCACGTCACCGGTGCCGGCGTCGACCGTGGTGAGGACGAGGCCGTCGGAGTCCGGGGACCGGCGGACGGTGTGCAGCACATGGCCGCCCGTGCCGTCGTCGACGGTGACCGCCAGCACCGTGCCCGGGACGGTGAACCTCGGGTCGCCCTCGTCGTCGAGCACCGTCGTCGTCATCGCGGCGCCGTCCTGGTCGGGCCGGGCGAGACCGCCGGCGGGCAGCGGCCGCGCGCCGCGCAGGCCCGGGACCGGGCGCCCCGTCCGGACGTCCAGGGACACCGTGCCCGTCGGCGTCAGGAGCGGGATCGTGGACCCCGCGGCGGGCCCGACCCCCGCCGACCCCGGCGTCGTGGTGCCGGCCAGCACGAAGGACCACCGGGGCTCACCCGTGCGGACCGAGGAGGCCGTCACCGTGGTCTGGCCCGCGGGCTCGGGGAGCACGGCGACGAGCAGGCCGGCGGTGGCCACGACGGGGGAGCGGGCGTCCCAGGCGACGTCCCTGACGAGCGCGCCCGTGCGGGCCTCCCGGACGGTGACGGTCGTCCCTCCGACCCGTGACGTCGGGCCCTGCACGCAGACGACGAGCGCAGGCCCGCCTGCCGCGTCGTCCTCCACGGCTGCAGCCTCCTCGCCGTCGGGGAACCGGCAGCGCGCCCTCTCGGTGAACAGCACCTCACCGGTGCGGAGGTCGACGGCCGTCGTCGCGCCGTCGGTCCGGGCTGCGAGCAGCACCACCCCGTCGCCCGACCCCGCCACCACGTCGCCCGGCACCTGCCACGCCGGGACCAGCGGCGCCGCCAGCGTCACCGACAACCCGTCGACGGCCGCCAGCCGCGCAGCCTCCCGGCGCTCCTCGACGCGGTCGACGACGGCCCAGGTGCCCACCGCCAGCACCGTCGCGACGACCAGAAGCCGACGTCCCCACGTGCCGGGCCACCGCCGGCGGGCCCCGCGGGCCGCCGTCCCCGTCGCCGCCTCGTCGTCCGGCCCGAGGTCCTCGTCCTCCCACACCACCTCGTGGTGGACCCGTCGGTCGCGCGCGCTCACCCGGGCCGGTCCCCGTCGGGCGTCGACGCCCGCCGCAGCCCGACGAGCGCCGCCCGCGCGCCGAGCGGGGCCGCGGCGGTGGCGCCGACGAGCCCGGCCGTCCCGCCTCCGACCACGAGCAGGTCCCAGGGGCGGTGCCGCGTGCTCATCGGTCCTCCGTCGTCGTGTCGTCGTCCCGGTGTCGTCGACCGCGCCCGAGCGGTCGACCGTCGGGTGCGACCCTCGCACGGGACGGCTGTGGGCACCGCGCGACGAGCGCGACGGACCGTCCCCGTCGGCCCCGCACCGCCCCGGACCTGCCCGCCCGCTACGGTGAGCGCGATGGCCGACCCCACCCCCGCCGCGGAGCGCCTGCTCAACCTCGTCATCGCCCTGGTCAACACCTCGCGGCGGATGACGAAGGAGCAGGTGCGTCGCAGTGTCGCCGGGTACGCGGACGCGGCCTCCGACGAGGCCTTCGAGCGGATGTTCGAGCGCGACAAGGACACGCTGCGCGAGCTCGGCGTCCCCCTGGTCACCGTCACGGGCCAGGCGCACGGCGACGACGTCGGCTACCGGGTCGACACCGACGCCTGGTCGCTGCCCCCGGTGGAGCTGACGTCGGCCGAGCTCGGCGTGCTCGGCCTGGCCGCGGGGCTGTGGCAGGACCGCGCGCTGCGGGCCGACACGGACCGCGCCCTCACGAAGCTGCGCGCAGTGGGGGAGGGACCGGGGTCCGCCGACCTCCTCCAGGGGCTGGCCCCGCGGGTCCGTGCTGGTGGAGCCGCCCTCGCCCCGCTCGTCGACGCGGTGCAGGAGCGCCAGGCCGTCCAGTTCGCCTACCGCGCGGCCAGCACCGGCGAGCGCCGGACGCGCACCGTCGAGCCGTGGCAGCTGCTCACCCGCACGGGCGGTTGGGTGCTCATCGGCCACGACCGCGATCGCGGGGCCACCCGCTCGTTCCGGCTCAGCCGCGTGGAGGGCGGGGTGCGCCGGGTGGGGGAGCCGGGCGCGTTCCCGCCGCCCTCCCGCGCCGCGCTCGACGAGGCGCTGGCCGCATGGGGCGAGGGGGAGGAGCGGCGCGCCCGCCTGGCCGTGCTGCCCGAGCGCGCCGCCGTGCTGCGCGCTCGCGCGGTCCCGGAAGCGGCCGCGGGCCAGGTCGAGGGCCAGGTCGAGGGCCACGTCGAGGGCCGGGTCGCAGGCCAGGGGACGGGCCGGCCCACCGCCGCCCCCGACGGCCGCGACGTCGTCGTCGTCCCCTACCGCAGCCCCTGGGAGCTCGCGGAGGAGGTCGTCGGGCAGGGGGACGCCGTCCTGGTGCTGGACCCGCCGGAGCTGCGGCGCGCCGTCCTGCGTCTCCTCGGCGCCGCCGCGCGCCTCGACGAGCTCCCGGCGTCGGTGCCGGCCGGGCCCGCGACGAGCACCGACGCGTCGGCCGGGGAAGACCGTGGCTGAGCGCGCGAGCGACCGGCTGCTGCGGCTACTCGGGCTCGTCGCCTACCTCGAGGGGCGCGGCGCCGTCCCGGTCGAGGACGTGGCGCGCCAGTTCGACGTGAGCACCCGGCAGGTGCTCGCCGACATCGACACCCTGTGGGTGACGGGCACGCCCGGCTACTTCCCGTACGACCTCATCGACTTCGACGCCGACTCCTACGAGCACGGGCTGGTGCGGCTGACGGAGGGCCGCAGCATCACGCGGCCGCTGCGCCTCGGTCCTCGGGAGGCGTCCGTGCTGCTCACGGCCCTGCGGGCGCTGCGGGACGCGCTGGGCCCCGGCCTCGACGACGAGCGCGCCGCCGTCCTGGCGTCGGCCACGGAGAAGCTCGCCGCCGCCACGGGCGGCGCGCAGCAGGACGCCCTCGACGTCCGCCTCGCGGTCCCCGGCCGCCCCGAGGTCCTCGCGACGGTGGAGCGGGCGCTCCGGGAGCGACGCCGCCTGCACCTGCGCTACGTCGACGCGGCGGACGTCGTCACCGAGCGCGACGTCGACCCGCTGCGGCTCGAGGCGGGCGAGGCGCGCAGCTACCTGCTGGCGTGGTGCCGGCTGGTCGAGGGGGAGCGGCTGTTCCGGCTCGACCGCGTGCTGGCGGTGACGCCGCTCGACGAGCCCGCGGAGGACCACGCCGTCGCCGACCGCACCGACTTCCGCCCGTCGGAGGGGGACGTCGTCACGCTGCACCTGCGCAGCCGGGGACGGTGGGTGGCCGAGAGCAGCCCGACCGAGGACGTCCGCACGCTGCCCGACGGGACGCTCGAGCTCGACGTGCGCGTCCAGCACCCCGCGTGGCTCACCCGGGTGCTCCTCGCCGCGGCCGCCGACGTCCTCGCCGTCCGGCCCGCGGGCGCCGCGCGCGAGGCCGCCGCCGCCGCCCGTGCCGCCCTCGCGGCGTACGCGGCTGCGGGCCTCGTCGACGACGACGAGGGGCGCACAAACGCGGCGCCCACCAGCGGGGCGCCCACCGACGGGCAGCCGGCCGACGGACGTGCCGACGCCGGGCGCGACTAGGGTGTCCGGCGTGCTGTGGGCCGTGGTGTGGACCGTCCTGGTGCTGGCGGCCGTCTCCGGCGCCGTCGTCCTGGGGCGGCGCCTGTGGCGCTCGGTGCGCGCGCTGCTCGACGAGCTGCGCCGCGCGTCGGAGGTCGCGGCCCGGCTCGGGGAGCAGGCCGAGCGGCTCGAGGCCGCGGCGCGGGCGTCCGCCGCGCCGACCCGCCCGACGCTGTTCGACGACCCCGCCGAGGTGCACGGCCGCTGGCAGGCGGTGCGTGCCGCGGCAGCGACCCGGCGCGAGGCCCGGGCGGAGCGTCACCGCCGCACCTACGCCGCCTGGCAGCGCGACTGGACCTGAGGACCACCGCGCCGACGGGGCGAGTGGACACCTGTCGTTTCCCTCCCGGTCGCCCGGGTGCGCCGTACCATGGACGCGTCCACCGACGACGTCCCACGGCGACCCGCCCGCGGTCCGGCAGCCCTGCCGGCGCCGTCCGGAAGACCAAGGAGCCCCGCATGCGCCCCACGGCAACCCACCTGATCATCCTGCTGCTGGTGGTCGTGCTCCTGTTCGGGGCCAACCGGCTGCCGGGCCTGGCCCGCAGCGTCGGCCAGAGCCTCAAGATCTTCAAGAGCGAGGTCAAGGACCTGCGCACCGACGACGAGGCCACCCCGCCCGCGCAGCACGGCGCGACGTCGACGACCGCGGCCCCCGCACCCACCGCCTACACCGGCCCGGTGAACCCCGGCCCGACGGCCGGCACGTCCCCGGTCCCGCCGCAGGGCACCACCACCGCCCCCGCGCCGGGCGGCCACGCGCCCCAGGCCTGACCCGTGGCCCTGCGTCGGGCGCGCGCCTCGGTCCCCGCGTCCGACGACGGGCGCATGCCGCTGCGCGCCCACCTGCGCGAGCTGCGGCGCCGCGTCGTGCTGGCGGCGCTCGGCCTCGTCGTCGGGGCGGTCGTGGGCTGGTTCCTCTACGAGCCGGTCATCCAGCTGCTGTCGGCGCCGTTGAACCAGGCCGCCGAGGCGCGGGGCGGGCTCGTCATCCTCAACTACGCCGGCGTCGCGACGTCCGTCGACGTCGCGGTGAAGGTGTCCCTCTTCCTCGGCGTGCTGCTGTCCAGCCCCTGGTGGATCTACCAGCTCTGGGCGTTCGTCACGCCGGGCCTGACCCGGACCGAGAAGCGCTACGCCATCGGGTTCGTCGCCGCCGCCGTCCCGCTCTTCCTGGCCGGCGCGGCGACCGCGGCGTGGGCGCTGCCCAACGCGGTGCGGATCCTCACGGACTTCACGCCCGACGGTGCGGGCAACGTCATCGACGCGCAGCTGTACCTCAGCTTCGTCATGCGCCTCATCCTCGCGTTCGGGCTGGCCTTCCTGCTGCCCGTGGTGCTCACGGGGCTCAACCTCGCGAACCTCCTGCAGGGTCGCTCCATGCTCAAGGGCTGGCGGTGGGCGATCATGCTCGCCTTCACGTTCTCGGCGGTCATGACCCCGACGCCGGACGCCATCACGATGATCGTGCTGGCGCTGCCGATCTGCGGCCTGTACTTCGCGGCCGTGGGCCTGGCGCTGCTGCACGACCGCCGCGTCGACCGGCGCCGCCTCGCCGAGGGACTGCCCCGCCTGGACGGCACGGTGCCCGACGAGGTGCCGGCCGGCCGCTGAGCCCGCGCGCGCAGGCGGACCGATCCGCATGAGCCGTCTCGTGCTCGTCGTCAACGGCGCTGCCGGCAGCGGCCGCGCACGCCATGCCGGCCGGCACGTGGAGGACGCCCTCGTCGCCGCGGGGCACGAGGTCATCGACGCCTCGGGCGGCACCGCGCCCGACGGCACGCCCGACGAGACGCCCCACGACGCGCGCGGTCGCGCACGGGCCGCGCTCGACGACACGCGCGCCGACGCGCTCGTCGTGGTCGGCGGCGACGGCGCCGTCCACCTCGGCGTCGGGCTCGTCGCCGGCACGGACGTCGCGCTCGGGGTCGTCGCGCACGGGTCCGGCGACGACGTCGCGCGCGCGCTCGGCCTGCCGCGCCACGACACCGCGGCCGCCGTGGCACGCATCGACGCCGGCCTGCGCACCGGTGCCCGCCGCGTGGACGCGACCCTCCTCGACCGTGCCGACGGCGGCCACGAGTGGGCGGTCGGGGTCGTGTCCTGCGGCCTGGACGCCGCCGTCAACGCGCGGGCCAACGCGCAGCGCTGGCCACCGGGGCCGGCCCGCTGCCTGCGCGCCCTGGCCGGCGAGCTGCGGAGGTTCCGGCCCTACGGGTACCGCCTCACCGGGCTCGACGAGGCCGACCGTCCGACGGAAGTCCTCCACGAGGGACCCGCGACCCTCGTCGCCCTCGCCGGGACGCCGTGGTTCGGCGGCGGGCTGCACGTCGCGCCGGGCGCGGACCTCACCGACGGCCTCGTCGACGTCCTCGTGGCCGGGCCGCTGACACGGCGGCAGGTCGTCGCCGTCTTCCCACGCCTCTACCGCGGCAGCCACCTGGGGCACCCGGCCGTCCGGGTGCACCGGGTCGCCGGCGTCCTCGTCGAGCCCCTGCCCGGGCCGGGCACGCCGGCGCCGCCCCCGGCGTTCGCCGACGGGGAGCCGGTCGGGCCGCTGCCCCTGCGGGCGCGGGTCGTGCCGGGCGCCCTCCACGTCCTCGCGTGACCTCCGCCTGACGCCCCCGCGTCCCCGGCGGCGCGTCCGGGCCCCCGCCCACGCGCGGGTCGGGCGCACGCCTGCCTAGGGTGGGCGGGTGCCCTCCCAGAAGCGTCGGACGGCGGGTCGCACCGTCGTCACCACCGAACCCTCGCCCGCGGAGCGGTACGCCGCGGCACGCCGCCGCAGCGTGGGCACCCGCCTCGACGCGTTCCGCGCGGGCCTGGACTTCCCGCTCGACGACTTCCAGCTCGAGGCGTGCGCGGCCCTCGAGCGGGGCGCGGGCGTCCTCGTCGCCGCGCCGACCGGCGCCGGGAAGACGGTCGTCGGGGAGTTCGCCGTGCACCTGGCGGTCGAGGGCGGTTTCAAGGCGTTCTACACGACGCCCATCAAGGCGCTGTCGAACCAGAAGTACACCGACCTCGTGCGCCGCTACGGGCCCGAGAGGGTCGGCCTGCTCACGGGTGACACGACGGTCAACGGCGAGGCGCCGGTCGTCGTCATGACCACCGAGGTCCTGCGCAACATGCTCTACGCCGGCTCCGCGACGCTCGAGGGCCTGCGCTACGTCGTCATGGACGAGGTGCACTACCTGGCCGACCGCTTCCGGGGACCCGTGTGGGAGGAGGTGATCATCCACCTGCCCGACGACGTGCAGCTCGTCTCGCTGTCCGCGACGGTGTCCAACGCGGAGGAGTTCGGCGACTGGCTGGCCACCGTCCGCGGCGACACGGAGGTGGTGGTCAGCGAGCACCGCCCGGTCCCGCTCGGCCAGCACGTCCTCGTCCAGCGCCAGCTGCTCGACCTGTACGCCGGGCACGTCGACCCGACGGACCCCGGTGTCGACCCGCCCATCAACCCCGACCTCGTCCGGCTCCTGCGCGGGCGCCGCGACGACGGCTCCCGGCAGCGACCGGGCGGCGGCCCGGGACGTGGTCGCGGGCGGCGCGACGACGACAGCCCCCGCGGTGCCGGCGCGTTCCGCCGGCCGACCCCGCGCCCGGCGGTCGTCGAGCTGCTCGACGAGGAGGGCCTCCTGCCCGCCATCGTCTTCATCTTCTCGCGGGCCGGCTGCGAGGGAGCCGTCGCGCAGTGCCTCACCTCGGGCGTGCGGCTCACCCGCCCCGCGGAGCAGGCCGAGATCCGGCAGGTCGTCGAGCAGCGCTGCGCCGGCATCCCGCCGGAGGACCTCGACGTCCTGGGCTACTGGGCCTTCGTCGACGCCGCCAGCCGCGGCGTCGCCGCGCACCACGCCGGCATGCTGCCGCTGTTCAAGGAGACGGTCGAGCACCTGTTCGCCCGCGGGCTCATCAAGGTCGTCTTCGCCACGGAGACCCTCGCGCTCGGCATCAACATGCCGGCGCGGTCGGTCGTGCTGGAGAAGCTCGTCAAGTGGGACGGGTCGAGCCACGTCGACGTGACGCCGGGGGAGTACACGCAGCTCACCGGCCGGGCCGGCCGCCGCGGCATCGACACGGAGGGCCACGCGGTCGTCGTCGACCACCAGGGACTCGACCCCGTGGCGCTGGCCGGTCTCGCGTCCCGGCGGCTGTACCCGCTGCGCTCGAGCTTCCGTCCCACGTACAACATGGCGGTCAACCTCGTGGCGCAGGTCGGCCGCGAGCGGGCGCGCGAGGTGCTGGAGACGTCGTTCGCGCAGTTCCAGGCGGACCGCGGCGTCGTCGGGCTGGCGCGGCAGGCGCAGGGCCACGCGGAGGCGCTCGAGGGGTACGCGGAGGCGATGCGGTGCCACCTCGGCGACTTCGCGGAGTACCAGCGCCTGCGGGACGCGATCTCCTCCCGCGAGAAGGAGCTGGCCCGCGCCGAGGCCGGCGCCCGCCGTGCCGACGTGGCCCGGACCCTCGAGGGGCTGCGCGTCGGCGACGTGCTCGCCGTGCCGTCGGGGCGGCGGCGCACGCTGCACGCGGTCGTCGTCGACCCCGGCGGCGCACCCGGCTTCGACGGGCCGCAGCCCACCGTGCTGCTGCCCGACCGGCAGGTGCGGCGCCTGTCCGTCGCGGACGTCGGCAGCGGTGCCCGCACCGTGGGCCACCTGGCCGTCCCCCGGTCCTTCAGCGTCCGCGCCCCGGCCGCCCGTCGGGACCTCGCCGCCGCGCTGCGCCGGTTCGCCGACGCGGAGCCGCCCGCCGAGGCGGAGGCGCCGCGGGGCCGCGGTCGCCGGGGTCGCGGCGGCCCCGACGTGACGGCGGGCGACGAGGACCTGGCGGCCCTGCGCCGGCAGCTGCGCGCGCACCCGTGCCACGGCTGCCCCGACCGCGAGGAGCACGCGCGCTGGGCGCAGCGCTGGAGCCGGCTGCGCGCCGAGCACGCGGCGCTCGTGCAGCGCATCGCCGGCCGGACCGGGTCGATCGCCGCCGTGTTCGACCGGATCTGCGACGTCCTCGTCCGGCTCGGCTACCTCGCCGACCCCGCGGACCTCCCCGTGGACCTCCCGGCGGACGGCACGGAGGACGGCACGGAGGACGGCACCGGGTCGGACGAGAGGGCGCGCCACGACGACGCGGGCCGCCCCGCCGTCGGCGGCCGCCGCGACCTCGTCGTCACCGCCGACGGCCGGTGGCTGCGGCGGCTGTACGCCGAGAACGACCTGCTCCTCGCCGAGTGCCTGCGCCGCGGCCTGTGGGAGGACCTCGACGCCCCCGCGCTGGCCGCCGCGGTGTCCACGCTCGTGTACCGCTCGCGGCGCGACGACGCCGCCGAGCCGCACGTGCCGGGAGGGCCCACGGGCCGGCTCGGCACCGCGCTGGAGGAGACCGTGCGGGCGTGGTCGGAGCTCGAGGACCTCGAGGCCGCGCACCGGCTCGAGACGGTGCAGCCCCTCGACCTCGGCCTCGTCCAGGCCGTGCACCGCTGGGCCTCCGGGCGCAGCCTCGACGTGGTGCTGCGGGGGTCGGACCTGGCCGCCGGCGACTTCGTGCGCTGGTGCAAGCAGGTCGTCGACGTGCTGGACCAGCTCGCCCAGGCGGCGCCGGAGCCGACGACGCGCCGGACGGCGGTCAAGGCGATCGACGCGGTGCGACGCGGGGTCGTCGCCTACTCCTCGGTGTGAGCGCGTCCCCGCGGTCGGCTCCCGGCGGACCTCCTAGGGTGACCGCGTGAGCGCCACCCTGTACCGCAACGGCACCGTCCACTCCTCGGCCGACCCCTTCGCCGAGGCCCTGCTCGAGGTCGACGGCGTGGTGGCATGGCTGGGCGCCGACGACACGGCCGCCGGCATGGCGGCGTCCGCGGACAGCGTGGTCGACCTCGACGGCGCGCTGCTGACCGCGGCGTTCGTCGACGCGCACGTGCACGTCCTGGAGACGGCGCTGGCGGCCGAGGGCCTGGACCTGTCGGCCCGCGCCTGCCCGACGATGGCCGACGCGCTGGCCTCCGTCGCCGCGGCCCACGCCGCCCTGCCGCCGGACGCGGTGCTGCTGGGCAGCGGCTGGGACGAGCGCACCTGGCCCGAGGGCCGGCCGCCCACCGCCGCCGAGCTCGACGCCGCCGCCGGCGGACGTCCCGTGTACCTCGCGCGGGTGGACGTCCACTCGGCCGTCGTCTCGACGACGTTGGCGACGACGAGCGGGGCGGACCGGCTGCCGGGCTGGCACCCCGACGGCCGTGTCGAGCTGGGCGCGCACCTCGCCGCCCGCGCGGCGGCCCGGGCCGTCGACGCCGCGCGCCACGACCGGCTGTGCCGCGCCGCCCTCCGCGACGCCGCCGCCCACGGGATCGTCGCGGTGCACGAGCACAGCGCCCCCGGCGTCGACGCCCGCGAGGGCCTCGCCGCGCTGCTGGCCGCCACCGCGGACCCGGCCTCCGGGCTCCCGCTCGTCGTCGGGTACCGGGCCGAGCGCTGCCGCACGCAGGCGGAGGTGGCCGCCCTCGTCGAGGCCCTGCCCGGCCTGACCGGGGTCGGCGGGGACCTCAACGTCGACGGGTCGCTCGGCTCGCGCACCGCCGCCCTGCGCGAGCCCTACGCGGACCTGCCTCCGGACGCCCCGCACCCGCGCGGGACGCTCCAGCTCACGGCGGACGAGGTCGCCGAGCACCTCGTCGCCGCCACCCTGGCCGGCGTGCAGGCCGCCTTCCACGTCATCGGCGACGCCGGCGCCGACACGGTGCTCGCCGGCTTGCAGGCGGCCGCCGCGGAGGTCGGGGCGCCCGCCCTCGCGCGCCTGGGCCACCGGCTCGAGCACGCGGAGATGGTCGACGACGCGACCCTGGCCGCCCTGCTGCCGCTCGGCGTGCGGCTGAGCGTCCAGCCGGCGTTCGACGCCGTCTGGGGCGGCGACGCCGGCATGTACGCGGCCCGGCTCGGCGCGGGGCGCGCGGCGACGCTCAACCCGCTGGCTGCCTACGCCGCCGCCGGCGCACCGCTCGCGTTCGGGTCGGACAGCCCCGTCACGCCGTGGCGGCCCTGGGCCGGGGTGGCGGCGGCGCTGCACCACCACCGCCCGGAGCACCGGCTCTCGGCGCGCGCCGCGTTCCGCGCCCACACCCGCGGCGGGTGGCGGGCGGCCGGGGCCGACGCCGACGGGTCGGGGGAGCTGCGGGTGGGGTCGCCGGCGCACCTGGCCGTGTGGCAGGCCGAGGACCTGTCCGTGCAGACGGCCCCCGGGCGCTTCTCGTCGTGGGCGACGGACGCGCGCGCGGGGACCCCGCTCCTGCCCGCGCTCGAGCCCGGCGACGCCGGCCCGCGCTGCCTGCGCACCGTCCGCGCCGGGCACGTGCTGCACGACGAGCTGGTCTGAGACCGCGCCGGGGCGACACGCCACGCGGACACGCCGAGGCGGAAACCTGCTCGACACAGGACGCACCACACGCCGCTGACCAGCGCTTCTGCTCGTGAGCAGGACCTCCGGCCCCTTGACACCCCGGCTCACGCCGGTAGGTTCGGGGACGGCTCGGACGGCCGGCGCACGCGCCGGACGCACCGCGGGTCCACCGGCTCCGGCCTGGTCCGCGCACTCATCAGAGAACGGTCGTGGTCGACCGGTACGAAGGGTGCGCGGGCCGGCCGGTCGCCGGCCGGCTCCGACCGGCACCCGCCGACTCCGGCCGGCACCCGCCGACTCCGGCCAGCACCCGCCGACTCCGGTCAGGGACCGCCCATCTCGGTGACGTACCCTCTGCCGGTGCCCGCGCCGACCCCTTCCCGCCGGGTCACGGTCCTGCTGGCCCTCGTCGGGGGCGCCCTGACGCGGCTCGCGTTCCCCGACCCCGGCTGGTGGGGGCTGGCGCCCGTCGGCGTGGCGCTGCTGTGGTGGGCGCTGCGCCGTGACTCCGCGCGGTGGAACTGCCTCGTCGGGCTCCTGTGGGGCCTCACCTTCTTCCTGCCGCTCATCACCTGGGCCGACGACGCGGTCGGCCCCGTGCCCTGGGTCGCGCTCTCGGTGGCCGAGGCGGCGTTCGTCGGGCTGCTGGGTGCCGCGTGGGGCTGGGCCCGGCGCGGCGAGGCCGTGTGGCGCTCGGGCGGGCTCCAGGTGGTGGTGTTCGCGCTCCTGTGGGTCGCCGTGGAGGAGCTCCGGTCGGCGTGGCCCTTCGGCGGGTTCCCGTGGGGGAGGCTCGCGTTCTCGCAGGCGTCGTCGCCGCTCGTCGCCTACGCCTCCTGGGCGGGCACGCCGCTCGTCTCCGGGGTGGTCGCCGCCGGGGGCGTGCTCCTGGGGCTCGTGGCGCTGCGGCTGCGGCGGGGGCAGCTGCTCCGGGCGCCCGTGGGGCTCGCGGCGGCGGCGGCGCTGCTCGCGGTCGGGTGGCAGATCCCGCTCGACGCCCGGGCGCAGGACGGCGAGCTGCGCGTCGGCGCCGTGCAGGGCGACGTCCCCGGTACGGGGCTCGAGGCCTTCGGACGCGCTCGGCAGGTGCTCGACAACCACCTGGCCGGGACGCGAGAGCTGGCGGAGCACGCCGGCCGGGGCGCGCTCGACGTCGTCCTGTGGCCGGAGAACGGCTCGGACATCGACCCCCAGGTGGACCTCCAGGCCGCGGCCGGCATCGACGCGGCCGCCCGAGCCCTCGGCGCGCCGATCCTCGTCGGCGCGGTCGAGTACCCCGAGTCCGGCGGACGCTACAACGTCTCCCTCTTGTGGCAGCCTGGACAAGGCGTGACGGACCGCTACGCCAAGCAGCACCCCGCGCCGTTCGCGGAGTACATCCCGTTCCGCGAGCTCGTCCGCCCGTTCTCGTCGGCGGTCGACCTCGTCGTCAACGACATGCTGCCGGGCACGACGACCGGGGTCGTCGCCTTCGACTCACCTCGCCTGGGCCGGACCGTGCAGATGGCCGACGCCATCTGCTTCGAGGTGGCCTACGACGCCCTCGTGCGCGACGGCGTGCGAGCGGGCGGCGAGATCATCGTCGTCCCGACGAACAACGCGTCCTTCGGCTTCTCGGACGAGGCGGTGCAGCAGCTCGCCATGTCCCAGCTGCGTGCGGTGGAGCACGGCCGCGCGACCGTGCAGATCTCGACCGTAGGCGTCAGCGCCGTCATCCTGCCCGACGGCGTGATCACCCACCGCACCGGTCTGTTCACCACCGAGCAGCTCGTCGCGGACCTGCCGCTGCGCCAGTCGCTGACGTGGGCCACACGGCTGGGCCCCTGGCCGGCGTGGGTGGTCGACGCCCTGGCGGTGCTGACGGTGCTCGCCGGCGCCGCCGGCGCACGTCGGACGCGACGCGCCGACCGCGTCGACGGCCTCTGAGCGGACGCGGACGGGACCGGCACGCGGACACCTGGGAACGACGACGGGCGCCGGACCGGGAGGTCCGACGCCCGTGGCGGGGGAGCGGTGCTGCCGAGGGCCTCGTCAGGCCGAGCGGCGCAGCTTGCCCGACCGGAGCAGGTCGAGGCGCTCGTCGAGCAGCTCCTGCAGCTCACCGATGGTGCGGCGCTCGAGGAGCATGTCCCAGTGCGTGCGCGGCGGCTTGCCGGCCTTCGCCTCGGGCTTCACGCCGTCGCGCAGCAGCGCCTCGGCGCCGCAGCGGCACTCCCACACCACCGGGACGTCGGCCTCGACCGAGAACGGCAGGATGATGGTGTGGCCGTTGGGGCAGTCGTAGAACGCCTGCGCCCGGGGGGCCAGGTCGACCCCCTCGTCGCTCTCCATGCTGTTGGATCCGATGCGCATGCCGCGCAGCGAGCGATTCGCCATGGGGGACCTCCGTACCTCGACGCGTCTGTAAACGACTGTTCCAGATGACCCAACGGACGGCGACCGGACGGTGTTCCGGTGGCCCGTGAAGGTCGTGTGAAGCGCACAGGTGTGCCCGTGCGCGCAGAGCTGCTGTGACCGCCGGGGGTGCGGGCCGCGGTCCCGGCCCTCGTCACGCCTGCGCCCGACGCCGTCCCGTCAGGCTCCGGCGAGGTGCTCCCGCAGCGCGGCGACGACGAACGCGTGGTCCTCGGCCTGGGGGAGCCCGGAGACGGTCACGACGCCGACGATGCCTGCGCCCTCGACGTGCACGGGGAACGCCCCGCCGTGCGCCGCGTATTCCGCGGTCGCCAGCCCCTGCTGCTCCAGCGAGCCGCCGGACCGGGCCAGCCGCCGCCCGACGAGGTACGACGAGGCGCCGAAGCGCAGCACCGTGCGGACCTTGCGCTCCACCCACCGGTCGTTGTCGGGGACGGTGCCCGGACGCGCGGCGTGGAACTCCTGCTGCTCGCCGCGCCGGATGTCGATCGTCAGGGGCAGGTCCTGCTCCCGCGCCCGCTCGACGAGGAGCGACCCGAGCCGCCACGCGTCGTCGTGCGTGAAGGAGGTGAACCGCAGCTCCCGCTCCTGCGCCTCGACCTCCGCGATGGTGCGCGCGAGGTCGGCGTCGTCCGGGGTCGGCACCCGGGCATCCTGCCACGGACGGTGCCCGTGCCGCACCGCCGGCCCGCACCGTGGGGCCGCCGTCCGGGTGACCCGGCGGCGGCCCCGGGCGGCAGTCCCGGGCGATCGTGGGGACGGTCGTCGGGGGGCGGCAGGGACGGCGTGCGTCAGGAGGCGAGGGCCTCGGGGCGCAGCAGCACCTTCGTCCAGCCGTCCTCGCGCCGGTCGAAGCGGGCGTACCCCTCCGCGGCGTCGTCGAGGGGCAGCTCGTGGGACACGATGAAGCCGGGCGTCGCGCGGCCGGCGACGATGAGGTCGCGCAGCTGGCGGTTGTAGCGCATGACGGGCGCCTGGCCGGTGCCCATGCTCTGGCCCTTGGTGAAGAAGGTGCCGTAGTCGAAGCCGATGCGGCCCTGCTGGGCGGCCTCGGTCCGCGCGCCCGGGTCCTGCGGCATGTAGACCCCGACGACGCCGATGCCGCCGGTCGCGCGGACGACCGAGACGAGGTTGTCCAGGACGAGCTCGGGGTGCTCCTCGCCCGACGGGTCGTGCGCCTGGTACCCGACCGCCTCGACGCCGCGGTCGGTGCCGCGGCCCCGCGTGGCGTCCATGATCTGCTCGACGGGGTCGCCGGCCGAGAAGTCGACACCGATCGCGCCGATGCTCTCGGCCAGCCGCAGGCGGTCGGCCTGCTGGTCGACGACGAACACGCGTGCCGCGCCCTTGATCAGCGCGGAGTGCGCTGCCATGAGGCCGACGGGTCCGGCACCGAAGACGGCCACGTCGTCGCCCGGCACCACGCCCGCGAGCTCCGTGCCGTGCCAGCCGGTCGGGAAGATGTCGGACAGCATCGTGAAGTCGTTCTCGTGCTCGGTGCCCTCGGGCAGCGTCAGCAGGTTGACGTCCCCGAACGGGACGCGCAGGTACTCGGCCTGGCCGCCGTCGTACGGGCCCATGTTCGCGTAGCCGTAGGCGGCGCCGACCATGCCCTCGATCGGGTTGGTCCGCAGGCAGAAGGACGTCCAGCCGTGCAGGCAGTTGCGGCACGTGCCGCACGCGATGTTGAACGGCACGCTGACGCGGTCCCCGACCTTCACGCGCGAGACGGCGGGGCCGACCTCCACGACGACGCCCATGTTCTCGTGGCCGAGGACCTTGCCCTCCTCCACGGAGGTCCGCCCCTCGTACATGTGCAGGTCCGACCCGCAGATGTTCGTCGTCGTGATCTTCACGAGGACGTCCGTGGGGTCCTGGACGGTGGCGTCGGGGACGTCGGTGACCTCGACGTCGTTCGGTCCGCGGTAGACGACGGCTCGCATGGGTTCTCCTGGGGTGCTCAGGGCGAAGGGGGCACCCGCAGGGCACCCGGGTCGCGGCGTGTCGGTGCCTCCACTGTCACCCCGTCGGGCGACGGCCGCATCCCGGGCCGTTCACCCGTGCGAGGGATGGGGCTCCTGCTCGGGGCGCCGGCCGCCGGCGCCCGCCGAGCTCGTCCCGCCCGCCGGGCCCGTCCTGCCCGCCGCACGCGCCCGGTCGTCGAGCACCCGCTCGACGAGGAGCGCGTGCAGGTCCGGCACCGCGAGCCCGAGGGGCGGCAGCACGAGCGGCCTGGCGTCCCGGCGCTCGACGACCAGCCGCGTGCCGGCGGCCCGTCCGCCGGGTGCGTCGCCGTGCACGGCCGTGACGTCGCCCCACGGGCAGCGCCTCGTCCGCAGGGGGCCACGCAGCGCGAGGCCCTCGTCGTCCAGCACGAGGCGGCGACCCGGGCGCTGCCCCAGCGCCGCGACGGCCTGCAGCGCGGCCTGCACGAGGAGCCCGGCCTGCAGCACGCGCACGGCCCCGGGCACCGGCAACGCGAACAGCACGAGCGCGTACCCGCCCACGACCACGGCCGCGGTCCACCGGAACCAGCCCTCGACCTGACAGGTCTGACCGACCCCTCGGTGACCCTCTTCGCCGGGCGCGTGGGCGACGAGGTCGTCTGCGTCGGCGCCCTGCGCACCCTCGACGCCGACCACGTCGAGCTGAAGTCGATGCATACCGCCGCGGAGGCTCGCGGGCAGGGGTACGGCCGGGGCATGCTGACGCACCTGCTCGACGAGGCGGCGCGCCGCGGGGCACGGAGTTACGCCGATAATGTGCATTATGTCACCTGCTCGGTGGCTGGCCGTATAGCCGTGACGCCTTGGCACTTCCCCGGCGCCGGTGTCCGGCGGCTACCTGCAGGGTGTAGCAGGCAGCCGGCTCCTACGCGAGCGACTGACGGCGGAGCGGTCGACGCAGGCCGTGCGGGGGTGGAGTTCAGCAGATGTACGCAGACAACCGCACCCGCTTCGCGCCCGTCGAGGACGGCGCGACCTTCAGAGGGGACCCTGCGGCAGTGACGAACCCTCAGACGGTGACGGGACGACCACCGCTCACCCGGTAGGCGTACGGGTGGGCGCGCCTGCTCCGGATGGGCGGACCCGCCGTCGGACGGTCAAGACGTAGGACGAAAGGCCGTTGTGGCAGGGGTGAGCACCACCACCGCACCGCCGACCACCACATCGACCACCGCGCCGACGACCACGCCGGCCACCACGCCGACCCGGTCACCCGCGCCCTCGCGCCCCGACGACGAGGCGCGGCTCGCCGGCCTGGTACGGCTGGCCGCCCTCGTCGCCTGCGTGCCGACCGCGGTCGTCAACCTCTTCGTCGGCGAGTGGCAGTGCCCGGCGTTCGCGGCCGGGTTCACCCCGAGCGACACCGCGCTCGCGGAGTCGATGTGCTGGACGGCCACCGGGGAGGACGCGGGCCGCACGCTGCACCACGTGCCCGACGCCTCCCTCGACCCCCGGTTCGCGCGCAACCCCTGGGTGGACGGGCGCCGGGCCTCCGTGCGCTTCTACGCCTCGGTGCCGCTGCGCAGCGGCAACGGCCGGCTCGTCGGGACGCTCTGCGTGTTCGACGAGACGCCGGGCCACCTGGCGCCGCAGCAGCGCGCGGCGCTGCTCGACCTCGCGCTGAGCATCGGAGCGCTCGTCGAGCACCGGGAGTACGCGGCGCAGTGGGAGCGCCTCGGCGAGGAGGCGGACGCGGAGCGGGTCCTGGTGCCCCGCGGGTGAGGCGCATGCGGACCTCGGGCCGG
This sequence comes from Cellulomonas marina, assembly GCF_900111925.1. Lineage (GTDB taxonomy): Bacteria > Actinomycetota > Actinomycetes > Actinomycetales > Cellulomonadaceae > Cellulomonas > Cellulomonas marina. The sequence continues at coordinate 327,996 of NZ_FOKA01000002.1, forward strand.
ACGGATGGGTCCGATCCGGCGGACGGGTGACATCCGGGCGATCCAGGCACCGGCGCGTCGGGCGGCGGCTAGCGTCCCGCCGTCGGCGACCGCCGGCCGTCCCTGCGCCGAGAGGTCCCGCCGTGCCCAGCTCCCTCGTCCGTCCGGTCGTGAGCCGCGCCCTGGTGGCGGGCACCGCCCTGACCGCCGTGACCCTGCTGGCCGGGTGCTCCGCGGTGCAGTCCCTCGTCGGCGGGGTGGAGCCGGAGCGCGACGAGGAGACCGGCGAGGTCATGGCGGCGGTCGAGGCGAACGCCTTCGCCCTGCGGGTGGGCGACTGCATCGACGCGGACGAGGAGTTCACCGAGGAGGTCCAGGACGTCGCCTCGGTGCCGACGGTGCCCTGCGACCAGGCGCACGACAGCGAGATCTACGCCGCCACCGAGATGACGGACGAGACGTACCCGGGTGACGAGACGGTCGCCAGCGCCGCCGACGAGTTCTGCTACGGCGAGTTCGAGTCCTTCGTCGGGCTGCCGTACGAGGACTCGGTCCTGTACTTCTCGGCGATGTACCCGAGCCCGGAGAGCTGGGAGCTCGGGGACGACCGGGAGATCCTGTGCGTCGTCGTCGACGAGGCCGGCGGTCGCACCGCCACCATGGCGGACGCCGGCGTCTGACCGGCCCCGGCGGCGCGGTGCCGCCACCGCTCGGGACCGGCTTTCCCTACACGCCGGCGAACAGCTCGTCGAGGACGTGCCGGGCGAGCTCGGCCTGCCCGGGCGGCGTGTTCGTCAGCATGACGAGCGCCTTCCACAGCGCCCAGCCGCGTCCCCGCGCCCACGTGCCCTCGTCGAGCGCCAGCCCCTCGCGGTACGCCCGGCGCGCCGCGCCCTGCAGCCGGGTCCAGACGAGCACCGTGTCGCACGCCGGGTCCCCGACGCCGGAGCAGCCGAAGTCGACCACCGCCGCCAGCCGCCCGTCCCGCACGAGCAGGTTGTGGAACGACACGTCGCCGTGGAACCAGCGGGGCCGGACCGTGGACGGCGCGGCGAGCGCGTCGCGCCACAGACCGGCCGCCCGGTCCCGCTCGCGTCCCTCGAGGCGGCCGAGGATGTCGCCCACCTCGTCGTCCCAGTGCGCCAGCGGGCCCCCGCGCCACGCGCTGTGCTCCCCGGGCGGGGGCGCGCCGTCCGTCGGTGCCTCCCCCAGGGCGACGAGGAGCGCGGCCAGCTCCGTGGCCAGCGCGACGGGGTCGTCGGGCGGCGCGGCCACGGCCTGCTCCCCCGGCAGCCAGCCGTAGACGGACCACGGCGCCCCGAACAGCGCGGACGGGCGTCCGACCCCGCGCACGGCCGGCACCGGCAGCGGCAGCAGCGGCCCCAGGACCGGCAGCCACGCCTGCTCCTTGGTCACCTGCGGCACGTACCCGGGCGCGCTCGGCAGCCGGACGCTCAGGTGCTCCCCCAGCCGGAAGGTGCGGTGGTCGTTGCCGCCGGGCACGACGGGTCGCACCGGCAGCGACGCCCACGCCGGGAACTGCTCGCGGAGCAGCGCCCCGACCAGGGCGGCATCGATGCGCCGTGCGTCCACGGTGTCGCTCGTCACCGTCCCGACGCTACAGCCGGCCGCGCGACGCCTCTGCGGCCGTCGCGCCTGAGAGCCGGTCACCGGCGGCCCCGGGGCGCCCCGCCTGCGCGTTAGACTCAGCAGCGCGCGGCCGGTGCCGTCCCGGCCGGCACAGCAGACGGAGGACCCGTGCAGCTCCTGGCCCGCCTCTCCCTCGGCCGTCGCGCCCTGACCGCGCTGGTGACGGTCGCGATCGCCGTCCTCGGGGTGGTGAGCCTGGGGTCGCTCAAGCAGGAGCTCATCCCGTCGGTGACGCTGCCCGCCGCGGCCGTCGTCGCCACGTACCCCGGCTCGTCGCCCGACGTCGTCGAGGACCAGGTCACGGCGGTGCTCGAGGGGGCGGCGCGCGGCATCAGCGGCGTGGAGCAGGTGACGTCCACGTCGTCGACGAACCTGTCGGTGACGACCGTCACCTTCGTCTACGGCACCGACATCGGCGCCGCCCGCCAGGAGCTGCAGACCGGCATCGACAACGTCAGCGGGTTCCTGCCCGAGGACGTCGAGGCGCAGGTGCTCACCGGCAGCATCGACGACCTGCCGGTGGTGCAGCTCGCCGCCGCGGGGGCCGGCGGCGGGCCGGCGCTCACCGACGCCGTGGACACGGTGCTGGTCCCGGAGCTCGAGCAGCTGCCCGGCGTGCGGACGGTCGCGGTGACGGGCCAGGCCGAGCGGCAGGTCGTCCTCGACGTCGACCTCGCCGCGGTCGTCGCCGCCGGGCTCACGCCGGACGCGGTGACGGGCGTGCTCGAGCAGAACGGCCTGCGCCTGCCCGCCGGCGCCCTCACCGAGGGCGACCAGACGCTGTCCGTGCAGGCGGGCTCGGTCGTCACCAGCCTCGACGAGCTGCGTGCGCTCCCCCTGCTCCCGGGGGCGGGCGGCGGCGCGGGTGGCGACGCGCCGGTGCCGCTGGGCGACGTCGCGACCGTCGTCGACGAGGAGGCCGCCGCCACCTCCATCGCCCGGCTCGACGGCGACCCCTCGCTCGGGGTGGCGATCACGAAGACCCCGGACGCCAACACCGTCGAGGTGTCCGACGCCGTCGCGGACGTGCTCGCCGACCTCGAGGAGGGGCTGGCCGCGCAGGACGTGCGCGTGGCCGTCGTCTTCGACCAGGCGCCGTTCATCACCGAGTCCATCGAGGGGCTGGCCACCGAGGGCCTGCTCGGGCTGGTGTTCGCGGTCGTCGTGATCCTGCTGTTCCTGGCCTCGCTGCGCTCGACGCTGGTGTCCGCGGTGTCGATCCCGCTGTCGCTGCTGGTGGCGTTCACGATCATGAACGTCACGGGGTACACGCTGAACCTGCTGACGCTGGCGGCACTGACGATCGCGATCGGCCGGGTCGTCGACGACGCCATCGTCGTCATCGAGAACATCAAGCGGCACCTGTCCTACGGCGAGGCGCGGCTGCCGGCGATCCTCACCGCCGTGCGCGAGGTGGGCGGCGCGATCACCGCCTCGACGCTGGCGACGGTCGCGGTGTTCCTGCCGATCGCGCTCGTCGGCGGGCTGGTCGGCGAGCTGTTCCGGCCCTTCGCCGTGACGGTGGCCATCGCCATGGGCGCCTCGCTCCTCGTCGCCCTCACCATCGTGCCGGTCCTGGCCTTCTGGTTCGTCCGGGCTCCCGAGAGCGTCGACCCCGAGGAGGCCGCGCGCGTCCGCGCGCAGGCCGAGGCCGCCGAGCGCCGCGGCGTCTGGCAGCGCGGCTACCTGCCCCTGCTCGCCGCGGCGCTGCGCCGGCCCGTCGTCACGCTGCTCGTGTCGGTGGGGGTCCTCGGCGGGACGGTCGCGCTCGTGCCGCTGCTCGAGACGAACCTGCTCGGCGACTCCGGGCAGGACACGCTCACGGTGACGCAGTCCTTCGAGCCCGGCACGTCGCTGGCCGCGCAGGACGCGGCCGCGCAGGAGGTGGAGGCGGCGCTGGCCGGCACGGAGGGCGTGACGACGATCCAGACGTCGATCGGCACCGACCCCACCACCGCCGCGTTCACCGGGGGCGGCGGCACGCAGGCCACGTTCGCCCTCACGCTCGACGAGGACGCCGACGGCGTGGCGGTGCAGGGCGCCGTCAGGGACGCCGTGGCCGACCTCGTCGAGGCGCCGGCGACGGCGATCGACGTGAGCGGCGGCGCCGCCGCGTTCGGGAGCTCGACCGTCGACCTCGTCGTGACCGCCGACGACCTCGAGGTGCTCACCGACGTCGCCGCCCAGGTCGAGGACGCCGTCGCCGGCACGGAGGGCGCCGCCGAGATCACGAACAACCTCAGCCAGGCGCAGCAGGTGCTGCAGGTGCAGGTCGACCGCGATGCGGCCGCCGCGCTCGGCCTGACGGAGACGGCGGTCGCCGGGACCGTGGCCGGCGTCATGTCGCCGCAGCAGGTCGGCACCGTCGACCTCGGCGAGGGCCCGGTCCCGGTGCTGGCGGCGCTGGGCACGGCCCCGGCCACCGCCGACGAGCTCGCTGCGCTGCCGGTGGGCAGCGGCCCCGGCGGCACGCCGGTGCTGCTCGGCCAGGTCGCGCAGGTCGCGGCCGTCGACACACCGGCGAGCATCACGCGCGTCGACGGCCGGCGCAGCGCCACCGTGGCGGTCACGCCCGCCGGCGACGACGTCGGGTCCCTGACCTCCGCCCTGACCGCCGCGGTCGAGGACCTGGATCTGCCGGCCGGTGCCGACGTCACGGTGGGCGGCGTCGCGGCCGACCAGTCCGACGCGTTCTCCGACCTCGGCCTCGCGCTGGTCCTGGCCGTGGCGATCGTCTACATCGTCATGGTGGCGACCTTCAACAGCCTGGCGCAGCCGCTCATCCTGCTCGTGTCGGTGCCGTTCGCCGCGACGGGCGCCCTCGTCGCGCTGCTCGTGACGGGGACGCCGCTGGGGGTTCCCGCGCTCATCGGGCTGCTCATGCTCGTCGGCGTCGTCGTGTCCAACGCGATCGTCCTCATCGACCTCGTCAACCAGTACCGCGACCGCGGCCGCCCGCTCGACGAGGCCGTCACCGAGGGCGCGCGCAAGCGCCTGCGGCCCATCGTCATGACGGCGGCGGCGACGATCTTCGCGCTGCTGCCGATGGCGCTGGGCATCACGGGCGGCGGCGCGTTCATCTCCCGGCCGCTGGCGCTCGTCGTCATCGGCGGGCTCGTCAGCTCCACGCTGCTGACGCTCGTCGTCGTGCCGGTGCTCTACACGCTGCAGCAGCGCGGGATCGAGCGTCGGGCGGAGCGACGGCGCGCCCGTCGCGCCGCCCGCGGGGACGACGGCGGCGCGGGAGACGGCTCCGCGGGGACCGAGGGCAGCGCCGACGCCGCGGGTGCGCCCGGGCCCGACGAGGACGCCGACCGCCGAGCACGCCGGGGACGGCACGCCGCACCGGGCAGCACGGAGGGCGCGCCGGCGCCGGCCTGACCGCCGCCTCCCAGAGCTGCCCCCTCGGAACTGACCCCTCAGAGCTGCCGGCGCACTCCGGCCTCGTGCGCGAGCGACCCCAGCTCCTCGTCGAGGGAGCCGGTCATGACGTCCGCGCCGGCGCCCCGCCGCAGCACGGGCAGCACGGTCCGGTGGTGGGCGTCCTCGAGCTCGAAGGCCACGGCCGCGTAGAGCGCGACGACGGCCAGCACGAGCCCGACGACGCCGGCCGCGGTCAGCCACCCGGGGTCGCCGGTGAGCTGCGCGACGCCCGTCACCGCGAACCGCACCGCCGCCAGGCCCATGACGGCCGCGGCGACGAGCTTCGTCGTCGCCGCCGCCACCGGCACGAGCATCGCGGCCGCCGCCGCGAGCAGCAGCACGCCCAGCCCCGGGCTCGTCGCCCCGGGCGGGGAGGTGAGCGTCGCCAGCGCCACCGCGCCCCAGGTGCCGGCGAGCACGCCCATGCCCGTCCCGGCGACCGGGTCGCGCGCGAGGAACCCCAGGACGCAGGCGACGAACTGCGTCGGCACGGTCGCCGCGAGGACGCCCAGCGCCACCGCGCGGCCCTGGTCCGCCGGGACCCAGCCGAGCTGCAGGGCGGCGAAGCCCGTCGTCGCCACGAGGAGACCGAGGAACCCGAGCGGGAGCGGCGTGCCCAGCGGGCGGACGACGACGCGGGCGGCGGGGGCTGGGCCAGGGCCGACGGGGCCGGTCACGAGACCAGGACCTGGGTCGCGGACTCCTTGAGCTTGGCGTTGGCCCACCGCGCCTGGCGCAGGTTCTCCGGGTGGCAGTGCTGAGTGAGGTCGAGCAGGTCGTGGTGGCGGATGCCCTGGGCGGCCTGCGCGAGCAGCTCCCAGTCGACGGAGACGCCCTGCGCCATGGTGTAGACCGTCCGCAGGTCGCGCAGGAGCGCCATGCCGGGCGGCGCGCTCCGGTCGAGCGCGTCGCTGACCCGCTCCCGCACGCGCTTGGCGGTGCCGCTCTCCCCCACCGCGTCCGGGTCGAGGTCCTCGCCGTAGCGGCCGGCGATCTCCGCGATGCGACGTACGTGGTCCGCAGACCACCCCGCCAGGTCGCGGGCCAGGTGGTACACCTCGTGGTCGACGGCGTGCCGCTCGGAGAGGTGGAGCAGCTCGTCGGCCAGCTCCGTCTCGTCGCGGTGCAGCTCGCGCAGCGCCAGACCGATCCTCATCGCGCACCTCCGTCGGACGGCAGGTCGTCGGTGGGCAGATCGTCGGACGGCAGCAGCTCGTCGGACATCGATGCCTCACCCCCGCGGGTGGGCGGGACGGACGCCGCGCCCGGGCCGACCGGGGCCGAACCCGTCGTCGTCGGCGCGGGCGAGGGCGTGCCGTCCGAGGCGGCCAGCCGCCGCAGGCGGGCGGCCGCGGTCTTGAACACCGGCTGCTTGGAGCACGGGTCCCAGTCGGTCAGCGTGAGCTCGTTGGCGGCGCGGGAGTGGCCGTCGGGCGCGTGCCCACCCGGCATGTCCCAGTAGCCGTAGTGGAAGGGCAGGAACAGGACGCCGGGGCGGATCCCGCTGATGCGCACCCGGCCCTCGACGCGCCCGCGCGGCGTCGTCACCTCCGCCAGGTCGCCCTCGGCGAGCCCGTGGGTCCCGGCGTCGTGCTGCGAGACCTCCACCCACACGTCGGGTGCCGCGTCGTGGAGCTGCCGCGCCCGGCCCGTCCGGGTGCGCGTGTGGAAGTGGTAGAGCGTGCGCCCGGTGACGAGCTGCAGCGGGAACCTCTCGCTCGGCAGCTCGTGGGGCGGGACGTAGCGCGCGGCCTTGAGCACCGCCCTGCCCTGCGGGTTCATCGCGCGGTACTCGGTCTCCTCCAGGGGCGCACCGGTGATGAGGTCGCGGCCGTAGCTCTCCGCGACGTCGGGCGCGGCGAAGAAGCGCCCGCCCTCGTACAGGCGCTCGGTGCCCTCCGGGTGCTCCTCGTCGCACGGCCACTGGATGCCGCTGCCGCCGCGGAGCTTGTCGTAGGTGAGCGCCGTGTAGTCGCAGGGGCGGCCGCGGCTGCACTCCTTCCACACCGCGAAGGCCGACTCCGGGTCGTGCCAGTGCACCAGCGGGCCGCCGTCCTTGTCGCGGAACCCCATGCGGCGGGCGAAGTCGAGGAAGATGTCGAGGTCGGGACGGGCCTGCCCCGGTGGCTCCACGGCCTTCTCGGACAGGTGCACCGTGCGGTCGACGTTCGTGAAGGTCCCCGTCTTCTCGCCCGTCGTCGCCGCCGGCAGCACGAGGTCCGCGACCTGCGCCGTCTCGGACAGGAAGATGTCCTGCACGACGAGGAACACGCGCTCCTGCGTGAGCACCGACCGGATGCGGTTCAGCTCCGGCAGGGACACCAGCGGGTTGGTGCCCTGCACCCAGAGCATGCGCATCGAGCCGTCCTCGAGGTAGCGCATCATCTGCATCGCGTGCGTCGGCGGGGACCAGTGCGGGATGGCGTCCGGCTCGACGTTCCACACGCGCGCGAGGTCGGCCACGTGCGCGGCGTTCGACCAGTTCCGGAAGCCGGCCAGGTCCCCGTCGGCGCCGCACTCCCGGGTGTTCTCGGCGCTGGGCTGGCCGTTCATCTGCAGCAGCCCGCGCCCGGGCGCCCCGAGCATGCCCCGCACGAGGTGCAGGTTGTTGACCTGGACGGCCGAGGCCGTGCCCTGGTGCGACTGGTAGAAGCCCTGCAGCACGGTCGACAGCAGCCGGTCGGCCGTCCCGACGAGCCGCGCCGCCGCCCGCAGGTCCTCCTCGGGCACGTCGCAGATGCGCGCGACCACCTCCGGCGTGTACTCGCGCACCTGGCGCTCGAGCTCGGAGAACCCGACGGTGTGCGCGGCGACGTAGTCCTCGTCGACCCAGCCGTGCGCGATCACCTCGTGCAGCAGCCCGTTCATCAGCGCGACGTTCGTGCCCGGGCGCGGGGCCAGGTGGACCGTCGCTGCGCGCGCCACCGGCGTGAGGCGCGGGTCGACGCACAGGACCTGGGGCGGACGGGGGCCGGCGAGCCGGTCGAGGATCCGCGTCCACAGGACCGTCTGCGTCTCCGCCATGTTGTGCCCGAACAGGGCGATGACGTCGGCGTGGTCGACGTCCGTGTAGGACCCGGGCTGGCCGTCGCAGCCGAAGGACTCCTTGAGCGCGGCCGCCGCCGTCGCGGTGCACAGACGCGTGTTGCCGTCGACGTGGTTGGTGCCGATGCCGGCGTGGGCCATGACGCCGAGCGTGTAGTACTCCTCGAGGAAGAGCTGGCCCGTGGTGTAGAAGCCGACCGCGCTGGCGCCGCGCTCGGCCAGCAGCTCCTGCATGCGCCCGACGAGGAGCTCCATCGCCTCGTCCCACGTCGTCTCCACGAGCCGGCCGTCACGGCCGACGAGGGGCTGCGTCAGCCGGTCGGAGGACCCGACGGACTGCCAGCCGAAGAGGTCCTTGGGCCCGAGCCGGCCGTGGTTGACGCGGTCCTGCGCGCGCCCCCGGACGCCGACGAGCCGCCCGTCCTTGACGGCCAGGTCGAGGCCGTCGCCGTTGCTGTGCAGGGTCGACGCGCTCTGCACCCAGCGGTCGACGTCCGCCTCGGTCAGCCCCTCCTCGAGGTGCTGGTCGACCCGGACGGGCCACCGCTCCCCCGGCCCGTACGGCGTCCGCGTCCCCCACGGCTCGGCGATGCGGTCGGTCCTGGCCATGCGGCTCCCCTCGGCGGCGTCGGCCCTCCGCGCCCGCATGGCGACAGGTGCCAGACAAGACCCGGAAGGTGAGGGCTGCAAGCGGAGGAGAGAGGCCCGTCGGACCGCGAGCCGAGGCGGAGCGCCCTGTCGCGTCGTCGGCCGGAGCGCCGTCGGCCGGAGCGACGTCAGCCGGACCGTCGTCGGCGGACGGACCGCACCGCCAGCACGACCCCAGTCAGGGCCACCAGCAGCCCCAGCCCGCCGAGCCCCGGCGAGTCGTCGGCCTGCCCGGCCACGAGCGCGGCGGCGCCGACGAGCGCGGCGAGCACGGCACCGACGACCGGTCCGACGAGGGAGCGGCCGCGAGGCTCTGCCGAGGGGCGGGTCATGGGGCCATCCTGCGTCATCCGCCCTCCCTCCGGCTGAGTCGACGTCACCGGCGCCGTGCCGCCTCAGAAGCACACGGGGGGCGGTCGGATCCGGATGGGACGCGCCGCAGGGGGTGGACGACCGGCGCCCCATCGAGCACGGTGCTGTGCCCACTTGCGTGCTGCCCTCCCGCCCGAAGCCGCGTGTCAGTGGTCGGTGGTGGGATGGGCCCATGGCCGACCGGGGTACGTCCGCGCAGGTGGGACGCTCGCAGCGAGCGGGCTCGTCGCACGGTGCGTCGAGGCCAGGGGCGCCGACGCCCGTTGCACCGACAGCGGCGGCACCACCAGCAGAGGTGCTGTCGTTCGCCGAGCGTCTCGTCGCCGCTGACGCCTCGCGGTCGGAAGGCCAGCCGTGGTGGACCTCGCCGCTGCATCCCGCGGTCCTGGAGCTGCCGGCCGGTCGGGCGTGGCCGGCGTTGCCCGACGAGGCACCCGGCGCCCGGGAGGTGTCCGTGCAGGACGTGCTCTCCCTCCTGCCCGGCCGCGCCCACACCATGGGCACGGGCGGGTCCCGGGCCGTCCTGGGGCCGGAGGTCCCGGCCGCGCTGCTGCAGCTGGGTGTGCCCGTAGAGGTGGTCAAGCGTGTGCCTGGTGCGCGGGCGCGCCTGGAGGCGCAGGCCGAGTCGGTGCTGACCGCGCTGGAGAACGTCGAGCGGATGTGGCGCTCGGTGTCCGCCGCCCGGGCCGAGCTGATCGCGCAGGCCTTCGCCTGGCAGATGCTGCAGGGCCGCCTGGTCGAGGGGTCCCTGGCCGACGACGGCA
>NZ_FOKA01000020.1 GCF_900111925.1 Cellulomonas marina
CCGTCACCACCCGCCAGCTCCTGGCCGGCGCGACGTGCTTGACCCGCGTCCTGACCGACCCGGTCACCGGGGACGTGCGCGCGGTGGACGGCACGTCCTACCGGCCCCCGGCAGCCCTGCGACGGTTCCTGCAGGCCCGCGACGGCACCTGCCGCTTCCCCGGCTGCGGACGCGTCGTGACCGGGTGCGACAACGACCACGTCCAGGACTGGGCCCGCCGCGGCCCCACCACCGCCGGCAACCTGCTGAACCTGTGCCGACACCACCACCGCCTCAAGCACCTCGGCGGCTGGTCGGCCACCCTGCACCCCGACGGCCGCGCCACCTGGCGCTCACCCCGAGCACGCACCTACACCACCGAACCAGCCTGGACACCACCACCCACCCCACCACCCACCCCGGCGGGCACCACGAGCAGCACCCGGACCGCCGGAACGGGCTCCCCGAACGGGAAGACGTCGCCGGACGGACCAGACGCGCTCGCACCCCTGCCGGGACAGGGCCTGCCCTCGTCCCGGCCCGGGCCGGACGACCCACCGCCCTTCTGACCAGCACCGCCACCGGGCCGCCGCGCCCGGGCGACGCCGCGCCATGCGGTCGTCATGACCAGCCAGGCCGTCGGGACGCCCACGTTGCGTCAGCCGCGCCGTCGGCAAGCGGCGACCGATCAGGCACGCCGTCGGCATGCGGCGCGCCGATCAGGCACGCCGTCGGCATGCGGCGCGCTGATCAGGCACGCCGTCGGCAAGCGACACGCTGATCAGCCATGCCGTCGTCGTGCCGGCGCTCATCAGCCATGCCGACGTCACGGCAGCGTCCCGTCGGCGCTGCGCCCTGCTGGCTACTCCACCGTCACCGACACGGAGTGGTGGCCCGTCGACCCGTCCGGGACGGTGTCGACGCGGTCCGCCGTCTGGACCTCTCCGGTGCCGTCCGTGGCGCGGACCGTGAGCTGGTGCGTGCCCGGGGTGGCGTCCCAGACGAAGGACCACTGGCGCCAGGTGTCGACGTTCGCCTCGTCGGCCAGGGTCGCCGGCTGCCAGTCGCCGCCGTCCACCTTCACCTCGACGGCCGTGATGCCGCGCTGCTGGGCCCACGCCGTGCCGCCGACGGCGACCTGGCCGGCCGGGAGGCGGGCGAACGACCCCGGGACCTCGATGCGCGAGGCCGTCTTGATCGGGCCCTTCTCCGACCAGCCGCGGTCCGTCCAGTACGCGCGGGCGTCGGAGTAGCGGGTGACCTCGAGGTCGACGACCCACTTCGTCGCCGAGACGAACCCGTACAGCCCCGGCACGACCATGCGTACGGGGTAGCCGTGGACGGCGGGGAGCGGCTCGTCGTTCATGCCGATCGCCAGGAGCGCGTCGCGGTCGTCGGTCAGCGCCTCGAGCGGGGTCGAGGCCGTGAAGCCGTCGATGCTCGTCGACAGCACCATGTCGGCACCGCCGGTCGGCCGTGCCCGGGCCAGGAGCTCCCGCACCGGCAGGCCGAGCCACTTGGCGTTGCCCGCCAGGTCGCCGCCGACGACGTTCGACACGCACGTCAGCGTCACCCAGGACTCGACGAGGTCGGCGTCGAGGAGGTCCTGGTAGGAGATCTCGATCTCCTCCTCGACCATCCCGTGCACGCGCACGCTCCACGTCGAGGCGTCGACCTGCGGGATGTCCAGCGCCGTGTCGATCCGGTAGAAGCCGTCGTTGGGCGTGACGAACGGCTCGGCGCCCTCGACGCCGGACTCCACCCCGGCGGGCAGCGCCGGCGCGCGTCGCGCGGGGGTCGGCAGCCGCAAGGCCCGACGAGCCGCCTCGACGCTCTGCGTCGCCTGGCTCAGCAGCTGCGCCCCGGCACCGGCCGCGGCGGCGAAGGCGGCCGTGAGCAGCGCCGTCGCCAAGAAGGTCCGGCGGGTCGAGCCGGTGCCGACGGGCTGGGCCGTCGTCGCGCCGTCCGTCGCGGCGTTCTCGTCGTCGGCGCCGCGGACGCGACGCCCATCCGGACCCGCGAGCGGGCGGAGCTCGTCGGCAGCCGCCACACGGCGTTCGGCGCGACCACCGGGCAGCTGGGAGAGCAGGAGACGCAGGGCGACGAGCCCGACGAGGCCGCCCACGAGGCTCGGGGCGACCGCGAACGTGCCGGCGTTCGCGCGGGTGGCCCCCGCGGTCGCCCCCACGGCCGCCAGGACCACGACGACGGCGCCACCCAACCAGAAGCGCCGCCGTGCGAGCACCCCCGCGACGGCGGCCGCCACCGCGATGACCACGCCCATGCCGATGAGCAGGACCAGTTTGTCGTTGGTCCCGAAGGTCTCGATCGCGAAGTCCTTGAGCGCCGGCGGCGTCGCGTCGATGAATGCGCCACCGACGGCGACGAGCGGCGCCGCCCGGGGCGCGACGAGCACGGCGACGAGCTGCGCCACCGCGAGGGTCGTCGCCGCGGCCAGGACCCCCGACAGCGCCGCCCCCGGCCAGGTGCGGCGTCGCGGCTGACGCGTGGCGGTCACCGCCGACGCCCCTGGGGACGTCCGGCGCCGGAAACGGCGTCGGCCGTGCTGCTCGAGCCGACGAGACCGAGGTGGTGCGTGCCCATCAGGACTCCGTTCCGGGCGGGCGCCCCCGGCTCGCGCCGGGGTGCTGCTGACACCACAGGTTCGGACCTGGGGACCGCCCGGACGGGTCGGCGATGAGCGCCAGGCGGCCAGGTCGCCTAGCCCGGGTCGGTCGCGAGCCCCGCCCACTCCCGCAGCCGGGGCACGAGCACGGACGGCGGCTGGTCGAGGTCCTTGAGCGTGAGCGTCGCGTCGGCGCTCTCGACGAGCGTCGCGTGGGACCACGTGAGCCTGCCGACGACGTCCCCGCGCACGTCCGTGACGTCCTCGCGCCGGACGACGAGCGGCCGCCGCCACCGCTTCTCCAGCCGCACCTCGTCGTCGGTCAGCCGCAGCAGGGCCGGCGGTGCCCCGCGCTGGGCCGCGCCCGTCACGACCGCGCCCAGGCCGCACACGACGACGAGGAGCCAGCGCAGCGTCCCACCCTCCGCGAGCGCCTGCAGCAGCCACGACGCCGTCTGCACCACGAAGATCACCACCAGCCACCACAGCCGGGGCGCGCGCGGCCTCGTCGCGAGCACCTCGCTCGCCTGCGCCGTGCCCCTCGCACCCCAGCCCATGCCGCCGATCCTCCCGCGGGCGGCTCCCAGCTCTCGTCGAAGTGCCGGTCCGGACGCGGGGCGAACGCTCAGGGCGTCCCGGACCGGCGTCTCGGCGGGGGGCGGTGCAAGGATCGGGGGCGCCGGGACAGAGACGGTGCGACGGGGCTCGATCGAGGAGGTGCGTCGTGCGGGTGCTGAGGGCGACGTCGTCGGTGGCGGCGCTCGTCGTGCTGGGGCCGCTCGTCGTCGGGTGCGCGGGCCGGGCGGGGTCGTCGCCCACCCCGCTGGCCACCGCGTCCGGCACCGGACCCGCCATCGCCGCGGCGTGCACGGGCGGCGCCCCGGTGCGGCAGACGGTGGACTTCGGTTCGGAGCCCGTGGTGGAGGACCTCTCGCCGGAGGGTCTCGCCGCCGCCGCGGCCCAGGACCTGGCCGTCGGCGAAGTCCAGCGGCTCGGCGGCGACCGGATCGGTGCGTTCTGGCTCGACGGCGACCCACCGAAGACCCTCGTCGTCGACCTCACCGTCGGGCCGCCGGTGCCGGAGCTCGAGGTCTACGCCGCGACGGCGCCGGTTCCCGTCGAGGTGCGCTACACCGCCGCCCTGTCGCGCGAGGAGCTGGCGACCGCGGCGGACCTGGCACGCGACGCCGTCGCGGGCGATCCGCAGGTCGCGGGCTCCTCGAACGACGAGGTGAACAACCGCGTCGTCTTCTTCGTCCCCGCGGGCGAGGACGGCGGCCGCAAAACATGCACCCGCCTCGCCGCGGCCCTGGACCCCCTGGGCGTGCCCTACGCCTTCGACGTCTTCGACGGGCCCGACGAGAGCACGGTGCGCGGGCCGGTCCGGTTCTCCCCCGCGAACCCCTTCACCGCGGCCGGTTCCACCGAGATCCACGTGCACCCCTCCTCGTGCAACGGCGAGCCCGAGGTGACGCGGCTCGAGGAGAACCACGACGAGGTGCGCCTCGAGATCACCTCGACCACGGCGGCGCCGGGCTGGGGCAGCGACGAGTGCCTCGACGGCCTCGCCGTGACGCTGCAGGAGCCGCTGGGCGACCGCGCGCTCGTCGACCTGTCGTCCGGCGAGACCGTGCACGCCGCTCGCTGAGCGCAGGAGGATCAGACGGCGGGCGGGCGGTCCGTGTCGGCGGGGATCAGCGCGAGGGCCCCGGCGAGGAGACCCGCCAGGACGCCACCGCGGGTGTGGGCCCAGGCGACGCCGACCGCCGCCCGGCGCTCGCCGCGGCGGTACATCCAGCGCTCCCCCGCGACGGTCAGGGCGACGGACCCGCCCAGCAGCAGGGCCGCGGCGCCGGCGCCCGCCGCCTTGCGGGAGGCCGGCACCTCCGCCAGGAGCTGGGCCGGCGTGCGGCTCTCCTCGCGCTCCCACCGCTCACGGGCGGCGGCACGCCCGCGGCGGAATTCGGGGATCGACGACGCCGTGAGGAGCGCCGCGATGCCGGCCTTCGTCCAACCGCGGGCCGTGCGTGAGCGGATCAGGTCGGGGGTGGCGTAGTAGGCGGTCGTCGCGACACCCGTGAGCAGGGCGATCGCGATACGGGCGGGCGTGGGTGCTGCCGTCATGCCCCCATCCTGCCCAGGACACCCTGCCCAGCAGCAGCTGGCAACGCCGTCCCGACGACCTGCTGCCGGCCCCGCTCCCTGCGCCTCCGGCTCTGACCGCGTCGACATGCTCGCCACAGGTCCGGCCCAGGCACGGGCCGCACGGTGAGGGCCTGCTCGAGACCGCTCGAGCCCGACACCGAGGGACCGACATGAAGATCACGCGCACCATCGCCGCCGCCGGCGTCGCCGGCCTGCTGGGGCTCACCGGAGTCGTCGTCGCCGTGGCCCCCGCCGTGGCGGCGACCGACACGGACAGCGGCCTCGGCGGCCGCGTCGCCGCCATCACCGAGGCCCTGGCCGGGCTCGTCACCGACGGCACGCTGACCCAGGACCAGGCCGACGCCGTGGCCACGACCCTGGAGGACTCCGACGCGCTCCGAGGGCCCGGCGGTCCCGGCGGTCACGGGCACGGGGGCGTAGACCTGGCGGCCGCCGCCACCGCGCTCGGGATGACCGAGGACGAGCTGCGCACCGCGCTGGAGGCCGACGGCACGACCCTGGCGGACGTCGCCGCGGCGCAGGGGGTGGAGACCTCGACCCTGGTCGACGCCCTCGTCGCCGCGCAGACGGAGCGCCTGGAGACCGCCGTCACCGACGGGCGCCTCACGCAGGAGGAGGCCGACGAGCGCATCGCCGCGCTGCCCGAGCGCGTCGCCGCCCTCGTCGAGGAGGAGCTGCGTCCAGGGGTCGGGCGGGGTCCCCGCGGCGAGCGTCCCGGCGACGGCGGCACGACCGACGGCGGCCCGACGGACGACAGCACGACCGACGACAGCACGACCGACGACGCCACGACCGCGGACCCCGCCTGACGCCGGGCGGCGCCGTCAGGCCCGGGTCACCGGTGCCGGCCGCCGGGGCGAGCCGAGAAGGCGTGCTCGTTCCGGCGGCTCAGCGCTGGTCGCCCTCGCCGACCACGGCCCGGACGGCGGCGAGCGTGACCGTGCGGTCGACCGGGTCCTCGTCGAGGGCGCGGTGCAGGGACATGCCCTCGATGAGGGCGTCGAGCCGGCGGGTGATGCGCGGGTCGAAGTGGCGCTCGAGCTCGCGGCGGCTGCGGGCCATCCACGCGGTCGTCAGGGCTCGATAGCGGGGGTCGCGGGCCGCGAGCGCGTAGAGCTCGTAGGACAGGACGTTGCCGCGCGTGCTCGTCGGGCCGCCGTCGGAGAGCTCGTGGATGAGGTCGACGACCGCCTCCACCGCCTCCTCGTGGTCGCGAGCCGCCCCCAGCCGCGCCTCGAAGCGCGCGGCCACCGCGTCCGCCAGGCGCGTGAACGCCTCGTGCAGCAGCTCGTCCATGCTGGCGAAGTGGTAGGTCATCGAGCCCAGGGGCACGTCCGCGCGTGCGGCGATCTTGCGGTGGGAGACGCCCGCGACGCCCACCTCGGCGACGAGGTCGAGCGTCGTGGCGAGGATGCGCTCGCGGCGGTCCGGGTCGGTGCGCCGGGTGCGCGCCGTGCCCGTCGCCGGGGCGCCCGGGGCGTGCGCCAGGTCGATCGGGACCTTGTCCGCGGCGGCCACGTCAGAGGCGGCCACGTCAGAGGCTGCGGACCACGCGCGCCGGGCTGCCGACGGCCAGGCTGTTCGGCGGCACGTCCCGCGTCACCACCGACCCCGCGCCGACCACGCTGTTCTCGCCGATCGTCACGCCCGGGCAGACGATGACGCCGCCCCCGAGCCAGACGTTGTCCTCGATCGTGATGGGCCGTGCCGCCTCGAGCTTGTCGCGCCGCGGGCCCGGCTCGAGCGGGTGCGTGGGCGTGAGGAGCTGGACGTTCGGGCCGATCTGGCAGTCGGCACCGATCCGGATCTCGGCGACGTCCAGCGCGGTCAGCCCCGCGTTGATGAACGTGCGGCGGCCGACGTGGATGCGGCTGCCGTAGTCGACCGTCACGGGCGCGCGGACGAAGGCGGTCTCGTCGAGGGTGCCGAACAGGGCGCGGGCGGCGTCCTGGCTGGTGAAGGGGTCCTCGTCGTAGGCGCGCCGGAAGGCGGCGGCCCGGCGGACGGCCTCCGCCTGCGCCGCGAAGATCGCGGGGTCGTCCGCGATGTACAGGTCCCCGGCGAGCATGCGCTCGGCGTTGGTGCGGGGGTCGCCGGCGAAGTGGTCGGGCGTCGGGCTGAGCGACGAGCTGGGCGACGAGGTGGGCGACGAGGTGTCGGACGACATGTGGACGAGCGTACGCGGCGACACCGATCCTCGTCGCCACGGAGCACCCGCCCATGACCACCGCCGCCGGCACCGCTCCCGCGTCCGTGCCCGCCGTCGCCCGCCGCGCCCGCGCCGCGGTCTCGGGCCTCTTCCTCGTCAACGCCGTGCTCTACGCGAACCTCGTGCCGCGCCTGCCCGAGGTCAAGGACCGCCTGGATCTCAGCAACGCGGCCTTCGGCACCGGCATCGCCGCCATGCCGGTCGGCGCGCTGCTGGCGGGGCTCCTGGCACCGATGGCGATCCGGCGGTTCGGGTCGGGCGTCGTCGCCTCCGTCGGCCTCGTGCTCCTGTCCGTCGCCGTGCTCGCGGTGCCGTTCACCGGGTCGTGGTGGGCCTTCGTCGGCGCCCTGGCCGTCGCGGGGGCGCTCGACAGCCTCGTCGACGTCGGCCAGAACGCCCACGGCTTCCGCGTCCAGCGGCTCTACCGGCGCTCCATCGTCAACGCCTTCCACGGGCTGTGGAGCATCGGCGCGGTGCTCGGCGGTCTCATGGGCTCCCTCGCCGCCGGCGCGGACGTCCCCCTGGGCCTGCACCTGGCGGTCGTGGCGGCCGTGTTCAGCACGATGGCGCTCGTGGGGATGCGGTTCCTGCTGCGCGGGCCGGAGGACGCCGAGCGCGAGGTGGCGACGGAGGCGGCTGCCGGCTCCCTCGCCGCGGCCCCGACGGGCCCGCCCGACGAGGCCGGCGGCGCCGCGACGACCGGCACGAACGGCACGTCCTGCGCGTCCAACGCCGTCCGCGACCCGTCCCCCCGCGGCCGTCGCGGGTTCGGCGGCGCGAGCCGGGCGACCCTGCGCCTGCTCCTCGTCCTCGGCCTGCTGGCGGTCGCCGGCGCCTACGTCGAGGACGCGGGCGCGTCGTGGGGCGCGCTGTGGCTGCGCACCGAGGTCGGCGCGGCGGCGGCCGTCGGCGGGCTGGCCTTCGTCGCCCTCCAGGTCGCGATGACCGTCGGCCGGCTCACCGGCGACCGGGTCACGGACCGGCTGGGGCAGGCCCGCGTCGCCCGCATCGGCGGCGTCCTCGTCACGGTCGGGCTCGGCGCGATGCTGGCGTTCCCGTCCGTCGCGACGACCCTCGTCGGGTTCGCGCTCGCGGGCCTCGGCGTCGCGACCCTCATCCCCGCGGCCATGCACGCGGCCGACGAGCTGCCCGGCCTGCCGCACGGCGTCGGCCTGACGGTCGTGAGCTGGCTGCTGCGCGTCGGCTTCCTGGTGTCGCCGCCGCTCGTCGGCGTCATCGCGGATGCCGCGGGGCTGCGGGTGGGCCTGCTGGTGGTCGTCGTGTCCGGCGTCCTCGTCGTGCTGCTCGCACCGGCCCTGCGCGCGCACGGCACGCCGGGTGCCGCGGCCGCGGCTGCCCCTGCGACGACGAGCGGGTCCTCGCGCGGCTGAGGTCGCTCGCCCGGGCAGGCCCGCGGTGGTCGGGCCGCCGGTCGCGCCTCCGCTACCGGCCGCGCTCGAGCACCACCACCGCGACGAGGCACACCGCGGCCCCGACGGAGACGACGGCCGACAGCGCCGCCAGCAGGGCGCCGGCGGCGGGCAGCGCCCCGGACGGCCGCAGGCGCAGCGCGCTCTCGACCGCACGGGTGCGACGCGTCCCCAGCAGGGCCAGCAGCAGCCCGGCGGCCGTCCCGCCCAGGCCGGCGGCCAAGCCCCAGCCGCCCAGCGCCGGCGGCAGCACCCGCAGCGCGACGAGCCCGCCGACCGTGACGGCGAGCCCGGTCCGCCGCCACGCCAGCGCGGTGCGCTCGGGCTGCAGGCCGTCGTCGAGCACCGCGCCGCCGCGGCCTGGTTGCGCGCCCTCGTCGCCCGTCACCACCACCCTCCCCCGCCGCACCCCGGCCTCACGGCCGAGCTCACGGCCCGACGAGCAGCGCGAGGAGGACCAGCGCCGTCACCACCAGCAGCCCGCCGGCCAGCAGCCCCGAGATCCACGCGGACGGCAAAGGGTCGCCGGTGCGCATCGCCCGCTCGGTCTGCCCCCACCGCACCCACACCGCCACCGGCAGCACGAGCGCCAGCACGAGCAGCAGCACCGACGCCGCCAGCCGCAGCCGCGGCTCGAGCGGCAGGGCCAGCGCCTCCAGCGCGACCCCGGCCGCGACGAGGGCGAGCGCGGTCCGCACCCACGCGAGGAACGTGCGCTCGTTCGCCAGCGTGAACCGCGAGTCCGGCTCCTGGCCGTGGCGGTACACCCAGCGCGGGAACCGCCGGCGGTCCGTCGGCGGCGTGGACGGAGGCATGCCGTCAAGGTCTCACACGCCCCGCCCCGGCAGCCCGCGGCGACGGCCGTCGCCGCGGGCACGGGATCACGGGTTCACCCAGTGCTCGAGCACGGCGGGGACCTCCTCCTCGGGCACCGTCACGGTCAGCACCGAGTCCGCGGTGTGCCACAGCACGACGACGTCGGCGCCCGCGCGGACGGTGCGGTACTCGCCGACCTCGACACCGTCCCGGACGACCGCGCCGGTCGCGAGGACGGCCGCGGGGTCCCGCTCGGCGTTGCTGTTCTCCGCCTGCTCCTGGTAGCGCGCGACGACCGCCGTCGGGTCGTCCCACCGGCCCGAGACCAGCACGGCGGTGCTGCCGTTCGGGGCCGAGTACGTGTCGCGCAGGGCCTCGGTCGCGCCCCACACCTCGAGCCACGCCTGTACGGGCTCGCTCGCGGTGAGCGTCCGGCCGGGCAGCGGTGCCGGCAGCGCGGCCGCGAACGCCGTCGCGGGGCGGACGGACGGGGTCGACGGCTCGGTGGTGGGCTCCGCCTCGTCGGCCGGGCGGGAGGGGGACGCCGAGGGCGTCGTCGGTGACGGCATGCCCGGCGCGGCCGTGGTGGCCGATGGTCCCGGCACGCTCGGTGCCGCTGCCGTGTCACCGGTCGACGCGCAGCCGGCGAGGACGGCGACGGTGGCGGCCGCCACGGCCACGGCCCGCGTCAACGGGAAGGGCCGGCGGCGGGCGTGCTGCTGCGTGGGGTGCCCCATGGTCGTGCTACCTCTCGGGGGGGTGGTCCCCGCGCCGGGTGATCCCGGTGCCGGGTGGTCGCCGCCGCGGGCGCGGCGGAGCGCTCGGCAGGACGGGTGTCCTGCCGAGGACGTGGGTGACCGCGCGCCGTCGCGTCGACGGCGCGGTCGAGCAGGGCGGTGCGGGCCGGCTCAGCCGACCAGGCCGCTCTCCCAGGCGAAGGCGATCGCCGCCGGGCGGTCGCGGAGGCCGAGCTTCGTGAGCACCCGGCCCAGGTGGGTCTTGACGGTCGCCTCGCCGAGGTAGAGCTCGGCGGCGACCTCGGCGTTCGACAGCCCGCGCCCGACGAGGCGCAGGACGTCCGTCTCCCGCTCGGTCAGCAGCCCGAGCCGCGGGGACGCGGCCGTCGGACGGGGTCGCTCCGCGAACCGCGCGATGACCCGCCGCGTCACGGCCGGGTCGAGGTGGCCGTACCCGGCGGCGACCCGCCGGACCGCGGCGAGCAGCTCCTCCGGCGGCGCGACCTTGAGCAGGAACCCGCTCACCCCCGCGGACAGGGCGGCGTCGACGTGCTCGTCCTCGTCGAAGGTCGTCAGCATGACCACACGCACCTCCGGCCAGGCGGCCAGCACGCGGCGTGCGGCCTCGAGACCGTCGCAGCGCGGCATGCGGATGTCCATGAGCACGACGTCGGGCCGCGTCCGGGCCACCACGTCGACGACGGCCACGCCGTCGGCGGCCTCCCCGACGACCTCGACGTCCGGCTCCCCGTCGATGAGCATGCGTAGGCCGGCGCGCACCATCGCCTCGTCGTCGGCGAGCACGACCCGGACCGGCCGCCCCGGCGCGGGCGCGCTCATCGTCGCCCCCGCGGCAGGGGGAACCTCGCGGTCACGGCGAAGCCGCCCTCCGCGCGTGGGCCGGCGTCGACCGCACCGCCGAACGCCGTCGCGCGCTCCCGCATCGTCGCCAGGCCGTGGCCGCCACCGCGGCGGGACGGGGCGGCACCGAGCGTGCCGTCGGCACCGGCGTGCCCGACCGCGGCCGCGACCGGCGCGCGGTCGGGCACGGCAGGGCTGACGGACGAGGCGACCGAGGAGGTGACGGGCGCGCCGTCGTCCTCGACCCCGACGACGAGCTCGTCGGGCGTCCAACGGAGCCGCACCCGGGCCCGCGCGCCCGGCGCGTGCCGCAGCACGTTCGTCAGCGCCTCCTGCAGCACCCGGTACGCGGACAGGTCGAGTCCCGGCGGGAGCGCGACGGGCGTGCCGTCGACCCCGACCGTCACGTCGAGCCCGGCGGCGCGCACGGGGTCGAGCAGCTCCTCGAGACGGGCGAGCGACGGCTGCGGGGCCAGCGGCTCGGGGCCGGCGTCGTCGGCCCGCAGGATCCCGACGAGGCGGCGCAGCTCGTCGACGGACTGCCGCCCCAGCGCCTCCACCGCGAGCAGCACGTCCCGCTCGGCCGTGCGGTCGTCGAGCCGGTGCCGCACCGCGCCCACCTGCAGCACCATGACGCTCACGGAGTGCGCGACGGCGTCGTGCAGCTCCCGCGCGATCCGTGCGCGCTCCTCGACGACGGCCGCCCGGGCGGACGCCTCGCGCTGCGCCGCGAGCTCGGCGGCCAGCCGGCGCAGCTGGCCGGCGCGCTCGCGCTCGCGGCGCAGCAGCAGACCGACGAGCCAGCCGACCGTGTAGATCACCGTGTAGAACACAGCCTCCCAGACCGAGCCGAGCGCGATCAGCGAGAGGCCGACGAAGACCAGGCACACCGCCGCGAGCGCTGCGGCGGACCGCCGGGGCCGCACCGCCGCGCCGGTCCACGCGAGCAGCACGAGCATGACGACGAGGTGGGCTCCCCCCGCCGCGTGCAGGCCGAGCGACAGGTTCAGCACGGCCGCCGCGACCGCGACGACGAGCGCGAGCAGCGGCTGCAGCGGCGCGAGGAGCACCGCCGCGCCGGCCAGCACGGCCCACGCCAGCGCCGGCGTGCGCACGTCGCCCGTGCTCGGCTCGGAGAGGACCTCCAGGACGCCCGCACCGGCGAGCAGCACGGCCGCCGCCGTCGCGGTCAGCCACCGCGTCGGGCGTGTCCACCTGGCGCGCATCGCGTCCCTCCCTCCGTGCTCGTCCCGCTGCGTCCGTCCGGGCCGTGCCCGTGCTCGTCGTGCTCCCGACGAGCACAGCGCCGACCGTACCGACGGGCTGCCCTGCCCGGCGTCCGATCCGGAGATGACCCTGGGGCCCTCCGGGTCCACCGCAGATCGGACCCGGACGAGCCGGCACGGGGACGTGGCGGCGGTGCCCGCGTCCCTAGCGTCCTCGCCTGTCGCGCCGCCCGGTGCGACGCCCGCCATCTCGACCAGGAGGTCCGCCATGAGCACCACCACCCCCGGCACCGACGCCGCCACCACCGGTCCCCGCACGAGGCACCAGCCGGTGGACGGCTCGGTGCACGAGCCCGCCCCCGAGACCACCCGCGAGGCCACCCACGAGGCCGCCGACCTGCGGCGCCTCGGACTGGTCGGGGGCGGGGTCGCGCTCCTCGCCTCGGCCGCCCTCATGTGGGTCGGCAACCTCACCTCGCCGGAGCAGACCGCACCGGACGACGCCGGCTACCTCGCGTCGCTGGCACGCGACACGACGCTCAGCGCCGTCTCCGCACTCGCCTACCACTGGTCCTGGACGCTCCTGGCGTTCGGGCTGGTGGCCTCGATGCTGCTGGTGCGGCGCAGGCGCGGCAGGGCTCTCGTCGCGTGGGGCGCCGTGCTGGGGGCTGTCGGCGCCGTGTCGATGTCGGGGCTGCTGCTCTCGGACTGGTTCGGCATGGCCGCGGTGGAGGTGGTCGGCACGGACGCCGCCGTCGAGGTGTTCCGCGCGGCGACCGGGGAACCGCTCGTGGCGGTGCTCTGGTCCCTGCCGGCCAAGGTGCTGGGGCTGCTGGGTCCGGTCCTGCTGCTGGCCGGCCTCGCGCGGGCCGGGGTGCTCGGGTGGTGGACCGTCCCGGTGGCGGTGCTCGGCGTCGTGGCACCGGCGCTGGCGTTCGGCCTGCCGTTCTTCGCGCTGGTCAGCGTGCTCCTGCAGGCCCCCGTCGTGGCGCTGGGTCTGCGGCTGGTGGCCCGGGGCCGTACCGGCCGGGACGCCCGCGACCTGCTGCCCGCGTCCTGAGGACCGGGGTCACCACGAGAGCGGGGCTCCCGTGCAGGTCCGTCGGGGCGGACGCCGTCCCGCGAACCGGTGACGGCGCCCGTTCCGCCCGGGCGGACGAGTGACGGGACGGCCGGTGCGGTCACCGGCGTCGGGGGCAGCCCGATGGGCGTGCTATGCGCATCGGCAGCCTCGTCGAGCCTCGGCACCCCGAGGCCGCGCTGCCGACCGCCGCGGTGCTGTTCCTCACCGGCTCGGTCATCGCCACGGTGCTCTCGCTGCTCGACCCGCCGCACGGCGGCGCGTGGCGAACCGCCGTCGTCGTGCTGGTGCCGGTGCTGCTGCTGGCCACGGGCCTGTTCCTGCTGACCGCGCGGGCGCGCCGGTCGACACGGGCGCTGGTGCTCGGTCCGCTCGTCGGGCTCGTCGCCATCGCCGCCACCGACCTGGCCACGCACGACGCGGGGATCACGGGCCAGGTGTTCTTCTGCCTGCCGGTGCTCTACGCCGCCGCCCAGCTGCGGGTCGGCGCGGCGGCGCTGGTCACCGCGGTCGCGGTCGCGCTGGACCTCGCGGTGTCGCTGGCCCTGCTGCCGACGGGGGAGGCGCTGGTCGCGGCCCTCGACGTCGGGACCGTGCTCGTCGCGCTCACGGTCGTCATCCTGCTCAAGAGCCGGCGGCACGAGATGGCGGTCGCCGAGCTCGAGCGGCACCGGCACCGGCTGCTCCACCAGGCGACGCACGACGCCCTCACCGGCCTGCCCAGCCGCACCCTGTTCCACGACCGGCTGCGGGAGTCGCTGGGCCCGGCGGTGCCACCGGTGCCGGCAGCCTCGTCGCCGAGCGGGGCCCCGACCGCCACTCCCTCCGGTGCCGGGGAGCGCCGGACCGCGGCCGCGCCCGCGTCGATCGCCGTGCTGCTCTGCGACCTGGACGGCTTCAAGCAGGTGAACGACACGCTCGGGCACCGCGCCGGCGACGAGCTGCTCGTCGCCGTGGCGGCCCGGCTGCGGGCGGAGGTCCGCGCCGGCGACGTCGTGGCGCGGCTCGGCGGGGACGAGTTCGGCATCCTCCTGCTGCCCGGCGACGAGGGCGGCGCGTGCTTCGTCGCCGACCGCGTCCTGGCCGCCTTCGCGCAGCCCGTCGAGGTCGCCGGTCAGCGCGTGCACGTGGGCGCGAGCATCGGCATCACGCTGGCCGTCCCGTGCGCGGGCGACGTGCCGGCCACCGGCGGGGAGACCCTGCTGCGGGAGGCCGACGTCGCGATGTACGAGGCCAAGGCGGCGGGACGCGGGACACGCGTCGTCTTCGCGCCGGCGATGCTCGCCGCCCAGGTCGCCGAGGCCTCGCTGACGCAGGACCTGCACGGCGCGGTGGGGCGGGGCGAGGTCGTCGTCGAGTACCAGCCGGTGGTGGACCTGACGACGGGCCGCGTCGACGGCGTCGAGGCCCTGTGCCGGTGGGAGCACCCCGTGCACGGCCGCATCAGCCCGGCGACCTTCGTCCCGCTGGCGGAGCGGTCGGGGCTCATCGACGAGATCGGCGCGTTCGTGCTGACCGCGGCGCTGCGCGACGCCGAGGTGTGGGCCGTGGCGGAGGGGCGGGACGTCAGCGTCGGGGTCAACGTGTCGGCCCACCAGCTGACCGGCGGCAAGATCCTCGCCGCCGTGCCGTCGGGGCGGCGCGGCCGGACACAGCTCCTCCTCGAGGTCACGGAGAGCACGCTCGTGCGCGCCGACGTGCTGCCCGTGCTCGACGAGCTGCGCCGTCGCGGCGTGCGGGTCGCCATGGACGACTTCGGCACCGGGCAGTCCTCCATCGCCGCGCTGCGCGTCATGCCCGTGGACGTCCTCAAGCTCGACCGGGCCTTCACCGTGGACATCGCCACCGACGCCCGGGCGGCCGGGATCGTGCGGGCCGTCGCGGCCATGGCGCACGAGCTCGGCCTGCCCATGGTCGCCGAGGGCATCGAGACGACCGCGCAGCACCACGCGCTGCGGGACATCGGCTGCGGGCTCGGGCAGGGGTTCCTGCTGGCCCGGCCCATGGACGCCGCCGCCACCGGCGCGTTCCTGACGCGCTCGCCCCTGCTCGTCGGCGCCCGCTGAGCCGCCGGGCGGAGCGGGCGGACGCCCCCGTCCCCCCACGGTCGCAGACGGCGCACAACGCGTTCCGTCCCCGTGCCGACGCGGGGCAGGGGTCCGGCTCCCTAGCGTCGTGCCATGTCCACCGGAGCCCACGCCGTGCCCCTGACCACCACCTCCTACGCCGCGACGGACCGCCGCCTCCTGCGCGTCATGTCGGTCGCCGCCGCCGCGGTCCTGGCCCTCACCGCCGTCGGCAGCACGGCCACCACCGGCCCGGGCACGGCGGAGCCGGTTGGCGGTCAGGTGCCGACCCAGGTCGCCGTCGACCGCTGATCAGCCAGGCGGCCGCTCGGGGTCCTCGGACCACCGTGACGCCTCCCCGACGTACCCCCGCCAGGGCACCGGCCGTGCTCCCGGCCGCGGGCGCAGGTGCCTCCGCGCGACCCCGTTGCCGTACGCCATTCCGGCCGCGCCCGCAGCGACGAGCGCGAGCGGACCGGCGGCCGCACGCGCCGGAGGATCCGGCAGCAGCAGGGCCGCCACCGCCACCAGACCTGCGACGACCGCGACCGCAGCCGCCGGCAGGACGGCCGGGACCGTGACCGACCAGCGGCGGGCGAGGTGCTGGTCCGCCTGGCGCAGCGCGGTCGACGCCGTGCGCAGCGCCCAGACGACGGCCAGCGCGACGGCCGCGGGGACCAGCAGGACGGTCGACGCGCCGCCCATCACGCCGCTCGGGACCACGAGGAGCACGGCCAGGACGACCAGCACGGCCGAGAGGACGTTCGCGGCGCGGCCGCTCACCCGGTCCGCACCCGGCACCCGCACGACGTCGTCCGCCTCGTACGTCGCCGACCGCCACTGCGGCTCGACCGTCACGATGCCCCCGGCCAGGCGCCCGTGCGGGCCGCGGCGGTGTGGGTGGCCTCGAGGAACGACAGCAGGTACGCGTCCGGGTCGTCGGCGCGGCGGACGTCGGCGTAGGGCAGGACGAACTCGCCGAGGCCCGCGTCGAACCGCGCCTGCGCCGGCACGACCGCGCTCGTCCGGTAGCCGTCCGGCTCGGGGTAGGCGTAGGCGTAGAACGCGCCCTCGTCGGCGCCGCCGGGCCAGTAGCCGCAGCTCGACACCTCGTCGCTGTAGGCCTCGAGCATCACGTGGTCGGGGCAGTGCGGGACGCCGCCGGGGTGCGGCGGTGCGCCCCGGCCGGAGAAGCGGGTGACCGCCAGGTCGAACGCGCCCCAGAAGAAGTGGACCGGGCTCGCCTTGCCGCGGAAGGCGCCGCGGAACGTGCTGAGCACCCGGTGCGCGCTGACCAGCGAGGTCCAGAACCGGTGCACCGCCTCGGCGTCGTAGCTCGCGTGCTTGGTGTCCTCCGCGAAGGGGATCGCCACCTCCACCTCGACCGGCACGGGGTGGATCGGCGCGTCCACGCCGAGCTCGCGCAGGTGGGACAGCAGCTCGGCGGTGAAGTCGGCGACGCTGCGCGGCTCGAGCGCCATCCGCCGTCGCTCGCCGCGCGTGGTGAGCACGAGCAGCTCGTGCGCGGTGAGGTCCAGGACGATCTCCACGCCGGCGCCGCCCGTCGGCATGAGCGAAGTGGTGAGCCCCCGGGCGTCCACGTACAGCGGCACGTGCCACCAGTGGTTGACCGCCGGTGAGAGCGCCATCCGCACCTTCCCGACGACCTGCGTCCACAGGTGCAGCGTGTCCCGGGTGTCCTGCCAGGCGGCCACCGGCAGCGCCGGCCAGGGGTCGAACGTCGTCGCGTCGCTCACGCGCCCGATGCTGCTGCACGACCGCGTCCGCGCGCCAGGTCCGCGGCGCCGGTGGCCGCCCATGGGCCGGTCGGGTGGTGCGGCGGCGTGCCCTGTTGTCGTCGTACCGCGCGCGCGAGACCGTGGGCGCGGGCGGGCCCGCCGCCCGTGATCGGAGGACCAGCGTGCGCACCCGGCGAGCCCCGTCCCTGCTGGCCCTCGGGGCCGCGACCGCGCTCGCCCTCGCGGCGTGCGCCTCAGGTGGCTCGACGGCCGGCCCCTCGGGGAGCAGCGGCTCCGGCCCCGCGGACGGCACGCCGACCGCGACCGCGAGCAGCGCGCCCCCGAGCAGCGCGTCCCCCAGCACCTCCCCGACCGCCGGCGGGGACGACGACGGCGTCGAGCCGACCGCCAGCCCGCTGCCCGCCGACGACCCCACCGACGACCAGCCCTTCCCCGCGGACCTCGCCCCCGACCTGCAAGAGGCCGGCGGTGACGCGCGGCTCGGCCTGACCGGCATCCGGGTCGGGCTCGGCGAGGGGTACGAGCGGGTCGTGCTGGACCTCGAGGGCACCGGGCAGCCGGGCTGGGACGCGCAGTACCGGACGACGGGTCCGGCGCAGGAGGGCTCGGGCGACCCGGTCGAGGTCGACGGCGACGCCGTGCTGTGGGTGACCGTCACGGGCCTCGCCTACCCCGGCGACGGTGTCACCGACGTCACCGCCGCCCCGCGCACGGACCCGGAGGGCACCGAGGTGGTCGAGGAGGTCGTCTACGACGGCGTGTTCGAGGGCCAGGCCCAGGTGTGGATCGGCCTCGACGAGCAGCGGCCGTTCCGGGTGTTCCGGCTGGAGGACCCGGCGCGCGTCGTCATCGACGTCGTCGGCACGGACGGCTGACGGGACCGGGCATGCGAGCCGGCACACGAGCCGGCACCCGCAGCAGGCTCAGCGGGCGCTTCCCGCCGCGGACCGGGTCGGTCGGACCTGGTCGGCGATGACGCGGAGCTCCTCGCCGCCCTCCAGCAGGACGTAGTAGACGACCTCCGGCAGTCGGTCGACGCGGGTCGTCACGAGTCCTGCCGCGTCCCCGGACGCCGTCCGCACGCGGACGGCCCGCCCCGGTGACAGGAGCGGACGGCGGCGGACCGCACGGGTCATCTCGGCGGACACCGACGCCGCGTCGTCGACGCGCACGCTCGACGACGCGACGCCCGGAGGCTTGACCGGTGTCGGGAGGTGGGCCGGGAGCACGTCGGGGGAGACACCGACGACCGGGTCGAGGAGCACGGCACACCTCCGGATGCTGGAAGGACGTGGTCATGCTAAGGCCACGCGACGAGCGGCAGAAGACCGCACTCCCTTCACCGGATCGCAAGGATCACCCGACCGTGTGCACGCCGGTGCCCGTCCGACGGCCGTAGCGTCCGCCCGGACGACCCCCTACCGCCCCCGGTCCGTCGCCAGCACCGACATGAGCAGCGCGTCCGTCCACTCCGCGTCCCACCACAGCGCGTCACGCCGGCGCCCCTCGACGACGAACCCGCAGCGCTCGTACGTTCGCTGCGCCCGCGGGTTGAACGCGTAGACCTCGAGCTCCACGCGGTGCAGCAGCACCACCTCGAAGGCGTGGTCGAGCACCGCGCGGATGGCCTCCGGCCCGTAGCCGTGGCCCGTCGCGGCGTCGACGAGCCCGATGCGCAGGCTCATCGACCGGTTGTGCGCGTCGAGGTCGTTGAGCACGACCTCCCCCACGTGCCGCCCGTCCGCGCGCGTGACCACGGCCCAGTCGAGCCGGTCGTCGGCGGCGTCCAGGCCCGCGAGCCACCGCTGCACCTGATCGTGCGTGAACGTCGCCGTCGTGCCCGTCAGGCGTCGGCTCGGCACGTCCTCGAGCAGCTCCCACGTCCCGGTCAGGTGCTCCGGCCCGAGGGGCTCGAGGTCGAGGCGGTCCGTGCGGAGGACCGGTCGCGGCCGCAGCGGCCCGAGGGGCGGCGGCGTCCCCGGCCCTCCGCCGTCGGTGGCGCCGGCGCTCACGACGGCGTCCCCACGCGCGTGGCGGCCAGCCAGGCGGCGGCGTCCTCGTCGAGCAGCGGACGCGCGTAGAGGAAGCCCTGGGCGCGGTCGATGCCGGCCCACCGGGCCCACTCCGCCTGGTCCTCGCGCTCGACGCCCTCCGCGATGAGCCGCAGGCCCAGGTCGAAGGTGAGCTGCCGCACGGCCCGCACGATGGCCTGCACGCGCGGGTCGTCGATCTGCTGGAGGAAGCTGCGGTCCACCTTCACCTCGTCGAGCGGGAGGCCGGCCAGGTACGACAGGGAGGACCAGCCGCGCCCGAAGTCGTCGATGCTCGTGCCGAAGCCTTCCTCGCGCAAGCCGGCCAGGGTGCGGGTCGCCTTCGCCTGGTCGCGGAGCAGCGCGTCCTCGGTCAGCTCCAGCACGACGGCTTCCGGCGGCAGGCCGTGCCGCTCGACGAGGGCGCACAGCCGCGACGTGAGGTCCGGGTCCAGCAGGGAAGCCGGCGCGAGGTTCACCGCGACGTCGAGGTCGTGGCCGTCCGCGCGCCACCGCGCGCACGCGGCGACCGCCTGCTCGAGCACCTCCTCGGTGAGGGCCGGCATGAGGCCGGCGCGCTCGGCCACCGCGAGGAAGTCCCCGGGCTGCAGCAGCCCGCGCTCGGGGTGCCGCCACCGCACGAGGGCCTCCATGCCCAGCGCCCGCGGCGGCCCGGCCAGCGTCACCTGCGGCTGGTAGGCGACGACGAGCTCGCCCGCGCCGATGCCGCGGCGCAGCGCCTCGACGAGGCCCAGCCGGTCCATCGCCTGGTGGTGGGTGGCGGCGTCGTAGGTGACCGTGGCGGAGGAGTCCTTCGAGTCGTACAGCGCGACGTCCGCCCGCCGCAGCAGCTCGTGCACGTCGTGCTCGCCGTCGGTGACCGCGATGCCGAAGCTGGCGCCGACGTGCACCTGCACCTCGTCGTCGAGCCGGACCGGCTCCTCCAGGCGTCCCCGCAGGCGCCGGACCACGTCGGCGGCGACGTGCTCGTCGGCGCCCACGCAGGCGACGGCGTACTCGTCGCCCCCGAGCCGCGCGAGCAGGTCACCCGTGCGCAGGACGCGCTGGAACCGGCGGCCGACGGCCGTCAGCAGCCGGTCCCCCGCGGGGTGCCCGAGCGAGTCGTTGACGTCCTTGAACCGGTCGAGGTCGATGAGCACCAGCGCGACGGGGCCGCGGGTGCGCGCCTCCTCGACCGCCTCGATGAAGGCGCGCCGGTTCGGCAGTTCCGTCAGCTCGTCCGTGCGGGCCTGCGCGCGGCTCTCGGCCAGGGCCTGCGCCTGCACCGCCAGCCCGATGGTGCGGAGCATGCCCAGCACGATGGCCGTGGAGGCGCAGAGGACGACGACGAAGGACTCCTCCCAGGACGTCGCGGCGATGAGGACGAGGCACACCGTCGTCGCGGCCAGCGGGACCGCGACGCCCCAGGTGCGCCCCGGCAGGCCGCGCGGCTCGCGCGAGGGGGCCGTGGCGCAGCCGGTCGCGATGAGCGCGGCGGCGAGCACCCAGCACAGGTCGACCCATGCCCCGCGCTCGAAGGTCTCCTGCGCGGAGGTGACGAGGTACGCGAGGTCCGCCACCACGAACGCCGCCATCCCGGCGCCGATGAGCGCCCACGACGGCGTCGGCCGCCACCCGCGCAGCCCCAGCGCGACGAGCACGAGCGCGACGAGCACGAGGTCGAGCACCGGGTAGAGGGCCAGCAGCGGGGGCAGATCGACCCCGTCCAGGACGTGCTGCACGAAGCCGAGCACGAGGGCGACCGCGGTCAGGGTGGCGATGCCGCTGTCGAACAGGAAGCTGCGCGACGCGCCGCTGAAGAGCCGGCGCAGGTGCCGCAGCAGCGCGACGTACGCCAGCACGTAGAAGGCGAGGAAGAGGGGCTCCGTCAGCGGCACGCCCGCCACCTGCGGCAACGTCGACGACCAGGCGCCCAGGACCGTGACGACGAACCCGCCCGTTCCGTAGGCGGCGAGGCCGGCCCCGAGGCAGAGCCAGGAGACGCGGTCCGGCGGGTCGACGACCGCCCGGTGCAGGACGAGCGCGGCCGACAGGTACCAGGCACCGAGGTACAGCACGTCCTCGAGCGCCTGCGGCAGCTCGACCGTCGTCAGCGCGTGCACCGCGAAGAGGGCGACGACCACCCCGAGCACGCCGAGCGCCACGGCGGTGGCCGCGCGGCCCTGCTGCGGGCGCACCTCTGCGGAGGGTGCCTCCGGTGCGCTCGTCATGGCCCCATCCTCCCCGACGCGGGGGACCCCCGTCCCGGCGGAGGCCCCGAGCCCGTCGCTCAGCCCATCGTGCCGCGCAGCCGGCGCAGCGCGCGGCGGGCCGGCTCGACCGCGGCCTCCGCCGCCGCGGCCCGGTGGCCCTCCTCCGCGTGCAGCCGGCCCAGCGCGAACGCGGTGCCGCGCGGCGTCCGCGACCGGGAGGCCAGGGCAGCGAGGCGCTGCCGGGCGACGACGGCGTCGTGCTGGTCGCCGAGGACCCGCTGCAGCGCGTGAGCCCGCCGGGCGACGCGGCGTCCCGGCGCACCGAGCGCCGGCGCACCCGCCTCGGCCGCGTACCGCAGGCGCTTGGCGGCGCGGCGGGCGGCGTGCAGCGCGTCGTCGCGGGCGTCCCCGGGGGCGGCCCTGCGAGCGCGGTCGAGGCGGGCCATCGTCCTCCCGATCTCGGCCTCCACCAGCGGCGGCAGGGCGCGGTCCGCCCGGCGCCGGGCCCGGCCCCGCAACGGCGGCTCGGCCACGAGGGCGTCGAGGCGGTCCAGCAGCGCGCGGTACCGGTCGTCGTCCAACGCCTCCGCCAGTGCCGCGCGGGCGTCGGCGGTCTCCTGCGCCAGGGCCGCGTCGAGGGCGGCCAGCGCGGGCGCGTCGGCGTCCTGGCCGCCGCCGGACGCGTCCGGCTCGACACGGCCGAACCGCTCGCGCAGCACCTCGGCGTCCCGCGCACCGCCCAGCGCGTCGCCGAGCCACGCCAGCTCGTCCTGCAGCCCCGCGACGGCGTCGTCGCGCAGCAGGCGGCGGTGCGTCCTGAGCGCGGACCTCAGGCGCCGCACGGCGACCCGGGCGTCGTGGACGGCACCGGGCGCGCCCAGGCGGACGTAGGGGTCGTGGCCCCGCAACGTCTCGAGCTGCTCCGCCAGGTGGGCGACGAGGACGTCGCCGGCCGGGGACCGCCGGCGCAGGCGACGGGGCCGGTCCCGCTCCACGCCGTCGCGGCGCTGCCCGGGCCCGCCGTCCGCGCGCCGCCGCAACGGCCGCAGGTCGAGTGCGCGCGCGAGCTTGCTCGGCTGCGCCGCGGGCAGCAGCCCGGCCGCCCGCAGGCGCACGTCGAGGGCGTCCGCGAGCGCGGGGTCGCCGTCGACGAGCTCCAGCTCGGCCTCCCGCCAGGCGCGCGGCTCGTCGGCGTCGCCCGGCTCGGCACCGCCGCGCACGGCCGCGACGCGGTCGTCGGCGAGCTCGACGAGGACGGTGCCGTCGGCGGCGACCAGCCGCCGCACGTGCCGGTCGACGGCCAGGCGCACGACGGGCCGGACGGGCGCGGTGCCGGTGCGGGCCCGCACGAGGCGCAGGAGCTCCGCCGGCGGGTCCTCGTCGTCGGTGAGCGGGCGGTGCACCTCGGTGCGGGTCTGCTCGTTCCCGTCGCCGCCGCCGCGGGAGCTCGAGTCCCTGCTCGCGCCCGTGCTCGCCGGCAGCTTCACGTGCCAGCCGTCGTCGGCGCCCCCCTCGCGCCGGCGCAGCGTGATGCCCGCCGTCGCCAGTCGCAGGTCCTCCGTGTCGAGGTAGACCGTGCGCAGGGCGTACCGGTCCGTCTCGACCCGCGCCCCCGTCACGACCTCGCGCAGCCGCTCCGGCAGGTCCGGGACCGCCTCCGCCGCGAGCGCGGCCAGGTCGGGCAGGTCACCCCCGTGGCCCACGTCGTAGGTGCGCTCGCGCTCGGTCTGGACGCCGTCGGTCATGCGTCCTTGTGTAGCCCAGCGGCCGGTGCGCCGCTCCTCGTGGGCGCACCGGCCGTCGTCGTGCGTCGGTGCAGGGTCGGCGCCGAGGTCAGCCCCGCGGCTGGGACGGGTTCGTCGGGTCGCCGTGGGACGGCGGGTTCTGCGGCGGGCCGACGGTCGCCGGCGACGCCGGGCTGCCGCCGGAGGGCGGCGGTGCCTGCTCGGGGGCGAGGCCCGCGGCGTCCCCGGCGGACGGCTCCGCGCCGTCGGCGAGCTCCTGGAGACGGGCGTCGAGGACCGCCAGGACGGGCACGCGCGCGCCGTGCTCCTGCTCGTAGGCGACGAGGACCGCGAGCTCGTCGGCCTCGAGCGACCGGATGCGGTGGCCGAGGCTGCCGACCGGCAGGTGGTCGTAGTCGGGGATCGGCAGGTCCTGCCCGGTGGTGACGGTCGGGGTGCTGGCGTCGGTGCTGGCGTCGGTGCCGATGTCGTCGGTCACGCTGTCCTCCTCGTCGTGCGGGTGGTGGGACGGGCCGGGCGGCTCGTCGCGGCGGGCATCTCGGGGCGCGCCCGTCAGGGCGTGAAGACCGCCCGGACGCAGCCGTCCTGCTTGTCCTTGAACAGGCGGTAGCCCTCGGGGGCGTCCTCGAGGGGCATGACGTGGGTGGCGAGGTGGTCGGGGACCAGGTCCCCACGCTCCATGTGCTCCAGCACCCGCGGGATGTAGCGCGGGCCGTGCATCTGGGCGCCGCGGACGGTCAGACCCTTGTTCATCATCGCGCCGACCGGGAACTTGTCCGCGAGCGCCGCGAAGACGCCCAGCACGAACACCGTCCCGCCCTTGCGGCACTGGTAGATGGCCTCGCGCAGGGCGGTGGGCCGGTCGGTCTGGAGCCGGAGCTGCTGCTTGACCTGGTCGTAGAGGTAGTCCGGGCCGGGCGCGTGCGCCTCCATGCCGACCGCCTCGATGCACACGTCGGGGCCGCGCCCGCCGGTGGCCTCCAGCAGCTCGGACCCCACGTGCTGGGTGCTGTAGTCGATGGCCTCGGCACCGACCTGCGTGCGCACCTGCTCGAGCCGCTCGGGGACGCGGTCGATGACGAGCACCCGCTCGGCGCCCTGCAGCTGCGCGATGCGGGCGGCCATCTGCCCGACGCCACCGGCGCCCCACACGGCCACCGTGTCCCCGGGCCGGACGCCGCCGAGGTCGACCCCGGTCCACGCGGTGGAGCACGTGTCGGACGCGAACAGCGCGCGCTCGTAGGAGACGCCGTCGGGGATGCGGAATGCGCCGACGTCCGCCATCGGCACGCGCACGTACTCCGCGTGGCTGCCGGCGTTGCCACCCATCGCGTGCGAGTAGCCGAAGCAGCCCCCCGGTGCGAAGCCCCACAGCGCCTCGGTGATGTCGGGGTTCGTGTTCGTGTTGTCGCAGAGGGAGAACTCCTCGTGGCGGCAGTGCCAGCACCGCCCGCAGGCGATGAAGGAGGACACCACCACGCGGTCGCCGACCCGGTGCCGTCGCACGTCGGCCCCGACCTCGACGACCTCCCCGACGAACTCGTGCCCGATGACGTCACCGGCCCGCATGAAGGGGATGTACCCGCCGAGCAGGTGCAGGTCGGAGCCGCAGCTCACCGTGCGCACCACCCGGACCACGACGTCCGTCGGGCTCTCGATGCCCGGGTCGGGCACCGTCTCCACCGACAGCTCGTTCACGCCCTGCCACGTCAGCGCCCTCACAGCCGCCCCGCCTCCCGTCCGTGCCGGATCGCCAGCTCCAGCGGCAGCGACGTCAGCGTGCGCCGGGTCGTGCCGAGGTCGTCGGGCTGGGCGACCTCGCCGGTCTCCAGCAGCGACCGCGTGCGGCGCAGCGCGGCCCGGATGCGGCCCTCGAGAGCCGGTCCGCCGCCGGCCTGCCCCGCCGCCCGCGCCCGCAGCTCGGTGCCGTGGTCCCCGGTGGCCTCGCGCAGGTCGACCCGCACCTCGTCGCCCAGCTCGACGAGCGGCGCGCCCAGCGTGCCGCTCGGCCGCCCGGACGTGCCGCCGGACAGGGAGAGCGCCGCGGCGACCTCCTCCAGCGGGCGGTCGACCGTCACGGCGTGCCAGCGGTCGGGCCGCGGCGAGGGGCGCGCGGACCGCACGGCACGGGCTGTCGCGACGGCGGCGCCGCCGACGCCGACGAGGCCGACGAGCGCGGGCGCCCACCGACCGCCGGTCGAGGGGCTGGACCTGCGGGGGGACGGCACGGGGCGACCTCCGGTGCTCGGTGGGGGTGCTCGGGCAGGTGCTCGGGCGGGTGCTCGGACGGCGGGGCGCGAGGTCTGCACGCCTGCCCGTCCAGCATGGGCGCGCGTGCCGGGACCCGCACCCCGGGCACCTCGTCGCGGGCACCTCTCCCCCGCCGCCCCGCGTGGTGGGACGATGGCCGGCATGAGCCAGGACGCCGCGACGCAGGACGTGCAGGACCAGGACGGGCAGGACGTGGACGTGCAGGACGTGGACGTGCAGGACGTGGACGTGCAGGACGTGGACGTGCAGGACGTGGACGTGCAAGACCTCACGCGCGACCCGGGCAACGCCGAGAGCACCGCCCTGTGGGTCGAGCGCACCGGGACCCGCGCCTACACCGGCCGCAACAGCCGCGGCGCGGAGGTCTCCATCGCGTCGGTCGGCACCCCCGGGGCCTTCTCCCCGGGCGAGCTCATGAAGATCGCCCTCGCCTCGTGCTCCGGGCTCGCGTCGGACTTCGCGCTCTCCCGCCGCCTGGGCGACGACGTCGACGTCACCATCCGCGTCTCCGGCCCGACGGACGAGGCCGAGGACCGCTACCCGGCCCTGTCCGAACGGCTCGTCGTGGACCTGTCCGGGCTCGACGAGGCCGCCCGGGCCCGCCTCCTGCAGGTGGTCCAGCGGTCGATCGACGAGCACTGCACGGTCGGGCGCACGCTCGACCAGGGCGCGCGCGTCGACCTCGAGGTCGTCGACGCGGTCCCGCCGCACTCCTGAGCGCCGCCAGCACGCCCGAGGGCTCGTCCGCACCTCCGAGCGCTCGGTCGCGACGGCGGCGCCCGCCCCGGCGGGCGTCGGGCCCGCGTGCGACGATCGCGGCATGAGCTTGCTGGACCAGGCGCTGGACAAGGCCGTCGAGATCCCCTCGGCCCGGATCGACGCGCACGTGGCGGCGCTGCGACGGCGCAACCCCGAGGCGGACCCGGCGCGCGTCGTCGAGCTGCTGGAGAAGGAGTACCTGCTCCTCGTGCAGGGCGCGGGCGGTGCCGTCGGCGCCGCCGCCGCGGTGCCAGGCGTCGGCACGGGCACCGCCATGGCGCTGACCGTGGGTGACGTGGGGACGTTCCTCGCCGCGTCGGCCGCCTTCAGCCTCGCGGTCGCGAGCGTGCACGGCATCGGCGTCGAGGACAAGGACCGCCGGCGCGCGCTGCTGCTCACGACCGTCCTGGGCGAGGAGGGCGCGAGCACCGTCGGGGACGCGCTCGGCGTCGGCGGGGCCAAGGCCGCCCGGCAGCTCCTCACCCGCATGCCGGCGTCCACGGTCCGCAACGTCAACACGCGACTCGCGAAGCGGCTGATCAAGCGCCAGGCGGCCAAGCAGGGCGGGCTCGTGCTGGGGCGGCTCGTGCCGTTCGGCGTGGGCGCGGCGGTCGGTGTCGCCGGGGCCCGAGCCCTGGGGAGGACGGTCGTCGAGGGGGCACGCGCCGCCTTCGGCCCGCCGCCGGCCCGCTTCCCGACGGTGCTGGAGGTGGTGCCCACCTCCACCGCGCGCCGGCTGGGCGGCGGCGCCGACGACGCGACGCCCGTGCAGCGACCCTCACCGCTCGCGACGCCTCCGTCGGACGAGCGGGACGGCGGCGTGCGCGGGCTGCTCTCGCGGCTGCGGGACCGCGACGGCCGCTGACCGACGCGGCGCCCGGGCGGGGTCGCCCCCGCCCGGGCGCCGCCGGGCCGTCACCAGCGGTCGTGCACGTGCTCCCGGATGCTGCGGTCGTAGACGTCGCGGAGCGCGTCGAGCGTCGCGGCGTCCAGCGGCGCCAGGGCGGCCGCGGCCGCGTTGGCCCGGGCCTGGTCCGGGGTGCGGGCGCCGGGGATGACCGTGCTCACGCCCGGCTGGTCGACGATCCAGCGCAGCGCGAGCGCCGCCGTGGTCGCGCCCGCCGGCGTCAGCGACGCGACCTCCCGCGCCGCCTCCACGCCGACCTCGAACGGCACGCCCGAGAACGTCTCACCCACGTCGAAGGCCTCGCCGCGGCGGTTGTAGGTGCGGTGGTCGTCCGCCGCGAAGGTCGTCGTCTCGTCGTACTTGCCCGACAGGAGGCCGCTGGCCAGGGGCACGCGCGCGATGATGCCCACGCCCGCCTCCGCCGCCGCCGGCAGCACCTGCTCCAGCGGCTTGCGCCGGAACACGTTGAGGATGATCTGCACGGAGGCCACGTGCGGGCGGGCGATGGCCGCCATCGCCTCGTCGACGGTCTCCACCGAGACGCCGTAGGCGGCGGTGCGCCCCTCCTCGACGAGGGTGTCCAGCGCGTCGTACACGGCGTCGGTGCTCAGCACGGCCGTCGGCGGGCAGTGCAGCTGCACGAGGTCGAGGGTGTCCACGCCGAGGTTCTCCCGCGACCGGTCCGTCCACGCACGGAAGGCGTCGAGCGTGTAGGCCTCCGCCACGTGCGGGTCCGCACGCCGGCCCATCTTCGTCGCCACCGTGAGCCCGGCGTCCCCGCCGCGCTCGCGGGCCCGCTCCGCGACGAACGCGCCGACGAGCCGCTCCGAGCGCCCGTCGCCGTACACGTCCGCCGTGTCGAGGAACGTCACGCCGGCGTCGACCGCCGCCGCGAGCACCCCGTGCGCGGTCTCCTCCGTCACCTCGCCCCAGTCCGCGCCGAGCTGCCAGCAGCCCAGCCCCACCACGCCGACCGACCGTCCGGTCCGGCCCAGCGTCCTGCTCTCCATCGTCGTCGACATGGCGGCGACGCTAACCCAGCCGACGAGCCCTCGCGCACGTCCGTCCGCGGCGTCCGTCCGGGTGCTCGTCCCGGTCGCCGGGCCAGGGCGCCGTGCCTAGGCTCGGCGCGTGCCCGACGAGCCCACGACGCCCCTGCCCGCCCCCGTGCGCCGGAGCCGGTTCCTGCCCGTCCCCGTGGCGGACGCCTGGGAGCTGCTGGCCGACGGCCGCCACCACGACCGGCTCATCCCGCTGACGGTCGTCACGGGCGACGAGCCCGGGCTGGGCGGGCAGATCCGCGCCGTCTCCGGGCCCGGGGCCTCCCGCGGCTGGGGCCTGGTGGACACCATGCGGATCGACGCGTGGGACCCGCCGACGGACGGGTCCGGCGGGCGCGCGAGCTTCACGAAGCTGGGGCCGATCCTGCTCGGCACGGCCGACATCGAGGTCGTGCCCGCCGCGACGATCGACGGCCAGGAGCGCTGCCGGGCGACGTGGACGGAGCAGGTCTGGCTCGCCGGTCCGCTGCCGCCGGCGGTGACGGGTCCGCTGCTGCGGCCCGCGCTGGACGCGATGCTGCGGTTCGCGCTGGCCCGCGCGGAGACGTGGCTCGTCGGGCACCGCGGCCTTCCGCGCGGACGCTGACGCCCGTCGTACCGTGGGGCCACCCCCCGACCGAGGAGCCCCATGCCCCGCAGCGCGCCCGGCGCCACCCCCCGCCGGTACCTCATGTGCGAGCCGACCCACTACACCGTCTCCTACGAGATCAACCCGTGGATGGACCCGACCCGGGCGACCGACACCCAGCGGGCCGTCGACCAGTGGCGGCGGCTGCGGGACGTGTACCTCGAGCTCGGCCACGCCGTGGAGACGATCGAGCCGCTCGAGGGCCTGCCCGACATGGTCTACGCGGCCAACGGCGCGACCGTCTACGGGGGCGTCGTGTACTCGGCGCGGTTCCGCTACCCGCAGCGCGGCCCCGAGGGTCCCGCGTACGAGAAGTGGTTCGCCGACGCCGGCTTCGTCACGCACACCGCGGAGGAGGTCAACGAGGGCGAGGGCGACATGCTCGTCGTCGGGGACGTGCTGCTGGCCGGCACCGGCTTCCGCACCGACCGCGCGGCGCACGACGAGGCGGCCCGCGTCCTCGGCATCGAGGTCGTGCCCATGGAGCTCGTCGACCCGAGCTTCTACCACCTCGACACCGCGCTGACCGTGCTCTCGAGCGACCCCGCCGACCCGCAGGTCGCCTACTACCCGCCGGCCTTCTCCGACGCCTCGCGCGCAGAGCTCGAGCGGCGGTTCCCCGACGCGCTGCTGGCGACGTCCCGCGACGCCGCCGGCCTGGGGCTCAACGCCGTGTCCGACGGGGAGAACGTCGTCGTCGCCCCGGCGGCGGTCGACCTCGCGGAGGCGCTGCGCGAGCGCGGCTACCGGCCGATCCCGGTCGACACCACCGAGCTGCTCAAGGGCGGCGGCGGCGCGAAGTGCTGCACGCTGGAGATCCGCACGGCCTGACGGCCCGGCCCGACGGCCGGCTCGTGGGTCGGCCGGCTCGTCGGGTTCGCCGCCGGGCCGACCGGTCGGGGACGGCGCCCGTCAGAACGGCGGGACGTCGTCCGACCGGTCCGTGACGACCATGACGGGGCAGCGGGCGTGGTGCAGGACGGCCTGGCTCGTCGAGCCGAGCAGCAGGCCGCGGAAGCCGCCGCGCCCGCGGGAGCCCACGACGACGAGGTCCGTCGCGGTGGAGAACTCCGTGAGGAGCTGGGCGCCCGTGCCGTCCAGGACGATGCGCCGCACCGCGAGGCCGGGCCGGTCGCCCAGCACCCGGTCGACGACCGCGTCGAGCTGCGCTCGGCTGTCCGCGAGGATCTGCTCCTGGTCCACGACCGCGGGCAGCCAGGCGAGCACGCCGTTGGCGGCGGCCAGCGGCACCGCCGCCACGGCCGTGAGCTGCGCGCCCCACACCTCCGCCTCGCGCGCGGCGTACCGCAGCGCCCGCTCGGCCTGCCGGGACCCGTCGACGCCGACCACGACCGAGCGCACCGGCCGCAGCGCGCTCGCGGCGGCGCTCCGGCCGTCCGACCACGGCACGGAGAAGCCGGCCAGCGCCGACGCCCCGGCGGCCGCCGGACCGGCGCCGAGCGGGGCCGACGGCTCGTCGACGACCGGCGTCGCGCCGGACGTCGGCCGGAGCGTCCCCGCGGTGCCGACCGTGGGCGCCGGGGTCGTCGTCGGGGTCCGCACGGGGGCCGGGCCCGGGGCGGTCGGCCCGAACAGCCCGCCGACCGCGTCCTCCGGCTCGCGCGGCACCTCCCCGCGCAGGGGCACGACGACGGTCGGCGCGTGCGCGTGCGCCGGCAGGGCCGACGACACCGTGCCGAGCAGCCGGTCGGCGAACCCGCCGCGGCCGCGCGTCCCGACGACGGTGAGTGCGACCTCCTTGCTCAGCCCGACGAGGACGCCGGCGGCGTCGCCCGTGGCGAGCTCGCCGGTGACCTCGAGCCCTTCGTCGCCCACGTGCGCCAGCGCCTCGTCGAGGACGGCCCGGGCGCCGTCGCGGATCGCGCTGTCGTCGACGTAGGCGTACCCGCCGTCGAGCGCCGCCGTCGCGAACGACGGCAGCGCGTACGTGCAGACCAGCCGCAGGCTCCAGCCGTGGCGGTGGGCCTGCTGCACCGCCCACCCCAGGGCGCGCCTGCTCGGCGCCGACCCGTCGACGCCCACGAGCACCGTGCTGTCGCGACCCATGGCACACCTCCACCCTCGGGCGACGGCGCACCGGTCCGTTCCGGCCGCCCCGTCGCAGCCCGCCGGACGCGCCGGCAGTCCCAGTGTGCCGTGTGGAGGGCCGGTTGCCCAGGGACGGAAGGCCCTAGGCGGCGAGGTAGGGGGACCAGGCGGGTTCCGCGCGGGCCGCCGCCTGGCCGAAGGCGAGCGACCAGCGCGGCGCGTGCGGGGTGAAGAGCAGGCTCCACCCGATCTCGTGCAGCAGCCGGTCCGCCTTGCGGTGGTTGCAGCGCATGCAGGCGGCGACGACGTTGCCCCACTCGTGCCGACCCCCGCGGGAGCGCGGGAGCACGTGGTCGACGGTGTCGGCGACGCCCCCGCAGTAGGCGCAGCGGTGGCCGTCGCGCTGCAGCACGGTGCGCCGCGTCGGGGGCACCGAGCGGCGCACCGGCACGTGCACGTACCGCGTGAGGGACAGCACCACGGGCAGCGGCAGGCTGAGGTGCTCGGCGTGCAGCACGCCACCCTCCTCCACCACCGCGGCCTTGCCGCTCATGAGGAGCACCACCGCGCGGTGCACGGACACGATGCAGAGGGGTTCCATGCTCGCGTTGAGCAGGAGCACCCGGGGGGTCGCGGACACTTGCACGGCGGCACTCCTGACCTCGGTGCGCGGACCGGCTGGGTGCCGGCCGCCTCGGTAGGGCAACAACGTGGTGCCGTCGCGGCGACCGGGACCCGTCCGCCGCGGCGTGGTGCGGTGGTGCGAGGTCAGGGTATGCCACAGGGCCCCGGCGACCGGTGGTCGTCGGGGCCCTGTGGGTGTGGTGCGCGTCGCGGCGGCTCAGCGGCGGTGCAGCGACGGTGTGCTCAGCAGGTGTGCCGGCGGGTGTGCTCAGCCGATCCGGAGGTACACGGGCGAGCTCTGCCAGATGGACCGGAACTGGATCGTCTTGCCGGGGCGCGGCGCGTCGATCTGCTGGCCGCCACCGGCGTAGATGGAGATGTGGCCCGGGCTCCAGATGAGGTCGCCCGGCTGCGCCTCGGCCGCCGAGACGACCGTCCCGACCGACCTGATGCCCGACGACGTGCGCGGAAGCGAGATGCCGAGCTGGGCGTACACGTAGCCGATGAAGCCCGAGCAGTCGAAGCCGGCGGGCGTCGTGCCGCCGTAGACGTAGGGCACGCCCACGTACTGCGCGGCGATCTCGATGACCGAGGAGCCCGCGGCGGCGGCGGGGACAGCAGCGGCGGCGGCCTCCACGGGGGCGGCCTCCGCGGCGGCGGCCTCGGTGCTCGCGGCGGCGCTCTCCGTGGCGGCCGCGGCGGCGCGGGCGGCCGACCGCGACGTCGAGCTGGCGCGCTCGACGACGGGCTCCGGCTCGGGCTCCGGCTCCGGCGGGGGCGGCGGGGCGACGGCGGTCAGGGCCGGCGCGTCGAACGTCCACGTCGCCTCCTGCGGCGCCGTGACGACCGGGGCGGCGGCGAGCACGGCCCGCGCGGACGCGGTCAGGACGTCCGTGTCGACCGCGCCGAGGGCGGGGGCGTCCCCGGAGGCGGGCGCCGCGGCGACCGCGGGGGCCGCCAGGGTGCTGACGACGAGGGCGGACGACGCCGCCACGACGGCGGTGCGCTTGCCGACGGTGCTCATCTGCCCGGTGGCGACGGTGGCGAGCTCGGACAGGGGCGTCGACGGACGACGCGCGGCCCGGTGACGGGCGCGGGT
The DNA here is from genome assembly GCF_900111925.1 of Cellulomonas marina. Classification (GTDB taxonomy): domain Bacteria; phylum Actinomycetota; class Actinomycetes; order Actinomycetales; family Cellulomonadaceae; genus Cellulomonas; species Cellulomonas marina. The sequence goes on from NZ_FOKA01000020.1 coordinate 32,344, forward strand.
GGTGCTCACGGACACGCGAAAGCCTCTCCTGGATGCCTGCGAGGTGAGCTGTCGGGTTCGGGTGGGAGTGCACCCGGCCGGGGCCGCGGACTGACCGCTGCACCGGCTTCACCCCGAGGACGTCCGTGGACGCCCGGTGGTGGTTCCCCCGTCCCTGCCAAGGGTTCGGTCCGTTCCACGACCGGTGGCAGGGCTCGGCATGCCGGTCACGGGCTCCGGGAGGAGGGTTCCCGAGGCGGGACGACGGTACCCGAGCGCGGACGCGGAAGTCACGTTCCGGTCACGACGTGTTCGGGCGCCGGACGGGCGGCGTCGCCGGGCGCGGCGGACCGGTCGCCGTGACCTGCGACGACGAGCGGCGGTCGTGAGCAGGGTCACAACGCCGTCGGCGCGTCGGCGGGCGGCCGACCGGGGGACGCCGGGACGGGCGGTGCGGGACGCCGCGCCAGGCCGCGCGTCACGCCGTGCGCCGGGCGTGGGCCAGGCCGTGCGTCAGGCCGTGCGGGAGCCGACGAAGACGTGCCGCGCGACCTCGTCGTCGAGCTCGAGCACCTCGCACGCACCCGGCGTGCCGGCGTCGTCGCCGGACGCCCCGGCCACCGTCACCTCGACGTAGCCGTCGACGTGCCGCACGTGCACCCGGGCGCCGGGCACGAGCCCGGCCTCGGCGAACCGCGCCAGCAGCTCGACGTCGACCTGGAGGGGCTCCGCGATGCGCGCCACGACCGCCTCGGCACCCTGCCGGCCGTCGGCGGCCCCGGCCGTCGACGCCTCGTCGTGCGCCGCGCTCGCGCCCGCCCCGGGTGCGCCCACGACGAGCGGGCGCCGCCCCGCGCCCACCGCGGCACCCCGCAGGGTGCCCGCGCCGCGCTGGGGAGCCGGCGCCGCGACCGCCGCGGCGGCGGGCCGCGCGAACTCCGACAGCGGCACGACCCCGTCGAGGAAGGCCTCCGGCGCCGCCTCCTCGCCGATCTCGTCGAGCCCCGGGATCGGGTTGCCGTAGGGGTCGTGGTGGGGGTGGTCGAGCAGGGCCGCCAGCCGGCGCTCCACCCGCTCGCTCATGACGTGCTCCCAGCGGCACGCCTCCTCGTGCACGTACGCCCACTCCAGGCCGATGACGTCGGTGAGGAGGCGCTCGGCGAGACGGTGCTTGCGCATGACCTGCACGGCCTTGTGCCGGCCCGCGTCCGTCAGCTCCAGGTGGCGGTCCCCGCTGACGACGAGGAGCCCGTCGCGCTCCATGCGCGCCACCGTCTGCGACACCGTCGGGCCGGAGTGCCCCAGCCGCTCGGCGATCCGTGCGCGCAGGGGGGTGCGGCCCTCCTCCGTCAGCTCGTAGATCGTCTTGAGGTACATCTCGGTGGTGTCGATCAGGTCGCTCACCGTTCCGCCTCCCGGGCCGTCCGTCGTCCGCCACCGCCGTCAGGGCGCAGGTCCACCCGCAGGGTAGTCAACGGCCGCCCTATCCTCGCCGGGTGACCGCGCCCGACCCCGCGCCCTCCGCTGCGCCCACTTCTGCGCCCACTTCTGCGCCCACCCCTGCGCCCACTTCTGCGCCCACCCCTGCGCCCAGCCCTGCGCCCGACCGGGGCCCCTCCCGCGTGCCCGACGTCGCCATCCCGCGCGACCTCCTGCCGCGCGACGGGCGGTTCGGCTCCGGGCCCTCCAAGGTGCGCGACGCGCAGGTGGAGGCCCTCGCGGGCGCCGGCCGGCACCTGCTGGGCACCTCGCACCGGCAGGCACCGGTGCGCGGGCTCGTCGGCCGGGTGCGCCGGGGGCTCGCGGAGCTCTTCGCGCTGCCCGACGGCTACGAGGTGGTGCTCGGCAACGGCGGCTCCACCTTCTTCTGGGAGGTCGCCGCCGCGTGCCTCGTCGAGCACCGGTCCCAGCACGCGTCGTTCGGGGAGTTCGGCGCGAAGTTCGCCGCCGCGGTCGCCCGCGCCCCGCACCTCGCCGAGCCGTCCGTGCGCACGGCGCCCGCGGGGTCCGTCGCGGTGCCGGAGGCCGAGGACGGCGTCGACGTCTACGCCTGGCCGCACAACGAGACGTCCACGGGCGCGATGGCGCCGGTCGTCCGACCGGCGGGAACGTCCGCGCGGGACGCGCTCGCCGTCGTCGACGCCACCTCCGGCGCCGGCGGGCTCGCGGTCGACGTCGCGCAGACGGACGTCTACTACTTCGCCCCGCAGAAGTCCTTCGCCGCCGACGGCGGGCTGTGGCTCGCGCTCGCGTCGCCGGCGGCGGTGGAGCGGGCCGCGCGGCTCGAGCGCGACCGCCCCGACGGCCGGTGGGTGCCCGAGGCGCTGTCGTTCACGACGGCGCTGGCGAACTCGCGGCAGGACCAGACGCTCAACACGCCCGCGGTGGCGACCCTCGTGCTGCTGGCCGAGCAGGTGGAGTGGCTGCTGGCGCAGGGCGGCCTCGCGTGGGCCGCGGCGCGCACGGCCGAGTCCGCCGACGCGCTGTACGGGTGGGCGGACGCGCGCGCGTGGGCCGCGCCCTTCGTCGCCGACCCCACGCACCGGTCGACCGTGGTGGGCACGGTCGACCTCGACGAGGCCGTCCCCGCCGCGACGGTGCTCGCGGTCCTGCGCGCGCACGGGGTCGTCGACGTCGACCCCTACCGCCGCCTCGGCCGCAACCAGCTCCGGGTGGGGATGTTCCCCGCCGTCGAGCCCGACGACGTGCGCGCCCTCACCGCGTGCGTCGACCACGTGGTGGGGCGCCTGTAGCCGTCGGCGCCCGACGACGTCGGCGCGGGGCGTGACGTCAGCCCTGCTGCGCCCGGCGACGACGGCCGGTGACGACCGCGGCCGTCCCGACGGCCACGAGCCCGGCGCCCGCGAGCGCCGCCGCGGCGACCTGGGCGCCCGTGCTGGCCAGCACCGTGGCGCGGACCTGGCGCACCCCGCCGGTCGGTTCGGACGCGCCGGTCGTCGTCGTGGTGGTCGTGGTGGTGGTCGTCGTGGTGGTCGTGCCGCCGCCGGTCATCGGGGTGCCGGGGTCGGCCGGGTCGCCCGGGTCCCCGGGGGTGCCGACGCACGTGCCGGCCGGGTCGGTGGTGGCCACCGTCGTCGAAAGGCCGCCCGCCGCCAGCTCGACGAGGACCGTCCGCGACGCGACGTCGCCACCCGGCAGCCACGGCGTCGACGCGACGAGCGGCTGGTCGGCCAGCGTCAGCAGCACTCCGCCGTCCTCACCGCGGACGGTCACGTCGACCGTCGGGTCCTCGACGCCCAGGAGGCGCACGTCCCACGCGAGCTCCGCAGGGCCGTCCCCCAGGCCGTCCTGCGTGCCGTCCTGCGAGCCGTCCTGCGCGCAGGCGATCGCCGTCACAGCCGCGATCTGGCACGGCTGGTCCGCCACGTAGCCGTCGCCCGGCGCGCAGGCCGCCGGCGAGGTCGGCACGCTCGTCGGGAGGCCCGCCGGGACGGGCCCGCGACGGCGGCGGACGCGACGCCGGTCGTGGCGGCGGCCGCGAGGAGGAGGGTCGTGCAGGTCCGGGCGAGGGGCGACATGGGGTGCTCTCCGTTCGGGTGGGCGTGCCTCCACCCTGCAGGCGCGCGGCGGCCCGTGTCGGCCGTCCACAGGGTGATTCGCCCGTTCCACCTGCGGTTTCACCCGATCGCCCCGCATGTCCCGGTCCGCCGCACCCGTCCGGGTCGTCCGGTTCGCGTCCGGCGTCCGGTTGCGCTCGGGGCCGGCGGCCGTCAGCCGGGGCAGGTCGCCCCTGACGTCCGGTCGCCCGTCAGCGTCGGCGTCGACCACACCTGCAGCGCGAGCGGCGCCGCGACCGTCTCGTCCGCCCCGCCTGCCCCGCCGGCCCTGTCCGCCCCGCCCGATGACGACGACACCGCCGGCCCTCCCCCGGTCGACGCCGCCGCCAGGGGCACGAAGAACCGCACGGTGTGGCGCTCGCCCGGCGCGAAGGACAGCCCGACCGCCTGCACCTCCCGTCCCGCGTGCGTGAGCGGCGTCCCCGACGTCGTCGCCCCGTCCACCTCGACCGCCGGCAGCGCGGCGCCGACCGGGGCGTAGGCGCGGACCGTGAGCAGCGCCGTCGTCGGGTCGCGGTCGCCGGGCGGCCCGACGACGTACGGCGGCAGCGAGGCGACGTCCTCGCCCGGGTCGTAGGCGAGGTCGACGCGGACGGTGGCGGTCGGCTCCGCGGCGTCGCACCGCAGGTCCTCCACCGACACGTCGGCGCGCAGGTAGTAGTCGAGCTTGCCGCCCGTCGTGTCCTCGAGGAACACCCCCGCGGCGGCCCGCTCGTCGGGCCCGCCGCTGAGGAAGGCGCCACCGGCCGCGGTGCCCACGAGCGCCGTCTGCTCCTGCGCGTCGGCGGACCAGACCTTCAGGTGCCCGTCGGCCACGGCGCGCCAGACGGCACGGGCCAGGTCCTCCCCCGTCCCCGCGCCGCCCGCGACCGCGGACAGCACGGTCGCGGTGACCTCGGCGAAGTACCCGTCCGACCCCGAGCCGTCCGGGAACCGGCGGTAGGCGTCGCGCAGGAGGAGCCGCGTGACGTCGGCGGCGGCGAGCGTGCCGCCGTCGGGCAGGGGCAGCGGCCCCGTCGCCTCGAGCAGCGCCGCGAGGGCCACGGGGTCGGCCGCCACGACGCCGTCCACGGTGTCGTCCGGCCGGGCGACCTGCCACCGCGCGGCGACGAGGGCCGCCGTGCGCGGGAAGTCCGGCGTGGCCGTCGCGTTCTGCACGAAGGTGCCCAGGCCCGTGCCGAGCACCGCGACCTCCTCCTCGGTCAGCTCCAGGACCGGCTCAGGGGTCCGGCGCAGGTCGACCGTGCTCAGCTGGTCGCCGACCCGCAGCGCGCCGCCGTCCACCCCGAGGGCACGCACGGCGCCGACGATCCCGCCGCCCGCCCGCAGCTCCGCGGGGTTGACGGACGCGACGAGGTACGTCCGCGGCCCGTCGGCGCCCAGCAGCCCGGGCAGGAGGTCCAGGACGTCGGCCGCCGAGCCGAGCGACGCGGCCAGCGTGGCCAGCCCCGGCGCGGCGGCGTCGACGCCCTCCGCCACCGGACCGACGAGGCCGTCCGGCGCCAGCGCGGACACCCGGCCCGACGCCGCGGCGGCCACGTCGGCGCCCGCGCGCAGCCCGGGCGCGACGTCCGCGAGGACCTGCGGGTCGACGAGCCGCGTGGTGCCGGGCCGGCGCGCCTGGGTCAGCGCGTCGACGGCGTCCAGCGCGGGCGGCAGCGCCCGGGCGGCCACGTCGTCGAGAGCGGTGGCGACGGTGCCGACGGCGGCGAGCTGCCGGCCCGCCCACGGCAGGTGCTCCGCGGCCCGCCAGACGCCGTCGCGGGCACCGGTCGCGCGCGCGGCGGACGCCTGCAGCGCGTCGACCGCGGTCCGTGCGGCGGCGACGTCCCGCCCCTCGACGGCCGCCTGCAGGTCCCGCACGTCCCCGCGCGCGTCCCGCAGCGCGTCCGCGGCGGTCAGGGCCTGCCGCGCCACCCAGGCGCCGGCCGCGAGGAGCAGCACGACGAGCACCACGACGAGGAGCGCGACCACGCGGCCGCGCCGGCGTCGGCGGACGGCGTCGGGGGCGGTCGCGCCCCTCGGGTCCGTCCCCGCGCCCGGATCAGCCGGCCCGGACGGACCGACCGGGCCGCCCGGTCCCCCGCGGCCGGCCGTCCCGGCGTCCCCGGTCGTCGCTGCGGTGCCGGCGTCGCTCACGGCGCCGATGGTCCCACGGCGGTCAGGCGGCGCGGGCCCCCGCCTCACCGGCGCCGACCCGGGCGCGGGCCTCGTCGGCGGGCACGGCCTCGTCGGACGGCACCTCGAAGGCGTGGGACACCTCGAGGTGGGGCCGGGACCGCACGTGGTAGTGCACCTCGACGTGCCAGGCGCGCCGCGCCCAGAGGGCGGCACCCGTGGCGACGAGCAGCGCGGTCACCGACCCGATGCCCACGGCCCACCGCGCGCCGAAGGTCTCCCCCACCCAGCCGACCAGCGGCGAGCCGATGGGCGTCGCGCCGAGGAACACCATCATGTAGAGCGCCATGACGCGTCCCCGCATGGCGGGCGTCGTGCCGGTCTGGATCGTCGTGTTGGCGGCGGTCATCATCGTCAGGGAGGCGAGCCCGGTCGCGACGCCCGCCACCGCGTAGCTGAGGAACGTCGGCATGAGCGCCTGGACCCCGGTCGCGACCCCGAAGGCGAAGGCCGAGCCGATGACGAGCCGCACCCGCGGGCGGTCGCGCCGCGCTGCCAGCAGGGCGCCGGTCAGGGACCCCACCGCTAGCACCGTCCCGGCCAGCCCGTACTCCGTCGCGCCGAGGCCGAACTCGGTGCGCGCCATCATCGCGCTGGTGAGCTGGAAGTTCAGGCCGAAGGTCGACACGACGCCGACGACGACCATGATGACGACGATGTCCGAGCGGCCCCGCACGTAGGCCACGCCCTCCCGGATCTGCCCGCGGGCGCGGCCGGCGCTGGGCAGGGGACGCAGCTCGGAGGTCCGCATCGCCGACAGCGCCAGGAGCGTGGCGGCGAAGGTGACGGCGTTGAGCACGAACACCCAGCCCGTGCCGATCGCCGCGATGAGCAGGCCGGCGACACCGGGCCCGATGAGCCGCGCCGCGTTGAACGACGCGCTGTTGAGGCCCACGGCGTTCGACAGCTGGCCCTCGGGGACGAGCTCCGCGACGAACGTCTGCCGCACCGGCCCGTCCACCGCCGACACGCAGCCGAGCAGCCCGGCGAACACGTACACGTGCCACAGCTCGGCGTGCCCGACGAGCACGAGCACCCCGAGCCCCGCCGCCAGCACGCCCTGCGCCGCCTGCGTGGCGGCCAGCAGCCGCCGGCGGTCGAGCCTGTCGGCCAGCAGCCCCGCCCACGCCGACAGCAGCAGCGTCGGCCCGAACTGCAGGGCCGTGGTGATGCCGACCGCGAGGCCGGACTCGTCGGACAGGACGGTCAGCACCAGCCAGTCCTGCGCGACGCGCTGCATCCAGGTGCCGACGTTCGCGACGAGCGCGCCGGCGAACCACAGCCGGTAGTTGCGGTAGCGCAGGGACGAGAAGGTCTTGCTCACGAACGGGCGATCCTCCGCAGCAGGTCGGCGGCGCGGGCCAGGGTGTCCCGCTCCTCGGGCTCCAGCGCGTCGAGGCGCGCGCCGAGCCAGGCGTCGCGCCGGCGGCGCGTCTGGCGGACCTCCGCGCGGCCGGCGTCGGTCAGGGTGACGACGACCTGGCGGCCGTCGGTCGGGTGGCCGGACTTGGCGACGAGGCCCAGGTCCGCCAGGCAGGACACCGTGCGCGTCATGGCCGGCGCGGCGATGTGCTCGAGGTCGGCCAGCCGGCCCGGTGTCATCGGGCCCTCGCGGTCGAGGATCGCCAGGACGTTGAACTGCGGGTCGGACAGGTCGGCGTCGCCGCGCTCGGCCTTGAGGCGCCGCGCGGCCCGGGACAGCGCCACGCGCACCTCCGCCGCGAGGGCGAGGGTGGGCGCGTCACCGGCGTGGCCGTCCGCCGCGGGGCCGGTCGTCGCGGGCACCACCGGGGCGGGGGGCTCGCCCAGGGAGGTCGTCGTCATGCTCTCAGGCTAGTCGTTGCCCGCGGTCATGACCTCCGGTCAGGACCGGCCCGCACAGGATCTCCACCGGGGACGCACGCGAGCGCGGCCTGCGGGGCCCCGCCGGTCCGTACCGTGGGCGGATGACCTCGCCGCACGCGTCCGCCGGCCGGGACGCCGCGTCGGCCGGTGGCCCGGTCGGCGCACGTCGCGGGGCACGGGGTCGCGCGGTCGACGGCCGCTCCACCCGTCCGGTGCTCGTGGGCCTGCTCGCCGCCTGGCTGGCGGCGGTGGCCTGGGTGACGCTGCGGCCGGCCCCGGCCGAGCCGGGCACCTTCGACGTGGTGCGCGCGGTCATCGCGCGGCTGGACGGCTGGGGGCTGCCGGTCACCTACGACGGCGTCGAGCGCGCCGCCAACGTCGTCATGTTCGTGCCCGGGGGGCTGCTGCTCGCGGCGCTGCTGCTGCCGGGGCGCGGCGCCGGGACCGCCCGCGGCACGACCCCCGAGGCGGACGCCGCCGCGCCCACCCGACGCCCGTCCCTGCGCGTCGTCGTGCCCGTGGTGCTGGCCGGTGCGGCGCTCTCGTCGGCGGTCGAGCTGTCCCAGGCGGCGTTCCTGCCCACGCGCGTGCCCACGGTCGTCGACGTCGTCATGAACACGGCCGGCGCCGCGGTGGGCGCGCTCCTCGCGCCCGTGGCCGTCCGCCTCCTCGCACGCGTCGACCTGCCCGGCGCGCGCCGCCGGTAGGTCCCCCGGCAGCACGCCCCGGGAACGGCACCGCCCGCCGCCGGAGGACCGGCGGCGGGCGGTGGGACGTCACGGGGCGTGGCGCAGGGGCGACGCGCGCGTCAGGGGCGGCCGAGCGCCCGGTAGGTCCAGCCGGCGGCGCGCCACCGGGCGGGGTCCAGGACGTTGCGCCCGTCGAGGATGCGGCGGTGCGCGACGACGCCGGCCAGCGCGGCCGGGTCGAGCTCGCGGTACTCGGCCCACTCCGTGGCGAGCAGGACGACGTCCGCGTCCCGCGCCGCCTCGACCGCCGAGTCGGCGAAGTGCAGGTCCGGCCACTTGGCGCGCGCGTTGGCGACGGCCTCGGGGTCGGTGACCGTCACGTGCGCGCCCTGGAGCTGCATCTGGGCGGCCACGGACAGCGCCGGCGAGTCGCGGACGTCGTCGGAGTCCGGCTTGAACGCCGCACCGAGCACGGCGACCTTGCGCCCGACGATGGAGCCGTCGCAGACCTCGCGCGCCAGGTCCACCACGCGCACGCGGCGGCGCATGTTGATGGAGTCGACCTCCCGCAGGAAGGACAGCGCCTGGTCGACGCCGAGCTCCCCCGCGCGGGCCATGAAGGCGCGGATGTCCTTGGGCAGGCAGCCGCCGCCGAAGCCGAGACCGGCGTTGAGGAAGCGGCGACCGATGCGGGCGTCGTAGCCGATGGCGTCGGCGAGCCGGGTGACGTCGGCCCCCGTCGCCTCGCACAGCTCGGCCATCGCGTTGATGAAGGAGATCTTCGTCGCGAGGAACGAGTTCGCGGCGACCTTGACGAGCTGCGCCGTGGCGAAGTCCGTGGTGACGAGCGGGGTGCCCTCGGAGAGCGTGCGGGCGTAGACCTCGTCGAGCGCGGCCTTGGCCTTCTCGCCCTCGGCGGTCGGCACGCCCTCGTCGTCGGTCGGCAGGCCGTAGACCAGGCGGTCCGGGTACAGCGTGTCCTTGACCGCGAAGCCCTCGCGCAGGAACTCGGGGTTCCAGACGAGGACGGCGCCCGTGGGGGCCAGCTGCTCGGACAGGCCCTCCGCGGTGCCGACCGGGACGGTCGACTTACCGGCGACGACGTCGCCCGGCTGCACGTGCTTCACCAAATCCGCGAAGGCCATGTTGACGTACTTCATGTCCGCGGCGAACTCGCCCTGCTTCTGGGGGGTGCCCACGCAGAGGAAGTGCACCTGGGCGCCGGCGACGGCCGCCATGTCGGTCGAGAAGTGCAGGCGGCCCGTCTCTCGGGCCGAGGTCAGCAGCTCCGGCAGGCCGGGCTCGAAGAAGGGGGCCTGCCCGTTCTCGAGGGCCTCGACCTTGCGGGGGTCGACGTCGATGCCGATGACGTCGTGCCCCAGCTGGGCCATGCAGGCCGCGTGGACGGCGCCGAGGTAGCCGCAGCCGATCACAGAGATCCGCACGCTTCGCTCCAGTCAGTCGGGAGATGAGGGTCGGGAGGGCGTCCGGCGGGTGACCGGGGACCTCGTCCGTCCCGGAGGCTACCGGGACGCCCCCGGCGTCCGGACCCCTTCGTCCCTGTTCGTCCGGTCACCCTCGTCACACGCAGCGGCGGTGCGGCGCCGGTGTGACGAGGGCGACCCGTCCGGGTGACGGCCGGACGGGGGTGCGGACGGGTCTGCGGCAGGGCTGCGGGCGGGCGGGCCTAGATGCCGGCCCACGCCCGGATCGGCCCCAGCAGGAAGTACGCCGCGAAGAGCAGCGCGACGACCCACATGAGCGGGTGGACGGCGCGGGCCTTGCCGAGCGCGACCTTGAGGACGACGAAGGAGATGACGCCCGCGCCCATGCCGACGGTGATGGAGTACGCGAACGGCATGAGCACGATGGTGAGGAACGCCGGCACGGCCACCTCGAGGTTCTTCCAGTCGATGCCGGAGACCTGCATGACCATGAGGAACCCGACGACGACGAGCGCCGGCGTCGCGGCCTCGAACGGCACGACGTCGACGAGCGGCGACAGGAACGTGGCCAGGAGGAACGCGATGCCCGTGGTCACGGACGCCAGCCCCGTGCGCGCGCCGTCCCCGACGCCCGCGGCGGACTCGACGTAGGACGTGTTCGACGAGACGCCGCCGGCGCCGCCCGCGACGGCCGCGAGGGAGTCCACGACGAGGATCTGCCGGGTCCGCGGCGGGTTGCCCTCCTCGTCGAGCAGGCCGGCCTCCCCGCCGATCGCGACCATCGTGCCCATCGTGTCGAAGAAGTCCGCCAGCAGGAGCGTGAAGACCAGCAGCACGACGGCGACGACGCCGATCTTCTCCACCGACCCGAACAGGGAGAACTGGCCGAGCAGGGAGAAGTCCGGCGCCTGGACGAGGCTGTCCGGCAGCGCGGGCACGTTGAGCGCCCAGCCCTCGGGGTTGACGGTGGTGCCGTCGGTGCGCGGCCCGATCCGGCCCACGGCCTCGACGACGAGGGCGAGGACGGTGGCGGCGACGATGGCGATGAGGATGGCGCCCTTGACGCCGCGCGCGACGAGCACGACGGCCAGGAGCAGCCCCACGACGAACACGAGCAGCGGCCAGGACCCGAGCGAGCCGCCGATGCCCAGCTCGACCGGGGTGGCGAGGCTGGCGGGGATGCGGACGAACCCGGAGTCGACGAGGCCGATGAAGGCGATGAACAGGCCGATGCCGACGCTGATGGCCACCTTGAGCTCGGCCGGGACCGCGCGGAACACCGCCTCGCGGAACCCGGTGAGCACCAGCACGAGGATGATGAGCCCCTCGAGCACGACGATGCCCATCGCGTCCGGCCAGGTCATGCCCGGCAGGAACGCCACGGAGTAGGTCACCACGGCGTTCAGGCCGAGACCGGCGGCCAGCGCCAGCGGGAACCGGCCCACGACGCCCATGAGGATGCTCATGAGGCCGGCGACGAGGGCCGTCGCGGCGGCCACCGCCGGGAGGTCCGGGGCGTCGCCGCCGCCGAGGAAGGCGCCCTCGCCACCGCTGCTCGCGACGGTCCCGATGATGAGCGGGTTGAGCACGATGATGTAGCTCATCGTGAAGAAGGTGACGAGCCCGCCGCGGATCTCCGTGGCGACCGTCGAGCCGCGCTCGGTGATCCGGAAGTAGCGGTCGAGGGCGCCGCCGGCCCCGCGCGGCGCGGGGCGTCCGGCGGCGGGTGCCGGGGCGGCCCCGGGGGTGCGGCCCGGGGTGGGCCCGGGGGTCTGCGAGGGCGTGCGTGCGGCCATGCGCGCAGTGTGGCGCACCTGTGGGGGTGCACGACGCCCCCGGTCACCGGTCGGTCCGGTGCCCGGGGGCGTGCGCGGGGTGCGCCGTGTGCAGCGGCGCGGGAAGGCCGGAGGTCAGGACACCGGCACGCCGAGCGCGTAGTGACGGGCCACGGCGGCGGCGTCGAGCGCCACCGGCCAGACCGTCACCTCGTCGATGGTCCCGGTGACCCAGGGCTGCGTGTCCCAGCTCGCGTCACCGCCGACCCGCCAGTAGCCCGTGCCGGCCTGCGCGCCGGTCACCGTGGAGGACGCGACGAGCGAGCCGTCGACGTAGAGGCGCTGCCCCGCCGACGACTGCGTGGCGACCACGTGGTGGGGCCGGCCGTCGTTGTAGGGCAGGCCGCTGGAGATGATCTGCCGCCCGCCGCTGTACGTCCCGAAGCTGATCCGGCCGTCGGCGCCGAGGATGAGGTGCCGGTCGTGCGACGTGGACAGCGACGTCGCGCTCGATCCGAAGCCGAGGAGCGCGCCGCCCGTCCGCGAGGTGCTGGAGAACCACAGCTCCTCGGAGTACGTCGAGGGCGCGGTGCGGGCGGCCGACGACGCCACGTACTGCGCGTCGCCGTTCAGCGCCACGCCCTTGCCGTCCGTGCCCTGCACCAGCCCGGCGACGCCGCGGGCGGGCGAGCCGTAGTAGGTGCCGGTGACGCCCGCCGGCGAGGAGTCGGCCGCCGTCGCCCCGGTGTCGCCCAGGCTCCAGTGGAAGGTCGGTTTCGCGGCCGCGAGCGCCGAGGTGTAGATCGTCGCCGCGCCCGAGCTGCGGACCGTCGTGGACACCGTGGACGACGTCTTCGTGTTGCCCTGCGGGTCGCTGACGACGACCTTGTACGACGCGGTGCCGCCGGCCGTCAGGCCCTTGTCGTCGAAGACGCGGGTGACGGGCTTCCAGAACGGCGTGGTGATCGTCGCGCTCCACACGGGCGTCGTCGACGAGCCGCGGTAGACCTTGTAGGTCAGCGTGCGGTTGTCGGGGTCCCGGGCCGTCGTGACGCCGACGCGGACCGTGCCCGCCGTCGTCGCCGTCGCCGTGACCGGGGCGGCGGCCAGGACCGGGCCCAGCTTGTCGGGCGCGACCGCGGAGGCGGCGAAGCGCACGAGGCCCTGCTGCGGGGTGCCGTTGACGCTGAGGAACTCCCCGGCGTAGACGACGTACTGGCCGGCCGCGGCGACGGCCCACGACGCCTGGTTCTGGCCCGAGGCCGTGCCCTTGGTCATCGTCGGGAACCACTCGAGCGAGGAGGGTGCCGGCTCCCCCGCGTGCGAACCGTGGCCGGTGGTGATCGCGGTGTTGACACCCGTGGCCGCGACGGAGAAAGCGGTGGCCTGGCGCTCCACGCGCGGCGTCTCCTCGGGGAACCCGCCGATGTTCGCGCAGGTGTGGGAGTGGCTGGAGACGTACACCGCCGAGCCGAGCCGGGCGATGCCGTAGGAGTCGCCGTAGCAGTCGGCGACCCAGAGGACCTTCCCCGTGGCCGGGTCGAGGCGGAACGTGCCCTCGACGTTGCCCGTGCCGCCGTTGCCGGCCTGGCTGTAGGCGCTGCCGTAGATGCCCGTGCTGTCGGCGGACAGCTGCGTGACGGCCGCCGACGACGTCGAGGTCCGGATCGTGCTCGACGCCGGGAGCGCGCGGGACGCGCCGGTGGCGGCGTCGACCCAGCCGAGGCCGGACGCGCCGACGCCCGACAGCCGGGTGAAGCGGCCTCCGACGACGAGCTTGGAGCCGTCGGCGGTGACGGCGACGGCCGTGACGGGCTGGTCGGTGTCCGCCCGGAAGGTCGAGACGGCGCCCGTCGACGCGTCGAGCGCGAGGAGGCGATTGCGCGTGACGGCGGTCCCGCCCGGCTTGTTCGCCGCCGTGGTGAACGCCCCGCCGACGTAGACGCGCGTCGCGCTGGCGGCGACCGCGTACGCCGCGCCGCCCAGCGACCCCGTGAAGGTGGTGACGAGCTTGCCCGTCGCCAGGTCGATCGCGGCGATGCGGCCCTTGTACGTGCCGTCGACGCTCGTGAAGTCGCCGGCGATGTAGAGCCGCTTGCCGTCCGGGGAGGCCGCCATGCTGCGGATCTGCGCGTTGACGGCCGGCTTGAACGTCGTCGACAGGGCGCCGGTCGTCAGGTCGTAGGCCAGGAGGTTCGAGCGCGGCGTCTCGTTGGTGCCGGCGGGCGAGCCGGCGGGCCGCGCCGAGGTGAACTTCCCGCCGACGTAGACGGTGTTGCCGACGACGACCTGCGTCCAGGCGACACCGTTGATCTGCGCGGTCGGCAGGGCGTCGGCGCTGACCGTCACCGGCGTGGCCGGGTCCGTGGGTGCGAGCGGGGCGGTGTCCGCGTGCGCCGGGACCCCGAGGGGGCCGAGCGGCAGCGCGAGGGCGAGGGCGGCGAGGACGGCGACGACACCGGCCCGGCGACGGACGTGCATGCGGGGGGACCTCCCGGGCGCGACGGCCCTGGCCCCGGGGCGGGACCTCGTCGACCAGGGTGCCCCACGCGTCCGATTCGTCGGAAGTCACGGACGGGTGATCCCGCAGTGACGTCCGGCACGACGACGGCGCCCGCCACCCCGGGGCGGGGTGACGGGCGCCGGGCGGTCGGGCCGGGATATGCCCGGGGCTAGAGCACGACGACCGACAGGTTGCCGGAGCCGTAGCCGGCGACGCTGACCTCGAGGTCCAGGCGCCGGACGTAGGCCAGGACCCACCCGGCCAGGTCGTTGGGCAGCCGCTCGCCCTTGCCGTGCACGCGGTCGAGCTTGAGGTGCGGCGCGTCGTCGTGGTTGAACAGCGACGCCGTCACGTTGAGCACCTCGCCGGCGTTCTCCGCGAGGTCGGCGGGCAGGTCGCCGTCGGCGACGGCCGCCTGCGCGGTGCGCGCCGGCACGAGGCCGATGGCCGCCCCGAGGTAGGCCGCGAGCCCGCCGTCGACGAGCACGAGCGCCTGCGCGGTCATCCGTGCGTCGACGTACACCCCGGTGAGGGCGCCGAGGGCGGCGTTGGGGTCGACCATGGCGGCGCCGGTGGCGACCTCCACGTCACGGCCGACGAGGGACTCCAGGAGGTCGCGGACCTCCTTGGCGTTGGGCAGCGGGTTCGCGTCGGACATCAGCGCACCCCTCAGGCCAGGACAGGCTCGATCACGTCGCGGAAGGACTCCGCCGTGAACGGCTTGGCGATGAGGAACAGGGCGCCGGCGGCGTCGGCGGTCTCGCGCATCTCGGCGGAGCCCTCCGACGTGACGAACCCGAACGGCGTCTCGAAGCCCTCCGCGCGCAGGGCGCGCAGGAGCTCGATGCCCGTCATCTCGGGCATGTTCCAGTCGGACAGGACGACGTCGGGCTCGTCCTCCCGCACGGCGGCCAGGGCCTGGGCGCCGTTCTCGGCCTCCCGGACGTGCCAGTCGTAGCCGGCCTGCCGGAGGGTGCGCACGACGATCTGGCGCATGACGCGGCTGTCGTCCGCGACGAGCACTCGGATCACGGTTCTTCTCCTGTTGAAGCGGTTCGGTCCCGGCTCGTCAGCCGACGAGCCAGATGGTCACGACGATGAGCTGCCCTCGCCAGGACAGCCGGAGCTCCTGCGCCACGTGCCCCTCGGCGGCGGGCGGGTGGCCGTGCGCCACCTCCGGCAGCCCGAGGGTGTCCTGCACGGGCAGGAGCGACTTCACGTTGCCGCCGACGACGTTGGCGATCTCGCCGAAGGCGTCGACCAGGTCCTGGTCGTCGACCTCCTCGTCCGCCTCCATCATGAGCAGCGCGCGGGTGAGGTCGTGGGCGGTCGCCGCCTCGCACACGAGCGCGGCCCGGCCGGGCAGCTCCCCGTGCAGGTCGACCCACGCGGAGAGGGGCTCCTCGACGAGGGGCAGGTCGCCGTACCAGGGCGTCAGCAGCCCCTCGTCGCCGTCGATCATCGCGGCGAAGACGGCCGCCGCGACGGCGTAGACCTGCTCGGTGTCCACCGCGGTGCTCATGCCGGCTCCTCCACGGTCCAGGCCGGCGCCGTCAGCCCGAGGAACTCGAGCTTGTCGCGCAGGGCGTCGGGGGTGAACGGCTTGATGAGGTACTCGTGCGCACCCGCCGCCAGGGCCCGCACGATCTGCCCCTGCTCGCTCTCGGTCGTGACCATCATGAGGGTCACCGAGCGCCAGCGGGGGTCCGCACGGACGCGGCTGACGAACGTCAGGCCGTCCATGACGGGCATGTTCCAGTCGATGCAGCAGAGGTCGACCTCGAGGCCGCCGTCCAGGAGGTCCAGGGCGTCCTGCCCGTGCTCCGCCTGGTAGGTCTCGAAGCCGAGCTGCTGCAGGTTGCCCGCGACGATGCGACGCATCGTGCGCGAGTCGTCGATCACGAGCGCTCTCATCGCTGTGCTCCTCGGGTGGGTGGCACCGGGGTGGCTGCCGGTGTGGGTCGGTCGTAGGTGGTCCGGTCGAACGGGCTCCGGCCCGGGGGGTTCCGGTCGGAGGCGTTCGGCAGGGGGCGCGCGCCGCGGGCGGCGCCCGACGCCGCGGCCGGGACCGGCCGCGGGGTCGTCGCGGGCCGGGACTGGCCCGGCACGAGCGGCTGGGCGGCGGCGGGGCGCGGGCGCGGCAGGAGCGACCCGGCCGTGCCCGCGGCGGCGACCGCCCGGCCGAGGGGCGCACGCGCCGCCAGCGAGGCGGCTCCCGGCGGTCCCCCGGCGAGGGCCGCGGCGGGTGTCGCGGCGGGGGCGACCCGCGGCGACGGCAGGCCGCCGGCCAGCGGTCCACCGGCCGGTCCACCAGCCGGTCCACCAGCCGGTGCTCCGAAGGGCGCACCCCCGGCCGCACCCGCCCGCGACGGCGTGTAGACCGACCCGGTGCCGACGGGCACCCGCTGCCAGCTGTCGTCGATGCCGATCGTCGTCTCGGCCGCCCCCAGCACCAGCGCGCCGTCCGGCGCGAGCACCCGGCGGACCCGGTCGAGGATCGCCTTCTTCGTCGCGGCGTCGAAGTAGATGAGGACGTTGCGCAGGAAGACGATGTCGAACCGCGCACCCGCGGGGGGCGGGTCGAGCAGGTTGTGCGCCCGGAAGGTGATCGTCCGGCGCAGCCCGTCGGAGATCTGCCACTCCGCGCCCACGCGCGTCAGGTGCCGGACCATGAGGGGCGCCGGCAGGCCGCGGTTGATCTCGAGCTGGCTGTACCGGCCCGAGCGGGCGCGGGTGAGCACCTGCTCCGACAGGTCCGTGGCGAGGATCTCGAACGAGGCCCCGGGCGGGAGCGCGTCCGTGAGGGTCATCGCCAGGGAGTAGGGCTCCTGCCCCGTCGAGCAGGCCGCCGACCACACCTTGAGGTGGGCCACCGACCCGCGCGTCGAGAGCAGCTGCGGCAGCACGTGCGTGCGCAGCGACGTGAAGGGGCTCGAGTCGCGGAACCACGACGTCTCGTTCGTCGTCAGCGCCTCGACGATGCGGCCGTGCTCGCCGTCGTGGCCGCCGCCGCGCACGCGCTGGACGTAGGCGTCGACGTCACCGCCGGTGAGGTCGCGCGCGAGCGGCAGCAGCCGGCTCTCGACGAGGTACTCCTTGCCCCCGGCCAGCTGGATGGCGCTGCGGCGCCGCACCAGGTCGGCCACCCATGCGAACGACTCCTGGCTCAGCGCCACGACGCACCTCCGGCACGCACTCGGGTGGCACCGGCGCCGAGCACGCGCTCGACCGTCGGGGCCACGTCGTCGAGAGGGACCACGCGGTGGGCCAGGCCCGCGGTGGCCACGGCCCCCGGCATGCCCCACACGACGCTCGTCGCCTCGTCCTGCACGACGACCGTCCCGCCGGCCGTCACCACGTCCTCGCACCCCGTGCGGCCGTCCGCGCCCATGCCGGTGAGGACCACGGCGAGCAGCTGCCCGCCGTAGGCCTTCACGGCGGAGCGGAAGAGCACGTCCACGCTGGGGCGGCAGTAGGAGACGGGCGGGCCGTCGGTGAGCTGGGCGAAGGCCTGCACGCCGGACGTGCGGACCTCCAGGTGGTGGTCGCCCGCGGCGACGTGGATGCGCCCGGGCAGGAGCTCCATGCCGTCCGCGGCCTCGACCACCGAGGCCACGCTCCCGCGGTCGAGGCGCGCGGCGAGCTGCTTGGTGAACACCGGCGGCATGTGCTGCACGACGAGGACGGGCACCGCCGGCGGCGCGGTGAGCGCGCCGAAGAACCGGGACAGCGCCTCCGGCCCGCCCGTGGAGGACCCGACGAGGAGCGCGCGCACGGGGTGCGGCGCCGGCTCGGGGCGCAGCGCGAAGCCGCGGGGGCCACGGGCGGAGGCACCGGCGGGGGCACCGGCGGAGGCACCAGCGGGGACGGCCCCCGGGGCGGCGGACGCCGTGCGCGGCGCGGGGAGGCCCGGGCGTGCCGCCGCGGCGCCCGCCGAGCCCGCGCGGGCGGGACCGGCACCGGGGCGGCCCGGGCCGCGAGGGTCGAGGCCGCGGGGGTCGGGGGCGGTGGGGCCGCCGGGACGAGCTGCCACGGGACGCCCGACGCGGCCGGCCGTCAGCGCGACGATCTTCGGGATGAGGTGGTCGGCCACCTGCCGCATCGACTCCTGGACGGAGCCGACGTTCGCGGGCTTGGTGACGTAGTCCGTCGCGCCCGACGAGAGCGCCTCGAGCGTGGCGACCGCGCCCCGCTCGGTGAGCGTCGAGAACATGATGATCGGCATGCGGTGGCCGGAGGCGCGCAGCGCCTTCACGGCGGCGATGCCGTCCATGTCCGGCATCTCGACGTCCATCGTCACCAGGTCGGGCGCGAGCTGCTCGACCTTCGACTGCGCGAGCCGCCCGTTGGAGGCGGTGCCGACGACCTCGATCTCCGGGCTGCCGGCCAGCACGTCGGTGACCAGCCGGCGGACGACGACCGAGTCGTCGACCACCAGGACGCGGATCCGGGTCACGGTGCCTCCGGGGGCTGGGGGTGGTGGGGCCGCCCCCGCGGGCGACCCGTCGGCCGGGGCGGCGCCCGCTCGACCAGTCCACCTATCGGCGGTTGGGTGCCGGGTGCGCAGGGTTTCGGCCATGGCGTTCGGGTGGCGTCCGGGTGGCGTCCGGCTGGCTGCCCGGACGTGCGTGCGGGTCAGGGCGCGCGGGTGGTGCGCGGGACGCACGACGGCCCCGGGACGCGTCGTCCCGGGGCCGTCGTGGTGGTGCAGGTCGTGCGAGGGGGTGGCGCGAGGTGCTCGCGTCAGGCCGCGGCCTCGTCGACGTCGAGGACGAGGAGCAGACGGTTCTCCAGCTTGTGGGCGCCGAGGATGAGCTGGCGCACCTCGCCGGTGAGGGTGTCGGGCGGGGACTCGAAGGACCCGGGGCCCACCTCGACGACCTCGCCGATCTCGTCGACGAGCAGGCTGACGGGCTCGCCGTCGACCTGCACGACGACCATCATCGGCTCGACGTCGCCCTCGCGGGGCGGCATCTCCAGCCGCGTCCGCAGGTCGATGGTGAGGACCACCTGACCGCGGAGGTTGACCAGGCCGGCGACGGTCGCCGGCGCCAGCGGCACCTGCGTGCGCGTGTGCGAGCGCAGGGCCTCCAGCACCCGGGTCACGTCGACGCCGTACAGGTTCGGCCCCAGCGTGAAGGTGACGTACTGGCTCATCGGAGGGCTCCCGCCATGGCGTAGGTCTCGTCGGAGATGGTGGCGTCGTAGAAGGCCGCGTCCGCGGCCAGGATCGCCTGGCGCACGTCGAGCAGCTCGGTCACGCGCCCGCCGAGGACGGTGGAGCCGACGAGGCCCGTGTCCTCGATGTCGGAGTGCCGGGCCACGACGTCGTCGACGATGTCGACGATCTCGTGCACGACGAGCCCGACGCTGCGGTTGCCGTGGCTGTAGACGACGACGAGCAGCTCGGCCGCCTCCTCCTCGCCGTAGGCGCCCAGCACCCGGTCGAGCCGGGCCAGCGGCAGGATGGTCCCGCGGTACTGGACCACCTCGCGCCCGCCGACGAGCTCCACGTCCTGCAGCTGCACGTGCTCCAGGCGGGCCACGGACGCGAGCGGCATGGCCACCCGGCGGCCGCCGCCGATGCCGGCGACGAGCACCTGCTCGACCTCGCTCGTCGCGGCCGCGTCGGCCAGCGCCCGGCGCTGCGCCTCGTCGGCCAGCGCGTCGGCCTCCCCCGCCAGGCTGCGCCGGGCGATGGACTGCACGTCGAGGATGAGCGCGACGCGCCCGTCGCCGAGGACGGTGGCGCCGGCGTAGATGCCGATGGACTTCAGGCGGGCCGACAGCGGCTTGACGACGATCTCCTCGGTGGAGAGGACCTTGTCGACGAGCAGGCCGAACCGCCGGCCGTCGGCCTGCATGACGGCGACGACCGCACCCTCGCCCTCGTCGTCGCCCGCACCACCCGTACCGCCGGCGGGGGCCGCCGGGAGCTGGAGGACGGACGCGAGCGAGACCAGCGGGAGCAGCTCCCCGCGCAGCCGGTAGACCGGCGAGGAGTGCACGAACTCGATGCCGGACTGGTCGCGCTGGCCGTCGATCGCCACGAGCTCGAGCAGGTTGACCTGCGGGACCGCGTAGACGTCGCCCGAGCAGACGACCGTGAGGGTCGGCATGATCGCCAGCGTCAGCGGGATGCGCAGACGCCAGACCGTGCCCTGGCCGACGGTCGACTCGACCTCGACGGTGCCGCCGGTCGCCTCGATCTTCGTCCGCACGACGTCCATGCCGACGCCGCGGCCGGAGACCTTCGTGACGGCCTCGGCCGTGGAGAAGCCGGGCAGGAACAGCAGCTGCAGCAGGTCGGCCTGGCCGAGGCCGGCCACCTGCTCCGGCGTGCGCAGGCCCTTGCGGACCGCGGCCGCCGCGACCTTGTCGGGGTCGATGCCGCGTCCGTCGTCGGCCACCTCGACGACCACCTGGCCACCGGCGTGGTAGGCCCGCAGCGCCAGCGTGCCGCGCGGGGTCTTGCCGGCGGCGACGCGGTCGGCGGGCGGCTCGATGCCGTGGTCGACCGCGTTGCGGACGAGGTGGGTCAGCGGGTCCTTGACGGCCTCGAGCAGCCCACGGTCGAGCTCGGTGTCGCCACCGACCATCTCGAGCTGCACCTCGCGCTGGCAGGCGGCGGCGAGGTCGCGGACGATCCGCGGCATCTTCGACCACACGTGCTCGATGGGCTGCATGCGCGTCTTCATGACGCCCTCCTGCAGCTCCGCGGCGATGAGGTTGAGGCGCTGCGCGGACCGGGTGAGCTCCGGCTCGTCGGTGCCCTGCGCGAGGCGGCTGATCTGGTTGCGGGCCAGCACGAGCTCGCCGACCTGACGCATGAGGGCGTCGAGGACCTCGACGTCCACCCGGATCGACGTCTCCGCGGCACCGCGCAGGCCGGGGCCGGCCTCCTCGGGAGCGGGCTCGGCCGCGGGTGCGGCCGGGGCCGGGGCCGGCACAGGGGCCGGCGCAGGGGCCGGCGCAGGAGCCGGGGCCGGCACGTCCTCGGCCGCGTGCCGCTGCGCGGGCACGGTCGGCACGCCGGGGCCTGCGGGGCCCCCGGTGGCCGGCGCCGGGGCGGCGACGGGCTCGTCGAGCAGCGTGGCCACGGCCGAGCCGCCCTCCTCGCCGTCGGGACCGCCGGCCGGGTCGCCGTCGGCAGCACCCGCGGCACGGGCGGCGCCGACCTTGCGGGCGACGACCTTGCGGGCGGGCTTGCGCGCCGGCCCCGCCGCCTCGGCCTGCGCGGCCGGCTCGGCGACCGGCTCGGCGGCCTCCTCCGCGACCGGCGCGGCGGCGGGCGCCTCCGCGGCGGGCGCCGCAGCCGTGGCACCCGGGACGTCCGCGCGGACGGCCTCGATCGCGGCGATCGTCGCGTCGATCTCCACGGAGCCCTCGGACCCCGAGCCCTCGATCGCGCCGAGGATGTCGCGCACGGAGTCCGTCAGCGCCAGCAGCACGTCCGTGGTGCGCTGGTCCATGGACCGGCGCCCGTCCCGCAGCTCCACGAGGAGGTTCTCCCCCGCGTGCGTCACGCGCTCGAGCCGCGAGAAGGCCAGGAAGCCGCTCGTGCCCTTGATCGTGTGGATCGTGCGGAAGATGCTGCTCAGGAGCTGGCGCGACCCGGGCGACTCCTCGAGCGCGACGAGGTCGCGGTCGAGCTGGTCCAGGTTCTCGTAGCTCTCGACCAGGAACTCCCGGACGATGTCGTCGATGTCTCCCACCGGGTCCTCCCCCGTCGGGGTTCGTCCCCGACTGCCTCTCGTCCCATCGGTCGGCCGCCCGGCGCCGTGAGGCGTCCGTCGGCCGGCTGTCGTGCCGTCCCCCGTGCGGCCCTGGTGGGCCACGGGGCGGGGGACGGCACCGCGTCAGAAGGTGAACGCGCGCACCCGTGCGGTGAGGTCGGCGGCGAGCGTCGACAGCTCGCCGACCTGCACCTCGACCTCGTCGACGACGCGGCTGCTCGCGCCCGCGGCCTCCGCGACCGCGCCAACCGTCCGGGCGATCTCGCCCGAGCCCTCCGCGGCCTCCGCCACACCCCGCGACATCTCCGAGGTGGTGGCCGTCTGCTCCTCCACCGCCGCGGCGATCGTCGTCTGGTAGTCGTTGATCGAGGCGATGATGTGCTCGATCTCGCCGATCGCCACGACCGCGCCCGCGGTGTCCTGCTGGATGGCCTCGACGCGGCGGGCGATGTCGTCCGTCGCGCGCGCGGTCTCCTGCGCGAGCTCCTTGACCTCCCCGGCGACGACGGCGAAGCCCTTGCCGGCCTCGCCGGCACGCGCGGCCTCGATCGTGGCGTTGAGGGCGAGCAGGTTCGTCTGCTCGGCGATCTGCGTGATGGTGCGGACCACGACGCCGATCTCCTGGCTCGACACCCCGAGGCGCGCCACCTGCTCGTTCGTCCGGTCGGCCACGTCCGTCGCCTGGGCGGCGACGGCCGCGGCGGCGGCGGCGTTCTGCGCGATCTCGCGGATGCTCGTGCCCATCTGCTCCGAACCGGCCGCGACGGCACCGACGTTGCGGGACACGGCCTCGGCGGTGCCGGCGACGAGGTCCGCCCGGCGGCTGGCCTCGTGCGTCGCGCCGGCCGCGCGGGCGTTGGCGCTCGTGAGCCGGTCGGCGGCGCCCGACACGCCCTCGGACGTCCGGACGACGGCGGTCAGCGTGTCGCGCAGCGCGGCCTGGGCGCGGGTGAGGGCGGCGGCCATGCGGCCTGCCTCGTCGCCGGAGTCCACGGGCACCTCGCGCGTGAGGTCGCCCTCCGCGAGCGCGACGAGCGCGCCCTCGACGGTCCGCATCGCGGCCGTCACCCGGCGCACGACGAGCACCGCGACGACGACGGACGCCGACGCGCCCACGACGAACGCCGCGAGCAGCGCGAGGATCGTCGCGCGGACCTCGGCGCGCCCGGCGGTGAGGATGGACTCCACCTCGGCGTCGACCTGGCCCTGCGCCAGCTGGAGCGCGCGGCCGGCGCTGTCGGGGTCGGCCGCCACGTCGGCGCGCACGGCGGCCGCGAGGGCGTCGACGTCTCCGGCCTCGACCAGCGGCAGGAGCACCGCGTCGCGGTAGCCGGTCCACGCGTCCCACCGGGTGAGGAAGTCCTGCCACTGCGGCGTCCCGGACTGGGGGAAGGCCGAGATCGTGCTGATCTGCTCGGCCACGTCCCCGTCGACCCACGCCAGGTCGGTGAGGAGCTGGGCGCGGACGGACTCGTCGGGGGCCGTGGCGGCGCGCTGCACGAGGAGGTGGCTGCGCGCCTGCGCGGACCGGAGCTCCGCCATCGCGGCCTGGAGCTCCGAGGTCAGGCGGGACATCTCCTGCAGGTGGCCGCCGGCGCGGGACAGCGCGAGGGCGCCGGACCCGCCGACGAGGGTGAAGACGAGCAGGAGCAGGCCCACCGCGGCGCCGAGCTTCGTGGCGACGGGCCGGTCCCAGAACCAGCGGGCGCGGCCGCGGGACCCCGTGCGCGGGGCGGCGGTCGGGCGCGGGGTCGGGGTCGTCGTCGTGGCGCTCACGCGCCCACCTCCTCGGCGGTGTGGTAGCCGCCGTCGACGAGGACGGCCAGCAGGTTGTCCGCCGTGACGAGCTGCGGCGTCAGCAGGTAGGCGGGGACGACGCCCGCGCCGTTGTCGTAGGAGGTCGTGTCGTTGACCTCGGGGTCGCGGTCCGCCAGGAGGTCGCGCGTCATCTGCACCGCGACCTCCGCGAGCTGCCGGGTGTCCTTGTAGACGGTCGAGTACTGCTCGCCGTCGAGGATGGCGCGCGCGCTGGCGACCTCCGCGTCCTGGCCGGTGACGACCGGCAGGGCCGGGCCGTCCCCGCCGTAGCCGAGCGTCGTCCGGACGGCGTCGAGCACCGCGACGGAGATGCCGTCGTAGGGCGACAGGACGCCGTCGAGGTGGCGGCCGCCCGTGTAGGCGGCGGCGAGGCTGCCGGTGAAGCGGTCGGCGGCGGTCTTCGCGTCCCAGGCCGGCGTCGCGGCCGCCTCGAAGGTCGTCTGCCCGGAGGGGACGACGAGCACCCCGGCGTCGAACCAGGGCTGCAGCACGCCCATCGCGCCGTCCCAGAAGACCCCCGCGTTGTTGTCGTCGGGCGACCCGGCGAACAGCTCGACGGCGAAGGGGCCGCGCGCGCCGGTGGGCTCGCCGGCGCGTCGAGGACGCCGAGGCCCTGCAGCAGGGACGTCGCCTGCTGCACGCCGACGCGGTGGTTGTCGAAGGACGCGTAGGCGCGGATCGCGTCGGTGCCGCGGATGAGCCGGTCGTAGGAGACGACCTCGACGCCGGCGTCCGCCGCGTCGCCGAGGACGTCGGCCAGGACCGTGCCGTCCACGGCCCCGACGACGAGCGCGTCGGCGCCCGCCTCGAGCATGGCGGCGATCTGGTCGGCCTGCGCCGCCGGGTCGTTCTCCGCGTACTCCAGCGCCACGCGGTAGCCGAGCGACGTGAGCTGCGCGCGGAGGTTGTCGCCGTCCGCGATCCAGCGCTCCGACGTCGTGGTCGGCATCGCGACGCCGACGAGCGGCGCCTCGGGCGCCGGCTGGAGCACCGCGGGCAGCGCGCAGCCGCCCGTCGAGGCCGCCGTCGCCGCCAGCAGCAGCGCCACCAGGACCCGTCGCCGCCCCGGTCGTCGCCCCGGTCGTCGCGCGGCCGGCGCCGCGCCGCTCGGATCCCGTCCCGTCGTGCCGACGGGCACCCGTCGTCCCGTCCCCTGACCGTCTCGCACGCCGCACCCCTCTCAGCGGCGGGGCTCACCCCCGCCGTCACCAGGGGATCGGCAGGCGCGGTGACGAGGTGAAGGTCCTGCTGGGGAACGTTCTCCCCGGTGTCAGCGGCCGTCCGCGGCGGGCGCCCCGGGGGCGGGTGCCGCGTCGGCTCCGCCGTCGTCGGCGACCGCGTCGTCAGCAGCCGTGCCGTCGGCCTCGGGCTGCGGGCGTCGCGCAGGGGCCAGGGCGCGCAGGGCGGCGGCGGTGGCGTCGTCGGCGGCACCGGCGTCGACGTTGGCGGCCGTCACCGCCTCGAGGACCTCGGCCCGGTGCACGCGCACCTCGCGCGGGGCGTCGATGCCCAGCCGGACCCCGTCCCCGCGCACCTCGATGACGGTCACGACGATGCCGTCTCCGATGAGGAGTCGCTCACCGACGCGGCGGCTGAGGACGAGCATGCGGTGACCCTACCTGCTCGTCCCCCGCCCGACCGGGGATCGCGCACGTCACGACGGCGGCGGCCCGTCCAGCACGGGCCCGAGGGCCTCGCCGAGCGCCGCCGCCCACGCCACCGGCGAGCACGGCACGCCGTCCATGAGCGCGATCGGCAGCCCCAGGTCGAGGACCGTCCCCGGGTCCCCCGTCTCGAAGACCCCGCGGGCGGCGACCGCGTCGAAGGCCCGCGGGTCGCCCGCCGCCACCTCCTCGATCCACCGGACGGAGTCGCGGGGCTTGCGCCGCGCGTCCACCACGGCCCACGTGGCGTCCGGACGCAGGGCGCGCAGCATGCGCGTCGTCTCGGCGCGCGCGCCGGGCTCCTCCCCCACGCCGAGCGCGACGACCCACGCGTGCCCGCGCGAGGTGGCCGAGCCGCGCCAGGCGGTCGCCGACGAGGGCGCCGCCAGGACGCGACCGCCCGCGCGCACGGGCCCCGACGCGGTCCGGCCCGCCAGGACGAGCGCCGACGGCCCCGCCCCCAGCCGCTCGACGAGCACGTGCGCGACGGCCAGCACGTCGTCGGGCGCACCGACGAGGACGTGCACCGCGCCGGGCGTGCGGGGCGCCGGCGGGGCGGCCGGGATGCGCGCGACCACCGCCGCGAGGCTCGCGTCGCCCTCGCCGACGAGCGCCGCCGGCACGCCGATCGCGCGCAGCCCGCGGCGCAGCGGCTCGCCGCCGGCCACGACGCCGCCGGCGGCACCGGTGAGCAGGTCGTCGACCGGGGTCCGCGGCCCGGGCAGGCCGGAGGCACCGGCGTCACCGCTGACGGGCGTCGCGGGCAGGCCCGGGGTGAAGAGGTCGACCGGTCCGGTCGGCTCCGCGTCCGGCACCTCGTCGGCCAGAGCCTGCACCTGGGCGAGGACGGCGTCGAAACCGGTGGAGCCGGGCTCGGGACCGAGGTCGGGCCCCTCCGCTGCCGGGGCCAGGCCCTCACCCGCGAGGGCACCCGGCCCACCGACGCCCGTCGCCCCGCGGGGCGTCGGCACGCCGGCGGCGGGCTCGTCGCCCGCCTCGAACCCGAGGTCCGCGGCGTCCGCCGCCTCGAGCATCTGCTCCAGCGTGGCCGCGGCCGGGCGCGGGCGCGGCCGGCGCCGCGCGGGCCGCTCGGGGACGTCCACGGTGATCTCGAAGGACTCCTTGGCGAAGAAGCCCGCGAACCCGCCCGTGCGCACCCGCTCGGCGCGCACGATCCGCGCGTCGGGGCCGAACTCGGCGCGCACCTGCGCGATGAGGTCCGCGACGTCGGGGCCCTCACGCAGCAATCGCGTGGCCACTGCTCACCACCCCCACCGTCTCGATGGTCATGCCGGCGCCGGTCACCTCGGCGTAGGACAGCACGGGCAGGCGGGGCAGCCCCAGCTCGACGAGGCGGTGCAGCGCCGGGCGGATCGCCGGGGCGCAGACCAGGACCACGCTGCGGCCCTCCGCCTCCGCGCGCCCGGCCGCGTGCCGGAGCTGGCTGAGCAGGGAGTCCATGCGCTGCGGGTCCAGCAGGAGCTGGGTGCCCGCCTCGCCCGGACGGAGCTGCTCGAGCAGGTGCTGCTCCAGCAGCGGCTCGAGGGTGAGCACCCGCAGGACGCCGTCCTGGGCGTGCGCCGCCGTGAGCGCGGGCCCGAGCGCGACGCGCGCCGACTCGACGAGGCCCTCGACGTCCGTGCCGACCTTCGCGCGCAGCGACAGCGCCTCGTAGATGCGCGCCAGGTCGCGGATCGGCACCTCCTCGGCCAGCAGGCCCTGCAGGACGCGCTGCACCTCGCCCAGGGTGAGCACGCCCGGGACGAGCTCCTCCACCACCGAGGGGTTGACGCGCTTGAGCGCCTCCGTGAGCTGGCGGACGTCCTCACGGCCCAGCAGGCGGGCGGCGTTCTGCGTGACGAGCGAGCCGAGGTGCGTGATGAGGACGGACACGCGGTCGACGACGGTGGCGCCGTGCAGCTCGGCCGCGTGCCGCATCTCGGCCGGCACCCACTTGCCGGGCAGGCCGAAGACCGGCTCCGTGACCGCGGTGCCGGGCAGCGCCGCCAGGTCGTCGCCGAGCGCGAGGACCTGGCCCTGCGGCGCCTGGCCGCGCCCCACCTCGACCCCGGCGATCTTCACGACGTAGGTGGCCCGCGGCAGGTCCACGCTGTCGCGGGTGCGCACGGGCGGCACGACGATGCCGAGCTCGAGCGCGACCTTGCGGCGCAGGCCACGGACGCGGGCCAGCAGGTCCTGCTCGGGCCCGGTGCCGACGAGGTCGACGAGGTCCGGCGCCAGCAGGACCTCCAGCGTGTGCACGCGCATCTGCTCGATGAGCTGCTCGGGCGTGTCCGACGCAGGTGCGGCGGCGGGCACGACCGCCTCGGCGGCGGCCGCGGCGGCGGTGCGTGCCTCGGAGGCCTTGATCCGCTGGGAGGCGACGAGGAGCGACGCGCCGACGAGCACGAACGGCAGCTTCGGCATCGACGGCAGCAGCGCGAGGCCGATGGCCGCCACGCCCGCGATCTGCAGGGCCTGGCGGGACTGCCCGAGCTGCTTGGCGGCCACGGACCCCATGTCGCCCTCGGCGGTCGCGCGGGTGACGACGATGCCGGTGGACACCGACAGCAGCAGGGCGGGGATCTGCGTGACGAGGCCGTCGCCGACCGACAGGACGGAGAACTTCTGCACGGACTCCGAGGCCGACATCCCCATCTGGGCCATGCCGATGACGAACCCGCCGAGCAGGTTGATCGCCGTGATGACGATGCCGGCGATGGCGTCGCCCTTGACGAACTTCGAGCCGCCGTCCATGGCGCCGTAGAAGTCGGCCTCCGCGGAGATGTCGGCGCGGCGGCGGCGGGCCGTCTCCTCGTCGATGAGGCCGGAGTTGAGGTCGGCGTCGATGGCCATCTGCTTGCCCGGCATGGCGTCGAGGGTGAAGCGCGCGCCCACCTCCGCCACGCGCCCGGCGCCGTTGGTGATGACGACGAACTGGATGACGACGAGGATGAGGAAGATCACCAGGCCGATGACGAGCGACCCGCCGACGACGAAGTGGCCGAACGCCTCGATGACGTGGCCGGCGAACCCGTCGCGCAGCACGAGCCGGGTCGAGGCGACGTTGAGCCCGAGCCGGAACAGCGTGAACACGAGGATCAGCGACGGGAAGACGGAGAAGTCCAGCGGCCGCTTGACGTACATGCTCGTGAGGAGGATGACGAGCGACGCCGTGATGTTCACGGCGATGAGCAGGTCGAGCAGCGGGTACGGCAGCGGCACGACCAGCAGCAGGACGATCGCGACGACCCCCGCGGGGACGGCCATCTGCGCGACGTTCCTGTTCTTCATCGGGTCTCCCTCACACGCTGCTCGCCCGCACGGCGACGGCGCCGGTGGGCCCGTCGTCCCCGGTTCTCTCGGCACCTGCGGCGCCCGGGTTGAGCCGATCGGGTGAGGTCGTCGCCGCAGCGCTCATACCGGTGCTCGTCGCGGGTCTCGTGTCGGGGGCCGTCACGGGGCTCGTCACGGGGCTCGTCCCGGGGCTGGCGCCGGGGTCCGCCGCCGGACGTGCGGGGCGACGGGCCGTGCGGGCGCGGGCGCGGTGCGCGGCCGGCGTCTCCTCGGCGACGAGCGAGCCGCCCGGGACCCGGTGCTGCCCGGCGGCCGCACCGCGGCGCCGCAGTGTCATGACGAAGGCGAGCACGCGGGCCACGGCGGTGAACAGGTACTCGGGCACCTCGTGGCCCAGCTCGCAGGCGGCGTGCAGCGCGCGTGCCAGGGGCACGTCCTCGACCATCGGCACGCGGTGCTCGCCGGCGACCGCGCGCATGCGGGCCGCCACGGCGCCCGACCCCTTCGCGACGACGCGCGGCGCACCCTTGCCGGGCTCGTAGCGCAGCGCCACGGCCACGTGCGTGGGGTTGACCAGGACGACGTCGGCGTCGGCAACGGCCGCCATCATGCGGTTGCGGCTCATCGCCATCTGCCGCGAGCGGATGGCGTTCTTGATGAGCGGGTCGCCCTCGGCGGACTTGCTCTCCTCCTTGATCTCCTGCTTGCTCATCCGCGTCTGCTTGCGGTTGCGCCGCACGGTGACGACGACGTCGAGCGCCGCGAGGAGCAGGCCCGCGGCGACGCCGGTCCGCAGGAGGGTGCCCGTGCCCTCGCCGGCCAGGCGCAGGACCTCGGACATCGGCAGGGAGCCCGAGGCGACGAGCACCGGTGCGAGCCCCTTGATCGCCACGAACATGACGAGGCCGACGACCGCGGTCTTCAGCAGCGTCTTGAGCCCCTGCCACATCGTCTGCGGCCCGACGAGCCGCATGACGGCGGTCTTGGGCTTGAGGTGGTCGACGTGCAGCCGGAGCGGCGTGAAGCGCCAACCGCCCTGCGCGACGCCGACGACGAGGGCGGTCAGCGCCACGACCGCCAGCAGCGGGGTGACGGTCGTGACGACGGACGCGAGGCCGTCCCCGAGCAGGCGCACGACGACCTGGGGGTCGGGGTCGGCGCCGACGGCGGTGACCTGCAGGAGCTGGTCGCGGGCGGCGTCACGCCCGCGCGTGACCACCGACGGCAGCACGACGAGGCCGGCGCCGAGCACGACCCAGGTGGAGACGTCCTGCGAGCGGCCGAGCTGCCCCTTGCGGCGCAGCTCCTTCATCCGCTTCGGGGTGGCCTTCTCGGTCTTCTCCCCGCTCACGGTGCAATCCCTCCCATGAGCCCGAGGCCGTCCTCGGTGAGCGCCTCGACGACCCCGGGCAGCGCGAGGTACGCGAAGGAGCCGACGACGAGCGTGAGCAGCACCTTGAGCGGGAAGCCCATCGCGAAGGCGTTGAGCGCCGGCGCCACGCGGGTGAGCAGCCCGAGGCCGACGTCGGCGAGGAAGAGCACGACCACGAGCGGCCCGGCGATCTGCACGGCCGCGACGACCATCTGCGCGAGGCCGTCGGTGAGGGTGGAGGCGGTGCGCGCCCAGTCGAGGCCGGTGTCGAGGGGCAGGGCGTCGAAGGAGCGGACGAGCCCGCCGAGCACCAGCTGGTACCCGTCGCCGACGAAGAGCAGCGTCATCGCGGTGAGCTGGTAGAACCGCTGGATGGGACCCGCGAGGCTCGCGCTCAGCGGGTCGTAGGCCGCGGCGCCCTGGAAGCCGCCGAGCAGGTCGACCAGCGCGCCCGCGGACTGCACCGCCGCGAAGACGAGGGAGACGGCGAACCCGAGGGCCGCCCCGACGACGGCCTGCAGGACGAGGGCGAGCAGGAACGCGGCGGTCCCGTCGTCGCCGAGGGGCTCGAGCCGCGGCCGGAGCGCGAGGGCGACGCCGAGCGCGAGGGCCACCTTGACGGTCCCGGGCACGCCCTTCTGCGCGAAGGGCGGCGCGAGGACGAGGAAGGCCGCCACCCGGACGCTCGCCAGCAGCGTCGTCGTCAGCTCCGTCATCGCGACGGTGACGTCGATGCCGCCGGCGGGGTCCGTCACGGCCTCGACGCCCTTGGCCGCCACGAGCGGCAGCTGGGCGGGCAGCGAGGCGGGCAGCTGGGCGGGCAGCGTGACGGGCAGCGAGCCGGCGAGCACCAGGTCCGCGAGGACCGGCACGTCAGCCCCCGACGAGGGTCGGCACGGACGCCCAGAGCGCCTCCGTGAACGACACGAGCTCGGCGATCATCCAGTGCCCCGTGAGCACGAGCGCGAGGGCGCAGGCGACGGCCTTCGGGACGAAGCTCAGGGTGACCTCCTGGATCTGCGTCACCGACTGGACGAGCGAGATCGTGAAGCCCACGACGAGCGAGGTGATGAGCACGGGGGCGGCCAGCTTGGCGGTCACCCACAGGGCCTGGCTGCCCAGGTGCAGGACGGTGGCGGTGTCCACGTCAGCCTCCGGTTCCGGTGTAGGACCCGACGAGGGAGGTGATGACCAGCCCCCACCCGTCGACGAGGACGAACAGCAGGAGCTTGAACGGCAGGGAGACCGTCACCGGCGGCAGCATCATCATGCCGAGCGCCATCAGGGAGGAGCTCACGACCAGGTCGATGACCAGGAACGGGATGAAGACGACGAAGCCCATGATGAACGCCGCGCGCAGCTCGGAGAGCATGAAGGCGGGCACGAGCGTCGTGAACGGCACCGCTGCCGCGTTCTCCGGGTTCTCCAGGTCGGCGGCGCGGGTCATGAGGGCGATGTCGGCCTCCCGCGTGTGCTCGAGCATGAAGGCCTGCAGGGGCACCCGGCCCTGCTCGACCGCGGCCGAGAAGGTCAGCTGCCCGTCGAGGTAGGGCTGCAGGCCGGTGGTGTTGATGTCGCCGAGCACCGGCGCCATGACGAACAGCGACAGGAACAGCGCGAGGCCGGCGAGGACCTGGTTCGGCGGGACGCCCTGCAGGCCGAGCGCGTTCCGCGTCATGGCCAGGACGACGAAGATCTTCGTGAAGCTCGTCGTCATGAGCAGCAGCGCCGGCGCGACGGACAGCAGGGTGATCCCGAGCAGGACCACGATCGAGCTGCTCGGCGTCCCGTTGACGCCGTTCACGCCGACGGTGACCGAGTCCCCGAGCGAGGCGCCGTCGGGGGCGCCGGGCGCGGTGGGCGGCGTCGGGGCCGTCACGGCGGGCACGGTGACGGGCACGGTGGCGGGCAGGGCGGCGGGCAGGGCGGCGGGCAGGGCGGCGG
>NZ_FOKA01000003.1 GCF_900111925.1 Cellulomonas marina
GCCTCCGGGTCCGCCGCCGCCGACCACCGCGAGACCAACCGCCGGAACGACCCCACCGGCTGCACCCGCGCCTGCGCCAGCAAGAACCCCTCCCCCGCCACCGACCCCGCCTCCTGCAACGCGGCCACCCGCGCCGGTGTCGTGGCCGCCGAGGCGATCACCCGCGCCGCCTCCACGCCGATGTCCCCGGCCACCGCCGCACGCCCCGTGGCCGGCACCACCTCCTGCCAGACCCGCCCGGTACGCACCAACGCCGCCGCCCGCGCATGCGGCACCCGCCCCACCTCACCGACCCACCCCGCCAACGACCGGGCACCGCCCACCGCCCACAACCCGTCAGCCTCCACCACCGGCAACAACGCCGCCGCCACCGCCTCCAACCGCCCCGCCAACCGCAACGCCGCGGCCACCGCCTCCACCGCGCCCTGCCCCTCCACAGGCCGACCACCCGGACCCGCCGCCGCCAACACCGCCGCCACCGCATCGACCGCCACCTGCACAGCCGCCAACGCCGACCCCACCCCCACCACCCTGCTCAATCCCACTCACCCCCGTCCCGACAATTTCCACCGCCCTCGACGACGAAGACGACAATGCCAGGCACCACCGACACGACACCGCGCCGGGAACAACGCCCAGGACCGGGACGAACAAGGGAAGGCGCGCCCATCAAGCCGCTGACCAGTGGGGATGCGGCTCGGGCACCACATCGCACGACCCGGTATCTCACCCCCCGCGGCCATGCGTCGAAAAGTTCGCCCGAAAGAGGGAAGAATGCGCCGAGCCGTCCACAGCCCTCATTCTTATGCCTTCATCCACAGAAGAGGCGCGCCTGGACGTCGACGCAGAATGGCAGGGGCTCGCCCTGGAGGTCGCTCGAGCGGTTGCCCATGCCTGGCCGGCTCAGCGCGGCCGGGACGGGCGCGAGCGCAGAGGCCGCGGAGGAGTCGACGTGAGCTCACGCCGAGCAGGGCACCAGCCGTCAGCGGCGTCGCCCAGCCCGTCGGTGTGCGGCGGGCAGCGACCGGACGATCGGCACCGCCCCGGACGCGGACGAGCACGAAGGACCGCCGGCGCCACGGGCGACGACGCGCTCGGGAGTGCGCCCGGCAGCGCCGCGGGAACCGACGCGCGACCGGACGACGACGCGCGGCTCGGGGCTCGCGGCTCGCGGCTCGCGGCTCGCGGCTCGCGGCTCGCGGCTCGCGGCTCGGGGCTCGCGGCTCGCGGCTCGCGGGCAGTCCACGGGAAGGACCGCGAGCACGGCCGACGACGACGTCGGACCCGCAGGCACGTCGAGACCGGCAGGAACGGGAGCACGGGCGCGAGAGCCTCCACGCGCGAGGGAAGCACGACGCGGAGGACCCCGAGCGCTACCACCCTGCCGGCACCGTGCCGCGAGCCGCCGTCAGGGCTGGAAGGACCAGTGCCACGACTCGCGCGGGGTGTCGGCGACGAAGCCGTACCGGCCCGCGTTCTGCTGCATCCACGCCTGCGCCTTCGCGTCCAGGTCGAGGTCGACGGCCATGCCCCACCCGTGGTCGCTCGTGCCCGGCGCGGCGGCGAGGCCGCCCTGCGAGTACAGGCCCTTGCGGTTCGCGACGTCGACCTGCGCGGCGTAGGAGCGGTAGGAGTCGGTGATGCCGATGCCCACGCCGTCGGCCTTCGCGGCGGCGAGGAGCTGCTCGAGGCGCTGGGCCGCCGGCGCCCAGAGCCGGTGCCCGGTGCTGCCGACGCCCGCCAGCGCCGACTCCGGGATCTTGCCGTTGCCGTACGCCGCCAGCGCCGCCGGCACCTTGCCGCCCCCGAGGCGGGTGACGGAGCTGGACCAGGCGATGTCGCCCAGCCCCGCGCCGGCCGTCGTGGTGGCGCCGCCGCCGGGCACGACCCCGGCGAGACCCGCGAGGGAGGCCGTCGACCCCGTCGACCCGCCGGACGACGCGCTCGTCGTGCCGCCGAGCGCAGCGGCGAGCTCGCCGGCGAACGCCGCGGATCCTGTCGAGGTGCCCCACGACGAGGCGCTCGTCGCCGCCGTCGGCACCGTCACGGGAGGCGCGGCCATCAACGACCGGATCTCCGCCAGCCGCCCCGCGATCGCCTCGATGCCGCTCATGCCGCCCCGTCCTCCCGTGCCCTGCCGTGCCCTGCCGTGCTCTGCCGTGCTCTGCCGTGCCCTGCCGTGCCGTGTCCAGACCGCCTGGTGCCCCGCGCGCGTGTGCCGACCGTCCGCCGCCGACCTCCTGTCCCGACCACCCGCCGGCCGTCGTGCGCGTGGCCGGACGAGCGGGTGCGGAGGCGCCGTCGTCGACCCCCGGGCCGACGACGGCGCCCCCCTCGACGCCGCGCGGCCCGCCCCCGGGGTCACCGGGCGGCGGGCCGCGCGCGCGACGTCACCGCTTGAGGTTGATGAGCTCCTGCAGCACGTCGTCGGACGTGGTGATGACGCGGGAGTTCGCCTGGAAGCCGCGCTGGGCGACGATGAGCGAGGTGAACTCGCTGGAGAGGTCCACGTTCGACATCTCGAGCGCGCCGCCCGTGAGCGTGCCGCGGCCGCCGGTGCCGGCGGTGCCGATCTGCGCGGCGCCGGAGTTGGCGGTCGTGGCGAACAGCGAGCCGCCGGCCTTCTCGAGGCCGCCCGGGTTGGTGAAGCTGCTCATCGCCATGCGGCCGATGACCTGCTTGAGGCTGTTGCTGAAGGTGCCGGTGATCGTGCCGTCGGCGCCGAGGCTGAAGGCCTGCAGCTCGCCCGCGTCGTAGCCGTCCTGGCTCGCGACGGCCACCGACGTGACACCCGCGAACGACGTCAGCCCGGTGACCGCGACGGTCACGGGCGTCGTCGAGCCCAGCGTGATCGGCGCGGTCGTCGTCAGCTCGCCGTCCGTGAACGCCAGGCTCGTCGTGGGGGAGGTCGCGGTGCCGTCGCTGGCGACGAGGTCCCAGCCGGCCGCGGTCCGCGTGAAGCCGAGGGTCAGCGTGCGCTCGTTGCCCTCGGTGTCGTAGGCCTTCGTGGTGCGCTCGATGAGCGTCCCCACGGTCGCGTCGGCGGGCAGGTTGCCGGCCAGCGCCGCGTTCTGCGTGGCCTTGGCCTGCATGAGCGTGCCGACCGGCACCTTGAGGTCCGACAGCGGGGCGTTGGTGTCGACGACCCCGTTCACGGCCATCCAGCCCTGGACCTTCGCGCCCTCGCCCGGCAGGACCATCTGCCCGGTCGAGTCGAAGTCGAAGTTGCCGGCGCGCGTGAAGAAGTCCGTGCCGCCCTTGCTGACGACGAAGAACCCGTCGCCCTGGATCATCATGTCGGTGCTCTTGCCGGTGAGCTGCGACGAGCCCTGCGTGAAGCTCGTGCTGATGCCGGCCAGCTTCACGCCGAGGCCGACCTGCGCCGGGTTGGAGCCGCCGATGCCGTCCTGCGCCGCGGCCCCGGACTTGACCATCTGGCTGAGCGTGTCCTGGAACGCCGTCTGCGAGGACTTGAAGCCCGTCGTGTTGACGTTGGCGATGTTGTTGCCGGTGACGTCGAGCATCGTCTGGTGGGCGCGCAGGCCGGAGATGCCGGAGAAGAGCGAGCGGAGCATGGGTGGGTCCCTTCGGGTGGTGGCCGCCGTGCCGCGCGGGGCGTGCGCGTCGGCGGCCGGGTCGGTGCAGGCTCGGGCGGCGGTCAGGCCGTCGTGGCGGTGGTGACGGTCGTGACCTCGTCGAGGCCGAGGGTGGCGGTGCCGACGGTGACCTTCGGCGTGCCCGCGCTGTAGGAGACGGCGGAGACCAGCCCGCTCGTCGTGGTGCCGTCCGCGGCGGTCCAGCTCACCTGGCGCCCGACGAGCGAGGCGCCCGCCATGCGCATCTGCAGCGCGTACTGCTCGGTGCTGGTCTTCCGGAGGGCCTCGAGGCTCTCCATGCTCGACAGCTGCGTGGTCTGGGTCATGAGGTTCGAGGAGTCCATGGGGCTGCTCGGGTCCTGGTTCTTCAGCTGCGCGACGAGCAGCTCGAGGAACGCCTGCTTGTCCAGCGTCCCGTTGTCGGCCCTGCTCGTGCCCGACGAGCCCGTCGGGCCGGCGGCCGCGGCCGTGCGCGGGGCCGTCAGCGACGAGACGGAGATCTCGGTGGTCATGCGCTCCTCCTGGTGAGGGGGTTCTCGGCGGGCCGGGTGCACGGGCGGGACGGGACGGGACGGGGGTCGCGGACCGCGACGCGTGCGCTCACAGGTCCACCTCCAGCCCGCCGCCGGGCCCGACGAGGGACCGGCGGCCCGTCGGGCCCTCGGCGGTGCCCGGGCCGTCCACCGCGCGGCCCCCGTGGCCGGCGCGACCCGCACGCGCGGCCGCGAGGTCACCCGCGGAGGTGCCGCGCCCGTCGCCCGCACCGGTCCCCTGGCCGCTCGAGCCCTCGGTCCCGGTGCGGCCGCTGCCGGCACCCAGGTCCACATCGGCACGCAGGCCGCTCTGCCCGAGGTCACGACGCAGGTCGTTCAAGGACTGGCGCAACGCGTCGCGGGTCGCGTCCGACGCCCCGAAGAGCTCGATCCGCACCCCCTCGGGTCCGATGTGGGCGACGATGCGCGCCTCCCCGAGGCTGATCGGGTCGAGCGGCACGGTCAGCACGTGCGTGCCGTTGCCCAGCCCGCCGACGTGCGCGAGCCGCGCGCCGAGCTGCTCGGCCACGGGCAGGGCGGTCCCCGCCGCGCCCGGGTGGGCCGGCACGGGGGTCGCGGGAGCGGCCGCGGCAGTGGTGGCGGAGGTCGCCCCCGAGGTGCCCGGGGCGCCCGCCCCGGCGCCGACGGCCTGCGCCACGAGGTCGAAGGCCGCACGTCCCGCGTCCGTGGCGACGCCACCTGCCTGCGCGCCGGCCGTGCCGGTGCCCGGTCCGGTCGTCGGCCCCGCGCCCGCGGTGCTCACGCCGCCGAGGGGGGCGGGCCCGCCGAGGCCGGTGCCGGCCGGCACGACGCCCGTCCCCGGTCCGCCCGTGGCGGTCGCGGCGGCGGCATGGGCGGCGTGGGTGGCGGTCGGGGAGCCCGCGGCGGGACCGCCGGCGGCGCTCCCCTGCCCTGCGGCGCCCGAGCCCTCGGCGCCGCGACCGGCCGGGTCGTCACGGCCGGTGTCGGTCCCCGTCCCGGCGGCGGTCACGCCGCCCGCCGTGGCCGTGGCGGCGCTCGAGCCGGACGCTGTGCCGGACGCTGTGCCGGAGGCGGTGCCGGACGCGGTGCCGGACGCGGCGGTGCCCTCCGCGGCGGTGCCGGTCGCAGCGACGCCGGAAGGGGACGTGTCCGCCGTGGTCGCCGCGGCCCCGCCGGCCGAGGCCCCGGCGGTCGCCGTGGCAGCCGCACCGGCACCGGCGGTCGAGGTGGTGGTCGAGGCGGTGGTCGAAGGGCTCGGCAGGACGGCCGACGCGGTGGTCGCCGTGGTGGCCGACGCGGCGGCGCCGGGCGCGGTCGTCCCGGTCGCACCCGTGGCACCACCGGCCGCTGCGGCGACGGCCGCCGCGCCGGTCGTCGTGAGGGCGGCCGTGCTCGCGCCGGCGGGGTCGCCCGCACCGGCGACGAGCGCACCGGCCGCAGCCGTGCCGTCGACGGGGTGGTCGACGGACGCCGTGCCGCCCCGACCGGCGGCACCGTCGGCGGCGACCCCGGCGTCAGCACCGGTCCCCGCGCCGGGCGAGCCGGCCGAGCCGCCGGTGCCGCCGGAGCCGGGACCCGAGGGGCGGTCCTCGGGGCTGGGGCGGTCGTGGGCAGGGCGGTCGTGGGCGGGGCGGTGGTGGGTGGGGGCAGTCGTCACGTCCTGCCCGGTGCCGGGCCCGGCCGGGTCACACCGGTCGGAGACCCGATCGGGAGCGCGATCGGGAGCGCGGTCGGGAGCGCTGTCGGAGACACGGTCGGAGGTGCGGTCCGTGGTGCGGTCCGTGGTGCGCTCCGTGGTGCGGTCCGTGCTGCGACCGGCAGAGCGCTCGGCGGGACGCCCGGCCCGGCCGCGGACCTCGTCGCCGCGCCCGTCCGTCCCGGCAGGGCCGCGGTGCGCGCGGCCCTCGTCGAGCCGCGCGGTCGACGCGCGCCGCGGACCGGCGCCGACGTCCGCCGGGTCCACCGGGGACGGTCGACGACCCGTGCCGGCGCGACCGGTCCCCCGGACCGTGCCGCGGTCCTCCGCAGCGGCGCCCAGCAGGTCGGCGAACACGTCGGCGCGCGCCGACGCGGCCGCGTCGGGACGGCCGCGATCGGCGGTGGCCCCGGCGGGTGCGCCGCCGCGCACGAGGGGCACGGTCGTGCTGCTCACGGTGTCCTCCTGTCGTCATCACGGTCGGTCCCGCCACCGGCCGGCGCCCGGCCGGCGATCTCGTCGAGCACGAG
The DNA here is from genome assembly GCF_900111925.1 of Cellulomonas marina. Lineage (GTDB taxonomy): Bacteria > Actinomycetota > Actinomycetes > Actinomycetales > Cellulomonadaceae > Cellulomonas > Cellulomonas marina. The sequence goes on from NZ_FOKA01000003.1 coordinate 6,338, forward strand.
CTGCTCCGCGCGCAGGTCCTCGGCGCGCACCTGCTCCGCGTGCCGCTCCGCCAGCCGCTCCACGGCCCGCGTCTCGCGGCGTGCCAGCGTCCATGCCTCCTGGGCGACGGCGACCTCGTCGTCGGCCGCGACCAGCTGCACCCGGCGCTCCCCGAGCAGCGCGCCCAGCGCGGCCCGCCCGGCGACCCCCGCCTGCCACAGCCGCACGTCGGCGCCGTCGGGCATGCCGGACGCGGCGAGGTCGGACTCGGCCCTCGCGAGCTGCGTCGCCGCCGCCCCGCGCACGGCGCGGGTCTGCGCGAGCCGCCCCGCGGCCCGGTCCTCGGCCATGCCGCGCAGCCGCAGCAGCCCGGCGAGGGAGAACGTGCGCGCGGCCATCACAGCTCCCCGAGCGCGGCGGCCAGGGCGCCGAGGCGCCCCCACGAGTCGGCGGCGGGCGCGCGCTCGTCCATCCGCTGCTGGAGGAACGCGTCGATCGCGGCGCCGTGCTGCACGGCCGCGTCGACGAGCGGGTTCGACCCCGCGGCGTACGCGCCCACGTCGAGCAGGTCCTGCGCCTGGCGCCGGGCGGCCATGACGGCGCGCAGCCGGCGGGCGACCTCGCGCTGCTGCGGCGTCGTCACGCGGGACGCGACGCGGCTGATCGACCCCAGCGCGTCGACGCTCGGGAAGTGCCCGGAGGTCGCGAGGCGGCGGTCGAGCACGACGTGCCCGTCGAGGATCGACCGCGCGGCGTCGGCGATGGGCTCGTTGTGGTCGTCGCCGTCGACGAGGACCGTGTAGAGGCCGGTGACGGATCCCGTGGCACCCGTGCCGGCGCGCTCGAGCAGCCGCGCCAGCAGGGCGAACGTGCTCGGCGGGTAGCCGCGAGTCGCCGGCGGCTCGCCGACGGACAGCCCGATCTCGCGCTGGGCCATGGCCACGCGCGTGAGCGAGTCCATCATGAGCACCGCGTGGCGCCCCTGGTCGCGCAGCGACTCGGCGATGCGGGTGGCGACGAACGCGGACCGCAGGCGGACCAGCGGCGGCTCGTCGGACGTGGCGACGACGACGACCGATCGGGCCAGGCCCTCGGGGCCGAGGTCGTCCTCGAGGAACTCGCGGACCTCGCGCCCGCGCTCGCCGACGAGGGCGATGACCGACACCTCGGCGTCGGTGCCGCGCGCGATCATCGACAGCAGCGACGACTTGCCGACGCCCGAACCGGCGAACAGGCCGAGGCGCTGCCCGCGGCCGACCGTGACGAGGGTGTCGAGCACCCGCACGCCGAGCTCGAGGGGCGTGTCGACCCGCGCGCGCTCCAGCGGGTGCGGCGCGTCGCCCTCCACGGGTAGCCAGGCCTCCGCGCGCAGCGGGCCCTTGCCGTCGATCGGCCGGCCGAGCCCGTCGAGCACGCGGCCCAGCAGCCCGGGGCCGACGGGCGCCCGCAGCGACCGGCCGGTCGCCCGCGCGGGCGTGCCGGCGCGCAGGCCGTGCACCGTGCCGAGCGGCATGCAGCGCGCGAGGGTCCCCGTGGTGGCGACGACCTCGGCCTGCACGGCGTCGGTCCCCTCCCCCACGACGACGACCTCGCCCACCGCCGCACCCGTCCCGGCCACCTCGATGCCGAGCCCGACCGCGCTGCGGACGGTGCCCGTCAGCTCGGGGCCGGCGGCGGTGACGGCACGCGCCCAGCGGGCGCGCGTCGCGACGGGGGGCAGCGGCAGCGGACGCAGCGCGACCGCGGGACGGGTGGTGGCGGGCAGCGTCCCGAGCAGCGCCGCGCCGGCCGCGGGCTCCCCGTCGGCCGGTCCGGAGGCGAGGCCGGCGAGCGGGCCGGCCGGCGTCGGCAGGACGCCGGGCGCGGCGGGCACGCGGGCGGCCGGGGCCGCCGCCTGCGCCGCGGCCACGAGCTCGGCCAGCGGCCCCGGGACGACCGGGGTCACGACAGGTCCTCCCCGCGCAGCGCGGCCAGCGCCCGCGCGAGGCCCTGCTCGATGCGCGCGTCCAGCAGCCCGTCGGCGTGCTGGCCGACGGCGTCGCCGGGCTGCAGCGAGGGGTCCGCGACGACCGTCACCCCGGCGTCCGCCGGCACGGCCCCGACGGCCTCCAGCGCCGCGACGTCCCGCGGGTGCAGGCGCACGAGCACCTCGGCCGGCCGCTGCGGGTGGTCGAGCACGCGCGCGAGCGCGGCCCGGGCGGAGTGCTCCGCGTCGTCGAGCTCACGGCCGAGCACGGCCTGCGCGAGCTCGACGGCGGCGCCGAGGAGCCCGTCCTCCGCCGACGCCAGCACCGGTGCGGCCGCCCCCTGCGCGGCAGCAGCGGCGCGGTGCAGGACGGCCAGCGCCGCCTGCACGGCCTCGTCGCGCAGCGCCTCGCGCTGCGCCGCCCGCGCACGGGCCAGCTCGGTCTCCGACGCGGCGACGCGCGCCGCCTCGCGGGCCCCGGCCGCGTACCCCGCCGCGAAGCCCTCGGCCCGGGAGCCGGCGTCGACGGGCGCGACCGGGGTGACGGGCACGTGCCGGAAGGGCTTCGCCGGCGCGGCGCCGGGGGCTGCGCCGGCGGTGGCGACCGCGGCGGCCTCGGCGACGGGCGTCCCGAAAGTCCCCGCCGCTCCCCCGGCCCGCTCCGGCTCCGGTGCACCGGCCTGCTGCGGGACGGTGGACGCCCCGGCGGGCGCGGGCACCGGCACCGTCGCGACGAACGGTCGGTCAGACATACTCGTCGTCCCCCTCGCGGCTGATCACGATCTGCCCGCTCTCCTCCAGGCCTCGGATGGCCTGGACCACGCCGGCCCGGGCCTCCTCGACCTGCGACAGGCGCGTCGGGCCGAGCAGCTCGATCTCCTCCAGCAGGTTCTCGCGCGCCCGCTCGGACAGGTTGCGCAGGACCTTGTCCCGCACCTCGTCCGACGTGCCCTTGAGGGCGACGGACAGCGAGGACGTCTCGACCTGCCGCAGCACGAGCTGCATGGCGCGGTCGTCGAGCAGCGTGATGTCCGCGAAGACGAACATGAGGCTGCGCACCTGCTCGGCCAGGCCCTCGTCGCGGTTGCGCAGGCCCTCGAGGATGATCTTCTCGGCGCTGGGCCCGGCCCGGTTGATGATCTCGACGAGGGGCTGCACGCCGCCGACCGCCGCCATCTCCTTGGGCGTGAGCACGGCCGATGCCTTGCGCTGCAGCACCTCGGCGATCGTCGCGACGACGTCCGGCATCGCCCGTTCCATGAGCGCGATGCGGTGCGCCACCTCCGCCTGCATGTCGGCGTCGAGCGCGCCCAGCACGCCCGAGGCCATCTCCGGGCGCAGGTGCGCGAGCACGAGCGCGACCGTCTGCGGGTGCTCCCCGTCGAGCAGGGACAGCACCTGACGGGCGTCGGCCTGCTGGAGGAACTCGAACGGCTGCGGCGCGAGCGTGGCCTGCAGGCGCTGGAGCACGTCCGCGGCCTGGTCCCGGCCGAGGGACGCCTCGAGCAGGTGCTGCGCGAGGCCCACGCCGCCGCCGATGCCCGGGCCGGCGGCGGTGACGTCGTAGAACTCCTCGAGCACCTGGTCCGCGAGCGCCTGGTCGACGTGCTGCAGGCGCAGGATCTCCGCCGTCAGCTCCTCGATCTCCGCGAGCTCCATCCGCGCCATGACCTTGCCGGCGCGCTCCTTGCCGAGCTGCAGCAGGAGCATCGCGGCCTTCTGCGGACCGGTCAGGGTCGCCACCGCGCTCATCGCCGGGCCCCCGGCTCGGACAGCCAGCCGCGGAGGAGCTCGGCCATCTCGGCCGGGTTCTCGTCGGCCATGGCGCTGATCTCCTCGCGGCGGCGGCGCGCGGGGTCGTCCTCGTCGTCCGCGCCGCTGCCGATGGCGCGGACCTCGCTGGCGTCCAGGGCCTCGAGCGCGGCGCGCTCGGCGTCCTGGCGGGCGGCGAGCTCGCCGAGGTCCAGCGCCTCGCGGCGGGCCTTCTTCGAGCGGCGCGCGCCGGCGATGACGAAGCCGATGACGAGCAGGAGCACGAGCCCGCCGGCGGCGGCCTGCGTGATGAGGGTCTTCTGCGCCTCCGCGGCGGCGGCCTCGTCGGCGGCGGCCAGCGCCTCCTGCGCGGCGGCGGCGGCCGTGGTGTCGAAGGGCAGCTGCTGCACCGCGAGGGTGTCCCCGCGGGCCGCGTCGATGCCCGCCGCGGCGGCCAGCGTCGTCTGGAGCTGGGCCATGTCGATCCCGGCCGCGACCGTGGAGTCGACCGCCACCGCGACGGACTGCCGCGCCACGGCGCCGGCGGGCGTCGAGGTGGTCTCCGTCGTCTTGTTGATGGCGTTCTGGACGTCCTCCGTGACGTTGGAGTAGTCGCCGGTGCCGGTCGTGCCGTCGCCGCCCGGGACCGCGATGTTGTCCGGCCCCAGGACGCCCGTGGCGCCGGCGCCGCCCGTGCCCGTGTAGGTCTCGTTCGTCGTCGACGAGGCCAGCGGCCCCACGTCCGGCGTCTGGGTGAAGGTCTCCGTCGTGGTCTCCGAGTTCGAGGAGTCGACCTCGGCCGTGACGGTCACCGCCGACTTGCCGGCGCCGAGCACCTGGTCGAGCAGGGACTGCAGGTTCGCGGCGACCTTCGTCTCGTAGTCCGACGCCTGGTCCGACGACGAGCCCGTCACGCCCGTGCCGATCGCCGAGAGCACCTTGCCGCCCGCGTCGACGACCGCGACGTCCGTCGGCTCCATGCCCTCGATGCCGGCGGAGACGAGGTGGACGATCGCCTGCACCTGGTCGTCGGTCAGCTCCGCGCCGGCGCGGGTGCGGACGAAGACGGACGCCGTCGGGTCGGCCTTCGTCGAGGCGAACACCGTCTCCTCGGGGATGGCGAGCTTCACGGACGCCGTCTCCACGCCGGACATGGCCTCGATCGTCTTGGCGAGCTCGCCCTGCAGCGCGCGCTGGTACGTCGTCTTCTGCTGGAAGTCCGAGGACGTCATGGGCATGCTCTCGAGGAGCGAGTACCCGTCGCCGCCGCTCTCCGCGGGCAGGCCCGCCGCGGCGACCTTGATGCGCTCCGCGTAGATCTTGTCGGTGGGGACGAGGATCGTCGTGCCGCCGTCGGCCAGCTCGTAGGTCACGCCGTCGGCGGTGAGCTGGTCGGTGATCGCGCTGGCGTCCGCGGGCGTGACGCCGCTGAACAGCGGCCCCATCGTCGGCGTGGACAGCCAGCCGTAGACGGCGAACCCGCCGAGCGCGAGCACGGCGACGCCGATGATCGCCAGCGTGCGCTGGGCCAGCGAGAACTGGGACACCGCCCCGCCCATGCGGCCGAGGACGGACTTCACGGCGGCCATCAGGCCTGCATCCGCAGGATCTCGGTGAACGCCTCGACGGCCTTGTTGCGCACGGCCGCGGTGAGCTCGAGCGCGGTGGCCGCGCGGGCCGAGGCGATCGTGTAGTCGTGCACGTCGGAGAGGTCACCGGTGACGGCCTTGACGGCCAGGTCGTTCGACGTCGCCTGCAGGCCCTGCAGGCTCTCCACGGAGCCGAGCACGGAGGCGAAGCCGGCCCCGCTCGTCGAGGGGACGCCGGCCGCGCCGGCGGCGCCGGTCACGTCCGGGCCGTCGAGGTAGCCGGTGGGGGCGACCGGGGCGACGGCCCCGATGGCGCCGATCGCGGACAGGGGCGTGCTCATCAGCTGCGTCCGATCTGCAGGGCTGCCTGGTACTGCTCCTTGGCCCGGTCGATCACGGCGGCGCTGGCCTGGTAGCCGCGCTGGGCCATGATGAGCTGGGTCATCTGGCTGGAGAGGTCGATGTCGGGGTAGCGGACGTACCCGCCCTCGTCGGCGAGGGGGTTGTCGGGCTCGTACACGAGCCGGCCCTCCGGGTCGCCGAAGCGCGCACCGGCCACCTGCACGCCGCCGTCGCCGGAGGTGATCTCCTGCGCCACGACGTAGCGGGCGCGGAACGCCTCCTCGGACGTCGCCGTGACGGTGTTGATGTTGGCGATGTTGTCCGACACGGCGTCGAGCCACTTGCGGTGCACCGTGAGGCCGGTGCCGGCGACGCCGATCGCCGCGAAGATGCCCATCAGGAGGTCCGCATGGCGGCACGGATGGCGGTGAACTGCCCGCCGGCGGCCTGGGTCGCGAGCTGGTAGCGCAGCTGCGTGTCGATGTTCGACACCGTCTCGGTGTCGAGGTTGACGTTGTTGCCGTCCTCGCGCGTGGGCTCCAGGGAGCGCGCCACCGAGGCGGTGACGGCACCCGAGCCGTGGGCAACGGCGGTGCGGAGGCTGGCCTCGAACGCCACCCGGCGGGCGTGGTAGCCCGGGGTCTGCACGTTCGCGATGTTGTCCGCGATGACGCGCTGGCGGAGCGCCAGGCCGTCCAGCGCGCTGTCGAGCGCGACGGAGCTGACGGAGTCGAACAAGCCCATGGCCGGGAGTACCCCTCATCGACGGGTCGGTGCGGTGGATCTCGGCCGGTCCATGGCCTGTGCTGCTGCGAGCGATCCTTCGCTCACGTGCCCTATCGGCGCGCGCACCCGGGAGGGTTAGGCATTCGGGTGACCTGTCCTCGGCGGGCCCCGCACCACCCGTCCGGCCCAGCGCGGACCGGCGCACGACCGGGCGCCGGGGACGCACCTGGCGCAGCCGCGGGGACGGCGCGGGCCCGGACACGGCGCGGGCCCGGCAACGGCGCGGGCCCGGCGCCCGTCACGGCCAGGTCGACCGTGACGCGCGCCGGGCCCGCCGCCCGACTGCCCGTGCGATCAGCCCCCGGGCAGCAGCACGACCTCGAGCTCGTCGGCGACGAGCGGCTCCGTCGAGCGGATCCGTACGCGCAGGGTGTGGTGCGCCTGCGCGAGGTCCGGCCCCAGCGTGAGCCGCACGGTCAGCACGTCGTCCCAGACGAACAGGTCGCGGACGGGGACGTCGACCGTGTTGACGGTGACCGCGACCACGCAGTCCGCGCCCGCCGCCGGTCCCAGGCGCAGCAGCAGCTCCAGGCCCGGCAGCCCGGCCACCTCGCCCGGCAGGGTGAGGCTGACCTCCGTGAGGAGCTGCGCCAGCGCGACCGCGCCCCCGCGGGTCCGGCCGCGGACGGCCGGGGGTGCGACGAGCAGCCCCGAGCCGTCGGCCCGGACGGGCACGGCCTCCCCCAGCGGCGCGCGCGGCGCGGGACGCAGGTCGACCTCGGTCCCCGCCGGCCGCCGCTCGAAGGCGGCCACCTGCGCCGGCCGCGTCACCACGGTCGTCGCCTGCACCGCGCGGGCCAGCCGCGGCACGAGGCCCCGGGCCTGGAACCGCCGCGTGAGCTCGACGTCCTCCGCCTCGTCCCAGAACAGCGCCTCGTTCCACGGCGTCGCGCGCAGCGCGTCCGTCCGGCCCAGCACGACCCCGCCGTTGGCGTACACCTGCGCGGAGTAGCCGTCGTACGGCATCTCGACGTTCGGGAAGAGCGTCGTGTCCGAGCCGATGGCCGTCCAGTCGGGGTACCGCGTGCCGTCCGTCGTCGTCTGCCGCGGCACGACGAGGTCGAGGTCCGTGCCGTACGCGGCCAGGCCGGCCAGGAACGTCGGCGCGACGGTGTAGCGGTCGTGGGCGACGAGCACGAGGGGGTGCTGCGCGACCTGCACGAGGAGGTTCTTCTTGCGGGTGATCCAGCCGCGGTCCGTGTGCTCCGCGGGCTGCTCGACGAGGCGCACGTCGCCCAGCACCTCGCTGGTGACGTGGTCGACGCAGCCCGCCGGGCCGCACACGAGGACCTCGTACGGGACGGTGCTCATGCCCTCCGCGGCGCGCACGCTCTCGACGAACGCCCGGACCCGCTCGGGCTGCCGCCCGTCGGTGATGACCGCGAAGCTCACGGCCAGGGGCGGCACCTCGACCGGCGTCTGCGGGACGGACAGGACGTCCACCTCGGCCCCGAGGCCGGGGACCGGCTGGCGCAGGAGGCTGCGGACGCGTCCGCCCGTGCGGGCGTGCAGCATCCCCGCCAGCTCGTGCCGGTGCACGACGAGTCCCCGCGAGAGCCGCAGCACGAGCGCACCGTCCGGCCGCAGCGCGCGCAGCAGCTCGTCGACGACGAGGGGCCAGCACGAGCCCGCGGCCGCCAGGTCCTCCTCGAGCAGCACGGCGACGTCGTAGCCCCGGTGGCGGGCGGGGTCGAGCCGGCGGTCGCGGGCGGGGTCCAGCGGGCCCGCGTCGGCGTCGAGGCCGCCGGGGGCCACGTGCCCGACCCACAGCACCCGCTCCGCCGCCGGGCACGCGGCCAGGGCGGCCGCGAGCACGTGGCCCGGCACGCCGCCGGGCAGGGCGGGCAGGTCCGGGACGCCGGGCAGGTCCGGGACGCCGGGCAGGTCGGGCAGGTCGGCGACGAGGTCCCCCACGAGCGCGGTCATGCCGGCACCGTCCCCGCGCTGCGCGTGGTCGCCCGGCGGCGAGGAGCCGGGACGGCAGTGGCAGCCGGGACCGGCTCGACGACCGCCGCGTCCCGCACGGCGACCGCCGCGTCCCGCTCCGCCACGGCCGCGTCACGCTCCGCGACCGCCCTGTCACGCTCCGCGACCGCCGTGTCCCGCTCGGTGCGCATCCGCTGCGCGAGGGCGAGCATCTCCTCGGCCTGCTGCTCGAGCCGGCCGTACGCCGCCAGTGCCTCCTCGCGCCCCCGGTCGACGTCCAGGCGCTGCCGCTGCAGCGAGACCTGCTGCTCGACGAGGAGCGCGTGGTCGGACTCGGCGGCGTCGGCCCGCGCGCGCTCGGCACGGGCCGTGCGAAGCGCGGTCTCCAGCTCGCGGCGCAGCGCCGCGACGACGGTCCGCATCTCGTCGAGCAGGACGGCGCGGCCCTCCCGGAGCCGGTCACGCTCGGCGACCACGCCCTGCACCTGCTCCCCGAGGTGCGCCGCGGTGGCGAGGAGGTGCTGCGCGGACCGCGCCTCCTCGGCGTTGGCGCACGGGACCGCCCAGAAGTGCTTGCCGTCGTACATGTGCACGCCGCGCAGCCCCAGGGTGCGCTCGACCTCGGCCAGGTCGACGTCCGGGGCGGTGAAGTAGACGTTGACCTCGTTCATCGCCTCGTCGTTGGCCTTGACGGCGGCCACGCGCAGGCCGAGCTCGTCGAGCACCCGGTGCGCCCGGCCCAGGTCCTGCGCCTCGCCGGCGTACACGCCGCGGTCCGGCACGGTCGGCACCTCGAGCATGCCGGCGCGCAGGTCGGCCACGCGCGCCCCGGCCGAGGCCAGCACGTCCAGGTCCAGGCCCTGCACGTCGATCTTGACGAAGTCCACGACGCCGACGCCGTGCCGCTCCAGGACCGTCTCGAGCCGCTCGACGCGCACGCGGACCTCGGAGGTGTACCGCAGGTCGGGCCGGCCGGCCCAGTACTCGTCCGCGGCGATCCGGCCGGCGTCGAGCTCGAGGAGGCTCGAGATGCCCCAGTCGCCCTGCTCGGCCACGTGCAGGACGACGTCGTCGCCGGGCGCGGAGGCGAGCGCGACCTGCTCGACGACGACGTTCGTCAGCCCCTCCTGGGCGGCGCGCGCGACGATGCGCCGCGCCAGCGCCGGCACGGGCTCGACGCACAGGACGAGGTGGTCGGGGTTGCGGCGGGCGAGCTCGATGCCGAAGTCGCCGACGTTGGCGCCGATGTCGAGCACGGTGCGCCGACCGGCGGTGGCCGCCGTGGCGACGGTGCGAGGGGTCTCAGGCACGGACGGGGGTCCTCTCGGAGGGGAGGGCGGCCGCGACGGCCGGCCCGGGGACGGACGGGCTGGTGCGGGCGGCGCCGTGCGGGCGCTGGGTCGGCAGCGCCGGCAGCGCCCTGGAGGACCTGCCGCTGCCGTCGAGCAGCGCGATCCGGCTGAGCACCGCGGGCAGGTTCACGTCGTCGACCGTGCGGACGACGAGGACGTGGGTGCCGGCGGCCCGGGCCGCGGCGATGCCGTTCTCGTTGTCCTCCACCACCAGGACCTCCTGGGGCCGCAGGGCGAGGCGGCGGACGGCCTCGAGGTAGACGGCGGGGTGGGGCTTGGGCGCGACCACGTCGGAGCTCGACAGGGTGAACGCGAGGTGCGGCAGCAGCCCCGCCAGGCCGAGCATGAGGTCGACCGACTCGCGGACGGAGTTGGACGCCACGGCCGTCGGGTAGCCGAGCGCCGCGAGGCCGGTGACGAGGGCCAGGTGGTCGGCGCGCGGCGCGCAGCGGGCGCGGACCAGCTCGACCGTGTGGAGCTGCTTGAGGCGGGCGACCTCGTCGTGCGCGGAGCGCGGGAGCCCGGCGCACCGCGTGAGGCGCTCGAGCTTCGTCCGTGTGGGCAGGCCGTCGTAGTGCGCGAGGTGCTCCTCGCGGCCGATGCTCAGGCCGAACCCGGCGAGCGCGAGGTTCAGCGCCTCGTAGTGCCACTCCTTGGCGTCGATGAGGACGCCGTCCATGTCGAAGACGACCGCGCGGATCATCGTCACCCACCCTCCGACGGGGGACGCGTTCACCCGGATGGCGGAACGCGCCCGTCGGGGATCCCTATCGTCAGGTCTCGGAGTCGATGTAGACAGGAACGGCCGCGGATCTCACGCGCATCGCGTCCGCGGCGGCGGCGTGCCGACGTCCGCTCGCGATGGACTCCGCGGTGCGCCGGGCGACGTCGAGCTGGCGGTCCAGCAGCGCCCGCGCGCGGACCTGCAGGCTGGCGGGCACGGGGCCCAGCCCCGTCGGGGGCACCCAGGACGCGCTCGCGCCCTGGTGGACGGTCGGCACGGCGGGCCCTGCGGACGGTGTGCCGCCGGGCACGACGGCCGGTGCCGCGTGCGCCTCCGCGAGGATCCGCTCGGCCGTCTCCACGTCGGTCTCGAGCTCGCCCAGCACCGCCTCCCAGCGCTGCCGCCAGAGGTCCTCGACACCGCCGCCGTCGGCGGGGCTCCCCGGCGCGGCCACGTCAGCCGACGCCGAGCAGACCGGAGCTGGGCGCGCGGTCCGGCGTGCTCTCGGACGCGGCCGCCGGCCGCTGGGCGGGGACGGACCCCCGCGCGATGATGGCCGCGGCCTCATGCCACGCGGCCGCCAGCGGCGCCACGACGGCGCGGGTGCGCCGCACCCGGTCGGCGTCGGCGCGCACGTTGGCCTGCACCAGCTCGTCGACGACGAAGGCGTACACCGACATGAGCTGGGCGCCGCCCTCCCACTCACGGGTGTCCAGCGAGCCCATGAGCTCGGTGACGATGTCCTGCGCGTGGCACAGGTGGCGCGAGGCGGCGCCCCGGTCGGCGAGCCGCAGCGCGGCCTCCCCCCGGTCGAGGTCGAGCAGCAGACGGTCGTAGAGCATCGTCAGCAGCTTCGCCGGTCCGGCGGTGCTGACGGCGTCGGCGAGGTACCGCGACCGCGGGTCGTACATGGGTGCCGCCTCTCGGGGGTGCTGGTGGTGCAGGTGCGCCGACGGGTCGGGGCGCGCGCCGTCCTGGCCGCGCCGGCCAGGTGGTCACCCGGCCGTCAGACGGTGGTCAGCCGGTCGTCAGCCGTTCGTGCTGCTCATCGAGGCGAGCTGGGCGCTGAGCCAGCTCGACTGCGAGGAGGTCTTCTGCAGGGCGACCTCGAGCGCCGCGTACTGCTTCTGCAGGGCGGCCCGGCGGGTCGCGAGCCGGTCGTCCCAGTCGGCGATGCGCTGGCCGAGGTCCCGGACGAGCGCGTCCTGCCCCTTCACCTCGGAGGAGAGCGTCCCGCTCACGCTGTCGCCGGCGGCCTTCGTCACCCCGGCCACGGCCGTGGCGAGGCCCGACAGCACCGTCTGCACGGTGTCCGGCTCGGCGGCGAGGGCTGCGGTGAGGGCGTTCTCGTCGAGCGTGAACGTGCCGTCCCGGCCCAGGGTCAGCCCGATGCGGGCGATCGACGCGCCGCCGTACGTGCCCGAGGCGGTGCCCAGCAGCGACTGCTGCAGCGCACGCACGGCCGTGTTGCCCGACAGGACGCCGCCCGTCACCTTCGTCGCACCGTCGGTGCCCGTGGTCGACTTCACGGCCGTCTGGCTCGTGATCTCGCCCATGACGAGGTTGAGGTTGGACACGAGGTTCGTGGCGAGCTTCTTGCGGGCGTCGGTGTCGGGGGCGACCGAGACCGTCACCGGCTTCTCCTCGACCGCGCTGATGGTCACGTCGACGCCGGACATGAGCCCGGTGAAGGTGTTGGACGCCTGGGTCAGCGTCTGCTGCGCGCCCGTGCCCGGGAACAGCGTGATCGTCGCGTCGCCCGCGGCGCGGATGGGCTGGAGCGCGAGGGCGGCGCTCGTGCCGGCACCCGTCGTGTAGGACACGGAGAAGGACGACTGCGCCCCGGTCGTCGACCCGGTGAGCTGCAGCCGGTAGGACGGCGCGCTCGCGGTGCCCACGTTGACGGCGGAGGCGCGGACGCCCGAGGCGGGGTCGTTCAGCGCGTCGACGACGTCCAGGACGTCGGAGCTCACCGCGGTCACGGTGCTCGAGGTGCCGTCCGCGCGCGTGATGGTGAAGGAGGGGGTGGCCGACATGTCGGTCGGCGGCGCCGCCAGGGACGACTGCGCCGAGGCCAGGCCGGTGACCGAGAACGTGACCGAGGCCGGCACCGCGCGGGAGGCGCTGGCCGTCACGGAGGTGGCCGAGCTCGTCGCCTTCGTCGAGGTCCAGGACTCGGGCTTCGCCGCCGCCTCCGCCGCGCCCTGCAGGGAGAGGTTCTTCGCGTTGAGCGACTTCAGCGCCGTGGACAGCGCCGTGGCCGCCGACTGCTTGCGGGTGAGCAGCGTCTGCTGCCGGGCGTCGAGCGAGACCAGGCTGTTGATGAGGCCGTCGGTGTCCAGCCCCGAGACGAGGCCGGAGATGGCGAGGGTGGAGCCGCTGGTGCCGGACACGGTGCTCATGGGGTGGTCGCCCTCCGTCGCGGACGGGCCGGCGGACGGGCCGGCGGTCGTGGTGCGGACATGCCACCGGCGGTGGACGGACGGGTGTCCGCCCACCGCCGGTGAGGGGTGCTGTCACGGGCGGCCGGGATCGCCGGCCGCCCGCGGGGATCAGCCCTGCAGGAGCGAGAGGACGCCCTGCGGGAGCGACTTGGCCTGCGCCAGCATGGAGGTGCCGGCCTGCTGCAGGATCTGCGAGCGGGTGAAGTTCACCATCTCGAGAGCCATGTCGGTGTCCTGGATGCGGCTGTTCGAGGCGGCCAGGTTCTCGGCCGCGACGTTCAGGTTGTTGATGGTGTGGTCGAAGCGGTTCTGCACGGCACCGAGCTTGGAGCGGACGCTCGAGACCGTGGAGATGGCCGTGTCGATCGCGGAGATGGCGGCGGTGGCGCCGGCCAGCGTGGTGACGTTGACCGAGGCGACGCTCAGGCCCGACGCGCTGGCCGTGGTGCCCAGCGTGACGGTGATCTGGTTCGTCGTGCCGGCGTTCGCGCCCACCTGGAAGGTGCCGTTGTAGGAGCCGTCGAGCAGCTTCTTGCCGTTGAACTCCGTGGTGGAGGAGATGCGGTCCAGCTCGGTCGTGAGCTGCCCGATCTCGTCCTGGATGTTGCCCTTGGCGGCGGCGGAGAGGCCACCGTCGTTCGCGGCCTGCACCGACAGCGTGCGCATGCGCTGCAGGATGGAGTGCGTCTCGGTGAGCGCGCCCTCCGCGGTCTGGACGACGGAGATGCCGTCCTGGGCGTTGCGGACGGCCTGGTTCGTGCCGTTGATCTGCGACTGGAAGCCCTGCGAGATCGCGAGGCCGGCCGCGTCGTCCGCCGCGCGGTTGATCCGCAGGCCCGACGACAGCTTCTCGAGCGAGGAGCTCAGCGACTTGTTGGTCGCGTTGAGGTTGCCGTAGGCGTTGAGGGCGGCGACGTTCGTGTTGACAGAGAGACCCATGGTTCTCGTCCTCCTTGATTCGGGTCGGGCGGCCCATCCGTGGGCACACCCTGTCTATCGGGTTCCCCGCCCACCCCTTGAGGTGTTCGGGAGGTCTTTTCTTCAGGCGCTCGCCGCGCGGCTGACGAGGCCGGGCGCGACGACCGACAGCTCGGACAGCAGCGCGTCCTCCTCGTGCGGCGCGACGAGCTCGAGCACGTCCTCGAGCGCGTCTGCGCCCCGCACGTCCCGCCACACGTCGTAGGCCAGTGCCGCGGCGATCGCACGGTCGCGCGGCTCGCGCGCCTCGTCGCACGCCACCGCCACGAGCGTGCAGTCCTGCTCCAGGCCGGCGCCACGCAGGCGCGCGGCCCACCGGGCCGTCTCCTCCAGGTCCATGACGGGGTGCAGCCGGGACGCCGCCAGGAGCGCCGCACCGCTGTCGGGCCGCACGGCCACGAGCACGTCGAGGACCCGCAGGGCCTGCGTGCCGGGCTCCGTGAGGCAGCGGGCGACGAAGGGCGGCCACAGCGGCGCGGGCATCGCCCCCGCGACCTCGGCCAGGGCCTCCTCGCCGAGCAGCGCGAGCAGCACCATCGGCGGCCCGGGGGCGAAGCCGCGGGCCGCGGCGTCGACCGCCACCCTGCGCGCCCGGGCCGTCTTCCCGACCGTCGCCAGCGCCCACACCTCGGCCGCGGCGAGGGACCGGCGGTCGAGCCGCACGAGGTCCTCGTCCACGGAGGTGGTCGGCACGTGCTCGAGGGCCTCGAGGGTCGCGGGGGCGTCCCCGGCCGCCGCGGCGAGCGTGGCCCGGACCGCCCAGGGCTCGGCGGGGTTGGACCCCGTCTCCTCCCACCGCTCGAGCCAGCGCTCGCGCAGGTCCGGCCGGCTCGCCTCGTCGGCGGCCCCGACCATCGCCCGGGCCAGCGTCGTGGTCGTCCGGCGCGTCATGTGGCCCTCGGCGACGAGCCGCTCGGCGAGGTCGAGCGCCTCCTGCGCCCGGCCGACCAGCACCCAGGACCGGGCGAGGTTCGCCTCACGCGTGGCGACCTCGACCGCCGGACGCCCCTCGGCGCGGGCCGCCTCGAGGTCATTCTCCGCGATCTCGGCGTTGCGGCGGGCCTTGTCCCGCTCGGCGAACCGGTCGGTGTCGTAGCCGGAGTGCCGCAGGACGACGTCCGGCAGCGCGCGCACCAGCAGGGGCCCGCCGCCGTCGAGCACGAGCTGCTCGTGGAGCTCGCCGACCCAGTGCACGTCACCCCGGCGGTGCACGCGGATGACGGAGGCGCCCACGGGGTGCTCTCCCGGCGCCGCCGTGCTGACCTGCAGGACCGAGTGCACCGGCGCGCCACCGGCGCCCAGGCGCCTGCGGAGCTGGTGCGGGTCGCCCTCGAACACCTCGTCGGCGTCGATGCTGAGCACCCAGTCGGCGGTCACGTGCTCCAGCGCGCGGTTGCGCGCCGCGCCGAAGTCGTCGTCCCAGTACCCCTCGACGACGCGCGCGCCGCACGCCCGCGCGACCTCGACCGTCGCGTCCGTCGAGCCGGTGTCGTAGACGACGACCTCGTCGGCCCAGCCGACGGACTCCAGGCAGGGCCGCAGCACGTCCTCCTCGTCCTTGACGATGAGGACGGCCGCGATGCTGAGCCGTGCGCGCGTTGCCATCGTTCCTCCAGGTCCCGGCCCGGTGGTCCGGGCCCTCCTGTGGCACGATCGTCCGGCCGGGGCGCGCGCTGAGCCGTTGCGGCGAACGCGACGCCTCAGACGGGTGACCTCGCCGCCGATCCCTCAGGCATGTGGTTCGCCGACCCCGCCGCCCGCCTGCACCTCGGCCTCGCGCCCGACGCGCCGCTGCGCGTGCGCTGGGAGGGGTACCTGCGCAACCCCTCGGGCTACGGGCACGAGGGGCGCCACCTCGCCCTCGGCCTCGCGCGGGCGGGGTGGGAGGTCGTCGTCCGCACGGTCCAGGACGTGCCCGGCTTCGAGGCGGCGCTCCCGGCCGGGGACCGCGCGCTGCTCGCGGAGCTCCTGGCCCGCGAGCCCGGTGACGAGGACGTCGTCGTGCAGAACGTCGTGCCGAACCTCGTGGGCCGGCGCGCCCAGGGCGGGTACCAGGTGGCCCGGACGATGTTCGAGTCGGACGGCCTGAACCCGGCATGGCTGGCCCAGCTCCGGCAGGTCGACGAGGTCTGGGTCCCGACCGCCTTCAACGCCCGCACGTTCCCCGCCGCCGGCCTCGACGTGCCCGTGCACGTCGTCCCGGGCGGCGTCGACACCGCCCTCTTCGCCCCGGGCGCCGCGCCGCTGCCGGCCCTCGCGGACGGCCCCGGCACGACCTTCCTCGCCGTCGCCGCGGACGCGGCCAACCGACGCAAGGGCTGGGACGTGCTGCTCACCGCCTGGGCGCTGGCCTTCGAGCCCGGCGACGACGTCCGTCTCGTCCTCAAGGTCGACGGTGCGGACACGGGCTCGCCCGACGCCTGGGGCGTCGGCGAGGTCGCCGCGCGCGTCGAGCGGGTCCGCGCACGCACGGAGCGCTGGGTCGACGCGACCCTCGCCGCGCTCGGCCGCAACCGCTCCGACGTCGCCCCGGTGGTGGTGCTCCCCGACCTGGTGCCCGAGGCCCTCATGCCCGCCCTCTACGCCGCGGCCGACGCCGTCGTCATGCCCAGCCGCGGCGAGGGCTACGGTCTGCCGGCGCTCGAGGCGATGGCGTGCGGCGTGCCATTGGTGGCCACGGACTGGAGCGGGCTGGGCGACCTCCTCGACGAGGGCGTCGCGCTCCCGGTCGACGTCGAGCGCCTCGTCGAGATCAGGCCCGACGAGATGGGCCCCGTCTACGCGGGCCAGCGCTGGGCGCAGCCGTCCGTCCCCTCCCTGGTCGCGCAGCTCCACCGCGTGGTCGACGACCGGGCGGCGATGGCGGCCGTCGGTGCCGCCGCCAGGGAGCATGCCGTGCGGGCGTGGGACTGGTCCGTCGGCGTCGCGGCGGCCGCCGCGCGCCTCGAGGCGATCGGCCGCCGGGTGCGCCGCCGCCCCGCCGCGCCGGACGCCGTGCGCGTGCGCTGGGAGGGCGAGCAGTACAGCACCCACAGCCTCGCGCACGTCAACCGCGGCATCTGCCGCGAGCTCGTCGCCGACCCGCGCGTGGCCCTCGAGGTGGCGACGCGTGAGGTCGACCCGGTGCCGGACCTCGTCGCCGGGAGCCCCGACGCGCTGCTCGGTGCGACGGCCCCCGTGCACGACGTGCCCCAGGTGACCGTGCGCCACCAGTGGCCGCCGGACTGGACCCCGCCGGCGCGTGGCGCGTACGTCCTCGTGCAGCCGTGGGAGTTCGGCGGCCTGCCGCAGGAGTGGGCCGACGGCGCCCGGCTCGCGGACGAGATCTGGTGCTACTCCACGTGGGTGCGCGACTGCTACGAGCTGTCCGGCGTCCCGGCCGAGAAGCTGCGCGTCGTCCCTCTGGGTGTCGACACCGACGTGTTCTCCCCCGACGGCGACCGGCACCCGCTGGCGACGACGAAGGGCACCCGGCTGCTGTACTGCGGCGGGCCGCTGCCCCGCAAGGGCATCGACGTCCTCGTCGCCGCGTACCTCGACGCCTTCACCGCGGACGACGACGTCTGCCTGGTGGTGAAGGCGCACGGCACCCGCACCACCTACCCGGGCAGCCGGGACCACCTCGACGAGCTGCTCGAGCGCGCGGCGCTGCCCGGGGCGCCGGCCGTGGAGGTCATCGACGAGGACCTCACCACCGCCGGGCTGGCCGCGCTGTACCGCGCGTGCGACGCCCTGGTGCACCCGTACCGCGGCGAGGGGTTCGCCCTGCCGGTCGCCGAGGCGATGGCGTGCGGGCTGCCCGTGGTGGTCACCGCCGTCGGCGCGACCGCGGACTTCTGCGACGAGGCGACGGGCTGGCTCGTGCCCGCCGAGGTCCGCCGGCTGCGGACGCACACGTTCGGCCCCGGGGCCGCGAAGTACTTCTGGGCCGAGCCCGACGCGGCCGCGCTGGGAGCCCTCCTCCGCGAGGTCGTCGACCGGCCCGACGAGCGCGTCCGCCGTGGGGCCGCCGCGCGCCGCCGCATCGCGGAGGGGTTCACCTGGCGGGCCACCGCCCGGGCGGTCGCGGACCGGCTCGCGGAGCTGGCGCACGTCGTGCCGCTCGCGGAGCGTCCGGTGCCGGCACTGGCCACCCGGTCGCGTCGGACCGTGCTGCACGTGCCGGGCCAGCACGAGCCGGGACGACCCGGCGGGGGCCTCGTGACCCAGCGCTCGGCCGGCGCCCAGGCGACCGACGCCCTCGTCACCTACCTGGCGACCTACCGCGCCGGCGACGACATCTGCCTCGTGCTGCCCGTCGCGCCCGACCCCGCGGCCGTGGCCGAGGCCGTCGAGGACGTGCGGGCGCGCATCGCCGCAGCCTGCCTGCCCGAGCACGAGGTCCCCGAGATCCTCCTGGTCCCGGCCGGTCCCGACGAGCTGCCGGCCCTGCGCGCGATGACCGCGTGGAGCACCGACGACCCCGGCGTCGACCTGCCCGCGCTCGGTCGCCGCACCCCCGTCGCGCGCTGAGCGGTCCTCCGCGTCGTCCCCGGTCCGCGCGTGCGTGGGCCGAGGACGACGTCGTCCCCGGCTCGTCCCACCCTGCGCCACCCTGCGCCGCCCTGGGCCACCCTGCGCGGGACGCACGACGGCCCCGGGGCGTGAGCCCCGGGGCCGTGCGGTGAGCTGGGTCGTGCGGGTGAGCGGTGCGTGAGCGGCGCGTGGTGCCGCGGTCAGGCGGAGACGCTGGCCAGGCCGGCACCCTCGTCGTACAGGGTGACGCCCGAGGTGCGCGGCGAGGGCAGCACGCCGGCGGGGGCCATCGCGGCGCGGGCCGCGACGGAGGCGAAGTACTGCTGGCGGCGGCGCTCGGCGACGCCGTCCGGACGGGCGGCGGCCGGGACGAGGTCCGGGTCGAGCGCGGCGTTCATGCCGTCGCGCAGGAGGGTGAGCGCCTCCGTGCGCAGCTGGCTGATGCGCGACTGCGTGACGCCCAGCTCCTCGGCCAGGTCGACGACGGACCGGTCCTCGAGGAACAGGCCGGACACGACGAGGCGCAGCCGGTCCGGGAGCGTGTCGACGGCGGCGCGCAGCCAGTGCAGGCGCTCGTCGGCGAGGAGGGCCTCCTCGGGGTTCGGGGCGTCGTCCGGCATGATGTCGGCGACCGGGCGCTCGGTGGCGTCGATGCTCAGCACCCGGCGCTCGGCGTCCTGGCGGGCCTTGTCGACCGTCTCCACGTCCGAGCCCAGCGCGCTGGCCAGCTCGTGCCGCGTGGGCGTGCGGCCGAGCGAGGCGGTGAGCCGCTCGGAGGTGCTCGCGAGCTCGCGGACGCGGTGCCGCGCCCCGCGGGTGGCCCAGTCCATCGAGCGCAGCTCGTCGACGAGCGCCCCCCGGATCCGCAGCGCCGCGTAGCGCGCGAAGGGCACCCCGGTGGTGGGGTCGTAGGCGCGGGACGCCAGGACGAGCGCGAGCTGGCCGGCGGAGGTCAGCTCGTCGCGGGAGACGGTCGGGGGCACCCGGTGCAGCAGCTCGCTGACGTGGTACCCGACGAGGGGCAGGTGGGCCAGGACCAGCTCGTCCGGGCTCTGGGGGAGGTCGCTCACGCAGAGGGTGTCGGCCTCCGCAGGGTCCGCCTTGAGGGGTGCCGCCGGGTGAGTGAGCACGTGCGGTCGTCGACCCGCTCCGAGGGTCGGGCGAACCGGGCGCACCGGGCGGCGCGAACCGCCCGGACCGGACGACTCACCCCCGCCCGGTCACGACGCTGTGATGCACGTCACCGCGCGGTCCTCTCCCGAGCGCCCGCCCGTTGCCGACCGTGCGCCCATTCCGCGCATCGACGACCGGGTCGGCCCGGTCCGGCCCGGCTCGGTCCAGGAGGGAGCCGCGCGACCGCCGTCCCGGTCGCACCCGGGCATCCCGGGAGCCCGTCCACGGCGGCCCCGAGCCGGGTGCCCGCCGTCACGGGCGCGGCTCGGCCGGCGCGGACCACCGTGACGCGCCGCGCCTCACCCGCCGGCGCTGGTCCCCCCGGGTGACGTGCGGTCGGTCCGGGACGCCGGCGGCGGTGCCACCGAGGACGTCGCGGCGCCGGGCACCAGGGGCGCGGACCGGGACCACCCGATCGGACCAGACGTCTCACCCGCCCGGACCCCGTGCCGATGAGGTGCGTGACAGGGCACGGCGCGACCGGCGCCGCCCGCGAGCGGGACGAGGTCGGACCCCATGGCGCTGAACCGGCTCTCCGAGGTGCTGTGGCGTGAGCGCCACCTCCTCGAGACGCTGCTCTTCAAGCTCGAGGAGGAGCAGCTGCTGCTCAGCAGCGGCCGCACGCGCTGGCTGGCCCTCGCGACCGCCGAGGTCGAGCACGCCCTCGACGCCATCCGCGAGGCCGAGCTGGCCCGCGCGGTCGAGGCCGAGGCCGTCGCCGTCGAGCTCGGCGTCGTGCCGGGCTCCAGCCTCGCGGTCCTCGCCGCGCACGCGCCGGCCCCGTGGGACGAGCTGCTGCGCGCGCACCGCGACGCCTTCGCGTCCCTCACCGCGGAGATCGGGCACCTGGCGGACGGCAACCGGGAGCTGCTGGCCCTGTCGCACCGCGCGACGCAGGAGACCCTCGCGGCGCTCCAGGACGACGTGCGCACCTACGACGGGTCGGGCCACGCGGCGGCGACCTCGCCGCTGGCGCACCTCATCGACCGCTCCATCTGACCGATCGGACGGCCGGGACGACCCGTCCCGCGACCGTCCGCCCGCCCCGCGCGCGGCCCCGGCCACGCACCACCAGGAGGACACCGGACCGTGAGCACCTTCTCCGGGATCTCGACGGCGCTGAGCTCGCTCGTCGCCCAGCGCCAGGCGCTGGACGTGACGAGCCAGAACGTGGCCAACGCCAACACCGTCGGCTACACCCGCCAGCGGGCCACGCTCGTCGCGTCCCCGACGGCGATCAACCCCTCCATGTTCTCGACGGCGTCCGGCGTGGGCGACGGCGTGCGCGTCACCGGCGTGGCCCGCCTGGCCGACGCCTTCCTCGACGCGCAGGTGCGCTCGACGACGAGCGGGGCCGCGTTCCACGCCGTCCGCGCGACCGCCTACGACACCCTCGAGACGTCGCTCGGGGAGCTCGACACCGACAGCTCCCTGTCCGCCGGCATGAACGACATGTGGGCCGCGTGGGGCGACCTGTCCAACCACACGGACCAGGCCGCGACGCGGACGTCGGTCCTCGACCGCTCCGCCGCCGTCGTCGACCGCATCGGCGCGCTGTACCAGGGCGTGCGGACCCAGTGGACGCAGGCGCGCGACCAGACCGTGGCCCTCGTCGACCAGGTGAACTCCACCGCGGCGACCGTCGCCGACCTCAACCGGCGCATCCTGTCCGTGCAGAGCCTCGACGGGAACGCCAACGAGCTCATGGACCAGCGCGACCAGGCGGTCACGACGCTCGCGGGCCTCGTCGGCGCCACCGCGCAGACGGGCCAGAACGGCACCCTGTCGGTGCTCGTCGGCGGCAACGCGATCGTCGAGGGCTCCTCGGCGCGGCCCGTGCGGCTCGCCGGCGCCACCTCCTTCGCCGCTGCGACCGGGGCCGCGGCCGCCGTGCCCCCCGTGGCCGGCGACCCCGTCCGGCTCGTGTGGGCCGACCGCCCGACCTCGACCGTGGGCGTCACCGGCGGCTCCGTCGCCGGGCAGCTCTCCGTGCTCGCGCCGCCGGACCCCGCGGGCGGCGGCGGCGTCCTCACGGAGGCCGCCGCCCGGCTCGACGCCGTGGCCGCCACGCTCGCGGGCCAGGTGAACGCGGTGCACCGCACGGGCTTCACGCGCACGGGCGCGGCCGGCGGCGACGTCTTCACGTTCGCCGCCGGTCAGCCCCCGGCCCTCGGCCTGCGCGTGGCGATCACCGACGGTGCGCTGCTCGCGGCCTCCGGGTCCGCCGACCCGGCCGCGGCGCTCGACGGCCGGGTGGCCGACGCGGTCGCCGCCCTCAGCACGTCCACGACGGGCCCCCAGGCCCGGTGGACCTCCGCGGTCGTCGAGCTGGGCAACCGGTCGGCGAGCGCGAGCGCCCGCGCGACGGTCTCGGAGGACGCGCGCGCCGCGGCCGCCGGGCAGCAGACGTCGAACGCGGCCGTCGACACCGACGAGGAGACCGTGAACCTCATGGCGTACCAGCGGGGCTACCAGGCCGCCGCGCGGGTGCTGTCGACCATCGACAGCGTCCTGGACTCCCTCATGAACATGGCGAGGTGACGAAGTGATCGGCCGCGTGACCCACCAGACCGTCCAGCGCTCCAGCCTGGCCAACCTCCAGGTGAACCTGGGGCGGATGGCCGAGCTGCAGGCGAAGCTCAGCTCCGGGAAGAACGTCCAGAAGCCGTCGGACGACCCGGCGGCGACGTCGGACATCCTCCTGCTCGACCGCCAGGCCGCCCGCGTCGCGCAGTACGAGCGCAACGCCCAGGACGCCACGACGTGGCTCAACGTGGCCGACACGACCCTGCAGACCTCGGTGAAGAGCCTCACCGCCGCCCGCACCCTGCTCGTCCAGGCCGGCAACGGCGGGTACGGGCAGGCCGAGCGCGAGGCGATCGCCCTCGAGCTCGAGGGCATCCGTGACGACCTGCTGCGGCAGGCCAACACGAGCGTCAACGGGCGCACGGTGTTCGCCGGCACCTCCGACGCGGGCGAGGGCTGGACCCTCGGCACCGACGGGTCCGGGGCCCGCACCTACACCCACACCGCGTCGGTCGCGGGCGCCACGACCCCGGTCCTGCGCCGGGTCGGCGACGCGGTGACCGTCCGCGTCGACGCCGACGGGGCCGCCGCGTACGGCGACGGCGCCACCTCGGTGTTCGCCGTCCTCGACGCCGCCGCGACGGCGCTGCGCACCGGCGGCGCCAACGGCCCCGACGTCACGCCGCTCCTCCAGGGCGTCGACGGCCGCCTCGAGGCGCTGAAGGCCGCCAACGCGGCCGTCGGCAGCCGCCAGAACCTCGTCCAGAACGCCCAGTCGGACCTCGCCTCCGCCTCGCTCACGGTCAAGGACCAGCGCGCCCGGGTGCAGGACATCGACCTCGCCGCCGTGACCATCGACCTGCAGGCCCAGGAGATCGTGTACAAGAGCGCCCTCGCCGCCACCGCCAAGACCCTCCAGCCCTCCCTGCTGGACTTCCTCCGGTGAGCGCGGCGACCGTGACCCCGCACCCCCTCGACCTCGACCTCGACCCGGCCGACGCGCCCGGGACCGTCGCGGTCCTCGGTCCCGACGGCCGCACCGTGCCCGTCCCGGACCGGCTCGCGCTCGTCGAGCCGCTGCCCGGGCTCCCCGGCTACGACGTCCTCTCGCTCGAGGCGCTGGACGACACCGCGACCCTCTTCGCCGCCCGGTCCCTGCCGGGCGCGGAGGTGCCGCTGCGGCTGTTCCTCGTCGCCCCGGGCGCCTTCTTCCCCGCCTACCGGCCGGGTACCGCCGCCGCCGTGCGCCTGCTCGACGAGGGCGCCGGCACGGCTACGGGCACGGGCACGGGCGGCGCCACCGTGCTCCTCGCCGTGGTGCACCCCGTCGACGAGGACCACGAGGCGCCGACCGCCAACCTGCTGGCACCGGTCGTCGTGGACGTCGCCTCCGGGCGTGCCGTGCAGACGGTGCTCGAGGGCGACTGGCCGCTGCGGGCACGGCTCGCATGAGCTGGGCCGACACGCTGCGCGGCGCGCGGGGCACCGCCTCCGCCGGCGCGGACCGGACCTCGTCAGCAGCACCCGGAGCACCGTCCGTGGCACCGCAAGACGTCGCGGCCCTCCGGCCGCGACCGGCAGGGGGCAGCGTGGACCCGCGTCGGCACGCCGGCGTCGGGCGGCCGGCCGTCGGCTCGACCATCCAGCGTCAGCCCGTCGTGCACCCGGACCGCAGCGTCTTCGGCTACGCGCTGCGCGCGAAGGTCGTGGGGCGCGCCTCCGGCACCGTCGACGACCGCGCGGACCGCGTGCGCGACGACGAGTACGGCCTGCTCGACCTCGACGCCCTCGGCGGGGACCGGCCCGTGGTGCTGCGCGCCACCGCCGGCATCCTGGCCGGGACCACCCCCGTCCCGCCGTGCTCCTACGGCGTGGTGCTGGAGGTCCCGCACGCCCTCGCGGTGCGGCCCGACACGGCCGAGCGGATGGGTGCGCTGCGCGCCGCCGGCTACGCGCTGGCCCTCGGCGACTTCGCGGGGACGACGTCGCAGGAGGTGCTGCTGCCGCTCGTCGACTACGTGAAGGTCGACCTCGGCCTGGACCCCTCGCTCGTGCGGACGCTCGCCGACCGCGCGCACGACGCGGAGGCCGTCGTCGTCGCCGAGCGCGCGGACACCGCCGCGCGGCTCGAGCTGGCCGCGCAGATCGGCGCCGAGCTGCTGCAGGGGCCGATGTTCCACCGGGACCCCGCGGTCGAGCCGCGCCGGTTCACCGCCGGGCAGCTGCAGTGCCTCGAGCTCATGCAGATGCTGTCCTCGCCGCAGGTCGACCACGCGGCCGTCGTGCGCGTCGTCAGCGCCGACCCCGAGCTGTCGATCCGGGTGCTGCACCTCATCAACTCCTCGGCGTACGGCCTGCGCCGGCAGATCGACTCCGTGCACCAGGCCGTCGTGCTCGTCGGGCCGAACCAGCTCGCCGCCCTGGCGACCGCCTCGCTCGTCGACGCCCGCCCGACGAACGTCGGCCCGCTGTGGTCGATGCTCACCCGCGCGCGCACCATGCACAGCCTGTCCGGGTCCGACGCGGGCTACACCGTGGGCCTGCTGTCCGCGCTCGCGGCGCAGCAGAAGGTCGCCGTGACGGAGATCGTGCAGCGCACGGGCGTGTCCGCCGAGGTGGCCGCCGCCCTGACCGACCGGTCCGGCCCCTGGGGCGCGATGCTCGAGGCCGTCATCAGCCACGAGGAGAACGACACCGACGCCGTCGCGCGGACGGGCCTGGAGCCGCTCACCGTGGCGCAGGCGTTCCTCGCCGCGGTGCCGGAGGCGCTCGCCATCGCCTCGGCCCTGGCCGTCGTCACCCGCGGCTGACGGCCGGGTCGACGGCCGGGCCCGGCTGACGGCTGGCCCGGCTGACGGCGGGGCCCGGTCGGCCGGGCGCTAGGCTCGGGCCGTGCGCGCGCTCATCGGGGTCCTCCTGCACCCGCGGCGCACCGCCCCGCCCCCGCTCGCCATCGACCTGCGGGTCGTGGCGCTCGCGGGGGCGCTGCTGTGGACGGTCGCCGGCGTCGTGTGCGTCGTCCTGGCCTCGTCGGGGTCCATCACGTGGCGCCCGGTCGAGACCTGCGCGGCCGGCGTGGTGCTCGGGCTCGTCGGCGCCGCGTGGGCCCGTCGTCAGGGCCCGGACGGGCAGGTCGGCCGGCAGGGTGTCCACCAGGGCGCGCCGCACGACGAGGACCTCGACGGCCCCGTCGACGGGAGCCTGCCCCCGCGCTGAGGTCCCCGAGCGGGACCGTCCTGCCGCGGACGTCACCGCTCAGGCGACCGGCGGCTCCTCGGCGGCGTCCGCGAGTCCCTCGGCAACGGGCTCGTCGGCGGCAGGCTCGTCGGCAGCGGGACCGTCAGGGACGGCCTCGGCGACCGGGGCCTCCGGGGCGGCGGCGATGCGCACGAGCTCGAGCCGCGTCTCGTCGACGAGCGGGTCCGGTGCGGGCCAGTCGGACGGCACGGGCGGGACGTCGGTCTCCGAGTGCGCGCCGCACCCGTGGTCGAGGCTCACGACGCGGCCGTCGTCCGGCGACCACTCGTTGGCGCAGACCCCGAACACGGTGCCGAGCGAGCCCTGCAGCGGCACGAGGAAGCCACAGCCCGAGCACGGCGCCGCCGACGCGACGGCGCCCGGCGTCGTCGGGCCGTGGCTGCCGCGGTACCAGCGGGTGGCGGCCTCGTCGCGGCCGGCCGGCGACAGGACGCGGGCCCGGGCCAGCGCGAGCTCCTCGATGGCGACGTCGTCGAGCTCGGGGTCGCCCGACGGCGTCCAGCCCGGCTCGAGCCGGGGGTCGTCGGCGCGGAAGGGCAGCACGTCGCCGGGGCCGATGTCCCCGGGACGCAGGCGCTCCGCCCACGGCACCCACGGGGCGCCCAGCAGGGCGTCGGGCCCGGGCAGCAGCACGGACTCGCACACCGTGGCGGCCCGGCCGCGCGGGACGCGCGCGAGCGTGACGGTGAACTCCCAGCCGCGGTACCCGGGCGCCAGGCAGGCGAACCGGTGCGAGACGAGCCGCTCGGCGTCGACCACCGTGCCCAGGTGCTCGCCGACGTGCCCCGGCTCCTCGGCCGTCTCGACCGCGGCGGCCCGGGCCACCTCGACCGCGCCGACGAGCAGCGCCTCCTTGACCGCCACGCTCAGGCCTCGTCGAGGTCGTCGGCGACGGCCCGCAGGAGGGTGGCGTACTGGCCGGCGCGCGCCTTCTCGGGGTAGCGGCCGCGGCGCAGGTCGTTGCCGACGCGGTCGAGCACCTTGATGAGGTCCTCGACGATGACCGCCATGTCCTCCGCGGGCTTGCGCGCCGCCCGCACGACGGACGGCAGCGGCTCCAGCATCGTCACCGAGAGCGCCGACGGCCCGCGCCGCCCGTCCGCGACCCCGAAGTCGACCTTGGCGCCCGGCTTGGGCGCCGTCACGCCCGCCGGCAGCGCGGAGGCGTGCAGGAACACCTCGCCGCCGTCGTCGCTGGCGATGAACCCGAAGCCGCGCTCGGTGTCGAACCACTTGACCTTGCCCGTGGGCACCGCACACCCCTGTCCTGCGTCCGCAGATCTCCTCGCGCCGGCTGGGCACCCGCCCGAGCACCCGCCCGAGCACCCGCCCGAGCACCCGCCCGCGCACCCGCCCCGCGGGCGCGCGCCGTCGCGCCGGTCACCGACCGACCCCTGAGGTTACCCTCCGCCGTCAGTCCCCGAGCGCGCCGAGCACGCTGCGGGCACGCCGCACGCCGGCCAGGTAGGCGGTCGAGACGCGCAGGGCCGTGTGCGGCGGCGCGATGTCCGGCACCTCGTCGGCCTCCTCGGCGCGCAGGTAGGCGTCGAGCGCGTCGCAGGCGGCCGTGACGTCCGCCTCCGGGGTCGACCAGGCGAACCAGCCCTCGACGACCGTGCGGTCCTCCCCCAGCAGCTCCGAGACGAGGCGGACCACCTGCTCCGTCGCCGCGGCACGCGGGTCCTCCGGGGCCAGCAGCTCCGCGGCCGCCGTGCGCGCCAGGCACCGCACCGCGAGGTCGTCGTCGGCGTGGCCGCTGGACCCCACGAGCTCGAGGACGAGCATGGCGCTCAGCCGCTCGCGCCCGAGCATGACGAGCGCCTGGTGCAGCGTGCGCACGCCGTGCCGGGCCCCCGCGACCGAGTTGCACGCGCGCAGCGCCTTGAGCGCCAGCGCCGGGTCGGCCGAGACGAGCTCGGTGATCTGCGGGAAGGACACGCGCGGGTCCGCGAGCTGGGCCAGCAGGCGCAGCGCGGTCGTCGCGCTGTGGTGCAGCGAGGTGCGGGCGACGACGGACGGGCGCCGCAGGTGGTAGCCCTGGAAGAGGTCGAAGCCCGCCGCGACGGCGTCGGCCAGGTCCTGCTCGGTCTCGATCCGCTCGGCGACGAGCTCGACGGGCCGTCCCGCCCCCGCGCGCAGCCAGTCGACCATCGCGGGCAGCCCGCCCGGCGGCACGTCGCGCAGGTCCACCTTCGCGAAGTCCGCCAGCGGCAGCAGCCCCGCCCGGCGGTCGCCGGGCACGACGTCGTCGATGGCGATGCGGAAGCCCACCGCCCGCAGCGCCTCGATCCCCCGCACCACGGCCTCGTCGGGCTCCACGCGCTCGAGCACCTCCAGCACCACCTGGGCCGGGTCGAGCGGGACGGGCAGCTCCAGGGTGAGGAAGCGGCGCGGCAGGTTGACGAACAGCGGCACGTCGCCGGCCAGGTCGCGCGGGTCGAACTCCGTCGTCACGGCGGAGATGACGCGCGCGGTCGCCACGTCGTCGTCGAAGGCCGCGCCCTCGCCCGCCACGACGGCGCGCGGGTCGGGGCGGAAGAGCAGCTCCTGCGCGCGCACGCGGCGGTGCGCGTCGTAGATCGCCTGCCGCGCCACGCAGACCACCTGGCTGCCCACGGGCAGCGCGGCGACGTCGAGCTCCA
Organism: Cellulomonas marina; assembly: GCF_900111925.1. Taxonomy (GTDB): domain Bacteria; phylum Actinomycetota; class Actinomycetes; order Actinomycetales; family Cellulomonadaceae; genus Cellulomonas; species Cellulomonas marina. The sequence continues at coordinate 34,291 of NZ_FOKA01000003.1, forward strand.
TGCGCGCCCCCGTCCGGCCCGTCCCTGCGTCCCGCGGCGCACGCGCGCCACCCCCCTCCCTTCGGCAGCGGGGGGCGAGGCTTGAAGGAAGCGCCGCCGGGGCGTGCGGCGCGCGGCCCTCGTAGGGTGGTGCGGATGGCCACGTTCCTGGACGACCTGCGGGCGCGGGACGACGACGCGCTCGCGGCGCTCCTGCGCGCCCGGCCGGACCTGGCCAGCCCGTCCCCCGTGACCCTCGCGAGCCTCGCGGTGCGCGCCACGGGCCGGACGAGCACCGACCGGGCGCTGGCCGAGCTCGACGCCACGACGCTGCAGGTGCTCGAGGCCGTGGTCGTGCTCGACGGCGCCGGCACGCCGCCGATCCGCGCCCGGCTGCACGACGCCCTCGGGGCCGACGACGACGTCGCGCGGGCGGCGGTCGACGCCGCGGTGGGGGCGGCGCTCGAGCGCGCGCTGGTGCTGGAGGGGCCCGGAGGTGAGGACGCCGGGGGCGGCGCCCCGGGCGTCGACCGCGTCCTGCGCGCCGCACCCGGCCTCGCCGACGCGCTCGGCCCGTACCCCGCCGGCCTCGCGCCCGCGACCGTCCCCGACCCGCCCGGCACCGCCCCGGGGGACGACGACCCCGCCGGCGCCGTCGCGGCCCTGCTGGGGCAGGCGCCGACCGGTGCCGCGGCGCTGCTCGACGCGCTCGTCTGGGGTCCCCCGGTCGGGGTCGCCCCCGCGCCCCGGACGCCGGCCGCCGCGGCCGTCGCGGCCCTCCTGCGCGCGGGCCTGCTCGCCCCCGGCACGGGGTCGCACGTCGTCCTGCCGCGCGGCGTCGCGCTGGCACTGCGGGGCGGGCGGACCCACGCCGCGCCGGCCCTGCCGCCCGCGCCCGGCGCCCCCGCCCCGGGGCTCACCGACGCCGGCGTCGCGACGGAGTCGGCGGCCGGGGCCGAGCGGGCCGTGCGCCTCGTCGAGGCCCTGCTGCGGCTGTGGGAGCGCACGCCGCCCCGGGTGCTGCGCGGCGGCGGGCTCGGCGTGCGGGACCTGCGGCGGACGGCGGCGGCGCTGGACGTGGCGGAGGACGAGGTCGCCGTGCTCGTCGAGGTCGCGGGGGCCGCGGGGCTCGTCGCGGACGACGGCGAGGAGCTGCCCGCGTTCCTGCCGACGGCGTCCTCGGACACCTGGGCGGCGGGCGACCTGCCGCAGCGGTGGTCCGCCCTCGTCCGCGCGTGGGTCGGGACCGTGCGGGCACCATGGCTGGTGGGCACGCGCGACGAGCACGGCAGCCCGCGCGCCGCCCTCGACCCGACGGTCCAGCGCACGTGGGCGCCCCGCCTGCGCCGGGAGGTGCTCGTCGCGCTCGCGGCGCTGCCGCCCGCGGTCGTCGCCCCGCCGGAGGGGGTCCTGGCCGCGCTGCGGCACCGCGCCCCCCGGTCGGTGCCGCCCGAGCCGGCCGTCCGCGCGGTGCTGGCCGAGGCGGCGCTGCTGGGCGTCCTCGGCGCGGGCGCGCTCGGGGCGCCGGGGCGCGCGCTGCTCGCGGAGGTGGTCCGGACGGGCCCCGTGACGTCCGGCGACGAGGACCCGGTCGCCGCCGCGCTGGCGGCCGCCCTGCCCGAGCCCGTCGACGTGCTGCTGCTCCAGGCCGACCTCACCGGCGTCGTGCCCGGCCGGCCGGCCGACGAGCTGGCCGACCTGCTGGAGGCGGTGTCCGTCGTCGAGTCGCGCGGCGGTGCCCTCACCGTCCGGTTCACCGCCGGGAGCGTGCGCGAGGGGCTCGACGCCGGCCGCACCGCCGACGACGTGCTGGCCGCGCTGGCCCGGCACGTCCCCGGCGGGCGCGTGCCGCAGCCGCTGGAGTACCTCGTGCGCGACGTGGCCCGCCAGCACGGGCGCCTGCGGGCCGGCACGGCGGACGGCTACCTGCGCTCCGACGACCCCGCGGTGCTGGCCGGGCTCGTCGAGGACCCGCGCCTGGCGTCCCTGGGGCTGTTCCGGCTGGCCCCGACCGTGCTCGGCGCCCGGGCCACGGCCGGCGAGCTCCTGGCGGCGCTGCGGGCGGCGGGCCGGGCGCCGGTCGCCGAGGGGCCCGACGGGCAGGTCGTGCACGCCGGCCCGGCGACGCGGCGCGCCCGTGGCCGCGGCCCCCGGGCATCCGTGCCGCCGCCGCCCGCCCCGCCCGCGCGCGTGGAGGCGCTCGTCGCCCGCCTGCGCGCCGCGGACGAGCACGAGCGTGCGCTGGAGGCCGCGGGGGCCACGGCCGGGACCGGCCCGCAGGCGGGGGTCCCCACGGGCGACGGCGGCCCCGACCGCCCGGGCGACGCGGTCGCGCGCGTCGTCGAGCGCGCGGCGGGGGCCGTCCGGGGCACGTCGCCGCGGGCCGGGCGCGACGGGAAAGGCGACGTCAGCGGCGGGGCCTCAGGTGCCGCCGGCGCGGGGGGAACAGCCGACCCGGCGTCGGCGTTGCTGGTCCTGCGGCAGGCGGCGGCCGACCGGACCGCCGTGCGCGTCGAGCTCGTCGGGCCCGACGGGCGGCTGCAGGAGCGGGTGCTGCGGCCCCTGCGGGTGGACGCGGGCCGGCTGCGCGCCGTCGACCCGGCCCGTGCGGCGGAGCTGACCATCGCGGTGCACCGCATCGCCGGCGTCCGCCCGGTCGACCCGCCCGACGCCCCGTGACCCGCCCGCCCCGGTCTGCCTTCCCGCCCGCCCGTCCCCCACTCCCTCCCACCGCTACTCCCTCCCACCGCTGGAGCCCCGCGTGCCTGACGGCCCCCTCATCGTCCAGAGCGACAAGACCCTCCTGCTCGAGGTCGACCACGAGCAGGCGGCGGCGTGCCGCCGCGCCATCGCGCCGTTCGCCGAGCTCGAGCGCGCGCCGGAGCACGTGCACACGTACCGGCTGACCCCGCTCGGTCTGTGGAACGCGCGCGCCGCCGGGCACGACGCCGAGCAGGTGGTCGACACGCTGCTGGAGTACTCGCGCTACCCCGTGCCGCACGCGCTGCTCGTCGACGTGGCGGAGACGATGTCGCGCTACGGCCGGCTGCAGCTCGTCGCGCACCCCGTGCACGGGCTCGTGCTGCACGCGCTGGACCCCGCCGTCCTGGCCGAGGTGCTGCGCTCGAAGCGGACCTCCGGCCTGCTGGGCGAGCGGATCGACGCCACGGACGTCGTCGTGCACCCCTCCCAGCGCGGGCACCTCAAGCAGGTGCTCGTGAAGCTCGGCTGGCCGGCGGAGGACCTCGCCGGGTACGTCGACGGGGAGGCGCACGCCATCTCCCTCGCGCAGGACGGCTGGACGATGCGGCCGTACCAGGAGCAGGCGGTCGACAGCTTCTTCCACGGCGGGTCGGGCGTCGTGGTGCTGCCCTGCGGCGCCGGCAAGACGATCGTCGGCGCAGGGGCGATGGCGCGGTCCTCGACGACGACGCTCATCCTCGTGACCAACACCGTCAGCGCCCGGCAGTGGCGCGACGAGCTGATCAGGCGGACCTCGCTGACCGAGGACGAGATCGGGGAGTACTCCGGCGCCCGCAAGGAGATCCGGCCGGTCACCATCGCGACGTACCAGGTCCTCACGCTCAAGCGGAAGGGCATGTACCCGCACCTGGAGCTGCTGGACGCGCGCGACTGGGGTCTCGTCGTCTACGACGAGGTGCACCTGCTGCCCGCGCCCGTGTTCCGCATGACGGCGGACCTGCAGGCCCGACGACGCCTCGGTCTGACGGCCACGCTCGTGCGCGAGGACGGCCGCGAGGACGAGGTCTTCAGCCTCATCGGGCCCAAGCGGTTCGACGCGCCGTGGAAGGACATCGAGGCGCAGGGGTACGTCGCGCCCGCCGAGTGCGTCGAGGTGCGGCTCACGCTGCCGGACACCGCCCGCATGACCTACGCGACGGCCGAGCCGGAGGAGCGCTACCGCCTCGCGGCGACCGCGCCGGGCAAGAACCGCGTCGTCGAGAGTCTCGTGGCGCGCCACCGGGGCGAGCCGACGCTCGTCATCGGCCAGTACCTCGACCAGCTGCACGAGCTGGCGGAGCACCTGGGGGCGGACCTCATCACCGGGGAGACGCCCGTCCGCGAGCGCCAGCGGCTCTTCGACGCCTTCCGCACGGGCGAGATCTCGACGCTGGTGGTCTCCAAGGTGGCGAACTTCTCCATCGACCTGCCGGAGGCGGCCGTCGCGATCCAGGTGTCGGGGTCCTTCGGGTCCCGGCAGGAGGAGGCCCAGCGCCTCGGTCGGATCATGCGGCCGAAGGCCGACGGGCGGACCGCCCACTTCTACACGGTCGTCGCGCGCGACACGGTGGACCAGGACTTCGCGGCGCACCGGCAGCGGTTCCTGGCCGAGCAGGGGTACGCCTACACGATCGTCGACGCGGAGGACCTCGAGCAGGGGTCGACCGGTCAGCGCGTGTAGGTCCAGGCCCCCGACAGGCGCGTCCACGGGCCCGGCGTGCCGTCCGGCTGGACCGTGCGCACGGTGACGTCGACGACGCCGGGGGCGCGCGGCGGGGACACGACGGAGACCAGCGCCGGCGCGAGGCGCGTCAGCGCGGTGCCGTAGGTGTACCCGACCTTCACCCCGACGACCGTCAGCGGGCTGCGGGCGGCGACGGCCTCGTCGCGCCAGGTCGTCGTGCCGTCCGCGAGCTGGCCGGCACCGTTGGCGCCCCAGCCCGACAGCGACCCGTCCGCCCCGACGACGAGGGACAGGTGCAGCCCGCCGTCCACCGCGACGGCGGCCGCACCGGGGGTCAGCGCGACGGGCTGCCGGACGGGCACGAGGTTGCTCGTGCCGCCCTCGTCGTCGGAGCCGCAGAAGTCCGCGCCGTCGTACCGGCAGTCGATCCGTCCCCACCACCACGCGCCCCCACCGGCGTCCACGCCCAGCGCGTGGTCGAACCCGGCGCCGAGCCGGGTCAGCCGCACGCCGGACGGCAGCGCGACCCGCACGGGCGCGAGCCGGTCGGTCCGCGAGCCGTCGCCCACCTGGCCGGCCACGTTGTAGCCCCAGCCGTAGGCGGACCCGTCGGAGGACAGGGCGTGGCCGTACCCCGCCCCGGCCGCGACCGCGACGACGCGCGCGCCGGCCGCCACGGGCACCGGGACGCGCACCGGTGAGCGGCGGTCGACGCCGGTCCCGTCGCCCAGGGCCCCCGCGACGTTCACGCCCCAGCCGACGACGGCGCCGTCCGCGCCGAGCACGAACGTCGTGTTCGTGCCGACGTCCACCGCCGCCGCCCGGACGCCCGCGGGCAGGGCGACGCGCACGGGACGCGTCCGCGCGGTGGCCGTGCCGTCGCCGAGCTGGCCGAGCGCGTTCTCGCCCCAGGTCCACACCGCGCCGTCCGTGGTGACGACGACCACGTGGTACGGCCCGGCGTCGAGCCCGGCGACCCGCACCCCGGCCGGCAGCGTCAGCCCGGCCCGCGTCGGCGCGGCGAGCTCGCGCGGGGCCTGGCCGTCGCCGGCCGAGCCGTACCCCCACACCCACACGGACCCGTCGGAGGCGGCGGCGAGGCTGAGGTTGGCGCCGGCGGCCACGGCCGTCACCCGCACCCCGGCGGGCAGCGGCAGGGGGACCCGCACGGGCACGGTCGACGCGCTCGTCCCCGTGCCGAGGCCCGACCAGCGCGCCCCCCACGTCCACACGGAGCCGTCGTCGGCCAGCCCGAGGACGGCGTCGCCGCCCACCTGCACCTGCGTCCACGCGGCACCCGGCACCGGCACCCGCAGGGTCGTCCCGCCGGCCGCCGGGCCCGACGAGGGCGTCACCGCCGCGGGTGCCCCCGCGGCGGCCCGGACCGGCACCGAGTAACCGGTGGTCGCGCTGCCGGAGGCGTTCGTGGCCCGCAGGACGACCGTCGCGGTGCCGGCCGTCGTCGGGGTGCCGGACAGCACGCCCGACGCGTCGAGCACGAGGCCGGCCGGCAGGGAGCCCGAGACGACGGCCCAGCGCGTGGGGCCCGTGCCGCTCGCGGCCAGGACGTAGCGGTACGGCACGCCGACCGTGCCCGTCGTCGGCGCCTGCGACGTGACGGTGACGGGTGCGGTGGCGGCGGCGGTGGCGGCGGCGGTGCTGGCGGCTGAGGCCGCGGTGGCGGCAGCCGCGGTCGTGGCAGCGGCCGGGGCGGCGGCACCCGCGGCGCCCGCGCCCGTCACGAGGAGGCCCGCGGCGAGCGCCGTCGCGGTCAGCGGGCCGACGAGGGCACGCCGTCGCCGGTGCGACGCCGCACCGGTCCGTGCCGTGCGCGGCGCGCCCCGCGCGCCCGTCGCTGTGGTCGTCCCGTCCTCGCGCACGGCGCCTCCCTCGGCCCGGCCGCGGCCCCCGCTGCGGCACCGGGGAGAGGCTCGCAGCCCCCACGGGTGAGCGGGAGGGACCGAGCGGGTGAGAAGCACACCCGGACGGGTGAAACCGCGGCGCACGTCTCAGCGCCGGGCCCGCACGCCCGACGCCGCGGGAGCCGGAGGGCGAGCGCAGGACGCGAGCAGAGGACGCGAGCCGAGGACTGCGTCAGGGGGCGGTGACGGTGAAGGCCCGCAGCGACCGGCTCGTCGGGCCCGGGGTGCCGTCGGCGTAGTCGGTGGTCACCCGGACGTCCACCGTGCCGGCCGGCAGCGCGGGCGTCAGCACGGACACCCGTGCGGGGCCCGCCGCGGTCAGCCCGGTGGCCGCCGCCGTCCCCAGGACGACGCCGGTCGCCGTGACGGGCTGCGCGGCCCGGACCGGGGTGGAGAACTCGACGGGGCCGCCGATCGCCCCCTCCGGCGGCCCTTCCGGCGGCCAGTCCCAGCGGACCCCGTCGGCCGTCACGCCCGTGGCCGCCGTGCCGTCACCGCGCCCGCCCACGGTGACCCACGTCAGCCGGGGCGGCACGACCTCGCGGATCGGCGCGGGTCGGGCCGTGCCCCAGGCCCACAGCACCCCGTCGGTGCCGAGGGCCCGCACGGACGTCCGCCCGCCGGGGACGGGGGTCGTCAGCGCGATCACCCGGACGCCGACGCCGTCGGGCAGGTCCAGGGCGGACCGGTCCGGCACGGTGCTGTCCCCCAGCACCTCGTCCCGGCCGAGCCGGCCGTCGTCGCGCCCCCAGCCCCACACGGACCCGTCCGACGCGACGAGGAGGGTGTAGCCGTCGCCCGCCTCCACCGCGAGCGCCCGCACACCCGCCGGCAGCGCTGGCCGCACCCGCACGGGGACCGGCTGGTCCCCGGCGTCGCCGCCGTCGCCGAGCTGCCCGACGTCGTCGGCGCCCCAGGTCCACACGGACCCGTCCGTGGCGACGACCGCGCCGGCGTCCGTGCCGGCCGTCACGTCGCGGATGCGCACACCGGTGGGCAGGGCGAGCGCCAGCCGGACGGGCGTCCGCACGGTGGCGGACTCGACGACCGACCCCAGCCGCGATCGCGTCTGGGTGCCCCACGCCCAGAGGCTGCCGTCGCCCGAGGCCACCGCCACCCAGGTGTAGCCCGCGCTGATCCCCGTCGCCCGCCGGCCTCCCGGCAGCGGCACGGCCGTCGGCACGGCGTCGACGTCCAGCACGGACGTGCCGAAGCCGGGTTCCGCGCCGGTCAGGCCCCACCGCCACACCGTCCCGTCCGACGCGAGCGCCACCGACCCGTAGGGACCGGCCTCGAGGGCGGTCACGCGGACACCGGCGGGCAGGGCCAGCCGCACGGGACGCGGCACGTCCCGCGAGGGCGTGGAGCACGCGCCGATCTCGAAGCGCTCGTCGCCCGGCACCCAGACGCCGCCGTCGCCGAGCTGGCAGTACTGGTTGTCGCCCCAGGCGTAGACGGTGCCGTCGCCCGCGAGCGCGAGGGTGTGGTCCGGGCCGGCGACGACCGTGCGCCAGGCGCCGCCCGGGACGTCGACCGTGACCCGGGTGCCGCCCGTCGGCGGGCCGCTGCGGGGCGACACCCCCGGGGCAGCGGCCCCGGCGGCCACGACGACGACCGAGAAGGAGGCCTCCGAGGAGCCGAACGGCGAGGTGACCCGCAGCGTGTACGCCCACGTGCCGGCGCCCGTCGGCGTCCCCGCCACCGTCCGCGCGGCCGTGTCCAGCCGCAGGCCGGGCGGCAGGGCCCCGGCGACCAGCGCGAACGTCGTCGCGCCCTGGCCGCTCGTCATCAGCGCGTGCCGGTAGGCCGTGCCCACCGTGCCCGACGCGGGCACGGAGGTGATCCGCGGGACGTCGCCGGCCGTGAACGTCCAGGTCGTGGTGGCCGAGCCCCAGTCGTCGACGACGCGCACCGTCGCGGTGCTGGTGCCCGCGGCGGTGGCGGTGCCCGTGACCGCGCCGGTCCGCGCGTCGAGGACCAGGCCCGGCGGCAGCGCGCCCGCCACGACGGCGAAGGCGGGCGCACCGGTCGCGGTCACGGCCGGCACCCAGGCGTAGGGCGTCCCGACCGTGACCAGCGACGGCTGCCCCGAGGTCCAGACGGGGTTCGTCCCGCGGTAGGTGTACGCGCCCGCGTGCCGGGTCACCGGGCCCGGGGAGCCGCCGGCCAGGGTCGTCCGCAGCACCACGTCGACCGTCCCGGCGGCGTGCTCCGGCGTCACGGCGACGGCGCGCGCGACGTCCACCGGGCGCACGCCGGTCGCCGGCACACCGCCGAGCTCCACCGCCGCCGGCACCACGGGTACCCGGGTGCGCACGGGCGTCGCGCGGTCCGTCGTCGTCCCGTCCCCGAGCGCGCCCGACCGGTTGCCGCCCCAGCCCCACGCCTCCCCCGCCGGCGTGCGGACGAGCACGGTGTCGAACCCGGCCGCGACGGCGCCCGCGGCCACACCGGCCGGCAGCGGGACCGGGGCCGGCGTCGCGGCCGCCACGTCGCCACCCGGCCGCCACCGACGCACGGCGCCGTCCGAGGAGAGCGCGAGCACCTCCCCGGTGCCGAGCACCTCGGTGGCGGTCAGCGCGACCCCGGGCGGCAGGGCCGGCACGGTCCGGACCGCCGGTGCGCTGCCGAGCGACCACACCGCGCCGTCCGTGCCGCGCACGACGAGCAGCGGGGCGTCGCGGTACCCGAGGGGGAGGTCGACCTCGGCCGCGGCCACGGGCAGCGGCACGCGCACGGGCCCGCGGGACAGGTCCAGCACGGTCCCGTCCGGGGCCAGGAGCGGCGTGCTGCCGCCCCACGCCCAGACCGACCCGTCCGCGGCACGGACGGCCGTGCGGTCCTCCGTCGTCGCGACCTGCGTGACCCGCACCCCGCCCGGCAGCGGCAGCGGTGCCGGGACGGGTCGCCTGCCGTCGCCGGGGACACCCGTCTCCCCGGCGTAGCCGTAGCCCCACGTCCACAGGCCGCCGTCGGACGTGCGGACGACGGACGAGGTGCGACCGCCGTCGACCTCCACCGCCCGCACGCCGGCCGCCAGGCCCGGCAGGTCGACCCGCACGGGCCGGAAGAGGATGAGGTCGCCGTCGGGCACGAGGGCACCGCTGTCGTTCCAGCCCCAGACCCAGACGGAGCCGTCCGTGGCCACGGCGCGGGCGGCTCCCGTGCTGCCCTGCACCTCGACCGGCGTGACGCCCGGGGGCAGCGCGAGCGGCACCACGCCGGGCGTCGTCGTGACCCCCTCGGAGGAGACGATGTCGTTGTAGGGGTACTCGTCGCCGAACCGCCAGGTGCCGCCGGCGCCCCGCTCGCCGCGGCTGCCGTCCCCCCAGGACCACAGCGTGCCGTCCTCCGTGAGGCCGTACCCGGTGCCGACGCCGAGGGACACCTGCGTGAAGCGGGCGCCGGGGACGTCGACGAGGACGGACGCCCCGCCGCCGATCCGGCCCGCCGCCGGCTCCACGCCGCCCGGGGCGCGGCCCGCGTCCACCACGCGCAGCGTGACGCGCAGGTCGGCCGGGGCGGCCGCCGCCGCCGACGTGGCCGTGACCGTGACCGTCCGGGCCCCCGCGGCCCTCGGCGCGCCCGAGACCACGCCGGTCGCCGCGTCGAGGACGAGGCCCGCGGGCAGGGAGCCCGCCGTCACCGCGAAGCGCTCGTCGGCGGCGCCGGCGGCGTCCAGGTCCACGCGGTAGGGCTCGCCGACGCGGCCCGTCCCGGGCAGCGGGGTCGTCGCGTCGAAGCGGAGGCCGGCCGGGGGGTCGGCCGCGACCGCGCCCGGGGCGCCGGTCGTCAGCGCGAGCGTCGCGACGAGGGCGGCGACGACCCCGCCGACGAGGACCGGAGCAGGCCGGGCGAGCGCCGGGCGTCGCCGGGGTCCCCCGTCGCGGCGCCGCCCGTCCGTCACCCCGCCCCTCCGCGTGCGCCCGCCCGCGACCCCGGAGACCTCGAAACCCGTGCCGACACCCATGTCGCCCGCCCCCGCCCGCTCGACCCTGGGCGGACCGTAGCGCTCCGGTGTGACCTGCGTCACCCCTTCAGGTGGTCGAGCGCGGGCGCCCGGTCACGCTCGCGTCCGCTGCGGGCGGAACCGGGGGCCGTCCCCTTCCGTTGTGCGGGTGCCCGGTCTGAGAAAGGATCGACCCGTGCTGCCCGTCCGTCGTCGCAGGTCCCGCCCGTTCCTCCTCCTGGCGACGAGCGCGCTCGCGCTGCTCGGACCGGCGGCAGCCGCGACGGCGGCGGTCCCGGCCGCGGACCCGATCGCCGTCTCGGCGGACCTCACCGACGAGGCGGGCGTGATCGCCGACCCCGCCGCCGTGCAGGACGCCCTGGACCAGCTCAAGGCGGACACGCCGTACCAGCTCTACGCCGTGTTCGTCGACGACTTCGGCGGGGCCGACCCCGTCGCGTGGGCGCAGGAGACGGCCGCGCTGTCGACCCTGGGCGAGGACGACCTCCTGCTCGTCGTCGCGACGGAGGCCCGGCGGTACGCGCTGGCCCCGCAGGAGCCGGCGGGCGAGATCGAGCGGGCCGAGATCGACGTCGTGCAGGCCCAGGTCGAGGACCAGCTGTCGGTCGAGGACTGGGACGCCGCGGTCATCACCGCCGCCACGCGGCTCGACGAGGCGGCGCAGGGGGACATCGCCGGGGGCGGTGGGCTCGGCTTCGGCGGGCTGCTGGTCGGCGGCCTCGTCGTCATCGGCGGGATCTACGCGGTGACCCGGCTGGGCTCGCGCCGCAGGGCCGGCGCGGGTGCCGGCGCGGGTGCCGGCGCAGGTGCCGGCGCGGGCACGGGTGCGCCGCCGGCCCCTGCGGCCGCCCCGGGCGGCGACGGGCTGGACGCCCTGCCGACGGAGGACCTCGACGCGCGCTCGTCGTCGGCGCTGGTCCGGATCGACGACGCGCTGCGGACCTCCGAGCAGGAGCTCGGGTTCGCGCAGGCGCAGTTCGGCCCCGACGCGACGCGGGAGTTCGAGACGACTCTGGCGCGCGCCAAGGAGCGGGTGACCGAGGCGTTCCGCCTGCGGCAGACGCTGGACGACGACATCCCGGACACCCCCGAGGAGGTCCGCAGCCGGGCGCTGGCCATCCTGCGGACCTGCCGCGGCGTCGCGGCGGACCTCGACGCGCAGAAGGAGGGCTTCGACCGGCTCCGGGACGTGCAGTCCCGCGTCGGCGACGCGCTGGACGCGCACGAGCGGACGGTGCGGGCCCTGCACGGCCGGGTCGACCCGGCCCGCGCGACCCTGGCGGCCCTGTCCGCCCGCCACCCCGCCACCGCGCTGGCGTCCGTGGCGCACAACCCGGACCAGGCGCGCCTGCTGCTCGACGAGACGGCGACGACGATCGCCTCCGGGCGGGAGGCCGTCGCCCGCGAGGACCGGGCCGCCGCGGTGGCGTACGCGCAGGCCGCCGAGGAGGCCCTCGACCAGGTCACCACGCTGCTCGACGCCGTCGACCGGGCGGGCGCCGACCTCGCCGCGGCCGGCTCGCGCCTCGAGGCGGGCATCGCGAGCATCCGCGCGGACCTGGCCGACGCCGAGCGCCTCGCCGGTCCGCGCGACACCGCGGTCGGCGCCCGCGCCGCCGACGCGCGCGCCGCGGTGGAGGTCGCGGAGGCCGCGCGGCGCGGGTCGGGCGACCCCATCGCCGCCCTCCAGGGCCTGACCGACGCGGAGGCCGCGCTCGACGAGGCGCTGGCGCCCCGGCGGGAGGCGCGCGAGACGTCCGCCCGCGCCCGGGCGCAGGCCGTCGAGACGCTCACCCGGCTCGACGCCGCGCTGCAGGGCGTCGGCGACTACGTGCAGACCCGCCGTGGGGTCGTCGGGCCCGAGGCGCGCACCCGCCTCGCGGAGGCCCAGCGCCTGCGCCGGCGCGCCGCGGACGGCCTGGACACGGACCCCGCCGCCGCCCTGTCGGCCGCGCGCGCCGCGGAGGAGCGGGTGCACCAGGCGGCCACGCTCGCCCAGGAGGACGTGCGCCGCGCGGAGGAGCGCGAGGACGAGATGGCGATGGGTGGTGGGTACGGCGGCGGCTACGGCGGCTACGGCCGGCCCCGCGGCCGCGGGCGCGGCTACGGCGGTGGCGGGGGCTTCGGCGGCGTCGGCGGCATGGTCCTCGGCGGCATCCTGCTCGACTCGATCCTGCGCGGGGGCGGCGGGTTCGGAGGCGGGGGCGGCTGGGGCGGCGGCGACGGCGGCGGATTCGACGGCGGGGGCGGCTTCGGCGACGGGGGCGTCGGCGGAGGCTTCTGACCCCGCGGCCCGCAGCATGAGGCAGCACCCGGCGGCGCCGGCCGGCACGGGCACCACGAGGCACGACCACGCACCACCTGGCACGGGCCGGCACCGACCGGCGACGACGGGCGACCCGCGACCGCGGGCGCACGGCACGAGGAGGAGACGCAGGGATGACCGAGAAGCAGAGCATCTTCGGGCGCATCGCCCAGCTCGGGCGCGCCAACATCAACGCGCTGATCGACCAGGCCGAGGACCCGCAGAAGATGCTCGACCAGCTCGTGCGGGACTTCACGAACTCCATCGCGGAGGCCGAGAAGGCGGTCGCACAGACGATCGGCAACCTGCGCCTGGCGGAGCAGGACCACGCCGAGGACGTGCGGGCCTCGCGCGAGTGGGGCCAGAAGGCCCTCGCCGCCTCACAGCGTGCCGACCAGTACCGCGCTCAGGGCGACGCCGGCAACGCCGACAAGTTCGACAACCTCGCCAAGGTGGCCCTCGGCAAGCAGATCACCGCCGAGAGCGAGGCCCGCGAGGCCGAGCCCGTCATCGCCGCGCAGCGCGAGACGGTGGACAAGCTCAAGACCGGCCTGGCCACGATGAAGGACAAGCTGGGCCAGCTCAAGACCCGTCGCGACACCCTCGTCGCCCGGCAGCGCTCCGCCCAGGCCCAGCAGACCGTCCAGACGGCCATCTCCTCCATCAACGTCCTGGACCCGACGAGCGAGCTGGCGCGCTTCGAGGACAAGGTCCGCCGCGAGGAGGCCCTCGCGCTCGGCCAGTCCGAGGTCGCCGCGTCGTCGCTGGACGCGCAGTTCGCCGAGCTCGAGACGTCCTCGGAGCAGATCGAGATCGAGGCCCGGCTCGCCGCGCTCAAGCAGGGCCAGCTCGGCGCGGGCCCGTCGGCCCAGCCGGCGCAGATCGAGCAGTACTGAGCGCCCAGTACTGAGGGACGCGGACGCGCCGCCCGCACGGGCGGCGCGTCCGCAGGCTGCTCCCAGGCGGCTTCCAGACACCCCTCGCACACTGGGGGCATGAGCACCAGCGCCGCCCCGTCCGAGGCCCGTCTCCTCGTCGTGGACGACGAGCCCAACATCCGCGAGCTGCTGGCGACGTCGCTGCGGTTCGCCGGCTTCGAGGTGCACGCGGCGGCCGACGGCGGCGCCGCGCTGCGCCTGGCGCGCGAGACCGAGCCGGACCTCGTCGTCCTCGACGTCATGCTGCCCGACATGGACGGCTTCACCGTCACCCGGCGCATGCGGGAGAAGGGCCAGCACGTCCCCGTCCTGTTCCTCACGGCCCGCGACGACACGGCGGACAAGGTGCAGGGCCTGACGGTGGGCGGCGACGACTACGTCACCAAGCCGTTCAGCCTCGAGGAGGTCGTGGCCCGCATCCGCGCCATCCTGCGCCGCACGCGCCCCGGGGGCGACGAGGGCCAGGACGTCCTGCGCTACGCGGACCTCGAGCTCGACGACGACTCGCACGAGGTGCGCCGCGCGGGCGTGCCCGTCGAGCTGTCGCCGACGGAGTTCAAGCTGCTGCGGTACCTCATGCTCAACCCGGGCCGCGTGCTCTCCAAGGCGCAGATCCTCGACCACGTCTGGCAGTACGACTGGGGCGGGGACGCCAACATCGTCGAGTCCTACATCTCCTACCTGCGCCGCAAGATCGACCAGGTGACCGACCCCGCCGGCCACCGGCTCCCGCCGCTCATCCACACCCGGCGCGGGGTCGGGTACCTGCTGCGCGAGCAGCCGTGACGCAGGTCCTCCCCCGGCTGCGCGCGCGCTGGGACGAGGTCCCGCTGCGCGTGCGGCTCGTGGCGCTCGTCGTCGTCCTGCTGCTGGTCGGCCTGTCGTTGGCCGGTGCCGTGAGCTCCTTCCTGCTGGCGCGCACGCTGGCGGGGCAGGTCGACGACAAGCTGCAGTCCGAGGGCGGCCGGCTGGCCGAGACGGCCTGGCGCAACGCCGTGGCGAGCTCGTCGGGTATCGGGGGCAGCACGGGCCTGCCGACGGACTACTGCGTGTGGGTGTCGGTGCCCGGGTACCTGCCGGTCTACTTCCGCTCCTCGTCGGCGGAGGAGTACGGCACGCCGGACCTGCCGACGCTGACGGCCGAGCAGGCGACCGCCCGCGCGGGCGAGCCCTTCACCATCCGCTCGGACCACGCCGGGTCGACGTGGCGCGCGGTGGCCTACCCCGTCGTCTCCGGCGGGGCGGACGTCGGCACGGTCGTCGTCGCCCTGCCGCTCGGGGAGGCCAAGGCGACGGCCGACACGATGCTGCTGGCGGTGCTGCTCAGCGGCGTGTCGATCGTCGTGCTGGGCGCGCTCGTCGGGGGCTGGGCCGTCCAACGGTCGCTGCGGCCCCTGCGCGACATCGAGGCGACCGCCGCCGCCATCGCCGCGGGTGACCTGTCCCGCCGCGTGCCGACCGCGCCCCCGGGCACCGAGGTGGGGCGGCTCGGCGGCGCGCTGAACGGCATGCTCGGCCAGATCGAGCGCGCCTTCGACGCCCGGACGGCCTCCGAGGCCCGGATGCGGCGGTTCGTCGCCGACGCCTCCCACGAGCTGCGCACCCCGCTGGCCGCGATCCGCGGCTACGGCGAGCTGTACCGGATGGGCGCCATCACGCGGCCCGAGCAGCTCGAGGACACGATGCGCCGCATCGAGGGGTCGGCCACGCGGATGGGCACGCTGGTGGAGGACCTGCTGTCGCTCGCCCGGCTCGACGAGCAGCGTGAGCTGGCGCGCGCGCCCGTGGACCTCACGGTGCTGGCCGCGGACGCGCTCGCGGACCTGCACGCCCTCGACCCCGCCCGGCCGGTGCGCATCCTCGCGCTGCCGGAGGGCGCCCCGTCGGGCCCCTGCGTGGTGCTGGGCGACGAGGTGCGGCTGCGCCAGGTGCTGGCCAACCTCGTCGGGAACGTCGTGCAGCACACGCCGGCCGGCGTCCCGGTCGAGCTCGCCGTGGGCACCGACCCGGCGCTCCCCGGGGCCGGGGTGCTCGAGGTGCGCGACCACGGGCCGGGCATCCCGCCCGAGCACGCGGCCCGCGTCTTCGAGCGGTTCTACCGCGTCGACGCCTCCCGCGGCCGGGCGTCGGGCGGGGCGGGGCTCGGGATGGCCATCGTCGCCGCGATCGTCGAGGCGCACGGTGGCACGGTCGGCCTGCAGCCGACGCCCGGCGGCGGCACGACCGTCCGGGTGGTCCTGCCCACGCCTCCCCCCGGCGAGGCGGCCGGCTGAGGCTACGATGGCACGTCCGAAGATCGACCGCCGTCCTGCAGAGGTTGCTCCACCATGGGCGTCCACGACGCACCCGCCTGGCTGCTGACCGCCTTCGTCCGCAGCACCCAGGAGGCCGGAGCCACCGCCCCGGTCGAGGAGGTCCGCCGCCGGGGCGAGGAGCTCCTGGCCCGCTGGTCCGACCCGGAGCGCACCTTCCACAACCTGCGCCACCTGGCCGACGTGCTCATGCGGGTCGACGAGCTGGCGGAGGAGACGCACGAGCCCGACCTCGTGCGCCTGGCCGCCTGGTACCACGGCGCCGTCTTCGACGCGGGCTGGAAGCGCGACGCGCAGCGCCGCGGCGGCGAGGACGAGCACGCCAGCGCGCTGCTGGCGCAGCAGGAGCTGCTCGCGCTCGGCGTGCCCGAGAAGCGGGCGCAGCGCGTCCACGACCTCGTGGCGACGCTGTGGCGGCACGCGCCCGACCCCGCCGACGTCGACTGCTCGGTGCTGTGCGACGCAGACCTGGCGATGCTGGCCGCCGAGCCGCAGCGGTACAAGACGTACGTGCAGGCCCTGCGGGCGGAGTACGCCCACGTGCCCACGGAGGACTTCCTGCGCGCCCGCCTGCGCATCGTGCACAAGCTGCTCGAGCGGCCGCGCCTGTTCGCGAGCCCGCTCGGCGCCGGGTGGGAGGAGCCCGCGCGGCAGAACCTCGCCGCCGAGGAGCAGCGCCTGCGCAAGGAGCTCGACGCGCTCCTCGCGCAGCCCGCGCAGGCCTGAGCCGTCCCCAGCCCGCGCCGGGCGCCCGGCGCACACCCGTTCCCCGGCGTCCCGACCGACGGCAGCCCTGCCCGCCTAGCGTCCGGCGGTGCGCGGCCGCCCGGCCGTGCGACGGACGAGGGGACGGAGCACGGCATGAGCCGGTACGAGGTGGACAGCGAGGCGCTGGCGGCGTCGGCGGCGCGGGTCGCGGGGATCACGGAGGGGTTGCGCGCGCAGGCCGAGGCGCTGCGGCGGGAGCTGGCGACGCTGGAGGGGTCGTGGCGCGGGGCCGCGGCCGCCGCCTGCGCCGAGGCCGTCACCACCTGGGCCGGGGCGCACGCGGCGCTGCAGGACAGCCTGGCACGGATCGAGGCGGCGCTGGGCAGCGCCGCCCGCACCTACGGCGACGCGGACGCCTACGCCGCGCGCCTCTTCGCGGGCTGACGAGTCCGCCGGCCGGGTCGACCCGCCCGCCGACCGCGGCGCCGGCACACCCGCTGATCGGCGCGCCGGCGGGCGGGCGACCTGCCTACGCTGCCGGGATGAGCGTGCTCGTCGACCCGCCGCTGTGGCCGCGGCACGGCACGCTCTGGTCGCACGTCGTCAGCGACGCGTCGCTGGCGGAGCTGCACGCCTTCGCGGAGCGCGCCGGGCTGCCGCGGCGGGCCTTCGACCGCGACCACTACGACGTCCCCGCCGAGCGCTGGGACGAGCTCGTCGGGTTGGGAGCCCTGCCGGTCGGGACGCGCGAGCTCGTGCGGCGCCTGCGGGCCTCCGGCCTGCGCGTGCCGGCGCGTGACCGCCGGCCGCTCGAGCGTCCCGGGTCGGGGCGCTAGCCCTCCACCTCCGTCGCGTCGTCGTCGCCCCGCGCCCGCGCCACCCGCTCGCCCCAGGCCGTCTCCAGGCTCTCGAGCACCAGGTAGACGATGCCCGCCACGAACGGCGCAACCAGCCACACCGTGACGTGCGACGTCGCGCGGGCGAGCAGCCAGGCCGCACCGAGACCGCCGAGCACCGACAGGACGTTCATGCTCGTCCCGAGCGCCAGGACGCGCGTGCGGTGCTGCGGCATGGCGGTCCGGAAGCCGCGGGAGAGCACGGCCTCGAGCACCGTGAAGGACAGGGACGCCCCCACGGCGTACAGCACGATCCGGATGGTGTCCGGCGAGCCCTCCTCGGCCTGCAGCAGGCCGAACGTCACGGTCACCAGGATCGAGAAGCCGAAGGTGGTGCTTTCGCGTCCCACGGTGCTCCGCAGCGCCCGCCCGACAGGGCCGCCGCTGGGAGCTCGGCTGCCGTCGCCCATGGCCTCCCCGCCCGTCGTCCCGCGCTCGTCGACCCACGCCCCCCGACCGGTGCCGCCTCCTCATCCCACCACCGACGACGACGGGCCGCCCACCCGGAGGTGGACGGCCCGTCGTGCTGGTCGTGCTGGTGTCAGGCGCCGCCACCGGCGCCCGTCACCGCGGGGACCGGTCGGCTCAGAAGCCGCCGCCGAAGTCCTCGCCACCGCCGGGCGCGGCCGGGGCGGCCTTCTCCGGCTTGTCGGCCACGACGGCCTCGGTGGTGAGGAAGAGCGCGGCGATCGAGGCCGCGTTCTGCAGCGCGGAGCGCGTGACCTTGACCGGGTCGTTGACGCCCGCGGCCAGCAGGTCCTCGTACTCGTTGGTCGCGGCGTTGAGGCCGTGGCCGGTCGGCAGGTTGCGGACCTTCTCCGCCACGACGCCGCCCTCGAGCCCGGCGTTGATCGCGATCTGCTTGAGCGGCGCCTCGATGCCGAGCTTGACGATCGCGGCACCGGTGGCCTCGTCACCCTCGAGCTCGAGCTTCTCGAACGCGAGCTTGCCGGCCTGGATGAGGGCCACGCCACCACCGGCGACGATGCCCTCCTCGACGGCGGCCTTCGCGTTGCGGACGGCGTCCTCGATGCGGTGCTTGCGCTCCTTGAGCTCCACCTCGGTGGCCGCACCCGCCTTGATGACGGCCACGCCGCCGGCGAGCTTGGCGAGGCGCTCCTGCAGCTTCTCGCGGTCGTAGTCCGAGTCGGAGTTCTCGATCTCGGCACGGATCTGGTTGACGCGGCCGGCGATCTGCGCCGCGTCGCCCGCACCCTCGACGATCGTCGTCTCGTCCTTCGTCACGACGATCTTGCGCGCCGTGCCGAGGACCTCGAGGCCCACCGTGTCGAGCTTGAGGCCGACGGTCTCGGAGACGACCTGGCCGCCCGTGAGGATGGCCATGTCCTGCAGCATCGCCTTGCGGCGGTCGCCGAAGCCCGGGGCCTTGACGGACACGGACTTGAAGGTGCCGCGGATCTTGTTGACGACGAGCGTGGCCAGGGCCTCGCCCTCGACGTCCTCGGCGACGATGAACAGCGGCTTGCCGGCCTGGATGACCTTCTCCAGCAGCGGCAGCAGGTCCTTGACGTTCGAGATCTTGGACTCGACGAGCAGGACGTACGCGTCCTCGAGGACCGCCTCCTGGCGCTCCGGGTCGGTCACGAAGTACGCCGACAGGAAGCCCTTGTCGAAGCGCATGCCCTCCGTGAGCTCGAGCTCCAGGCCGAGGGCGTTGGACTCCTCGACCGTGATGACGCCCTCCTTGCCCACCTTGTCGAGGGCCTCGGCGATGAGGTCGCCGATCGCCTGGTCGCCGGCGGAGATGGCGGCCGTGGCGGCGATCTCCTCCTTCGTCTCGACCTCCTTGGCCTGCGCCAGGAGCTGCGTCGTGACGGCCTCGACGGCCTTCTCGATGCCCTTCTTCAGGGCGATGGGGTTGGCGCCGGCCGCGACGTTACGCAGCCCCTCGCGCACGAGCGCCTGGGCGAGCACGGTGGCGGTGGTGGTGCCGTCACCCGCGACGTCGTCCGTCTTCTTGGCGACCTCCTTGACGAGCTCCGCACCGATCTTCTCGTACGGGTCCTCGAGGTCGATCTCCTTGGCGATGGAGACGCCGTCGTTGGTGATCGTCGGCGCGCCCCACTTCTTGTCGAGCACGACGTTGCGGCCCTTCGGGCCGAGGGTGACCTTCACGGTGTCGGCCAGGGTGTTCAGACCCCGCTCGATGCCGCGACGGGCCTCCTCGTTGAAGGCAATGATCTTGGCCATGGGGCTATCGATCCTTCGCTGGGTTCCTGGGTCGGCCGGTCGGTGCCCGCGACGGACGGACCCCCGCCCGCGGTCACGTCCCGCGGCCGGGCGCCCTCACCTGGCGGCCGGTGGTTCTGTCACTCTCCACCGGAGAGTGCTAGGTCAATGGTTAGCACTCGACCCCTGCGAGTGCAAGCGACCGACCCACCACCGGACGCGCCACGGGCCGCGACCCGTGGGGTCGCGGCCCGTGTCTCACGCGTAGGGTGCCCGTCGTCCCGGCCGGAAGACCGGAGGTCGGCCGGGGTCAGACGGGGCGCACCTGCTCCGCCTGCGGGCCCTTCGTGCCCTGCCCGACCTCGAAGTCGACCTCCTGGCCCTCCTCGAGCGACCGGTAGCCGTCCACCTGGATGGCGCTGTAGTGGACGAACAGGTCCTGCCCCCCGCCGGCCGGGGTGATGAAGCCGTACCCCTTCTCGGCGTTGAACCACTTCACCGTGCCTTGCGCCATGCCCGTGCTCCTCGCGTCGTGCTCGCGTCGTCCCTCCGACGCTCCCGCCGCGCCGGTGCCCAGACAGTAGTGGGACATATCGCCCGCGCGACAGACCCCGGACGGACCCCGTGAGCGGGTCCCGGCGAGGGCTGCGTCACGTCCGTCAGGACGGGTCGGACAGCAGCACCACGACGACGTCGCCGCCGGCCGTGGCCGCGTCGAGCGCCACCGCGTCGACGCCGAGCGTCGAGGCGACGAGGGCCGCCGTCGCCGCCTGGTCGTCCGTGGAGTAGAGGACCGTGCTCGCGGACAGCCCGCCGCGCGAGCGGTTGCCCGAGGTGACGTCCGTGAAGCCCGCGTCCTCCAGGCGGTCCGCCTGCCGGCCGGCCAGCCCGGTGATGCCGGTGGCGTTGAAGACCTGCACGGTCGTCGACAGGTCGGGCTGCGGCGCGGGCGGCTCCGTCGGTGTCGGCGAGGGCGCCGGCTCCGTCGGCACCGCCTCCGTCGGCGTGGCCGCGGGGTCCGCTGCCGGCTCGGACGCGGCGGGGTCGGCGGCGCCGTCGGTAGCACCGTCGGTGCCCTCGTCGGCGCTCCCTCCCGTGGCGCCCTCGTCGGTCGCACCCTCGTCGGCCGTCGAAGTGACGCCCGGGACGAGGCCGGGCAGCGCCGTCGGCGTGCCGGAGCTGAACTGCCAGGACACGAGCGCGACCGCCAGCGCCGCGAGCACGAGGGCCGTCACGAGGAAGGGCGCCCATCGGACGAGCGCCGGGCGAGGGGCGCGGTGGGCGCCGCGGGGGCCGTCGGGGTCCGGCGCGGCGTCGAACTCGTCCTCGGGGTACGGGTAGCCGGCCGTGCTCACGGCGGACAACCTAACCGCTCGCCCCCCGCCGCCCGCGCAGGCGCCGCCGGTACGGCCGACCCCCGTCGCTGCCGAGTCGCTGCCGAGATCGCCGCCTGGTCCGATGCCCGGGGCGGCGCCCGTCAGCCCTCGGTGCCGAGCCGCCGCGCGGTGCGCGCGCGCTGCCGCGACGAGCGCATCCGTCGCAGGCGCTTGACGAGCATGGGGTCGTACGCGAGCGCCGCGGGGTCGTCGAGCAGGGTGTTGAGCACCTGGTAGTACCGCGTCGAGGACATGTCGAACAGCTCGCGGACGGCCTGCTCCTTGGCACCGGCGTACTTCCACCACTGCCGCTCGAACGCGAGGACCTGCTGGTCGCGCTCCGACAGGCCCGACGCCTCCGCCCCCGGCAGCCGTCCGCCGTCGAGCTCGTCGGCCAGTGCCGTCGCGCCCGCGGTCGTCGGGGCGTCCCCTGCCGTGCCGGCGTCCGTGCCCTGCGTCGCGTCCATCCCTCGCCCTCCCTCACGTCCGCCGTGCCCTGCGTGCCGCGGTCGTGGTCGCGGACCCGGCCGGGGGATCGCTCTTCCCGTGCTACGGGCCGGAGATCCTCCCACGCGTGGCAGCGGTCTTGTCGTCCCGCTCGACTGTAGGAGTGAACCACACGGGTGTCATTCGACAGGCCCGGCCCGGGCGCGACGGCTACCGTGCCGGGCGTGGAGCTGGACGCGCTCGTCGCACCCGACTGGGCCGCCGCCCTCGCCCCCGTCGAGGAGCACGTGCACGCGGCCGGCCGCTTCCTGCGCACCGAGCTCGCCGCGGGGCGCACGTACCTGCCCGCGGGCCCGGACGTGCTGCGGGCGTTCCACCGGCCCCTCGCCGACGTGCGGGTGCTCGTCGTCGGCCAGGACCCGTACCCGACGCCGGGCCACGCCGTCGGGCTGTCCTTCTCCGTGCGGCCCGACGTGCGACCCCTGCCGCGGTCGCTCGCCAACGTGTTCCGTGAGCTCGTCGACGACCTCGGCGTGCCGGCGCCCGCCACCGGCGACCTCACGCCCTGGGCGGACCAGGGCGTCATGCTGCTCAACAGGGTGCTCACCGTCCGACCGGGCGCGCCCGCCTCGCACCGCGGCCGCGGGTGGGAGGCCGTCACGGACCGCGCGATCGCCGCGCTCGTCGAGCGCGGCGGGCCGCTCGTGGCGGTGCTGTGGGGGCGCGACGCCCAGGCGCTCGGCCCGGCGCTGGCCGGGGTGCCGCAGGTGCGCAGCGTCCACCCCAGCCCCCTCTCGGCCTCCCGCGGGTTCTTCGGCTCCCGGCCGTTCTCGACGGTCAACCGCCTCCTCGCCGAGCAGGGCGCCCCGCCGGTCGACTGGACCCTGCCGTCCTGACCGGGCCCGCCTCCTGCCGGGTCCCGCGGCACCCGCCCCGTCGCACGCACCCCGCCGCACTCATCGCCGCGCCCACCCCGCCGCGCTCGCTCGAGCCCCTGTGGCGGGCCGGTGCGGAGGGTCGACGGGACACCGGCGTGCCGAGGGCGACACGCCGTCCCCGACGGCCCGGACCGAAGCGCTCCGCACCGGGCCGCCACCAGCGGCCGGTCCGACCGACCGAGCCGCGGGCCATGATGGGGGCGTGAGCCCGACCGGACCCGTCCCCCGCTGGCAGCGCTACGTCGCCCTCGGCGACTCGTTCTCCGAGGGGCTGTGGGACCTGGCCCCGACGGCCGAGGACCCGGCCCCGCGCCCACCCGCCGCGGGCGAGCCGCTGCCGGGCACCGGCAGCTGCCGCGGCTGGGCGGACCTCCTGGCCGGCGCCCTGTCGCAGCGCCGGACCGCCGCGGGGCTCGAGCCGCTGCTCTACGCCAACCTCGCCGTCCGCGGGCGCCTGCTGGGCCGCATCCTCGACGAGCAGGTGCCGGCCGCCCTCGAGCTCGGCGCCGACCTCGTCAGCCTCGTCGGCGGCGGCAACGACATCCTGCGCCCGGGCGCGGACGTCGGCGCGCTGGCCCGGGGCCTCGAGGACGCGGTCGTCCGGCTGCGGGCTGCCGGTGCCGACGTCCTGCTCGGCACGGGCGTGGACACCCGCGAGAGCCCGCTCGTGCGGGCCACCCGCGGCCGGGTGGCGATCTACAGCACGACGATCTGGTCGATCGCCCGGCGGCACGGCGCGCACGTCGTCGACCTGTGGGGCATGCGGTCCCTGGCGGACTGGCGCATGTGGGCCGACGACCGCATCCACCTCACGACCGACGGGCACGTCCGCGTCGCGCAGGCGGCGCTCGTCGGCCTCGGCCTGGACCCGGACCGCGCCGACTGGGACGACCCGCTGGCGCCCCTGCCGCCCGCGCCCCGCCTCGAGCGCGTCCGCGCCGACGCCCGCTGGGTGCGGGCGCACGTCTACCCGTGGGCGACGCGGCGGCTGCGCGGCCGGTCCTCGGGCGACGTCGTCTCGGCCAAGCGACCCGTCCTCGAGCCCCTCGTCGTCGACGGGGCCCCGCTCGGACGCTGAGCCCCTACGCCCCGCGCAGGTGGTCCACGGGCAGGTGCGCCTCCAGCCGGGTCCCCTGCCCGGGGGTGGGGACGAGGTCGAGGCGTCCCCCGACGAGGCCGAGGCGCTCCCGCAGCCGCGCGGTCCCGGAGGCCTGCACGCGGGTCGGGTCGAACCCGCCGCCGTCGTCCGTCACCGCCACGAGCAGGGCGCCGTCGCGCCGCCCGACGACGACCTCCACCCGTTGCGGCCGCGCGTGCCGCAGGGCGTTCTGCACGCCCTCCTCGACCACGCGCACGGCCAGCAGCCGCTCGGCGGAGGTGAGCCGCGGCGCCGAGGGGTCGTCGAGCGCGCGCACCTCGTCGTCCACCCGCAGGTCCACGGCGATGGAGGTCGGCACCCGGCGCAGCATCGCCCGCAGGGCCGGCAGCAGGCCGATCTCCAGCGACTCGGGGTAGAGCAGGCGGCTCGTCTCGCGGACGTCCCGGGCGCGCACCTGCTCCAGGTCGTCGCGGGCGCTGCGCAGCGAGGCCAGCTCGTCGCGCGTGAGGGGACGGGCGGTGGCGGCCGCGAGCACCCGGTCCAGCCGTGCGACCACCAGCACGAGGCGCTGCTGCAGGCTCGCGTGCAGCCCCTCGGCGACCTCGCGCCGCACCCGGACCTCCTCGGCCTGCAGCGCACGCACCGCCTGCTCGACCCGGACCGTCTCGCGCTCCGCCGCGCGCGTGCGCTCGCGCAGCCGCCGCCGGCGACGCGTGTGCTCCAGCCCGAGCACCGCGGCGACGGCGGCGACGACGGCGCCGGTGCCGGCCTCGACGAGGGGCGCGCCACCGCCCGTGACGCCGAGCGCGTGCAGCAGCCCCCACCGCGCCAGCCCCGAGACGAGGGCGAGCCCGAGCACCGCCGCCGCGGCGGGCCACCGCCGGCGCGAGCGGTGCACCCCCAGCACCACCAGACCGGCGACGAGGAGCCCGAGCGCCCCCGCGTCGGCGACGAGCCGCGCCAGGAGGACGCCCGCGTCGGGGCGGGCGGGGCCGGCGGTCTCGAGCGCCAGGGCCACCTCGTGCAGGGTCCCGGCGGCGAGCAGGGCCGCGGCCACGGCACCGGTGCCGGTGAGCAGCGCCCGCCGGTCCGCACGCGACGACGCCTCCATGCCCCCGCCCTCCCGCCGGACGCCGGCCGGCGGCGCGCCACCGCCGGACAGGACGTTCCGCTGCGCCCCGCGGCCGACCATACTCACCTGCGATGACGACGACCGAGGTGGGCCTCCTGCGCGTGGCGGTGGTGGAGGACCAGCCCCTCTTCCGCGCCATGCTCCAGCACACCCTCGACGGGACGCCCGGGCTCGCGGTGGTCGCGGCCGCGGGGTCGGTCGCGGAGGCCGAGGCGGCGCTGCCTCCGGGCGCGGCCGACGTCGTCGTGCTCGACATCGACCTGCCGGACGGCAACGGGATCGCGCTCGGCGTCGGGCTGCGGCGCCGGCAGCCCGGGCTCGGGATCCTCCTGCTGTCGGCGCACGACGCGATGGACCTGCTGCTCGACGTGCCGCGGGACGTGGCGGTCGGCTGGGGCTACCTGTCCAAGACGTCCGGCACGTCGGAGGAGCTGCTGGTGCAGGCCGTCCGGGCCGCGGCCAGGGGCGTGACGGTGCTGGACCCGGCGCTGCTGGAGGGGGCGGCGCCGCGGGCCGGCTCGACCGTCTCGCGGCTCACCGACCGGCAGCTCGGCGTGCTCCGGCTGCTCGCGCAGGGGCTGTCGAACGCGGGCATCGGGCTGCGGCTGGGCATCACGGAGAAGTCCGTGCAGAACCACGTCAACGCCATCTACGCGACCCTCGGCATCGACGCCGACCCCGCGCGGAACCCCCGCGTGAGCGCGGCGCTGCGGCTGCTGGAGGAGACGGGCGACCGCTGACGGCCCGCGCCCTGCGTCCTGCACGAGGGGCCGGCTCAGCTCCCCGACGTCGCCCCCGTGCGCTCGGCGGCCGTCGAGCCGGCGGCCTCCACGTCGGGCACCTCGACGGGCGCGCGACCCGTGGCGTCCCACACCGCGATGGCGGCCTGCACGAGCGCGAGGTGGCTGAGCGCCTGGGGCAGGTTGCCGAGGAACTCGTCGGTGTCCACGTCGACCATCTCGGTCCAGAGCCCGACGTCGTTGGACGCGGCGACGAGCTCGTCCATCCACGTCCGCGCCTCGTCGACCCGCCCCACCTCCGCGAGCGCGGCCACGCCCCAGAACGAGCACGCGACGAAGGCGCCCTCCTCCTCGCGCATGCCCGTGTAGCGGTGCAGCCACGGCCCCGTGCCGAGCTCGGCGCGCAGGGTGTCGACCGTGCGGCTCATGCGGTCGGAGGTGTCGAAGCCCGACATCGCGTGCAGCAGGATCGAGGCGTCGAGGTCGTCGCTGCCCGACGCCATGACGTAGGTGCCACGCGCCTCGTCCCAGCAGTGCTCCTCGACCCAGTCCCGGATGCGGCGCGCCTCAGCCCGCCAGCGGTCGGGCGTGCCCGGGATCTGGCCGGCGTCGGCCAGGTGGGCCGCGCACTCCAGGGCCTGCCAGCAGCCGAGCTTCGACGTCGTGAAGTGGCGCTCGTCGTGCAGCTCCCAGATGCCGGCGTCGGGGCGGTGCCACGCGTCGGCGGCCTCGTCGGCGAGCGCGGCCAGGACGCGGCCGGTGTCGGCGTCGAGGAGGTTGCCCGCGTCCACGTACCCGCGCACGACGCCGAGCACGTCCCCGTACACGCCGAGCTGCCGCTGGGCGCCGGCGTGGTTGCCGACGGCGACCGGTCCGATGCCGCGCCAGCCCGGCACGTCGGGCTCGTCGTGGTGGTCGTGCACCTCGCCCGCCAGCGTGTAGAAGACGCGCGGCTCCTCCGACCGGATGGTCCGCACCACCCAGGAGATGGCGGCGTGCGTCTCCTCCCGCAGCCCGAAGTCGATGAGCGCGTCGACCGCGTAGGCCGTGTCGCGCAGCCAGGAGTAGCGGTAGTCCCAGTTCTTGCCGCCGGCCCAGCTCTCCGGCACCGACGTCGTCGCGGCGGCCGCGATGGAGCCCGTGGGCGCGTGCAGCAGCAGCTTGAGCTGCAGGGCGCTGCGCTGCACGGCCAGCGGCCACGGGCCCTGGTAGCGGAACGCGTCGGTCCAGGTCTGCCAGTTGGCCACCGTGCGGCTGATCCGGTCGTCGACCTCCTCGGCCCGGGGGACCTGCACCGGCTCGCGCTCGGTGCCCACCAGGGCGACGAGGTGCCGGGAACCGGGGCTCGTCGTGAACGCCCCCGCGATCTCCTGCTCGGCGACGAGGGGGGTCAGGTCGTCGGAGAGCACCGGCACCATCGTCGCGCCGTTCACGCGCAGCACGGCGCCGTGCACCGTCCCCTGCACCCAGGGCGAGGCCGACGCCAGCGCCGTGCCCGGGGCGATGCGCCACGCGAAGGGGACGTCGCCGGACAGCCCCTCCACGCGGCGGCCCAGCTCGCACCAGGGCAGGCGCCCGGCGACGCCGGTGCAGAGGGCGTCGGTGACCCGGGCCGTCCCGGTCGCGGTCTCGTACTCCGTGCTCAGGACGTTCGAGCCGGGCAGGTAGCGGCGGCGCAGGCGGTAGGGCTGGGTGGGCGCCAGCTCGACGACCCCGCCGCTCTCGGCGTCGAGCAGGGCGGCGAACGCCGGGGCGCAGTCCAGGTCGGGGATCGGCAGCCAGTCGACGCGCCCGTCGTCGGCGACGAGGGCCACCGTCCGGCCGTCGCCGAGGGCGGCGTAGGCGCGCAGCGCGGCATAGCCGTCCGTCCGCGGGGTCGGCTCCCGCAGCACCTCCGCCGCTCCCCGGCCGGAGCCGACGACGACGTCGAGGTCGCTCGTGGGTCCGCTGCCCTCGGCCGCCGCCTCCAGGGCGTCCTCGCCCAGCGCACGCCGCAGCTCGTCGACCCGCGGGCCGGGGGAGGTCGGGGGACGGGTGGGGCTCACGCTGCTCCGGGGGTCGCGGGCGGGTCGCTGGCTGCTCGTGCGTCTCGACGGTCGTCACCTCCGGCCGACGAGCGACGCGCGCCTCCGGCCGGACGACCGTCGCCGTGATCGTCCGGCTCCGCGGGCGGACCCGCAACCGGCCCGGTGCCCGGCCGCCGCGCTGCTCAGGGCGGGCACAGCGCCGCGGTCGCCGGGGTCGGCACCCCGGCGCGGCGGGCTGCCGCCGTCCACCGGGCAGGGGGGGCCGCGTGCGTCCGGACGGGTGACGCTGCGCCCGGACGCCCCCGCGGGGCCGCGCCGGGCAGTAGGTTCGTCCCGGTTCGTCCGGTCGTGGTCACCCCCCTGCGGCTGCGGCCGGGCGGACCCCTGATCGCCCCCTCCTCGCCCACTGCCCCCGGGTGGGGAGGGGGCACCTCCGCGTGCCCTCATGGCGACGAGCCCCGCCGCTGGCCGTGCCGACGAGCGTGCTGCCGGCCCCTCGCGGGTCGGGCGACCGCGGTCAGGCCGTCGCGAGGAGGACGGCGTCGCCCTCGACGCGCACGCCGTAGGTGCGCAGGTCCTGCGGCTCGCGGCCGACCGGGTCGAGGCACGCCCCCGTCGTCAGGTCCCAGACCTGCTTGAGCATGGGCGAGGTGAGCACGGGCGCCTCGCCCCGGCTCCCGACGATGCCCCGCGCCAGCACGTTCGCCCCCGAGAAGGGGTCGCGGTGCTGCACGCCGAGCACGCGGTCGTCGGCCAGCCGGAACAGCGCCACCTGCTGCCCGTCGACGAGGACGGCCGCGCCGCGCTCGGGCACGAGGTCGGACAGCGCGCAGACGGGCACCCAGCCGGCCGCGGTGCCGGCGGACGCGGCCGACACGGTGGTGCCGGCGCGGCTCGGCGCGCCGACGGGGGCGACGCCGGCGGCGGGACCGCCACCGCAGCGGCACGAGCCGCAGCAGCCCGCGCCCTCGGCGGCATCGGTGACGGCGGCGACGGTGGTGGCGGTGCTCACGGGACGACCTCCAGGGTGCGGGCGACGCGCGGGTCGTGGTGCTGGACGTCGCCGGTGCGGGCCGGGCGGACCTGGCCGCGCAGGGACGTGTAGGACAGGTCCGGGTCGTGCTGGTCCGGCGCGTTGACGAAGGCCACGAAGTGCCGGAGCTTCTCGGGGTCCTCGAGCGTCGCGCGCCACTCGTCGACGTACGCGTCCACGTGCCGGGCGATCTCCGCCTCGAGCTCGGCCCCGAGGCCCCGGGAGTCCTCGACGACGACCCGCCGCAGCTCGGCGATGCCGCCCTCGAACCCGGCGACCCACGGCGCGGTGCGCTGCAGGCGGTCGGCCGAGCGGATGTACAGCGCCAGGAAGCGGTCGACCACCTGCACGACGCGCTCGTCGTCCAGGTCCTCCGCCAGCAGCTCGGCGTGCCGGGGCGTGAAGCCGCCGTTGCCGCCGACGTAGACGTTCCAGCCCTTCTCGGTGGCGATGACGCCGACGTCCTTGCCGCGCGCCTCCGCGCACTCCCGGGCGCAGCCGGAGACGCCGACCTTGAACTTGTGCGGGCTGCGCAGGCCGCGGTACCGCAGCTCCAGCCGCGTGGCCATGCTCACCGAGTCCTGCACGCCGAAGCGGCACCAGGCCGACCCGATGCAGCTCTTCACGGCCCGCAGGCTCTTGCCGTAGGCCTGCCCGGACTCGAACCCGGCGTCGACGAGGCGGCGCCAGATCGTCGGGAGCTGGTCGAGGCGCGCGCCGAACAGCCCGATCCGCTGCGCGCCCGTGATGCGGGTGTAGAGGCCGAAGTCCTGCGCCACCTGCGCGAGGACCGCGAGCTTCTCCGGCGTGATCTCCCCCGCCGGCACGCGCGGCACCACGGAGTACGTCCCGTCCTTCTGCAGGTTGGCCAGGACGTGGTCGTTCGTGTCCTGCAGCGAGGACTGGTCCGGCTGGAGGACGTGACCGACGCCGAGCACCGACAGGATCGAGGCCACGACCGGCTTGCAGACGGCGCAGCCGCGCCCGGTGCCGTGCTTCGCGACGACCTCGGAGAACGTGCGCAGCCCGTCCTGCCGCACGAGCGCCAGCAGCTCGGCGCGCGGCATCGCGAAGTGCTCGCACATGGCCCGGCTGACCTCGACGCCCGCCTTCTCCAGCGCGGTGTTGACCAGCGTCGTCACCAGCGGGACGCAGGAGCCGCAGACCGTCCCGGCCTTCGTGCAGGCCTTGACCTCGCCGACGCTCGTGCAGCCGTGCTCGCTGACCGCGCCCCGGATGGTGCCGGCGGTGACGTTCGCGCAGGAGCAGACGACGACGTCGTCGGGCAGCTCCGTCTGCGGCGCGCCGCCCGCGCCCTCGGGCGTGAGGAACGCGGCCGGGTCCGCGCCGAGCGGGCGCCCGAGCAGGGGGCGCAGCCGGGAGTACAGGTCGATGTCGCCGACGAAGACCCCGCCCAGCAGGGTCCGCGCGTCGTCGGACACGACGAGCTTCTTGTACGTCTTCGCCACGGGGTCCGCGAAGGTCACCTCGAGCGCGCCGGGCGTCAGGCCCAGCACGTCGCCGAAGCTCGCGGCGTCGATGCCGACGCCCTTGAGCTTCGTGCCCTCGGCGGAGCGGCTGTGCACGGCCGTCCCCCCGAGCAGCCGGTCGACGACGACGTCGGCCATGGCGTTGCCCGGCGCGACGAGGCCCGCGCACTCGCCCTCGAAGGACGCGCACTCCCCGATCGCCCACACGGCGGGGTCGGACGTGCGGCACGTGGGGCCGACGACGACGCCGCCGCGCTCCCCCACCGCCAGGCCGCTCTCGCGGGCGAGCCGGTCGCGCGGCCGCACGCCGGTGGAGAAGACCACGACGTCCGCGTCGAGCACGTCCCCCGTGGACAGCTCCGCGCGCGCCACGGCCCCGTCCGGCCCGGCGACGAGGCGCTGGGCCGCCGCGCCCGTGCGCACCTCCATGCCGAGGTCGTCGACGAGCACCCGCAGGGCCTCGCCGCCGCCCGCGTCGAGCTGCACGGCCATGAGCCGGTCCGCGAACTCGACGACGGCCGCCTGGGCACCGAGCGTCTGCAGCGCCGCCGCCGCCTCGAGCCCCAGCACGCCGCCGCCCACGACGACGCCGCGCACCGACCGCCCGAGCGCCGCCCCACGGTCGCGCACCCAGGCCATGAGCCCGCGCAGGTCGTCGAGCGTGCGGTAGGAGAACACGCCCGGCAGATCGGTCCCCTCGGCGCGGGGCGTCCAGGCCCAGGAGCCCGTGGCCAGCACGAGGGTGTCGTAGGGGTGCACGGACCCGGATGCCGTCCGCACGGTACGGGCCTCGCGGTCGACCGCCGCCACGGCGTCCCCGGTGCGCAGCACGACGCGGGGGTCGTCCCAGACGGCCGGCGCCATCGCCAGGTCCTCGACGGTGCGGCCGCCGACGTGCTCCGACAGGTGCACCCGGTCGTAGGGGAGGTAGGGCTCGTCGCCCAGCACCGTCAGGCTCCAGCCGTCCTCCGGCGCACGGCGCAGCCAGGACTCCACGAACCGGTGGGCCACCATGCCGGCACCCACCACCACCACGCGGCCGGGGGCGCCGCCGTCTCCGTCACTCGTCACGGGGACGAGTCTTCGTCGTCCCCCGGGCGAGGTCCTGGGACCGAGGGCCCAGGACATCCCGGGCACGGGGGACGGAGGGGGACGTCCCGGGCGGTCCCGGGGCGCACGCCCGACGAGGCACGGGGTGCGAGCGGGATCGAGGACGGGCCGTGGAGCCCCCTGTCGGATTCGAACCGACGACCCCCTGTTTACAAGACAGGTGCTCTGGCCGACTGAGCTAAGGAGGCGAGGCGCCCAGGGTAGCGTCGGCGGCCGGACGCGCCGACGGCGGCACCCCCGTCCGGGTGGTGCCGCCGTCGTCGTCGGTCGTCCGCCGTGCGCCGCCCGCCGGGTGCAGGACCCGGCCGGGGTGTCAGCCCGCGAGCGCCAGGTCGATCTGCTCCTCGAGCGGGCCCGGCGTCGTCGGGTCGCCGGAGAACGGCTGGCCGTCGATGAGGATCGTCGGGGTGCTCAGGCGCGGCAGGTCCGCCTCGGCCTGGCCGGTGACCGCGACGACCCACGGCGCGTACGTGCGCCACGTGCCCTCCTGCTCGCCGTCGCCGTCGGTGAAGGAGCCGGAGACCGTGTCGGTGAAGGTGTCCGTGACGGCGGCCGGGACGCCGACGCCCTGCGCGATCTCGGCGATCTCGGCGTCCGTCAGGCCCTCCGTGCCCTCGGCCGGCTGGTTCTCGAACAGCGCGGTGGAGAAGGCGATGAAGTTGTCCGGGTCCTGGTCCGCCACCGTCGCGGCGGCGTTGGCGGCGCGCGTGGAGTAGAAGGTGCCGTTGGAGGCGCGGTCCAGGAAGGACAGGAGGTGGTAGGTGACGGAGATGTCGCCCGCCTCGGTCCGCTCGGCGAGCATCTGCGCGTTGGCCGCCTCGAACTGCGCGCAGAACGGGCACTGGTAGTCGAGGTAGACGGTCAGCTCGACGGGGGCGTCGCCGGTGGTGCCGACGCCGTCCGCGCTGACGGGGATGCCGCCCCTGTCGTCGGTCCCGGCGGGCGACGTGACGTCCGTCAGCGCCGGGGCCTCGACCGTGTCCGACGTACCGCCGTAGACGACCTGGCCGTAGGCCTCACGGTTGGCGGTGCTGTTGGTGATGATGAGCGCGACGACGACGGCCAGCGCGATGACGGCCGCGGCCAGGCCGCTGATGGCGATGATGCGGGTGCGCTTGGCCTTGCGGGCCTGCTCTGCGCGCAGGCGGGCGGCCTCCGCGCGGGCCGCCTCGCGGCGGTCGGCCTTCGACGGCCGGGGGTCGTTGCTGGGCATGGTGGGTCTCTCCGGTGGCTCGGTGCTGCACGCGCTCGTCGGCGCGGGGGTCAGGGACGGGCGGCGGTCGGCCCGACGAGGGCCGCGAGCACGGCCGGGGGCCCGCGGTGCGAGCGGACGGTGCCCAGCCCGCGCTGCGCGGGCGGACCGTCGACGGCGGGCGCGGCGCGTCCGCGCGGCACGCGGCCGACGGGGTCCGCGGCGAGCACCGGCCGGCGGCCGCGCACGACGACGCGCACGACCGCGTCCCACAGCGCACCGGCCGTCCGCACCAGCGCCGCGGCGACGCCGAGCAGCCCGGCCCCGCAGGCGGCGAGGACGACGTGCGCCCCCGTGAGCGACAGCGCGAGCTGGGCGACGACGAGCGCGGCGCGCCCGAGCCCGCCGAGCCCCAGGGTCCCCTCGGGACAGCCCGGTGCGCCCGCGAGCAGGTCCAGCCGCAGCGCGAGCGGTGCCAGCCCGCCGGCGGCGACGCACCGGTGCCACAGGACCGTCACGGCCCCGAGCGCCAGCAGCACGACCAGCGTCCCCGCGGCGGCCGCGAGCACGGCCCCGGCGGACCGGGGCAGGCGCAGGCGGGCGGCGGACGACGGCACGAGCCCAGGGTACGGGCC
Source organism: Cellulomonas marina (assembly GCF_900111925.1). Classification (GTDB taxonomy): domain Bacteria; phylum Actinomycetota; class Actinomycetes; order Actinomycetales; family Cellulomonadaceae; genus Cellulomonas; species Cellulomonas marina. Next base: position 67,156 of record NZ_FOKA01000003.1, read on the forward strand.
GCCCCTGAGGCGCCCGACGCCCGCCCGGGTGAGGAGCGTCCGGACGCGGCTCGTCCGACGTCCGCCCCGAGCGCTGGGCCGGCTCAGGGCAGCGTCGGCGTGGGCAGCGGGGTCCAGTCGACGGCCTGGCCCTGCAGCACCTGGGCGACGAGCAGCCCGGCCACGACCAGGGCGACGAGCACGAGCGCGACCGCCCCGCCGCGGCCCGGCGCCAGCGCCGCCAGGGTCCAGCGCGCCCCGAGCCGTGTGGTCCGCGACGCGGGCCCCCACCAGGCGGCGAGCACCCCGACGAGCACGCCGCCGCCGAGCAGGGCCTGCACGGTCCGGCCGCCCGGCGGCTCGCCCGGGACGAGGTGGGCACCCGTCGGCGCCCACGTCCCGCTGCCCAGCAGCCACCACAGGACGCCCAGGACGATGACGGCCACGCTCGCCCCGACGACGAGCGACGGCAGCAGCCCCACGAGCGCGCGCAGCAGGTGCCACGGCGTCGTCCCCACCGCCGCCGCGACGTCCGCCCGCCCCGGGCCGCCGCGCCGCTCGCGCCGGCCGTGCATCGCCTCGACCGTCGAGCCGACGGTCCTCACGAGCAGCAGCAGCACCGCCACGACCGCGAGCGTCCAGACGGGCACGAGCGCGCCCGCCGCCCCGACGACGAGCGCCAGCGCGAGCAGCGACCCCCAGCGGCGCCGCGGGACCGGGCGTCGCCAGCCGGGCCCGGGCGGGTCGACGTCCGTGTCGCCGCCCGGACCGGGCGCGCCCGGCGAGGTGGGCACGCCGGGCGCGCCGGGCCCGACGAGCGGGCTGACGTCCCCGGACCCGACCGGGGGCACGGCGACCGGCGCCGCCGCGGCCGCGCGGGGCGGCCGGACGGGCAGGAGCTGCGTGCTGCCGTCCTGCGCACGGTCGGAGGGGGTCGCCACGACCGCGGGCGCCCGCCCTGTCACCGGCGTGTGGACCGGCGCCGGGGCCGGCGGGGGCGCCGTAGGCAAGACCTGCGTGGCCCCGGTCGGCGGCGGCGGCGCAGGGGGCAGCACCTGCGTGGCCCCCGCCGGCGGCGGGACGGCGGGCAGCACGTGCGTATCGCCGTCGTCGCCGCTCGGCCCGCCGGCACCGGCAGCGCCGAGGTGAGCCACGTCGTCGGCCACGTCCTCGTCGTCGCCGACGCCCAGGGCCGCGTCGTGCAGCACCTCGAGCAGGACGTCGGGCCGGGGTCGTCGCGCGGGGTCCGGGTCGAGCGCCGCACGCAGCGCCGCCCGCACCCGCCCCCCGACGCCCTCGAGCGCCGTCTCCCCCGCCATCGTCCGCGCGAGCACGGCGTCCGCCGGCCCGCGGCCGAACGGCGGGCGGCCCGTGGCGGCCCAGGCGACGACCGCCGCCCAGCCCCACAGGTCGGACGCCGGGGTCGGCTCCTGCCCGGCGACGAGCTCCGGCGCGAGGTAGCCCGGCGTCCCCACGACGAGCCCCGCCGAGGTGACCCGCGTGTCGTCGGCGGACTGCGCGATGCCGAAGTCGATGAGCACGGGCCCGGCCGGCGTGACCATGACGTTCGACGGCTTGAGGTCCCGGTGGACGACGCCGGCCGCGTGCACGGCGCGCAGGGCGTCGAGCAGGCCGTCGGCCAGCAGCGCGAGGTCCGGGCCGTCCAGCGGGCCCTCCCGGCGCACGCGCGCCTCCAGGTCCTCGCCGGGGACGAGCTCCGTGACGAGGAAGGCCTCGGAGGAGTCGGCCTCCGCGTCGAGCACCGCGGCGACCCCGGGGTGCCGCAGCCGCTGCAGGGCCAGGACCTCGCGGCGCAGGCGGTCGCGGGCCTCGGGGTCCGCGCCGACGTGGGGGTGCAGCAGCTTGAGCGCCACGGCGTGCCCGCCGCCGTCCACCGCCCGGTAGACGGCGCCCATCCCGCCCGCGCCGAGCGGGGCGACCACGGTGTAGCCGCCGACCTCGGTGCCCGGGGCAGGGCCGATGCGCTCCATGCCCCCGCACGCTAGCGCCCGGTCCCGCCCCTGGCCGGGAGCGGACAGGTGCGTCCGCGGCGCCGGGCGGGGCCGCGGTTCGCCCGTTAGGGTCGACGCAGCCCGCCGCCGGGCTGCGCTGCGCGCGCCCTCGCGGCCCTCTGCACGACCACTCCCAGGAGGTGTCCTCGTGCCCGCAGCCGGCACCCCCGACGACCGCACCGCCGACGACCGCACCGCCGACGACCGCACCGCCGACGACCGCACCGCCGAGAACCGCACCGACGGCACGACCGACGGCCCCGACGGCAGCACGGCCGACCTGGCCCCCGGGGACGGCTACGAGCTCGTCGTCGTCGCCAACCGCCTGCCCGTCGACGTCACGCTCGGCGAGGACGGCGAGCCGAGCTGGACGCGGTCCCCGGGCGGGCTCGTCACGGCCCTGTCCCCCGTCATGGCCAAGGCCGACGGCGCCTGGGTGGGCTGGGGCGGGTCCCCGGACCTGGCGCTGGACCCCTTCGACGTCGACGGGACCCGGCTGGTCCCGGTCGCGCTGAGCGCCGACGACGTCGCCACGTTCTACGAGGGCTTCTCCAACGACACGTTGTGGCCGCTCTACCACGACGTCATCGCGCCGCCCGCGTTCCACCGCAACTGGTGGGACTCCTACGTGACGGTGAACCGGCGCTTCGCGGCGGCCGCCGCCGAGCAGGCCGCGCCGGGTGCGACGGTGTGGGTGCAGGACTACCAGCTCCAGCTCGTCCCGGCGATGCTCCGCGAGCAGCGCCCCGACCTGCGGATCGGGTACTTCCACCACATCCCGTTCCCGCCGCTGGAGATCTTCGCGCAGCTGCCGTGGCGGCGGCAGGTCGTCGACGGCCTGCTCGGCGCGGACCTCATCGGCTTCCAGCGCGCCGGCGACGCGAGCAACTTCGTGCGGGTGGTGCGCCGGTACACGGACCTGCCGACACGCGGTCAGGTCATCACGGTGCCGCGGCCGGGGGCGGTGGACCGCCAGGTGCGCGCCTCGGCGTTCCCCATCTCCATCGACAGCGGCGCGTTCGACGAGCTGGCCCGCACGCCCGAGGTGCAGCAGCGGGCGCGGGAGATCCGCCACGACCTGGGCGACCCGAAGGTGCTCCTGCTCGGCGTCGACCGGCTCGACTACACCAAGGGGATCATCCACCGCATCAAGGCCTTCGGCGAGGTCCTCGAGGACGGCACCCTCGACCCGCAGGACGTGCGCCTCGTGCAGGTGGCCAGCCCCAGCCGCGAGAACGTCGAGGCGTACCAGCAGCTGCGCGACGAGGTGGAGCTGCTCGTCGGGCGCATCAACGGCGACCACGGCGCCGTCGGCCACACGCCGATCCAGTACCTGCACCAGTCCTTCCCCATGGCCGAGATGGCGGCGCTCTACCTCGCGGCGGACGTCATGCTCGTCACGGCCCTGCGCGACGGCATGAACCTCGTCGCCAAGGAGTACGTGGCGGCGCGCAACGACGAGCGGGGCACGCTCGTGCTCTCGGAGTTCACGGGTGCGGCCGACGAGCTGGCCGGCGCCGTGCTCATCAACCCGCACGACATCGACGGCCTCAAGGACGCCATCGTGCGGGCGGCGACGATGGAGCCGCGGCAGGCGCGCACCCGCATGCGCCGCCTGCGCCGTCGAGTGCTGGAGCACGACGTGACGGCGTGGTCGGAGCAGTTCCTCGGCGCCCTGCAGGCCGAGCCCGCGGCGCCGGGCCGGGCGCTGCCCGACCCGGGGGCGACGGAGGGACGGGACCTGGTGGTGGGACGTGGCTGAGACGGGGACGACGACGGGCGTGACGACGGGCACGACGACGGGCCCGTCAACCGGAGCCACGGCCGACGCCGCCGCGGTCGCGGCCCTGACGGCGCTCGCGGGCGACGCCGACGCGCGCCCGCTTCTGGTGGCGCTCGACTTCGACGGCGTCCTGGCCCCCCTGCAGGACGACCCGTCGGCGTCGCGCGCGCTCCCGGCCTCCGTGGCCGCCCTCGCGCGGCTCGGGCAGGTGCGCGGCGTGCACCTCGCGCTGGTCAGCGGCCGGGCGATGGCCGACCTGCAGGCCCTCGCGGAGGTGCCGGTCGGGACGGTGCTCGTCGGGAGCCACGGCTCCGAGCGCGCCCGGACGACGTCCTTCGGCCTCGACCGGGCCGTCGTGCGCCTCACCGACGTGCAGCAGGACGCGCTGGCCGACCTCGGGGCGCAGGCGGCCGCCGTCGCGCGCGGCCGCGACGGGGTGTGGGTGGAGACGAAGCCGGCGGCCGTCGTCGTGCACACGCGCCTGGCCCCGCGCGAGGTGGCGGCCGTGGCCGAGGGCGAGGCGCTCGACCTCGGGGCGCGGCTCGGCGTGCACGTGCTGCACGGCAAGGACGTCGTGGAGATGAGCGTGCTCGACGCGGACAAGGGGAAGGCCGTCCTCGCCCTGGTGCGCGAGCTGGGCGCCCGCGCCGCCGTTTACGCCGGCGACGACGTCACGGACGAGAACGCGTTCCGGGCGCTCGCCGGGGCCGCCGACGAGGTGCGCGGGCTCACCGTCAAGGTCGGCCCGGGCAGCACCGTCGCCGCTCACCGGCTCGCCGACCCCGAGGCCGTCGCGACGGCCCTCACCGCGCTGGCCGACGCGCTCGGCGCCTGACGCCCGCCCCTTCCGGGTCGGCGTGGAACCGGCCGGTCAGGAGCGGGCACGGTGCACGTCGGCGACGGGCTGCGGAAAGCGCTCGCCGCGCATGTTGTCCGTCTCACCCGCTCGTGTGCCATGATGGCGCCACGTCCGCGGCTCCCTGGCCGCGGTCGGTGTCAGAGCAGACACGCTGACACTCTTCACGACGGATCGTCCGGCACGTACCTGCCGGTGGAGGGATGTACCAGTCATGGCTACGGTCACCTACGACCACGCGACCCGGCTCTACCCGGGCTCGGAGCGCCCCGCGGTCGACGCGCTCAACCTGCACATCGAGGACGGCGAGTTCCTCGTCCTCGTCGGCCCCTCGGGCTGCGGCAAGTCGACCTCCCTGCGCATGCTCGCGGGCCTCGAGGACGTCAACGCCGGCCGCATCCTCATCGGCGACCGCGACGTCACGGACGTCCAGCCGAAGGACCGGGACATCGCGATGGTGTTCCAGAACTACGCGCTGTACCCGCACATGACGGTCGCCGACAACATGGGCTTCGCCCTGAAGATCGCCGGCACGCCGAAGGCGGAGATCCGCACCCGCGTCGAGGAGGCCGCCAAGATCCTCGACCTCACGCAGTACCTCGACCGCAAGCCGAAGGCGCTCTCCGGCGGTCAGCGCCAGCGTGTCGCCATGGGCCGCGCCATCGTGCGTCAGCCCCAGGTGTTCCTCATGGACGAGCCGCTGTCGAACCTCGACGCCAAGCTCCGCGTCCAGACGCGCACGCAGATCGCCTCGCTGCAGCGCCGCCTCGGCGTCACGACGGTCTACGTCACGCACGACCAGACCGAGGCCCTCACCATGGGCGACCGCATCGCGGTCCTCAAGGACGGCCTGCTGCAGCAGGTCGGCACCCCGCGCGACATGTACGACACCCCGGCCAACGTGTTCGTCGCCGGCTTCATCGGCTCCCCGGCCATGAACATCGGCACGTTCCCGGTCCAGGGCGACGCGGCGGACCTCGGGCAGGCGCACGTCGTGCTCCCGCGCGAGGCGGTCTCGGCGATCTCCTCGGAGGACAAGGGCCAGATCACCGTCGGCTTCCGTCCCGAGGCGCTCGACGTCGTGCCGCAGGGCACGGCGGACGCCATCCCGGTCGTCGTCAACATCGTCGAGGAGCTCGGCTCCGACGCGTTCGTCTACGGCAGCCTCGGCCGGGGCGTCGCGGGCGAGGTGCGCTCCGGCGCCGGCGACTCGCAGGTCATCGTGCGCGTCGACCCGCGCCAGGTCCCCGGCAAGGGCGAGACGATCCACGTCCGCATCCGCCCGGGCGAGCAGCACCTGTTCCACGCGGGCAGCGGCGAGCGCATCAGCGCCTGACGTCAGCGTGTGCGGAGGGGCGGGACCGGGTCGCCGGTCCCGCCCCTCCGTCGTCCCCGCGCGCCCACCCACGGCGTGGGACGCTGGTGCCACCCCCGCCCGACCCGAGGACGTCATGAGCCCCACGCCCCCGCGCCTGCAGATCACCGCGGCGACCACCGACCCCGCGCTCCTCGACCTGCCCTGGCACGTGCCGCTCGAGCAGTGGCCGTCCGAGGTGCTGGCCGCGCTGCCCCGCGGCATCTCGCGGCACATCGTGCGGTTCGCGCGGCTGTCCGGCGGCGTCGTCGCCATCAAGGAGATCGGCGAGACCGTCGCCTACCGGGAGTACGAGCTCCTGCGCCAGCTCCGCAAGCTCGAGATCCCCGGCGTCGAGCCGCTCGGCGTCGTCACCGGTCGCCACGCGCCCGACGGTGAGCCGCTCGAGGCGTGCCTGCTGACCCGCCACCTCAGCTTCTCCCTGCCGTACCGCGCGCTGTTCAGCCAGTCGCTGCAGCCGGACACCGCGACCCGCCTCATCGACGCCCTCGCGGTGCTGCTCGTGCGGCTGCACCTCGTCGGCTTCTACTGGGGCGACGTCTCGCTGTCGAACACGCTGTTCCGCCGGGACGCGGAGACGTTCGCGGCGTACCTCGTCGACGCCGAGACGGGCGACCTGCACGACAAGCTCTCGCCCGGGCAGCGGTCCTACGACCTCGAGGTCGCCCGCGTGAACATCATCGGCGAGCTCATGGACCTGCAGGCGGGCGCGTTCCTGTCGGAGGACGTCGACGCGGTGGAGATCGGCGACGCCATCGTCGTGCGCTACCAGGAGCTGTGGCGCGCCCTCACCGAGCGCGAGTCGTTCTCCTACGGCGACCGGTGGCGCGTGCAGCAGCGCATCGACCGCCTCAACGACCTGGGCTTCGACGTCGGCGAGCTCGACATCACCACCGACATCGACGGCACGACCGTGCGCATCCAGCCCAAGGTCGTCGACGCCGGCCACCACTCCCGGCGCCTCATGCGCCTGACCGGCCTGGACGTGCAGGAGAACCAGGCGCGGCGGCTGCTCAACGACCTCGACGAGTACCGCGCCGCGACGGACCGGCAGATGGAGGACGAGTCCTTCGTCGCCCACGACTGGCTCACGGACGTCTTCGAGCCGGCCGTGCGGAAGGTCCCGCGGGAGTTCCGCAAGAAGCTCGAGCCGGCGCAGGTCTACCACGAGCTGCTCGACCACCGGTGGTTCCTGTCCCAGCAGCAGAACCGGGACGTGCCCATGAAGGAGGTCGTCAAGAGCTACGTGAAGACCGTCCTGCCCACCCGGCCCGACGAGCAGGCCGTCCTCGGCGTCAGCGCCGAGGACCTGCGCGAGACGGAGACGGGCTCGATGCCCCGTGTGCACCCCGACGAGGTCGACGGGGACATGCTCATCGGCTGACGCGGGTGGCCGCAGCGGGGGTGGCGTGCACGGCGGCACACCACCCCCGCGACGGGCTCAGCCCAGCGGCACGCGCACGACGGAACCGGCCGGCGTGGAGCCCGGCTGGAGGCCGCTCAGCACGTCGGTCGTGACCCACAGGTCCTTCCCGACGACCTCGACGGCCCCGGGGAACGGCACCTCGACGGCGGTCGTCGGGGTGCTCGTCCCGCGAGCCACCACCGAGACGCGTCCGCCGAACAGCTCGGCCACGTAGACGTCCCCGGAGCCCGACACGGCGAGGTTCGTCGCCCCGGCGAAGCCGGTCGCCACCAGCCGCAGCTCACCCGTCGCCGGGTGCACCCGCCACACGGACCCGCGGGCACCGAGGCTCGGGTCCTCGGGACCGCCGGGCAGCGTCGACACGTAGAGCCAGCCGTCCGGGCCGAGCTCGACGTCCGTGGGCACCGCCTCGAAGGAGTACGGCGTGCCGAAGGCGCAGCTCGGGAAGCCGAAGGCGGCGTAGGCCTCGTCGGGCAGGACCGCGGGCTGCGGGGGCAGCGCGGCGAGCGGCGTGACCTGGCCGCCCTGCACCTTCCAGATCGTGTTCGCGCCCGCGTCGGCGACGTAGAGCACGTCGCGGACGGTCGTCGTGGCGTACGGGTGCGAGTACGTCTCCCCGGTGTAGGTGGCGCCGCCCACCTCGGCGGGCACCTGCGCCGCGCACGCCTCGTCGACCTCGAGCAGGCCGTACTCGGTGTCGCCGTCGGGGTCGAAGGCGACCTCGGCCGCCCAGGTGTCCGCCACCGTCTTCGTCCCGCCCCAGACGTTGCGCTCCTTGACCACGGCCGAGGTCTCCCGACTCTCGGCGTACGTGACGCGGCCGGACGGCGTGACGGAGAGCGCGCCCAGCTCCGCGCCCGGCTCGAGCTGGGTGCCGACGCGCGTGACCGTGCCGGCGGCGGCACCCTGCGTCTTCACCGAGGACATCAGGCCGGCGAAGTTCTGCGACACGAGCACCGTGCCGTTGGGGCGGACCGCGAGGGACAGGGGGCTGAGCAGGCCCTGGGCCTCGACGTCGGGGGCGGCCGTCGGCGGTGCGGCCACGGCGGGCAGGGCGAGCGACCCGCCGAGCGCGAGCGCGGCGCAGGTGCCGATCGCGGCGGCCAGGGTGCGGGTGCGGGTGCTGGTCCTGGTGCGGGTGCTCGTGCGAGTGCTGGTGCTGGTGCCGGTGCTGGTGCGGGTGCTGGTGCGGGCGGTCGGCAGCGCCGACCGGCGGGTGGTGCGCGTCATCGCGGGTCTCCCGTGCGGTAGCAGCAGCGTCCCCGGCACGCCAGGGGCGCTCGGACGCGCGCACCGTACAGCCGGCGTCCAGGCGGCTGCCAGGGTGCTAGCCCCGCCCCCGTCGCAGCGCCTGCCGCAGCGGCGGCACCACCGTCCCCTGCTCCGCCAGCAGCGCGCGCGTGCGTCGTCGGGCGCGCAGGAGCGCCACCACCCCGACCGCCCACATCGGGTACTGCACCGCCATCGCCCAGCGGAACGCGTCCAGCGTGTAGGTGTCGGGCGTCCCCGCGCCCTGCAGGTCCAGCGCGACCCCGACCAGCGCCAGCGCCACGAGCGCCGACACGAACCCGCCGCTGTTGACGATGCCCTGGGCGCTGCTGATCCGCTCGGGCGGGTTGAACGAGCGCGCGTAGTCCAGCCCGACGAGCGACCCCGGCCCGCCGGAGGCGAGCGCCAGCACGAGGACGACGAGCAGCCAGGACGGCGCCGGCCCCGGCCGCAGCAGCACCGTCGTCCAGGCGGCCGCCTGGACCGCGACCACCGCGAGCACCGCCCACGACCGCCGCAGCGGGTGCCGCCCCGTGAACCGGCCGATGAGCAGCCCGGCCACGATCCCGGCCAGCACGAACAGGACGAGCAGCCCCTGCGCGGCCCCGTCCGTCAGGCCCTCCCCCGCCGTCAGGTACGGGAAGCCCCACAGCAGGGCGAACGTGTGCGCCGGGAAGGGCGCCACGGCGTGCGTCCACAGGCCCAGCCGCGTCCCCGGGTGCGACCAGGCCGCGGCGAGCCGGCCCCGCACGTGCCCGCCCGGGTCGGTGGCGGCGGCCGCGGCCACGCTTCGCGGCCCCTCGCGCACGGCCAGGGCGACGAGCAGCGCCCCCAGCGCCAGCGCCGCCCCGAGCCCGAGGAAGGCGGGCTCCCAGCCGGCCTCGTCGAGCACCGCGCGCAGCGGCACGACGCTGACGACCTGCCCCAGCTGCCCGACGATGCCGGTCACCTGCACCATGAGCGCCGTCCGGTGCACCGGGAACCAGGCGACGACGAGGCGCAGGACGGCCACGAACACCGTCGCGTCGCCCGCCCCCACCAGCGCGCGCGCCGCGATGGCGGCCGGGACGGCGGTCGCGGTGGCCAGCACCACCTGCCCCACGGCCATGGTGACCACGCCGACGAGCAGCACCCGCCGGGTCCCGAACCGGTCGAGCAGCACCCCCACCGGCACCTGCAGGGCGCCGTAGACCGCGAGCTGCAGCACCGCGAACAGCGACAGGGTGCCGGCGGAGACGCCGAACCGGTCCGACGCCTCGATCCCGGCCGCCGACAGCGACGTGCGGCTCGTCACCGCCAGCCCGTAGACGAGCAGGCCGACGCCCCAGACGAGCCACGCCTGCCCCGGGACGGCGCGTGCGGCGCCCGCGGGGGTGGTCACGGGTGCGTCAGCACCGCCCAGCCGTGCGGCGGCAGCACGACCGTGCGGCCGCCGTCGGCGAGCGACCCGGTCCCGGCGGCGAGCGCGGCCGGCCCGGCGGCGAGGGCTCCCGGCAGGTCGGCCGGCAGGCCCCAGCGCACCTCGGCGTCGTCGGTGCTCAGCACGAGCAGGACGCCCTCGTCGGGCCCGGCGTCCGGCGCCCCCGCCCGCGGCGCGAGCGCGACGACGAGCAGCGGGTTGGACACGTGCCGTACCGACAGCTCCGCGTCGTGCAGCCACGGGTGGCGCCGCCGGAGACCGACGAGCTCCTGGTGGCGGTGCAGCACGGGCAGGCCCACGGGGCTGAGCTCCGACGGCGTGGCGGGGAACGCCGGCCGGACCGCGTCGTCGCCGCCCGCGCGGTCCTCCTTCACACCGGTGAACCCGTGCTCGTCGCCGGCGTAGACGCACGGCGTGCCGGGCACGGTCAGCAGGAGCGCGAGCGCGTGGTCCAGGTGGCGCGGGTCGCTCAGGCGGCTGGCGATGCGGGTGACGTCGTGGTTCCCGACGAAGGTCAGCGGGACGAACGCCTCGGTGAACTCCGCGTGCCGGCGCAGCGCGTGCGCGAGCTCCCACGCGTTGCCGTCCTCGAGCGAGCTCCAGGTCGCCTTCCACAGCTCGTACTGCGTGACGGCGTCCATCCCGGAGGCCGCGACGATCCCCGCGTAGTCGCCGTGGATCACCTCGCCCACGACGTAGACGTCGGGGTGGGCCGCCCGGACCGCGGTCAGCACCGGCGCCCAGAACGCCGGCGGCACGGCGTAGGCGGCGTCCAGGCGCCACCCGTCGGCGCCTCGCTCGAGCCAGTACCGCATGACGTGCTCGACGTGCGCCGCGACGGCGGGCTCGTCGTGCGCGAGGGCGACGAGCGCGCCGTGCCCCTCGAAGTCGTCGTGGGCGGGGTGGCCGCCACCGTCCGCGGCGGACGGGTCCGGCCAGCGCAGCCGGAACCAGCGGGCGGCCGGCGACGACGGGCCCTCCGCGAGGGCCTGCCGGTACTCGCCGAAGTCCTCGCCGACGTGGTTGAAGACGCCGTCGAGCACGACCCGCAGGCCCCGGGCGTGCGCGGCGGCGAACAGCGCGACGAGGTCCGCCTCGTCGCCGAGCCGCCGGTCGACGGCGAGGTGGTCCGTCGTGTCGTACCCGTGCGTGCGTGAGGCGAACACCGGCCCGAGGAGGATCCCGGACGCCCCGAGCGACACGGCGTGGTCGAGCCACGGCTCGAGCGCGGACAGCCGGTGACGCACCTCGCCCTCGGGGACCTCGTCGGCCGTCCGCTCCGCGCCGAGGAAGCCCAGCGGGTACAGGTGGTAGAGGACCGCGTGCCGGACCCAGCCCGGCTCGGGGCTCACGCGGGGACCGGCCCGCGCTGGCGGGCCACCTCGTACAGCGCGATGCCCGCGGCGACCCCGGCGTTGAGCGACTCGACCGCGGACGCGATCGGGATGGAGGCGACCACGTCGCACTGCGCCCGCACGAGCCGGCTCAGGCCCTTGCCCTCCGACCCGACGACGAGCACGACGGGGTCCCCCGCGTAGGGCATCTCCGCCAGCTCCGTGTCGCCGCCGGCGTCGAGCCCGACGACGAACAGCCCCGCGCTGCGGTAGTCCTGCAGGGTCCGCGCGAGGTTGGTCACGCGGGCCACGGGCACGCGCGCGGCGGCCCCCGCCGACACCTTCCACGCCGCGGCCGTCACGCCGGCCGCGCGCCGCTCGGGCACGAGCACGCCGTGGGCCCCGAAGGCGCCGGCCGACCGCAGCACCGCACCGAGGTTGCGCGGGTCCGTGACCTGGTCGAGGGCGACGAGCAGGGGCGGCCGGCCCGAGGCCTCGGCGGCGTCGAGCAGGTCGTCGACGTCGGCGTAGTCGTAGGGCGGCACGACGAGCGCCACGCCCTGGTGCACCGAGCCATCGGTGAGCCGGTCGAGCTCCGTGCGCGACACCTCGAGCAGCGGACGGCCGGAGTCCGCCGCGATGGCGATGATCTCGCGGGTGCGGTCGTCGGCCTCGAGCTTGGCGGCGAGGTACACCGTGGTCACGGGGATGCCCGCGCGCAGCGCCTCGAGCACGGAGTTGCGACCGGAGATGGTCTCCGTCGCCCCCGCGCCGCGCGCCGACCCCCGGGCCTTGCCGCCGCCCGCACGGCCGCCTGCACGGCCGCCGGCCACACGCGCGCCGCCGGCACCCGCACCCGGCCGCGCGCCCGCCGCGGCGGCGCGCTCGGCGGCCACCTTGCGCTGGTGCGCCACGTGGTAGACGCGGTCCTCCGCCTTCGGCGTGGGGCCGCGCCCCTCGAGGGACCGGCGGTTCTTGCCGCCGGTGCCCGTCGTGGCGCCCTTCTTCGAGCCCGCCTTGCGGGTGGCCCCGCGCCGCTGGGAGTTGCCGGCCATCAGTCCTCCGTCGTCGTGGTCTCGGCGGCGCCGGCCGGGGCCGCGAGGCTCCAGCGGGCGCCGGCCGGTGAGTCCTCCACCGCGATGCCGGCGGCGGTGAGGCGGTCGCGGATCGCGTCCGCGGTGGCCCAGTCCCGGGCGGCGCGCGCCTGGGCGCGCGCCTCGAGCTCGGCGCCGACGACCGCGTCCAGCGCGCGGGCGGCCCGGTCGTCGCCCGCGCCCCGGCCGGCGGCCCACTGCGGGGACGCCGGGTCCAGGCCGAGCACGTCGAGCATGCCGCGCACGGCGACGACGGCGGTGCGCGTGGCCGCGGCGTCGCCGGCCGCGAGCGCGGTGTTGCCGGCCTTGAGGTGCTCGTGCACCACCGCCAGCGCGGCGGGCACGTTGAGGTCGTCGTCCATCGCGGCGGTGAAGGCCTCCGGCAGCGCGGCGAGCAGCACCTCGTCGTCGTCCACCGCCCCGACCGCCTCCGTGGCCCGCGCGACGAACCCGGCGAGCCGCTCCCACGTCGCCCCGGCCTCGCGCAGGATGTCGTCGGTCCACTCGAGCATGGACCGCAGCTGCACCGCCGTCAGCGCCAGTCGGACCACCGGCGCGGGGGTCGTCCGCAGCACGGCGTCGACGAGCAGCCCGTTGCCCAGGGACTTGCTCATCTTCGCGCCGCCCTGCGTGACCCAGCCGTTGTGCACCCAGTACCGCGCGAACCCGAAGCCGGCCGCCCGGCTCTGCGCCTGCTCGTTCTCGTGGTGCGGGAAGCGCAGGTCGAGGCCGCCGCCGTGGATGTCGAACGTCTCCCCGAGGTAGCGGTGCGCCATGGCGGAGCACTCGAGGTGCCAGCCCGGCCGCCCCCGGCCGAACGGGGTGTCCCACGCCGCCGTCGCCGGCTCGCCCGGGCGCGGCGACTTCCACAGCGCGAAGTCGTGCGGGTCGCGCTTGCCGGGCGTCGCGCGCTCGTCGAGCGGCTCGTCGTCGGGAGCCGGCTCCCCCGCCGCCGGGCCTTCGTCGTCGGGCGAGGGGACCATGTCCTCCAGCCGCTGGTGCGTCAGCTCCCCGTAGGCGGGCCAGGAGCGCACGTCGAACCACACGTCGCCCGGCGCGGTGGCGTAGGCGTGCCCGCCCTCGACCAGCCGCTGCATGAGCGCCACCATGTCGGGCACGTGCCCGGTGGCCCGCGGCTCGTACGTCGGCGGCAGGACGCCGAGCGCGTCGTACGCGCGCGTGAAGGCGCGCTCGTTCGTCAGCGCCCACGCCCACCACGGCTCCCCCGCGGCGGCCGAGCGGGCCAGGATCTTGTCGTCGACGTCCGTGACGTTGCGGACGAGGGTCACGCGGTAGCCGGAGCGGCGCAGCCAGCGCACGAGCACGTCGAACGCGACCGCCGAGCGCACGTGCCCCACGTGGGGCGGCGCCTGCACGGTCGCGCCGCAGAGGTAGACGCCCACCTGTCCCGGCACGACGGGTTCGAACGGCCGCACGCTGCGCGTGGCGGAGTCGAAGAGGTGGAGGGTCACCGCCCCAGGCTACCGACGTCCACGCCCCGGGCCGTCTCGACGAGCGCCGCCAGCACGAGGGCGACCACGCGGCGCTGGGCGCGGTCCGGCCGCTGCAGCGCGTCGACCCGGCGCGCGGCACGCACCCCGACGAGCGGCACGAGGGCGAACCGGCCCGCCGCGGCCAGCCCGGAGGTGTACCGCGGCAGCAGGGAGACGCCGTGCCCGGCGGCGACGAGGGCCTCGACCACGTGGAAGTCGTTGGACCGCTGCACCACGCGCACCGGCGCCCCGGCCGCGGCCTCCACCGCCGCCAGCACCCCGGCCACCGGGAAGCCCTCCTGCACGGCCACCCACGCCTCGTCCACGAGATCGGCCGGCGTCAGGGCCGTGCGCCCGGCCAGGGGGTGGTCCAGGGGCAGCGCGACGTCCATCGGCTCCCGCAGCAGGGGGGTGACGACGAGCCCGGCCGGCCAGGCTGCGCCGTCCTCGGGCCGGTGCGCCACGACGACGTCCGCCTCGGCCGTCAGCGCGGGGTACGCCGCCTGGCTGACGTCCTCGTCGGCCAGCTCGACCCGCACCCCCGGCCACGTCGCCGCCCGCGTGAGCAGGCCCGGCGCGAGCATCTGCGCGGCGGAGGCGAACAGGGCGACGCGGACGGTGCCGGTGGGCCGCTCGGCGAAGGCGTCGACGGCGGCCCGCGCGCGAGCCAGGGCCGTCAGGACGTCCGCCCCCGCGTCCGCCAGCGCGTGCCCGGCCGGGGTGAGCCGCAGGCCCCGGCCGTGGCGCTCGGTCAGCGGGGTCGGGCCGACGGACCGCTGCAGCGCGGCCAGGGACTGCGACACCGCCGAGGGCGTCAGGTGCACGGCGGCCGCGGCGGCGGTCACCCCGCCGCGGTCGCGCACGGCCCGCAGGACCTCCAGGTGCCGGGTCTCCACGCCGCGCACCCTAGCGGCGCGACGTGTCACCGTGCAGCGACGCTGCACGATCCGTTCACCACCTCGTGATGGTGCTGCACGCTCCTCGCGGCGCAGGATGACGCCCGTGCCGCCCCGTGACCGCCTCACCGCCCTGCTCGTCGCCCTGTGCTGGGGCGTGAACTTCCCCGCCATCCACCTGACCCTGGAGCAGTTCCCGCCGTTCCTGGCCGGGTCGCTGCGGTTCGCGGTGCTGGCCGTGCCGGCGGTCCTCCTCGTCCCGCGGCCGCAGGTGCCCCTGCGGTGGCTGCTCGGGTACGGGCTCGGGTTCGGCACGCTGCAGTTCGCGTTCCTGTACCTGGCGATGGACGGCGGCATGCCGACCGGCCTGGCGTCGCTCGTGCTGCAGTCGAGCGCGCCGTTCACCGTCGTCCTCGGCGCGCTGCTGCTGCGCGAGCGCGTCACCCGACGGCAGGCCGTCGGCATCGCCGTCGCCGTGCTCGGCCTGACGGGCATCGCGGTGCTCCGCGCCGGCGCGCACGGTGCCGGCGGGCTCGTCCCCGTGCTGCTGACCCTGTGCGGCGGGCTGGGCTGGGCGCTGGGCAACCTCGCCAGCCGCCGCGCGCAGGCCCCCGACCCCGTGCGCTTCACGCTGTGGATGTCGACGGTCCCCGTGCTGCCCCTGCTCGCGCTGGCGCTCGTCGTCGACGGGCGGGACGCCGTCGTGCGGTCCTTCACCACGCTGGGCACGGCGACGGGTGCGTGGGCGCTGGCCGGGCTGGCGTTCACCGTGCTGGTCGCGACGCTGCTGGGAACCGGACGCTGGACGGCGCTCATGGCCCGGCACCCGTCGTCCGTCGTCGCGCCCTGGTCGCTGCTCGTGCCGGTGGTCGGCATCGGCACGAGCTGGTGGTGGTTCGGCGAGCGGCCGGCCGGCGGCGAGCTCGCGCTGGCGGCTCTCGTCGTCGGCGGGGTGCTGCTGGGCTCGACCGCCCGACCGGCGCCGCCGCCCCAGCCCGTGCCGCCGTCTCTGTCCGCGGCGCCGTCCCGCGATGCGGCGCGGTCTCAGCCCGCGGTCGCCGTGCCGGCGGGCGCCACGGGCACGACGAGGGCCGTGGCGATCCCCGCCACCCCCTCGCCCCTGCCGGTGAGACCGAGGCCGTCGGTCGTCGTCGCCGAGACCGAGACCGGCGCGCCGACGGCCGCCGACAGCGCCGCCTCCGCCTCCGCCCGCCGGGGTCCCAGCCGCGGCCGGTTGCCCACCACCTGCACGACGACGTTGCCGACCGCGTAGCCGGCCGCCCGGACCTGCCGGGCCGCCTCCGCCAGCAGCGTCGTGCCCGCCGCCCCCGCCCAGCGCGGGTCGGAGGTGCCGAAGACCGAGCCGAGGTCACCGATCCCCGCCGCCGTCAGCAGGGCGTCCGCCGCCGCGTGCGCCGCCACGTCGGCGTCGGAGTGGCCGGCGAGCGGTCGCTCCCCCGGCCACGCCAGCCCGGCCAGGTGCAGCACGGCGCCGGGCGCGGGGTCCGGGTCGTAGGCGTGCACGTCCACGCCGATCCCCGTGCGCGGCAGCCCCGCCGGCACCCCCGCCGCCATCCTGCCCGGCACCTCGTCGGGCACCCCTCCCGCGCCTGCGACGTCGGTCATCCCTGGTCCCCCTCGTCGAGCAGCAGTCGCGCGACCGCGAGGTCGTGCGCCGTGGTCACCTTCATCGCCCGCTCCTCGCCGGGCACCACCCAGACCTCGGCGCCCAGCGCCTCGACGAGACCGGCGTCGTCGGTGAGGGCGGTCGCCTCGTCGCCCGCGAGGTGCGCGGCCGCCGCGTGCGCGCGGTCGAGGAGCGCGCGGTCGAACCCCTGCGGGGTCTGCACCGCGCGCAGCTCGCCGCGGTCGACGGTCGCCAGCACGGGCCACGCCGGGGGCGCGCCCGCCGGCCCGGGTACGGGACCGCCGGCGGCCCCGTGCACCGTCGTCGTGCCCGGTGCCACCTGCGGCCGTCCGACCCGCTTGAGCGTGTCCGTCACGGGCAGCCCCGGCACGACGGCGGCGCGACCGGCGCGCACCTCGGCCTCCACCGCGCGCACGAGGCCGGGACCCGCGAGCGCGCGCGCCGCGTCGTGCACGAGGACGACGTCGACGTCGGGCCCGAGCACGGCCAGCCCCGCCGCCACCGACGCCTGCCGCGAGGCGCCGCCGGCGACCAGCCGCACCGGCACGCCGTCCAGCTCGGCCGGCAGGACCGACGCGAAGGGCGCCTCGCCCCCCGGCGGCACCGTCACGACCACGGAGACGACGACGCCCGACGCGGCGAGGCGTCGGGCGGCGTGGAGGACCAGGGGCTCGCCCGCCAGCGGCACGAGGGCCTTGGGGCCGGCGGCACCCAGACGACGACCGCTGCCGGCGGCGGTCAGCACGGCAGCGGTCGTCATGGCGGAGCGGGGGGACACGTGGTCTCCGGGGCAGGCGGCGGGACCCGTCCGGGCCGCCGCGGTGCGTCAGGAGGCCAGGACCTCGTCGAGGATGGCCTCGGCCTTGTCCTCCTCGGTGTGCTCGGCCAGCGCGAGCTCCGAGACGAGGATCTGCCGGGCGCGGGCGAGCATGCGCTTCTCCCCGGCGGACAGGCCGCGGTCGGCGTCGCGGCGGGAGAGGTCGCGGACGACCTCGGCCACCTTGATGACGTCACCCGAGGCGATCTTCTCGAGGTTCGCCTTGTAGCGGCGCGACCAGTTGGTCGGCTCCTCGGTGTAGGGGGCGCGCAGGACCTCGAAGACCCGGTCCAGCCCCTCTTGCCCGACGACGTCGCGGACGCCGACGAGGTCGACGTTCTCGGCCGGCACCTCGATGGTCAGGTCGCCTTGCGCGACCTTGAGCTTGAGGTAGATCTTGTCCTCGCCCCGGATGGTCCGGGTCTTGATCTCCTCGATGAGTGCGGCCCCGTGGTGCGGGTAGACAACAGTCTCCCCAACCGTGAAAGTCATCTGCAGGTGTCCCCTTTCGCAATGGCCGAGTCTAGCACGCGACCCCTTCGCGACGGCCGTCCCCGTGGTCTGCGTCACACCACCGTGGCGCGCGAATCCGCAGGTCAGCGGCCGGACCTGCGGCGGGACCGCCCGGGGGGCCGCACGCGTCCCCCGACCGATAGGCTCGGGGCCGCACGTCGAGGACCAGACACGACCCCAGGAGCACCCGTGACCGCGTTGCCCGCGTCCCTGCCCGCGCGCCCGTCGCGCCGCCCCGCGCGCCCCCGTGCAGAGGCACGCACCGGGGCCCGCGCCGATGCACGCACGGTGGCGCGGGCCCTGCCCGCCGCCGGGTTCGCGGTGCTCGCCCTGGCCGGCTGCACGGCGACGAACCCCGTCACCACCAACGTGAGCTACGACCCCTCGGACGGCATCGGCGTCACCGTCGGGACCGTCTACGCCCAGAACCTCCTGGTCCTCACGACGGCGGAGGGCGAGCCGGGGGTGCTCGTCGGCGCGTTCACCAACGAGAGCTCGGACGCGGTCGACGTGTCCCTCGAGCTGCCGGGCGGCGAGAGCGACAGCCTCGACCTGGCGGCGGCCGAGGCCGTCTACCTCGGCACGGAGGACGACGAGGGGATCGCCATCGACACGGTGCCCGCGGCACCGGGCGGCCTCGTCGACGTCACGATGTCCACGCCGGAGGGCGGGTCGCAGACGGTCCGCGTCCCCGTGCTCGACGGCACGCTGCCGGAGTACGCCACGCTCGTCCCCACCCCGCCCGGCTCCACCGTCTCCCCGAGCGCGACGCCCGCCCCCAGCGGCTCCGCCGGCGCCGGGAACGAGGAGGGCGAGGAGGGCGAGGAGGAGGGCTGACGCGCCCCCTCCGGGCCCGGCCCGGCGGCCCGGTCGGGCCACCCGGCCCCCACCCGCGCACGGCGACGGAGGCCCGCACCCCGAGGGGTGCGGGCCTCCGTGGCATCGCGGGCACGGCCGGGGCCGCGCGCGCCGGTCAGCCGAAGCGGCCGGAGATGTAGTCCTCCGTGGCCTGCTCGTGCGGGGAGGAGAAGATCGTCGAGGTGTCGTCGATCTCGATGAGGCGACCGGGCTTGCCGGTGCCGGCGATGTTGAAGAACCCCGTGCGGTCGCTCACGCGCGCGGCCTGCTGCATGTTGTGCGTGACGATGACGATCGTGTAGTCGTCCTTGAGCTCGGCGATGAGATCCTCGATCGCGAGCGTCGAGATGGGGTCCAGCGCCGAGCACGGCTCGTCCATGAGGAGCACCTGCGGCTTCACCGCGATGGCGCGCGCGATGCACAGGCGCTGCTGCTGGCCGCCCGACAGGCCCGACCCGGGCCGGTCGAGGCGGTCCTTGACCTCGTTCCAGAGGTTGGCGCCCTGCAGGGACTGCTCGACGAGGTCCTGCGCGTCGCCCTTGGAGATGCGCTTGTTGTTCAGCCTCACGCCGGCCAGCACGTTCTCGGCGATGGACATCGTCGGGAACGGGTTGGGGCGCTGGAAGACCATGCCGACGTGCCGGCGGACCGCGACGGGGTCGACGTCGGAGCCGTACATGTCCACGCCGTCCATGACGACCTTGCCCTCGGCCCGGGCGCCGGGGATGACCTCGTGCATGCGGTTGAGCGTCCGCAGGAAGGTCGACTTGCCGCAGCCCGACGGGCCGATGAGCGCCGTGACCGTGCGGGGCTCGATCGTCATGGAGACGTCGGCCACGGCCAGGAAGCTGCCGTAGTAGATGTTCAGGTCGCTGACGTCGATGCGCTTGGCCATCGGTGTCCTTCGGGGTGTGGTGTCGGCCGGCCGGAGAGGTGCTCCGCCGGGGCGGTCAGCGACCGGCCTTGGGGGCGAAGAAGCGGGCGATGAGGCGCGCGATCAGGTTGAGCGCCATGACGATGAGGATGAGCGTCAGGGCGGCGGCCCAGGCGCGGTCGAAGTTGATCGTCGGGATGCAGTCGGTCGCCCCCGCCACGCAGGACACGTTGCCCTGACGGTACTGCCCGAAGATGTACACGGGCAGGGTCATCATGCGGCCGTCGAAGACGTTGGTGTTGATGCTGTCGACCGTGCCCGCCACGATGAGCAGCGGGGCCGTCTCGCCGATGACGCGGGCGATGGCCAGCATGACGCCCGTCGCGATGCCCGCGATCGCGGTGCGGAGCACGACCTTGAGGATCGTCAGGTACTTCGGCACGCCCAGCGCGTAGGAGGCCTCCCGCAGCTCGTTCGGCACGAGCCGGAGCATCTCCTCGCAGGACCGCACGACGACCGGGATCATGAGGACCGAGAGCGCCACCGACCCGGCGATGCCCAGGCGGACGCCCGGCCCGAAGAACAGCGCGAACAGGGCGTAGGCGAACAGGCCCGCGACGATCGACGGGATGCCCGTCATGACGTCGACGAAGAAGGTGACGGACTTCGCCAGCCGCCCGCGGCCGTACTCGACGAGGTAGATCGCGCACAGCAGCCCGATCGGCACGCTGATGAGCGCGGCGAAGAGGGTGATGAGGAGCGTGCCGAGGATGGCGTGGTAGATGCCGCCGGCGTCCATCCCGCCGAACACGCCGCGCATCGACACCGTGAGGAAGTAGAGGTCGAACCGCTCGAGGCCGCGGCTGATGACGGTCCACGACACCGACACCAGGGGCACGAGGGCCACGGCGAAGGCGAGCGTCACGACCACGGTCATGAGGCGGTCGGCCCGCTTGCGGCTCGGCTCCAGGCCGGCGCCGGTGAGCTGGCGGCGCAGCTCGTCGTCGGCGGCGGGTCGCGTGGGGGCGCTCTGCACGGTGGCCATCAGTTCGCTCCGGAGAACTCGGCCCGGCGCGAGACGATCCAGCGCGCGAGCATGTTGACGGCGAGGGTGATCACGAACAGCACGAGGCCCGTGGCGATGAGCGTGCTGACGCCGTAGGTGTTGGCCTCGGGGAACTGGTTGGCGATGTTCGCCGCGATCGTCTGGTGCTGCCCGGCCTGCAGGAGCGCGAAGCTGTAGGCGAAGCCCGGCGACAGGATCATGAGGACGGCCATCGTCTCCCCCAGGGCGCGGCCGAGACCGAGCATCGCGGCGGAGATGATGCCCGAGCGGGCGAAGGGCAGGACCGCCGTGCGGATCACCTCCAGGCGGGTCGCGCCGAGGGCCAGCGCGGCCTCCTCGTGCAGGCGCGGCGTCTGGAGGAAGACCTCCCGGCAGACCGCGGTGATGATCGGCAGGATCATCACCGCGAGCACGACGCCGACGGTGAAGACCGTGCGGGCGGGGTGGGCCGCGGGACCGTCGAACAGCGGGATCCAGCCCAGGTACTGGGCGAGGAAGTCCTGCACCGGCACGATCCGCGGCGCCAGCACCAGCGAGCCCCACAGCCCGTAGACCACCGAGGGGATCGCGGCGAGCAGGTCCACGAGGTAGCCCAGGCCCTGCGCGAGCCGCCGCGGCGCGTAGTGCGAGATGAACAGCGCGATGCCGATCGCCAGCGGCGTGCCGATGAGCAGCGCGAGGACCGCGGCCAGCAGTGTGCCGAACACGAGCGGCCCGACGTAGCCGAGGATCCCGCCGGCCTCGGGGAACCAGGAGATGCGCTCGGCCAGCTCGGCCGGGCTCGTCGTCACGGCCGGCATCGCCTCGAGCACGAGGAACACCGTCACCGCCGCGAGCAGCGCGAGGATGGTGACGCCCGAGGCGGTGCTCAGGCGGGCGAACGCGCGGTTGGCCAGGCTCGCGCGGCCGTGGGTCATGGACTCCGCCGGGGTCAGCGACGGCTCGGCGCCCTCGGGGCGTCGCGTCGGGGTGGTGCTCATCGGTCCTCCGGGGGTCCGGTGGTCGTTCCGGGGGCGGCGCGCCGGTGGCCGGTCCCGAGCGGGACCGGCCACCAGCGTGACGTGCGTGGCGTCAGGACGCCAGGGTGATGGCGCCGATCGCCGCCGTGACCTGCTCGCGCAGGGTCTCGGAGATCGGGGCGTTGCCCGCGGCGCCCGCCGCGGCCTGCTGGCCGCCCTCCGACGCGAGGTAGGTCAGCCACGCCTTGACGAGGTCGACCTGCTCCTGCTCCTCGTACGCGAGGCAGGCGATCGTGTAGGAGACGAGGACGATCGGGTAGGCGCCCGCCTCCGTGGTGTCGCGCTCGAGCTCGAGCGCCAGGTCGTGCTCCGCGCGCCCCTCGGCGACCGGGGAGGCGTCGACGACCGCCGCGGCGGCCTCCGGCGAGAACGGCACGTACTCCTCGCCGACCTTCACCGCGACGGTGCCGAGCGAGCCGGCGCGCGAGGCGTCGGCGTAGCCGATGGTGCCCTCGGCGCCCTCGACCGTCTGGACCACGCCGGACGTGCCCT
This sequence comes from Cellulomonas marina, assembly GCF_900111925.1. GTDB lineage: Bacteria > Actinomycetota > Actinomycetes > Actinomycetales > Cellulomonadaceae > Cellulomonas > Cellulomonas marina. The sequence goes on from NZ_FOKA01000003.1 coordinate 89,380, forward strand.
GCGCGGACTGCGTCCCGCTGAAGGGCCAGTCGCCCGACGGCTCCTCCGTCCACACCTCGGGGGCGGCGGCGGCGAGGTACTCCGTGAAGTTCTCCGTCGTGCCGGACTCGTCGGAGCGGTTGACGGGCGTGATGGCCAGGTCGGGCAGCGTCACGCCCTCGTTCTCCGCGGCGATGGCCGGGTCGTTCCAGTTCGTGATCGCGCCGGAGAAGATGCCGGCGATCGTCGCGGCGCTCATCTGGAGCTGCTCCGTGACCTCGGGCAGGTTGTAGATGACCGCGATGGGGCTGATGTACAGCGGGAGCTCGGTGACGCCGGCGCCAAAGCAGCGCTCCTCGGCCGTCGCGAGCTCCTCCTCGTCCAGCGCCGCGTCGGAGCCGGCGAAGTCCGTGCCGCCCTCGAGGAACTGGGTACGCCCCGCGCCGGAGCCGGCCGGGTCGTAGGAGACGGACACGTCGGGGTTGGCGCTCTGGAACCCGGCGCGCCAGGCCTCCATCGCCGACTCCTGCGAGCTCGCGCCCGCGCCGACGAGCTCGCCCGACAGCTCCGAGCCGCCCGCCGCGGGGGCGGAGCTCTCGCCACCGGCGGCACCGGGCACGGCGTTGTCCGACCCGCAGGCGGCCAGCGTCAGGGCGAGGGCGCCCACCACCACACCGGCACGAGCCCCACGGCTGGTTCGGTTCAGCTTCACGTCATTCCGTCCGTTCGTCGCACGTCCGCGCACGTCCTGCGCGCCGTGCCCCGACGGTAGGCAGGGGAGGTGACCGGGTGGTCGGGCTCGGGTGAACCGCGGGTGAACGACGGGCGACGACTCGTCCGGGTGACGTCCTGCCCCCTTGACGGCGCGCCCGCGGCGCGGCATAGGTGTGGCCCGGGTCACGCCCGTCCTCGCCGGGCCGGCGACCGGTCAGGCCGTGGCGGGGTCGTCGAGCTTGTAGCCCAGGCCACGCACGGTGACGAGCAGCCGGGGGTCGGCGGGGTCGTCCTCGATCTTGGCCCGCACCCGCTTGACGTGGACGTCGAGGGTCTTGGTGTCCCCCACGTAGTTCGCGCCCCACACCCGGTCGATGAGCTGGCCGCGCGTGAGCACCCGGCCCGCGTTGCGCATGAGCAGCTCGAGCAGCTCGAACTCCTTGAGCGGGAACGCGACGGCGCTGCCGCGCACGTGCACGGTGTGCCGCTCGACGTCGAGGAGCACGGGCCCCACCTCCAGCACGCCGCCGTCCTCGCCCCCGGCGGCGGCACCGGCCCCGCCGGCGCGCGGCCGCCGCAGCACGGCCCGCACGCGGGCGACGAGCTCGCGGCCCGAGTACGGCTTCGTCACGTAGTCGTCGGCCCCGAGCTCCAGGCCGACGACCTTGTCGATCTCGTCGTCCTTGGCCGTCAGCATGACGACCGGCACGTCGGAGGTGAGCCGGATGCGCCGGCAGACCTCCGTGCCCGGCATGCCGGGCAGCATGAGGTCGAGCAGCACGAGGTCGACGGGCGGCTCGGTGGCCGCCTCGAACGCGGCGAGCCCGTCGGGCCCCGTCTCGGCGACCCGCACGTCGTAGCCCTCGCGCCGCAGCAGGAAGGCGAGCGGCTCGGAGTACGAGGGCTCGTCCTCGACGACGAGGATCAGGGTCACGGCACGCTCCGGGTGGTCTCGGGGTCGGGGTCTCGGCCGGGGCCGATGGCCGCCGGCGCCGCCGCCCGCTCCGGGGCGAGCGGCAGCCGCAGGGTGAAGGTGGAGCCGCGGCCCGGGCGCGACCAGACGGCCACGTCGCCCCCGTGGTCCAGGGCGACGTGCTTGACGATGGACAGGCCGAGGCCCGTCCCGCCGGTGTCGCGGGAGCGGGCCGGGTCGACGCGGTAGAACCGCTCGAAGACGCGCTCGAGGTCGTCGGCGCCGATGCCGATGCCCTGGTCGACCACCGCGATCTCCACGACGTCGTCGAGCCGCCGCACCCCGACGCCCACGCGGGTGCCGGGGTTGGAGTAGGCCACGGCGTTGTCGAGCAGGTTGCGCACGGCCGTCACCAGCAGGTTGTGGTCGCCGACGACCTCGCACCCGGCGTCCTCGCCCACGACGATCTCGATCTCCTTGGCCGCCGCCACGGTCCGCGCGCGGTCCGCGGCCTCCCCGAGGACGTCCGCGATGCGCACCCGCTGCGCATCCCCGGGCACCGCCGTGCTCTGGAGGCGCGACAGCTCGATGATCTCCTGCACGAGCTGGCCCAGCCGCGCCGCCTCGGAGCGCATGCGCGTGCCGAAGCGGCGCACCGCCTCCGGGTCCTCCGCGGCCTCCACCGTCGCCTCCGCCAGGAGGGACAGCGCGCCCACGGGCGTCTTCAGCTCGTGCGAGACGTTGACGACGAAGTCCCGGCGCACGGCCTCGAGCCGGCGGGCGCCCGTGAGGTCCTCGGCGAGGACGAGCACGTGGCGGTGCGTCACCTGCGCGACCCGGACCTGCAGGAGCAGCAGCCCGGGCCCGTGGGGACCTCGCGGCACCTCGAGCTCCTCGTCCGCGATGACGCCGTCGCGCCGGACGCGGGCGACGAGCTCGCGGACCGCGACCGGGGCGAGCCGGCCCTCGCGGACGAGCCCGAGCGCCAGCGCCGGGGCGCTCGCCCGCACGACGCGGTCCGACTCGTCCAGCACGACGGCGGCCGAGCGCAGGACGGCCAGGACGCGCACGATCCCCTCGTCCACCGGCGGCGCCGGCAGGGCCGGGACCCGGCGCTGGGCGCGCTCGCTGAGCCGGAACGCCAGCACGGACACGACGCCGACGAGCACGCCGAGCAGCCCTGCGCCCAGCGTGACGACCCCGGTCAGCCCCTCCACAGCGCTCACTGTAGGGGCGGCCCGGCGACGCCCGGACGCCCGCCGACCGTGCGCGCAGGGCCCCGTGCGGAGCCGTGCGGGGCGTGACCCTGGTGTTCACCCGACGGGGACGCGGTGTTCACCTCGACGTGCCAGGCTTGTCCCCAGACCCTGCACGTCGCCGTGCCCGCGCACCGCGCGCACGCCAGGAAAGGACCCGCATGCGTCAGATCTTCGAGGCCGAGCTCAAGGCGCTCGGCGAGGGGCTCGAGAACATGAGCACCCTCGTCCAGCGCGCGATCACGCAGGCCGGCGTGTCGCTGACCAGCACCGACCTGGCGGTCGCCGAGGCGGTGATCGCGGACGACATGGCCATCGACGCCCTCGAGAACGAGCTCGACGAGCGGTGCGTGCGCCTGCTCGCGCAGCAGCAGCCCGTCGCCACGGACCTGCGCGTCGTCGTCACCGCGCTGCGCATCAGCGCGTCCCTGGAGCGCATGGGCGACCTCGCGCGGCACATCGCGCAGGTCGCGCGCGGCCGGTACCCCCGCCACGCCGTGCCCCAGCACCTCACGGAGACCTTCGCGGAGATGGACGCGGCGGCCGTCCGCCTGGCGCACCGGATCTCGGAGCTGCTCGTCACGCGCGACCTCGCGCTCGCCGCGGCCATCGAGGCCGACGACGACCTGCTCGACTCCCTGCACGAGGACACCTTCACGGCCCTGCTCGGCGGGTCGTGGGCGGGCACCGCGCAGGAGACCATCGACGTCACGCTGCTCGGCCGCTACTACGAGCGCTTCGGCGACCACGGGGTCTCCGTGGCCCGGCGCATCGCCTACCTCGTCACCGGCGAGGCCGCGGAGTCGGTCGTCGCGCACTGACGACCGCACCGACGTTCGCGCCCCGACGGGCAGGAGCCCAGGAGCCCGGCACCTCGCTCGAGGTGCCGGGCTCCTGCGGTCGTCCGGGGTGCGTCAGCGGCCCTGGTTGGCGACCGCGGCGATGGCGGCGGCCGCGGCCTCGGGGTCGAGGTACTGACCGCCCGCGGTGACGGGCTTCAGGTCGTCGTCGAGCGTGTAGAGGAGCGGGATGCCGGTGGGGACGTTGAGGCCCGCGATGGTGGCGTCGTCGATGCCGTCGAGGTGCTTGATGAGCGCGCGGATGGAGTTGCCGTGCGCGGCGACGAGGACGACCTTGTCCGCCCGCAGGTCGGGGACGATCTCCTCCTCCCAGTACGGCAGCATCCGGACGAGGACGTTCGCGAGGGCCTCCGTGCGCGGGATGGGCTCGCCGGCGTAGCGCGGGTCGGCGTCCTGGGAGAACTCGGAGCCGAGCTCGATCTCGGGCGGCGGGACGTCGTAGGACCGGCGCCAGAGCATGAACTGCTCCTCGCCGTACGTGTCGAGCGTCTGCTTCTTGTCCTTGCCCTGCAGGGCGCCGTAGTGACGCTCGTTGAGGCGCCACGTCCGCTTCACCGGGATCCAGTGGCGGTCGGCGGCGTCGAGCGCGAGGTTCGCCGTCGTGATCGCGCGGCGCAGGAGCGAGGTGTGCACCACGTCGGGCAGCACGCCCGCGTCCGTGAGCAGTGCCCCGCCGCGCTTCGCCTCCGCGACGCCCTTCTCCGAGAGGGCCACGTCCACCCAGCCGGTGAAGAGGTTCTTGGCGTTCCACTCGCTCTCGCCGTGGCGGAGCAGCACGAGGGTGTAGGTCATGGGCGTCATCCTGCCGCAGGCGCCCGGTGGACGCAGGGACGTCCGTCCCCGGGGGACGGCCGGCGGACCGGGTAGCGCGCCGGGGCGGTGCCGAGGACGGCTCAGCGCCGCCCGGCCCCCTCGCGGGCGACGGCGTACACCTTGAGCACCTGGTCGGCGGCGGCGTCCCAGCCGAACCGCTCCGCGGCCGGCCGCGCCCCCGCGGCGAGCCGCGCCCGCAGCGCGTCGTCGTCGAGCACCTCCTGCAGCGCCGCCGCCCAGCGGTGCGGGTCGTGCCCGCGCACGAGGCGGCCCGACACCCCGTCCTCCACGATGCTGCGCAGCCCGCCGACGGCCGCGGCGACGACCGGGACGCCGCACGCCTGCGCCTCGGCGGCGACGAGGCCGAAGGACTCGCTGCGCGAGGGCATCGCGACGACGTCGGCCGCGCGGAACCACAGCGGCAGGCGCTCGCGGTCCGCCGGCGGCCGCACGAGGACGTCGTCGCCGACGCCGAGGGTCGCCGCGAGCGCGGTCAGCTCCCGCACGGCGGTGGAGCTGCCGCTGGGTCCGCCGAGGACGACGAGCAGCGGCCGCGGCCCCGGCCCGTCGGCCAGCACGCCGAGCGCGCGGACCAGCACGTCCGGGGCCTTGAGCGCCTGCACGCGCCCCGCGAAGAGCACGACGGGCCGGTCGGCGGGCAGGCCCACGGCCTCCCGCGCCGCCCGCCGGTCCCCCGGCGTGAACCGGTCGAGGTCGACCCCCGGCTCGACCACGTGCACGCGGTGCGGGTCGGCGCCGTACAGCTCGACGAGCTCGCGCGCCTCGTCGCCCGTGCTGGCGACGAGGGCGTCCGCCGCCCGCACGACGTCCTCCTCGCCGACGACGCGCGCGGGCGGCTCGGGCCGGTCCCCGGGCGCGAGCGCGGCGTTCTTCACCAGCGCGAGGGTGTGCGAGGTGTGCACGAGCGGGACGTCCCAGCGGTGCGCGGCCAGCAGGCCGACCTGCCCCGACAGCCAGTAGTGCGAGTGCACGACGTCGTACCAGCCGGGCAGGCGGGCCGCCTCGGAGCGCAGGACGCCGGCGGCCATGCTGCACAGCACGGCGGGCAGGTCGTTCTTGTCGAGGGCCTCGAAGGGACCGGCGGGGACGTGGTGCACGAGCACCGGCGGCACGGTCCCGGCCGGCACCTCGTCGGCCAGCAGGAGCGCCCGGGCCGGCTCGCCGCGCAGGGGCCGGCCCTCCGCGTCGCGGCCGTCGAGGACCACCGTGTCGGGCTGCTCGGAGGACGTGGCGCGCGTGAAGATCTCGACGCGGGTGCCGCGGGCGGCGAGCGCCCGCGCGAGCTCCAGGACGTACACGTTCATGCCGCCCGCGTCCCCGGTGCCGGGCTGCTCGAGCGGCGAGGTGTGCACGGACAGCATCGCGACGCGCGGTGCGTGCGGTCCCTTCACGCGGTGTCCTCCGGGCGGGGTGGGCGGGGCCCGCGGGCCCCCGGCGAGGCAGCATCCTGCCGCTGCCGATCCTCCCCCGACCGCGACGTCCGCGCCCGCCCGTCTCGCGGTGCCCTCAGCGGCCGACGACCACGCAGGCGGGTGCGGGGACCGCGAGCCGCCCGCCGACGACCGCCGGCGTGTCGGCGGCGGATGCGTCGGTGCCCGGTGCGTCGGCGCCACCCGCTCCGCCCGGCCGCACGGCCACGACGGCGTCCGCGTGCTGCAGCGCGACCACGGTCCAGCCCGCGAGGACCGCGTGGTGCCGCGGCCAGGCGCCGGGCAGCGCCGTCGTCCACGCGGGCGCCGCCAGGAGCGCGGCCGCCGCGGCGTCGCCGGCGGCGTCGACCCGGCGGTGGACGAGGACGTCGTCAGGGCCGCGGCCGAGGGCCGGTCCGGCGCCGCGCACCCCGACCGTCAGCGTGCCGTCGACGAGGGTCACGTGCGAGGGCAGCGGGTCGGGCGCGGCGCCTCCCGGCGCACCACCCGGCACACCACTCGGCACACCTGTCGGCACGGCGTCGCCGACGAGCGGCACGTCGCCCAGGAGCCTTCCCGTCGACGTCGCCGCGTCCCAGGCGAGGACGTGCAGGCGGCCGTCGAGCTCGCCGACGACGAGCAGGCACGCGCCGTCGGGGGTGACGGCGAGGTGCCGCGGACCGGTGCCGGGAGGCAGGACGGCGGCGGTGCCGTCGGGGTCGACGACGAGCCCCTCCGCGCCGCGACGCACGCGGAAGCGGCGCAGCGTGTCCGTCCCGAGGTCGACGGCCAGCACGGCACCGCCCGGCGCGCGGGCGACGAAGTGGGCGTGGGGCGCCTCCTGCCGGTCGGCGCGCGGGCCGGACCCGGTGGTGCCGTGCACCTGGGTGGGGCCGCCCGCCGCGAGGACCGCGGGTGCGAACCGGCCGTCGTCGGCCAGGGGCAGGACGGCCAGCGTCCCGCCGGTGTAGGTCGCCACCAGGAGCGCGTGCGCGCCCTCGTGCTCGACGACGAGCAGGTGGCAGGGGTCCGCGCCGCCGGCGGCCACGGTGGACAGGGGGCGCAGGGCGTGCCCCTCGACCGCGAACGCCGTCACCGTGCCCTCCGCCGCCTCCCCCACGGCGTAGAGCACGTCGACCCCCGGGTGCAGGGCCAGGAACGACGGGGCCGGGGTTGCCACCACGGGCCCCTCGGCCCCGGGGACGCCGTCGGCGCCGAGCGCGGTCAGCGACCCGTCCGCAGGGTCGAGCACCGCCCGCCAGATCCCCTCGCCCCGGCCGACCGGCGTGCCCGCCCCGGCCGCGGGATACGACCCGAGCCAGAGGGGCACGCCACCGGCTGGCACGCCGTCGGAGGGCACGCCGTCGGAGGGCACGCCGTCGAGGGGCACGCCGTCGAGGGGCACGGCAGACGTGCTCAGTGCGCGGCCTCGTACGCGGCCTTCACCTCGGCCGAGATGCGGCCCCGCTCGGAGACCTCCATGCCGTTCTCCTTGGCCCACTCGCGGATGGCCTGCGCCTCGTTGGACGAGGAGCGCTTCGGCCGGTTCGCGGCGGAGCCCGCCGAGCCGGAGGACCGGCCCTGGCTGCGGCCGCTGCCGACGCGGCGCGCGTGGCCGACCCAGCTCGAGAGCTCGTCACGGAGCTTGGCGGCGTTGTCGGTGGTGAGGTCGATCTCGTAGCTCACGCCGTCGAGCGCGAACGTCACCGTCTCGTCGGCGGTGCCGCCGTCGATGTCGTCCACGAGCAGGACCTGGACCTTCTGTGCCATGGCTTTCTCCGTCATTCGTCGAATTGCACGGGGGGGGTGCGTCGACATCATGTCCGCAGCAAGAGTCGGGCGTCAAACGAAACGCCGTGACATTTCCGCGCCAGCTCTTCCGACCAGTCGATGGTGACCTCTCTCACAGAACCATTGCGGACATCTGTGACCGTTTTCGGGACACCGCGTCGCAAGCGCCGCGCGGCGCCGGATACGTTGTGCGGTGCGTTGTCCGGCGTTGACGCGGCCCGTGCACAGGAATGTCCATGAGTCCGCATGGACCGCGCTATTCCTGCGCGCGCGGGCCTTCCGCGACGTCGTCGTCGCCGGTGCGGGGCTCGTCCTGCGGGCGTCCCTCGTCGAGCACGGTGCGCCGCTCGGCCTCGCGGCGCGCGCGGTCCTCGGCGTCCAGGCGGGCGAGCGCGAGCCGCTCGCGCCGGTCCGCCTGGACGAGGGCGCGCACGACGAACCAGAAGACGAGCCCCACCCCGATCGACGGCAGCACCGCCGCCAGGACCGCACCCAGCTCACCCACCGTGACCACCCACCCTCGTCGCCCTGCCCACCGCGCCCGTCCGCCCGCCCGTCCGCCCGCCCGTCCGCCCGTCCCCCCGCCGGTCAGGAGGGCTTGACCAGCGGGAAGAGGATCGTCTCGCGGATCCCCAACCCCGTCAGCGCCATGAGCAGCCGGTCGATGCCCATGCCCATGCCACCGGCCGGCGGGAGCGCGTACTCCACGGCGGTGAGGAAGTCCTCGTCGAGGCGCATCGCCTCGTCGTCGCCCGCCGCCGCGAGCAGGGCCTGCGCCTCGAACCGCTGCCGCTGCACCACGGGGTCGACGAGCTCGGAGTACGCCGTGGCCAGCTCGAAGCCGCGCACGTACAGGTCCCACTTCTCCACGACGCCGGGGATGCTGCGGTGGTCGCGGGTGAGCGGGCTCGTCTCGACGGGGAAGTCGCGGACGAACGTCGGCGCGTGCAGCGCGTCCCCGACCGTGTGCTCCCACAGCCGCTCGACGAGCTTGCCGTGCGAGAGGCGCCGCGGGTCGACCTCGACCTCGAGCCGCCCGGCGGTGCGCGTGAGCGCCTCGACGGACGTGCCCGGCGTGACCTCCTCCCCGAGCGCCGACGACAGCGAGTCGTACATCGACAGCTGCGGCCAGGTCCCGCCGAGGTCGTACTCCTCGCCGTCGGGGAGCGTCACCACGGTGGTGCCGAGCACGTCCTGCGCCGCCGTCTGGACGAGGTCCTGGGTGAGCGCCGCCATGGTGTCGTAGTCACCGTAGGCCTCGTACGCCTCGAGCATCGCGAACTCCGGGGAGTGCGTGGAGTCCGCGCCCTCGTTGCGGAAGTTCCGGTTGATCTCGAAGACCTTCTCGATGCCGCCGACGACCGCGCGCTTGAGGAACAGCTCCGGCGCGATCCGCAGGTACAGGTCGATGTCGAACGCGTTCATGTGCGTGACGAACGGGCGCGCCGTGGCACCGCCCGGCTGCGTCTGCAGCATGGGCGTCTCGACCTCGAGGAAGGAGCGCCGGTGGAAGTTCTCGCGCAGGGAACGCACGACGCCGGCCCGCAGCCGGACGGTGTCGCGTGCGGGCTGCCGCACGATGAGGTCGACGTAGCGCTGGCGGACGCGCGCCTCCTCGCTGAGCTCGGTGCCCTCGTAGAGGTTCGGCAGCGGACGGATGGCCTTGGCGGCCAGCGTCCAGGCGTCGGCCATGACCGACAGCTCCCCCCGGCGGGATCTGATGACGCGCCCGTGCACGAACAGGTGGTCGCCGAGGTCGACGTCGGACTTGAAGGCGGTCAGCCGCTCCTCGCCGACCTCCGCGAGGCTGAGCATGGCCTGCAGGCGACCGCCCTCCCCGTCCTGCAGCGTGGCGAAGCAGAGCTTGCCCGTGTTGCGGAGGAACACCACGCGCCCGGCGACGCCGACGACCTCGTCCGTCTCCTGCCCGGCCTCGAGATCGGCGTGCGCGGCCCTCACCTGCGCGATCGTGTGGGTCCGCGGGACGCCGACGGGGTAGGGCGCGACGCCCTCGGCGAGCATCCGGGCCCGCTTCTCGCGCCGGACCCGCAGCTGCTCGGGCAGGTCGTCGGCGGCGGGGGCGGGGGTGGGGGCGGGGCCGTCGGTCACGCCCCGATCGTAGTTGGCCGACCCGCGCCCTCCGTCCGGCCCTCGCGTCCGACCCTCCCGTCCGGCCCTCCCGTCCGGCCCTCCCGTCCGGCCCTGCGTCCGGCCCGTCAGGCGGGGCGCAGGTCGAGCGCGAGGTCCAGCACCGGCGAGGAGTGCGTGAGCGCGCCCACGGAGAGCAGGTCCACCCCCGTCGCGGCGACCTCGGCCGCCCGGTCGAGCGTGAGCGCGCCGGTGGCCTCGAGCTCCACGCGCCGGCCGCCCGCACCACCGCCGTGGGCCGCCTCCCAGTCCCGCACGGCGCGCACGGTGGCGGCCAGGACCGGCGTGGGCATGTTGTCCAGCAGCAGGAAGGTCGCCCCCGCCCCGAGCGCCTCGAGCGCCTGCGCGGTGGTGTCCGCCTCGACCTGGACCTCGACGTCGGGGAAGCGCGCCCGCACGGCCGCGACGGCCGCCGCCACCCCGCCCGCCGCCACCACGTGGTTGTCCTTCACCATGGCGACGTCGTGCAGGCCCATGCGCTTGTTCGTCCCGCCGCCGCAGCGCACGGCGTACTTCTCCAGCGCGCGCAGGCCCGGGGTCGTCTTGCGGGTGTCGAGGACGCGGGCACCCGCGCCGGCCAGCGCGTCCGCCCAGCGGCGCGTGTGCGTGGCGACGCCGGAGGCCCGGCACACGACGTTGAGCAGCGTCCGCTCGGCGACGAGGAGCACCTGCACCGGTCCCACGAGCTCGGCGACGACGTCGCCGGGGGCGATCGTGGCACCGTCCCCGAGGCGCCACCGGACCTCCGGCCCCGGCAGGCCCAGCCGCTCGGCGACCGCCGCCAGCACCACCGGCACCGCGACGAGCCCGGCCACGACGCCCGGGGCGCGCGCCACGAGGCCGGCGGTGCCGCGGGCGTCGGCGGGCACGGTGGCCTGGGTCGTGACGTCGCGGCCGGGGGCCGGCCCGAGGTCCTCGTCGAGCGCCGCGACCACGAGCCGGTCCAGCGCCGCCGGGTCGGGCCCGGGGTCGCCCGGCAGGAGGGGAGACAGGACGCGCGGTGCGGTCGGGGGCGTGGTCACGGCGTCAACCTAGCCCGCGGCCGTCCCCGACCACGTCGGTGCGGCGCGAGGTCAGCACGCCGTCGCCGTCCAGGCCGAGCTCGAGGTGCACGCGCCACCGCGCGTCGTCCCGGTCGGGGTGGTCCCCGCGCACGTGCCCGCCGCGCGTCTCCTCGCGCTCGAGCGCCGCCGCTGCCAGGACCGTGGCGACCTGGTGGACGTTCGTCGTCTCCCACTCCGCGGTCTGCGGGGCCGCCAGGGCGCGGCCCTCGTCGCGCCGGACGTGCGCGTCCATCGGCACGGCCGCGAGCGCGGCGGCGGCGCGGCGCAGCCCGTCGCCCGTGCGCAGGACGCCGACGCCGTCCGTGGCGACCCGCTGCACCCGGGCCCGGGCGGCGGCGGCGACGAGCGCGTCGGGTCCCGGTCGCGGCCGGGGCTCGAGCTCCAGCGCGCGACGGTCGGGCGCGCGCTCGGCCACGTGCCGGGCGGCCCGGGCGGCGAACACGAGGCCCTCGAGCAGCGAGTTGGACGCCAGACGGTTCGCGCCGTGCACGCCGGTGCACGCGACCTCGCCGATCGCGTACAGGCCCGGGACCGACGAGAGCCCGACCGTGTCGGTGCGGACGCCGCCCGAGTGGTAGTGCTGCGCCGGCGCGACCGGCACGAGGTCGGTGGCGGGGTCGATGCCGTGCTCGGCCAGGCGGGCGCAGATCGTCGGGAAGCGGGCGCGCAGGCGGTCCGCGCCGAGGTGCCGCGCGTCGAGCCAGACGTGGTCGGCGCCCGTGGCCGCCGTGCGGGCCACGATGGCGCGCGCGACGACGTCGCGGGGCGCCAGCTCGGCCAGCGGGTGCACGTCGGGCATGAACCGCGTGCCGTCGGTGTCGAGCAGGAGGGCGCCCTCGCCGCGCACGGCCTCGGAGACGAGCGTGAGCTGACCCTTCACGCCCGCGCCCAGCCACAGCACCGTGGGGTGGAACTGGACGAACTCCACGTCCGCCAGGCGCGCGCCGGCGCGCAGGGCCGCCGCGGTGCCGTCCCCCGTGGCGCCCGCCGGGTTCGTCGAGGACCGGTAGACCTGGCCGATCCCGCCCGTGGCGAGCACGACGGCGCGGCCGAGGGCGGCACCGACGCCGTCCCGGCTGCCCTCACCGATGACGTGCAGCGTGACGCCGCAGGCGCGGCCGGGCGCGCCGTCCGGACCCGGGGGGCCGGTGAGGACGTCGAGGACGAGCGCGTGCTCGACCACCTCGATGCCCGGGTCGTCCCGCACCGCCTCGAGCTGGGCGACGAGGGCGCGGCTGATCTCGGCCCCCGTGGCGTCGCCGCCCGCGTGCGCGATGCGGTCGGCCAGGTGGCCGCCCTCGCGGGTGAGCGCGAGGTCCCCGTCCGCGGCCCGGTCGAACACGGCCCCGCGGGCGACGAGCTCGCGGACACGGGCGGGGCCCTCGGTGACGAGCACGTCGACGGCGTCCTCGTCGCACAGGCCGACGCCGGCCACGAGGGTGTCCGTGCGGTGCGCCGCCGGGGAGTCGGCGGGGTCCAGCGCCGCCGCGATGCCGCCCTGCGCCCACACCGTGGACCCCGAGGCGAGCACGTCCTTCGTCACGAGCAGCACGCGCGGGACGCGGGTGCGCAGCTCGAGCGCGGCGGTCAGGCCGGCGATCCCCGACCCGACGACGACGGCGTCGGCGTGCACGGTCCAGCCGGGCTCGGGCGCGGCCAGCCGGCGGGCGAGCCGGGGCGCGGCGGGTGCGCTCACGCCGGCCCGTCGCCCGCTGCCGTCGCCGTCGCCGCGCCCGCCACGGCACCCGCGAGCACCAGCTCCTGGTTGTCGATGAGCCGGGTGCCGCCGACCCGCGCGGCGACCAGGAGCAGGCCGGGACCGGCGGCGGCCGCGTCGACGGGGTCGAACGAGGTCGGGTCGACGAGCGCGACGTAGCCCACCTCGTCGGCCACCGGGTCGAGCGCGCGGTCGAGGACCGCCCGCGCGGCGGCGACGACGGCCGGGCCGTCCGCTCCCGCCGTGGCGGCGGCCGCGCCCGCCGCGAGCGCCGCCGGGAGGGCGCGCGCGCGGACGCGCTCGTCCGGCGCGAGGTAGGCGTTGCGGCTGGAGCGGGCCAGGCCGTCGTCCTCGCGCTGGGTGTCGACGGCCAGCACCTCGACGGGGACGTCGAGGTCGCGGACCATCGCGCGCACGGCGGCGAGCTGCTGGGCGTCCTTGCGGCCGAAGAGGGCGACGTCCGGGGCCGTGAGGTGCATGAGCTTGAGGACGACGGTGAGGACGCCGTCCAGGTGACCCGGCCGCGCGGCGCCCTCGAGGACCTCACCGACCGGCCCGGCGGACACGCGGACCGCCGGGTCGCCGCCGGGGTAGACGACGTCGGGGGTCGGTGCGAGGACGACGTCGCCGGGGCCGAGCAGGCCGTCCCCCGACAGCAGCGCCAGGTCGCCCTCGAGGTCGCGCGGGTACCGGTCGAGGTCCTCGCCGGCGCCGAACTGCAGGGGGTTGACGAAGATCGTGACGACGACGGCGTCGGCCACCCGCCGGGCCTCGCGGACGAGGGCCAGGTGGCCCGCGTGCAGCGCCCCCATCGTCATGACGACCGCCCGCCGTCGGCCCGACGGCGCCGCGGGCCCGGCGTCCTGCGCGCGCAGGGCCGTGGCGAGCTGCTCGCGCGTGCGGACCAGCAGGGGGCCGGGTCCGGCCGCCGGCCTCGATGTGCCGGTGGCGGTCGACGTGCTCGCGGTGGTCGTGGTGCTCATGGTGGTGCCTGTCCTCGTGGTGGTGCCTGGTCGTGCGGGGGAGGTGCCGGTCGCGCGTCACGCCGCGCAGGCGTGCGCCGGGGCCGCGGCGGTGCCGGTGGCGGCGGCGCAGGTGCCGTGTCAGCCCGCCGGGGGTGCGCCGCCGGCCGCCTCCGGGCCGGGTGCGTCCAGGACGTCGAGCAGCCGCTGCGCCGCGGACGGGTCGATCATGCCCGCCCCGAGCGCCCGCTGCGTCGCCGCCCGCGACAGCGCCGCGTAGCCGGCGACCACGTCGACGGTCCCCGATCGCGCGGCCAGCGCGCGCAGGGCGGCGAGGTGCTCGGCGACGGTCCCCGCGTCGCCGCGCCGCACGGGTCCCGTGAGCGCGGCGAGGGCGCCCGGGCCGCGGTCGCCCGAGGCGTCGGGCTGCTCCGACCGGACGGCGCCGTCGAGCGCGGCGCCCAGCAGCGGCGCCAGGACGCGGCCCGGCTCGTGCACCCCGGCCGCGGCCAGGGCGTCGGCGGCCTGCGCGACGAGCACGACGAGGTGGTTGGCACCGTGGGCGAGCGCCGCGTGGTAGAGCCCGCGCGCCTCCTCGTCGACGACGACGGGCTCACCGCCGACCTCGACGACGAGCGCCTGCCCGATGGGGAGCACCGCCGCCGGCGCCGTGACCGCGAACCCGCACCCGACGAGCCGGGACAGGTCCAGCGACGTGCCGGTGAAGGTCATCGCCGGGTGCAGCGCCAGAGGGATGACGCCCGCGGGCCGTGCGGGCGCGAGGACGTCCACGCCGTACCGGCCGGCGGTGTGCACGACGATCTGCCCCGCCTGCCACAGGCCCAGCTCGGCCAGGCCGCCGACGAGCGGGGCGAGCGCGTCGTCGGGCACGGCCAGCAGGACGAGCTCCGCGCGGCGCACGACCTCCGGGACGTCGACGACGGGCACGCCCGGCAGCAGCGCCGCGGCGCGCTCGCGCGACTCCTCGGACACCGCGCTCACCGCCACGACGGGGTGCCCCGCGGCCCGTAGCGCGCTGCCGAGCACGGCCCCGACCCTGCCGGCCCCGACGACGCCCACGCCGAGCCGCCCCGGGCGGCGCGAGGCGTCGGCGGTCGCCGTCACGGGGCCGTCCGGACGTCGCGCAGCCACTGCTCCGGCGCGGCGCCCGCGCGGGCGGCCCGGGCACGCACCGACAGCTCGTCGAGCAGCGCGGCTGCGTCGGCCGCGGCGAGGTGGTCCACGCGAGGGCTGACCGGCCCCGGGGTGGAGTGCAGCACCACGGAGGCCAGTCCCAGGCGGCGCTGCAACGGCCCCTGCTCGACGCCGAGCGACTGCGTGCGCTCGTGCGGCACGACCTCGAGGACGCGCGTGAACCGGCCGCGGCGGGCGAGCAGGGCCCGGTCGGTGACGACCGCGGCCCGCCGGCGCCACGCGACGGGGTCGAGGCGGCGGGCCGGGCGCGGCGAGGTGATGGCGCCCTCGCGGGCCGTGGGGTCGGCGGACAGCAGCGTGTCGAGCAGGGCCCGCGGGTCGGCGACGCCGAGGTCCGGCAGCACGAGCCAGACGGCGGTGACGGCCTCGTCGCGCGGGCCGACGGGCAGCAGGACGGTCTCCGACGAGGTCGACTCCCCGCCGCCCCCTCCGCCGTAGCCGGCCACGTTCATCTCGACGCGCCACCAGTCCGGCCCCCGCCACAGGGGGGTCTGGGTGAGGCGCACGGCCTGGACGCGACCCGGCGGCACGGTCTGCGCGCGCTGCTCGGTGAGACCGTGGCGCAGGCGGATGCCGTCGGGGGACGTCGCCGCGCGGAACCCGATGCCGTTGTTGACCCGGCTCCACACGAAGCCCAGGGCCCCGAACACCGCGGGGAAGAGCACGAAGAACCCGCCCGGCTCGCCGAACAGGACCGCCGGCACGGTCACGCCGGCCACGGCGACGAGCGGCCAGACCAGCGCGGAGGAGCGCACCACCGACAGCAGCACACGGCCCGCGGGGACCTCGTAGACCTGCTGCTCCGGGGAGGCGGTGAAGCGGCCGTCGCCGACGCCGACCGGCGCGGCGGCGGGCACGGCCGGCGCAGGGGCGTCCGTCCCGTCGTGGGCGCCGTGCGAGGTACCGCCGTGCGGGCGGTCCTGCGTGCCGGCCGGCCCCACGGCGGGGGGCGCGCCCTCGTCGCCGGTCGTGAGGGTGCGGGCGAGCGGGGCGTCCGCCGGGAGGGGGCCGGTGCCGGGGCGCTGACGGCCGGCGGCCAGCGCGAGCAGCTCCACGCGCAGGTCCTCCGCCTCCGCCTCGCGCAGGAACGCGAGCGCGACCGACGACCCGGTGCCGCCGGCGACGTCGAGGCGCAGCTCCGCCAGCCCCAGCAGCCGCGCGAGCAGGGGCTGCACGAGGTCGACGGCCTGCAGGCGGTCCAGCCGCGCCTGCCGCTGCTGCCGGAAGACCACGCCCTGCCGCAGGTGGACGGCCTCGTCGGTCACGGCGAACCGAGTCATCCGCCACGCCAGCACCGAGGAGGCGAACCCGATCACGCCGACGACGAGCAGCAGCCCCAGCCCGACGAGCCACGCGCGGGCGCCGAGCTCGACGACGAGGTCCACGAAGGAGTCGAGCTGGAACACCGCCACCGCGAGCACGCCGACGACCACCCGCCACCCCCGCACGACCGGCGTCACGGGGTGCATGCGTCGCCAGGCGTAGGCCTCCTCCCCGACGGCCTCGGGCGTGACGGGCGCGACGGGACCATCAGGGGCCGGCGACGGGAGGTCCGGCGTCGCGAGGTCCGAGGTCACGGAGTCCGGCGTGGTGGGGTCCGGCGTCGTCGGGTCCGGCGCGGCGCTCACAGGCCCGCCAGCCTGGCCTCACCGCGCGAGGCCAGGCGGTCCCGCAGCCGCGCCGCCTCCTGCGGCGGCAGCCCGTCGATCGACGCGTTCGTCCCGACGGACGCGGTGTGCAGCTGCACCGACGCGATGCCGAAGCGCCGCGCGAGCGGGCCGGCGGACACGTCGACGTACTGCATCCGCCCGTACGGCACGACGACGAGCTGCCGGAAGAGGATGCCGCGGCGGATGAGCAGGTCGTCGTCCCGCTCGGCGTACTGCAGCGCCCGCACCTGCCGCGGGACCAGCCACAGCGCCCAGAGGAGCAGCGCGACGAGCGCGGCGGGGAACACCCAGACCCACGGCGCGGTGAGGACGGCGACGAGCACGGTCGCCGCCAGCGGCACGAGCAGCGTCAGGGCGATCGCCGTGCAGCGGGCTCCGGCGAGCCGCGGGGACACCGGGGTCCAGGTCACCGCCGCGGGGTCGAACGGGCCGGCGGGCTGCGCGTACCGGACGGCGCCCTCGTCGGTGGTCATGCGGTCATCCTCGCACCGAGCGGCGCCCGTCCGGCGGGACCTGTGGGGCCGGCCCCGTCACGGCGCGACGGGCGGGGGTTCCGGCACGGCCCGCGCGCCGGGGCCGTGGTCCTCGTCGTCGTCCTGCGGCGGGACGCGGCAGAACCACTCCCCCAGGAGCCCGGCGACGACGAGCAGCAGCGCGCCGCCGGCCGCCCCGCCGGCGGACGCGGCGCGCGCGGCGTTCGTGCCCAGCTCGACCTCGGCCAGCGCGCGGGCCGCCTGGCCGCCGTACCAGCCCAGCAGCAGCGACCCCGACCAGGCCGCGGCCTTGGCCAGCACGAGCGTCCGCGCCGCGCGCAGCCCCGACAGCCCCGGCCGCTTGCCGCGCACGTACTGCCGCACGCCCCACGCCTGCCCGAGCACGAGGGCGGCGAGCACCGCCTCCAGGACCGCGACGAGCCAGGGGACCTCGGGCATCGTGCCGCCGCGCCCCTCGACGCCGCGCACGACGAACCACGCGAGCAGCCCGGTGCCGACGGCGGCGCCCAGCAGGGCCGTCCACCGCGTGCGCTGCATCAGCCCTCCCCGGGTGCGGGCGGCGGGACCACCGTGACGGGCGAGGTGAGCCAGTCCAGCGCCATCCAACGCACGCCGGCGCGGTCGGGCGCCGTCGCGGCCAGGGCGGCGACGGGTCCGCCGCCCAGCCCCGGCAGCACCGCGTGCGGGTCCACCTGCGCCCAGGGGGCCAGCACGAACGCGCGCTGGTGGGCCCGGGGGTGCGGGAGCTCCAGGTCGTCGGTGGCGGCGACGACGGTGCCGTAGGCGACGACGTCGACGTCGAGGGTGCGGGGCCCCCAGCGCTCGAGCCGGACGCGGCCGTGGCCCTGCTCGACGCGCTGGACGGCGTGCAGCAGCTCGCGCGGGGCCAGCGTGGTGCGGCCCAGCAGCACCGCGTTGAGGTAGTCCGGCTGCTCCGGGCCGCCGACGGCCGCGGTCCGCGCGAGGGGCGACACCTCCAGGACCTCCAGACCCGGCACGGCGTCGAGGTCCGCGACCGCCTGGCGCAGCGTCTCCTGGGCCGCGCCGAGGTTGGCGCCGATGGCGAGCACGACGTCCACGGGCTCCGCCGGCCGCCGGTCCAGGGCGTCCTCGACGACCTCCGCCTCGACGACGGCGTCGTCGTCCGCGTCGTCGGCGCGCAGGGGACCGCCGTCGGGCCGGTCGGGGTGGTCGACGGCGTGCACGTCGGTCGCCACGAGCGTGACGGGCTCCGGCAGCAGCGGATCCGGCAGCGCGTCCGGCAGCGGGTCCGGCAGCGGGTCCGGCACCGTCTGCGGCGCCGCGTCCGGCACGGGCTCCGGCAGGGGGTCCGCCTCGGGCGGGGGCACCAGGTCACCCGCCGGGACGACCGGGGGCGCGAGCACGCGGTCGCGACGTACCGCGACGACGACGTCGTCGAACGGCACGGGGATCGGGGCGGAGGGCTTGTGCACCGCGACGTCGACCGCGACGGCCGCCGGGTGCGCGAGCGCCACGGCGGCGATGCGCTCCGCCACGGTCTCGATGAGGTCCGCCGGCGAGCCCGTGAGCACGTCGGAGACGGCCTGCGCGAGCTCGCCGTAGTGCACGGTGGCGGCCAGGGCGTCGCCGCGGGCGGCCGGCCGCGTGTCGAGGTGGACGACGACGTCGGCGACGAACGTCTGGCCGTCGCGCCGCTCGTGGTCGAACACGCCGTGGTGGCCCGTCGCGGACACGCCCGTGAGGCGGATCTGGTCGAGCGGGCGGCCCGCGGGGTCCAGCACCGGCCCGTGCGTCACGGCTCCTCCCTCCGCCGCGCACCCGTGAGGGCGGCGGCCACGCGGACGGCGTCGGCCGACGCCCGCACGTCGTGGACCCGGACCGCCCACGCGCCGGCCGCGGCGGCCAGGGCGCTGACGGCGGCGGTCGCGGCGTCGCGGTGCAGCGGCGGCGCGGGCACGCCGTCCGGCCCCGCCAGCAGGTGCCCCAGGAACCGCTTGCGGCTGGCGCCGACGAGCACCGGCAGGCCGTCGGCGACGAACGACGGCAGCGCCGCCAGCAGCGGCCAGTTCGCGCTGCCCGGCTTGGCGAAGCCCAGCCCGGGGTCCATGACGAGCTGCTCGCGTCGCACGCCCGCGGCCGTCAGCGCGGCGACGCGCTCCCCGAGCTCGGCGCGGACGTCGGCGACGACGTCGTCGTACCGGGCGCGCGCGTCCATGACGTCCGCGTGCCCGCGCCAGTGCATGACGACGTAGGCGCACCCCGCGGAGGCGACGAGGCCCGCCATCGCGGGGTCGGCCAGCCCGCCGGACACGTCGTTGACCAGCGTCGCGCCCCGCTCGAGGGCCGCCGCCGCGACGGCGGCACGCGTCGTGTCGACCGACACCGTCGCCCCGCGCCCGGCCAGCGCCTCGACGACCGGCAGGACGCGGGCGAGCTCCTCGGCCTCGCTCACCCGGGCCGCCCCCGGGCGCGTGGACTCCCCGCCGACGTCCAGCAGGTCGGCGCCCTCGTCGAGCAGCCGCAGCCCGTGCGAGACGGCCTCCTGCGGCCGCAGCCACAGCCCGCCGTCGGAGAACGAGTCGGGGGTGACGTTCACGACGCCCATGACCAGCGTGCGGCCCGCGGCGCGCAGCGGCTCGGGCAGGGGGTCGGTCACGGGCCAGAGCCTACGGTCAGCGCCCCACGACCAGGCTCATCGCCTCCGCGCGGGTGGCCGGGTCGCGGAGCTGACCGCGCACCGCCGACGTCATCGTCCGGGAGCCCGGCTTGCGCACCCCCCGCATCGACATGCACAGGTGCTCGCACTCGACGACCACGATGACGCCGCTGGGGTCGAGGATGTCCACCAGAGCGTCCGCGACCTGCGCCGTCAGCCGCTCCTGCACCTGCGGGCGCCGCGCGTACACGTCGACGAGGCGGGCCAGCTTCGACAGCCCGGTCACCCGCCCGTCCTGACCGGGGATGTAGCCGACGTGCGCGACGCCGTGGAAGGGCACGAGGTGGTGCTCGCAGGTGGAGTACACCTCGATGTCGCGCACGAGCACCATCTCCTGGTGCCCGATGTCGAACGTCGTGGTGAGCGCCTCGCGCGGGTCCATGTAGAGCCCCGCGAAGATCTCCCGGTACGCCCGGGCGACCCGCGCCGGGGTGTCCCGCAGCCCCTCGCGGTCCGGGTCCTCGCCCACCGCGGCCAGCAGCTCGCGGACGGCCGCCTCCGCGCGTGCCGCGTCGTACTCCCCCGTCGCGCGGCCCGAGGCCACCAGCGGCGTGAGGGCGTGCGCAGCGCCCGCGCCGGGGACGTCCAGCCCGTCGAGGTGCGTGTCCGCGTCCGTCGTCACGTCCGTGCCCGTGCTCGTACCCGTGCTCATGTCGGTGCCCGTGCTCATCGGCCCGGCGCCTGGTCCGGCGGGAGCTCCACCGCCCCGACGGCGGGGTGCTCGGGCTTGGCGGCCGCGGCCTCGTCCTGGGGGATGACCGCGTGGCCGTTGAGCGCGGCGGTCTCGGCCGGCGTCATGACCGGGGGGCGGTCGGACACGTGCCGCAGCTCGCTGGACAGCCAGACCTCGCGCGGCGGGCGCTTGGTGATCGGCCGGAACACCTCGACGAGCTGCTCGGCGTTGAGGGTCTCCTTCTCGAGCAGCTCGAGCACGAGGTGGTCGAGCACGTCGCGGTACTCCGTGAGGATCTCCCACGCCTCGTCGTGCGCGTGCTCGATGAGCTGGCGCACCTCGGCGTCGATCGTGGCGGCGACGGACTCCGAGTACTCCCGGCCGTGGCCCATGTCGCGGCCCATGAAGACCTCGCCGGACGCCTGGCCGAGCTGGATGGCCCCGACGCGGGCGCTCATGCCGAACTGCGTGACCATCTTGCGGGCGGTGCTCGTCGCCTTCTCGATGTCGTTGCTCGCGCCCGTCGTCGGGTCGTGGAAGACGAGCTCCTCCGCGACGCGCCCGCCCATGGCGTACGCGAGCTGGTCCAGCAGCTCGTTGCGCGTCGTCGAGTACTTGTCCTCCGTCGGCATGACCATCGTGTAGCCGAGGGCCCGGCCGCGCGGCAGGATCGTCACCTTCGTGACGGGGTCGGTGTACCGCAGGGCGGCGGCGACCAGCGCGTGCCCACCCTCGTGGTAGGCGGTGATCTTCACCTCCTTGGGGTTCATCACCCGCGTGCGCTTCTGCGGTCCGGCGATGACGCGGTCGATCGCCTCGTCCAGCGCCTCGTCCGTGATCTGCGTGGCGCCGCGGCGCGCGGTGAGCAGGGCCGCCTCGTTGAGGACGTTGGCCAGGTCCGCCCCGGAGAACCCGGGGGTGCGACGCGCGACGGTCGCCAGGTCGACGCCCGGCGCCATCGGCTTGCCCTGGGAGTGCACGGCCAGGATCCGCTCGCGGCCCTTGAGGTCCGGCGGCTCCACCGCGACCTGGCGGTCGAACCGCCCGGGCCGCAGCAGGGCCGGGTCGAGGATGTCGGGCCGGTTCGTGGCGGCGATGAGGATGACGTTCGTCTTGACGTCGAACCCGTCCATCTCGACGAGCATCTGGTTGAGCGTCTGCTCCCGCTCGTCGTGCCCACCGCCCATGCCGGCGCCGCGGTGGCGGCCGACCGCGTCGATCTCGTCGACGAAGATGATCGCCGGGGCGTTCTCCTTGGCCTGGTTGAACAGGTCGCGCACGCGGCTGGCGCCGACGCCGACGAACATCTCGACGAAGTCCGAGCCCGAGATGGAGTAGAACGGCACGCCCGCCTCCCCCGCGACCGCGCGGGCGAGCAGGGTCTTGCCGGTGCCGGGCGGGCCGTACAGCAGCACGCCCTTGGGGATCTTGGCGCCCACGGCCTGGAACTTCGCGGGCTCGGAGAGGAACTCCTTGATCTCCTGGAGCTCCTCCAGCGCCTCGTCGACGCCGGCGACGTCGGCGAAGGTGACCTGCGGCGACTCCTTGCTCACGAGCTTGGCGCGCGACTTGCCGAAGCTCATGACGCGGCTGCCGCCGCCCTGCATGTTCGACATGATCAGCCAGAAGAAGCCGACCAGGAGCAGCACGGGCAGCAGGATCCCGAGCAGGCTGCCCCACCAGGAGGACTGCGGGACCGAGGAGTCGTACCCGTCCTCGAGGTCGGCGGCGACGAGCGCGTCCCGCACGTCCTCCCCGAGGGGCGTCACGTAGTAGAACTGCACGGACTCGCCGTAGTCCTGCTCGCCCTTGACGAACGGCTCGGACAGCGTGAGGTCCACGCGCTGGGCGCCCTCGGTGACGCGGGCGGCCGTGACCGTGTCACCGCCGAGCAGCGCCAGGCCGTCCGACGTGTCGATGCGCTGGACCGTCGGCTGGTTGAGCAGGCTGACCCCGATGAGGATCGCCACGACGGCGAGGACGACCCAGAGCACGGGTCCGCGGGCGAGCTTCTTGACATTCATGGGCGTCGGGGCGGTGCCCCTCGTTCCCTCCCCGGTGCTGGGACGTCGTCGCCTGCGGCTGCGGTGCTGTCGCTGCTGCTCACGGGTGCGCGCGTCGGACGTGTGGCGATCTCAGCCGAAGGTACACGGCGACGCTGGTGGTTCCCTGGGTGTTCGCCGAGGGCACAGCGGCCGGCGCCGGCCCGGCGGACCGCGGTCCCGCCGGGCGCGTCAGCCGCCGTAGACGTGCGGCGCGAGCGTGCCGACGCAGGGCAGGTTGCGGTAGCGCTCGGCGTAGTCCAGCCCGTACCCGACGACGAACTCGTTGGGGATGTCGAACCCGACGTACCGCACGTCGACCTCGACCTTCGCCGCGTCGGGCTTGCGCAGCATCGTCGCGATCTCGACGCTGGCCGCCCCGCGCGAGCGCAGGTTCGACAGGAGCCAGGACAGCGTCAGGCCCGAGTCGATGATGTCCTCGACGATGAGCACGTCGCGCCCGTGCAGGTCCGTGTCGAGGTCCTTGAGGATCCGGACGACCCCCGACGACTTCGTGCCCGACCCGTAGGACGAGACGGCCATCCAGTCCATCTGCACCGGCAGCGAGATCCGCCGGGCCAGGTCCGCCATGACCATGACGGCCCCCTTGAGGACGCCGACGAGCAGCAGGTCGCGGCCCGCGTAGTCCGCGTCGATCCGGGCGGCCATCTCGGCCAGGCGACCGTGCAGCTGCTCCTCCGTGAGCAGGACCTCCTGCAGGTCCTCCCCCATCTGCTCCGGTGTCACCCGACGACTCCCCTCCCGGTCGGCACGCCCGTCCCCGAGGGGGGCGACGGGTCGAGGAAGAGCCTGCCACAGCGGCGGGCGGCCACCACGCGGCCCGGCAGCGCGACCGGCCCCTGGCCGTGCCAGGCGACGACGAGGTCGTCGAGCGCGAGCACGTGCGCGCGGGTGAGGGCGCCGGCGGGGCAGCCCGCGCCCAGCGCCGCCACCCGCAGCGCCGCCCGCCGGACCCCGGCGTGGGCCGCGGCCAGGACGTCGGCGTCGAGCCCGCCCGTCGGCGCGGTCGCCGGGGCCGTCGCGTCGGGTCCCGACGAGGCGCCGTCCGGGGCGGCCGGGGCGGCTGCGGCGACGAGCAGGTCCGCCGCCAGGGCGTCCAGCGCGTCGGCCTGCTCGCGCGCGAGGTCGGCCCCGCGGGCCAGCGCGGCGGCGACCCCCGGGCCCAGCACCTCCTCGAGCAGCGGCAGGACCTCGCCGCGCACCCGGGACCGCAGCGGCGCCGCGGGGCCCGGCGCGTTCGTCGGGTCGTGCCACGGCACCAGCCCGAGCGCGTCGCAGGCCGCGAGCGTCGTCGCACGCGGGAGGTCCAGGAGCGGGCGCCGCAGAGCCCCGCGCCGCGCGGCCATCCCGGCGGCCGACCGCGGCCCCGACCCCCGGGCCAGGGCGAGCAGCACCGACTCGGCCTGGTCGTCCCGGGTGTGCCCGAGGAGCACGGCCGCGGCGCCGTGCCGCCGGGCGGCGTCCGCCAGGGCGGCGTACCGCGCCGCGCGCGCCGCGCCCTCGGGCCCGCCCGGCCCGCGCGCGTCCACGGCGGCGACCTCGACGGGGTCCAGCCCGAGCCCCTGGCAGGCCGCCGCCGCCGCGGCGGCCACGTCGGCCGACCCCTGCTGCAGCCCGTGGTCGACGACGACCGCGCCCGCCCGCCAGCCCGCCCGCGGCCCGACGAACGCCGCTCCCGCCGCGAGCGCGAGGGAGTCGGGCCCGCCGGAGCACGCGACGAGCACGGTGGCCCCCGCCGGGACGTCGGCCGTCGCGGCGCGCACCGCGCGGCGGACGGCGGCCACCACCGGTGCCGGACCTGCCACCCGGTCCCCGCCCGACCCGTGCCGACCCGCCCGTGCCCGGCCGCGTCAGCCGTGGACCCGGCGCACCCAGGCGCGCGGGTCGGCCAGCTCGGCGGGCGTGGGCAGGTGGGCGGCGTCGGCCCAGACCGGGTCGAGCCCGCGGGCACCGGCACGCCGGCGCACGCCGCGGACGAAGCGGGCCCCGTCCCGGTACTGCGCGAGCTTGGCGTCGAGGCCGAGCAGGCGCCGCAGGAGCCCGGCCGGGCCGCCCGCGGACGCGGCGGCGTCGCGGCGCGCCTCGAAGCGCCGGCGGATGGTGCGCACGGTCGGCACCACGTCGGCGCCCACCTGGTCCATCGTGACGTCGGCGTGCCCTTCGAGCAGGGACATCACCGCCGTCACCTCCTCCGCGGCCCGGCGCTGCGGCGCCGGCAGGAGCTCCAGCAGGCCCGCCGACCCCGGCCCGCCGCGGGCGGCCCGCACGGCGCCGCGCAGCAGGTCCGCGAGGCCGCCCTCGTCGTCGTCGCCGGGCACGGCGCCGCGCGCGCCCCCGTGGCCGGATCCGTCGCCGCCCTCGTCGACGCCCTCGTCGCCGGTCTCGTCACCGGCGGGACGCAGCCGCCCCGCGAGCCCCGTGCCCAGCTCGACCACCCGCTCCCGCAGGTGCCCGGCCAGCCACGGCGCGGCGGCGAACTGCAGGGCGTGCGTCTGCTCGTGCAGGCTCACCCACAGCCGGAAGTCCGCGGCGTGCACGCGCAGCGCCCGCTCGGTGGCCAGGACGTTGGGGGCGACGAGGAGCAGCCGGCCCGGGGCGCCCGCGGGCGCGCCGAACGGGTCGAACTGGCCCAGGACCTTGCTCGAGAGCAGCGCCAGCAGGCCACCGAGCTGCGCGGCCCCGGCCGCGCGCGCCGCGGCGGTCACCCGCGGCGTCCGGCGACCCCGGTCCTGCGCGGACCGCACGAGGGCGTCCGTGAGCGGCGCGCTCAGGGCCGCGAAGGTGCCGACGTTCGCCTCCGCCCACCGGGGCCGGTCGACGACGTGCACGGTCGCCGCGGCGCGCGGGGGCCGGCCGTCCGCGGGCTGCAGGTGCGCCAGGAGCGCGACGTGCCCGGCCGCCCGGGCGGCGGCGTCCCGCAGCTCGGCCACGAGGTCGACGAGCTCCGCCCGTCCCGCGGCGGGGCCCCGCGGCGCGAGCCGGCCCGCCAGGCGCGCGGCGGCGTCCCAGTCCACGGGGTCGCGGGTGTCCGGCACGCGCCCACGCTAGTGCCCGGGCCGCAGGGCACGACCGCCGGGGAGCGGCGGACGGGGGCGCGCAGGTCTCAGGAGCAGCCGCAGCCGGCGAGGCCGCCGACGAACACGTCGATCGCCGCGCGCGGCGGCAGCTGGCCCGCGCCGGGCGTGCGGTCCGCGAGGACGGCGAACACGAGCAGGCGGCCGTCGTCGTCCACCACCGTCCCGGCCAGGGCGGTCACGTCGGGCAGGCTGCCGGTCTTCGCGCGCACGAGCCCGCGCGCCTCCGACGTCCGGTACCGGTCCGCCAGCGTCCCCGTGAGGCCCGCCACCGGCATGCCGGTGGCGACCTCCCGCAGGTCGGGGCTGCCCAGGACGTGCAGGAGCAGGTCCGACAGGAGCCGCGCCGACAGCGCCGAGCCCGCCGCCAGGCCGCTCGCGTCGACGAGCCGCGCGGTGCCCACGTCGACGCCGAGCCCCGCCAGCACGCGCAGCACGGCCTGCGTGGACCCCTCGAACGACGCCGGCAGCCCCTGCTGGAGGGCCACCTGCCGCGCCACGACCTCGGTGATCGTGTTGTCCGAGGTGTCGAGGAAGTGGTGCACGACGTCGGCGAGCGGCGCGGACGCCACCTCCCCCAGGACGGGTGCGCCGTCGGGAGCGGCCGCCCGCGTGGGCGGGCCCGTCACGGTGATGCCGCGCTCGGCCAGGCGCTCGGCCAGGACGCGGCCGGCCGCCAGCGACGGGTCGGGCGAGCGGGGCGCGTACTCGGCGTCGGTGAGGCGGGCGGTGTCCACCGCCAGCGCGGTCACCGGCGCGGCGTACCCGGCGGCCACGTCCGCGGGGCCCCAGGCGGCGTTGACGGTCGGGCCGGCGAAGAGGTCGTCGTCGACGGCCAGGCGCACGGTCGTCGTGCCGGCCAGGGTGAGGGCGCGGGCCACCTGGTCGGCCAGGTCGCCGAGGCCCGCGTGCCCCTCGACGGCCGTGGGGTCGCCCGCACCGGCGGCGAGCATCATGTCGCCGCCGCCGACGAGCACGAGGGTGTCGCCGTCGCCGCGGACGACGGACGTGGTCGTCGTCGAGGCGGGGTCGAGCACGGACAGCGCCGCCACGGCGGTCAGCAGCTTCTGCGTCGAGGCGGGGATGCGTGCCGTCCCCGGGTCGGCGACGGCGAGGTCCTGGCCCGTGGCCGCGTCCGCGACGACCACGCCGACGGACGGACCCAGGCGCGGGTCGGTGACGAGCGCGTCGACCTGCGCCTGGAGCGCCGCGACCGCGGGAACGGGCGCGGTGGCGTCGAGGTCGGGCAGGACCGCGGGCAGCGCGTCGGGGACCACCGCGCCAGGTGCGGTGGGGTCCGGCGGCGGGGGCGACGGCACCGGCGCGAGCGTGAGCACCCCGGGCACGACGTCGACCGCGTCGGCGACCCCGTAGGCACCCGCGGCCAGCACGACGACGAGCACGCCGCCGCCGAGCGCCCGCGCCCGTCGTCCCACCGCCACCTCCCGCACGTCCTCGTGCATGTCGAGGACACCTCACCCCACCGGTCGCTGCACCCGGACGCCCGATGAGACTACTGTCGGGCCCGGTGCGCACCCGACCCGTGCGCCGCGACGAGACGACGCGCCGCCCCAGGGGCGGGTGCGCCAGCGACAGGAGAGCCCGTGGAGTTCGACGTCACGATCGAGATCCCCAAGGGTCAGCGCAACAAGTACGAGGTCGACCACGCGACCGGGCGGATCCGTCTGGACCGGATGCTGTTCACCTCGACGCGCTACCCCGACGACTACGGGTTCATCGAGGGGACCCTCGGCGAGGACGGCGACCCGCTCGACGCCCTGGTCCTGCTGGAGGAGCCGACCTTCCCCGGCTGCCTCATCCGGTGCCGCGCGCTGGGCATGTTCCGCATGCGCGACGAGGCGGGCGGCGACGACAAGGTCCTCTGCGTCCCCACCGGTGACCAGCGGGCGGCGTGGCGGCAGGACATCGACGACGTGTCCGACTTCCACCGCCTGGAGATCCAGCACTTCTTCGAGGTCTACAAGGACCTGGAGCCGGGCAAGTCCGTCGAGGGCGCCTACTGGACCGGCCGCACCGAGGCGGAGGCCGAGATCGAGCGCTCCCGCCAGCGGGCCATCGACGCGGGGTACGAGGGGCACTGAGGGGCACTGAGGGGCATTGAGGGGCACTGACGCCCCGGCTCGCCCCGCTCCGAGCACCACGCAGGCCCGGTCCCTCCGCACGGAGGGGCCGGGCCTGCGTCGTCCCCGCGGTCGTCAGGGCCGGCCGGCGTAGGGCATCGTCCCCGACCAGCGCATGGAGACGATGCGCACGAGCGTGCCGGGACGGGCGGCCTCGATGATCTGGCCACCCCCGGCGTACATGGCGACGTGGTGGATGGACTGCGGGTCGTCCGGGTTCGTGCCCCAGAAGACGAGGTCGCCGGGCCGCATGTCGGCGTAGGAGATCTTCTTCACCTGCAGGTACTGCTGCCGCGACGTGCGGGAGAGCCCCAGCCCCGCCGACGACCACGCGAAGCCGGTGAGACCCGAGCAGTCGTACCCGCTCGGCCCCGTGCCGCCCCAGAGGTACGGGACGCCGATCTTGGTCTTCGCGGCCTCGACCGCGGCCTGGCCCTGGGCGGCCGAGCCGCGGGCGCTGCCGGTCCCGAGGAGACCCGTACCGGGCGACGGGGCGGGTGCGGGTGCGGGAGCAGGCGCCGGCGCGGGAGCAGGCGCCGGGGCAGGCGCAGGTGCCGGTGCCGGCGCGGGAGCCGGTGCGGCGGCCGCGGGCGGCGCTGCTGCCGGCGCTGCTGCCGGTGCCGGTGCCGGTGCTGCCGCCGGTGCCGGTGCCGGTGCTGCCGCCGGTGCTGCCGCTGCCGGCGCGGCGGCAGGGCGGGGCGCGGACGCGGCAGGTGCCGCGGCGGCGGCGGCCTGACGGGCGGCCTCCTGCTGGGCGGCGGCGAGCCGCTGGGCCTGCGCGGCCGCCTCGGCGCGCGCCTGGCGCTCGGCCTCGATCTGCGCCTGGCGCTCCCGCTGGACCTCGACGCTGGTCTGCTGCGCGGCGGCGAGCTGGACGAGCAGCGCGTCGCGCTCGGTGTCCGCGGCGGCGACGGCCCGCTCGGCGTCCCGCTGCGCGTCCTCGGCCGCCGCCAGCGCGTCCTGCGCGGCGACCGTCGCCTCCTCGGCCTGACGTGCCGCGGCCTCCGCGCGGGTCTGCAGGGTGCCGGCGACGAGACCCGCCGCCCGGTACTCCTGCACCGCCTCGTCGGCCTTGCCGCTCACGTGCGTGAGGGCCGAGCTCTTGGCCGCGACCTCGGCGAAGTCCTCCGCGGACACGAGCGCCTGGAGCAGCTCGGTCCCGCCGCCGGACCGCGACATCTCGCGGGCGATGGCGACCAGCGCCCGGCGCGACTCCTCAGCCCGGGCCGACGCCGTGGCCGACCGCTCCTGCGCGGCGGCCGCACCGGCGACCGCGGCGTCGCGCGCCGCCGTCGCGCCGGCGTAGTCCTCGGCAGCGGTCTCGACCTGCCGGCCGGCGGTCTCGCTCACCTGGGAGAGCTCCGCGAGCCGGACCTCCATGGCCGCCACGGAGCCGGCCGCCGCCTGCACGGCCCGCTGCGCCGCGCGCACGTCGTCGTCCGTCACGGGGCCGGGGCTGGGTGCGGCGACCGCGGGCGCCACCCCCGCGGCGAGTCCGGCGGTGAGCGCCGTGGTGAGCGCGGCGACGAGCACCGCAGCCCCCCTCGGGCGCGGTCCCGTCCCGGTCCCGCGTCGTCGTGCCGTCATCCCTGCTCCCCGTCCTCGCACCGCTGCCGGACCCGCCGCCCGTCGCCGGCGCCCCGGCGACCGTACCTGCTCGTCGCCCCAGGGGGAACACCAGTCACACGAGTCCCAGAAGTCACACCGTTGTGCTTCCCATCGGCGGGCGGGTGCCCCGTCGTGAGCGTTCGGGACGCGACGGGCATCCCCGCGCCATCTCACGCAGCGGACAGGCGTCCGGATGGCGGACCCGCTCTCGTCGTCCGAGGGCGCCGCCCCTAGCCTCGCCGCATGACCTGTCGAATGTGCCGCTGACCCTGCGCACGTTCGGCACGCCCGGACCCCGCCACCCCGCCGGCACGGCCGCCGAGAGGGACCGGGGCCCGACGGCCCCACCGTGCGCCCCACCCGAGCCTGACCGGGTGACCGCGGCGCGAGCAGCCCTCGGCACCCGTCGACCCCCGAGCGACGTACGAGGAGACACCCCATGAGCGACAGCTGGAGCTTCGAGACCCGTCAGATCCACGCCGGCCAGGTGCCGGACGCCGCCACCGGCGCCCGCGCCCTGCCGATCTACCAGACGACGTCCTTCGTCTTCGACAGCGCGCAGCAGGCGGCGGACCGGTTCGCGCTGAAGGAGCTCGGCCCGATCTACACGCGCATCACCAACCCGACGCAGGCGGTCGTCGAGGACCGCATCGCCTCGCTCGAGGGCGGCGTCGGCGGCCTGCTCGTCGCCTCCGGCCAGGCGGCGGAGACGCTCGCGATCCTCACGATCGCCGAGGCGGGCGACCACCTCGTCGCCTCCTCCTCGCTGTACGGCGGGACGTACAACCTGCTCAAGCACTCCCTGCCGAAGCTCGGCATCACGACGACGTTCGTCGAAGACCCGCACGACCCGCAGCAGTGGCGCGACGCCGTCCGCCCGAACACGAAGCTGTTCTTCGCCGAGACGATCCCCAACCCGAAGTCCGACGTGCTCGACATCGAGACGGTCGCGGGGATCGCGCACGCGGCCGGGGTCCCGCTCGTCGTGGACAACACCGTCGCGACGCCGTACCTCGTCAACCCGCTCGCGTGGGGCGCCGACGTCGTCGTGCACTCGGCGACGAAGTACCTCGGCGGGCACGGCTCGGCGATCGGCGGCGTGCTCGTCGACGGCGGGACCTTCGACTTCGCGCAGGACCCCGAGAAGTTCCCCGGGTTCAACCAGCCGGACCCCTCGTACAACGGGCTCGTGTTCGCCCGTGACCTCGGCGTCGGCGGGGCCTTCGGCGTCAACCTCTCCTTCATCCTCAAGGCCCGCGTGCAGGGGCTGCGCGACTACGGCGCCGCCATCAGCCCGTTCAACGCGTTCCTCATCGCGCAGGGCGTCGAGACGCTGTCGCTGCGCGTGGAGCGCCACGTCGCGAACGCGCAGAAGGTAGCGGAGTGGCTCGAGGCGCGCGACGAGGTGCGGCACGTCTTCTACTCGGGCCTCGAGTCCTCCCCCTGGCACGCCAACCAGCTCAAGTACGCCCCCCGCGGCGCCGGTGCGGTGCTGGCCTTCGAGCTCGACGGCGGCGCGGAGGCCGGGAAGGCCTTCGTCTCGGCGCTCGAGCTGCACTCGAACGTCGCGAACATCGGCGACGTGCGCTCGCTCGTCATCCACCCCGCGTCGACGACGCACTCCCAGCTCACGCCGGAGCAGCAGGCGCTGTCGGGCGTGACGCCCGGCCTCGTGCGCCTGGCCGTCGGCCTGGAGGGGATCGACGACATCCTGGCCGACCTCGACGCCGGCTTCCGCGCGGCCAAGGGCGCCTGAGCCCGTGCCCGATCCGGTGCCTGATCTGGTGCAGCACCAGCACCCCGACGTCGCCGCCGCCCTGCCCCGGGCGGCGGCGCCCGCGGCGAGCCGGACGCCCCTGCCCGAGCGCCCGCCCGTGCCCGCGAGCGCGGCGTGGCGGGACGGCGACCCGGTGGGCCGGCGGCGGTTCGCGGACCTCGGGCCCTTCCGGCTCGAGGCGGGCGGGCGGCTGCCGGCCGTGCGCCTGGCCTACGAGACGTGGGGGACGCTGAACGCGGCGCGCGACAACGCGGTGCTGGTGCTGCACGCCCTGACCGGGGACTCCCACGTGACGGGCCCCGCCGGCCCCGGGCACCCGACGCCGGGCTGGTGGCAGTCGATGGTAGGTCCCGGCGCGCCCATCGACACCGACCGGTACTTCGTCGTCGCCCCCAACGCCCTGGGCGGGTGCCAGGGGTCGACGGGTCCCGCGTCCACGGCGCCCGACGGCCGGCCGTGGGGCGGCCGGTTCCCGCAGCTGACGGTCCGCGACCAGGTCGAGGCCGAGGTCCGGCTCGCCGACCTGCTGGGGATCGACGCGTGGCACCTCGTCGTCGGGGCGTCGATGGGCGGGCTGCGGGTGCTCGAGTGGGCCGTGACGGCCCCGGCGCGGGTGCGGGCGCTGGCAGCGATCGCGACGAGCGCGCAGACCTCCGGCGACCAGATCGCGTCGTTCCACACCCAGCTCGCGGCCATCCGCGCCGACCCGCGCTTCCGCGGCGGGGACTACTACGACGCGCCCGACGGCGAGGGCCCGCACGTGGGGCTCGGCATCGCCCGGCAGATCGCGCACCAGACCTACCGCAGCGCGCGGGAGCTCGACGAGCGCTTCGGCCGCATCCCCCAGGGCGCCGAGGAGCCGCTGGCCGGCGGCCGCTACGCCGTGCAGTCCTACCTGGACCACCACGGCGACAAGCTGGCCCGCCGGTTCGACGCCAACACCTACGTGCGCTTCACCGAGACGATGGTGACGCACGACCTCGGCCGCGACCGCGGTGGCGTCGAGGCGGCGCTGGCGTCGGTCACCGCGCGGGCCCTCGTCGTCGCCGTCGACACCGACCGGCTCTTCCTGCCGGCGCAGTCCGAGCGGATCGCGGCGGGCATCCCCGGGGCCGGGCCGGTCCGGACCATCCGCTCGGAGTTCGGGCACGACGGCTTCCTCATCGAGGAGGACCAGGTCGGCGCGATGGTCCGGGAGTTCCTGCTCGAGACGGCCACGGACGACGCCATCACCGGCTGAGCAGTGCCGCCCGCACGAGCCGGGTGACCTGCTCCGCCGTCGTGCGCAGGTGCGCGAGGGTCGTCGCCGGGTCGAGGGCCTCGACGAGCGCGAGCGGGCGGGGGTGGACCGGCAGGACGGCGTCGAACAGCGCGCCGGTCGGTCCGAGGGGGTGCACGACGAGGCCCGCGAGCCCGACGACGAGCGCCCCCGCCGCGCGTGCCCGCCGGGCCACCCCGGCCGGCGCCTTGCCGGCGGCCGTCTGCGCGTCGAGGCTGCCCTCGCCGGTGAGGACGAGGTCGGCACCCGCGAGGGCCCCGTCGAGCCCGCCGAGGTCGGCGAGGGCCGCGAAGCCGGGCTCAAGCCGTCCGCCGAGGGCCAGCACCGCCGCGCCCAGACCTCCGGCCGCCCCGGCTCCCGGGACGTCCAGCGCCCGGCCCGCCGCGGCCTCGAGCTCGGCGCACCAGGCGGCCAGGGCACCGTCGAGGACGGCGACCTGCTCGGGTGTGGCCCCCTTCTGCGGCCCGAACACCGCGGCGGCGCCCGTGGGGCCGAGCAGCGGGTTGGTCACGTCGGTGAGGGCGACGAGCTCCGCACCGCCGAGACCGGGCAGGTCCCGGTCCAGCAGCAGCGCGGCGCCGGCGCGGTCGTCGGGCCACAGCGGGTTGCGGCCCGGGGACGCGTCACGTGCCAGCCGCACGCCCAGAGCGGCGAGCATGCCCGCGCCGCCGTCGGTGCTGGCCGTGCCCCCGAGGCCCAGCAGCACGCGCCGCGCCCCCGCCGCGACAGCGTGCGCCACCTGGACGCCGACGCCCCACGACGACGCCCGCGGCGGCACGGTCGCGTCGACCGGACCGACGCGCGGCAGACCGATCGTGGCGGCGGCCTCGACGACGGCCGTCCCGTCGTCGAGCAGGAGCAGGGGCGCGCGCAGCGGGCGGCCGACGGCGTCGACGGTCTCGACGGGGACGCGTCGTCCACCGCGCGCGGCGGCCACGGCCTCGAGCGTGCCCTCACCGCCGTCGGCCACGACGACGACGTGCACGTCCGCCTCGGGGTCGGCGGCCAGGACGCCCGCCCGCACCGCCGCTCCGGCCTCCGCGCTGCCGACGCTGCCCTTGAACGCGTCGACCGCGACGACGACGCTCAGCCCGCCGCCGATCACGTCGTGGCCGTGGGCGCGGACGCGACGGGGGCGGACGGCCGCGTCCACGCCGACGGCCGGGCGACGACCTGCGCCAGCACGGCGAGCGCCCCACCCGTGAGGGCCGCGTACCGGCCGGCGCGCGCGGCGGAGACCCGGACGGGCGACCACGCGTCGAAGACGACGAGCTCGGCCAGCGTGGCGGTCACCTCGGCCGCGAGGACGTCGAAGAGCGCGGCGAACGTCCCGCCGAGCACCACCTCGTCGACGTCGGCGACGTGCGCGACGGCCGCGAGCGCGACGCCCAGCGCCCGGCCCGCGCCGCGCAGGGCGGACGCCACCTCGGTCACCGTCCCGGCGGCACCCTGCGCCGCGACGCGCTCGAGCTCCGACAGGCCCGCGCTCGTCGGGAGACCGGCCGCGCGCAGCAGGGCGTGCTGGCCCGCCACCTGCTCCAGCACCTGCAGCCGGCCGTCCGGTGCGGTGCCGACGACGACGTGGCCCACCTCCCCCGCCCAGCCGTGCCGGCCCGCCTGCAGCTCGCCGTCGATGACGGTGGCGCCGCCGATGCCGATCTCGCCCGAGACGTAGAAGAAGCTGGGTGGCCGGTCGCCGCGGCGCTCGTGCGCCTCCGCCCGCGCGGCCAGGTCCGCCTCGTTCGCGACGAGCGGTGCCAGCGCCGCGAGCGGCGACGACGGGCCGAGGTCGACGTCGCGCCAGCCGAGGTTCGGGGCGACGCGCAGGGGGCCGCCGGCGCCGGCGCCGCGGTCGACGAGGCCCGGCAGCGCGAGCGCGGCACCGGCGACGCGCGTCCCGGTGGCGACGAGGCCGTCGCGCACGTCCGTGGCCATCGCGGCCAGCCGTTCCAGCACCTGCGCCGGGTCGGAGCCCGACAGGTCCGCGTGCTCGACGTGCTCCGCGAGCACCGAGCCGGCCAGGTCGACCGCGCGCAC
This sequence comes from Cellulomonas marina, assembly GCF_900111925.1. Taxonomy (GTDB): domain Bacteria; phylum Actinomycetota; class Actinomycetes; order Actinomycetales; family Cellulomonadaceae; genus Cellulomonas; species Cellulomonas marina. The sequence continues at coordinate 123,756 of NZ_FOKA01000003.1, forward strand.
GCCGAGGTAGTCGACGTTCACCTCCAGGCCGAGCCCGGCGACCGCGCCCGGCGCGGGGACCAGCGGGGTCGCGGGCCGGCCCGCCCGGGGCAGGGCGACGGGGGCGAGCTCGCGCACGAGCCCGGCGGCGACGAGCACGTCGACGAGGCCGCTGACGGCCGCGCGCGACAGCCCCGTCCGGGCGGCGACCTGCGCCCGGGAGACGGGTTCGCGGGCCCCGACGACCTCCGCCAGCGCGAGCGAGAGGTTGTGCTCGCGCATGCGGTCCTGGCGGGCGACGCGGCCGGCGTCGAGCGCCGGGCGCCCGGCGTGGTCCGACGCGTCCCCGAGCCCCATCGCGCCCGCCGGCAGCGGTGCGGGGACGGGTGACGGGGCGGCGACCACGGGTTGACCCTATCGGCTCCGAGCGCTTATGTTCATCGCGCCAACAAAATGCCGTCGCAGCCCCGCGTCGGCCCGCACCAGCTCGACGGAGACATCGCGATGACGCGCACACCCACCCGTGAGGACAAGTTCTCGTTCGGCCTCTGGACCGTGGGCTGGCCGGCCCAGGACCAGTTCGGCTCGGCCTCCCGCCCCGACCTCGACCCGGTCGAGTCCGTGCACAAGCTGGCCGAGCTCGGCGCCGCGCACGTGACCTTCCACGACGACGACGTGGTGCCCTTCGGCTCCAGCGACGCCGAGCGCGAGAAGATCCTCGACCGCTTCCAGGCGGCCCTGGAGGAGACCGGCATCACGGTCGAGATGGTCACGACCAACACCTTCAGCCACCCCATCTTCAAGGACGGCGCGTTCACCTCCAACGACCGCCGCGTCCGCCGCTACGGCCTGCGCAAGGTCCTGCGGAACGTCGACCTGGCCGCGCAGCTCGGCGCCGACACGTTCGTCATGTGGGGCGGCCGCGAGGGTGCGGAGTACGACTCCGCCAAGGACCTCAACGCCGCGCACGACCGCTACGCCGAGGGCATCGACACCGTCGCCGCCTACATCAAGGACAAGGGCTACGGCCTGCGGATCGCCATCGAGCCCAAGCCGAACGAGCCCCGCGGCGACATCCTGCTCCCGACGATCGGCCACGCCCTGGCCCTCATCGCCAAGCTCGAGCACGGCGACATCGTCGGCCTCAACCCCGAGACGGGCCACGAGCAGATGGCCGGCCTCAACTACACGCAGGGCATCGGCCTGGCGCTGTGGGCGGGCAAGCTCTTCCACATCGACCTCAACGGCCAGCGGTCCATCAAGTACGACCAGGACCTCGTCTTCGGTCACGGCGACCTGTTCTCCGCGTTCGCCACCGTCGACCTCATCGAGAACGGCTTCCCCGCCGGCGGCCCCCGCTACGACGGCCCGCGCCACTTCGACTACAAGCCCTCGCGCACCGAGGACATGGACGGCGTGTGGGAGTCCGCGCGCGCCAACATGGCCACGTACCTCATCCTCAAGGAGCGCGCGCAGGCCTTCCGCGCCGACCCCGAGGTCCAGGCGGCCTTCGAGGAGTCCGGGGTGCTCGAGCTGTCGCAGCCGACGCTGGCGGAGGGCGAGTCCCTCGCCGACCTGCTGGCCGACCGCTCCGCGTTCGAGGACTTCGACGTCGACGCCGTCGCCGCCCGCGGCTTCGGCTTCGTCCGTCTCAACCAGCTGGCCCTCGAGCACGCGCTCGGCGCCCGCTGACCCTCGGCCCACCCGCCGAGCACCGGCCGTCGGCCCGTCGCGCGCCCCGAGCGCGCGGCGGGCCGTCGCCGTCCCCTCTCCCGCCGTACCCCTCCCTGCACCCCCTCCCTGCACCCCCGCCCCTCCCCTCGGGGCGACGAGAGGTCGCCCGCGCCGACGCGGCCGACCGGACGAGGAACGTCATGACGCTGGTCGCCGGGGTGGACTCCTCCACCCAGTCCTGCAAGGTCGTCGTGCGCGACGCCGAGACGGGCGCCCTCGTGCGCTCCGGCCGCGCGAGCCACCCCGACGGCACGTCCGTCCACCCCCGCCACTGGTGGGACGCGCTGCGCACCGCCGTCGACGACGCCGGCGGCCTGGCGGACGTCGACGCCGTGAGCGTCGGCGGCCAGCAGCACGGCATGGTCGCGCTCGACGCCGACGGCGAGGTCGTCCGTGACGCGCTGCTGTGGAACGACACGCGCTCGGCGGGCGCCGCCGAGGACCTCGTCGCCGAGCTGGGCGCGCAGGAGTGGGCCGACTCCGTCGGCTCGGTGCTCGTCGCCTCCCTCACGGTGACGAAGCTGCGCTGGCTGCGTGACGCCGAGCCGGAGAACGCGGCTCGCACGGCGGCCGTGGCGCTGCCGCACGACTGGCTGACGTGGCAGCTCGCGGGCGGGATGGCGGGGGTCGGGTTCGAGGGACTGGTGACCGACCGCTCCGACGTGTCCGGCACCGGGTACTGGTCCCCCCGCACCGGCGACTACCGCACGGACCTCGTCGAGCGCGCGCTGGGGCACGTGCCCGCGCTACCCCGGGTGCTCGGCCCGTCCGACCGTGCGGGCACCGGTACCGCGGACGTCCTTGGCGGCGGCTCCCCCGCGCTCGGCCCCGGCGCCGGCGACAACGCCGCCGCGGCCCTCGCGCTCGGCCTGCGCACGGGTGACGTCGCCGTGTCCATCGGCACCTCCGGCGTCGTCTCGGCCATCGCCGACGCGCCCACCGCCGACGGCTCGGGCCTCGTCACCGGCTTCGCCGACGCCACGGGTCGCTTCCTGCCGCTGGCCTGCACCCTCAACGCGGCGCGCATCCTCGACTGGGCCGCCCGCCTGCTCGGCGTCGACCACGCGCGCCTGGCGGAGCTGGCCCTGTCCGCCCCGGCCGGCGCCGACGGCCTCGTCCTCGTCCCCTACTTCGAGGGCGAGCGCACGCCGAACCTGCCCCACGCGGCGGCGGCCCTGCACGGCATGCGCCTGACGAACACGACGCCCGCGCACATCGCCCGGGCGGCGTTCGAGGGGCTGCTGTGCTCGCTGGCCGACGGGATCGACGCCCTGCGCGCGGCCGGCGTGCCGGTGCAGCGCGCGCACCTCGTCGGGGGCGCCGCCCAGTCCGCGGCCGTGCAGGCGCTCGCGCCGGACGTCCTCGGTCTCGAGGTGCACGTCCCGACCCCGGGCGAGTACGTCGCGGACGGGGCCGCACGCCAGGCCGCCTGGGTGCTCGCCGGTGGTGCCGAGGCACCCGCCTGGGTCCCCGCGCAGCCGCCGCTCGTGCTCAACCCCGGCTCCGCCGCCGACGGCACCCGCGTCCGCGAGCAGTACGCCGCGGCCCGAGGGCTCGTCCTCGGCCGGGGCTAGCCTCGGGGCGTGCACCGCAGCCGCCTGTCCACCCTGCTCGTCGACGCCCGGACCCAGGACGCCGCCGCCAGCGCGGCGTTCTGGTCCGGCGCCCTCGGCACCGGCGAGGTCGACTCGCCGCCCGGCGAGCCGCAGTTCCTCTCGCTCCACGGCGCCGTGCACGGCCTGGTCATGGCGGTGCAGGCCGTCGACGACGAGCCGCGCTACCACGTGGACCTCGAGACGGACGACGTGCCGGCGGAGGTCGAGCGGCTCCTGGCCCTCGGTGCGGCCGAGGTCGGGCGGTGGCTGGGCTGCGTCACGCTGCGCGCACCGGGCGGGCACCTGCTCTGCGTCATCCCCGTGCACAGCGACCCGGAGGAGTTCGCGGCCCGCTCGCGCGTCTGGCCCTAGTGCCGGCGCGCACGGGGCCCCCGCCGGCGCACCCGGGCGGGCCCGGCGGCTAGCGTGGCGGGCATGCTCGCCGCGACCGTCGTGCGCCCCTCCCCCGACGACCCGCTGGCCGGTCTCGCGGTGGGCGACCGGCCGGCGCCCGCGTCCCGGCCCGGCTGGACGACGGTCACCGTGCGCGCCGCCTCGCTCAACCACCACGACCTGTGGTCGCTGCGCGGCGTCGGGCTGCCCGCCGACCGGATGCCGATGGTCCTCGGCACCGACGCGGCCGGCGTGACGGACGACGGCCGGGAGGTCGTCGTCCACGCGGTGGTCGGCGGGCCGGGTGCGCGCGCCGTGCCGGCCGACGAGCCGCGCTCGCTGCTGTCCGAGCGCTACGACGGCACGCTGGCCGAGCAGGTGGCCGTGCCCGACGAGAACCTCGTCGCCAAGCCCGCGGCGCTGTCGTTCGCCGAGGCCGCCTGCCTGCCCACCGCGTGGCTCACCGCCTACCGCGCGCTCTTCGTCGCGGGCGGGGCGACGCCCGGCACGCGCGTCCTCGTGCAGGGGGCCGGCGGCGGGTTCGCCACGGCGACGGTCCTGCTGGGGGCCGCCGCCGGCCTGGACGTCACCGTCACCGGCCGGGACGCGGGCCGCCGCGACCGGGCGCTGGCCCTCGGGGCGTCCGCGGCGGTCGAGCCCGGGGCCCGGGTGCCGCGCGTGGACCTCGTGCTGGAGAGCGTCGGCCGGGCGACGTGGTCGCACTCGCTGCGCAGCCTGCGGCCGGGCGGCACGGTCGTCGTCGTCGGGCTGACGACGGGCGAGCCGGAGGACCCCGGCCTCACGCGGGTCTTCTTCCAGGACCTGCGGGTCGTCGGCTCGACGATGGGCACGCGCGAGGACCTCGAGCGCCTGCTGCACCTGTGCGCGACGAGTGGCCTGCGCGCACCGGTCGACAGCACGTGGGCGCTGGCGGACGCGCGGTCGGCGCTGGCCCGGCTCGCCACGGGCGACGCATTCGGGAAGGTCGTCGTGGTTAGCGACGCCGACGAGGCCGGTCCCGCCGCCGGCTGACGCGTGGATCGGTGCCGGCGGGGACGGTGCCGGCGGGGATCGGTGCCGGCGGTGGTCAGTGCCGGCGGTGCGGGCGCTGCTGCGCCGCCTCGGCGAGGGCGTCCGCCAGGGACGGGCCGTCGTCGCCGAGGTGCCACGTGTGCCGCCCGTCGGGGACGTGCTCGGTCCGGGCGGCGGCCGCCGCGGCGCGACCGGGGTCGGCGTGCACCGACCCGTCCGCGAGCACGACCAGCCCGTCGACGCGCAGCGTCGCCTCGTGCCGTTGCCCCCGCCGCGCGCGCACCCACACGAGCGCCTGGTCGGCGCCCAGCCCGCGGGCCAGCGCGACGAGCGCGGGGTCGGGCTCGGGAGCGGACTCGGGGGCGGGCTCGGCGTCGCGCTCGGGCTCGGGTCCTCGATCGGTACCGAGCTCCGCCGTCACCGGGACGGCACCCGTGAGCCGGGCGGGCTCGACGGGGCGGCGACCGCGCTCGTCGGCGGCGAGGGGCGCCACCTCCAGGAGCCGCCGGTCGTCGCCGCCGTGGACGACGCCGACCTGGAGGACCTGCACGTCCCGCCCGGAGCCGCGCAGGAAGTGCAGGCTGTCCGCGGCGCCCTCGGTGACCTCGGCGGTGAGGACCACGACGCGCACGCCGCGCTCGCCCGACGCGCGGTCGACGTAGGGGACCCGCTCCCGGAACCGGGCGTACTCGGCGGAGAAGCGGCTCGGGTCCCCGTCGAACGACCGGGACAGGTCGGCGGCGGACAGGCGGCCCGTGCGGCCCGCGTGGCGCAGCGCCCCGACGAGGGCGGCCTCGTCGAGCACCTGCGCGACGACCACGACGAGCGGGCGGCCCGCCGCGTCGAGGCCGAGCAGCTCCGGGGCGTCCTCGCCCGGCGCGGCCCGCCGGACCGCGAACACCGGCTCGCCCAGCACCGCGGGCAGGCGGCGGTCCACCAGCGTGGCGCACTCGGCGAGGAAGGACCCCGCGACGGGCTGCATCGGCTGGACGGGACGCGCGTCGCCCTCGTCGAGCTCGAAGATCGGCATGCCCGCCAGCCCCTCCCGGGCGCGTCCGCCCGCCGTGCCCCTCGCCTCGTCCGCGGCGTGACCTGCCCGGACCTGCCTACTCTCGCACAGCCCCGCGGGGCCTCAGGCCGGTGCGCCGGCCGCGGGTGCTGCGCCGGTCGCGGACCCGGGTACGGCGCCGGGCTCGTCGCCGGGCTCGTCGTCGGGCTCGTCGCCCCCGCGCAGGAGCGCCTCGACCCGCTCGACCTTCGCGTCCAGCTCCCCGGTCCAGCCGGGCCGGATGTCCGCCTTGAGCACGAGCGAGACCCGGTGCCCGTGCCGGCCCACCGCCTCGGTCGCGCGCCGGACGACGTCCATCACCTCGTCCCACTCCCCCTCGAGGGTCGTGAACATCGCGTCGGTGCGGTGCGGCAGCCCGGACGACCGGACGACGCGCAGGGCGTCGGCGACGGCCTCCGACACGGACTCGCCGGCACCCAGCGGCGCGACGGAGAAGGCGACGAGCATGTCCACCAGCCTCTCAGAGGGTGGGCGCCGCGGCGCCCGGGGTCGGTGCGTGGGTCGATGCGCCGGCCGGTGCGTCGGTGGTAGCGCCGGTCGTCGAGGCGGTCAGCCGCGCCGCGAGGAGCTGCGCGAGGTGCAGGCCCTGGGCCCCCGCGAGCTGCTCGCCCTGCGTGCGGCAGGAGAAGCCGTCGGCCAGGTACAGGTCTCCCGGCGCCCGGTCGCGCAGCGCCGGCAGCAGCATGTGCTCGCCGACCGCGACGGACACCTCGTAGTGGCCGCGCTGCATGCCGAAGTTCCCGGCGAGCCCGCAGCACCCGGCCATGACGTCGATCCGCGCGCCCGCCGCCGTGAGCAGCGACCGGTCGGCCGTCCACGTCATGACCGAGTGGTGGTGGCAGTGCGGCTGGACGACCGCCGTCACGTCCGACAGGTCCGGCACCGACCACCGGTCGCCCGGCCCGACGGGCGCCGGCGCGGTCAGCAGCTCCGCCAGGGTGTGGGTCGCGCGTGCGACGGCGACGGCCCGGGGGTCGTCGGGCAGCAGGTCCCGCAGGTCGGAGCGCAGGACCGCGGTGCACGAGGGCTCGAGCCCGACGATCGGGATGCCGTTCACCGCGAACGGCCCGAGCACCTCCAGGAGGTGCCGGAGCTGCCGCTTGGCGCCGTCGAGCTGGCCGGTGCTGATCCACGTCAGGCCGCAGCACGCGTCGTGCTCCGGGACGAGCACCTGGTAGCCCGCGTCCCGCAGCACCGCCACGGCGGCGTGCGCCACCTCCGGCGCGAGCGCGTCGGAGAAGGAGTCCGTCCACAGCACGACCGGCGGACGGCTGCCGCCGTCACCGGCGTCCGCCGGCGGCGGCGCCGCGGCACGACGGACGTCCACCGCGCCCGACCGCACGGCACGCCGGAACGGCCGGGGCGCGAAGCGGACCATCTGCCGGCGCGGGTCCATCCCCCCGGCGCGCAGCACCGCCCTCGCCACCGGTCGCACGCCGAGCACGGCGTTGGCGACGCGGGCCAGCCCGGGCACGCCCGTGACGAGCCGCGCCCAGCGCGGGAGCCAGCCCAGCGCGTAGTGGTCGACCGGCCGCAGCCGCCCCCGGTACGTGCGGTGCAGCACCTCGGACTTGTACTGCGCCATGTCGACGCCCGCCGGGCAGTCCGAGGAGCAGGCCTTGCAGCTCAGGCACAGGTCGAGCGACTCGTGCACCTCCGGCGAGGACCAGCCGCGGGAGACGAGGGTGCCGTTGGCCATCTCCTGCAGGACGCGGGCCCGGCCCCGGGTGACGTCCTTCTCGTCCTTCGTCGCCAGGTAGGACGGGCACATGAACCCGCCGGACGCGGAGGTGTCGGCCCGGCACTTGCCCACCCCGACGCACCGGTGCACGGCCGTCGTGAGGTCGCCGCCGTCGTGCGGGAAGGCGAAGCCCGACGCCATCGGCAGCGGGCGCGCGGCGGGCCGTCGCAGGTCCGCGTCGAGCGGCCGCGGCCGCACGAGGACACCGGGGTTGAGCAGGTCCCGCGGGTCGAACAGGTCCTTCACGGCGCCGAACAGCGCCACCGCGCGCTCGGAGTACATGACGGGCAGCAGCTCCGAGCGCGCGCGCCCGTCGCCGTGCTCGCCCGACAGGGAACCGCCGTGGGCGGCGACGAGATGCGCCGCATCCGTCATGAACGCCCGCAGCGGGTCCCCGGAGCGCTCCATCGGCAGGTCGATGCGCAGGTGGACGCAGCCGTCGCCGAAGTGGCCGTACGCGAGCCCGTCCACGCCGTGCGCGGCCATGAGCGCCTCGAGCTCGCGCAGGTAGGCGCCGAGTCGCTCCGGCGGGACGGCCGAGTCCTCGAACCCGGGCCACGCCTGCGCGCCCGACGGCGTCCGGCCCCCCAGCCCGGCGCCGTCGGCACGGATGCGCCACAGCGCCGACGCCTCCGGTCCCGGCGGGAAGACGCCGACCGACGAGGTCCCCGCGTCGGCGGCCAGCGCCCGGCCGCGGGCCAGCGCCTCCTCCACGGACGCGCCGCCCACCTCGACCATGAGCCAGCCGCCCCCGGGCGGCAGCGGCGGCACGGCGGCCGCCCCCTTCACGCGGCGCACCACGTCGACGAGGCGCGCGTCCATCCCCTCCACCGCCAGCGGCGCGTGCGCCAGCAGGGCGGGGACGGCGTCCGCGGCGCTCGGCATGTCGGGGTACCCCAGCACGACGAGGACCGGCGCGGCGGCCACCGGCACGAGCCGGACCGTCGCCGCCAGCGTGGTGGTCAACGTGCCCTCGGTCCCGACGAGCGCCTTCGCGAGGTCCGTCCCCCGCTCGGGCAGGAGGTGCTCGAGGGAGTAGCCCGACACCTGCCGCCCGAACCGCCCGAGCTCCGTGCGCAGCAGGTCGAGGTTGCCCCGGACCAGGGCGTCGAGCCCCGGCACGGCGTCGAGGGCGCCCGCGCCGGCACCGGCCTCGAACCGGCGGCCCGTCCCGTCGACGACGTCGAGCGAGAGGACGTTGTCCGCGGTCCGGCCGTAGGCCACGGCGTGCGGGCCGCAGGCGTTGTTGCCGATCATCCCGCCGAGGGTCGCGCGGTTCATGGTCGAGGGATCCGGGCCGAACCGCAGGCCGTGCGGCGCCGCCGCGGCCTGCAGGGACGACATGACGACGCCCGGCTCCACGCGCGCCGTCGCCGCCTCCGGGTCGACCTCGAGGATGCGGTCCAGGTGCACCGACAGGTCGAGGACGACGCCCGTGCCGACGCTGTTGCCGGCCACGGACGTGCCGCCGCCGCGCGCGGTGAGCGGCGTGCCGGTGGACCGCGCCACCTCGAGCGCCGCGAGCACGTCGTCCGTGTCCCGCGGGGCGACGACGACCTGGGGGACGACGCGGTAGTTCGACGCGTCGGTGGAGTACTCCGCACGGCGGCGGGAGGAGTCGTCCACCGACCCGCGGACCGCGGCACGCAGCCGGCGCACGAGGTCCGCCCGTGCGAGGTCCGCGGTCCTGTCGTCCCCGCCGGCGGCCGGGCCGGGGGGTCGGGTCGTCGTGCTGGACGTCACGGGCGGCAGTCTCGCACCCGGCACCGACACGGGTCCCCGGCGTCCGCCCCCCGGCCACAGGCGGGCGGCGGACGCCGGGCCACAGGGCGCCGGGCGAGGACGCCCGGCGACGGGACGCCGGCCGGCGCCCGTCACCCCCTGTCAGGACTCGAGCGAGGCGTGCAGCGTGATCTCCGTGCCGGTCAGCGCCTTGCTCACGGGGCAGGTGGCCTTCGCCGCGTCCGCTGCCTGCTGGAACCCGGCCTCGTCGAGCCCCTCCACCTCGCCCTTCACCGTGAGGACGATCGACGGGATGCGGAAGCCGCCGGCGGGGTCCGGGCCCAGCTCGACCTCGGCCGTGACCTCGAGCGCGACGGGCGTGCCGCCGGCCTCGGCGATGAGCGCGGAGAGCTGCATGGCGTAGCACGAGGAGTGCGCGGCCGCGATGAGCTCCTCGGGGCTGGTGGTGCCGCCGGCCTCGTCGGCCGCGCGCTTCGGGAACGAGACGTCGTAGGTGCCGACCTTCGAGCTCGACAGCTCGACCTGACCGCCGCCCTCCTGCAGGGTGCCGTTCCAGGCCGTGCGAGCGGTACGTGTGGGCATCGGGTGCTCCTCCTCCTCGACGCCGCACGGTGCGGCGCCGCGGTCAGGCTAGGAGCGGCGGCCGCCCCCCGCACCCGCCCACGGCGGGTGCGGGGGCACGGCGGCCGGGCACCCCTCGCGCCCGGTGCACCCCGTTTCGCCCGAAGGGGTGACGAACCGGGTGACTGGTCAGTACGGTGCGACCACCTGTGGCGCCGACGTGCGTCACCGGTGCGGCAGCACCCGCTCCACCTGCACGTGCACGCGACCCACCCCCCACTCCCGCACGCCTGAACCGCAGGGATGCCCATCACATGACGCGTCGCCCCGTGATCGCCTCGGTCACCGCCCTGTCCGTCTCCCTCGCCACGGCGCTGCTCGGCGCCTCGGGCGCCGCCGGCGCCGCCCCACCTCCCGACGGACCCTCGTCGGGACTCGTCGCCGCCGCCCAGCGTGCCAAGGCCCTGGCCGCGGCCCTCCCGGCGGACGCCAAGCTCGACTCCGACCTGCGCGGCGCCACCGGGCCCGTCACGGCGCTCGTCGAGTACGCCCAGCCGTCCGGGGTCGACGTCGCGGAGGCCGGCGGCACGCCCGCCGACGTGCGCGCCGCCGCCGCCCGCACCGAGCAGGTCGCCGCCGCGGTGGTCCCGGCCGAGGGCGCCGCCGCCACCGCCCGCAGCGCCACCGCGGCGCCCACCCGGGTGGCGACGCTGACCAACCTCGTCGCGGGCTCCATCGTCACCGGCGACGCGGCGGCGCTCCGCGCCCTGGCGGGCAGCCCGGACGTCGTGTCCGTGCGGCGCCTGGCCACGAAGCACCTGGCGAACTCCAACGCGGTGTCGTTCACCGACACCCTGGCCGCCTGGCAGCAGACCGGGCAGACGGGCGAGGACGTCACCATCGGCGTCATCGACACGGGCCTGGACTACACGCACGCCGACTTCGGCGGGCCCGGCACGGAGGAGGCGTACGCCACCGCCTACGGCGAGGACGGCACCGGGCCGGTCCCCGAGGGCACGTTCGACGGCGCCAAGTACCTCGGCGGCGTCGACCTGGCCGGGTACGACTACAACGCCGACCCGACGAGCGACGCCTACCAGCCCGTCCCCGCCCCCGACGAGAACCCCATCGACTCGCCCACCGAGGTCGGCAGCGGTCACGGCACGCACGTGGCCGGCACGGCCGCCGGCTACGGGGTCCTCCCCGACGGCACGACGTTCGACGGCGACTACGGCACCCTCGACGCCGAGACCGTCGCGGACTGGCGGGTCGGTCCGGGCACGGCCCCCGAGGCCGGCATCTACGCCATCAAGGTCTTCGGCGACACGGGGGGCTCCACCGACCTCACCGCGCTGGCCTACGACGTGGCGGCGGACCCGAACGGCGACGGCGACTACAACGACCGCCTCGACGTCATCAACCTGTCGCTCGGCTCGGACTACAGCCCCCTCGACGACGTCGAGAACGAGATCGTCCAGACCCTGACGGACCTCGGCACCGTCGCGGTCTTCGCGGCCGGCAACGCGGGCGACACCGAGGACGCGGCGGGCACGCCGGGCAACGCGCCCGCCGGCATCGCCGTGGCCAACTCCGTGGCCTCGCCGCAGACCTTCGACGCCATGACCGTCGTCGAGGCGTCGGACGAGTCCCTGGTCGGGCAGCACCCCGGGCAGAACTCGATCGCCTACACCGGCGCGGACGTCACGGCCCCCGTGTCGTTCCTCGGTGCCGACGTGAGCGGCTGCGAGCCCTACACGCCGGAGCAGGCGGAGGCCGTCGCCGGCACGATCGTCTACCAGTGGTGGGACGACGACGACGCCACGCGCGAGTGCGGCTCCGCCGCCCGCGCGGGTAACGCCGCAGCCGCCGGTGCTGCCGGCGTGCTCATCCCGACCGAGGTCCCGGTGTTCGTCGCCGGCATCTCCGGCGTCGCGGCCATCCCCATGTTCCAGATGACGGCGCCGGTCACCGACGCGCTGCTGCCCGAGATCGAGGCCGGCACGCTCGTCGTGCGCATCGGCCCGGAGCAGAACGCGAGCCTGCAGGCCGACATCGGCCAGGGCGACCTGCTCAACGCCGGCTCCTCCCGCGGCGTGCACGGCTCGCTCGGCTTCGTGAAGCCGGACGTGGCCGCGCCGGGCTCGAGCATCCTGTCCGCCGCCTCCGGCGCCGGTACGGCGGCCTCGAACAAGTCGGGCACGTCCATGGCGTCCCCTCACGTGGCGGGTATCGCCGCGCTCGTCCGCCAGGCGCACCCGGGCTGGCAGCCGTACCAGGTCAAGGCGACCATCGTGAACACCGCGACGCACGACCTCTACACGGAGCTCGACCAGCAGGGCGAGGTCTACGGCCCGCAGCGCGTCGGCTCCGGCCGCGTCGACGGCCTCGACGCCGTCCGGAACCCGGTGCTCGCGTACAACGCGGCGCAGCGCGACGTCACGTCCGTGTCGTTCGGCGTCATCGACGTCGGCGCGGACGTGGTGACCGCCGAGCGGACCGTGACGGTCGAGAACACGGGCAGCACGCCCGTGACCTACACGACCTCCGTCAGCTCCGCGACGACGAGCGGCGGAGCCACCATCACCGCCACGCCGTCGCGCGTGGAGGTGCCCGCGGGCGGCACGGCCGTCGTGACCCTCACGATGACCGCCGACCCCGCCACGCTGGAGCGCGAGATCGACCCGACGATGGCCGTCGAGCAGGCGGGCCTGCCCCGCGAGTTCGTCTCCACCGTCTCCGGGCGCCTCGTCCTCACGTCGGGCGACACCGAGCTGCGGGTGCCGGTCCAGGCCGCCCCGCGCCTCGTCTCCGACCTCACCGCCGGCGACGTCGTCATCGAGGACGCCGCGGACACGGTCGGCACCCTGCCGCTGACGGGCCGGGGCGTCGCCGACGGCGGCTGGTTCTCCCTCACCACGCCGCTCGTGCTCGGGGCGACGAGCCCCAAGCTCGAGGACGACCCGGACGACGCGCAGTCGCCGAGCACGCGCGCGGCGGCGGACATCCGCTACGTCGGGTGGGCGTCCGACGCCCCCGCGGTCGCGGCGGCCGGCGGCGACCCCGAGGACGCGTACCTCGGCATCGGCGTGGCCGTCGACGGCGAGTGGTCGACGATCGGCCTGTACCAGGGCGACGTCGAGGCCTACCTCGACGTGGACCAGGACGGCACGGACGACCTCGTCACCTACGTCACGAAGTTCACCGAGACGGACGTGACCGTGGTCGCCACCGACGACCTCGCCACGGGCGAGAACGTCGGGCTCGAGTTCCTCAACGGGCTGCCGGGTGACGTCGAGAGCGGCCAGTTCGACAACAGCGTGCTGGTCCTGCCGATCAACCTGGCGGCGGCCGGCATCGAGCCCGGCCAGACCCCGTCCGTCCGCGTGGAGTCGTACACCTACGACGTCGACGAGCCGACGGGCCTGCAGGACGTCACGGAGCCCTTCACGGTCGACCCGTACGACCCGCCGGTGTGGTTCGAGTCGAACATCGGCCTCCCCGGGATCCTGGCCAGCCAGGGCTTCGAGGGCGCCGAGCTCCCGGTGCACCGTCGCACGGACGTCACCTCCGCCGACCTCCTGGTGCTCCAGCACCTGAACGCCGACCCGGTCTCCCGGGCGCAGGTCGTGTCCCTGACGGCCCCGGCCGCCACCGCCACGACGACGACGCTGACCGCCTCGCCGAAGCAGTACGCCGGCCAGGACGTCCAGCTCGTCGCGAAGACGTCGCCCGGCAGCGGCGCGACGGGCACCGTCACGTTCAGCGACGGGGCCGCCGTGCTCGGCACCGCCGAGGTCGGCGGCGGCGGCGTGGCGAAGCTGACCGTCACCCTCGGGGCCGGCGAGCACGCGCTCACGGCGTCCTTCGCGCCCGACACCGCGGCGTTCGGGGCCTCGAGCGGGACGGCGTCGCTGACGCTCGCGAAGTCCCCGGCGACGCTGTCGGCGTCCACCGTCCGCCGGACGGTCACCACGGGCACCGCGCCCCAGGTGAAGGTGGTCCTCGTCGGCCGGTACGCCGCGCCGGCCGGTGACGTCACCGTCTCGCTCGGGGACGGGGTGCTCGGCACGACCGCGCTGGCCGTCGACGGCCGCCGCGGCACGGCGACGGTCACCCTGCCGGCGGACCTGCCCGTGGGCACGCACGTCCTGCAGGTGGCCAACGCCGGCACGGCCGACCTGGCCGCGACGACGGACACCGTCACGGTCGTCGTACGGCCCGCGGCGGCCGGCGCCTCGCGCGGCTGACCGACCCGCACCACCCGCAGGGCCGCACCACCAGCACGACGCGAGGGCCGTCGGACGTCACCCGTCCGGCGGCCCTCGTCGTCCCCGGCGGAGGGAGCCGCCGGGGGTGCGGGCCGCCGACCGGGTGCGTCCGCGCCCCTGCGCTCAGCGACCCCGGGGTCCCGGTCGACAGGGGGCCATGCCCGCGTCCCGCCGTCGTCCGTCCCCGCCCGTGCCGGACGTGCGGCGGATCGGCGCCGACGAGCGCGTGGCGCTGCTGGACCGGGACGACGAGCGCGCCCTCGTCGCCCACCGCGCCGTCGTCGCAGACCTCGCGGACGGCGCCGACGACCCCGCGGCCGCCGGGCGGCTCTACGACGCCGTCCGCCGCGCCTGGTCCGCGCAGAGCCCGCCGGCGGACCCCGAGCCCCTCGTCGAGGCGTTCACCACGGCCCTGGGCGACCTCGTGCTGCGGCTGGTCGCGCGCGGCGGTGTGCCGCTGCGGCACGGGCGGCTCGTGCCGCAGCCGCACGGGCCGGTCCCGGGTCCCCTCGTGCTCACCGATCCCGCGGGCACGCTCGTCGTCGCCCTGGAGAGCACGGTGCGCCGCGGGTGGCAGGAGCCGGGCAGCGGGTGGCTCACGGAGCGGGCGGTCGACCTCGCGGACGCGGCCCTCGTCCTCGGCGGCGTCAGCGGCCCGCGGCCGTCGCGGCGCCGACCTCGCTGAGGGCGTCGACGACCCGCCGGACCGCGGACGTCAGGCCCCAGCGCTGCGCGAGCCCCACGAGCCGCTCCGGGTCCGCGGGCGTGGAGGGCAGCGCGTCGTCCGCGGCGGCGACGGGGGCGTCGGCGGCGACGCGCACCACGGTCGGGGCGACGGCGAGGTAGTCCGCCGCGTCGAGCAGCCGCCGGCGCTGGGTGGCCGTGAGGCCCGGGTCCGCGCGGTCCCGCGCGGCCAGCACGCCCGCGAGGTCGCCGTAGCGCCGGACCAGCGTCGCCGCCGTCTTCTCACCGATGCCGGGCACGCCCGGCAGCCCGTCGCTGGGGTCCCCGCGCAGCACGGCGAGGTCGGCGTAGGCCGAGCCGGGGCGGACGGCGTACCGCTCGGCGAGCCGCTCCTCGTCGACGACCTCGAGGTCCTTGATGCCCCGCTGCGTGTAGAGCACGCGGACGGGGACGGCGTCGTCGACGAGCTGGAACAGGTCCCGGTCGCCCGTGACGACGTCGACGGGCCCGCGGGCGGCGGCCGACCGGGTGGTCTCGCGGGCGACGAGGGTGCCGATGACGTCGTCGGCCTCGTACCCCGGCGCCCCCAGCCGGGCGATGCCGAGCGCCTCGAGCACCTCGGCGATGACGGGCACCTGCGGCACGATGCCCGCCGGCACCTCCTCCACGTCCCCGCCGGGGCCGCCGCCCGGCGCGCTCCCCGGTGCCGCCAGCCGGTGCGCCTTGTAGGACGGGATCGCCGCCACCCGGAAGGCCGGCCGCCAGTCGTCGTCCCAGCAGGCCACGAGCCGGGCCGGCCGCCGGTCGAGGACGAGGCGCGCGACGATGTCGAGCAGCCCGCGCACCGCGTTGACCGGCGTCCCGTCGGGCGCCTTGACGGACTCGGGCACGCCGTAGAACGCGCGGAAGTACAGCGAGGCCGTGTCGAGCAGCAGCAGCCGGCCGGGCGTCGTCGCCATGCGGTCCTGTCCTCCGGGGGCGTGGCGCCGGCCTGGCCGCGACGCGAGGTCGCGGGCCCGGGCCGGCGTCGGGTCGGACCGTCAGGCTACCGGCGCAGCGGTCCGCCCGGACGGGCCTGCCGCCTCAGGGGGCCGTGAGGTCCAGGCCCTCGTCGACCACCGCGACCACCGTCCACACCGTCCCGTCCTCCGCCGTCAACGCCCAGGTGGGCACCAGCAGGGACGAGCCGTCCGGCGTCCACGCCGTCGCCACCGTGAGCTCGGCGGACACGAGGGTCACCGTCGTGACGGGCCACGGCAGCGGCTCACCTGCGGTCGGGACCGGGACCGCCGTCGGGGTCGCGCCCGGGTCCGGCGCCGGCAGGGCGAGGTCGCTCGTCGCGGCGTCGCCCTCGGCACGGAAGGGCTCGGCCCCTGTGGTCCCCGCCGCGTCCGCGAGCGCGACGACCCCGCCGCTCGCGCCGAAGCGCGGGTCGTTGAGCCGGTCGACGGCCTCCTGCGCGCTGACCACGTCGTAGGTGCCGAGGTCGACGAGCGAGGCGAGGTTCGCGGAGAACGACACCAGCCCCTCGGCGGTGACGTACGCCGTCCAGGCGTCACCCGCGGCGCGCCCGTCGACGACGCGCGACGCCGTCGCGCTCACGCCGACGCCGTCGCTCGTGGTGCCGACGGCCCAGCCCGACAGGTCCGTCCCCAGGTCGCGGGCGACCTGCGTGAGGCGGTCCACGGCGTCCTGCGTGGGCGGGACCGTGCAGGCGCCCGGGCCCCCGGCCCCGCCCGCCGGGCCCTCCACCGCGCCGGACGACCCCGCCTCCGACGACCCCGCGTCCGACGACCCCGCCCCCGATCCCGCGTCGTCGAGCGGCGCGGGCTGCGGCTCCACCACCGCGCCGACCGGCTCGCAGACCGTGGTCGTCGGCGTCCAGTACGACACCTGCCCGCCCGTGCCCAGCATCACCGAGGGGCCGCCGCCGTCCGTGCTGCCGACGACCCACGATCCCCACTGCGCGACGGGCTCCCCCGTCACGCCGAGCGCGGCGGCGACGCGCTGCGCCGTCCCGGCGTCGATCACGGCGGACGCGTCGAGGGCCCACGCCCGCGCCGACGACCGCTCGTCGCCCAGCCCCGTGCCGGTGAAGACGGTCCGGCCGCCACCCCAGAGGCCGATGGACGAGGCGCCCGCGGCCGTGTCCCCCGCGACGCGCGGCGTGGCGGCCTCCGCCTGGGTGCCGACGGCGGCCGACGCCCCGCCCGCCCCGCCGGACAGCGAGAGCGCGGGCAGCGCCGTCACGGTCGACGCCTCCGCGTCGCCGCCGGACGCCGCGACCCCGATGCCGTACCCGCCGCCCCCGACGACGAGGGCGCCCGCGACGGCCGCCGCCGCGGTCCACGCGGTGCGACGACGGCGTCGCGGGGCCAGCGGCACGACCTGCGCCCCCGGCTCCCGGGCACCACCGACGACACCGTCGCCGGCACCGTCCAGGGTGTCCCCCTCCAGCTCGGCGCCGACGGCACCCGCCAGCGGCACCCCCGTGCGCCGGCTCACGTCCGCACGGATCCGCGCCTCCGGCACGGGCACCCCGCGGGCCGGGTCGCCGGCGCGCAGCCGGTCCAGCGCACCCTCGTCCTGCAGGCCCTCGTCGTGCCGGCCCTCGTCGTGCAGGCCCCCGTCGTGCAGGCCCCCGTCGTGCGCCCCCTCGTCGTGCCCGCGGTCCCTGTCCACGTTCCGCCTCCGCTCCCCTGCCGGGGTCCCTGCGATCCGTCCCGGTCGTCGCCGGCTGCACCCCCTCTGTGTCCGCCGGCGGTCGTCCCTTGCAGGGCTCGGCGGCGGAGCGGTCCTCGGGCCCCGGTCGCCGCCGCATCACGGTCCGGCCACGACCTGCACCGCGTCGTGCCAGGCGCCTGCAAGGAACGACCGCGTCGCGACACAGTGCAGGTGTGGCACACGACCGCCCCGCACCCGCAGCGCCCGACGCCCCCGACCGGGCGCCGCAGCACGACGCCGCCTGGTACGAGGACCTCGTCCGCACCCACCTGCGCGACGTGCACCGCTACCTCGTGCGCCGGGCCGGCGCCGGCGACGCGGAGGACCTCACCGCCGAGGTGCTGACGGTCGCCTGGCGCCGGCGCGCGGACGTGCCCGCGGGTGCCGAGCTGCCGTGGCTGTACCGGACGGCGGGCTTCGTGCTCGCCAACCACCGCCGCAAGGTCGTGCCGCTGCCCGTGGCCGACGTCCCGGAGCGGCTCGACGACGACGACCCCGCGTGGCGCGCCGTGCAGGACGACGCCGTCCGCCGCGCCCTGTCCGGGCTCTCCCCGCGGGACCGCGAGGTGCTGCTGCTGCACGCCTGGGAGGGCCTGACGGGCGCCGCGCTCGGCGCGGTCCTCGGCGTCTCCACGGGGGGTGCCGACGCCGCGCTCAGCCGCGCGCGGTCCCGGTTGCGCGCCGCGTGGGCGGACCTGGAGGGCACCGCCTGACGACGTCGGGGTGCGCGGACCTCAGTCCGCGTCGACCTCGAGCTCGAACCACACCGTGGTGCCACCCGTGGGCGAGGTGTGCGTGCCCCAGGCGCTCGACAGGGCCTCGACGATCGCCAGGCCGCGCCCGGACAGGGCGGTCGGCTCCGGGTGGCGGGGCCGGGGATGGCCGTGGCCGTCGTCGCTGACGGAGACCCGCACGACAGCCGCGTCCATGCTGAGCTCGATCCGCACCTCGCCCGTCGCCGGGCCGTGCACGACGGCGTTCGCCACCACCTCACCGGTGAGCAGCTCGGCGTACTGGTTGGTGCAGCCGCCGATGCCCACGGCCGCCACCCGGTTCATCACCCAGTGGCGGGCACGGCGGGGCGTCGACGTCGCGGGTGGCAGGACCACCGCGTCGACCGCGGCCGGCCCGCGCGCTCGGCGGAGGCTGGCGGCGCTCCGGAGGTCCCTGACGTCTCCCACACCGACAGGGTGCCGGATGGTCGGCCGGGGCGCCCGGCGGGCAGGGCGTCCCCGACCGGTGCCCTCAGCGGCGGTAGGGCCGCGGCGCGGGCCGCCACACCGCGGACTCGGCGGGCATGAGCACCCACAGCAGCGGGTACACGAGGATCTGGCTGCCGGGGATGAGGAACAGCGTGGCGACGAAGATCACCCGCATGAGGACCGGGCTGAGCCCGAACCGCAGCGCGAGCCCGGCGCACACCCCGGCGAGCAGCCGTCCCCGGAACGGCCGGATGAGCCCCTGCCGTCCGAGCGGGTCCTGGAATCCCATGTCGTGCCTCTCCTCCCGTGGCGGCCCGCGCGTCGCGTGCCACCACCACCGGTCCCGGCCGCGTGCCGGCACCACGTCCCACTGTGCCGCGCCCGGCCCGCCGGCGACATGGGGAGGGCCCCTGACCTCACCCCGGCTCCGCCCGGACCTGTCCCCGGACCTGTCCCCCGACCCGCCCCGACCTGCCCCCGGGGCACGCGCCGCCGGCCCCACCCCTGGTCGGGCGGCCCCCGTCGTGGGACGGTGGCGCCCATGGCGACGAAGGCACCGGCCGTGGAGCTCGACGTGCGCGGGCGGACCGTCCGCGTCACCAGCGCCGAACGGGTCGTCTTCCCGCAGCGGGGCCTGACGAAGCTCGACGTCGTCCAGTACCTCGTCGCGGTCGGCGACGGCGTCCTCGGCGCCCTCGTCGAGCGGCCGACGACGCTCGAGCGCTGGCCGAAGGGGGTGTTCGAGGGCGCCCGGCTCAGCACGCGCTCCGACAGCAGCGGCGACGCGTTCTACCAGAAGCGGCTGCCGCAGGGTGCGCCGCCCTACGTCGAGACCGCGCACATCACCTTCCCGTCCGGGCGCACGGCCGACGAGGTCGCTCCCACGGAGCTCGCCGTCGTGGCGTGGGCCGCCAACCTCGGCACGCTCACCTTCCACCCGTGGCCCGTGACGCGCGCCGACGTCGACCGCCCCGACCAGCTCCGCATCGACCTCGACCCGCAGCCCGGCACGGACTTCGCCGACGCCGCACGGGTGGCCCCGCACCTGCGCGAGCTGCTGGCCGAGCACGGCCTCGAGGGCTGGCCCAAGACCTCCGGCGGGCGGGGCCTGCACGTCTTCGTGCCGATCGAGCCCGCGTGGACCTTCGTCGAGGCGCGGCGGGCGACGATCGCGCTCGGCCGCGAGCTGGAGCGCCGCCTGCCCGACGCGGTGACGATGAAGTGGTGGAAGGAGGAGCGCGGGCAGCGCATCTTCGTCGACTACAACCAGATGGCGCGCGACCGCACCATCGCGTCCGCCTACTCCATCCGCGCCAACCCCCGCGCGACGGTGTCGACGCCGCTGCGCTGGGACGAGGTCGCGGACGTGACGCCCGACGACTTCGACGTCACGACCGTGCCGGCGCGGTTCGACGAGGTCGGCGACCTGTTCGCGCCGCTGGCCGCCGGGGTGCCGGGCCGCTTCCGCCTCGACTCCCTGCTCGAGCTGGCCGACCGCCAGGCCCGCGACGACGGCGCCGGCGACCTGCCGTACCCGCCGGAGTACCCCAAGATGCCGGGCGAGCCGCCCCGCGTGCAGCCGAGCCGCGCCCGCAGGCCCGCCGCGGAGGAGCCGGCCACGCCCTGAGCGGCCGGCCCTGCCGCCGTCGTCGCCCCGGACCTTCCGTCGCCGACGACCCGGGGCCAGGATCGCCTCATGGCCGACCACGTCGTCAAGCCGCTGACGCCGGAGACGTTCCCCGCCTGGCTGGCGCTCGCGGAGAAGCACAACGGGGTGTGGGGCGGCTGCTACTGCAGCTACTTCCACGGCGACACCCCGACCACGCGCAAGGACGACCACGACCGCGCCACCTTCAAGCGCCGGCTCGTCGACGAGGGGGTCGCCCACGCCGCGCTGGTCTTCGACGGCGAGACGGCGATCGCGTGGTGCCAGTACGGCAGCCCCGACGAGCTGCCCGGGATCTACCACCGCAAGCAGTACGACGCCGGCGAGACGCGACCGGCGCCGTGGCGGATCACCTGCTTCTTCGTCGACCGCGACCACCGCCGCCGCGGCGTCGCGCTGGAGGCGCTGCGGGGCGCGCTGGCGCTCATCGCGCAGGCCGGCGGTGGCGAGGTCGTCTCGTTCCCGAACGAGCTCGTGCCCGGGAAGCGGACCTCGTCCTCGTTCCTGCACAACGTCACGCGGAGCATGTTCGAGGAGGCGGGCTTCGTCCTCGAGCGGCACATCGGCAAGAGCAAGACGGTCATGCGCACGACCGTGCTGCCCGCGTAGGCGCCTCCGCCACCGGCACGACGGACCTCGACGGCAGCTCGACGGCGACCCGACGGCAGCCCTGCTCCCTTCGGTTGCATGGTGCAACCATGCGACGTACCTTAGGAGCAGTCCTCAACTGTTGCGTTCTGCAACGACTGCCCTCCGGAGATGCCCAGTGGCCACTGCCTCGGCCTGTGCCGCGCTCGTCGACGTCATGCCCGACGTGCTGCGCCTGCGGCGCACCCTGGCCGCCGCGCCCCAGGTCCCTGGGACGGCCGTGCTGGCGGCGGTGCTGCAGCTCGGTCACCCCCGGGTGTCCGAACTGGCCGACCACCTCCACCTCGACCTGTCGACGGTGAGCCGGAAGGTCGCGCACCTGCGCGACCTCCACCTCGTCGAGGCCGCACCGCACCCGCTCGACGGACGGGCGCAGCAGCTGACCGTGACGCCCGCCGGGCTCGACGAGCTGCGCCGCGTGCGCCGCTCCCTCGTCGACGACCTCGTCCGCCGCCTCGCCGGCTGGGACGACGCGGACGTCGCCACCCTCACCACGCTCCTCGGCCGGCTGGCCGACGACGCGGCCCCGCCCCCGGCCCGTGCGGCCTGCCCGGCCGCACCCCCGCCCCCCGCCGGCACCACCCGCTCCCCCCACCTGCAGGAGACCGCATGAGCAGCACCACGGTCGCGCCCCACCGGCGCGAGGCCGTCCACCGCACGCCCCCGCGGGGGCACGCGGGCGACGAGCCCATGTCGCACCGCCAGATCATGGAGGCGCTCTCGGGCCTCCTCCTCGGCATGTTCGTGGCGATCCTGTCCTCGACCGTCGTCTCCAACGCCCTGCCGACGATCGTCAGCGACCTGGACGGGTCCGAGGCCGGGTACACGTGGGTCGTCACCGCGACCCTGCTGGCGACCACCGTGTCGACCCCCATCTGGGGCAAGCTCGCCGACCTGTTCTCCAAGAAGCTGCTCATCCAGCTCGCGCTGGTCGTCTTCACCGTCGCGTCGGCGGTGGCCGGGCTGAGCGAGAACATGTCCACGCTCATCGCGATGCGTGCGGTGCAGGGCATCGGCGCCGGCGGCCTGACGGCGCTGGCGCAGGTCGCCATGGCCGCGATGATCTCCCCGCGCGAGCGCGGCCGGTACTCCGGCTACCTCGGCGCGACCTTCGCGCTGGCCACGGTGTCCGGGCCGCTCATCGGCGGCGCGCTGACCGAGCACCTGTCCTGGCACTGGTGCTTCTACGTCGGCGTGCCGTTCGCGGTCGCAGCGATCCTCGTCCTGCAGAGGACGCTGCACCTGCCGGTCGTGCGCCGCGAGGGCGTGAGCATCGACTACCTCGGCGCCACCCTGCTCGCGGCCGGCGTCTCCTCCCTGCTCATCTGGGTGTCCCTGGCCGGGCAGCAGTTCGACTGGGCCTCGTGGCAGACCGCCGCGATGGTCGGCGGCGGCGTCGTCCTGCTGGCGCTGACGGTCCTCGTCGAGAGCCGCGCGAAGGAGCCGATCATCCCGCTGCGGTTCTTCCGCAACCCGACCGTCGTCCTGTCGGCCCTCGCCAGCGTCTTCGTCGGCGTGGCCATGTTCGGCGCGACGGTGTTCCTCAGCCAGTACTTCCAGCTCGCCCGCGGCGAGTCCCCGACCGCGTCCGGCCTGCTCACCATGCCGATGATCCTCGGGCTGTTCCTGTCCTCGATGATCGCGGGCCAGATCATCACGCGCACCGGCCGCTGGAAGGTCTTCGTCGTCTCCGGCGGCGTGCTGCTCACCGCGGGGCTGGGCCTCATGGGCACCGTCGCGTACGACACGGAGTACTGGGTCGTCGCCGCGTGGATGTTCCTCGTGGGCGTGGGCGTCGGCCTCATGATGCAGAACCTCATCCTCGCGGTGCAGAACGTCATCGCCCCCCAGGACCTCGGGTCGGCGAGCTCCTTCGTCGCCTTCGCCCGCAGCCTCGGCGGCGCGATCGGCGTGTCCGCGCTGGGCGCCGTCCTGGGGCACCGCGTCGAGTCGCACCTCACCGAGGGCCTCTCGACGGCGGGCATCGACCCCGCCGCGCTCGGCAGCGCCGCGAGCGGCGGCGTGCCGAACCTGGCCGAGATCCCCGAGCCCGTGCGCGGCATCCTCCAGGCCGCCTACGGCTCCTCGATCGCCGACATCTTCCTCGTCGCCGCGCCCTTCGCGTTCGTCGCCCTCGTCGTCACGCTCTTCTTCAAGGAGATCGCGCTGCGCGGCCAGAACAGCGATCCGGGCCGCGTGGAGACGGTGGCCGACGAGCCCGCCGCCGACGCCTCCCCCGCCGAGCGGGACCAGGCCGAGGCGCAGCGGGACCAGCAGTGGTCGGGCAGCGCCGTGGCCGACCGCACCGACGACGAGCCGGTCGACGCCCCCGGGCCCGGCCTGCAGGTCGAGCCGGTCGGGACGACCTCCGTGCCGGTCCAGGTGCCAGTCCAGGTGCCGGTCCAGGTGCCGGTGCAGGTGCCGGTGCAGGTGCCGGTGCAGGTGCAGGTGCCGGCAAACGCGCCCGCCGCCCTGGCGGTGTCCGGGACGGTGCGCCGGCACGGCGGGCTGCCGCTCGTCGACGCGGTGGTCACCCTCGCCGACCAGGCCGGCGGGCAGGTGGCGCGCACCCGGTCCGACGAGAGGGGCCACTACGCCCTGGCCGTCCCGACCGGCGGCACGTACCTGCTCATCGTCGCGGCCCCGCACCTGACGCCGGCCGCGAGCCTCGTGGCCGTCGACGACGCGGCGGTCGTGCGGGACGTCACCCTCACGGGTCGCTCCGCCATCACCGGCCGCGTCCTCGTGCAGGACGACCCGGCGAGCGCCGAGAGCGGCCGCGACCGGTTCGCCGGCGTGAGCGGCGCCCTCGTCACCCTGACCGACGTCACGGGCGAGGTCGTCGGGTCGGCCCGCACCGACGCCGACGGCGGCTACAGCTTCGGCACGCTCATGTCGGGCGCCTACGTGCTCACCGCGCAGAGCGACGCGCACCGGCCCCTGGCCCGGTCCGTCGAGGTCGGCGAGGCCGAGGCCCTGGCCGTCGACCTCACGCTGTCCGGCGGCGGCCGCCTCGTGGGGACCGTCGTCGCCGCCTCCGACGGCCGCCCCCTGCGCGACGCGACCGTCACGCTGGTGGATGCGCACGGCACGGTCGTCGGCAGCACCGTGACGGCCGGTGACGGCGCCTACGCCTTCGCCGACCTCGCGCCCGGCGGCTACACGCTGACCGGTGCGGGCTACGCGCCCGTGGCGGTGCCCGTCCACGTCGCCGACGACAGCGCGTCGTCGGTGCAGCTGGCGCTCGGCACCCCGCCCCCCGCGGTGCCGGTGGACCTCGACGGCGCCGGGCGGCCCGAGGCGGCCGTGGGCGGCGAGGGCCGGTGAGCCAGGACCCCCTCGCCGCGGCACCGCCGGCCGGCGGCCGCCACCGCGCGGGCACGGCCGCCCCGGCCCCGTCGCCGGTCGTGCCGCCGGTCGCGCCGCCGGTCGTGCCGCCGGTCGTGCCGCCGGTCGCCGGCGCGGGCCGCGTGGTCAGCCGCGACGGGTGGCCCGTGTCCGGCGCCTCGGTGACGCTGCTCGGCGCGGACGGCACCCAGCGCGCCCGCGCGACGACCGCCGGCGACGGCCGCTTCGCGCTGGGCGACGTGCCGGCCGGGGCCGCGACGCTCGTCGTCGCCGCGCCGGCGCACGAACCGCGCGCGACGGGCGTCGTCGTCCCCGCCGCCGGCACCTGGCGCGTCGGGGACGTCACCCTGGAGCGCACCGGCGGGCAGGAGACCCCGCCGCCCGGCGTGTGGGTCGTCGACCCGGCGCACTCCGCGGTCCTGGCCACGGCCCACCACCTCGGCCTGTCCTCCGTGCACGGCCGGTTCACGCGGTTCGCGGGCGTCGTCACCGTGCCGGAGGGCGACCCGGCGGCGAGCCGCGTCGAGATCGAGATCGACGCGTCGTCCATCGACACCGGCAACGAGCAGCGCGACGGGCACCTGCGCTCGGCGGACCTGCTGGACGTCGAGCACCATCCGCGGGTGCGCTTCGTCGCCGACGAGGTCCGGCGCGACGGGGCCGGCTGGGTGCTCCCCGGCCGGCTGACGCTGCTCGACGTGACCCGGCCCGTCGAGCTGGCGCTGACCTACCTGGGCAGCGGACGGGACGCCGAGGGGCGCACGCGGGCGGCCTTCAGCGCGACGACCGAGCTGCACCGCGACGACTTCCGGCTGAGCTGGAACCGGGCGGTGGGCGTCGGCGTTGCCATCTTCGGGACGACGCTCAAGGTCGCGATCGACGTCCAGGCCGTGCGCCAGGACGACCCGGCGTGACGCCCGCCTGACGGCGGCGGGAGGGGCGTTCCCGGGCGGGCGAGCGAGGAGGTACGGATGACCAGCACGATGGAGTCCACGGTCGGGCGTGCCGTGCTCGGGCAGGGCGCGGCGGGGCGGGAGACCGCCGACGGCGCGCCCCTGGGCGCCCTCGAGGCCGAGGTCTCGGCCCTCTGGCAGCTGCGCCGCGCGCAGGGCCGGGCGCTGGCCCGCCTGCTGCACCCGCGCCTCGACCCGAGCGCCGTGCCGCTGCTCGCCGCGCTGGGCACCCAGGGGGCCGTGCGATCCACGGAGCTGGTCCGCCGGCTGCGGCTGGACCCCTCGACGCTGAGCCGGCAGATCAGCGCCGCCGAGCGCCTCGGCCTCGTCGAGCGGCTCCCCGACCCCACCGACGCCCGCGCGCGCCTCGTCGACCTCACCCCGGCCGCGCGGGAGAAGTACACGGCGTTCCGGGCGGAGCAGCTCGAGCACTGGCAGCGGTCGGTCCACGACTGGTCGGCCGCGGACGTCGAGACCCTCACCACCCTGCTGCGCCGCCTGCGCGCCGACTGGGCGCACACGGCCACGGACGGGGCCGACGAGGCGTGACCGCGTGCCCGACCCGGCGGGCGGCGGCTCTCAGCGAAGGCCGTGCACCCACAGGTCGCGCAGCAGGCTGATCTCCGCGCCGTGGTGGATCACCTCGCGGTGGACGTGCAGGACCAGCGCCGCCATCGACTGGTCCTCGAACCCCGGCTCACGGCACGCGGCCCCGAGGTCCTCCGCACCCAGCGCAGCGACGCCGGCCACCCAGCGCGCGTAGGCGTCGTCGAGCGCCGCGAGCGCGTCCACCGCGTGCCCGTCGTACGGGTAGGTGCGCCCGGACACCGGCGGCCCGCCGAAGTACCGGGCGTTGCGGTCGGCCAGCACGGCCACGACCACGTGTCCCAGCCGCCAGGCGATCGTCGTCACCGGCGCGGGGTCGAGGTCCTCGCGCGCGTAGTCCAGCCGGAAGGGGCCGGTGCCGAGCGCCAGCGGCGCCGTCGACGTCCCCTCCGGCCGCACGGACCAGCAGCCGGGCACGGGCTCCCACAGGTACTCCTCGTCCCCGAGCCCGTCGAGCCGCGGGCGCAGCTGGGCCTCCCAGTGCCACGTGAGCTGCTCGAGCAGCTCGGCGGTGCGGTCCCGTGCCGTCATGCGCCCTCCCCCGTCCGCGGCGGCCTCGTCCGGCCACCGCGTCGTGCCACTGCGTCATGCCACCGCGTCCGGCCACCGCGTCCGGCCACCGCGTCCGGCCACCGCGTCCGGCCACCGCGTCCAGCCACCACGTCCGACGGTAGGGCCACGGCCCGCGATCACGACACCCCTGCTGGACCGCACCGGGAGCGCACGCCCGGGCACCGGTCGCCCCTCGCCGCCGTGGGACCAGGATGCAGCGGCGCGCGGCCGGTGACACGGTAGGCCCGGACGTCGGAGGGCCAGCAGCGAGCCCTCCGCACCGGCACGGGTGGAGAGCTGGGTGACGACGGTGCCGCGGCCGGTCGCCGTGCAGGCGCTCGCGGCTCTGGCGTACCTGGTCGCCGGCGTGCTGGGCGGCCTGACGCGGCTGCCCTCCCCACCGGTCGCGTTCGTCTGGCCCGCGGCGGGGGTCGCGCTGCTGTGGTTCCTCCTCACGCCCGTGCGCCTGCGGTACCGCGTCGCGATGCCGGCGCTCCTCGTCCTCGCCTTCGTCGCCAACGTGCTCACCCACGCCCCGGTGCTCACGTCGGCGGCGTTCGCCCTGGCCAACGTGGCGCACGCGGTGGTGGGCGGCGCGGTCTTCGAACGGCTGGCGTGGCACACGCCCCGCTCGCTGCGTGACGGCCGCGGGCTGCTGGCGATCGGCGTCGCGAGCACGGCCGGCGCCCTCGCCGGGGCCCCGGTCCTCCTGGCCGTGCTGGGGCCGCAGGACCTGGCCGCCGCCTGGTCGATCGTCGTGCTGTGGGTGCCGCGCTTCACCGCCAGCACCGCCGTCGTGGTGGCGCTGGTCCTCGCCTGGCGAGCGGCGTCGGAGGACCGGGCGGCAGGACGGCGGGCGGCGGCACGCAGCCGCTCGGAGGTCGCGGTGGTGCTCCTCGGGGCGCTCGCCGTGGACGTGTGGCTGTACGCGCTGGGCCGGGGCGAGGCCTACGCCTTCCTCACGCTGCCGGTCACCGTCCTGGTGGCGTGGCGGCTCACCCCGGCCTGGACCTCCACCTACGGAGCGGCCGCCGCCGCCCTGGGCGTGGTGGCGACGCTGCTCGGGCAGGGCCCCTTCGCCGACGTCGAACCGGTCGCCGCGCGGACGGTCGTCGTGCAGGTGTTCATCGGTGTCACGGGACTCGTGGGGCTCGCGCTGAGCCTGGAGGTCCGGCAGCGCCGTCTCGCGCTCGAGTCGGCGCACCGCCGCGGCGACGCCCTCGAGCGCACGCGGCAGTCCGCGGTCGTCCCGAACGCCCTCGTCTCGCTCGAGGCGCGCTCCCGCGGGGTGGTGCGGTACGCCAACCCCGCCCTGCGGCGCTGGTGGGGGCAGGACGAGCCGCCGGACGACGCACCGGGCGCCGCGCACGACGGCGCACCGGGCGACGAGCACGACGCCGCGCCGCGCGGCGGGCTCGTCGGGCGGGCGTGGCCCGACCTCCTCGAGCCCGCCGAACGCGGGCGGCTGGCCGCCGTCCTCGACGAGCTGGCCGCCGGGACCCGGGACGCGTGGGAGGGGCAGCTGGAGCACCGGACGGCATCCGGTGAGCGGCGCGCGTGCCTCGTGGTCGCCGGTGTGCTCCTGCACGAGGAGCAGGGGGACGGGCGGACGGAGCGCATGGCCAACCTGCAGCTGGTCGACGTCACCGACCGCACGCAGCTCGAGGCCCGGCTGTCCCACCAGGCGCTGCACGACCAGCTCACGGGCCTGCCCAACCGCGTCCTGCTCGCGGAGCGCATCGCGCAGGCGCTGGCGGCCCCCGCCCGCGCGGACGCCACCGTCGCCGTGCTGTTCCTCGACCTCGACCACTTCAAGCGCGTCAACGACTCCCTCGGCCACGCCGCCGGCGACGTCGTGCTCCAGCAGGTGGCCGAGCGCCTCGTGGCCGCCGTCCGGCCCGGGGACACGGTCGCCCGGATCGGGGGCGACGAGTTCGTCGTCTGCTGCCCCGACGTCGCCGACCCGAAGGCCGGAGCGGCGCTGGCCGCCCGCATCGCACGGCACGTGTGCCGCCCGGTCACCGTCGAGGGCCGCGACATCCCGGTGGGCGCGAGCATCGGCCTCACGCTCGCCCGCCCGGGCACCGACGCCGGGGCGCTGCTGCGCGAGGCCGACACGGCGATGTACGAGGCCAAGGCCGACGGGCGCGGGCGGACCGCCGTCTTCGCCGACGTCCTCTTCGACCGGGCACGCCAGGACCTCCAGCTCGACGACGAGCTGCGCCGCGCCGTGGAGCGGCAGCAGTTCGTGCTGCACTTCCAGCCCATCGTCGAGATCGCGTCCACCCGGGTCACCGCCGTCGAGGCCCTGCTGCGGTGGCAGCACCCGGAGCGCGGGCTGCTGCTGCCGGGGCAGTGGCTGGCCGTCGCGGAGCAGTCCGGGGTCATGCCGGCGCTGGGGCGGTGGGCGCTCGTCGAGGCGTTCACCCAGTGGCCCCGCATCGCGCGGACCTTCGGCGCCGACGTCGACGTGCACGTGAACGTCAGCGCGGCGCAGCTCGGGGACGGCGGGTTCGCGACGGTGGTGACCGACGCCCTGACGGGCACCGGCATGGACCCGGGCCGGGTCGTGCTGGAGCTGACCGAGACCCACCTGCTGACCATCGACCGGCCCCTGGTGGAGGACCTCGAGCGGCTGCGCGCCCTGGGCGTACGGCTCTCGGTCGACGACTTCGGCACCGGCTACTCGTCCCTGACGCAGCTCACGGCGCTGCCGGTCGACGAGGTGAAGATCGACCGCAGCTTCGTCGCCGCCATGCGCACCGACGCCCGTAGCCGGGCGGTCGTCGAGGGCGTGGTGGCGATGGCGCGGGCGATGTCGCTGGACCTCGTCGCGGAGGGCGTCGAGACCGACGAGGTCGCGGCCGTGCTCTCCGCCTCAGGCTGCCGCGTGGCGCAGGGCTACCTGTGGGGACGCCCCGCCGCCCTGGCCGCCTGAGCCGACGACCCCGCGACGGGCGGTGTCCCCACGTCCAGGCGGGCGTCGCGGGCGAGCGCGTCGGGCGTGCCGAACCGGTGCGCCGTGAGGCTCACCGCCTGCTCGAGGACGAACGGGCGGGTCTCGACCCGGCCGGACTCGGTCACCGGGTCGGACCACACCGCCACGTCAGGGCGCCCGGCCGTCGCGTCGCGGAGCGCCGCCGCCGCCGCGGCCGTGCCCCCTTCCCTGGACCGGTCGCCGTCCGCGCCCGTGCCGGCTTCCCAGTGCCCGACGAGGCGCACCCGCAGCGGCCAGGCCGCACCCGTCGGCGCGACCCGCCGCCGGGCCAGCCGGGCCGCCCACGCGGCGTCGTCCTCCACCCGCACGTCCCCGGCCGCGGCCAGCGCGGTCGCCAGGTCGAGCCCGGGGTCGTCGGCGAGGGACACGGCCACGTCCGCCCCGACCGCGAGCGCCGCGGCGACCACGCGCACCACGTCCACGACCGGCGCCCCGGCGACCGCGCGCACCTCGACGGGGCCGCCGCGGCCCGCGACGACCGGCAGGTGCCGCAGCACGTCCCGCTCGCACGCCAACCCGGCCAGGTCGGTGGCGGCCAGGTGCGTCGCCAGGGCGTCGGCGTCGGAGCCGGTCGCGCGGGCCAGGCGCGCGCGGGCGGCCTCGTCGAGCAGGCCGGGCACGGCGTCGGCCGCGTCGACGAGCGCCCGTACGGCCGGGTCGGTCACCGGCCGGCCGCGCGTCGCGGGCGCGTCCGCCCAGCCCACGAGCGGCAGCAGGTGGTCCGGCCCGCCGACCTTCGCGCCCGGACCCACGGCCGACCGCTTCCAGCCGCCGAACGGCTGCCGACGGACGATCGCGCCCGTGGTGCCGCGGTTGACGTAGAGGTTCCCCGCCTCGACGCCGTCGAGCCAGCGCGCCAGGTCGTCCGCGTCCCGGGTCTGCAGCCCGGCGGTGAGGCCGAGGTCGACGTCGTCCACCACCTCCAGCGCCTCCTCCAGCGTCGCGACCGTCATGACGCCGAGCACCGGACCGAAGTACTCCGTGCGGTGGAAGGCCGACCCGCGCCGCACGCCGACCCGCACCCCCGGCGACCAGAGGCGCCCCTCCGCGTCCAGCCGCTCCGGCCGCAGCGCCCACCGCTCGCCGTCGCCGAGGTCCGTGAGCCCCGCGAGCAGCTTGCCCCCGGCCGGCTCGACGAGCGGGCCCATCCGCGTGCGCGGGTCCCACACCTCGCCGACCGGCAGCGACGCCACCGCGTCGAGGAGCTGGTCCCGGAACCGCCGGGACCGCCCGACCGACCCGACGAGCACGACGAGCGACGCCGCCGAGCACTTCTGCCCCGCGTGCCCGAAGGCGCTGGCGACCACGTCCCGCGCGGCGGCGTCCAGGTCCGCGCTCGGCGCGACCACCACGGCGTTCTTGCCGCTCGTCTCCGCCAGCAGCGGCAGGTCCGGCCGCAGGCGGCGGAAGAGCTCGGCGGTCTCGTAGGACCCCGTGAGCAGCACGCGGTCCACGGCGGGGTGGGCGACGAGGGCCGGCCCCAGCGGCTCGTCGTCGACGACCACCAGCCGCAGCACCGACTCCGGCACCCCCGCGGCCCACAGCGCCTCCGCGACGACCGCCGCGCAGCGCCGGGCCGGCGGCGCGGGCTTGAGCACCACCGCGCTGCCGGCCGCGAGCGCGGCGAGCACCCCGCCGGCCGGGATCGCGACCGGGAAGTTCCACGGCGGCACGACGAGGGTCAGCGGGACGGGCACCGGGCGGGCGCCGTCGACGGCCTCGAGGTCGAGCGCGAGCTCCGCCGTGTGGTGCGCGAAGTCCACTGCTTCCGACACCTCGGGGTCGCCCTGGTCGACGGTCTTGCCGGCCTCGGCGGCCATGACCTCCAGCAGGGCAGCCCGCCGCTCCTCCAGCGCGTGCCCGGCGCGGTGCAGCACCGCCGCGCGCTCGCCCGCGGGTCGCGCGCCCCAGGCGCGTCCGGCCGCGGCCGTCGCGCGGAGCAGCGCGTCGAGCGCGTCCTCGTCGTCCACGCGCGCCGCCGCCACCTCCGCGACGCCGAGCACCGAGCCGGCCGCGCGCGCGAGGATCCCGTCGACCCACGCGCGGTTCTCCGCGACGGCCGGGTCCGTGGCCGGGGTGCTCACCCAGCGGGCGCGCCGGCCGCCCGTCCCCGGCCGTCCGACGGCCGCGTACCGGTCCGCGGTGCGGTGCGGCGCCGGCACCTCCGGCGTCAGGGCCTCCACCGAGGCGACGTACCGGTCGCGCTCGCGCCGCAGGAGGTCCTCGTCGTCGTGCAGGGAGAACACGGCGGACATGAAGTTGTCCGACGAGGCGCCCTCCTCCAGCCGTCGGACGAGGTAGGCGATCGCCACGTCGAGCTCCGCCGGTGCGACGACGGGCGTGTACAGCAGCAGCTCCCCGACCTCGCGTCGGACGGCCGCGGCCTGCCCCGGCGCCATGCCGAGCAGCATCTCGACGTCCATCGCGTCGCGGACGCCGCGCCGTCCCGCCAGCAGCCAGGCGTGCGCGACGTCGAAGAGGTTGTGCCCCGCCACGCCCACCCGGACGGCGTCGGTGTGCGCCGGCCGCAGCGCCAGGTCCAGCACGCGCTTGTACTGCGTGTCCGTCGCGACCTTGCTGCCCCAGGTGGCGAGCGGCCACCCGTGCAGCTCCGCCTCGACGCGCTCCATCGGCAGGTTCGCGCCCTTGACCACCCGCACCTTGACGGGCGCCCCGGCCCGGGCCCGACGGGCGGCCGCCCACGCCTGCACCCGCGCGAGCGCCGCGACCGCGTCCGGCAGGTAGGCCTGCAGCACGACCCCGGCCTCCAGGTGCAGCAGCTCCGGCCGGTCGAGCAGGCGCTCGAACACCGCGAGCGTCACGTCGAGGTCGCGGTACTCCTCCATGTCGAGGTTGACGAACGTCGGCGGATCGGTGGCGGCGGCGGTCGCGTAGAGCGGGGCCAGCCGCTCGACGACGTCCTCGACCGCGGCCTCGAAGGCCCAAGGCGCGTGCGGCTCCACCGCCGCGGACACCTTGACCGACACGTAGGTGACGTCCGGCCGCTCGACGAGGCGCCGCAGCCCCGCCAGCCGCCGGTCCGCCTCGCGCCGGCCGAGGACCGCCTCCCCGAGCAGGTTGACGTTGAGCCGCGTCCCCGGCTCGGACCGCAGCGCCGCGATCGCCCGCCCCAGCCGGGCATCGGTCGCGTCGACCACGAGGTGCCCGACCATCGAGCGCAGCACCCGCCGCGCCACCGGCACGACCGCCCAGGGCAGCACCGGCGCGAGAACCCCGCCGAGCCGCACCGCCGCCCGCAGGTGCGCGGGCAGGAACCGCGGCACCCCCGGCGCCAGCCGCGCCAACGCCCGTGCCGCCACGCCGAGGTCCTCCGGCCGCACGACGTCGTCGACGAACCCGACGGCGAAGGCGAGCCCGTCCGGGTCGGTCAGCAGCCCGGCCAGCCGCGCCGCCGCCGGGTCCGCGGGATGCGCCGACGCCTCGTCGAGCCACCGCCGGACCAGCGCCTCGACCTCCGGCACGAGCGCGAGGTGCTCGTCCCGGTCGAGTCCCGTGCCGGGGACCGGGACCGGCGAGGGCGGCGCGGGCAGGGGCAGCAGGTCGGTCATGGGTCCTCCGGTCCCGCGCCGCGACCCCCGCGGCGCGTCCCGCCAGTCTGCGGCGGACGCCTCGGCGGCACCAGCGGCACCGGTCGCCCGGAGGCGGCTCTCGACCTGGTCCGACTTAGTCCACTACGGTCGGGGCATGCAGCCCGGGTCGTGGCGCGGACGGGTGATCATCGCCGACGACTTCGACGAGACGCCGGCTGAGCTCGTCGCGGCGTTCGAGGAGGGCACGGAGGACGGGCACCCGTGAGCCTCCTGCTCGACACGCACGTCCTGCTCTGGTGGTTGCCCGACGACGCGCGGCTGCCATCGGGGATGCGCACCCGCATCGCCGACCCCGTGGCCGAGGTCCTCGTGTCCGCCGTGTCGGCATGGGAGATCTCGATGGAGGCGGCGCTCGGCAGGCTCGAGGTCCCCGACGGGCTCGCGCAGCAGCTCGAGGAGCAGGGCTTCACCCCGCTCACGATCTCGGTCGAGGACGGGTTGGCAGCGGGTGCGCTCCCGCGCCACCACGACGACCCGTTCGACCGGATGCTCATCGCGCAGGCCGCACGGCGGGATCTCCTCCTCCTCACCGTCGACGCACGCTTCCGCGCCTACGACGTCCGGCTGCTCTGAGGCCTCACAGCAGGCGGACCATGCCCGGGCCGGCGGCACGGAGCCAGCGGTAGCCGTAGCCCTCCAGCGTCAGCTCCACGCGGCCGTCGTCACCGACCGGGGTGGACGCGTCCTGCAGCAGGTCCACCAGCAGGCGGCGGTCCTGCGGCAGGTCCGACAGGTCCAGCGGCACGGTCACCGGCTCGTCGCCGAGGTTGTGCAGCGTCACCACCGTGTCGTCGTCCACGGTGCTGCGCAGGGCGAGCACGGCCGCGTGCGGCTGCTCCAGGACGCACAGCGGCGCCCAGCCCAGCTCGGGGCACTCGCGGTAGCGCTGCACGAGGCGCGTGACGTGGGACATCAGCGAGTCCGGGTCGCGGCGCTGGGCGCGGACGTTGACGAACTCCGGCCCGAACCCGCCCTGCGTCACCGGCGCGCACAGGTCCGCCGCGTCGGCGGTCGAGAAGCCGCCGTTCGGCTCGTCCGTCCACTGCATGGGCGAGCGGACGGCCAGGCGACCCTCCAGCTCGAGGTTCTCCCCCATGCCGATCTCCTCGCCGTAGAACAGCGTCGGCGTGCCGGGCAGGGCGAAGAGCAGGGAGTACACGCACCGGATCCGGCGCGGGTCGCCGCCGAGCATCGTCGGCAGGCGTCGCCGCAGCCCCCGTCCGAAGAGCTGCAGGTCCTCGTCGGGGCCGAAGGCCGCGAAGACCTCCTGGCGCTCGTCCTCGGTGAGCTTGTCCAGGGTCAGCTCGTCGTGGTTGCGGACGAAGGTCGCCCAGTGCGCGTCGATGGGGATCTCCGGCCGCGCCCGCAGCGCGTCGGCCAGCGGCGTGGCGTCCTGCCGGGCCAGCGACAGGTACATCGCCTGGTTGCCGACGAAGTCGAAGAGCATCGTCAGCTCGTCGCCGTGCCCGTCGCCGAAGAACGTGCGCGCCTCGGGGTAGGGCAGGTTCACCTCGCCGAGGAGGATCGCGCTGCCCTGCCGACGGGCCAGGAGCTGGCGCAGCGAGGCCAGGTAGACGTGCGGGTCGCCGTAGCGGGCCTCCTCGCCCTCGTCGAGCCCGACCGTCTCGATCATGTACGGCACCGCGTCGACCCGGAACCCGGACAGGCCGAGCTGGAGCCAGTACCCGATGACCTTGGCGATCTCGTCGCGGACCAGCGGGTTGGCGATGTTGAGGTCCGGCTGGTGCTTGTAGAAGCGGTGCAGGTACCACTCGCCCGTGGCCTCGTCGAGCTCCCAGATGCTGTCCTCCTGGTCGGGGAAGACGACCTGGTCCGAGGTGTCCGGCGGCGGGTCGGAGCGCCACACGTAGTAGTCGCGGTACGGGTTGTCCTTCGCCTTCCGCGCCTCGACGAACCAGGGGTGCTGGTCGGAGGTGTGGTTGACGACGAGGTCGGCGATGACGCGGATCCCGCGGTCCGCCGCCGTGCGGATCAGCTCGACGACGTCGCCGGCGTTGCCCAGCCGGGGGTCGACACCGTACTGGTCGGTGATGTCGTAGCCGTCGTCCTTCTCCGCCGTCGGGTAGAACGGCATGAGCCACAGGCACGTGACGCCCAGCTCGGCGAGGTGGTCGATGCGCTGGGCGAGCCCCGCGAGGTCCCCGACGCCGTCCCCGTCGCTGTCGAAGAACGTCTCGGGGTCCAGGCAGTAGACGACCGCGTTCTTCCACCACAGGTCGGCGGTCTGCGTGATCCTCATGCGCTCGCCACCGACGCGTCCTGCTCGGCGTCGATGCGCGTGCGCCCCACGCGGGCGCCCGACGAGGGGTCCGCGCCGGCGCCGGCCCGCACCCGCGGCAGCACGTGCTCGCCGAACGCGTCGACGAAGGCGTCGAGCTCCGGGCCGACGTGGTGGAGGTAGATCTCGTCGAAGCCGAGGGAGGCGTACTCCAGGAGCTGGTCGACGTGCTCGTCGAGGTCCTGGGAGATCACCACGCCGCCGCGCACGTCCTCGGGGCGCACGAACGCGGTCGCCTGCTCGAAGGCCTCCGGGCCGTCGAGGTCCCAGCACAGCGGCGGCTGCAGCACGTTGGAGCCCCACTGCTCGTGCGCGACCCGCACCGCCGTCTCCTCGTCGGGCCCCCACTGCAGGTGCACCTGCAGCACGACGGGCCCCCGCCCGCCGTTGCCGCGGTAGGCGGCGACGACGTCCTGCAGCACCTCGACCGGCTGGTTGATGGTGACCAGCCCGTCGGCCCATTCCGCGGCACGCTCGGCGGTCCGGACCGTGACGGCCGGCGCGATGAGCGGCGGCGTGACGTCGGGCAGCGTCCAGACCCGCGCGCGGTCGACCGTGACGAGGCCGTCGTGGCTCACCTCCTCCCCCGCGAGCAGTCGGCGGATCACGTCGATGCACTCGCGCAGCCGCGCGTCGCGGACGTCCTTCGGCGGCCACGGGTCGCCGGTGACGTGCTCGTTCATGTTCTCGCCCGAGCCCAGCGCGGCCCAGAACCGGCCGGGGAACATGGCCCCGAGCGTGCCGATCGCCTGCGCGACGATCGCCGGGTGGTACCGCTGGCCCGGGGCGTTGACGACGCCGAACCGGAGGTCGGTCGTCGCGAGGGCCGCCCCGAGCCACGCCCACGCGAAGCCCGAGTGGGCCTGCCGCGTGTTCCAGGGCGCGAGGTGGTCGGAGCACATCGCGGCGTCGAAGCCTGCCTTCTCCGCGCGCTGCACCGCGCGCAGGAGGACGGAGGGGTGCAGCTGCTCGTGGGAGGCGTGGAAGCCGAGGGTCGTCAGGGGCACGGCGTCATCCAACCGGCCCGGTCCTCGGTCCGCATCGTGGGACGTGGACCCGCTGGTCGGGGGCTCGTCAGCGGCGGTCCGCAGGAGGACGGTGGGCCCGTGCCCGACGAGAGACCCGTCCCCTACCGGTCCGCGCGCGGGCGGTGGGTGCTCACCGCGACCGTCCTGGGGTCGGCGCTGGCGTTCGTCGACGCGACGGTCGTGATCGTCGCGCTGCCCCACCTGGCCGCCGACCTCGGGGCCGGCACGGCGCAGCTGCAGTGGACCGTGAACGGCTACGGCCTCACGCTCGCGGCGTTCCTGCTGCTCGGCGGCTCGCTGGGCGACCGGTGGGGCCGGCGGCGGGTGTTCCTCGTCGGCGTCGTGTGGTTCGCCGTCGCGTCGCTGGCGTGCGCGCTCGCCCCCAGCGCCGAGGCGCTCGTCGCGGCCCGCGTCGTCCAGGGCGTCGGCGGGGCGCTGCTGACGCCGGGCTCGCTGGCGATCCTGCAGTCCACCTTCGCCGGCGAGGACCGGGCCCGCGCCATCGGGGCGTGGTCGGGGCTGGGGGCGATCGCCGGCGCGCTCGCCCCCTTCCTCGGCGGGTGGATCGTCGACTCGGTCTCCTGGCGGTGGATCTTCGCGATCAACCTGCCGCTGGCCGCGCTCGTCGTGGTCGCGGCGCTGCGGCACGTGCCCGAGACGCGGCAGCCGGGTGGCGGCCGGCTCGACGTGGCGGGCACGGTGGTCGGGGCCGGGGGCCTGGCCGCCGTCACGTGGGGCTTCACGCGGTGGGCCGACGAGGGCGCGGCCGGGCCCGACGTCGTCGTCGCCCTGGCCCTGGGTGCGGCGACGCTGGTGGCGTTCGTGCTCGTCGAGCGGCGGGCGACCGCCCCGCTCGTGCCGGTCGGGCTGTTCCGCTGGCGACCGTTCGCCGCGACGAACGCCTCCACCTTCGTCGTCTACGCCGCCCTGTCGGGCCTCGGGCTGTTCCTCACCACGACCCTGCAGGTCGTCGCGGGCTGGAGCGCCCTGGCGGCCGGCATCGCGTCGCTGCCCATGACCCTGCTGCTCCTGCTCGGGTCGCCGACGGCCGGGGCGCTCGGGGCGCGTCTCGGCCCCCGCCTGCCCATGACGGTCGGGCCCGTGGTCGCCGCCGGCGGACTCGTCCTCCTGGCCGGGGTCGGTGCCGACGCGGACTACCTCACGGACGTGCTGCCCGGCGTCGTGCTCGTCGGCCTGGGGCTGACCACCCTCGTCGCCCCGCTGACGACCACCGCCCTCGCGGCCGCCCCCGACGCGCTGGCCGGCACCGCCAGCGGCGTCAACAACGCCGTGGCACGGGTCGCGGGTCTGCTGGCCGTCGCGGTCCTGCCGCTGGTGGCGGGGGTCGGGTCGGGTCTCACGAACCCGACCGTCCTCGCCCCGGCCCACCGCACGGCGATGCTCGTCTGCGCGGCCCTCATGCTCGCGGGCGCGGCCCTCGCCGCCGGTGGCATCCCCGGCACCACCGCCGCCGTCCGCCCCCCGCCCGACCACGCACCCACCGACATCCCGACCGACCAGGCACCCACCGACCACGCACCCGCGGCCTGCACGACCGACGTCCACCCATCGGCGAGCCGCCCCAGCACGACCAACCCCTGAACGACGAGGCCGACGCGGCTCCCGCGTGCTCGCGCCCGGTCTGCCGGGCCTCCCGCCGCGCTACGCCGAGGTACCACGGGGAGGACCGCCACCGCGGCGCGTCGTGGCATCTCGGCGTCGCCCGAGGTCCCGTCGTGGCAACTCGGCGTCACCCGAGGTCCCTGAGCTGGCCCCGATGCGTCGAGCAGCCGAGCGCCCCCCGGAGACACCCGTCGAGATGCCACGACACGCCGCGCCCGGGCCCCCGAGCGTGGTACCTCGCCGTAGCGCGGCGGCTGTTGCCCCCGGGGGACGACGGCGACGTCGGCACGACCCCGGCAGCACGACCCCGCCAGCGCGACCATCGGGGCCCGAGCTCCGGCCGCCCGGCCCGCGGCAGCACGGTCGCTCACCCGCCGCGGTCAGCCGAGGGTGGCTGCCACCACCAGGAGCACGGGGACGGCCAGGACCGTCGTGACGAGGCCGGCGTCGCGGGCCAGGGGCTGGCCGCGGCCGTACTGCACCGCGTAGACCAGCACGTTCTGCGCCGTCGGCAGCGACGCCATGGCGGTGACCGCCAGCAGGTCCCGCCCCTCCAGCCCGACGAGCGTCCCCAGCCCGCACGCCAGCAGGGGATGCACCACCGAGCGCAGCACGACGGCCAGGGCGAGGTCGGCCCGCGGCGTCCCCTCGCCGGCACCGCGCGGGGCGGACAGCGTCATGCCGAAGGTCAGCAGGGCGACGGGCGCGGCGGCCTGGCCGACGAGCGCGAAGGGGGCCAGCACCTCGTCGGGCAGGTCCCACGGCAGCACCGCCAGCACGAGCCCCGTCAGCGTGCCGACGATGATCGGGTTGCTCAGCGTGCGGCGCAGGAGCACGAGCGGCCCGGTCCGCGGCGGGACCGCGCCGTCGGCGGCGAGAGCCCGGGCACGGGCGCCGTCGAGCACCGCGAAGCCGACGGGCGCCAGCACGAGGAGCTGGAAGAGCAGCGTCGGCACGACGGCGAGCGGCGTCCCCAGCAGGTACACCGCCAGCGGCAGCCCGAGGTTGCCGGCGTTGACGTAGGAGGACGCGAGCGTCCCGACCGTCACGTCGGCCGCGGACCGACGCAGCGCGAACCGCAGGACGAGCGCCGCCACCAGCGCCACGAGGGCCGTGCTGCCCCAGACGGCCACGGCGGACCGGGACAGCAGGGCGTGCAGGTCGGCCCGCGCGAGCGTCGAGACCATGAGGCACGGGGTCGCCACCGCGAACACGACCCGCGCCAGCACGCGGGGGGCGTGCGGCCCCAGCACGTCGAGCCGCCCGACGAGCGCGCCGACGCCGATGACCGCCGCGATCGTCCCGAGCGCCGCGAGGACCGCCCCCATCAGCCGCTCCCCGTCCGCACGGCGTCAGCCTCCCACGGCCCGGCCCGGCGCCCGTGGGACGCCGGGCCCGACCCCGTGGACGGCTCGGCCTCAGCCGCGGCGGCGCAGGACGAGGGCCTCCCACGGACGCAGGGCCAGGGCACCGGCCGCGAGCGCGGCGTCCGCGTCGGGGGCCGACCCCTCGTCCGGACGGTAGGTGCAGCCCTCGAGGCGCTCGGCGTCGGCCCAGGCGGCCGCGTCGGGAACGGCCGCGCGCGCCGGCGACGAGGAGACGTTGGCGACCACGAGCACGGTCTCGTCCCCCGCGTCCGTCGTCAGCGTGCGGGTGAAGGCGTACACCTGCTCGTCGTCGAGGAGGAGCATCGTGAAGTCCCCGAGGGCGACGACGGGCTCCGCGTGCCGCTGGGCGATGAGTCGGCGGTAGTGGTGGAAGACCGAGTGCTCGTCGGCGCGGGCGGCCTCGGCGTTGACGGCGTCGTGGTTCGGCTGGACCGCGATCCAGGGCTCGCCCGTGGTGAAGCCCGCGTGGTCCGAGCCGTCCCAGTGCATCGGGGTGCGGGCGTTGTCGCGGCCCATGGCACGCAGGCCGACGAGCACGTCGTCGGGGTCCGCACCGGCGTCGACCGCCTGCCGGAAGTGGTTGAGCGACTCGATGTCGCGGAAGTCCTCGATCCGCTCGAGGGGCGCGTTCGTCATCCCGAGCTCCTCGCCCTGGTAGACGTACGGCGTGCCGCGGTGCAGGTGCAGCAGGGTCGCCAGGCAGGCGGCCGAGCGCTCGCGGTGCTCGGGCGAGTCGTCGCCGAACCGGCTCACCGCGCGGGGCTGGTCGTGGTTGTCCCAGTAGAGGCTGTTCCACCCCACGTCGGCCAGGCCCGCCTGCCAGCGCCCGAAGGACGCCTTGAGGTCGGTCAGCCGCAGCGGTCGGACGTCGAACTTGCCGCCGGGGCCGTGGTCGAGGCCGACGTGCTCGAACTGGAACACCATGTCGACCTCGGCCCGGGCCGGGTCGGTGAACAGCCGCGCGTCGTCGACGGTCACGCCCGGCATCTCGCCGACGGTGATGAGGTCGGCCTCGCGGCCGGCGAAGACCTCGCGGTGCATCTCCGCCAGGAACTCGTGGATGCGCGGGCCGCACACGTACTCCGCGCTGCCGTCGCCGTAGGGCCCGTTGCCGCCCACGGGCCCGTCCGTGAGCGACCCGTCGTCGCCCACCCGCTTGGAGATGAGGTTGATGACGTCCATGCGGAAGCCGTCGACCCCGCGGTCGAGCCACCAGCGCATCATGTCGTAGACGGCCTCGCGGACCTGCGGGTTCTCCCAGTTGAGGTCCGGCTGCTTGCGGGAGAACAGGTGCAGGTAGTACTCGCCGGTGGCCTGGTCGAGCTCCCAGGCGGGGCCGGAGAAGAAGGAGCCCCAGTTCGTCGGCTCGGCGCCGGGTGCGCCGGCCTCCATGCCGGCGCGCGCCGGCCGCCACCAGTACCAGTCCCGCTTCGGGTTGTCCGACGAGGAGCGGGACTCGACGAACCACGCGTGCTCGTCGGAGGTGTGGTTGACGACGAGGTCCATGACGAGCCTGATGCCGCGGTCGTGCAGGTCGGCGATGAGCCCGTCGAGGTCCTCGAGCGTGCCGAAGGTCGGGTCGACGGCGCGGTAGTCGCTGATGTCGTAGCCGTTGTCGTCCTGCGGCGTGGCGTACACGGGGGACAGCCACACGACGTCGACGCCGAGCGCCGCCAGGTGGTCCACGTGCGCGCGGATGCCGGGGATGTCGCCGACGCCGTCGCCGTCGGAGTCCGCGAACGAGCGCGGGTACACCTGGTAGACGGTGGCGGACGTCCACCAGGCAGGGGCCGCGGCGGTCGCGGACGGGCCAGCGGACGTCGAGGGGGTGCTCGTCGCGGAGGTGCTCGTCGTCATGGTCGTGATCCTCACTTCACCGAGCCGCGCGTGACACCGGAGATGACCCAGCGCTGGGCGATCACGTAGACCACGACCATGGGGATCATCGCCATGAGGTACGAGGCGAAGGCGACGGGGTAGTTGGTGGAGAACTGGCTCTGGAACACGTACTGCTGCAGCGGCAGGGTGGCGGCGCCGGGATCGGAGACGATGACGAGCGGGAGCAGGAAGTCGTTCCACGCCCACAGGCACGTGAGGATGCCGACCGTGGCGTTCATCGGCCCCAGCAGCGGGAACACGATCCGCCAGAAGACGGTCCACGTCGACGCGCCGTCCATCCGGGCGGCCTCCTCCAGCTCCACCGGGATGGAGCGGATGTAGGCGACGTAGACGAACACGTTGAAGCTCAGCCCGTACACCGTGTACAGCAGGATCAGGCCGAGCTGGTTGTCCAGCCCCATGAGCGCCGTCTGCTTCGCGACGGGCAGCATGAGGATGGGGAAGGGCACGAACAGCGCGGAGATGAAGTAGAAGAAGAGGGCCCTGTACCGGCGGCGGTGCATGTTCCGCGCGATGGCGTAGGCGACGAGCGAGTTCGTCAGCAGCGTCAGCACGACGGCGCCGACGGTGATGACCGCGCTGTTCAGCGCCGCTCGTGGGAAGTCGGTCAGGCGCCACGCG
Source organism: Cellulomonas marina (assembly GCF_900111925.1). Classification (GTDB taxonomy): domain Bacteria; phylum Actinomycetota; class Actinomycetes; order Actinomycetales; family Cellulomonadaceae; genus Cellulomonas; species Cellulomonas marina. The sequence continues at coordinate 165,721 of NZ_FOKA01000003.1, forward strand.
TCGGAGAAGTTCGCCCAGCGGACCGACGTCGGCAGCTCGAACCCGGTGCCGCCGAGCTGCGCCGGCGTCTTCAGCGCCGTGACGACGGTGAAGTACAGCGGCACGGCGACGGTCAGCGCGAGGGCGATGAGCAGGCCGGTCAGCCAGGGATTCGTGCGGCCGGTCTCCTCGTCGCCGCCGGGGCGGCGGCGCAGACGACGGCGGGGCCCCGCCGGCCCCTCGGGCGGCAGACCGGCCCCGGGGCGGGGTCCGGCGGCGACGGTCTGGGTGCTCATGCGGTCTCCTCCCGGGACTGCAGCACGCGGATCTGGAACACCGCGAAGGCGACGATGACGACCATGAAGAGCACGGCGTTGGCGAGCTGGTAGCCGTACTCGCCGCCCTGGAACCCGCCTCGGTAGATGAGCACGCCCACGGACTCCGTCGACGTGCCCGGCCCGCCGCCCGTCATCGCGATGATGTGGTCGAAGACCTGCAGGAAGCCCTTGAGGGACAGCACCATGTTGATGGTGAAGAACCCGAGGATCATCGGGAACGTGATGCTGCGGAAGCGGCGCCAGGCCCCGGCGCCGTCGAGGGACGCGGCCTCGTAGAGCTCGCCGGGCACGGTCTGCAGTCCGGCGAGGTAGATGATGATGTTGAAGGCGGTGCCCTGCCAGACGGCCAGGACGACGATCGCGACCCACGCCCAGGTCGCGTCGGCGAGGATCGACTCGCCGAGGGCGTCGACGCCGAGCGCGGTGGCGATGGCCGGGATCGAGAACGTGAACAGGTACTGGAACACGTACCCCACGACGAGGATCGCCAGCACGTTGGGCAGGAAGTACACGGCCCGCAGCGTCGTGCGGAACCTGATCCTCGCGTTCAGGCCCACGGCGATGGCGAGCGCGATGACGTTGGTGAGGACCGTCGCGACGACGGCGAACTGCGCCGTGAACAGGTACGCGTGCCCCACCCGCGGATCGGTGAACAGCGCGAGGTAGTTGCGCAGCCCGACGAAGTCCCACGTCCCGTACCCGGGCGAGTCGGTGAAGCTGAAGAAGATGCCCTGCAGCACCGGGACCGTGTGGAACAGCGCGAAGAGCACGGCTGCCGGCACGACCATCCACGCGAAGGCCCGGGCGGTGCCGCGGGAGGCGCTGCCGCCGCTGCCGCCGGCCGGCGCGCCCGGCGCGGGCGCGGCCGGGCGCTCGTCGACGGCGGTCATCCCTGCACCGCCCCGAGGCCCCAGGTGCGCCGGGAGGCGACCTGGTCCCAGCTGTCGTCGAGCCCGCGGAGGAACCCGTCGAGGTCGCGGTCCAGCAGGTACTCCTGCAGGAGGTTCGGCAGCGGAATCGCCGGGATGAACTGGTGGTCGGTGAAGCCCACGATGCGCCCTTCGTCGATGTACTCCTGCACGCCCGCGAGCGCCGGGTCGGGGTTGGACGAGCCCTCGAGCGTCGGGATCGCGACCTGCTCGGCCGCGTAGTCGGCGATGACGTCGGGCTGGACGAGGAAGTCGACGAACCGCTGCGCCTCCTCGGGGTGCTCGGCGTCGGCCCCGACGGTGACGAGCACGTCGACGCCGGACACGAGCGTCGTGCGCTCCGGGTCGTCTGTGGCAGGCAGCGCGAAGCTGCCGACGGTGAAGGCCGGCTCGAAGGACCGGATCTGCGGCACGGCGTAGGAGCCGAGCAGGAGCATGGCGGACTGCCCCTCCGCGAACGCCCGCGTCCCGTCCTGGTAGCCGACCGCCCCGGCGTTGGCCTGCGTGTAGTCGTAGAGCGTCGCGAGCTTCTCCGACGCGCTGCGCCAGCCTTCCGCGAAGGTGGTCTCGTCGGCGAAACGCCGCTCGAAGAAGTCCTCGGGCGCGTCCTGCGCCGTCAGCGGCGCCAGGGGTGACTGCGCGGTCCACGCATCCCCGAGCATCCCGTAGAACGGGGTGATGCCGGCGGCCTCGAAGGTCTCGGCGGCGGCGAGGAGCTCGTCCCAGGTGGTGGGGACCTCGACGCCCTGCTGCGCGAAGAGCTCCTCGTTGTAGAGGACCCCGCTCGCGTTGGCCGCGAACGGGACGCCGTTGACCGCTCCCGGCTCGCTGGCACCGAGCGCCTCGACGACCTCGACGTACGCGGGGTTGACCCGGTCCAGCACCTCGGTGCCGGCGAAGTCGGCGAAGATGCCCGCCGAGGCGAGCTCCCCGTAGGTGCCGTTGCCGTTGAGGGTGAGCACGTCGGGGACGTCGTCCTTCACCAGGCGCGTGCGCAGCGCGGTCTCCGGGTCCGGGACGTTCTGCACCACGACGCGGACGTCCGGGTTCTCGGCCTCGAACTGCCGGGCCAGCGCCTCGAACTGGGCGACGGCCTCGCCCTTGAACTGGAAGAACGTGAGCGTGGTGCGGCCGTCGCCGGCGCCGGAGCACCCGGCCAGCGCCACGAGGGAGGCGGTGAGGGTCCCGACGACGAGGGCGCGTCGACGCGCCCCTCGTCGTCGGGGGCGGGGAGGACGGGTCACGAGGGCTCCTCGGTGGCGGGGGTGACGCGGGTGACGTGCAGCAGGACCATCTGCTCGGGGTGGAGGCCGGGCGCCTGGACGCCGACGCGGGCCAGGACGGACCCGGGCAGCGTGACCCCGCGGGTCCACCAGGGGGGCGTGGCCCCGGCCTGGGACGTGCGGCCGCCGACGACGTCGCCGGGCGGCAGCGGGCGGACGTCGTAGAGCGCGTCCGGGTCGAGCCCCGGCAGGCGGAACTGCCCGGGCGGGTAGACGGGCGAGGTGGTGAGGGCGACGACGGTGTAGACCGCCTCGGACCGGTCGGGGGCGACGACACCCCGCAGCCAGGCAGAGCCGTCGGGGCGCTCGTCGTGCACGACCGTGCCGGTGTGCAGCAGGTCGCGGTGCCGCTGGTGGGCGGCGACCCACAGGCGGAGGCGGTCCAGCTCCTCGGGCGACGCGCTCGTGAGGTCCCACTCGATGCCCAGGTGGGAGAAGAAGGCGGTGCCCGCGCGGAGGTCGAGGCTGTGGCCGCGACCGGTGGAGTGGCTGATAGGGGAGGCGATGTGCGAGCCCATGAGCTCGGGCGGCAGGAGCAGCGAGGTGTACGCCTCGATCTGCTGGCGCTCCAACGGGTCGATGTCGTCGCTGGTCCAGATGCGGTCGGTCAGCTCGAGGATGCCGAGGTCCGCGCGGCCGCCGCCGCCGGAGCAGGACTCGATCTCCAGGTGCGGGTGCGCGGCGCGGATCTCGGCGAGGAGCCGCAGCACGGCCCCGGCCTGGGCGTGCGCGACCGGGCGACCCGTCGGGCGGTGGCCGGGCTCGACGAGGTCGCGGTTGTGGTCCCACTTGACGTAGTCGATCCGGTAGGCGTCGAGGACCGCCAGGAGCTGGTCGCGGACGTGGGCGTACGCCCCCGGGTGAGTCAGGTCGAGGACCTGCTGGTGCCGGGCCGGCACGGGCAGCCGCTCCCCCGCGGCGAGCATCCACTCGGGGTGCGCGCGGGCGACGTCCGAGTCCGGGTTGACCATCTCCGGCTCGAACCAGAGGCCGAACTGCATGCCGAGCCCGTGCACGTGGTCGACGAGCGGGCCGAGGCCGTCGGGCCACACCTCGTCGGACACCGTCCAGTCCCCGAGGCCGGAGGTGTCGTCCCGCCGCGAGGAGAACCAGCCGTCGTCGAGCACGTAGCGCTCGACGCCGACGGACGCGGCCAGGTCGGCGAGCGCGACGAGCCGGTCGAGGCGGTGGTCGAAGTACACCGCCTCCCACACGTTGATGAGCACCGGCCGCGGGGAGCGCGGGTGGTGGGGACGCGAGCGCAGGTAGCCGTGGAAGCGCGCGGACATCGCGTCGAGGCCGTCGGCCGCCGAGCCGTAGACCCAGGGCCCCCGGTAGGAGTCGCCCGTGGCGAGCCGGATCTCACCTGCGAGCAGCAGCTCCCCACCGGCCAGCAGGCCCGTGCCGAGGTTGGTGCGCTCGGCGTAGGTGCGCGTGTTGCCGTGCCAGGCGACGTGCACGGCACGCACCTCGCCGCCGCGCCAGCCGAAGCCGCGCTCGCCGGCGGCCAGCAGCAGGCTCGCGTCGTGACCCCGGGAGCGGCGGCTCTCGCGCAGGTGCGTGCCGAGCGTGAAGGCGTGCCGCTGCGGGGTGCGCTCGCGCAGGTGGCGGCCCGTGAGGTCGAGGATCTCGTCGGAGGTCAGCGGTACGGGCAGGTTGACGTCGAGCGTGGCGAGGTCGAACAGGCCTTCAACGACGTTGGTGACCTCGGCGCGCAGCCGGACGAGCCCCGGGTGCAGCAGCTCGACGTCGAGACCGAGCGCGAGGCCGGCGGTCTCGTCGCGGGCGTCCACGCGGACCCGGTGGGCGACGGACGGGTCGCCGGCGGGCCGCTCGTGCGTCAGGGCGGTGACGAGGAAGGCCGTGGAGAAGTCGCGCCCCTCGCGGTGCCCGGTCAGCCCGGGCGTGCCCATCCAGCCGGCGGACTGCTCGGCGACGAGGGACAAGGGCACGACGACGTCGGCCTGGCCCGAGGCGAGGCCGGGCTCGGCGGCCAGGCGCAGGTCGGCGAGGGCGGCGTCGTCCAGGTCGCCGAGGTCCTCGCCCCAGTGCAGGACGCGCGGCAGGCGGTCGCCGGTGCAGTCCAGCAGCAGGGCGGTGCCGCCGGCGCGCAGGGCGAGCACCCCGGACGGCCCGAGGGGCGACCCGGGGGTCGCACCGGCGGCACCCGCGCGGACGGTGTCGGGCGGGGACGGCAGGATGCTCACCGGTGGGCCTCTCGGTCGGGCGGATGGCACGGTCGGCCGGAGGGCCACCACGGCGGGAGGGCGGGGTGCGGCAGCGCTGACGGCCCTCCTAGTTTTGCTCCGGAAGGAATTGTCGTCAAGAAGCGCGATCCGCGTCACGCGGCGTGCGGTCCTGCGGCAGGATGACGCGAGGCTTCGTTGCTCGACGGAAGGAAGTGCGCGCATGACCGACTGGGCGCCGCTCGACGGGTCGACCCAGGCGGTCGCGCTCGAGGTCCTTCTGCACGGACCGCTGGGCCGGGCGGAGCTGTCCCGCCGCACGGGCCTGTCGCAGGCGAGCCTGAGCCGCCTCACCCGGCCGCTCGTCGACGCAGGCCTGCTCGTCGAGGTCGAACCCGCCGACGTGCCCGCGGGCAGGGGCCGGCCGGCGCAGCCGCTCGACGTGGCCGCCTCGGCCCACGCGTTCGTCGGGGTGAACCTCACCGGCGACGACGCCGTCGCCGTCCTCACCGACCTGCGCGCGACCGTGCTGGCGCACCGCCGCGTCCCGCTGGCCGACCACGCACCCGACGCCGTGCTGGAGGTCGTCGCCGGGCTCGTCCGCGAGCTGGCTGCCGAGGCGCCGGGCGCCGCACCGCTCGAGGGCGTCGGCGTCAGCCTCGGCGGCCAGACCACCCCCGACGGGACCGTCCGGCGCGCCCCCTTCCTGGGGTGGCGGGACGTCCCCGCGGGACCGGCCCTGCGGTCCGCGCTCGACCGGGCGGTCACGGTGGACAACGACCTCGTCGCGCGGACGGAGGCCGAGCACTGGTTCGGCGCGGGCCGGGAGCACCCGCACTTCGCGCTGCTCACGGTCGGGGCCGGGGTCGGGCTCGGCCTCGTCGTGCACGACCGGCTCGTCCAGGGGCCGGACGCCGGCCTGGGGCTCGTCGGGCACCACCGTCTCGCGCTCGACGGCCCGCGCTGCAGCGACGGGCACCGGGGGTGCGCGTCGGCGTTCGTCACTCAGCACGGGGTGCAGGGCGCGGTCGCGGCCGCCGTCGGCCGGTGGGTCGACTACGACGAGGCGCTGGACCTCGCGGTGGCGGGGCATCCCGGCGCGCGCCGGGCGGTGGACGACGCCGGCCGCGCGCTCGGCCGCCTGGTCGCGGCCGTCGCCAACGTCGCCGGGACGCCGACGGTCGTCCTGGGCGGCGAGGGCGTGCGCCTGGCGTCGGTCGCGTCGGAGGCGCTGGCGTCGGGCCTGGCGGAGGACCGCGACCCGGAGGCGACGCCGGTCGGCCTCGTCGTCCGCCCCGAGGACCGCACGCAGTGGCCCCGCGGCGCAGCCGTCCGCGCCATCCAGGCGTTCGTCACCGGCGCGGGCCGCTGACCCCCTCGTCGCCCGCAGCGTGAGGGCCTTCCGCTGCTGCGTGCCGCCGGTCGACGAGCGCGGCGACGCGCAGCACGACCGCGGTCGAGACGGTGAACGCCGCCAGCGCCAGGCCCGCGACGAGCGCGGCCGTGCCGCGGCCGCCGGGGTCCGGACCGCGACCGCCGCCGGCGCTGCGGGGTCCCGTCATGCCGTCACCTCCGTCGGAGACGAGGACGGCCCCCGCCGAGGGCGGGGGCCGTCCGATGAGCCGCCTAAGAGAATCGAACTCTTGACCTTCTCATTACGAGTGAGACGCTCTGCCGACTGAGCTAAGGCGGCGTCGCCGGACCCGGGGGCGCGGCGAGCGGGTCCACCATACCCGGCGCCGGACGAGCGCCCAAACCGGCCCGGCCCACCCGCGTGGACGCGCCCCGTCAGCAGCGGGTGCCGTCGGCCGGCACGGTCCCCTCGACGAGGTAGGCGTCGACCACGTCCGCGATGCAGGTGTTGCTCGCGCGGTAGGCCGTGTGACCCTCCCCCTCGAAGGTGAGCAGGACGCCCGACGAGAGCGTCGTCGCCAGCTTCTCGGCCCACGCGTAGGGCGTCGCGGGGTCGTTCGTCGTGCCGACGACGAGGATCGGCGCCGCACCCTCGGCCGCGTAGGAGGGCAGCGGCTCGGCGACGGGCGTGGGCCACTGCGCGCACGTGACGCCGCCGTAGGAGAACCACGGGCCCACGGTGGGCGCCGCCGCCTCGACCTCGGCCGCCGCCGCGCGCATCTCGGCGACGTCCGCGGGGGCGCGGGAGTCCGCGCACCCGATCGACCAGAAGGCCTCGAACATGTTGCTCGTGTACCGGCCCTCGGCGTCGCGCTGGTAGTACGCGTCGGACAGCGCGAGCAGCACCGACCCGTCCCCGCGCGTGATCGCGGCCGTCAGCCCCTGGGTCAGCAGGTCCCAGGACGCCTGGGAGTAGAGCGTCGCGGCGATCCCCGAGAACGCCAGAGCGCTGGTCAGCCGCCGGTCCTGCCCGGTGGTCAGAGGGGCGGCGGTGGCCTTGTCCAGCAGGGTGCGGACCTGCGCGAGACCGTCCTCGACGTCCCCGTCGAGCGGGCAGGTGTCCTGCCCCTGGCAGTACGCGACGTACGCCCGCAGCGCCCCCTCGAAGCCGGCCGCCTGCCCCGCGGAGACCTCCGTCGACGTCAGGGTCGGGTCGAGGGCGCCGTCGAGCACGAGACGGCCGACGCGCTCGGGGAAGAGCGCGGCGTAGGTCGCTCCGAGCTGCGTGCCGTAGGAGAACCCCAGGTAGGTGAGGGTCTCGTCGCCGACGAGCGTGCGCAGCAGGTCGAGGTCGCGCGCCGCGGAGACCGTGTCCACGTGCTCCAGCAGGGGGCCGGTCCGCTCCAGGCACTGCGCACCCACCGCACCCCACGTCGCCGCGGCCTCGGTGAGACCGGCGTCGGAGGTGTCGAGGTCGGTGGCCGTCAGCACGTCGAGCTCGGCGTCGTCGACGCAGTCGACGGGCGTGCTCAGGCCGACGCCCCGCGGGTCGAACCCGACGACGTCGTAGGAGGCCAGCAGCGTGTCGGAGAACTCCGCCAGGGCCGCCGGGACGTAGTCGACGCCGGAGGCACCGGGCCCGCCCGGGTTGATGAACAGCGTCCCGAGGCGCTCACCGGTCGCGGCGTGCCGGGTGAGCGCGACGCCGATCGTCTCGCCCTCGGGCTCCGCCCAGTCGAGCGGCACGCGCGCCGTCGCGCACTCGAGGTCTGCGCAGTCCGTCCACACCAGCTCCTGCGCCGCCACGTCACCGTCGGCGGGGGCCGCCGCGGCGGTGCTCGGGCCCGGCGTCACCGTCTCCTGCTGGACGGCGGGCGTGCACCCCGCGACGGCGAGCAGACCCGCCAGGAGGGCGACGAGGGCCGCGGGCCCGGCAGGTCGGCGGGCGGGGCGGGGGCGCATGCGCCCCACGGTAACCGGCCCTGCCGACGCGTCCGGCCGCCGTCCCGGCGACGAGCACCCGGCTCTCAGCCCTGCGGACGCCGTGCTCTCAGCCCTGCGGGCGCAGCGCGACGGCCATCGCCTCGACCGCGAGCAGCGGGGCCACGTTGCCGGCCAGGCGGGTGCGCGCCTGGCCGACCGCGTCCATCCGGCGCAGCGTCTGCTCCGGCGTGCTCGCCGCCCCGAGGGCGCGCACGTCCTCGTCGTGGTCGAGGTTGACGAGGTCCACCCCGGCGTCGAGCTGGACCACGAGGACGTCGCGGTAGAGCGAGAGCAGGTCGACCATCGCGCGGTCCAGCACGTCCCGCAGCGCGCGGGTGGCGCGGCGCTTCTGCTCCTCCTCCAGCGCGCGCACCTGGGCGCGGACGGCCGGCGGCAGCGTCGGCGCGCCGGGGTCCACGCCCAGCACGCGCAGCAGCTCGGCGCGCTCGGCGGCGTCACGCTCACCCGTCGCCGCGGTGGCGTCGGCCTGCGCCGTCTCGACGAGCTCCCCCGCCAGGAGGACGGCGTCCCCCACGCCGCGGATGCGCGCGGCCACGCCGAGGACGGCGGCGCGGCGCGCGCGGGCCTCGGCGTCCCGGGCGAGCCGTCGGGCGACGCCGACGTGGCTCTGCGCGGCGCGGGCCGCCGTGACGGCCAGGTCCGGGTCGACGCCGTCCCGCTGCACGAGCAACCCGGCCACGGCGTCGACCGGCGGTACCCGCAGCGCCACGTGCCGCGTGCGCGACCGGAGCGTGACGAGCACGTCCTGCGGGCTCGGCGCGCAGAGCACCCACACCGTCCGCGGGGGCGGCTCCTCGATCGCCTTGAGCAGCACGTTGCCGCTGGAGTCGTTGAGCCGGTCCGCGTCCTCGACGACGATCACGCGCCACCGCCCCTGCGCCGGCGCGCGCTGCGCCAGGGCGACGAGCGGCCGCACCGTGTCGACCCGGATGACGACGCCCTCGGTGGACACGACCTCCAGGTCGGGGTGCGCGCCGGACAGCGTCGTCGTGCAGTCGTGGCAGACGCCGCAGCCGCCGCGGGGGCACTGCAGCGCCGCCGCGAACGCCCGCGCGGCGTTCGACCGTCCCGACCCCGGCGGCCCGGTCAGCAGCCACCCGTGCGTCATCCGGGCGGGGTCCGCCGCGGCCTCCGACAGCACCGCGACGGCCGGCTCCTGCCCGACGAGCTCGTCCCAGACGCTCACACCGGCTCCGACGGCGTGCCCACGCCCGTGCCGACACCCGTGCCGACGCCCGTGCCGACGCCCGTGCCCGTGCCCTCGGCCGCGTCCGCCCCCAGCCCGGTCCGCTCGACGACGCCGGCGCGGACGCGGTCCGCCACCTCCTCGACGGCCGCGGACGCGTCGACGACGAGCCAGCGCCCCGGCTCGGCCGCCGCGCGCTCGAGGAACGCCGCCCGCGTGCGGCGGTGGAACTCCTCCCCGGCGCTCTCCAGCCGGTCCGGCGCGTCGGTGAGCCGGCCGCGGCCGACCTCCGGGTCGACGTCGAGCAGCACGGTGACGTGCGGGAGCAGCCCGTCGACGGCCCACAGCGACAGACGCTCCACCTCCTCCGCACCCAGGTCGCGGCCGGACCCCTGGTAGGCGACCGACGAGTCGAGGTACCGGTCGGTGATGACGACCGCGCCCCGCTCGAGCGCGGGCCGCACGAGGCTGGCGACGTGGTGCGCCCGGTCGGTCGCGTAGAGCAGGGCCTCGGTGCGCGCGTCGACGTGGTCGCCGTGCAGCACCGCCTCGCGCAGCGTGAGGCCGAGCGTCGTGCCGCCCGGCTCGCGCGTGAGCACCACCTCGCGGCCGAGCGCCGCGCACCACTCGCCGAGGAGCCGGACCTGCGTCGACTTGCCGGCCCCGTCCCCGCCCTCGAAGGAGACGAAGACGCCTGCGGGCGCGCTCACTCCCCGCCGGTCGGCTCGCCGGGGTAGACGACCCCGACCTGCCGGCGCACCTCGTCGAGCACCTCCATGACCTCGAGCGTGTCCTGCCACGTGTTGAGCGGGCTCTCGGTCGCGCCGGCCGCCACCTGCCGTGCGACCTCGGCCGCCTCGTACTGCAGGCCGCGGGCCGACGGCTGGTCGAAGGTCCACACGCGCCCGTCGCGGCGTCGGACCTCGAAGGAGGTGGGCGCGTAGAACGGGCCGCGGACGGCCACGTGGCCCTCGGTCCCGGAGACGAAGGCGGTGGTGGGCGTGCGGGCCCACAACGTGGTGGCCAGCGTCGCCTGCACCCGCTCGCCGTAGGACAGCACCATCGAGACCTGGCCGTCGACGCCCGTGTCGGTCAGCGCCCCGACGGCCGTGATCGCGTCGGGCTTGCCGAGCATCATGTGCGCGAACGACACCGGGTAGACGCCCAGGTCGAGCAGGGCGCCGCCGGCCAGCGCCGGGTCGTACAGCCGGTGCTGCGGGTCGTACGCGAACCACTGGCCGTGGTCGGCCTGGACGTGGACGACCTCGCCGATCTCCCCCGCCTCGATGACCTGGTGCAGCGCGGCCACGTGCGGCAGGAACCGCGTCCACATGGCCTCCATGACGAAGACGCCGGCCTCGCGCGCCGCGTCGAGCACCTCGCGCGCCTCCGCCGCGTTGCGCGTGAACGCCTTCTCCACCAGGACGTGCTTGCCGGCCCGGATGGCCAGCAGCGCGTGCTCCCGGTGCTCGGAGTGCGGGGTGGCCACGTAGACGACGTCGACCTGCGGGTCCTCGACGAGTGCCCGGTAGCTGGTGTGGGTGGTCGGGATGCCGTGCGCCGTGGCGAACCGCGTCGCCCGGTCGCGGTGTCGCGACCCGACGGCCACGAGCTGGCTGCGGGTGTGCTCCCGGACCGCGCCGGCGAAGGCCGCCGCGATCCCTCCGGTGCCGATGATGCCCCAGCGGACGGACGGGGCGGTGCGCGGGTCCTCGGTGCGTGCCATGCGCGTCAACCTAGCGGTCAGGACCGACTCGTCGCCTTCGTCCGGGTGCCGGTGGACCTCCTGGCCGCGGGCTTCTTCTTCGCCGGGGCCGACGCCCTCTTCTCCGCCAGGAGCTCGATCGCCTGCTCCCGCGTCAGCGACTCGGGGCTCGCGTCGCGCGGCAGCGTGCGGTTCGTGACGCCGTCCGTCACGTAGGGGCCGAACCGGCCGTCCTTGACGACGATGGGCTTGCCGCTCGTCGGGTCCTCCCCCAGCTCCTTCAGCGGCGGCGCGGCTGTGGCGCCCCGCCCGCGCTTGGGCTGGGCGTAGACCGCGAGCGCCTCCTCGAGCGTGATGTCGAGCAGCTGCTCCTCCGACGTCAGCGTGCGCGAGTCCGTGCCGCGCTTGAGGTAGGGCCCGTAGCGGCCGTTCTGCGCGGTGATCTCCGCGCCCGTCTCCGGGTCCGTGCCGACGACGCGCGGCAGCGAGAGCAGACGCAGCGCGTCCTCGAGCGTCACGGTCTGCAGGTTCATCGACTTGAACAGCGAGGCCGTGCGCGGCTTGGGAGCCGCGGCCAGCGCCCGCTTGCGCGCGGCCGCCGACAGGCCCGGGTCCAGCTCGGGCTCGGGCAGCAGCTCGGTGACGTACGGGCCGTAGCGGCCGTTCTTGGCGACGATCGTCGTGCCCGTCGTCGGGTCCTGGCCGAGCACGAGGTCGCCCTCGGGCTCCGTGCGCAGCAGGTCCAGCGCCTTCTCGAGGGTCAGCTCGTCGGGGGCCAGCTCCTCCGGCACCGACGCGCGCCGGGGCGACCCGTCCTCCGCCGTGCCGGTGACGCCGGCGGTGTCCTCGAGGTAGGGGCCGTAGCGGCCCACCCGCAGCACGACCCCGTCGCCGATCTCGATGGAGTTCACCTCGCGGGCGTCGATGTCGCCCAGGTTCTCGACGAGGCCGCGCAGGCCGCCGGCCTCCACCGTCCCCGACCGGTCCCCGAAGTAGAAGCTCGTGAGCCAGTCGCGCCGGTCGCGGCCGCCCGCCGCGATCTCGTCGAGGTCCTGCTCCATCGTCGCCGTGAAGTCGTAGTCGACGAGGCGGTCGAAGTTCTCCTCGAGCAGCCGCACGACCGCGAACGCCAGCCACGACGGCACGAGCGCCTGCCCGCGGGAGGTGACGTAGCCACGGTCCTGGATGACGGAGATGGTCGCGGCGTACGTCGAGGGCCGGCCGATGCCGCGCTCCTCGAGCGCCTTGACCAGGCTCGCCTCCGTGTAGCGCGGCGGCGGGGAGGTCCGGTGGCCGTCGGCGGTGAGGTCCGCGGCCGTCAGGGCGTCGCCCTGCGCCATCTGCGGCAGGCGCGCGTCGCCCTTGCCCTCGGCCCGCGCCGCGTCGCCCTCGGCGGCGGCCACGTCGTAGCGGTCGACGTCGCGGCTCTCCTCGTACGCGGCGAGGAAGCCGCGGAAGGTGATGACCGTCCCGGAGGCGGAGAACACGACGGGGGTGGCGCCGTCCGGCAGCGCGGCGTCGGCGGCGAGGCGCACGGAGGCCGTCTGCCCCCGGGCGTCGGCCATCTGCGAGGCGACGGTCCGCTTCCAGATGAGCTCGTACAGGCGGAACTGGTCCCCCGACAGCTCCCGCGCGACCTGCGCCGGCGTGCGGAAGGAGTCACCGGCGGGGCGGATGGCCTCGTGCGCCTCCTGGGCGCCCTTGGCCTTGCTCGCGTAGACGCGGGCCGCGTCGGGCACGTACTCCGGCCCGTACAGCTCCGCCGCCTGGCGCCGCGCGGCGTCGATCGCCTGCGAGGACAGCACGGGCGAGTCGGTCCGCATGTAGGTGATGTAGCCGTTCTCGTACAGGCCCTGCGCCGTGCGCATGGTCTGCCGGGCGCTCATGCGCAGCTTGCGGCCCGCCTCCTGCTGGAGGGAGGACGTGGTGAAGGGTGCGGCCGGGCGGCGCGTGTACGGCTTGGTCTCGAGGCTCTGGACCCGGACGTCGGCGTCGGCCAGGCCGGTGACGACGGCACGCGCGGCACCCTCGTCGAGCGCCACGGCCTCCGCGGAGCGCAGCCGGCCCCGGTCGTCGAAGTCCCGGCCGGACGCGACGCGGCGGCCGCCCACCTGTGTGAGACGGGCGGAGAAGGTCGGCTCCGCCTCGTCCGCCACGGCGAACGTGCCGGTGACGTCCCAGTAGTCCGCGGCGACGAACGCCATCCGCTCGCGCTCGCGCTCCACGACCATCCGGGTGGCGACGGACTGCACGCGGCCGGCGGACAGGCCCTTGCCGACCTTGCGCCAGAGGACCGGGCTCACCTCGTACCCGTAGAGGCGGTCGAGGATGCGTCGCGTCTCCTGCGCGTCCACGAGCCGCTCGTCCAGCGAGCGCGTGGCGCCCAGCGCGCGCTGGATGGCCTCGCGCGTGATCTCGTGGAAGACCATCCGGTGCACGGGCACCTTGGGCTTGAGCTCCTGCAGCAGGTGCCACGCGATGGCCTCGCCCTCGCGGTCCTCGTCCGTGGCGAGGTAGAGCTCGTCGGACTCCTTGAGCGCCCGCTTGAGCTCGGCGACCTTCTTCTTCTTGTCCGCGTCGACGACGTAGTACGGCTCGAAGCCGTGCTCGACGTCGACGGCGAACTTGCCGAAGGGGCCCTTCTTCATGTCGGCGGGCAGCTCGGACGGCTGCGGCAGGTCACGGATGTGCCCCACGCTCGCCTCCACCTCGAAGTCGTCCCCGAGGTAGCCGGCGATCGTGCGCGCCTTCGCCGGTGACTCGACGATGACGAGCTTGCGTCCTGCGGCCATGTCTCCCAGTCCTGTCCGCCGGCGCGCGGCGCGCCGACCCCTCGTCCCCCTGCCGCCGCCCGCCCCCTGGGGCCGCGACGCGCCGACCTTACGCCGCCGCCCCGCGGGCCCGCGCCGCCGGACCACCCGTCCCGACGACCCCGGCGCCCGTCCCCGGGGCTGGGGACGGCCCGCGGGCGGCTCGCCACGACGGGCGGCCCGCCGCCTCGCGCAGCAGGAGCAGCAGGCCGAAGACCAGCGCGGTCGCGGCCACCGAGGCCGCGGCGCCCCCGGCGTAGGCCGTGAGCAGCCCCGTGCGGTCCTCGACGACCTCCCCCGCCCGCACCTGCGCGGCCGTCCAGCCCAGCGCCAGCGCGCCGGCGACCCCCGCCGCCAGCGCGCCGACCAGCAGCGTCGCGCCGGTCACGCCGGCCGCCGTCCGCCGCGGCGCACGCCCCGTGCGCGTTCGTCCCACCACCGGCCGGACAGTCGGCCCGACCGTCGGCCGGACCGTCGGCCGCAGCGCGACGAGCGCGCACACCACCGCACCCCACGCCAGCACCACCAGCAGCGCCGCGACGACGTCCGAGGGCCGGTGCCACTGCCCGACGAGCGTCGACACGCCGGTCGCCGCCGTGTAGCCCGCGCCGAGCACCGCCACGACGGGCCGCACCCGCGGCGGCACGACGAGCAGCAGCGCCGCCGACACGGACGCCGCCGCGGTGGTGTGCCCGCTCGGCAGGGTGTTCTCGTCGTAGGAGCCGATGCCGAGGTCGGGGCGCTCGAGCAGGTGGTGCTTGAGCACCCGCGTCGTGACGTTCGCCCCGCCCATGAGCAGCGCGACCTGCACGGCGAGCCACGGCCGCCGGCGCGCCACCGCGATCGTCGCCGCGGCCAGCAGCACGGCGGCGATGAACCCGACGGACACCACCTCCAGCACGGCGGTCGCCGGTCCCCACAGCCGGCTCTGCCCGTGCAGGGCGCCCTCCCACGCGAGCTGGTCGACGCCCTGACCGGTGGCGGTCCCGACGAGCAGCCGGTGCAGCGCCAGCACGCCCGCGGCGGCCGCGGCGGCGACGAGCAGGCACAGCGCCGCCAGCCCGGGCCGCGTCCCGCGGGCCGGGCCTGCCGGGCGGTCGCCGGGGGCGATCACGCTGGTGGGGGCCGTCACCCGACGAGCGTACGGCGGGCTGCGCCGGGCGGGTGGGGCGCGGCGTGCGGTGGCCGTGAGGCGTGCGTGCAGGGTCCGTGGGCCGGACGTGGCGGACCGGTGAAGCCCCTGGTGAGGACTCACCGGTCCGCGGAGGGTGCCGATGGGTCGTCGCGGAGGGCCGTGCGGGCGCGGGCCCCTCGTCGGCGGCCCCGGTCTTCCCCAGCAACCTCACAGGGTCCGACCAGCAGCGCTACAGGTCGTGCGCCCAGAGTGAGAGGCATGACGACGATGACCGCCCGGCGCCCCGATGTCCTGACCCGCCCCGACGGCTCGCCCGTGCGCGCCCTCGTCGTCGACGACGAGCCCACGCTGGCCGAGCTGCTGGCCACGGCCCTGCGCTACGAGGGCTGGCAGGTCGAGCACGCGCTCAACGGCCAGTCCGCGATCCGGCACGCGAAGACGCTCGAGCCGGACGTCATCCTGCTCGACGTCATGCTCCCCGACCTGTCGGGGCTGGACGTGCTGCGCCGCATCCGCGCGACGCAGCCGAACGTCCCGGTGCTGTTCCTCACCGCCAAGGACGCGGTGGAGGACCGGATCGCCGGCCTGACGGCCGGGGGCGACGACTACGTCACGAAGCCGTTCAGCCTCGAGGAGGTCGTGGCGCGCCTCCGCGCGCTGCTGCGCCGTGCGGGCGCGACGGCCGTCGAGGAGGACTCGGTCCTCGTCGTCGGCGACCTGCGGCTCGACGAGGACTCCCACGAGGTGTCCCGCGGCGGCGACGACATCCACCTGACGGCCACGGAGTTCGAGCTGCTGCGCTACTTCATGCGCAACCCGCGCCGGGTGCTGTCCAAGGCGCAGATCCTCGACCGCGTGTGGCAGTACGACTTCGGCGGCCAGGCCAACATCGTCGAGCTGTACGTGTCCTACCTGCGGCGCAAGATCGACAAGGGGCGCACCCCGATGCTGCACACGCTGCGCGGCGTCGGCTACGTGCTCAAGCCGGGCGCCTGAGCGTCGTGGCGTCGCGGCCCGCCCGCGTGCCGGGGCGCTGGACGCTGCGACGCCGGCTCGTCGCCGTGCTCGTGCTGCTCCTCGTCGCCAGCGCGGCGACGACGGGCGTCGTCTCGACGATCGCGCTGCGGGGCTCGCTCGTCGACCAGCTCGACGAGCGGCTCGTGCAGGCGAGCGACCGGGCGGGCCGGTTCGGGCCGGGTGGTGAGCGCGGCCCGGTCGGGGACGGCGTCGTCGGGGACGGCGTCGTCGGGGACGGCGTCGTCGGGGACGGCGTCGTCGGCCCCGGCGGCCCACCGCCCCAGGACGTCGGCACGCTGGCGCTGTACGCGGACGACGGCGTCGTGGAGCAGGCCGGCTACTACTCCGCCGAGAGCGGCACGTTCGTCGCCCTCACGGACGCCCAGGCGGACCGGCTCCTCGCGGTGCCGGCCGGGGGCGGGCCGGTCACCGTGGACGTGGCCGGGCTGGGCGGCTACCGCGTCCTGGCGACGTCGACGGACGACGGCCGGCTCGTCGTCACGGGCCTGTCCCTGTCGGACGTCGGCACGACCGTCGAGGGCTACGTGCTCGTCCAGGTCCTCGTCGCGCTCGTCGTCCTCGGCGTCGGCGTCGTCGTGGGGCTGCTGCTCGTGCGGCGGGAGCTGCGGCCGCTCGACCGCGTCGCGGCCACCGCCCGGCGCGTGGCCGCGCTGCCGCTCTCGCGCGGGGAGGTGGCGATCCCCGAGCGCGTCGCCGCGGCCGACACCGACCCCGCGACGGAGGTGGGCCAGGTCGGGGCGGCGCTCAACGGCCTGCTGCACCACGTGGAGCGGGCGCTGGCCGACCGGCAGGCCTCCGAGACGCAGGTGCGGCAGTTCGTCGCCGACGCCTCGCACGAGCTGCGCACCCCGCTGGCCTCGATCCGCGGGTACGCGGAGCTCGTGCGCCGCTCACCCGAGACCCTGCCCGCCGACGCCCGCCAGGCCCTGGCGCGCGTGGAGTCCGAGTCCCGGCGCATGACCGCGCTGGTCGAGGACCTCCTGCTGCTGGCGCGCCTCGACGCGGGCCGGCCGCTCGCGGAGGGGAGCGTGGACCTCGTCGCGCTCGCGGTGGACGCCGTCGCCGACGCGCACGCGGCCGGCCGCGACCACGTCTGGCGGCTCGACCTCGGGACCGGCGACGACGAGGAGCCGCCCGACGTGCTGGCGCGGGGCGACGAGGACCGCCTGCGGCAGGTGCTCGCGAACCTCCTGTCCAACGCGCGCCTGCACACGCCGCCGGGCACGGTCGTCACCGTGGGCGCCCGCGCGGACGGCGCGCGCGTGCGCCTCGTGGTGGCCGACGACGGGCCGGGCATCGACCCCGCCCTGCGCGACCGGCTGTTCCAGCGCTTCACGCGCGGCGACGCCTCGCGCAACCGCGCGTCGGGCACCACGGGGCTCGGGCTGGCCATCGTCGACGCGGTCGTCGGCGCGCACGGCGGCGCCATCGCCGTCGAGAGCGCGGTGGCGGGCGAGCGGCCCGACGGCCGGCACGGCACGACCTTCACGGTCACGCTCCCGGCGCACGGGGTGCCGCGGCCCGCCCCGGTCGCGGCCGGTCAGAGCGGGTAGGCCGCCCAGAGCGCGTCGACCTCGGCCGTGGGGGCGACGAGGACGACGACGACCGTGCCGTTCCACCACGCCGCGCTGGACACGCCCTCCGTCGGCACCGGGGTGCCCGCCGCGTCCACGGCCACGCCGTCCGCGACCGCCCAGCGCCCGGCGGCCGCGTCCGCGACGGGGACGTCGCCGGAACGGGCGCCGTCACCTCCGGCGCCGACGAGGGCGCCGACGAGCGGGTCGCCGACGGCGGCGGCCTCCTCGGGGGTGGCCCACTGCCCCACCCGCACGGCCACCCCGCCGTCGTAGGTGTCCGCCCACGCCTCCACGGCGCCCTGGCCCGGCCAGGTCGTGTCGGCGACCGACCCGACGAGGGCGTGCGCACGCAGCGTGCCGGGCAGCACGGCGGTGAGCGCGGTCGCGGCCGGGCGCTCCGCGGGCACCCCGGTGGACGTCGGCACGGGAGCGGTCACCGTCACCGTCGGTGCCGGGGCCGCGCCGACGACCTCCCGCCCCGGGCCGAGCAGCAGCCACGCGGCGAGCCCCGCGGCCACGAGCGCGAGCAGGCCGCCCACGACCCACGGCAGCCGCCGGCGCCGTCCCGTGCCGGTCGCCGTGCCGGTCGACGTGCCGGTCGACGTGCCGGCCGTCGCGCCCGTGCCGTCAGCCGTCCCCGTGCTCATCGCGTCCCCCGCTCGTCCTGGCACCGCTGATCCGGCCGCGCCGCCCGGCCGGTGCCGCTCGGCGGCCCGCAGCCTACCGACGGCGGCACCGTCCGCCGGGCCGGCGGGAGGGTCGCGCCCGGCCGTGTCGGAGGGTCCGTCTACGGTCGCCGCCATGACATCGACGAGCGTCCGCCGCGGCGACCGGACCGGCCGCCCCGCCTTCCGGTGCACGGAGTGCGGCTGGGGCGCGTCCAAGTGGGTCGGGCGCTGCGGCGAGTGCCAGGCGTGGGGCACCGTGCAGGAGGATGCCGGGCCGGGCGGCGGCGCCCCGCGGACGGTGGCGGCGGCGCCCACGCGCTCCCCGGCCCGGCCGATCGACCAGATCGACGTGGAGACCGCCCGGGCGCGCCCCACGGGCGTGGACGAGCTGGACCGCGTGCTCGGCGGCGGCCTCGTGCCCGGGGCGGTCGTGCTGCTCGCGGGCGAGCCGGGGGTGGGCAAGTCGACCCTCCTGCTCGACGTCGCGGCCCGGGCCGCGCGCGGCGGACGTCGCGTCCTCTACGTCACGGGCGAGGAGTCGTCGGGCCAGGTGCGCCTGCGCGCCGGTCGGATCCGGGCGCTGGACCCGTCGCTGCTCCTCGCCGACGAGACCGACCTGGCCACGGTGCTCGGCCACGTCGAGCAGGTCGCGCCGGACCTGCTCGTCGTGGACTCCGTGCAGACCGTGGCCTCCGACCGGGTGGAGGGCGCGCCGGGCGGCGTCGCGCAGGTGCGGGAGGTGGCGGCCGCCCTCATCGGCGCGGCCAAGCAGCGGGACATGCCCGTGGTGCTCGTCGGGCACGTGACGAAGGACGGGTCCGTGGCGGGGCCGCGGACGCTCGAGCACCTCGTCGACGTGGTCTGCCAGTTCGAGGGGGACCGGCACTCGCGGCTGCGGCTGCTGCGGGCGACGAAGAACCGGTACGGGCCGACGGACGAGGTCGGCTGCTTCGACCTGTCGGAGCAGGGCATCGTCGGGCTGTCGGACCCGAGCGGCCTGTTCGTCAGCCAGGCGCTGCACCACGTGCCCGGCACGTGCCTGACGGTCAGCCTCGAGGGACGCCGCCCGTTGGCCACGGAGGTGCAGGCGCTCGTCGCGCCGGGCCTGGCCCCCAACCCCCGCCGCACGACGAGCGGGGTGGACGGCAGCCGGCTGGCCATGGTGCTGGCCGTCCTGCAGCGCCGGCTCGGGACGCGGCTGGCGGACCAGGACGTGTACCTGTCGACGGTCGGCGGTGCCCGTGCGGTGGAGCCGGCGGCGGACCTCGCGCTGGCGCTGGCGGCCCTGTCCAGCCGCGAGGACCTCGCGCTGCCGCGCGGGCTCGTCGCCGTCGGGGAGGTGGGGCTGGCGGGCGAGGTGCGGACGGTGTCGGGGCTCGGGCGGCGGCTGGCGGAGGCGGCGCGGCTGGGCTTCACCCGTGCGGTGGTCCCGGCGCACGGCGTCGAGGGGCTCACCGCGCCGGACACGCTGCAGGTGCACGCGGTCGCGGACCTGGCCGGCGCCGTGGGCGCGCTCGGGCTCGCCGGCGGCGGCCGGTGAGGAGCGCGGCGCCGCCGGCACCGCTCGGCACGGCGGTCGGCGACCGCCCGCCGCCGACCGCGGCCCGTCCGCTTGCGGACAGCACGCCCCCGTCGCGGGGCGGCGCTGCCGTGCCGCGGGGTGCCGCCCGTACCATGCTCCCCGTGGCAGCCCCCGGCACCGACGACCTCCTGCGCTCGACGCTGGCCGCCGTCGCGCCCGGGTCCGAGCTGCGGGACGGCCTCGAGCGGATCCTGCGCGGCCGCACGGGTGCCCTCATCGTCCTGGGCATGGACCGGACGGTCGAGGCGATGTGCTCCGGCGGCTTCGTCCTCGACGTCGAGTTCTCGGCCACCCGCCTGCGCGAGCTGTGCAAGATGGACGGCGCCGTCGTCGTCGACAAGGACATCAGCCGCATCGTGCGCGCCAACGTCCAGCTCGTGCCCGACTCCTCCATCGAGACGTCCGAGTCCGGCACCCGGCACCGCACCGCGGAGCGCGTGTCGAAGCAGAGCGGCTTCCCCGTGGTGTCCGTGTCCGCGTCCATGCGGATCGTCGCCCTCTACGTGCACGGTCAGCGCTACCCGCTCGAGGACACGACGACGGTCCTGTCCCGCGCGAACCAGGCGCTGGCCACCCTGGAGCGCTACAAGTCCCGCCTCGACGAGGTCAGCGGCACGCTCTCGGCGCTCGAGATCGAGGACCTCGTGACGGTCCGCGACGTGTCCGCCGTGCTGCAGCGCCTCGAGATGGTCCGCCGCATCTCGGAGGAGATCGAGGGCTACGTCGTCGAGCTCGGGACGGACGGTCGCCTGCTCACGCTGCAGCTCGACGAGCTCGTCGGCGGCCTGGGCGCCGACCGGGAGCTCGTCGCCCGCGACTACCTCGACCCGCAGCGCGCCGACGCCACGGACGCCGGCGCCGCGCTCGACGCGCTGGCCTCGCTCACCTCGACCGAGCTGCTCGACATCGCCCTCATCGCGCGCGTGCTCGGGCTGCCGGGCGGCGGGGACACCCCGGACGCGGCGGTCGGCCCCCGCGGGTACCGCCTGCTGTCGAAGGTGCCCCGGCTCCCGGGGGCGATCGTCGAGCGGCTGGTCACCCACTTCGGCGGCCTGCAGAAGCTCCTGGCGGCCGGCATCGACGACCTCATGGCCGTCGACGGCGTCGGGGAGCAGCGGGCGCGGGCCGTCCGCGAGGGCCTGTCCCGGCTGGCCGAGTCCAGCATCCTCGAGCGCTACGTCTGACCGGTTCCAGCATCCTCGAGCGGTCCGTCTGACCGTCCCGCCTGCCGATCCAGGCCCCCGGTCGGCCTCAGCCGAGGGTGAAGACCGCCGGCTGGGCCGTCGCACCCGCGACCGAGAACGTCAGGGCGTAGGTCCCCGACCCCGCGGTCGCCTGCCCGCCGGGGCAGCCCGGTGCCGACCGGACCCGGTCCCACGCCAGGCTCTGCTCGTCGCCCGAGCCGCCCGCGAGCAGCAGCAGGCGGGAGCCCTCCCCCTCCGGCACGCAGTCCCGCGGCGACCACACGCGGTCGTCGCCCGAGGTGAGCACGACCTCCCGGTGCGCGTCCCCCGCGTCGACGAGGCACGGGTCGTCCCCGGTGTTCTCGATGCGCAGGGTGAACGTCGGGTCGGTGCCCGCGGGGAAGGCCGTCGTCGTCGGCACGGCCGCCACGCGCAGCGCGTCGGCCGTGCACAGCGGCACGCCGGAGATCTCGCTGGGGCTGGGGCTCGGTGCCGCCGCCGGCGCCCCCTCCGCACCGGAGGCGTCGCCCGTCGCCCCCTGCGCCGAGGCCTGCCCGCCGGCCACCCCGGCGACGAGCGCCCCGGCCGCCGGGCCGTCCGTCGCGGCCGCCCCCTCGTCGGGCGACAGGAGCCTCACCACCGCCACGACGGCGACGACCACCGCCGCGACCAGCGCCAGCAGCACGACCAGCGCGACAGCGCGACGCCGGCGGTAGACGTGCGCGGGCAGGGGCCGGGCGGCCCCGGTCCCCGGGCGCGCGCCGCCGGGCGAGGGCCGCCCCGACGGGGCACGGGTGGACGCGGGCACGCGGCTCTCCTCGGGACGGGTCCGCACGGGGACGGGTGCGACGGGTCGGTCGGGCGCCGGGCGCGGCACCCGGTCGTCGTCACCCTAGGCACGACCGCCGGCGGCCCGGGGAGGCCCGGCGGCGCGTCGTCGGGGCGGCGTCGGAGCGGCGTCGGGGCGTGCGGTACGCCGGCGAGGGCCTTCCGGCGCGCCCGCGCCCGCGCGTAGCATCCCGAGCGGGGCAGGGGTGCCCGGCCCAAGTGGCGCGGACCGAGGGGGCCGCATGACGACGGCAGCTCGACCACTGGTGCTCGTCCGCGGCTTCGGCGGCGTGGACGTCGGCGACGAGACCGCCAGCCCCTACCAGGGCTTCAACGACGGCTCGGTCTACCCCACCCGGCGCGGCGAGAACTACATCTACGAGGGCTTCGTGCTGCGCGCGCTGAAGTCCGAGCGCTACCCGTACCGCGACGCGACGAACGTCGTCGGGTTCTACGCCCGGGACGTCGACCCCCCGCACGACCCGCGGCACCTCGACGAGGACTCCGTGCGCGGCAGCGTCGTGCTCGACCCGACGACCGAGGCGCGCGTGCTGCGGACGGGTGTGGCCGGGACGATCTGGGTCTACCGCTACTACGACCTGCGGCCACGCGCCCTCGAGCGCTACGGCGAGGGGCTGCACCGGCTCGTGCGGCTGATCGAGCGGTCCGCGGCCCGCCACGGCGAGGACTTCGACGGCGTCGACGTCGTCGCCCACAGCATGGGCGGCCTCGTCGTGCGCGAGGGCCTGGCGAGCATGCACCGCGAGGAGGCCGGCGCGGCCCTGCGGCTCGTGCACCGCGTCGTCACGCTCGGCACCCCGCACCGGGGCATCGCCTTCCAGCGGGCGCCCGGGTGGCTGCTGCGCATGCTGCCGCTGGTCGAACGGGCCGAGCGGGAGCTGTCGTCGTTCGACCCGACGAGCACGCGGTTCACCGAGTGGGCCGAGTGCTTCGACGTCCGACGGGTCCTCACCGTCGTGGGCACGAACCACCGCGCCTACGGCGTCGCGGTCGCGTCGGCGGCCAACCGCCTGGCCACGCTGCTCGACGAGGGCACCCTCGCGCACCACCGCAGCGACGGGCTCGTCCTGCACTCCTCCGCCCAGCTGCCGGGGGCGCCGCGGACCTTCGTGCACAAGTGCCACGGCGGTCCGGACTCGCTCGTCACCTCGCGGGAGACGTACGAGATCGCCATGCGGTTCTTCCACGGCACGCATCGCGTGACGCTCCGGCTCGACGAGGCCGACGTCAGCCGGGGCGGGGACCTCTTCGGGCGCAGCGAGTTCTACCTCGGGGTGTCGGTGAAGCCGCGGTTCGTCGACTTCGAGCTGGTGCACCACAGCGCCGAGGCGCAGAACTGCTACGGCCCGTTCCACCGTCCTGACCTGACCGACCCCCTCCCCGACCTGCAGGAGGAGCTGTCCCGACCGCTCGCCGAGCGCGGCGACCGCACGACGGGCTGGGCGGGGCCGGACCGCCTGCTGTGGGAGGGGTGGGTCGACGCGGGGGCGGTGCCGGAGGGCGCCCAGGGGCTGGTGCTGCGCCTCGACGTCTACCTCGGCGAGCGCGACAGCACGGGCCTCGGCTTCTCCGACAACGTGGTCTTCCACAAGCAGTACTACGTGCAGGTCTTCCCCGGCTCGCCGTGGGAGCTGTACGTCCACACCGGCGAGCGGTACCTCGTCGACGACCCCGCCCACGACCGGGCGAACGACCAGGACGGCATCCGGGCGGTCGCGCGCCCGGGGGCCGCGGCCGAGGTCCAGTCCTCCCGCGAGGTGCCCGGCCACCCCGACGAGCGCACGTTCGACGTCGCCGGCACGGGCTTCTCGGCCCGATTCCGCGTCGGCGTCGGGCCCGCGTAGGCCGGCCGCCACCGCCCTGAGGACCAGCCCGGCACCGGCACCGGGGTGACGACGCGGTGGGGCAGGATGCCGCGGTGCCCCCCGCCGCGCCGTCCGACGTCCCCCCGGCCGTGCCGGCGAACATACGGCTGGGCGGCCCCGCCGACGTGCCCGCCGACGTGCCCGTCGACGCGCCGGCCGACGCGCGGGCCGACGCCTCGCCCGCGGACGTCCGCGAGCGCGTCGTCGCCTGGTTCGACGAGCACCGCCGCGACCTGCCCTGGCGCGCGCCCGACCGCACCGCGTGGGGCGTGCTGGTCAGCGAGGTGATGCTGCAGCAGACGCCCGTCGTCCGCGTCGAGCCGGCGTGGCGGGCGTGGATGGCGCGCTGGCCGACCCCGGCCGACCTCGCGGCGGCGGGCACCGACGAGGTGCTGCGGGCCTGGGACCGGCTGGGCTACCCGCGTCGGGCGCTGCGGCTGCAGGAGTGCGCGCGGGCGGTCGTCGAGCGGCACGGCGGCACCGTGCCGGCGACGGCCGACGAGCTGCTGGCGCTGCCCGGCGTCGGCTCCTACACCGCGGGGGCCGTGCTGTCCTTCGCGTACGGCCGGCGGGCCGTGGTGCTCGACACGAACGTCCGGCGGGTGCTGGCGCGGCTCGCGGTCGGCGAGGCGCTGCCCGGGCCGGCCGTCACGGCGGTCGAGACGCGGCTGGCGGAGGCCTGGCTGCCCGACGACGACCTCGGTGCCGCCCGCTGGGCCGCCGCCTCGATGGAGCTCGGCGCGCTCGTGTGCACCGCCCGGTCGCCGCGCTGCGCGGCCTGCCCGGTCGAGGACGCCTGTCGGTGGCGTCGCGCCGGCAGCCCGCCCGACGCGCACGCGCACCGCCGGCGCACGCAGGCCTGGACGGGGACCGACCGCCAGGTCCGCGGACGTGTCATGGCCCTCCTGCGCGAGGCCCCGGGCCCCGTGCCGGCGCACGTCGTGGCGGGCACGTGGCCCGACCGCGTCCAGCGCGAGCGGTGCCTGGCGGCGCTCGTCGCGGACGGCCTCGTCGTCGAGCAGGCGGGCGCCGGCGAGGACGACGAGGTCGCCTACGCCCTGCCGCGCTGAGACCCCGCCGCAGGACTCCCGCCGCAGAACACCCGCCGCCGGGTATCAGGACGCGGCGGCCCGGCTCCTGACCCCCGACAGGAGGGGGCCGACGATGCCGACCGCACCACCCTTGTGGGCGACACCGCCGCGGGGCCAGCATGTCGCCGTGGACGACCGCACGCGGGCGCACGGCGCGTCCGTCGTGGCGCCCGCGGCCGAGGCGCCGGTCTGGGAGGTCGCGGCCGAGGCCTTCACGGCCTGGCGTGACGGCGACGCGGCCGCCGTCGGCACCCTCGTCCGCGCGCTGACGCCCACCCTGTGGCACGTGGTGCGGGCCTACCGGCTCGACGAGGAGACGGCCCGCGACGTCCTGCAGGTGGTGTGGGGCCGGCTCGTCACGCACGCCGCCACCGTGCAGGACCCCCGCGCCGTGACCGCGTGGCTCATGACGACGGCCCGCCGGGAGGCCTGGCGCGCGGCCGGCCGCGAGACCCGGGCGCACGCCGCCCCCGACGAGCTGCTCGAGCGGGCCGCGCCGCCCGTCCCCGGCGCCGACGAGCTCGTCGGCACCCGGGTGCGGGACCGGGTCCTGTGGCAGGCGGTGGCCGCGCTGCCCGAGCGGTGCCGCCGCCTCCTGCGCGTCGTCGCGTTCGACGAGCGGCCCGACTACCGGCGCATCGCCGAGGACCTCGGCATGCCCGTCGGCAGCATCGGCCCGACCCGCGGCCGGTGCCTCGTCCGGCTGCGGGCGCTGCTGGCGGGGACCGAGGCCGGTCCGCCGGCGGAGGGCGACGCCCTGCCCGGGACGGGGGCGGGGACGTGAGCGCCACCGACGACGCCGCGCTGCTGCGCCGGCTGCGCGCGCTGTGGGAGGAGGCCGACCCCGTCCCCGCCGACCTGGCCGACGAGGCGCTCGCCGCCGTCGAGGCCGCCGGGCTCGAGGCGGAGTGGGCCCTGCTCGACGCGGTCGGCCTGCCGGGCGGGCTCGTCGGCGCCCGCGGGGACGACGACGTGCGCACCCTGCAGTTCTCCGACGGCGTCCACGACGTGCTCCTGCGCGTCGCCGCCCTGGCCCCGGGCGCGACCGGTGCCGTGGGTGCCGTGGGCGTCGCGGGACCCGCCCCCGCCCCGCGGCGGGTCGACGGCTGGGTCGCGCCGGCCCGGCCGGGGCAGGTCGTGCTGCGTCGCGGGGACGACGAGCTGCGCGCGGAGGTGGACCGCCACGGCCGCTTCGCCCTCGCCCGCGTCCCGGCCGGGCCGGCCAGCCTCTGGTTCGAGCCGGCCGACACGCCGGCACCGGAGGACGCGGACGCCGCCCGTCCCCTCGGCTGGCGCACCCCGGCCTTCGAGGTCTGAGCCGCACCCACCCGCAACCCGAGCAGAGGAGTGCACCGTGACACCGCAGCGACGCCGGCGTCCCGCGGACCCGAGGGCGGCCGCGGGGCCGCGCTGGTCCCCGGAGGTCCCCAGCACGCGGTGGGCGGCGCTGCCGGCCGCCGCCGACCGCGTCGTCCTCGACGAGCGCACGGCCGTCCCCGTCCACCCGACCGTCCGCGCGCCGGACCGGCTGCTCGTCTCCACGCTGCGCGACCCCGAGGCCGCCGTCGCGCTGCTGCAGGAGGCCGCGGACGACCTCGGGTGGGTCGTCGAGCGCGACCCGGACGGCGCCCGCACCTCCTTCACCGAGGACGAGCGCCGCACCCGCGAGCGCGCCGAGCGGCTCCCCTGGGCCACGGGACCCCTGGGCCTCGTCGTCCTCGTCGTGCGGGCCGGTCCGCAGGCCCTGCTCCCGCCCGACGCGTGGGCCCTGCTGCAGCGGGCCCGGCGGCGCGCGCGCTCACCGCTGGACCTCGTCGGCGTCGGGCTGGACCACGCGGTGCTGCTCACGGGCCGGCTCTCGTCGAGCCCCTTCCACCAGAGCAACCCGTTCCACCAGTCGAACCCGTTCCACCAGAGCAACCCCTTCCACCAGTCCAACCCGTTCCACCAGAGCAACCCCTTCCTCGGCGAGGGCACGGCGACGTCGGCTTACGCCCTGCCCGGCTCCGGCGGGCTGCAGCCCGTCGCGTGGGCGGGCGTCCGGCCGTCGCGCGACCCCTCCCCCGACCGCCCCCGCACGGCGGTCGGCGTGCTGGACACCGGCTGCGGCCCGCACCCCTGGTTCGACGAGGCGCCGGTGCCCGTCGTGGAGCGCGCGGTCACCGTCGACGGCCGGCCGGTCGGGCTCGACGACCCCCTCGCCGACCCGGAGGTGCACCCCGACCAGACCGGGCCCCTCGACGGGGTGCGCGACCCCCTATCCGGGCACGGCACCTTCATCGCCGGCCTCGTGCACGCGGCCGCCCCCGACGCCCAGGTGCTCGCGTGGCGGGTCGTCGGCTCGGACGGCGCCATCGCGGAGAGCGACCTCGTCGCGGCCCTGGACTCCCTGGCCGAGCTCGTCACGCGCGAGGCCGACGCCCCCGGGACGGGTCGTGCCCTGGACGTGCTCAACCTGTCCCTGGGCTACTACCACGAGACCCCCGTCGACGCCCTCCTCGACCCCACGCTGTACGAGTACCTGGCGGCCATCGGCCGGACGGGGACGGTCGTCGTGTGCTCGGCGGGCAACGACGCGACGGCCCGGCCGCTGTTCCCGGCGGCGTTCGGGCCGTGGAGCACCGGGGCGCCGCCGGTGGTCGTGGACCCGCAGGCCGCGCCGCTCCTCGCCGTGGGGGCGCTCAACCCGGACGGCACCGACGCGCTCTTCTCCAACGCGGGCCCCTGGGTCGGCACGTGGGCGCCTGGCGCGGCCCTGGTCTCGACGCTGCCGACGGGGTTCGACGGCGGCTGGGGCGCGCTCGCGGCGACGACCGCCGGCGGCCGGCGGCGCTCCACGGTCGACCCCGACGCGTTCGGCGGCGGGTTCGCCGTCTGGAGCGGCACGTCCTTCGCCGCCCCCGTCGTCGCCGGGCGCATCGCGGCCGTGCTCGACGAGAGGCTGCGCGCGGAGGGCCCCGCACCGGACTCGGCCGCCCGCGTGCAGCGCGCCCGTGCCGCCGTCGAGCGGGTCCTGGCCCGCGGCGAGGCCGCGCGGCGGGTGCTCCTCGCCGCCCGCGCGCCCGGCGGGTGAGGGCCACGCGCACCGGTACGACCACCCGCACGGCCACCCGCACAGCCCCGGCCGACGCCGCCGCGCTGCACGCCCGCGCCCTCGCGCTGGTCAACCGCGGGCGCCCGGCAGCCGCCCGCCCCCTGCTGGACCGAGCCGCGACCGCGGCGACCACCGCCGGAGACGGCGACCTGCTGGCGCGGGTGCTCGGCACGCGCGCGTACGTCGAGGCCGAGACGGGGGACGCGCCGGCGGCCGTGGCGCTGTGCGAGCGGGCGCTGGCCGTGCCGGGCGTGGACGGGCAGGTGCGGGCGACGATCGCGGGGCAGCTGGGCCTCGTCGAGCTGCGGCGCGGGGACGCGCGGCGCGCGCTGACCCACCTCGACCGGGCCCTGCCGGGCCTGCACGAGCCCGCCCTGCGCGCCCGCGTCCTGCTCAACCGCGGGAACGCGCACCTCGAGCTCGGCCACGGCGCCGCCGCCGAGCGCGACTACGCCGCCGCGCACGACGCCTACCTCGCCGCCGGCCGGCGCACCGACGCGGCGCTCGCCCGGCACAACCAGGGGTACGCCGCCGGCCGCGCGGGGGACCTGGCGCTCGCCCTCGACCTCATGGCCGGCGCGCGCGACGACGCGGTCGCGGGGTCGCCCGTCGCGACGGCGGTGTCGGACGCCGACCGCGCCGAGGTCCTCCTGGCCGCCGGGATGCCCGCGGAGGCAGCCCCGCTGCTCGCCCGCGCGGCCGCCGTGCACGGGGCCCACGGCCTGCGCCGGCCCCAGGCCGAGGCCGAGGTGCTCCTGGCCCGGACGCTGCTGACCTCCGACCCCGCGCGGTCGGCCGTCGTGGCCCGGCGTGCCGCGCGGCGGCTGCGCGCCCACGGCGCCCCCGTGCCGGCGCTGCGGGCGGAGGTCGTCGCGGCGGCGGCCGCGACCGCGGCCGGCCGTCCTCCGGCGGCGGCGGACCTCGACGACCTGGAGGCCCGCGCCCGCGCCGCCGGCCTGCCCGACGAGGCGACCCTCGTCGCGCACCTCGCGGCGCGCGCCGTCCTGGCCCGCGAGGGCGCGGCCGCGGCGTGTGCGCGGCTGAGGCGGGGTCGGCTCCCGGCCCGCGCGGGGGCGACCGTGTCCACGACGACGCTCGTCGCCGCGCTGGAGGTGCGGGCGACCGTCGCGCTGGCCGCCGGACGGCGGGCCGAGGCGCTCGCCGCCGCGCGACGCGGCACGGACCTGCTGCGCCGGTGGGAGGCGCGGCTCGGGTCGCCGGACCTGCAGGGCGGGGTCGCCGGTCACGGGCGCGGGCTCGCCCTGGTGGGGACCGCGGCCGCGCTGGCGGGGGGCCGGGCCGAGACCGTGCTGGCGTGGTCCGAGCGCG
Organism: Cellulomonas marina; assembly: GCF_900111925.1. GTDB lineage: Bacteria > Actinomycetota > Actinomycetes > Actinomycetales > Cellulomonadaceae > Cellulomonas > Cellulomonas marina. The sequence goes on from NZ_FOKA01000003.1 coordinate 194,906, forward strand.
CGCGCGGGCTGGCGTCGGTCGCGGTGGGCCCCCGGGCGCCCGGGACCGACCCGCCGACGCCCCTCGCCGCCGCCGGCGACACCCTCGGCGCCCCCGTGACCGACCCCGCCCGCCACCCCGCGCCCGACCCCGCCGCCGAGGCGGAGCTGACCGAGCTGCGCGCGCTCGGCGCGGACGCGACGGGTCCGGACCGGGCGCGCGCGGAGGCCCTGCAGCGCCGGCTACGGGAGCGGCGCTGGGTGGCCGCCGCCGGCCCCGAGGAGTCGCGCGGCGACGGCGGCGGCGGTGACGGTGACGATGAAGGCGGCGGCGACCGTGACGGCCCCGTGCCGCCGGTACGCCTCGCGGCGCTGCAGGCGGCGCTGGCGGCCACCGCGACGACCGCGCTCGTCTGGGTCCGGACGGCGGACGGCCTGCACGCGCTCGTCGTCGGGCCGGCGTCCGCGCGGCTGGTCGCGCTCGACGCGACGGGTCTCGGGCCGGACCTCTTCGCCGGTCTCCGGGCCGACCTCGACGTCGTCGCGGCCCGGCTGCCCGCCGCGCTGCGCGCCCCCGCGCGGGCGGCGCTCGACGAGCGGCTGGCCCTCCTCGCGGCTCGGGTCGTCGCGCCGGCGCTCGCCGCCGTGCCGACGTCGCGGGTGGTCCTGTCCGTGCCGGGCATGCTGGCGGGCGTCCCGTGGACGCTCGTCCCCGGGCTCGACGACCGCGCGGTGACCGTCGCCCCGTCGCTCACGCGCTGGGTCCGGCAGGTGGGAGGGCCACGGCCGGCGGCGCACCCGCCGGGCCCCGCGTCGGCGCTCCTCGTCGCCGGCCCGGACGTGCCCCGGGCGGAGGAGGAGGTGCGCGCGGTGGCGGCCGTCCGGGCGGCGACCGGGCTGGCGAGCACGCTGCTCGTCGGGCCGGACGCCACGACCGCCGCCGTCGCCGGTCCCGCGGCCCGTGCCGACCTCCTGCACCTCGTCGGGCACGGGCGGCACGCGCCCGAGAACCCGTGGTTCTCCGCGGTCCGACTCGCCGACGGGCCCTGGTGGGGCTACGACGTCGGCCGGCTGGCGGCGGTGCCGACGACGGTGGTGCTGTCCGCGTGCGAGCTCGGCCAGGCGTCGGGCCCGTGGGGCGACGAGTCGCTCGGCATGGCACGCGCCTGGTTGCACGCCGGTGCACGCTGCGTGCTCGCGTCCCCCGCCGCCGTGGCCGACGACGAGGCCTGCGTCCTGCTGCCGGCCGTGCACGCGGGACTGGCCGCCGGGCGCTCGCCCGCGGAGGCGCTCGCCGACGCCACCGCGAGCACCGGTGCCCGCACGCCCGTGCAGGCGTACGGCGCCGGCTGGTAGGGCGCTACAGCTCCAGCAGCATCCGCGTGTTGCCCAGGGTGTTGGGCTTCACGCGTGCGAGGTCGAGGAACTCGGCGACGCCGTCGTCGTGGGAGCGCAGCAGCTCGGCGTACACCGCGGGCGTGACCGGCGTGCCCTCGATCTCGCGGAAGCCGTGGGACCGGAAGAACGCGACCTCGAAGGTCAGGCAGAACACCCGCTGCAGCCCGATCGACCGCGCCCGCGCCACCAGCCCGTCGACGAGCGCGTGCCCCACGCCCTGGTGCCGCGCGCGCGGCGAGACCGCCAGCGTGCGGATCTCCGCCAGGTCCGACCACATGACGTGCAGCGCCCCGCAGCCCAGGACCTCGGGCCGCCCGCCGCCCGTCGTGCCGCCCGTCGTGCTGGACGGTCCCGTGCTCTCGGCGACGAGGAACTCCTGCACCGACTCGTAGTAGCCCACCCACTCCTTGGCCAGCAGGATGCGCTCCGCGGCGTAGGGCTCGACGAGGTCGTGGATCGCGTGGACGTCGGCCGGGAGCGCGGGCCGCACGTGGAACGAGGTCACGGGCGCAGGCTAGCCCGCACGCCGTCCGCGCCCCCGTCGCGCCGGCCCGCCGCCGGCGTGCTCGAGCAGGCGCGTGGCCGTCAGCTCGTCGATGACCAGGTCCGTGACCACCCCCGCACGCAGCGCCGCCAGCAGGGGGGCGATCTTGTTGTCCCCCGCCACGACGCACACGCGCCGCGGGACGCGCACGAGCTCCTCCGGCGTCGGCCCCGTCGCGCGGGCGTTGAGGCCCACGTCGCGCCAGGAGCCGTCGGCGCGCAGGAACACCGTGCACACGTCCCCGACGACGCCCTCGGCGTGCAGGGTCGCCACGTCCTCGTCGTCGAGGTAGCCCGCGGCGTAGACGTGGCTGGGCACCGCACCCGCCACGGCGCCGACGCTGAACAGCGCGATGTCCGCGCGCCGCTGCATGTCGAGCACGCGCAGCACCGACCGCTCGCGCCACATCGCCGCCTTCGTCTCCGGGAAGTCGAAGAACGCGGGCACCGAGAAGTGGTGCACGGCGGCCCCGAAGGCGGTGCCGAAGCTCGAGATGAGGTCGGAGGCGTACTCGATGCCCGACGTGCGCATGTTGGCCGCGCCGTTGAGCTGCACCACGGCGGACCCGCGGGTCGGCTTGGGGGCCAGGAAGCGCGAGACGGTCGCCAGCGTCGTCCCCCAGGCCACCCCGAGCACCATGTCCGAGTCGAACCACGACGACAGCAGCCGCGCCGCCGTCATGGCGACCTGGTCCAGCCGCTCGACCTGGCCGGCGGAGTCGGGGACGGGCACGACGTACGCGTCGAGCCCGTAGGCCGCCGCGACCGTCCGCCCGAGGCCCGGGGCCCGCGTGCTGGCCGGCCGCAGCGTGATCTCGACCAGGCCCGTCTCGCGCGCACGTTTGATCAGCCGCGACACCGTGGACCGCGAGGTGCCCAGGTGCCGCGCGATCACCTCCATCTTGAGGTCCTGCAGGTAGTACATCGACGCCGCACGCAGGACGTCCTGCTCCCGTTCCGCCACCTCCATGCCGACCTCCTCGTCGCCCAGGGGCATCGTGGCCCGCCGACTCGCGGCCGCGCCAGGGGCCTGCGTGCACGTCCGTCCGCCCTCGAGACCACCCCTCCGGGGGACGGGGAGGCCATTGTGCACATCCGTTCAGCGGTGTTGCGCGAACGTTCGTCCCCTGGGAACGATGTCGGGGCAGGAGGCCCGGTGGGCCGCGGGGACGCGCCCGGCCCTGCCGGGCCGCACGACGGACCACCGGTGCGACGAGGCACGACGAGAGGACCTGGCCCATGAGAACCGCTCCGCTGACCGCGGCGGCCCGCCGCGACGCGCTCGACCGGATGCGCCGCAGCACCGAGAGGGACGCCGAGCTCGACGTCCTCGTCGTCGGCGGTGGCGTCACCGGTGCCGGCATCGCGCTCGACGCCGTGAGTCGCGGGCTGTCGACGGCGATCGTCGAGGGGCAGGACTGGGCGTCGGGGACGTCGTCGCGCTCCTCGAAGCTCGTCCACGGCGGCCTCCGCTACCTGCAGATGCTCGACTTCCACCTCGTCCGCGAGGCCCTCACGGAGCGCGACCTGCTCATCACGCGGCTGGCGCCGCACCTGGTCAAGCCGGTGTCGTTCCTCTACCCGCTGGAGAACCGCGTCTGGGAGCGGGCCTACGTGGGGGCGGGCGTCGCGCTGTACGACACGCTGGCCTCCGTCTCCGGCAGCCGCCGCGCGATGCCGATCCACCGGCACCTGACGCGCAAGGGCATGGAGCGCCTGTTCCCGGACCTGCGCCACGACGCCGCCATCGGCGCGGTGCGCTACTGGGACGCGTCCGTCGACGACGCGCGGCTCGTCGAGACGCTGGTGCGCACGGCCGTGTCCTACGGCGCCCACGCCGCCAGCCGCACGCAGGTCGTCGACCTGCACACGACGCAGGCCGGGGCGGTCACGGGCGCCGAGCTCGTCGACCTGGGGACCGGCGAGCACCTGGACGTGCGCGCCCGCTCGGTCATCAACGCCACGGGCGTGTGGACCGAGCAGACCGAGTCGCTGGCCGGCTCCGACGGCGGCCTGCGGGTGCTGGCCTCCAAGGGCATCCACATCGTCGTGCCGCGCTCGCGCATCGCCGGCGACACCGGGCTGATCCTGCAGACCGAGAAGTCGGTCCTCTTCATCATCCCGTGGTCGCGGTACTGGGTCATCGGCACCACGGACACCCCGTGGGAGCAGGAGCTGACGCACCCGGTCGCGACGAGCGAGGACATCGACTACGTCATCGACCACGCGAACACGGTCCTGGCACGGCCGATCACGCGCGAGGACGTCATCGGCACCTGGGCCGGCCTGCGCCCGCTGCTGCAGCCGGGCACGAAGGAGGGGACCTCGTCGGCCAAGGTGTCGCGCGAGCACACCGTCGCCTCGCCGGTCCCGGGCCTCACGGTCATCGCCGGCGGCAAGCTGACGACGTACCGCGTCATGGCCAAGGACGCCGTCGACTTCGCGATCGGCTCCCGCGCGACGACGCTGCCCTCGCTCACGCACGACCTGCCGCTGGCCGGCGCCGAGGGCCTGTCGGTCTTCCAGCGCCAGGCCAAGAGCATCGGCGACCGCTGGGGCTGGGACCGCTTCCGGATGGACCACCTGCTGCACCGGTACGGCTCGCTGCTGTCCGAGCTCGTCGAGCTGTGCGAGGCGGACCCCGGCCTGGCCCTGCCGCTGGAGCACGCGCCGGCGTACATCGGCGCGGAGATCGTCTACGCCGCCAGCCACGAGGGCGCGCTGCACCTGGACGACGTCCTCATGCACCGCACCCGGCTCAACTACGAGCAGGCGGACAAGGGCGTCGGCGCCCTCGAACAGATCGCCGACCTCCTGGCCCCCGTCCTCGGCTGGGACGACGAGACCCGTCGTCGCGAGATCGCGGCGTACGTCGCCCGGGCCGAGGCGGAGGACCGCGCCGCCCAGCAGCCCGACGACCGGTCGGCCGAGGCGGCCCGCCTCGCCGCCGAGGACGTCGTGTCGCTCCTGCCCCTCGACGGCACGGGGCACAAGGGTGGGAACCCGGGGGCGGGGCTCAAGCCCGGCTCCCCCGCCGGCATGGGGACCGCGGCCCCCTACGGCACCTGAGCTCGACCGGCGGCACCCACCCCGCGGGTGCCGCCGCCTGCTGGACCGCACCGGGACCTGCCCCCGGTACGGAGTGACGACGACGTCAAGAGAAAGGGTCTTCCGTGGACTCCATCAGCATCGGAGAAGCGTTCGGCTCCGAATTCCTGGGCACCGCGATGCTCATCCTGCTCGGTGCCGGTGTGGTGGCCAACGTCATCCTGCCGAAGACCAAGGGCTTCGGCGGCGGCTGGCTCCTCATCAACTTCGGCTGGGGCCTCGCGGTCTTCGCCGGCGTGTACGTGTCCTTCAAGTCCGGCGCGCACCTCAACCCGGCCGTCACGCTCGGCCTGTGGTCGTCCGGCGCGGAGGAGTTCGCCCCGGGCGTGCCGGTCTCGGTCGTCAACGGCTTCCTCTACGTGGTCGCCCAGGTCGGCGGCGCCATGCTCGGCGCGGTCCTGGCCTACCTCGCGTACAAGAAGCACTTCGACGAGCAGGCCGACCCGGGCGTGAAGCTGGGCGTGTTCTCCACCGGCCCGGAGCTGCGCGCGTACTCCTGGAACTTCCTCACCGAGGTCATCGGCACCTTCGTCCTCGTGTTCGTCGTGCTGCTGTTCGGCAACACCCCTGCGGAGATCGGCCCGCTCGCCGTCGCGCTGCTCGTCGTCGGCATCGGCGCCAGCCTCGGCGGCCCGACGGGCTACGCCATCAACCCGGCCCGTGACTTCGGCCCGCGCCTCGTCCACGCGCTGCTGCCCATCCGCGGCAAGGGCTCGTCCGACTGGGCCTACTCCTGGGTGCCGGTCGCCGGTCCCGCGGTCGGCGGCATCCTCGCCGGCCTCGTCGCCCGCTGGTACCTGGGCTGACGCCCGCCACCGTCCCACCCCTCCCCGCTGCACGCCCGGGCACCGACGCCCGGACCGACGACGAAGGAAGACAGCACATGGCCGAGCAGTACGTCATCGCGATCGACCAGGGCACCACCAGCAGCCGCGCGATCCTCTTCGACCACGGCGGCAGCATCGTCTCCGTCGGCCAGAAGGAGCACGCGCAGATCTTCCCGCGCGCCGGCTGGGTCGAGCACGACCCCGAGGAGATCTGGAACAACGTCCGCGAGGTCGTCGCGCTGGCGCTCACCCGCGCCAACAAGACCCACCACGACATCGCGGCCGTCGGCATCACCAACCAGCGCGAGACGGCCGTCGTGTGGGACCGCACCACCGGCAAGCCCGTCTACAACGCCATCGTCTGGCAGGACACCCGGACCCAGAAGATCGCCGACGAGCTGGCCGCCCTCGGCGGCGGCAACGACCGGTACAAGGACCGCGTCGGCCTGCCGCTGGCCACCTACTTCTCCGGCCCGAAGATCCGCTGGATCCTCGACAACGTCGAGGGCGCCCGGGAGAAGGCCGAGAAGGGCCAGCTGGCGTTCGGCAACACCGACTCCTGGGTGCTGTGGAACATGACCGGCGGGGTCGAGGGCGGCATCCACGTCACCGACGTCACCAACGCCTCGCGCACGATGCTCATGAACGTCGACTCGCTCACCTGGAACGAGGAGATCGCGGCGGAGATGGGCGTCCCGCTGTCGATGCTGCCCGAGATCCGCTCGTCGTCCGAGGTCTACGGCCACGGCCGCCAGGGCGGTATGGTCCCGGGCGTGCCGATCGCCGGCATCCTCGGCGACCAGCAGGCCGCGACGTTCGGCCAGGCCTGCTTCGAGGTCGGCACCGCCAAGAACACGTACGGCACGGGCAACTTCATGCTGCTCAACACCGGCACGGAGCCGGTACCGTCGAAGAACGGCCTGCTGACCACGGTCGCCTACAAGATCGGCGACGCCCCGCAGGTGTACGCCCTCGAGGGCTCCATCGCCGTCACCGGGTCGCTCGTGCAGTGGCTGCGCGACAACCTCGGCTTCTTCATGGAGGCCCAGGACGTGGAGTACCTGGCCTCGAAGGTGGAGGACAACGGCGGCGCCTACATCGTCCCGGCGTTCTCGGGCCTGTTCGCCCCGTACTGGCGCTCGGACGCCCGCGGCGCGATCGTCGGCCTCACGCGCTACGTCAACCGCAACCACCTGGCCCGCGCGGCGCTGGAGGCCACCGCCTTCCAGACGCGCGAGGTCCTCGACGCCATGAACGCGGACTCCGGCGTCGCGCTGACGGAGCTCAAGGTCGACGGCGGCATGACGAAGAACGACCTGCTCATGCAGTTCCAGGCCGACATCCTCGACGTGCCCGTCGTCCGCCCGAAGGTCGCCGAGACGACCGCCCTCGGCGCCGCCTACGCCGCGGGCATCGCCGTCGGCTTCTGGAAGGGCGAGCAGGACGTCATCGACAACTGGGCCGAGGACAAGCGCTGGACCCCCGACCTGGAGTCCTCCGAGCGCGACCGCCAGTACCGCCTGTGGAAGAAGGCCGTCCAGAAGACCCTCGACTGGGTCGACGACGACGTCCAGTGACGTCGTGACCCGGTGACCGTGGTGCTCGGCCGCCCGTCGAGCACCACGGCCCGCCGATCGCAGGATCCGCCGACACCCGACGGCCCCGGCACCTCTGCCGGGGCCGTCGGCACGTCCCCAGACCCGCCGTCCGCCGCGACCGTCCACCGCCGGAGTCCGCGCGCGGTCCCGCCGCCCTCAGGACCGTTGTCCTGTGCCCGTGCTCCCGGACGTCCCACTGCCACCACTGGCCACCTCCTGCGCGCTGCTCCTACCCCACCTCCCACTAGATGCCGCGTTCTCCCGGTGGACCGCCCTCCGCCTCCGAGGGGCGGCCCTTCCCGAGCGGTGGAGCGACGACTGCGCCCTCCACGTCGCCGTCCCGCCCGGCACCCGCATCCCGCGCCGCCGGGGAGTCGCAGCACACACGTCCAGCGCACTCCTGGAACCCGACGCCGCCGCCACTCACCTCGGCCTGCCGGTCGTCACCGCCGCGCACGCCTGGGCCCAGCTCGCGCCCGTGCTCGGCGAGCGCGACCTCCTCGAGCTCGCCGACGCGCTCACCGCGCACCGCGTCGCCGTCACGACCCGTGACGAGCTCGGCGGCGCCGTGGCGTCCATGCCGACCGGCAGCCGCGGCCGCAGGACAGCGGCCGCGGTGGCGCGCAGCGTCCTGCCCGGGACGTGCTGCCCCCTCCAGGCGGCCACGCACCGCGCCCTGCACCTCGGCACGCTGCCGCGGCTCCGGGACCTCACGCACCGAGCGGCGTTCGGCCGACAGGCGGGCCCCCTCCTCGGCTACCCCGAGCACCGTCTCGTGCTGGACTGCGACGCCCCGCAGCACGCGCTGGAGGGCCGGTCGGCCCTGCACGTGCGCACCCGGCGCGAGCGGCTCGTCGAGGAGGGCTGGGTCGTCCTGACGGTCCTCCCCGAGGACCTCCACCACCACGCCCTCCGCCTGCGCCACCGCGTCAGACGCGCCCTCGCCCTCGCCACGCGGGCGACGCCCGGCAGCTGACCCGCCGACCTCCTCGGCGCGACCACGCGGACCACCGACGAGCCGCGTGGCCCTCGGCGTCGGGGCACCACGGCGAGCCTCGTCGCGCCCACCCACCACGGCGAGCCTCGGCCACGCCGGCCCGCCCGCCGCGCCAGGGCGAGCCTCGTCGCGCCCGCGCATACGGCGAGCCTCGACGACGCCGGCCCGCCCGTCGCGCCAGGGCGAGCCCCGTCGCGCCCCGCGCACCACGGCGAGCCTCGGCGACGCCAGCCAGCCCGTCGCGCCACGCCAGGATCTGCCCCTCACCGCTGTCCTCGCGGCACTACGTCGAGGTACCAGCAGAACACCCCCGTCGTCGGCGTGTCGTGGCATGTCGACGGACCTCGACGACGAGAACGCCCGCAGGTGCGGCACCGACGCGGTCGGTGCGGGCCACCTGCTGCAGTGCATCCGGCGTCGTGGCGCCTGGCCCGCCTCGCTCGTGCGACCGACGAGGCAGGTGACCCCGCCGATCGCGCGAAGGTGCGGACCCACCCCCGGGGGCCCCAGCGGCTGCATCGCGCAGTCGTCCACCGTCGACACGTTCCCTCATCGGCCCCCGCGCCCGGTCGGGATGCCACGACACGCCGTCGACAGGGTGCCGACTGCGGTATCTCGACGTAGCAGCGCGAGAGACGTCGTGGTCGGCGACGGTCACCAGCCGCGGCTCTCCGGTGCGGCACTCCGGTGCGGCACTCCGGTGCGGCACTCCGGTGCTGCACTCCGGTGCGGTACTCCGGTGCGGCGCTGCTGTGGACGGCGGCGGGGGGCGAGGAGGGGGCTCGTAGGCTGGGCGGGTGACGGTGGAGCGGGGCGTGCAGGTGCCGGGCGACGAGGACTGGTACCCGCCGGTGACCGAACCCCCGGCATGGGACGACGAGCCCGACGCATGGGCTCCCTCACCCGTCCACGCCGGCCGGGCATCCGCTGGAGAGTTGTCGCGGTTGCGGACGACGTCCGAGCGGACTGGCTCCGAGCGGACGATGTCGGAGCGGACGACGTCCGAGCGGACGATGTCGGAGCGGACGACGTCCGAGCGGGCGTCGGCACGGCGGGGGGACCGCGAGGGCGGTGGCCGGCCGTCGACCCCGTCCCCCGCGGGCACGGAGATGCGGGCGGAGGAGGTGCGGGCGGCGGCGCGGTTCGCCGGGCGGGATCCCGTGGAGGTGCTGCGGGAGGTCTGGGGGTACGAGGGGTTCCGCGGCGACCAGGCCGCGGTGGTGCAGCACGTCGTCGACGGCGGGGACGCCCTGGTGCTCATGCCGACCGGCGCCGGGAAGTCGCTGTGCTACCAGGTGCCGGCCCTCGTGCGGCCCGGGACCGGCGTCGTGGTGTCGCCGCTCATCGCGCTCATGCAGGACCAGGTGGACGCGCTGTCGGCGCTGGGCGTACGTGCCGGGTTCCTCAACTCGAGCCAGGACGCCGGGGCCCGACGCGCGACGGAGGAGGCGTTCCTCGCCGGGGAGCTGGACCTGCTCTACCTGGCCCCCGAGCGGCTGGTCGTGCGGGAGACGGTCGCGCTGCTCGACCGCGGGACGGTGGCGCTCTTCGCCATCGACGAGGCGCACTGCGTGTCCCAGTGGGGGCACGACTTCCGACCGGAGTACCTGCAGCTCGCGCTGCTGGAGGAGCGGTGGCCCGACGTGCCGCGCATCGCCCTCACCGCCACGGCGACCGAGCACACCCGCGCCGAGATCGCTACGCGCCTGCAGCTCGAGGACGCGTTGCAGGTCGTCGCCAGCTTCGACCGGCCCAACATCCGCTACCGGATCGAGCCCAAGGACAACCCGCGCGCGCAGCTGCTCCGCCTGATCCGCACGGAGCACGACGGGGACTGCGGGATCGTCTACTGCCTGTCCCGGAACTCGGTGGAGCAGACGGCGGCGTTCCTCGTCGGGGAGGACATCCCCGCGCTGCCGTACCACGCGGGTCTCGACCGGCGGGTGCGGCAGGAGAACCAGGCCCGGTTCCTGCGCGAGGACGGCCTCGTCATGGTCGCGACCATCGCGTTCGGCATGGGCATCGACAAGCCGGACGTGCGGTTCGTCGCGCACCTCGACCTGCCCAAGTCCGTCGAGGGCTACTACCAGGAGACGGGCCGGGCGGGCCGGGACGGGTTGCCGTCGACGGCCTGGCTGGCCTACGGACTGGCCGACGTCGTGCAGCAGCGGCGGCTCATCGACACCTCGGACGGCGACGCCGCGCACCGGCGGCGGCTCACCGCGCACCTCGACGCGATGCTCGCGCTCTGCGAGACGGTGACGTGCCGGCGCCAGGGGCTCCTCGCGTACTTCGGGCAGCCGTCCGAGCCGTGCGGCAACTGCGACACCTGCCTCACCCCGCCGCAGACGTGGGACGGGACCGTCGCGGCGCAGAAGCTGCTGTTCACGGTCGTGCGGCTGGACCAGCGGGGGCAGCGCTACGGCGTCGGACACGTCGTCGACGTGCTGCGGGGGAAGACGACCCCCCGCGTGACGCAGCTCGGGCACACCGCGCTGAGCACGTTCGGGATCGGCGCCGACACCAGCGAGGCGGAGTGGCGCGGGGTCGTCCGCCAGCTCCTGGCCCGTGAGCTGCTCGCGGTGGACACCGACGGCTACGGCACGCTGCGCCTCACCGAGGGCAGCGCCGGGGTGCTGCGGGGGGCGACGCCCGTCCCGCTGCGGAGGGAGGAACCGCGCCGGCCCTCGTCGCGCGGGGACCGGCGCGGCGGCGGGAGTGGCTCCGCCGGGAAGGCCGCGGCCGACCTCGACGGGGACGCGGCGGCGCGGTTCGAGGCGCTGCGCGCCTGGCGGGCGACGACCGCGCGGGAGCAGGGCGTGCCGGCCTACGTCGTCTTCCACGACGCGACCCTGCGCGACATCGCGGCGCGCCGGCCGGCGACGACGGCCGAGCTGGCCGGGGTGAGCGGCGTCGGCGCGGCGAAGCTCGAGCGGTACGGCGCGGGCGTCCTCGCGGCGCTGGGCGCAGGGCCGGGCACGGGCGACGGCACGGGCGACGGCAGGGGCGACGACGCGGGTGGCGACGCGGGTGCCACCGACCCCAGGTCCCGCGTGGCCGACGACGAGGGCCTGGCCCTGGGGGTCTGACCCGTGCTGCACGTCGTCTTCCACGAGCCGCGCATCCCCGGCAACACGGGCAACGCCATCCGCATGGCGGCCGGGACGGGGGCCACGCTGCACCTCGTCGAGCCGCTGGGGTTCGACCTGTCGGAGGCCCGCCTGCGACGGGCCGGCCTGGACTACCACGACCTGGCGCACGTCGTGGTGCACGGCGACCTGGACGCACTGCTCGCGACGCTGCCCGACGCGCGGGTGCTGGCGTTCACGACGCAGGCGACGCGGTGGCACACGGAGGTGGACTGGCGCGACGGCGACGTCCTGCTCTTCGGGGCCGAGCCGACGGGGCTTCCCGCCGAGGTCGTGGCGCACCCGCGTGTGACGGACCGCGTCCGCATCCCGATGCTGCCGGGGCGGCGCTCGATGAACCTGTCGAACGCGGCCGCGGTGGCGACCTACGAGGCGTGGCGCGTGCTCGGCCACCCGGGCGGGGTCTAGGTGCCGGGGCGCGAGGCCCGGACGGGCTTCGACCCGCGCGTGCACGGGTTCCGGTTCCCCAACGCCTTCATCAACGTCGTGCTGCCGCTGCCCGGCGGCCGGCGGGTGGCCACGGCGGGCCGGTGCGGCGGCATGGCGGCGCTGGCGCTGGACCACCACCACGCCGGCGTCCCCGCACCCCGGCTCGACGCCGGCCTCTGGGCGCCGCGTCGCGTCCCGTCCGACGGGCACTGGCTCGCCGACGCCCTGCTGCGCCGGCAGCTGCGCACCTTCGCGCAGCCGCGCGTGCTGCGGTTCCTCACCTGGTCGCTGCGGCCCGACGAGGACCGTCCGCCCGTCATCGGCGTCGGGACGCTGACCCGCCGGGACGGGCTGCCGGCGGTCCTGGCGGAGCTCGACGCCGGGCGGCCGGTGCTCGTCGGGCTCGTCGTGGCGCGCCGGCTGCCCGCCGCCGGGGACAACCACCAGGTCGTCGCCCACGCGTACCGGACCGACGGCGTGACCACCGAGCTGGACGTCTACGACCCCAACCACCCCGGACGTACGACGCGGCTCACCGCCCGCGCGGGCGGGACCGGGTGGAGCTCGAGCACGGGCCGGACCTGGCGCGGCCTGTTCGCGCTGCGGTACGCGCCGCGGCCGCTGCCGCTGGTGCTCACGCGGCAGCCCGCCGAACCCGGTCGGACCGTCCGCCCCGGGGACCGCGTCGTCCTCGCCTCGCTGCGCACGGGCCGGACGCTCGCCACCGACGGCGGGCCCGACAGCCGGCCCGCCGGCCTGCCGGACGGCCCGCCCAGCGGCCGGCCCGACGGCCGCGCCGAGGACGCCCACGCCGCGCGCTGGCTCGTCGGGCAGGACCGGTACGGCCGCCCGCTGCTGACACCCGTCACCGCCACGGGCTGCTCCCCCTGGTCGCCCGCGGTGGTCCTGCCCGCGGGGACGTCCCGCTGGCGCGCCGGCACCCCCGTGCGCCTGGCGGGCACGGACGACGAGCGCTGGTCCGTCGTCGAGGCGCTGCCGCCCGACCGGTGGGACACCCCTGTCGTGACGCGCTGAGAAAGCGTTATCTTGGCGAGGCGCACCGCTGGGGCGCGCACGGACCGGAGCGAGGACCTGCCCGCATGACCACGACCGCCACCCCGCTCGCGCTCGCCGACGTCGCGCTCCGCCTGCGCCCCGGCGACCACGTCGCCGTCGCCACCCGCGAGCTGCGCCGGGGCACGCAGGTGGCGCTGCCGGCCGCGGACGGCGGCCTCGTCGTCACCCTGCCGCTCACCGTCCCGCGCGGGCACAAGCTCGCGGTCCGGGCAGCCGGCGCCGGAGAGCCGGTCCTCAAGTACGGCCAGTCGATCGGCCGCGCCACCCGGGACATCGCCCCCGGCGACCACGTGCACAGCCACAACCTCGGCATGGACGACGCGGACCGGGCCTACGAGTTCGGCACGGCCCGCGTCGCGCTGCCCCCGGCGGCCGTCGAGCGGACCTTCCGGGGCTACCGTCGCGCCGACGGCCGCTGGGGCACGCGCAACTACATCGGCATCGTCACGAGCGTGAACTGCTCGGCCTCCACCGCCCGGCTCATCGCGGACCAGTTCCGCGGGCGCGTGCTCGACGCCTACCCGCACGTCGACGGCGTCGTCGCCCTCACGCACGACACCGGCTGCGGCCTGGTCCCCACGAGCGACGGTGCGCAGGTCACGCGCCGCACGCTGCGCGGGTACGCGTCCCACCCCAACATGGCGGGCCTGCTCGTCGTGGGACTGGGGTGCGAGATGCTGCCCGTCGACGGCCTGCTCGACGGGCTCGCGCTCGCCCCGGGCACGCCGGTCCGGCGGCTGGTCATCCAGGAGACCGGCGGCATCCGCGCCACGGTGCGCGCGGGCGTGGCCGCCATCGAGGAGATGCTCCCCGCGATCGACGCCCTGCGCCGCGAGGAGGCACCGGCCTCGGCGCTGGTGCTCGGCCTCAACTGCGGCGGCTCCGACGGGTACTCCGGCATCACCGCCAACCCGGCGCTGGGCCGGGCGAGCGACCTGCTCGTCGCGCAGGGCGGCACGTCGGTCCTGGCCGAGACGCCGGAGGTCTTCGGCGCCGAGCACCTGCTGCTGCGGCGGGCCGTCAGCCGGGAGGTCGGCCAGCGGCTGCTCGACCGGCTGGACTGGTGGAAGGGCTACACCGCGGCCGGCGGCGGCACCATGGACAACAATCCCTCCCCCGGCAACAAGGCCGGCGGCCTCACGACCATCCTCGAGAAGTCGCTCGGCGCGGTGGCCAAGGCGGGCACGGCCGAGCTCGTCGCCGTCAAGGAGTACGCCGAACCCGTCACGGAGCGCGGGCTCGTCTTCATGGACACGCCCGGCTACGACCCGGTGTCTGTCACGGGCATCGTGGCCGGCGGCGCGACGGTCGTCGTCTTCACCACCGGCCGGGGCTCCGTGCTCGGGTGCAAGCCGTCGCCGTCCATCAAGGTCGCGACCAACACCGAGACCTACGAGCGCATGCGCGAGGACATGGACCTCGACGCGGGGCGCATCGTCACGGGCACCGCCACCGTCGAGGAGATCGGCGAGGAGCTCTTCGAGCGCGTCCTCGCCGTGGCCTCCGGTGAGCAGACGGTGTCCGAGGAGCTGGACCTCGGGTCCGACGAGTTCGTGCCCTGGCAGCTGGGCGCCGTCACCTGACGGTGCCCCGCCGGCGTGCCCAGCCCGCCTGCCCGGCCGGCGTGCTCGGTCGGCACGCCCGGCCGGGCCGGGCGATCAGCCCAGCAACGGCGGGTAGGCCGCCTGCGGCAGGCGGTACGCGAGGTCGACCGCCGTCTCGACCGCCTCGTCGAGGTCCAGCCGGTGCTCGGCGACGAGCCGCGCGAGGTACCCGGCGTCGACGCGCCGGGCCATGTCGTGCCGCGCGGGGATCGACAGGAATGCCCGCGTGTCGTCGACGAACCCGGTCGTGTTGAAGAAGCCGGCGGTGTCGGTGACCGCCTCCCGGAACCGCCGCATGCCGTCGAGCGTGTCGAGGAACCACCACGGCGCACCCAGCCGCACCGCCGGGTAGACGCCGGCCAGCGGCGCCAGCTCGCGGCTGAACGCGTCCTCGTCGACGGTGAACAGCACGAGCCGCAGCCGCGGGTGGTGCCCGTACCGCTCGAGCAGCGGCCGCAGCGCGCGCGTGTACTCCGTGACGACGGGGATGTCGTAGCCGACGTCGGGTCCGCGCTGCACGTGCACCCGCGGGTCGTGGTCGCGCAGCACACCCGGGTGCAGCTGCATGACGAGGCCGTCCTCCGTGGACATCCGCGCCATCTCGAGCAGCAGGTGCCCGGACAGGGCCTGCGCGGCGGCCGGCTCGACCTCGCCGCGCAGCGCCGCGACGACGACGCGGTCCGCCTCGGCCGGGTCGAGCGGCGTGGTGTCCGCGGACAGGTGCCCGTGGTCGGTGGCGCGCGCGCCGGCGGCGACGAAGGCGCGGCGGCGCTCCTCCAGCGCGGCCAGGAGGGTGGGCAGCCCCGTGACCTCGATCCCGGCACGCTCCCCGAGCCGCGCGACGTCGGTCCGCCAGGTCGGCCGGTCGACGTGCAGCACGGCGTCCGGCCGGAACGTGGGCACCACCCGCGACCACCCGCGGGCGGCCAGCGCCGCGTGGCTGCCGAGGTCGGCGTCGGCGGCGTCCGTCGTCGCCAGGATCTCGATGCCGAGCCTGTCCAGCAGCGCCAGGGGGCGGAAGCCGGGCTCGGCCAGCCGCGTCGCGACCTGGTCGTACGTCGCGTCCGCGCTGGCCGCCGACGGACGGTCCTGCACGCCGAGCACCTCGACGAGCACGTGCTCGAGCCAGAACCGGGTCGGCGTCCCGCGGAAGAGGTGCCAGTGCGAGGCGAACGTCCGCCAGATCTCCCGCGGGTCGGTCTCGACCGCACCCCCGTCGCGCCGCGGCACGCCCAGCGCGTCGTGCGGCACCCCCTGGGAGACGAGCATCCGGACGAGGTAGTGGTCGGGCACGACGAGCAGCGAGGCCGGGTCCCCGAACGCCTCGTCGCGCTCGAGCAGGCCGACGTCGACGTGCCCGTGCATGGAGACGATCGGGAGGTGCTGGATCGCCTCGAGCACCTGACGGGCCAGCGACCGCAGCACGGGGTCGGCGGGCAGGCCCCGGTCGGGGTGCAGCGTCCAGCCGGTGCCGGTACCGGCACCGGTGCGGGCGCCCGGACCCGACGTCGTCGTGGCGGTCATGGCCGTCCCTCCGGCCCTTGTGGGCCCGGTGCTCGTCGTGGTGAAATCGCTTTCTAGCCTAGCCCGCCCGACGAGACGGCGGTCAAGCCCGGCCGCACGGCCCGACGAGCAGGAGCCCCCGCGTGAGCACCACCACCGAGCCGGCTGCGCCGCCGACCGACGGCACGACCCGCTCGACGACCGGCTCCACCGCCGGCTCGACGGCCGACGCGTCGACCGATCCGTCGCTCGCCACGCCCCCCCGGCTCTCCCTGCGGACGTGGGCGGACCGCGCCGCGGCCGGGCTGCCGGCGGGCGTCAGGGGCCCGGCGGTCGACCCGCGCGGCCTGCGGACGGGCGTCGTGCACCTCGGCCTCGGTGCCTTCACCCGCGCCCACCAGGCCGTCTGCACGGAGGACGCGGCCGCCGCGACGGGCGACGACCGCTGGGGCGTCCACGGCGTCACGCAGCGCAGCGCCCGCGTCGCCGAGCAGCTCGCCCCGCAGGACGGCCTCTACGGCGTCCTCATGCTCGGCCAGGACGGGGCGGGCGCCGAGACGGCGTCGCTGCGCGTCGTCGGATCGCTGCGCGAGGTGTCGTTCCCCGGCCGCGACACCGCACGCGTGCTCGCGGCGCTGGCGGCCCCGACGACGCACGTCGTCACGCTCACCGTCACGGAGAAGGGCTACCGCCGCCGCCCCGACGGGACCCCCGACGTCACCGACCCCGACCTGGCGGCGGACCTCGCCGCGCTGGTCGACGAGCTCGACGCACCCGCGTCCCGCCCCCTCGACGACGCACCCGCGGCGCGCTCGCCGCTGGGGATGCTCCTGCGCGGGCTGGCCCGGAGCCGGCGGGCGGACGCCGGCCCGCTCACCGTGGTGTCCTGCGACAACCTCAGCGACAACGGCCACGTGCTGGGCGGACTCGTGCACGCCGCGCTGACGTCGCCGCCGGTCGCCGGGCGCGCCGGGGCGGACGCCCTCGCCGCCTGGGTCGCGACGCACGTGCGGTTCCCCTCGACGATGGTCGACCGCATCGTGCCCGCCACGACGCCGGCCCACCGGAACCGGGCGGCGGCCCTGCTCGGCCTGCGGGACGAGGGCCTCGTCGTCGCCGAGCCCTTCCTGCAGTGGGTCGTCGAGGACGACTTCGCCGGGCCGCGGCCGGCCTGGGAGCAGGCCGGTGCGACGCTGACGCACGACGTCGCGCCCTACGAGCGCGCGAAGCTGCGCGTCCTCAACGCGTCGCACTCCGCGCTCGCCTACGCCGGCGCGCTGCGCGGCCACGCGACGATCGCGGAGGCCGTCGCGGACCCGGACCTGCACGCGCTGGTCCGCGCGCTCGTCGACGAGGACGTGCTGCCGACGCTCGTCGCGCCGGACGGCATGGACCTGCCCGCCTACCGCGACGAGGTCCTGGCCCGCTTCGCCAACCCCGCGACCGGGCACACCACGGTGCAGGTCGGCATGGACGGGTCGCAGAAGCTGCCGCAGCGGCTGCTCGGCACGGTGGCGGACCGGCTCGCGGCCGGCGCGGTCCCGGCCGCGAGCGCGGCGGTGCTGGCCGCGTGGGTGCGCTGGGTCCGCGCGACCAGCGCGGGCACGGCCGTCGTCGCCGGTCGTGCCGTCCCGCTCGACGACCCGCTGGCCCCCGTCCTGGCCGAGGCGCTGACCGGACCCGAGGAGGGGCTGGCCGACCGGGTGCTGGGCCTGCGGCAGGTGGTGCCGCCGGCGCTCGCGGGCGACGACCGGCTGCGCGACGCCCTGCGCGCGGCGCTGGCGGCGCTGCCGGACCGCCGCTGAGCGACCGAGCAGCAGGGCCGTCCCGTGCTCAGGGGGACGGGACGGCCCCGCCCAGCGCGGCCCGCAGCAGCGGCGCGGCCCGCTCCCCGATGAGCACGTGCGCCGGGCCGTCGGGGTGCAGCCGGTCGCGCATCGGCAGGCGCTCGGCGTTCTCCGGGCCGTACAGGTCGCGCCCGTCGACGTAGGTGAGCGCCGCGTCGCCGGCCGCCCGCCGCGCGGCGACCACGTCCGCGAGCACGTCGCGGATGGCCGACAGCGTCAGCCGCCCGTCGACGGCGTCCGCGGGGGTGCACCGGGTGGCGAACACGGGCGCGTCGGGCGGCGACGCCGGGTCGATGAAGGTCGGGCCGGGGGTGTCCTCGACGAGCGGGCACAGCAGCGGCGACATGACGACCAGCGGCGTCGTCAGGTGCCCCTCGCGCACGGTGTCGAGGAACCCGTGCACCGCCGGGACGAACGCCCGCAGCCGGAAGCAGTCCTTGTTCACCACGTTGATGCCGACCTTGACGCTCAGCAGGTCGGCGGGCGCGTCCCGCATCGCCCGGGCGGTGAAGGGGTCGAGCACCGCGTTGCCCGAGAAGCCGAGGCTGACCAGGTCCAGCCCCGCGCGGCGCGCCGCGACGGCCGGCCACGTCGTCGCCGGGCTCGCCGCGGCCGCCCCGTGGCTGATCGACGAGCCGTGGTGCACCCACCGGGGCGCGGCCGGGACCACGGTCGCCGGCGGCTCCACCGGCGCGTCGGCCCGCAACGCGTGCAGCACGACGGTCTCCCCCGTCGGCAGCCACACCTCGACGTCGGCCGGCTCGTCGCCCCGCCCGTCGGTCGGCCCCACGCCCGTCCGCAGCGCGAGCGTCACGGTCGTGCGCGGTCCCGGCCGGGCGGTCGTCGCCCCCGTGAGCGGGTCCAGCGCCACCGTCCCGGACGGGCCGGCCGCGCCGCACCCCTCCGGCTGCGCGACGAGCGCCCCGCCGACGAGCACGTCCCACGGCCCGGGCGCCGCCGGCGGCAGGGGGTGCGTCACGGTCCGCAGCACGGACACGTCGAGGGTGACGCGGTCGGCGGCGGTGCGGAAGCGCAGCCGCACCCCCGACGGCTGCTCGTCGCACAGCGCGACGAACCCGTCCGGGAACTGCGCGCGTGCCGCGGCGGGCAGCCGGTGCGGCAGCACGCCGCTGCCCGGCACGTCCTCCAGCCAGGCGGCGCCCCGGACCTCGACGCGGGGATCGGGGAACGGGACGACGGACGCGCTCACCGCGGCTGCGGCGTCGTCGGCAGCCCGGCCGCCCGGAGCTGGTCCTCGAGGTGGAAGACCTCCTCGAGGACCTGGAACCCCTCGTCCGGGTTGCCGGGGTCGACGAAGAACGCGCTCATCTCCGCCTGCCAGCGCGGGTTGACGGCCGTGCGCGTCATGGCCTCCTGGGCCGCCGCGTAGTCGTCCGTCTCGAGGTGCCCGACGAGCAGCCCGTCGGACGACAGGTGCAGGAAGTAGTCCCGCCACCCCGTGTCCCGCAGCGCCTCGAGCATCTCCGGCCACACCGCCGCGTGCCGGGCCCGGTACTCCTCGAGCCGGTCCGGCCGGACCCGGGAGATGAAGCAGACGCGCGCCATCGGTGCTCCTCGTCGCTGGGGCGACCCGCCCTCGGGCCGCCGGTCCCGGCGCACGCTAGGAACGCCGTCCCACCCCGTCAAGCCGCCGCGCCACCCCGGCAGCCCTGGACAGGCAAGCGCTTACCGATAGGCTTGCGATCGCACCCCGTCCCGCCCGGACCGACCGGCCGGGACCTCCGCGAAGGAGCGGCCGTGACCCAGGAGCCCCCCACCCGCCCGCTGCGCGTCGCGCTCGTCGGCACCGGCGCCATCGCGCACGCGCACGCGGCCGCCGTCGCGGCCGACCCGGGGGCGGAGGTCGTCGCCGTCGCCGACCCGGCCGCGGAGGTGCGCGCGACCTTCACCGAGCGGTTCGGCGTCCCGCGGACCTACCCCGACCTGGCTGCGCTGCTCGCCGGCGAGGCCGGCGTCGACGTCGTGCACCTGTGCACCCCGCCCGGCCTGCACCGCGACCAGGCCGTGCAGGCGCTGAGCGCGGGCGCGCACGTCGTCTGCGAGAAGCCCCCCGTCCTGTCCCTCACCGAGCTCGACGACGTGCTCGCCGCCGCGCGGGCGGCGGACCGGCAGTACGCCGTCGTCTTCCAGCAGCGCACCGGCACCGCCGTCGGGCACGTGCAGCGGCTGCTGGCGTCCGGCGAGCTCGGCCGTCCGCTCGTCGGGATCTGCCACACGCTCTGGTACCGCAAGCAGGAGGACTACTACGCCGTGCCGTGGCGCGGGCGGTGGGCCACCGAGGGCGGTGGCCCCCTGCTGGGGCTCGGGATCCACCAGCTCGACCTGCTGGCCTTCCTGCTCGGCGACTGGGCGGAGGTCGACGCGCGCGCGTTCCGGCTCGACCGCGACGTGGAGACGGAGGACACCTCGGTGGCGACCGTCCGGTTCGCGAACGGTGCCGTGGTCTCCGTCGTGACGACCGCCCTCGCCCCGCGGCAGACGAGCTACGTGCGCGTCGACACCACGACGGCGACGGTCGAGGTCGAGCACCTGTACGGGCACGACGCCTCCTCCTGGCGGCTCACCCCCGCACCGGGGCGGACCGGTGGCGAGCACCCCGAGGCGCCCGCGTCCTGGGCGCTGCCCGCCGACGACGAGCCGAGCGGCCACGTCCCGCTCCTGCGCGCGGTGTACGACGCGCTGCGCAGCGGCGGGCCGCTGCCGCCCGTCGCGGCCGAGCCGTACCGGTCGCTGGAGCTGGTGACGGCGATCTACGCCTCCGCCGCGCTGGGCCGGCCGGTGACGCCCGCGGACCTGGCGCCCGGTTCCCCGCTGCGCGACGGGTTCGCGCACGACGGCGTCGAGGACCTGCGCGCGCTGTCCACGCACCGGTCCTGACGCCGAGCCGGCGTCGGCATCAGGACGCCGGCGCCCAGACATCAGGACGCCGGCGCCCAGCCCGGGTCACGACCGGCGAAGCCGAGCAGGCGGTCCAGCGGGGATGCCCCGTCGGGCACCGGCACCTCCGGGCCGAAGAACCCGTCGGGCCCCCCGCGGTACTCCGGCGCGATCATCCCGCCGAAGAAGGCGTGCGCGGTGCTCGCGGCGTCCGCGGGCGGTGACCACGGGCGCCCCAGGGCCGTCGCGAGGTCCCACCCGTGCACCACGTACTCCCCGAGCACCATGCCGGTGGCGCCGGGACCGGCCATCCGGGACTGCGACACGACGACCTCGCCGGCCAGGACCCCGCCGGCCAGGGCGTCGTCGAGCCGGGAGGCCGCCGTCCGCACCACCTCCACCGGCTCCCGCCCGTCGGCGGCGGCGCGGAAGGCCGCCGGGTCGGGGCGCGGTCCGCGCCGCGCCGGGTCGGCGAAGGCCACCCCGAAGAAGTCGAGCCACCCGAGCACGTGGTCCTGCAGCGCGGCGACGTCGTAGTCGCGGCACGGCGTCGGCCGGGCCAGGTCCTCCGGCCGGACGGCCGCGACGACGTCGGCCAGGGCGGCGAGCACGGGTGCCAGCAGCGCGCGGGCGGTCGCCGGGTCGTGCAGCGCGGGGGGCGCCTCGGCGGGGAACAGCGGCGGCAGCTCGTCGTCGACGGCGGGAGGGGCGGCTGAAGAGGCGGCGGGAGGGGTTGCGGGGGGCGTGTCGGTCGTCATGCCCGCGACGCTAGGCCCGCCCGCGGACACGGCGATTGAAGGAACGCGACAGGCGCGCACGGGCCCGCCCTACGGTGGCCCCGTGCCGGCCGACCCGCCCCTGCCACCCGTGCCGTCCCGCGACGACACGCGCGGCATCGTCGACCCACCGGCCATGCGCGCCGTGGCGACCCTCGAGCGCTACCCGCCGGGCCCGGTGCTGGAGGGGCTCGTCGACTGGTTCTGGGCGGTCCGCTGGGAGCTGCCGCCCGAAGCGGTGCACGTGCAGCGCGTCCTCACGCACCCCGCCTCGCACCTCAGCGTCGGGACCGTCGACCGGGCCGGACGCGTCCTCGACCCGGCCGGCGCCCGCGTGTACGGGGTGCGCAGCCGGCTCGACGAGCGGCGGCTCGTCGGGACGGGCTGGACCGTCGCCGCGAAGACCTCCGGCGGGCTGGCGGCCCTCACCGGCCGGCCCGCGCACACCCTCCGCGACGCGGAGGTGCCGCTCGACGAGGTGCTGGGGCCGGTCCTGGGGCCGGTCCCGCGCGCGGTCACGGCAGGCGCCGCACCCGACGCACCCGACGGCTCGGCGGTCGGTCGCCTCGTCGCGGACGCCGGCGACGAGGCCGCCCGCGTGGACGCCCTGCGGACCCTGCTCGAGCGGGTCGTCGCGGCCCGCCCCGCGGCGGTCCTGGCGCAGGCCCGGGCCGTCACCGCCGTCGCCGCCCTGGCCGAGCGCGACCGGGAGGTGCTGCGGGTCGAGACGCTCGCGGCCGCGGCCGGCACGGGCGTGCGGACCCTGCTGCGCCTCTTCGCCGAGCACCTGGGCGTCAGCCCGGCCTGGGTGGTGCGGCGCTGGCGGATCGTCGAGGCGGCGGACCGGGCCGGCCGGGGAGAGGTCGTGGCGTGGGCGGACCTGGCCGCCGAGCTCGGCTACGCGGACCAGGCGCACCTCGTGCGCGACTTCCGGGCGCACCTCGGCACGACGCCTGCGGCCTACGCCCGCTCGGTGGCGGCCCCGGCGACGACCTGACGCCGGCGGACCTCCGCGAGGATGGGCCACGTGCCCTACGTCGTCCTCGCCCCCGCGCCCGGCGGCCCGGGAGGCGGCTGGGACCTGGTCGACGTGGACGACGAGGGGACCACCGGCGCGAGGGCTCGCGTCGCGGCGTCGGGCCTGGCCGCCGCCGTGGCGGCGCGGGAGGCGCGAGAGGATCGCGACCGTCCCCGCTGGGTGTGGGACCGCACGGCGCTGCGCTACCCGCCCCTGCTCGCCGCCGGCGTCCGCGTCGAGCGCTGCCACGACCTGGCCCTCGCGGACGCCGTGCTGCGCGCCAGCACCCGGTGCACGCCCCCGCCGCACGACGGGGCGATCCTGCCCGCGGCCACGCCGCCGGCGACGATGGCGCCGGCCGACGCCGCCCCCACGCTGTTCGACGCGGTCGCCACGGAGGACCCCGGCCCCGGCGTCGCCCCCGCCCCGGGCGACGGGCCCGGCGCCGACGCGCTCGTCGCCGCCCTGCGCCACCAGCTCGCGGCGCTCGCCACCGACGCGGAGCCCGGCCGGCTGCGCCTGCTCCTGGCGGCGGAGTCGTCCGGCGCCCTCGTCGCCGCCGAGATGGAGCACGACGGCCTGCCGTGGGACGTGGCCGAGCACGACCGGCTCCTCACCGGGCTGCTGGGGCCCCGACCACCGACCGGCCGGCGCCCGGCAGGGCTGGAGGCCCTGGCCGACGAGGTGCGCGAGGCACTGTCCCAGCCCGCGCTGAACCCCGACTCGCAGCCGGAGCTCCTCGCGGCCCTGCGGCGGGCGGGCTGCCCGGTGGCCTCGACGAGCCGGTGGGAGGTCCGGCGGCTCGAGCACCCCGTCCGCGAGCCGCTGCTGGCGTACAAGAAGCTGTCCCGCCTGCTCGGGGCCAACGGCTGGGCGTGGATGGACCGCTGGGTCCGCGAGGGGCGGTTCCGCGCCGGGTACGTCGTCGCGGGCGTGGTCAGCGGCCGGTGGGCCACGAGCGGCGGCGGCGCCCTGCAGCTGCCGAAGGAGGTCCGCGGGGCCGTGCGCGCCGACCCGGGCTGGCGTCTCGTCGTCGCCGACGCCGCGCAGCTCGAGCCGCGCGTGCTCGCCGCGATGAGCGGCGACCGGGCGATGGCGGCCGCGGGGCGCCACCGCGACCTGTACCAGGGCGTCGTCGACGCCGGCACCGTCGCCACCCGCGACGAGGCCAAGTACGCGATGCTCGGCGCGATCTACGGGGCGACCTCGGGGGCCGGCGGCGCACTCATGCCGCGGCTGACCCGCGCCTACCCGCAGGCGGTCGCGCTCGTCGAGGACGCCGCCCGCGCGGGTGAGCGCGGCGAGGTCGTCACCACCTGGCTCGGCCGGTCCTCCCCGCCCCCGGGGCCCCGGTGGCGCGACGAGGTGGCCGCCGCGACCGACGAGGGCTCGTCGGCCGACGAGGTGCGCGCGGCGCGCCGCCGGGCGCGCGACCAGGGCCGCTTCACGCGCAACTTCGTGGTCCAGGGCACCGCCGCGGAGTGGGCGCTGTGCTGGCTGGCGTCCCTGCGCCGCCGCCTGCGCGCGCTGCCGGTCGACGGGCCCGGGCGCGCACCGCACCTGGTCTTCTTCCTGCACGACGAGGTGCTGGTGCACACGCCGGCACCGCTCGCGGACGCCGTGGCCGACGCGGTGCGGGCCGCCGCCGACGAGGCCGGGCGGCTGCTCTTCGGCGCCGTCGGCGTCGAGTTCGCCCTCGACGTCGCGGTGGTGGGCTCCTACGACGAGGCCCCGTGACGCGCCACGACGCCCCTCCTCGACCAGGTGCCGGGGAGGGGCGTCGCGGCCGGTCGCAGGACCGGTGCGGGGGTCGGCGCAGTCGGTCGGCGCGGGCGGTCGGCGCAGGCGGTCAGCGCAGGCGGAACAGCGCGCCCAGCGTCGAGCCGTCCTGCGTCGTCACCGTGAGCCGGTAGGTGCCCGGGGTGCTCGGCGTCCGCCACGTGTGGACGAAGTGCCCGGCCGCCGCGTCGTACCGCAGGCCCGTGGCCCCGGTGCCGACCGCCTCGACCTCGTCCGTCGGCGTCCCGCCCGGCACGGCGGCCCGGGCCACCGTCACCGAGGCGACGACCGCCGGGTCCACGAGCTCGAGGTCGCCCTGGAGGACCTCGAACCTCACCGGCACCGTGCTGCCGGCACGGGCGGTGTTCACCACGCCGCCCATGTCGACGGGGGCCGCGAACCCGACGATCGTCCACGGCCGGACCTCGAACGACCGCGAGACCGGGGCGGCGGCCAGCCACCCGTGGTCGCCGGCCTGCGTCGCGGTGACGGTGCACGTCCCGGCCCGCGTCGGGGTGACGGTGGTCCCCTCGACCGTGCACGCGCCCTCCGCCGTCAGCGTCACCGGCAGGCCGGACGACGACGAGGCCACCGCCTCGACCGACGCCGTCTCGCCGAAGAGCACGTCGCCCAGCGGCTCGAGCGACACCGTCTGCGCCTGCGGCACCTGCTCGACGGTCAGCCAGCTCACCTGGATGTCGGGCGAGCGGGTGGGGGCGACCGTCACGGTGATCGTGCCGTCCGCGCCCACGACGACGCCCGGGTAGGCGTCCGCGACGGGCGTGGCGGTGAAGAGCTGCTGCTCGTCGACGACCTTGCCGTTGATGCTCACGCGGGCGGCGCGGTTGGCCTGCGGCCACGGGTCGTACCAGCCGGCGCGCACGGTGTAGGTGCCGGCGTCCAGGCCCGTGAACGTGTAGACGAGCGGCTGCTTGTCCCTCGCCCACCGCAGCGTCGTGTCGATCGTGCCCAGGGCGGTGCCCTCGGTGCCGCTCGCGCCGGTGAAGCCCCAGCGGGCGCCGGTCACGGGGTCGGTGCCGAGCGGCTGCTCGGGCGCGCTGTTGAGCAGCGGCCGGTCCGCCTGCGCGACGCCGACGAGCGCCGTCCAGTCCGCCGTCGCCGTCCCGCCCGCGTTCACCGCGTAGCGCAGCCCCGCCGGCACGACGAGCACCGACCGGGAGAAGGTCCGGCCGTCGGGCAGCGTGGCCCGCGCGGTGCGGACGCCGGGGGCGCCGATGCTCGCGGCGTCCCAGCGGACGGCCTGCGTCGTCGTCGTGCCGCCGCTCGTCACCTGCACCTGCGCCGGCAGCCCGGCCGTGTCGCCGAGCGTCACGTGGTCCGGCATCGTCACCGCGACGTCCCACGGCTCGTACGTCGGCAGGTCGCCGAGGTCCCACTCCGCGGGGTTCGTCAGCGACAGGTCACCGGCCTCGCCCGACAAGGTCACCGGCAGCCACACGTAGGGCGCGTTCGACAGGTCGTCGGGCGTCCAGCGGTCGCCCATGTAGACGAACTTCCCGCGGGCGGGGTCGATCGGGATGATCGACGTGCTCTGCGAGCGGAACGTGTTCTCCGCGCCGGCCCCGGTGATGGGGTTCCCGCGGTCGGTCCACGTGCCGAGGATGCTCGTCGCCGTCGCGTACCGCGCCGGGTTCGGGTCCCAGCCCGTCGCGCCCGAGGTCACGAGGTAGTACGTGCCGTCCTGCTTCATCATCGCCGGCGCCTCGCGCTGGGCGCAGGGCAGCGTGCGGACGAAGTCGACGCCCTGGACCGCGGTCTCCGGGGTGGCCGACAGGTACGTGTAGTCGCTGTTCAGCTTCGAGATGTACATCGTCCGGTTCTCCTCGGACGAGTAGATGATGTAGCCGGTGCCGTCGGTGTCGACGAAGAGGTTCATGTCGCGGGCCATGCCGCCGGCCGGGTCGAAGGCCGAGCCGGTACCGCACCACGGCACGGAGCCGCTGGGCACGCGGTTGAGCCGGTAGGAGTCGATCCACCGGAACGGGCCCGTGGGCGAGTCGGCGACCGCCACGCCCGCCTCGGCGCGCGCGTAGGTGGACGTCTGGTCCTTCGTCGCCGGGCCGTCGGAGTGGACCCACATGACCCACTTCTCGGTGACCTCGTTGTAGATGACCTTCGGGCGCTCGAGGATCGCGGGCGCGGCCCAGCCGTCGGTGCGCACGCGGTTCGTCGACAGGTCCCGCCAGACGACCTCGCGCTGCGCGTCGGTGTAGCCGCCGTAGAGCGCCGAGAAGTAGGGGTCGGACGCGAACTGGTCCTGCGAGCTCATCGCGCGCAGCGCCAGGCCCTCGTCGGTCCAGTTGTAGAGGTCGCGCGAGGAGTAGACGTGCACGCCGGGGCTGTCGTAGTAGCCCTTGCTGCGGTCCTCGCCGTACCAGTACCAGATGCGCTCGCCGGCGGCGTCGGTCGCGGGGACCACCTGGCCCCCGTGGGCGTTGATGACGCGGCCCTGGTCGTCGAGCCAGGGCTGGCCGGGGCGGAAGGAGTCGTAGGTGACCACGGGCCGCAGGGCGGCGGTCGCACGCACGACGGCGTCGGAGGCGGCGGCCAGGGCGACGGCGTCGGTCGACCCGGCGTCGAGCAGGCGCTGCGCGGCGGCCAGCGCGGCGTCGAGGTCCGCCACGGAGTCGTCCGCGTACCCCGCGCGCTCGGTGGCGGTGAGCGTCGCGTCGGCGATCCGGGCGGCCAGCAGCTCCGGCGTCCACGTCGGCTTCGCCTTCACCACGACCCAGCTCACCAGCGGGTCGGCGTCGCGGCCGGTGCGGTTCGCGGGGCTGCCGACGGCCACGTCGAGCGTGCCGTCGCTGACGTCCACGGCGTACGTCTTGGCCAGCGGCGTGGTGCCGGTGGCGAACTGCTCGCGCACCGCGCCCTCGGTCACGGCGGTGACCGTGCGGCTGCCCCAGGCGCTGGGCACGGCGAACCCGAAGGTCACGTCGTAGGACCCGGCGGGCACGTCGAAGGCGTAGGCCACCCGCCGCGACGGCAGCGAGGAGCCGGCGGGCTCGTCGTCGTAGAGCAGCGTGGCGGTCTTCTCGAGGCCGGCCGCGGTGCGCGGCACGGGGTTGGACGTCGCGTCGACGACGTAGCCCCAGCGGGTCCGGGTGCCCGGATCCTCGCCGAGCCGCTGGTCGGTCCGCGACTGGTACAGGCCCAGGTGGTCCCCGGCGGCCACGCCCCCGGTGTCTGTCGCGCCGGCGTTGGCGAAGTAGAGCGTGAAGTCGGCGGCGACGAGCGCCTCCGGCGTCAGCGCGGGGAAGGTGCTCGCGGCCACGGCGGGCGGCGCGGCGGCGGTGGTGAGGGCCAGGGCGGCCCCGAGCCCGGCGGCGACGAGGCCGGCGCGGCCCCGTCCTCGTCGTCCGGGCTGCGCCCCGGCGGGCGCGGCGTGCGGGGGTAGGACGTGCATGTGCGGTGGTGCTCCCTGTCGTCGTCGACGGTACGGGGCTCACACAAGCACCGCCGGCGAGCGGTTCCCACCGATCCGAACAGAGTCGAACACCCGACCCCCGCCGCCCGGCTCAGGGCAGCAGCGGCAGCCGCCCGACGATCCTGTCGACGCGGTTGCGCGGCCCCACGACGCCGACCGCGAGAAGACCCAGATCCTCGCCCGTCGCGCCGGCCACCGCCGCGAGGTACTCGTCGTAGACGCGGGTCGTCTGCGCCGCCTCGGGCATGTCCGCGACGAAGACGTCCGCCGCGGCCGCGGCCTTCGCGCGCAGGGCGACGAGCGCCGCCGCCGGGGCCACCAGCACCGTGCACCCCGCCCATGGCAGCCCCGGGTGCACCGACCCGTCGGCGTCGCGGGCGTCCGGCCCCAGCAGCCCGGTCACGGCCCGGGAGGTGGCCGCCGCGACGCAGACGGCCGCGTTGACGGCGCGCCCGGGCGGCAGCTCCTCGGCGACCACGACGACCCACTTCAGGCGGGCGGACCGGGTCGGCTCCGCCGTCCGGATCTCGTCCGGGGCGAAGCCGACCGGGGTCCCGGTGATCGCCTGCTGATCTTCTGCGGTGACGTTCGTGCGTTCCATGGTCCGGACGCTAGCGATGTCCTCGCCCCGCTCGCCGTCGGGGCGAACGAACGACGCCTAGAGTGCCCGGATGGCCCACCTCGACGAGATTGATGCGGCGATCCTGCGGGAGCTGCAGGCGGATGCTCGCCGGACCAACCGGGACGTCGCCGCCGCGGTCGGCATCGCACCCACCACCGCGCTCGAGCGCACGCGGTCGCTGCGGGACCGCGGCGTGATCCGCGGCGCCACGCTCGACGTCGACCTCGCGAGCATCGGCCGCCCCGTGCAGGCCCTCGTGGCCGTGCGCATCCGGCCGCCCTCCCGCGCGCGGATCGAGGGCTTCCGGACCTGGGTCGCCGCCCTGCCCGAGGTCGTCGGCGTCTTCGTCACCAGCGGCACCGAGGACTTCCTCGTCCACGTCGCGGTCCCGGACAACCAGCACCTCTACGCGTTCGTCATCGACCGCCTCACCGAGCGCCCGGAGATCGCCGACGTGCGCACGTCCGTCGTCTACGAGCACCTCCGCACGGCGGCGGTCGCACCGGCGCCGGATCCCGAGCGGGCGCCGCGCGGGCCGCAGGCGCGCCGGCGGCGCTAGGTGTACTGCCCAGGCAGGTTGGTCAACCTGGTGATCGGTGGGACCTTGCCGATCGCTGAGTGGGGCCGGTGGTGGTTGTACTGGTGGAGCCATCCTGGCAGGGCGGCGCGGCGGGCGGTCTCGGACTTGTAGTGCCGGGCGAAGGCCCAGCCGGCGGCCATGGTGCGGTGGAACCGTTCGATCTTGCCGTTGGTCTGCGGCCGGTACGGACGCGTCTTCTTCACGGTGATCGCGAGCTCGGCGCAGGCGTCGCGCCATGCGTGGGACTTGTAGGCCGACCCGTTGTCGGAGAGCACCCGCTCGACGCGCACGCCGCGGGCGGCGAACCAGACCACCGCCCGGCGCAGCACACCCACGGCGGTGGCCGCGGTCTCGTCGTCGTGGATCTCGGCGTAGGCCACCCGGGAGTGGTCGTCGATGACCGTGTGAACGAACGCGGTGCCCATCTTGGGGTCACGGTGCGCATTCTTCGGCTTCCCCGCAGTGGCAGCGCGGTGCCGCTTGCCCTGCTGGCGCCCGACGAAGCGCCACCCGCCGCCGTCGGGGATGTTGCCGAGCTTCTTGACGTCCACGTGCAGCATCGCCCCGGGGCGTTCGTGCTCGTAGCGGCGGATCGGCTCGCCGGTGCGGATGTCGACGTGCGAGAGCCGGTTCAGCCGGCACCGCACCAGCACCGCGTGCACGGTCGAGGCCGCCATGCCCACCCGGGCGCCGATCTCGATCGGTGACAGTCGCTTCTTCCACCGCAGGTGCACCACCCGGCGGACTTGGTGCGGCGGGGTCCGATTCGCGACCCGGTACGGGCGGCTCGAGCGGTCGCTCATGCCCTCGGCCCCGGCCTGCCGGTACCGGTCAGCCCACCTCTTGGCGGTCGGCCAGGACACGTCGTACCGGCGGGCGGCCACCGCGACCG
This sequence comes from Cellulomonas marina, assembly GCF_900111925.1. Lineage (GTDB taxonomy): Bacteria > Actinomycetota > Actinomycetes > Actinomycetales > Cellulomonadaceae > Cellulomonas > Cellulomonas marina. The sequence goes on from NZ_FOKA01000003.1 coordinate 224,977, forward strand.
GCCAATCCTCCTCGACGATCAGACGCGCCAACCGCAGACGCGCACGCGGAGTCAGAGCAGCGTTAGCGTGGGACACGAAGACCTCCTGGTCGTGGTGCGGAACGTCAGCAGCTCCACTCCACGACCGGAGGTCTTCGTCGTCCACGACCGCTACCGCGTGTCGTCACACCCGCTCAACCAACCTGCCTGGGCAGTACAGCTAGGACGGGAGCCCGGCCTCAGACCGGCCGGCGCTCCGCCCGGCGGGGCGGCCGGAGCCCGTCGAGGAGGACCTGCACGTGCCGCTCGACCCTCCCGTCGTCGTCCGCGACCGGCGCCAGCCCGGCCGCCAGGCCGAGCACGAGCAGCGGGATGTCGTCGGCGTCCACGTCCGGCCGGACGGCTCCCGCCGCACGGGCCCGGCGCAGCAGCAGCCCGACGGCCTCGTCCAGCTCGGCGGCCGGCCCCGGGTCGCGGGCGGCGCCGGGACCGGCCCCGGTCAGGGCGGCCCGGACGGCGTCGTCGTGCAGCACCCCGCGCACGACGACGCCCACCACGCGCGCGAACCCCGCCGCCGGGTCGGGGTCGGCCCCACCCGCCCGGACGTCGGCCACCAGACGCCGGGTGCCCTCCTCCCCGAGCGCCGCCAGGAGCGCGTGCTGCGTCGGGAAGTGGCGGTAGGCGGTGCCGGTGCCGACGCCGGCCAGCCGGGCCAGGTCCTTCAGCGCCGGCAGCGGCGACCCGTCGCACACCTGCCGGCGGGCGACCTCGAGCAGGTGCGCCCGGTTGCGGGCGGCGTCGGACCGACGCGTGGCGCCGCCAGGCGCCACGCCCTCGCCGGCCGCGCCCTGGTGACCGGTGCGTCCAGCGGGCTCGGGAGCTGCTCGCCGGCGCCCTCGCCGCCGCCGGTGCCCGCGTCGTCATGGCCGTCCGGTCCCCGGAGGAGGGGGCGGCCGTGCGCGACCGTCTGGCCCGCAGGGCCCCGCGCGACGCCCTCGAGCTGGCCCCGCTGGACGTCGCCGACCTCGACAGCGTCCGCCGTCTCGCCGCCGCGCTCGCCGGCCGCCGCATCGACGTCCTCGTCAACAACGCCGGGGTAGGGAACATCGACCGCAGCACGACGCCCCAGGGGTACGAGACCCAGCTGGCCACGAACCACCTCGGCCCGGCGCTGCTGGCGCGGCTGCTGCACGACGGGCTCGCCGCCTCGCCGGACCCCCGGGTCGTCACCACGGGGTCGAACATGTACCGGCACGTGCCGGTCCGGCTGGGCCCGGAGGACCTGGACGGGCGTCGGCGCTACTCGCGCGGTGGCACCTACGCCCGGACGAAGACCCTGCACATGGTGTGGGCGGTCGAGCACGGGCGGCGGCTCGAGGCCGTCGGCTCTCCGGTGCGGTCGGTCGTCGCGCATCCCGGGATGGTGCGGACGCCGATGAACACCCGTCTCGAGCGCCGCCGTGACCGGGCCCTCGGGGCGGTGCTCGCCCGGCTGTGGCAGGCGCGCGAGCCCGAGGAGGGCGTCGTGCCGCTGCTGTGGGCCGCCACGTCGCCGGACGTCGACCCCTCACGCTTCGCCGGCCCGGGCACCACCGCGGACGGCACCGCCGTGCGCTCCGACCCGTTCCGGGCACCCGTCACGGACCGCTCGCTGGCATCGTGGGTGTGGGACCGCACGGAGCAGCTGGTCGCCTGACCGGTGCGGGGGCACGCCCGCTGGCCGACGCTCAGCCGCCGACGCGCCAGGTCTGCAGCCGGCCGCACATGCCGTAGCGGCGCGGGCCGGGTACGGGGGCCAGGGCGCGCGCACCGGCGGCGGCCAGGTGCGGCGCCGCCCCGGCGACGAGGTCCGTCAGCGCGACGTCCGTCGCCCGGGCCCCGGCGCCGACGGAGGCCTCCCACACCTCGCGCCAGCGCGGCACCCGCGCGCGGACCAGCGCGACGGCGGCCGCGTGCAAGGGTGCCAGCGCCTCGGCCGCCCCGTGCCGGCCCACCGCGTCGAGCAGCTCGCCGTACCCCTCAAGGGCGAGGTCCCGCCGCCGACGGGCCGCCGCGGCCCGCCCCTCGTCGGGCGCCTCCGGCCCGGGCAGCGCGACGGCCGCCGCGTACGCCGCCGGGTCCGCCAGCACTGCCGCCGGGAACGTCAGCACGGCGTCGCCGGCCTCCGGGAGACCGGCGTTCGACATGAGCACGAGCACGTCGAGGTCCCCGTCGTTGACGGCCCGGTGCACGGTCCCCGGCGTGAAGGACACGACCGCCCCGGGGGCCAGCGCGTGCTCCCGGAACCCGTCCGCGCCGACGGTGTGCACCGCCCCCGCCCCGCCCAGCACGACGTAGGCCTCCGTGGACGCCAGGTGCAGGTGCGGCGACCCACTGCCGACGAGCCCGACGCCGTCGGGCGCCGGCCAGTCGTAGACGGCGAGCCGGCTCAGCGAGACACCGCCGGGCAGCGCGGGCCCGACCCCTGTCGGGCCCGTCGTCACAGCACCGACCGGCCGAGGTCGGCGAGGGCCTGCGCGCCCGCGGCGTCGACCTCCCCGTCCGCGACGACGACGGCGTACGAGAACCGCAGCGTGCCCCTGGGCCGGAAGGGCACCTCCGACGAGAAGAACGGCGCCGGGTTGAGGCAGCCGAACCACTCCGTGCGCGCGAACCACTGCGGCGGGTGCGACGGGTTGTCCGCCCCGTCCACCATCACGACGCTCGACGAGCGGCCGACGTCGTCGTGCCGGCCGGTGAAGCCCATCCACGGCGCGCGGGTCCCGCGGACCTCCTCGCCGCCCGCGAAACCCGGGGCGAGCACGGTCCCGCCGGTGAACGACCGCGGCCCGCGCCAGAACAGCCCGCCGTACCCGGCGTTCTCCCGGCCGCGGGTGGTCGGCGAGCCGATCGTCAGGTCCTCGTCCGACACGTTGGTCATCGCGGTGGTGAAGGTGAGCACCCAGGCGTCGGCACGGTCGGCGGGGACGACGACGCGCAGCGCCCGCTCCTCGTCGACCACGTGCTGCCCGTCCTGCGTGTGCCAGGCCAGCCGGTGCGCCAGCGCGGCGCCGTCCCCCGTCGCCTCCAGCGCGACGAGCGCCTGGTGGTCCATCGACCCGTCGTTGTCGAGCTGCCGGTAGCCCTCGCCGTGCACGTACGTCGGGCCGCCCCAGAAGTTGTGCTCCCCCACCACGGGCAGCGACCACGCGACGCCCTTGTGCCAGACGTGGTCGTGCGGGCGGAAGGCCGTGACGAGGTCGCCGCCCCGCGTGCGCACGGGGTGCAGGTAGGGCCGCGGGCTCTCGAGCTGCACGTCGTCGGGCACGTACACGTACCGGGCCAGCGTCACGTCCCCGGCGACGAAGGACACCGCCTCGCCCACCTCGTGCAGCACCCGGACCGGACCGCGCGGCTCCAGCCGGGGCAGCGCCCTCGTCGTGCCCGTCGTCGTCACGCCAGCTCCTCCCCGAGCTCGAGGTCCTCCACGAGCACGGCCTGGCCGGTGACGAGCGAGCGGTTGCCCGCGATCCCCACCGCCACGGCCTTGAGCCCGTCGCGGTACCCGGCCGCGCGGCCGAGGGGGTCGTCGCCCAGCCGCAGGTCCCGGCGGAAGACGTCCTTGAGCAGGATCGCGTCACCACCGCCGTGCCCGCCGATGCCGGCCGGGATCGGCACGTCCTGGGTGCGGTGCCAGTGCGTCTGCACCGTCAGCCGCTCGCCCTCGGGCCGCAGCGGGTCGGTGGTGGCCGCCCCCGGCGTGGCCGAGGGGTCGAGGACCGCGTTGCCGTCCTCGTCGAGCTCGACGAACCCGCGCTCGACGACCTCGAGCTCCGCGCGCCCGGCGGTGCCGTTGACGGTGACGCGGTAGCCCTCCCACGGGGAGTGGGCGTTGAGCGAGTACGTCAGCGTCGCCCCGGACCGGTAGTCCACGACGAGGGAGAGGTTGTCCTCGATGGTGATGCCCGGACCGAACGGGTCCTGGTCGCGGCGGTACCCGTCGTGCGCCTCGGCGTCGAGGTAGAGCGCCTGCAGCCGCGGGTCGGTGCGCAGGTCGAGCGAGAACGGGTCGCCCTCCGCGCCCGTCCCGCGCTCGGGCCGGTCGACGAGGCCGCGGGCGGCGGCGTTCTTGTCGCCGTAGAACCGCAGGGCCCCGGAGGCGAAGACCCGCTCGGGCACGTCGTCGATCCACCAGTTGACGAGGTCGAAGTGGTGGCTGGACTTGTGCACGAGCAGGCCGCCGGAGTTGGCCTTGTCCCGGTGCCAGCGGCGGAAGTAGTCCGCACCGTGCACGGTGTCCAGCGCCCACTCGAAGTGCACGCCCGTGACCTGCCCGATCGCACCCGAGCCGATGACCTGCCGCAGCGTCGAGTTCCGGGGCGCGTACCGGTAGTTGAACGTCATGACGACGTCCCGGCCCGTGTCCGCGACGGCCCGCGTGATGCGGCGGCACCCGTCGGCGTCGGTGGTCAGCGGCTTCTCGACGACGACGTCGGCGCCCGCGCGCAGCGCCCGGTCGACGAGCTCGGCGTGCGTGCGGTCCAGGCTCGTGACCACGACGACGTCCACCGCCTGCTCGGCCACCATCGCCTCGAGGCCCTCGGGGGTGTACCGCGGCAGCCCGGCGGGCCCGCCCAGGCCGAGCGCGCGACCGACCTCGGCGTCGTAGAACGCGATCCGCCCGGGGTTCGGGTCGAGCCACGCGACGATCTCGCCGACGTCGGCGTGCTCGCCTGTCAGCGCGCCGACGTACATGCCGGCGCGGTGGCCGGTGCCGGCGACGGCGTAGCGCCGCCGCGGCCGGCCGGCCGGGACCGGCGCGAACTGCGGGACCACGCCCTCGTCGGCCGTGCGGCTGGTGCTCGACGCGGGCGCCGGCGCGGTGGGGTTCTGGTCCAGGGGGCTGCGGTCGCTCAACGTGTCCTCGTCCTGCGCGTGGTGTCGGGTCGGGATCGGTCAGGTCGGGATCGGTCGGGTCGGGTCAGCTGCGGGCGGCGCGTCGGTGCTCGACCGCGACGACGGCCAGCGCCAGCAGGCCCGGCACCAGCACCGCGAGCGGCGCCAGCATCCAGGTGAACAGGGCGCACATCGCGAGCGCGAGGACGAGGAGCGCGGACCCCGTCAGGTCGTCCCCGGCTCGACGCGCCCCGGCGCGCAGCACGTCGGCCCAGCGCTCCCCGTCCCGCCACGCCCCGGCGGCGCGCAGCAGGACGACGAGCAGGGCGACCGCGACGAGCGCGCTCACGGCGAGCACCGCCGCGCCGCCGGGCACCGCGCCGGACGCGGCCAGCCGCAGGTCCACCCACAGCAGCCCGAGCAGCACCGTCACGCCGAGGGCGACGGCCCAGACGCCGCGCACTGCCCGCAGGAAGAGCCGGCCCAGGTCCGCCACGGCATCGGGCTCGTCGCCGAGATGCCGGCGCACGTGCGCCACCCCCGCCGCCATCGCCGGCAGCAGCGTCACCACCGGCAGGCTCAGCACCGACACGCCGAGCCCCACCACCAGCACCTCGCCGAACAGCCCGAACGCACCGCCACCGAGGAGCGGCCGCCGCTCGGGTGCCGTGGGGTCGACGGGCCGGCGACGGCTCACGGCAGCGTCAGCTCCGCCTCGGCGAACCATTTGGTGGCGAACTGCTCGGGCGTGAGGCTGCCGTACCCGAGCTCCTCGCCGAGGGACTTCCACTTCGCCTCGAGCGTCCCGAAACCCTCCACGGGCAGCGGCGCCGGCTCGGTGACGAGGTCGGCGACCTGCTCCTCGTAGGCCACCACCTTCGCGTCCACCCCGGCGAGCTCCATGGCGTCGCGCTGGGCGGCCGTCGCCGGCACGCCCTTCGAGGTGCCGAAGATGCGGCCCACCTCGGGCTCGTTGAGGAAGAAGTCGAGCAGCTCGGCGACCTCCTGCGGGTGCTCGGTGTTCGCGCCCGCCGCCATCATGAACGTGCGGCTGAAGAGGGCCGGTCCGTCCTCGCCGGAGGGCATCGGCAGCATGGAGATGTTCTCGGTGCCCGAGTCCGCCACGTAGCCGGCCAGGAAGTTGTCCCAGCTCATCTCCGAGGCGACCTCGTTGACGGTGAAGCCGCCGAGCGGCGCCAGCGCCACGGTGCGCTCCGTCGGGAAGAGCGCACCGTCCGCGCGCAGGTCGTCCGTGAGCGACAGGAACTCCACGACGTCGTCCTCGTCGAACCCGATCCCGCCGTCCTCGGTGAAGGGCGTGACGCCCTGCTGCACGAGCCACTGGAGGAAGAACCAGAACGTGGCGGTGTAGTCGGCGGAGCCGTACAGCGCCGCGCCCTCGTCCGTCGTCGCCCCGGACGCCCGCACGTCGGCGATGAAGGCGTTCAGGTCCTCCCAGGTGTACCCCTCCGGGGGGGCCGCGACGCCCGTGCGCGCCAGCACGTCCTCGTTGACGAACATGGCCAGCATGTTCGTCGCCGTCGGCATCGCGTACGTGCGCCCGTCGAGCGTGGCCTCCGTCAGCAGCGTGTCCTGCAGGCCGGAGGTGTCGATCTCGTCGCCGAGCAGGTCGGTCAGGTCGAGGAGCTGGCCCGTGGCCACGTACTGCCGCAGGTAGGTGGAGTCGATCTGCATGACGTCCGGCAGCGCGCGGGCCGCCGACTCGGTGGAGCGTGCGGTCCAGTAGTCCGAGAACGCCGCGAAGCTCGTGTTCACCGTGATGTCCGGGTGCTGCTCCTCGAAGAGCGCGACGGCCTCCTCGTAGCGGGCCGCCCGGTCGTCGTTGCCCCACCAGACGAGGTCGAGCGTCACCGGGCCCGCGCTCGTCGCCCCCTCCCCGGCTCCACCCGCCGACGGGGACGACCCGTCGGCCGACGAGGTGCCGCCGCAGGCGGCGAGGGCGAGCACGAGACCTGCCGCGGCGACGCCGGCGCGGACGGTGGTGCGGGACACGGGGACCTCCGGGTGGGTGGGGTGGGGCGCGCCGGGGCGGAAGGGCTCAGCCCTTGAGGCCCTGGGTGGCGACGCCCTCGACGAGGTAGCGCTGGAAGACGAGGAAGAACAGGAGCACCGGCACCAGCGCGAGCACCGCCATGGCCATCTGGGCGCCGTAGTCCGACGTGGTGGTCTGGTCCACGAACAGCCGCAGCGCGATCGGCATGGAGTACAGGTCCGGGTTCTTCAGGTACAACAACGGCCCGAAGAAGTCGTTCCAGGACCAGATGAACGCGAAGATCGAGCTCGTCACGAGCGCGGGCTTCATGAGCGGCAGCATGATCGCGGTGAAGATCCGCACGTGCCCGGCCCCGTCGATGCGCGCGGCCTCGTCCAGCTCCCGCGGCAGGTTGCGCATGAACTGCACCATGAGGAACACGAAGAACGCCTCGGCGGCCAGGAACTTGCCGATGAGCAGCGGGATGAAGGTGTTCACCAGGCCGAGGTTGTTGAACACGATGTACTGCGGGATGATCACGACGTGGAACGGCAGGAGCAGCGTTCCGATCATCAACGAGAAGAAGATCTTCCGCCCCGGGAACTCGATCCGCGCGAACGCGTAGGCGGACACCGAGCAGGAGATCACGATCCCGACCACCGACAGCACGGCCAGGATCAGGGAGTTCTTGAAGAACGTCCAGAACGAGACCCCGCCGATGCCCTGCAGTGCCTTGGTGAAGTTGTCGAACGAGGCGTCGGTGGGGATGATCCCCACGTTCCCGACGATCTGGTTGGACGGCTTGAACGCCGAGACGACCATCCACACCGCGGGGTAGAGGATGACGGCCACGATCAGCAGCGTCACGACGTGGAAGACGATCTCCCGGGCGCCGCGCCGGTTGCGCGCGGTGCGTCGCAGCCGTGCGGAGTGCTCGTCGCTGACGGTCGAACGCGCCGTCGCGACCGGACCGGCCGGCTGGGTCGAGGTGCTGGTGCTCACTTGGACTCCCCCGAGTAGTGCACCCAGCGGTTCTGGGTCTGGAACAGGACCAGGCTGATGGCGCCGACCACCAGGACCAGCACCCAGGCCATCGCCGAGGCGTAGCCCATCTGGAAGTCCTGGAAACCGCGGATGTACAAGTAGAACGTGTAGAACAACGTCGAGCGCGCCGGGCCGCCAGTGCCGTTGGAGATGATGAACGCGCTGTTGAAGATCTGGAACGCGTGGATCGTCTCCAGCAGCAAATTGAAGAACAGCACGGGCGAGAGCATCGGCAGCGTGATGCGGAAGAACTTGCGCACCGGACCGGCGCCGTCGACCGCGGCGGCCTCGTACAGCTCGGTGGGCACCTGCTTCAGGCCCGCCAGGAAGATGACCATCGGGGCACCGAACTGCCACACCGTCAGCAGGATGAGCATCGGCACCGTGCGGTTGGGGTCGCCGACCCACCCACCGGCGGAGAACCCCAGCAGCTGCTGGCCCCGGTCGACCACGCCGCCGTCGATGAACATCGCCTTCCACACGATGGCGATCGACACCGACGCACCCACCAGCGAGGGCAGGTAGAACGCCGAGCGGTAGAACCCCTTGCCGCGGAACGCGTTGTTCAGCAGCATCGCCACCAGCAACGACGCCAGCAGCTTCACCGGCGTGCCCACGACCACGTACAGCGCCGTGACCTTCCACGCCTGCGTGTAGTTGGGGTCGGAGAACAACCGCGTGAAGTTCTCCAGCCCCACCCACTGCGGCGGCGCGAACAGGTTGTAGTCGGTGAACGCCAGGTACAGCGACGCGGCCATCGGCCCGGCCGTCAGCAGCAGGAAGCCCAGCAGCCACGGCGTCAGGAACGCGTACCCCGCGCCGGCCTCGCGCAGGGATCGTCGACGGCTGGAGGGCCGTCGGGCAGGACGTGCCGCCCGCGTGGGGGGCGCCTCGGCGGTGAGGGTCACGGTGGGGTTCCGATCGTCGCAGGATCGAGGGTCGTGGGGCGGGCCGGGGTCACCGGCCCGCCCGGTCGGCCTCAGGTCAGCTGATGGCCATCTCGGCCTCGGCGAACCACTCGGTCGCGAAGCCCTCGGGGTCAAGGTTGCCGTACGCGAGCTCCTCCGCGAGCGTGCGCCACTTCGCCTCGATGGTGCCGAAGCCCTTGACGGGGATGGGGGTGGCCTCCGTGACCTGCTCCGCGACCTCCTCCTCGTACGCGATCACCTTCGCGTCGACGCTGCCCTCGGTGACGTCGACCGCCGCGCGCTGCTCCTCGTCGGCGGGGACGCCCTTCGAGGTGCCGAAGATCGTCCCGACCTCGGGGTCGGTCAGCAGGAAGTTGATGAACAGCGCGGCCTCGACCGGGTGCTCGGTGTTCGCGCCGGCCGACAGCAGCATCGACGGCTTGTAGAACAGCGCCTTCTCGCCCGGCTCGATCGACGGGAGCTGGTGCATCTCGAGGTTGTCGGTGCCCGAGTCGGTCGTGTACTGGGTCAGGAAGTTGTCCCAGCTCATCTCCGAGGCGACCTCGTTGACGGTGAAGCCGCCCTTGGGCAGCAGCGACGTCGCGCGCTCGACGGGGTAGAGCTGGTCGGCCTCGCGCAGGTCCGCGGTCAGGCCGAGGAACTCGACGACGTCGGCCTCGTCGAACCCGAGCGTCCCGTCCTCGTTGAACGGCGTCACGCCGTTCTGCAGCAGCCACTGGATGAAGAACCAGAAGGTGCCGGTGTAGTCGCCGGACCCGTAGAGCTGGTACCCGTCGGCCGTGCTCGTCCCGGAGGCGGACACGTCCTCGATGAAGCCGTTGAGGTCCTCCCAGCTGTAGTCCGCGTCGTCGGGGAACGTGGCCCCGGCGGCCTGGGTGACGTTCGGGTTCTCGAACATGGCCAGGGTGTTCGTCGAGGTGGGGATGCCGATCGTCTTGCCGTCGAGCACACCCGCCTCGAGCAGCGTCTCGTCGTAGCCGGACAGGTCGATCGTCTCGTTCTCGACGTAGGGCGCGAGGTCGAGGAGCTGGCCGTTCTCGCTGAACTCCCGCAGGTAGGACAGGTCGAACTGCATGACGTCCGGCAGCGCACGCCCGGCGGCCTCCGTGGTCCGGGCGGGCCAGTAGTCCGCGAAAGCGGCGAAGCTGCTGGTGATCGAGATGTCCGTGTACTCCTCGTTGAACAGGTCGATCGCCTGCTGGTACCGGGACGCGCGGTCGTCGTTGCCCCAGAACGTGAAGTTGAGCGTCACGGGGCCGGACGCGGTGGTCTGGGCGGCCGAGGGTGCGGCCGCCTCGTTCCCGCCGCTGCCGCAGGCCGACAGGGCCAGCGCGACGCCGGCCGTCAGTGCGGCTGTGCGGACGATTTATCGCTTCATCGCGATGAGCCTCCTCGCTCGGATGTATGCCTGAAAGCGCATTCCGCACGCTAGGTGGCGGCCGGTTCCTCTGTCAACGGAGGCGACTGAATCGTTGCAAACGGGATCCGGGAGCGGGGCTGGGGACGGCTCAGGACAACCCGGCCAGCCCCTCGAGCAGCCCGAGCGTGCGGTCCCACGCGGCGGTGCGGGGGTCGACGAGGTCCATGTGCCCCCCGGGGACGGCGACGAGCGCCGCGTCGCCGCCGAGCCTCCCGGCGCGGGCGACGTACGCCTCGGACTGCGCCGGAGGCACGACGTCGTCGGCGACCCCGTGCACGCACCGCACCGGGACGGCGAGCGGCGCCTCCGCCATCGGGTCGACGGGCTCGTCGTCCCGTCGCGGCGGCCGCCCCAGGAAGTCGGCCACCGCCCCGCCCCCCAGGCCCTGCACGTGCGCGGTCGCCAGGTCGAGCACGCCCGCCTGGCTGACGACCCCGGTCACGGCCACCCGTGCGGTGCCGGTCGTCCCGCCGTCCGGCAGCCGCCGGGCGCCCGCCACCCACGCGGCCAGGTGCCCGCCCGCGGAGTGCCCGAGCACGACGACGGGCCGACCCTCCGCGTGCAGCGCCGCCAGGCCGGGCACGTCCGCGAGCGCGTCGACCCCGGCTGCCACGTCGGCCAGCGTGGCGGCCGCACCCCGCTCCCGCCGGTACTCCAGGTTCCAGGCCGCCCACCCGTGCGCGACGAGGGAGGCCGCCGGCGGCCGGCCGAGCGAGAGGTCGTACCGCGCCCGCCAGAAGCCGCCGTGCACCACCACGACGACCCCGCGCGGCGTCCCGCCGTCCGCGGGCAGCCACAGCTCGGCGTGCTGGTCGGGGTCGGGGCCGTACCGGTGGACGGCGGGGCCCGTCACAGGGCGTCGTACTCCGTCACCAGCGTGCGCCAGTACTCGGCCCCGTCGCGCGTCCGGCGGAGGAGACCCGCGTCGACCAGCTCGCGGCGGATCCCGACCGGGTCGCGCACGAGCCCGGCGAGCCGGTCGGTGAGGGTCCGCTCGTCGACGGGGTCGTGCACGGGCACGAGCTGCGCGACGACCCAGCTCAGCACCTGGTCCTTGTCCGCCCGCCGCCGCGGCAGGGCCTCGACCCGGCCCTTGACGAGGAAGCGCACCGGCGGCCGCGCCGGGGCGAGGGGGTCGGCGATGATCTCGTCGCGGTCCCGGGGCACCCGACGAGCGTACGTCGACCGGCACGCCGCGGGCCCGGGCACCACCGCCGCAGCGGCAGCACCCGGGCCCGGGCCGGCGTCACCCCGTCGGGGTGACCGGTCGGGTCACCTCTTGACCTTGACCGTCACCGCCTTGCTCGTCGTCGACCCGTGCCGGTTGCTCAGCACCGCGGTGTAGACGTGGTCACCCTTCGACCGGCCCGTGAGCGCGAAGCGCACCACCTGTGCCGCCGGCGTCGCATCCACGACGTCCCGCCGCGCGACCTCGCGGCCGTCCTCGAGGAGGACGACGGTCTGGGCGTTCTGCCCGCCGCGGCCCACGTCCACCGTGACGGTGTAGCTGCCGTCCTGGTCCGCCGCGTTGTCGTGGGACAGCTTGGCCACGGCGGGCGCACGTGTCGCCGGACCGGGCACCCGCTCGGCCGCCGGGGCGTCAGCCGTGAAGGCCAGCCGCGGCGGCGCAGGCGTCTCCATGCCCTCGCCCAGGAAGTAGGACGTGTGCGGGGGCTGGTTGTAGCCCGTGTTCTGCCAGGCGACGCCGAGCCGGTAGACCGGGTCGGACACGAGCGTCCGCAGCCGGTGCTCCGTCACGTCCACCGTGGTGGCGATGCGCAGCGCGGTCGAGTCGTCCGTGCGCGTCACGAGCTCCTCGCGCCAGTCGCCGAGCAGGTCCGCCTGCAGTGCGGGCGTGCCCTTCGTGCCGTTGGCGGACAGGGTCCCGGTGGCGCGGTAGACCTCGTCGGTCGCACCGGCCCCCGTGTCCCACTTGCCGATGGTCGGCACACCGGCGCCGAGGGCGTCGCTGTAGTCGTGGTCGCCGATCTCCCGCAGGAGGTCGCCGTCCCACCAGGTGAGGAAGTTCGCGGCCGGGATGCTCGTCGAGAGCACGGTCCCGTCCGCCGCCCGCAGCTCCCCGACGCGCGAGTTCCACGCCGCGTCGCCTCCGATCGCCCAGCCCTCGGCGCCGGGGTGGGCGCCGTCGACGTCCGCCATCGCGGCGCGCCCGGTGTCGCGGGTGGCCGGGATGCTCCACAGCACCTCGCCCGTGGCGGCGTCGCGGTAGGTGGCCCCGCGGTTGCCCGACGATCCCATGTCCTCGTGCGCGGCGAACACCTCGAGGCCCGGGCGCGCCGGGTCGAAGTCGGACACGTGCAGCGCGTCGCCGTGGCCGAGCCCGGTGCTGTACCGGACCTCGCCGTCGTCGTCGATCGTGAGCGAGCCGTAGACGACCTCGTCCTTCTGGTCGCCGTCCACGTCCGCCACGGACAGGTTGTGGTTGCCCTGGTGCTCGTACTCCTCGCCCGCCTCGTCGGTGTCGAACACCCACCGGCGCGTCAGCTCCCTCCCGTCCCAGTCGTAGGCCGCCACGACCATCCGGGTGTAGTACCCGCGGGCCGCCAGGACGCTGGGGTGCTCCCCGTCGAGGTATGCGGTGCCGGCCAGGAAGCGGTCGACGCGGTTGCCGTACGTGTCGCCCCAGGCGCCCACGTCACCGCGGGCCGGGGTGTAGTCGACCGTGTCGAGCGCGGCGCCCGTCGCACCGTCGAAGACCGTGAGGAACTCCGGCCCGGTGAGGACGTAGCCCGAGGAGTTGCGGTGGTCGGCGCGCGGGTCGCCGATCACCGTGCCGGTGCCGTCCACCGTGCCGTCGGCGGTCTTCATGACCACCTCCGCCCGGCCGTCGCCGTCGTAGTCGAAGACCTGCACCTGCGTGTAGTGCGCGCCGGCGCGGATGTTGTCCCCGAGGTCGATCCGCCACAGGCGCGTCCCGTCCAGCCGGTAGGCGTCGACGTAGACCGTGCCGGTGTACCCCGCCTGGGAGTTGTCCCTGCTGTTCGTCGGGTCCCACTTCAGGACGAGCTCGTACTGCCCGTCACCGTCCAGGTCCCCGACGCTCGCGTCGTTGGCCCGGTAGGAGTAGGGCTGGCCGTCCTTCGTGACGGCGTCGGCAGGCTTGTCGAGCGGCACGTCGAGCGTCTGCGCGTCCTGCACGACGAACGGCGCGGTCGCCCACCGCTCGATCCCGTCCACGACGGTCGCGACGCGGTAGGTCGACGCCGCGGTGCCGTCGGCGTCCAGCAGGTTCGTCGACGCGGTCACGGGTGCCGCCGTGATGCGGCGGCCGTCCCGGTAGACGTGGAACCCGAGGGCCTGCGGGTCGTCGCCCAGCAGGCGCCAGCCCACGTAGACCCCGTCCGCCGTGTCGACGGCCACGGGCGCGCGGTCCAGCCGCTCCGCCTGCCGGGACAGCCGCGTCGGCGCGTCGGACGTCACGGACACCGAGCGCGCGGAGGCGCCGCCGGCGTTGACCGCCGTCACCGCATAGGTGAAACCGACGGTGGTGAGCACCCCGGTGTCGGTCCAGCGGGCCTCGGTGGCGCGGCCGACCTGCTCCCACACGTCGTCCTCACCCACCCGCTCGTCGAGCCTGTGGACGAGGTAGAAGAGCGCGTCCTCGACCGGGTCCCACGTCAGCGGGACCTCGTTCTTGCCCACGGCGCCGACCGCGAGCCCCTGGGGGACCGCGGGCACGGCGACGTCGGGGTCGACGGTGACGACCTCGAGCGCCGCGGACGGGACCGACTGCGTCCCGACGGGGTCGAGCGCGACGACGGTGTAGGTGTACGTCTGGCCGACGTCGGCGGTCGTGTCGACGAACGTCGTCCCGGCCACCTCCCCGACGGCCTGGGCGGCCCCGCCGGCGGCGGTCCGCAGCACGCGGTAGCCCTGCGCGTCCGGGCTGCCGGTCCAGGACAGGCCCACGGACACCGCGGTGCCGTCGATGGTCAGGTCCGACAGCGTGAGCGCACCCGGCGCCAGCAGCAGGGGCGTCACCTCCACGCCGTTGAGGCGGGACGACGAGCCCGTCATCACGAGGTTGATCTGCCCGTCGGTGACCATCACCGGCTGGCTCGTCTTCTGCGCCACCGACGCGCGGCCCGCGTTGGCGGCGCCGAAGTCGCGCCCCTCGATCTGCACGTTGGACCGGCTGGTGCCGATCCAGTCGCCGTTCCAGGTCTTCACGGCGTACGTGCCGTTGGGCACGTCGACGAGCAGCTCGTGACCCGGCCCCGGCAGGAGGAAGTCGCGCTCGAGGGCGGTGGGCGGCGGGGTGAAGCCGATCCCGCGGTCGCGGCCGCCGAGACCCGTGACGTCCTTCCAGCCCCAGCCGCGCTCCTCCGTGTAGACGGTCCTCTCGCTCAGCTCGGCGTAGCCGGGCATGAGCACGTTGCCGGCCAGCTGCACGTCGAGCCGCAGCACCGGCGCCTTCGTCGTGATCCGCACGGCCGCCGACGGGGCCGACGGCCCGCGCCCGTTGACCGCGACGACGCGCAGGTCGTAGGTGCCGCCCTCGGTCAGCCCCGTGACGGCGGCCTGGGGCAGCGTCGACGTGGTGACCAGGGCCCAGGCCTCGTCGCCGGCCGCGGCCGGCTTGCTGAACACCTTGTAGATGTCCGCGCCCTCCACCGCCGGCCAGGTGAGGCTCGCGCCGGAGCTCGAGACGGCCCCGGCCACGACGCCCGTCGGCGTGGCCGGCACCTCGTCGGGCAGCTGCGCGCCTGCGACGTGCGCCGCCAGCGGGTCGTCGAGCGCCTGCACGCCACCGGCGACGAGACGCGCCATCTGGATGGCGCCGTACTCCTGGAAGTGCGTGTCGTCCTGCGTCCCCGTCGGGCGGTTCGAGTAGACGCCCGCCGGCACCCAGAGGAAGACCGACTTCGCCTCCTCCGGCCCGATCTGCGTGAGGTACTCGCGGCTGGAGGCCGACAGGTCCACCAGCGGGGTGCCGGTCTCCGCCGCCAGTGCCTTCGCGGCGTCGACGTACGCGGGGAACGAGACGTTCGCCGTCCCGTCGGCCGCGAAGCTCCGGCGGGAGACGGGCGTGACGAGCACCGGGGTCGCGCCGCGCTGGCGTGCGCCCTCGACGAAGGTCCGCAGGTAGTTCGCGTAGTCGGCGGGCGCGGCGAAGCGGTCGTCGACGCCGTAGCTGTTGTCGTTGTGGCCGAACTGGGCGAACAGGTAGTCGCCGGGCCGCACCTGCCGCAGCACCTCGTCCAGGCGGCCCTGGGAGATGAAGTTCTTCGACGAGCGGCCGCCGATCGCGCGGTTCTCGACGCCCACGCCGTCGTCGAGGAAGCGGCTGATCATCTGGCCCCAGCCCGCCTGCGGGACGTAGTCGGCGGTGTACGTCTGGACCGTGGAGTCGCCCGTGATCCACAGGGTCGGCTCCTGGCCTGCCGTGCGGGGGGTCGTCGGGGTGATCGACAGCGCGGCGAGCCGGGGCGCCGTCCCGCCGAGGTCGAGGTTGAGCTGCCCGTCGACGAGCGCGATGTCGAAGGACATCTCCAGGTACTGGCCCGCCGGTCTCGCCGTGGGCTGGACCTTGACGACCTGCTCGGCCGTGAGCGAGACGTCCGTCGCGGCCTGCGGGTCCCCGGCGACGAGGTCGACGCGGTAGTCCCCGGGCGGCAGGTCGACGACGAGCTCGGTGTCGCCGACGAGGACGTGGTCACCGCGCAGCTGGTCCGCGCCCCCGCGGTCCACGTCGGTGACGGCCGCGGTGTCGACGAACCCGTAGCGGCGCTCCGCGGTCCAGACCGTGCGGGCGCCGAGGCCGACGAACCCCGGTGCAGCGGGACCGGGGCCGAGGTCGAAGCGCAGACCTTCCGCCGGCACCGGGGGCGCCGGCACGGACAGGCTGCTCACCGCGATGGCGGACGATGCGCCGGCACCCGCGGCGTCCCGCGCCTGCACGCGGTACCAGTGCGGGACCGCCGTGCTGACGACGTCGGTGACGAACACGTCGCCGGAGGTCGTGGCGACGTCCACGAAGGGCCCCTCGGGGCTCTCCGCCCGGCTCAGCACGTAGCCCGTGGCGCCGGGTACCTCGTCCCAGCGCAGGTGGACCGCGTCGGCTGTCACGTGCGCCATGCGCAGGGCTGTCGGCGCGACGAGGGTGGACGTGGTCGTGGCGGCGGCCACCGGCGCCGCCCGCAGCGCCGGTGCCGCCATCGCGGGCGTGCAGGTCGTCGCCACCAGCGCTGCCGCCAGCGCCGCCGTCCAGCGCGATCGGCGACGCCGCACGTCCGGCGGGGTCGGGTGGGGGTGGGTCATGGTCACCTTCGTCTCGTCGTCGAGGGGTCCCGACGGGCGCTCGGCGCTGGACGTACCCCGTGCGGCGATGCGCGGGTTGCAACGTTTCAGACGTCCGGGCGACCGCCTCGTCGGGATCGGGGACGTCTCTTCCTAGGCGTCGGCTGTGCCGCACGTCAACACCCGTGCCGCATGGTGGAAAGCGCTCGCCCGCCCGTTGGAGGAGATCCGTCACCACCGCGTGCCGCACCCCAGGTCCCGAAGGGTGAGACACGAGCCGCACCGCTCACGCGGGGCGGTCGACCTGCCGACGACCAGGACGTGACCGGTACCCCTGCGCGCCCGCGGCCCGTGGCGGTACCGCCACGCCTGCCGTCGCGTGGCGTGTCGCTGGTGCTGCTCACCCTGCTCGTGCTCGTCGCGATGTCCGCCGTGCCGGACCCCGCCGGGGACCTCGCCTCGACGCTGTACCTGCTGCCGGTGGTCGGCGCCACGGCGCTCCTCGCCGCCGGCGTCCGGCGCGTCCCGCCCGCCCGCCGGGGGCCGTGGCGGGCGATCCTCGTCGCCCAGGTCATGCTGCTGGCCGGCGAGCTGCTGCAGTGGGGTCTCGGCCTGGCCGGGTCCGTCGCGTGGCCGACGCCGGCCGACGTCCTCTACCTGCTCGCCTTCCTGCCCCTGGCCGCCGGGTACGTCGGCTTCTCGCGGCCGCGCGGGGCCGGCCACCGCTCGGGGCTGCTCGACGCCACGATCGTGACCGTCAGCGCGGCGACCGTGTGGGGCGTGGTGCTCATCGTGCCGCTCGCCTCCGACGGCACGGCCGTCCTCCGGGACCGGGTGCTCGCGTGCGCGTACCCGACCATCGACATCCTGCTCGTGCACCTGCTGGCCCGGATGCTCACGGGTCCGGCCAAGCGGACCGCGGCGTTCTGGCTGCTCGTCGCCGCGACGGCCGCCGAGCTGGGCGCCGACGTCGTCATGAACGTGGTGCAGCTGACCACGGGCGACGACGCCTCGCCGCGCGGCGCCAACGTCCTGTGGCAGCTCTTCTACGTCCTGCTCGCGGCGGCGGCCTGGAGTGCCTCGGCGCCGTCCCTGGCCGAGAAGAAGCCGCGCAGCACGCTCGGCCTGACCGTCCCGCGCCTGGCCACGCTGGCGCTGGCGGCGATGCTGCCGTCCGTGCTCCTCCTGGTGGAGGCGGCGCGGTCGGAGATGTCGACGGTCGCGCTCCTGGCCGCGGGCTCGCTCGTCCTGGTCGCCCTCGTCGTCGCCCGGATCTGGACGCTCCTGCAGCAGAACCGGTCGCAGGCCGTGCAG
Organism: Cellulomonas marina; assembly: GCF_900111925.1. GTDB lineage: Bacteria > Actinomycetota > Actinomycetes > Actinomycetales > Cellulomonadaceae > Cellulomonas > Cellulomonas marina. Next base: position 242,792 of record NZ_FOKA01000003.1, read on the forward strand.
CTCGCGGCGCTGGCCCGGACCGACCCGCTCACCGGGATCGCGAACCGTCGCACGTGGGACCACGAGCTGTCGCGCGCGTGCGCTACCGCCCTGCGGGACGGCACCTCGCTCGTCGTCGGGCTGCTCGACCTCGACCACTTCAAGGCCTACAACGACTCCCGCGGCCACCAGGCCGGCGACGCCCTGCTCAAGGCGGTCACGGCCGCGTGGGGCGACGCCCTCGGGAACCGCGGCGTGCTCGCGCGGTGGGGTGGCGAGGAGTTCGCCGTCCTCCTGCCGGGCCCGTGCGCGGAGGAGGCCGTCGCCGTCCTCGACGGCCTCCGGACGCTCGTCCCCGACGACCAGACGTGCTCGGTGGGCGTGGCCCGCTGGGACGGGACCGAGGACCCCTCCACCCTGCTGCGCCGCGCCGACGAGGCGCTCTACGCCGCCAAGACCGGCGGCCGCAACCGGCTGGTCGTGGCCGTCCAGCCGGCCGGGCGGGCGCCGGGCACCGCAGTCAGCGGCGCCCGCCCGGCGGCCGGTCCCGCGTCCGCCGACGCCGACGGACCAGGAGCGTTGCCCCGACCCCGGCCAGCGCGAGCACCGTCACCGTCCAGTTGAGCCCGGTGCCCTCACCCTTGAGGGCGTCCAGGCCCGGCCCGCCCGGCGGGGCGTTGACGACGTGCACCCCCGGCAGCCCTCCACCGAACGCCAGCAGGACGGCCGCGGGCAGCGCGAGCAGGACCAGGCCCCAGCGGGACCCGTGCAGCAGCGCGAGGACGGCCATGGCGGCCAGCGCCAACAGGCCCGTCAGGCACGTCGCGCTCGCCCGCAGCGCGTCCTGCGGTGTGGGCGTCGAGCCCAGGAACGAGGCCGTGCCGATGAAGGCGGCGTAGCCGTCGACGAGCGCGAGCAGGCCACCGAGCACGAGCACCGCGAACGTGACCGGCCACGCCCGCGCCGGGGCGGCCAGGTCCCGCTGCCGCCCGCGCGTCCAGCCGTCACCAGGTCGCGGAGCCGCCGCCCGCGACGCAGCCTCCGCACGCTCCACGGCGTCAGCATGCCCGACCCCACCTCTCGCGGCAGCGACCCACCGCACGGTGGGTGCCCGCCGGACGACGGACGCCCCGCCCTCCGTGAGGAGGACGGGGCGTCCGTCGTGCCGCGAGGGCCTCAGCCGAGCTGCGGGAGCGTGCCCGTGCCGCCGTCGCCGGCCTGCGAGATCGGCGGGGCCGCCGGCAGGTCGGTGCCGGAGCCCGGCGTGCCGATGCTCGCGCCGACGCCGACCGGCTCCTTCACGAGCGAGCCGCGGGGCTCGGACCGGAAGATGAACTCCCCGAGGAGGCCCTCCCCCTGCGCGTCCACGACGACCATCTCGCCGGCCTTGATCTCGCCGAACAGGATCTTCTCGGACAGGACGTCCTCGATCTCCCGCTGGATCGCGCGGCGCAGCGGCCGGGCGCCGAGGACCGGGTCGTAGCCCTTCTCCGACAGCAGGCGCTTGGCCTCGTCGGTGAGCGTGATGCCCATGTCCTTGTCGCGCAGGCGCTTGTCGAGCTTGGCGATCATGAGGTCGACGATCTGGAAGATCTCCGGCTGCGAGAGCTGCGGGAAGACCACCACGTCGTCGACGCGGTTGAGGAACTCGGGGCGGAAGTGCTGCTTGAGCTCCTCGTTGACCTTGACCTTCATCCGGTCGTAGGACGTCGACAGGTCGCCGCCGGCCTGGAAGCCGGTCATGACGCCCTTGGCGATGTCCCGCGTGCCGAGGTTCGTGGTCATGATGATGACGGTGTTCTTGAAGTCGACCACCCGGCCCTGCGAGTCGGTCAGGCGACCGTCCTCGAGGATCTGCAGCAGCGAGTTGAAGATGTCCGCGTGCGCCTTCTCGACCTCGTCGAACAGGACGACGGAGAACGGCCGGCGGCGCACCTTCTCGGTGAGCTGGCCACCCTCGTCGTACCCGACGTAGCCGGGGGGCGAGCCGAAGAGCCGCGAGACGGTGTGCTTCTCGCTGAACTCCGACATGTCGAGCTGGATGAGGGCGTCCTCGTCGCCGAACAGGAACTCCGCGAGAGCCTTGGCCAGCTCGGTCTTCCCGACACCGGTGGGGCCGGCGAAGATGAACGAGCCGCCGGGGCGCTTGGGGTCCTTGAGGCCGGCACGCGTGCGGCGGATGGCCTGCGAGAGCGACTTGATGGCCGCGTCCTGGCCCACCACGCGCTTGTGCAGGTTGTCCTCCATGTGGAGCAGCCGGCTGGACTCCTCCTCGGTGAGCTTGAAGACCGGGATGCCCGTGGCGTTGGCCAGCACCTCGGCGATGAGCTCCTCGTCGACCTCGGCGACGGCGTCCAGGTCGCCGTTCTTCCAGGCCTTCTCCTTCTCGGCGCGCTTGAGGCCGAGCTGCTTCTCCTGGTCGCGCAGGCGCGCGGCCTTCTCGAAGTCCTGCTCGTCGATCGCCGACTCCTTGTCGCGGCGCGTCTCGGCGATCTGCTCGTCGAGCTCGCGCAGCTCCGGCGGGGCCGTCATGCGACGGATGCGCAGGCGCGCGCCCGCCTCGTCGACGAGGTCGATCGCCTTGTCCGGCAGGTACCGGTCGTTGACGTACCGGTCGGCCAGCGTGGCGGCGGCGACGAGCGCGGCGTCGGTGATGGAGACGCGGTGGTGCGCCTCGTACCGGTCGCGCAGGCCCTTGAGGATCTCGATGGCGTGCGTTAGCGACGGCTCCGAGACCTGGATCGGCTGGAAGCGCCGCTCGAGGGCCGGGTCCTTCTCGACGTACTTGCGGTACTCGTCGAGCGTCGTGGCGCCGACCGTCTGCAGCTCGCCGCGGGCCAGCATCGGCTTGAGGATGCTGGCGGCGTCGATCGCGCCCTCGGCGGCACCCGCCCCGACGAGCGTGTGGATCTCGTCGATGAACAGGATGATGTCGCCGCGGGTGCGGATCTCCTTGAGCACCTTCTTCAGGCGCTCCTCGAAGTCGCCGCGGTAGCGGGAGCCGGCGACGAGCGCGCCGAGGTCCAGCGTGTAGAGCTGCTTGTCCTTCAGCGTCTCCGGCACGTCGCCGCGGACGATGTCCTGCGCCAGGCCCTCGACGACGGCGGTCTTGCCGACGCCGGGCTCGCCGATGAGGACGGGGTTGTTCTTCGTCCGGCGCGACAGGACCTGCATGACGCGCTCGATCTCCTTGGCGCGCCCGATGACCGGGTCGAGCTTGCCGTCGCGCGCGGCCTGCGTGAGGTTGCGCCCGAACTGGTCGAGCACGGCCGAGCCCGAGGGCTGGCCCTCCGCGGGGCCGCCGGCCGCCACGGGCTCCTTGCCCTGGTAGCCCGACAGCAGCTGGATGACGGTCTGGCGCACGCGGTTGAGGTCGGCGCCGAGCTTGTTGAGGACCTGGGCGGCGACGCCCTCACCCTCGCGGATGAGGCCGAGCAGGATGTGCTCGGTCCCGATGTAGTTGTGGCCGAGCTGCAGCGCCTCGCGCAGGGACAGCTCGAGGACCTTCTTCGCGCGCGGCGTGAAGGGGATGTGCCCCGACGGCGCCTGCGTGCCCTCACCGATGATCTCCTGGACCTGGGCGCGGACCGCGTCGAGCGAGATGCCGAGCGACTCCAGGGCCTTGGCCGCGACACCCTCGCCCTCGTGGATCAGGCCCAGGAGGATGTGCTCGGTCCCGATGTAGTTGTGGTTGAGCATCCGCGCCTCTTCCTGGGCGAGGACGACCACGCGGCGGGCTCGGTCCGTGAATCTCTCGAACATGCAGCACTCCTCACGAGCGACGGCGTGCCCCGTGGCGGATCCCCCGACGAGAGCCCGGCAGGGCCCGGTCCGCGAGGTACGAGGCGGCGTTGTTCGAGACTAACGGCGGGACCCCCACCCCCATGCCGTTGTTCGCCGCAGGCGGATCGGCCCCTTCTGGCGTCGTCGACGTCGTCAGCGGGCCGGCGCACGCTCCGCACGTCCCCGCGGCGTCCGCGCGGGGGCCGGTCCCGACGGCCGCAGCGGCGGCAGGAGCGTGAGGGGGCCGCGGGCGGCCTCGTCGCCCAGCTGCACGGGCGCGACGAGCCCCGCGTCCCGCAGCCCGCGCAGCGCCCCGACGACGCGCTCGCGCACCGTCCAGGGGTCGACCGTGCTCACGTGGATGCCGGTCCCGCCCTCGAACCCGGCGGGGGTCGACACCCGCCACGCGAGGACGACGCGCCAGCGGAGGGGCGCGTCGACGCCCGGGGGCCGGTGGTGCCACTCCTCGTTCGTCGGCACGGTCGGGCCCGTGGCGGCGTGCAGCGCGTGCAGCAGGTCGGAGACGCCGCGCAGCTCGTCGGCGGAGTGCTCCCACGGCTGCCGCGGGCGGCCCACGGGGTACACCTCGAGCGACGGGAAGGGGTGCCCGACGCCCGCCACCGCGACGGCGTGCAGGTTGCGGGCGACGACGAGCCCCTCGGCGCGCGCGTGGTGGACGAGGCGCTGGTAGACGTCCGGGTCGCGGCGTACGAGGCGCGTCTCGTGGGCCACCTGCGGACCGGGCTCGTCGACGGCGACGAGCTGCTTGTGCAGGTGGTCGAAGGAGGCCCCCGCAGGGCGCAGCCAGTTCTGGAAGGCGACGACGTAGCGGGCGTGCGGCTGCCGCTCGTAGACGTCGCGCAGCCCCTCGACCGTCATCGCCACGTAGGCGTGGTGCTCGTCGGGCGTGAGGGTGCCCGCGCCCGCGAGCTCGTCCTCGAACCGGGCGCCGTCGACGACGTGCCGCCGGGCGACGACGAGGTCGTGCGCCCCCGCGAACAGCTCGAGCGCCGCCGCCCGGCGCTGGTCCGCCGGCGAGCGCAGCCAGGAGTCCTGCCGTCCCGCCGACGCCTCGCGCCGGGCCAGCACCGCCATCACGTGCATCCGGCCCTCGGGCTCGGCCAGGTAGGCGTCCACCCGCTCGAGGACCTCGGGACCCGGCACGTAGCCGTGGTTGGTGCGCCAGTAGTCCGTGGGCAGCACCGCGTACAGGTTGGGGATGCGGCGCACCTCGGCCACCGTGGCGGTCAGGCGCGACGCCGGCAGGCCCGTGAGGACCCGCGGCCCCTCCGGCCCGGCGACGAGGCGCGCGCGCTCCGGCGGCGTCTCGGCGTAGCGGCCGGCGCAGAAGGCGCACAGCCGGTCCCGCCGCGCCGGGTCGAGATGGCGCCGCTCGACGGGGGCGGTCGGCACCGGACGCTCCGCGCGCCCCGGCACCGTCCACACCACCGTCCCGGTCAGCGGGGACACCTGCTTCACCGTGCCGTCCGGCAGCCGGACGAGCGGGGCGGGCGCCGCGGCGCGGGCGTCGGGCACGCCCCGGGGCCCGGGCACCGGCGCGGGGGCCGGGTCCACGGGCGGCTCGGGGGCGGGCACGGCCACGCGGCCATGCTAGGTGAGCAGGCGTCCCGAGGACGGGAGGGCCCACCGGGCGACGTGGCAGGCTCGGGCCGTGGAGCAGAGGTCGCCGCGGCCCGACGAGGGCGTCGTCCCGACGGCCGGACCGGCACCGGACGCCGCGGGCCTGCTGCTGCTGCCGGGTGCCGGGGCGGACCGCGACCACCGCACGCTCGTCGCCCTCGAGGCCGCGCTCGCGCCGCTGCCCGTGCTGCGCGTCGACTTCCCCGGCCGCGCGGCCGGTCGTCGGGGGCCCGAGCGGGCGGCCGTCGCCGTCCCGCACGTGCGCGAGGTCGCCGACCGGTGGGCCGCCGAGCTGGGCGTGGGTCCGGAGCGGCTGGTGCTCGGCGGGCGGTCCTTCGGCGGTCGGATGGCGTCGATGGCCGTCGCCGAGGGGCAGCCAGCCGCGGGCCTGGTGCTCCTGTCCTACCCGCTGCACCCGCCCGGGCGGCCGGACCGGCTGCGCGTCGAGCACCTGCCGGCCCTGGACCTGCCGGTGCTGGCGGTGATCGGCGAGCGCGACCCCTTCGGCCGGCCGGACGAGCAGGCCGCGCACCTGGCCGCGGTCCCCGGGCCGCTGACGCTCGTCGCGGTGCCCGGCGGGCACGAACCGGCGGACGGGCCCGTCGTGGCGGCGGTGACGTCCTGGTGGCACGGGGGGGCGGAGGCCTGAGGACCTCGGACCGCCTCCAGTGGCCACCACCGCGGGGGCGGGGTCTACTGCCCCGGACGGCCCGCACGCGTCCGACGTCGAGGCCGAGAGGAGCACCGATGCCGCCCGCCACCCCGTCCGACCACCGCGGCCCTGCCGGTGAGGTCACGACCCGGACGGGGACGTCCGACGGCATCGTCGTCGTGCTGACCGGCGAGGTCGACGCCGGTCTCCAGCCGCAGATGGACGCCGCGCTCGACGCCGTGGTGCGCAGCGGCGGCGCGGGCGGCCTCGTCGTCGACGCCGAGGAGCTCACCTACATCGACTCCGTCGGCGTCTCCTTCCTGCTGCGGCTGCGCGAGCACACCGGCGGTGGGCGCCTCACGGTCCTGGGCACACCGCCCCGGGTCCGCACGCTCCTGGACCTCATCGGGGTCACGAGCCGCTTCGACCTCCACGACCGCATCTAGCCGGGCGTCAGCCCTCCGACGCGAGGGCGTCCCTGATCGCTCGCGCCTCGCCGTCGAGGAGTGAACGGTCCCGTTCCACCTCGTCCGGCAGGATCCTCCAGCCGTCGCCCGTGTAGCGCGGGATGACGTGCAGGTGGAGGTGGAACACCGTCTGGAAGGCGACCTCGCCGTCGCAGAGGAAGACATTGATGCCCTCGCAGCGCAGGCGGGATCGCCGGAGCGCGCGGGCCATGCGGTGGCCCACCGACCACACGTGGGCGCCCGTGACGACGTCCATGTCCTCGAGACCCACGACGTGCTGGCGCGGCACGACGAGGAGGTGCCCCGGCACCACGGGGTGCAGCGACATGAACGCCACCACCGTCGCGTCCTCGTGGACGACGCTCGCCTCCGCACGGCCCGCCGCGATGGCGCAGAAGACGCAGGCGTGCTGGGGCGCGACCCCCGGTCCGACCATGAGCTGGATGCTGCCAGACGTCCTGCCGGTCAGCCGCCCTCCGCCCCCCGGCTGCTGCCGCGGCCTCCGGTGCCCTCGCCGATCAGGTCGCCGACCAGCGCCCGCAGGCACCGCTCGACCGCCGAGGGTGTCGACAGGTGCACCGCGGCGTCGCGCATGCCCGGACGTGGACCGGGGCGCCCTCGACGCCGCCGGACGCGGCCCGTGGGCCGTCGGCGACGGTGAGCACGCACCACCGACGCCTCGAACGCGCCGCGGCCCCGTGCCGGGGCACCGGGCAGCACGGACGCGGGCAGCAGCGGCACGGGCGGTGCGCTCCTAGGCAGCACGAGCGCAGGACCTGGCTCGGGCGGCAAGGGCTCGGGCAGGAGGGACGGCGGTAGCGCAGGACGGGCCGCGACGATCGGCGGCTCGCCCCACGTCGGCTGCTCGACCGCGGCGGGCAGCGCCTCGGGGAGCAGGGCGCGTGGCGCGGTGCTGGTGGCGCTCATGCCCCAGGGCGTGGTCGTGGTGACGGTGTGCCCGGTGGCGGTGGGGACCAGGTGCTGGGACCAGCCGGGGGTCTGCTTGGCGTGGTTGCAGGCCACGCACAGCCCCTGCGCGTTGGGCAGGTCGGTCGGTCCGCCGTCGGCGGCGGGGATGACGTGGTCGGTGTGCCGGACCGGCGCGTCGCACCAGGGGGTCCGGCAGATCCCGCCGTCCCGGGCCCGCACGAGCGTGGCCAGGGCGTCGGGGTGCAGGCGTGAGCTGCTGGTCGAGGCGATCAGCGTCCCGCCGGGATCGGCGTACAACCGCCGCACCCACGCCGATGCCGGATCACCCTCGGCCGTGGCGCCGGCGGCCTGCTGGTCGGTGCTGGTGCCGCTGCCGGCGGCGGTCAGGACCAGGTCGTGGGCCAGGGGGGCGGGCAGGACCGTGCCGCCCTCCAGCAGCAGGCCGGCCTCGGCCCCGCCGGTCAGGGCGGTCGCGGGCAGGACCACGTTCAGGCACACCGGTACCCGCTCGGCGGTGACCTGCCCGGTGAGGCGTTCGACGAGGGTGTCGGCCATGACCTGCCCCCGTCCCCGCGTGTCCCCGCCCGCGCGCAGGCCGTCGGCGTGGCGTTGCAGCGCCGCCAGCGCGGCCACGCCCTGCGCGACCGGCAGCAGCGCGGTCAGGTACGTCATCGTGTCCGGCGCCGGCCGCAACGTCACCGTCCGGTCGCCCGCTGCCCGCCGCGCCCGCCGCACCAGCGCACCCGGGTCGATCCCCGCCGCGTGCCGCCGGGCGGCGGCGACCAGCCGCCGCGGGCCCTGCCCCTCCAGCCCTGTCAGGTCCCCGCAGACCAGCTCGTCGACCCGCGCCCGGTCCATCACCTGCAGGCACGCCGTCTCCCGGGCCAGCAGCACCGCCGACCACTCGTCCACCGCGCCGGCCGCCAACGCCCGCGACGTCGCGGGCATCTCCGTCCACGCCGTGGCCGCACCGAGCAGGACCTGCCCCTGGTGCGGCGAGCACCGCCGCGCCAACCCCACCTGCGCCGCCACACCCCGCCCACGCCGCGCCGCCGGGACCCCGGCGTCGGCCTGCCGGGCCCGTTCCTGGGCGTCCAGCCGCACCGCCAGGACCGCCTGCCTCGCGCGCACCGCCGACTTCAGCTCCTCCAACGAGCAGCAACGCCCACCCCTCCGCGCCGCCGGGCAGCACCACCGCCGCCCCGGTCCGAGCGCCTCCGGGCCCGGCTCCCTCCGGCGATGCCGGCGGCACCAGGACGTCTGCAGGCACCGGCATCCCTACCGGCGTCGCCACCCCTGCCAGGACCGCCCGCAACGCGGCGACCTGACCGGCCACCCCCTCGTCGGGCACGGCCGTCAGAGCCGCCGGCACGGCAGCGTCAGGAGCAGCAATACCGCTCCTGACCTGCGCCTTCGCGCCGTTCTCCGCCATGCCGCCCACCGTAGACCGAGCCACCGACACGGCCGGGGCTCCCGATGGGGGCGGCTGTGGACAGGGGCGGGCGGATCACGTCAGGGGCAGGCCCGGCCACCGGCTCCGAGCGGCATGGACCGTCGCGGCAGATGATCGCGACCGGCCAACGCTCCGAGGTCCTCCGCCGGCCCTGCCCGCCGAACCCGCGTCAGACCCGGAACTGCTGCACGACGCCCCGCAGGTCGGCGGACATGCGCGCCAGCTCGGCCACGGCCGTGCTCGCCTGCCCCACGGCCGTCGAGGTCATCTCCGCCGCGCCCGAGACGCTGAGGATGTTGCGCGCGATGTCCTGCGCACCCGTGGAGGACTCGGAGACGTTCCGGTTCATCTCGTTCGTCGTCGCGGTCTGCTCCTCGACGGCGGCGGCGATCGTCGACTGGTAGCCGCTGATGGAGTAGATGACCTCGGAGATGCCCTCGATGGCGTGCACCGCCGAGCCGGTGTCCGACTGGATGGCCTCGACGCGCCGGGCGATGTCCTCCGTCGCCTTCGCCGTCTCCTGCGCGAGCTCCTTGACCTCCCCCGCGACGACCGCGAAGCCCTTGCCGGCCTCGCCCGCGCGCGCGGCCTCGATCGTGGCGTTGAGGGCCAGCAGGTTCGTCTGCTCGGCGATGGAGGTGATGACCTTGACGACGTCCGCGATCTCGCGGCTCGACTCGCCGAGGCGGGCGACGGTCGTCGTCGTCTCCTGCGCGGCCTCGACGGCCTGCGTCGCGACCTTCGTCGCGTCCGTCGCGTTGCGGGCGATCTCGCGGATGGAGCTGCCCATCTCCTCCGAGCCCGTGCTGACGGTCTGGATGTTGCGGCTGATCTGCTCGGCGGCGGCGGAGACGAGGCCGGCCTGCGCGGAGGTCTCCTGCGCGGAGGCGGCGATCTGCGTCGTCGTCGCGGAGAACTCCTCCACGGCCCCGGCCAGCGAGACGGCGGAGGTCTCGATGCGCCCGACGAGACCCTTCAGGCTCTCGGCCGCGCGGTCCAGGCCGCGACCCATGACGCCGACCTCGTCGCCCGTGGTCAGGCCGGACCGGACGGTGAGGTCGTTCGCCTCGAGCGCGTCGGTCACGTCGCGGACGCGCCGCAGGTTGCCGGTGATGGCGCGGGCGACGACGACCGCGAGGCCCACCGCCAGCAGCAGCCCGGCGACGAGCGTCACCAGGACCACCGTGCGGGACGTGGTCGCGGTGGCCTGGGCGCCCACGGCGAGGGCGTCGCCCTCGTCGACCTGGGACTGCACGAGGCCCTCGAGGTCCGCGATCGCCTTCTTGACGACGGGGGTGGCCTGGGACTCACGCACCTCCATCCAGGTGGGGATGTCGTTCGCCCGGCCCAGGGGCAGGAGCTCCTCCGTCGCGACGTCGCGGTAGGCCGCGAACTGCATCGCGAAGTCGTCGAGCAGGGCCTGCTGCTCGTCGGTCAGCGGGAGCGCGTCGTAGTCGGCCAGCGCCTCCTCGACCTCCCCTGCCTGCGACGCGAAGTCGGCCTCGTACTTGTCCATCAGCTCGTCGGTGTGGGCCAGCGCCTGGCTCGCGATGGAGGTGCGCATGAGGTAGAGCGACGCCCGCAGGTCCCCGAGCGCCGCGAGGCCGGTGAAACCCTTGCCGTACAGCTCCTCGGTCGAGGTGCGCGTCCGGTCGACGCTGGCCATGCCCACGACGCCGACGACGACGGCGACGAGGGCCGCCACGGCGACGGCGGACAGGATCTTCAGGGCGACAGGGAGGTCGCGCACCGAACGGCGGCGGACGGTGTCGGTGCTCATCGCGGGGCTCCTCGGGGGTGGACGTCGTGCTGCTGCTCAGGAGGGCCCATCGGCCGGACAGGGGGCACCGTGAGCGCGGTGGCGCCCCGTCACCCGGTCGGGTCGCGCCACATGGCACCAGCACACAGGTCGAGGCCCTACAGTTCCTCTCGCCCCCGGTCGCACGCCCCCCTGCGCGACCGGGGGCACCTGCGTCCCCGCCCGGTGCGACCGCCTGTCCGGCTGGGCGGTCGGGCTGCCCGACGAGAGCCGCGTCTCACCACGCCGCCCCGAGGTGCGCACGTCCCCGGGACGGGTTCTCCTTGCCGCATGCAGGCACGACGCATCGGGGACTCGCAGGTCAGCGCCATCGGCCTGGGCGGCATGCCCCTGTCCATCGAGGGGCGCCCGGACCGCGAGCGCGCCCTCGCCACCGTGCACGCCGCGCTCGACGCGGGCGTCACGCTCATCGACACCGCCGACGCCTACCACCTGCACGCCGACGAGGTCGGCCACAACGAGGAGCTCGTCGCGGAGGCCCTGCGCACGTACGGCGGCAGCACCGACGGCGTCCTCGTCGCCACGAAGGGCGGCCACCTGCGCCCCGGCGACGGCTCCTGGACGCAGGACGGCAGCCCCGAGCACCTGCGCCGCGCGGTGCAGGACAGCGCCCGCCGCCTCGGCGTCGAGGCCATCGGCCTCTACCAGTTCCACCGGCCCGACCCGGCCGTGCCCTACGCGGACTCCGTCGGCGTGCTGGCCGAGCTGCTCGACGCCGGCACCATCCGCATGGCCGGCATCTCCAACGCCGACCCCGCGCAGATCGCGGAGGCGCAGGAGGTGCTCGGCGGCCGGCTCGTGTCGGTGCAGAACCAGTACTCCCCCGCCTTCACGTCCTCGCACCCCGAGCTCGAGCTGTGCGCGCAGCTCGGGATCGCGTTCCTGCCGTGGAGCCCGCTCGGCGGCATCTCCAAGGCCGGGGACCTCGGCGGGCAGCACTCCGCCTTCGCGGAGGTGGCGCAGGAGCACGGCGTCAGCCCGCAGCAGGTCGCCCTCGCCTGGGAGCTCGCGCAGTCCGACGTCGTCGTGCCGATCCCGGGCTCCAGCCGGCCCGAGACGATCCAGGACTCGGTGCGCGCCGCCGACCTCGTCCTCACGCCCGCCGAGCTCTCGCGGCTGGACGCGGCGGTCCGCTGACGCCGGGCGGGCCGGATCGTCCGGGGACGGCTGGGAGGATGGGCACGTGACCCCCTCCCCGGCCGTCCCCGGCACCGCCCTGCCCGACGAGGCCGTCCCCGCCGCGGCGCTGCCCGACGAGGGCGCCGCCCCGGCGATCCCCCTGACGACCCCGGTCCGCCTCGTCGTCACCGACATGGACGGCTCGCTGCTCGACCCCGCGAAGCGGCTGCCCGCCGCGACGGCCGCCGTCGTGGCCGCCCTGGCCGAGCGAGGGATCGCCTTCTGCCCCGCCAGCGGCCGCCAGCTCGCCAACCTCCGGGTGCTGCTCGGCTCGACGGGCGACGGCTTGCCGTTCATCGCCGAGAACGGCAGCCTCGTCGTGCGCGGGGACACCGTGCTCGGCACGCAGCCGCTGCCGGACGGCAGCGGCGCCGCGGTGGTCGACGCCGTGCGTGCGCTCGCCGCCGCGGGCCGCGACGTCGGGGTGGTCGTCTGCGGCGCCCGGTCCGCCTGGGTGGAGGGCGGCAGCGCCGCGTTCCTCGGCTCGGTGCACGCGCACTACGCGCTCGTCGAGCACGTGGACGACGTGCTCGCGGTCGACGACGTCGTGCTCAAGCTGGCGGTCTTCGACGCGGGCGACGTCGAGGACGGCACGTCGGCGGCGGTTGCGGACGTGGCCGGCGGGCTGCGCGTCCTCGTCTCCGGGCAGCACTGGGTCGACCTCATGCACCCCGACGCGGACAAGGAGGTCGGCCTGCGCCACGTGCAGGACGCCCTCGGGGTGACCGCGGCGCAGACGATGGCCTTCGGCGACTACCTCAACGACCTGCGCATGCTCCGCGCGGTCGGGTACGGCGTCGCGATGGACAACGCGCACCCGGACGTGCGCGCGGCGGCGCGGTTCATCGCCCCGGGCAACCACGTCAACGGCGTGCTGCGCACCCTGGCCGCCACCTTCGACCTCGACGTCCCCGGGCTCTGACGCCGCCGGCCGTGCTCATCGCCTGACGCTCACCAGCCCCGCAGCACCGGCCCCGGCCCGGACCACGCACCCAGCAGCCCGCGCTGCTCCTCGTCGAAGGCGCGGGGCGCCTGCGTGAGCGCCTCGACCTGCACCATCCGCGACAGCGCCCGCACGTAGGTGGCCGGCGCGTCGCCCGTCGCGTCGAGGACCTCGTAGGCGATGTCCACCGAGGTCCGCCCGATCCGCGGCACCCACAGCTCGACCGCCAGCGGCTCGGGCCGGAAGGGCGCCGGCGCCACGTAGTCGATCTCGTGCTTGACGACGACGAGCATCGTGTCCGTCAGCCGGCCAGTGGCGTCCACGCCCATCGTCGGCAGCACCGCGAAGCGCGCGTCGTCGAGGTAGCGCAGGAACGCCCCGTTGTTGACGTGCCCGAACAGGTCGACGTCCGACCAGCGCACGCGCAGCTCGAAGCGCCCGCGTGCGGCCCGTCCGGCACCCTCGTCCACGTCGCCCCTCCCCCGGGTCGCGCGCGGCTCCCGCGCCGACGGCACGCTACCGGGCACGACGGCCGGCGGTCAGCGCGGGACCCGTCCCAGCCCGGTCAGCAGGTCGGCCTCCGACGCGCCCAACGAGATCCGGACCCACCCCTCGCCGCCGGAGCCGAACGCTGTGCCCGGCGCGAGCGCGACCCCGTGCTCGTCGACGAGGCGCAGGCACCAGCCCAGCACGTCACCGCCCGCGCGGTCGCCGACGTCGGCCCAGACGTACATGCCGCCGGCGGCGGGCAGGGCCCGGATGCCACCGGAGGCCAGGACGCCGGTGACGACGTCGCGCAGGCGCCGGTACGTCGCACGCGCCTCCTCCACCCCGTCCTGCGGCCCGGTCAGCGCCGCGAGGGCGGCGTGCTGGGCCGGCGTGTTGACGCAGGAGACGACCGACTCCTGCACCGACCCCAGGACGGGCAGCGCGGTGGCGGGCACGACGAGGGCCCCCACCCGCATCCCCGTCATGCCGTACGTCTTCGAGAACGAGTGCAGGGTCAGCACGCGGTCGTCCTCGTCGAGGGCGGCCGGCGGGACGTGCGGGACGTCGAACGTCAGGCGCGCGTAGCACTCGTCGGACAGCACCCACAGGTCGTGCCGCCGGGCGACGTCCAGGAGGGCGGCCGTCCGGTCCGCGGGCAGCACCGTGCCGAGCGGGTTCGACGGCGAGTTGAGCAGCAGCACCCGCGTCCGGGACGTGACCGCGGCCTCGACGACCGCCGGGTCGGGCAGGAAGCCGTCGCCCGGGTCGAGGCGGTACCGCACGGGCCGGGCGTCGAGCAGGTGCGCGGTCATGGCGAACGGCGGGTAGCCCGGGTCGGGGACGAGCACCTCGTCGCCCGGGGAGAGCGTCAGGGTCAGCCCGAGGTGCAGCGCCTGCGCACCGCCGGCCGTGATCCACACACGGTCCGCCTCGACCGGACGGCCGTGCGACGACGACAGGTCGGCGGCCAGGGCCTCGCGCAGCGGGCGGATGCCGGCGTTGGGCGTGTACCCCGTGTCGTCGCGGGCGAGGGCGTCCGCCGCCGCCGCCAGGACGTGCGGTGCCGTGGGCGCCGACGGCTCCCCCACGCTGAGCACCACGGCGCCCGGCGTGCGCCAGGCGCGCTCCGTGACGAGGCGGATCTGCGAGCCGGGGATGGTCGCGGCGTGCGGGGCGAGGCGTGGCACGCCCGGCAGGCTACGCGCGCCGGTCCTCGGCCCGGGCGCCGGGGGCCGCGGTGACCAGGAGCGTCACCCGCACGTCGCCCTGCGCGGGCAGGGTGCGCCGCCACCCGCCGGCGGGCACCACGGCCTGCGTCACCTGGCCGGCCGCCGCGTCGTCGCCCAGCACCCGCACGTCCCCGGGCTGCGGTGACGACCCCGTCCCCCCGGCCTGCAGCGCCACGGGCGTCGGCCCCTGCCACAGCCAGACCTCCTCGGCGGCGGCGGCGCCCCAGCCGGAGCACTCGCCGGCGCCCAGCACCAGCTCGACGAGAGTGGCGTGGGGCGAGGTCCACGTCGTGCGGACCCGGCCGCCGTCGACGTGGTCGCGTCTCGGAGCAGGCCGTGCCGGACTCCCGGTCGGCACGCGGGCCCGGCGCAGGGCCCCGGCGACGACGGGGGTGGCCGCCACGCTGCTCGAGCGGTTCCCCGCGGCGCCGGTGGCACCCACCCGCGCGGCGGACGGTGCGGACGTGCCGCCCGGGTCAGGGGGTCCGGACGGCGCGTCCGCGCCGAGCACCATTGAACCGGTCGGTTCATACGTCGCGCTACTTCTCAGCGCATATGTGACCCAGTTCACATCCAGAGCCGTCGTCGTCGGGCCCCACGACCCGACGAGCTCCGCCACGGACGTGGCCAGCGAGTGCGCCGACATGTCCGCACGTCGCGCGTCCCCACCGGCGAGCAGGGTGACGAGCAGCCCGCGCCAGCCGCTCACCACCGCCAGCCCCAGGGTGGCCGCGTCGTCGCGCGGCAGGCCCTCCGCCTCGAAGGCGTCCGACGCGGCCTCCACCCAATGGTCGGCGCGCACCAGCACCGCCGAACCCACCTCGGTCGGCTCGTACTCCAGCCGCCCGAGCACCTCGAAGAAGAGCCGGATGACGGGCCGGTTCTCCGGGTCGCCGAGCATCGTCCACGCCGTCAGGAGCCGCTCCTCGAGCGGGACGGACGCGTCGCGCAGACGTCCGAGCGCCGTGCGGACGCCGGGGAAGCGCGCGACCGCCACCGGGTAGGCCGCCGCGAGCATCGCCTCCCGGCTGCCGAAGTAGTAGAGGAGCATGCGGTTGTTCGAGCCCGTCGCCGCGGCGACGCTGCGCAGCGAGGCCCCGCCCATGCCGACGGCCAGGACGTGGTCCGCCACCCGCTCCAGCAGCTCCCGGCGGCGCAGGTCGCGGCGTTCGGCGAGGGTGCCCACCGGCCCGTGCCCGGACGCGTCCACCGTCCCGTCCACCATGCCGTCCACCGTGCCGTCGGGGGGTGTTCCCGGCGCGTTCATGGCCCCGACCGTAGGGCCTCGTCGCCGTCGCGCGCAGCCGCGGACGCCCCACCCGCCGGACGGACCACCTGATCAGCGCACCCTGGTCACCACACCCTGTCCAACGCACCCTGTTCGGCACGTCCTGTTCGGCGCGTCCTGCTCACCGCACCCTGACCGGCAGCCCGAACCGCGTCCGCACGCCCGGCGACCACAGGGCCCGCAGCGCCGCCCCCTCGGGACGGACGCCGGCCGCGGCGACGAGGTCGTCGTCCAGCGCCAGCACCTCCGCCGCGTGCAGCGGCCACGCGTCGTGCTCGTTGGGCACCCACCAGGTGCGCCCGCGCAGACGCGAGTGCAGGCCCCACCGCGCGGTCAGCCACACCTCGAGGTCCGTGGGCTCCACGACCGACCCGACCCGCAGCACGAGGCGCGACCGCGCCGGCGGGCCGGGGAACCGACGCCGTGTGGTGTACGTGAGCACGTCCCCGGACCGCGTCAGGTCCATGGCCGCCCACAGGTAGGGCGTGCCGAACACCCCACGGGCGAACGGCAGGACCGCCAGCCGCTCGGTGTCCAGCGACCGGAACACGACGCCGTGCCGACCGGCGTCGTCGACGGAGTACAGCCGGACGTTCGTCTCGAGGAACGACCCGAAGAACGGCACCGGCCGCCCCCGCCCGAAACCCGCCCCGGCCATGCGGAACGGCACGTAGCCGACCCACGTCCGGCCGTCGGCGTCGATGTCCGGCCGCGTGCCCGGCGGGAAGAACCGCGCCACCGCCGCCGGCGCCACCGGCCGGTGCACGAACGCCAGATCCTCCCAGCGCTGGTCCAGCAGCACGGGCCCGGTCAGCCGGGGGGCGTCGACGGGGTAGCCGTCGAGCAGGCGGGTGGTCTCCACGGGCGTGATCCTCACGCGTGCGGCGGGCGGACGCGCCACCGCTCACCCGTCCGCGCGCAGCCGCCTCTCAGGCGTCCGGGGCGCTCTCGAGGAGGATCGTCACGGGCCCGTCGTTGACGAGCTCGACGGCCATGTCCGCGCCGAAGCGGCCCGTCGCCACCTCGAGCCCGCGCCCGCGCAGGTCGTCGACGACCGCCTGCACCAGCGGCTCGGCCACCGGCCCGGGAGCCGCCGCGTTCCAGGTCGGCCGCCGGCCCTTGCGGGTGTCGGCGTAGAGCGTGAACTGGCTGACGACGAGGACGGGCGCACCGGCCTCGAGCGCCGACCGCTCGTCGCGCAGGATGCGCAGCTCCGCCACCTTGCGGGCCACGTGCGCGACCTGCGCCGGCCCGTCCCCCGGGGTGACGCCGACGAGGACGAGCAGGCCGGGCCGGTCGACCGCGCCGACGACCTCGTCGCCCACCGTGACCGAGGCGCGCAGCACCCGCTGGACGACGGCGCGCACGCGGGCCTACCAGCCCCCGGGCCGACCGCCCCCGCCGCCGCGGCCCCGGTAGGGGGACACGGCGGGCTTGACGTCGACGAGGTAGACGATGGCCGCCACCGCCGCCCCGATGGCGAGGAACCCGAGCAGCCCGAGGCCCAGCGGCGCCGGCAGCGCCATGAACGCCACGGCGGTCGCGACCCCGAGGATCGCGCCCCACTTGCCCTTCGTCAGCTTCCCGGCCGAGACGAACGCGGTCGCCGGGCGGCGCAGCAGGTCCAGGAGCGCGACGACGGACAGCACGAAGATGGCCAGGTAGAACACGAAGAACAGAGCCGTCTGGGCCCAGGCGATCAGCTGCACGTCCCCGAGGGTACGGGTCGAGGGGCGGCTAGAGCGGGGGGAGCGCCGCGCGCGCCTCCACGGGCCCCTCCCCGGCGGCCTCCAGCAGGTCCACGACGAGCGAGCGCGCCAGCAGCACCAGCCCCTGGACCTGCCAGTCCTCGGCGCCGAGCCGGTAGGGGTCCAGGCGCTCCGCCGCGGCGTGCAGCGTGCGGCGCGGGCCCTCGGGGTCGCGGCCGGACGCGCGGTCGTGCGCGAGCTCGCCCACGGCGGCGCCCACCTGCGCGACGACGTCCGCCAGCTCCCCCACGTCGTGCACCTGCTCGGCGGTGAGCGTGGCCGACGAGCGCCGCGCCAGGACGCGCGTGTTGCGCATCGCCCGGTCGACGAGCACGGCGTCGGCGGCGAGCGCGCGCAGCTCGTCGCGGTGCCGGCGCCCGGCCGGCGAGAGGCGGGCGAGCTCGTGCGCGCTGCCCGCGGTCTCCTGCCACCCGTCGAGCGCGGGCTGCGAGGTGCGGCCCAGCACGAGGGCGTCCTCGACGTCGTCCACGTCCCGGTGGTCGAGGCCGCGCGCGAGCACCCGCAGGACGTCGGCCAGCGCGAGCAGGGCGTCGCGGGCGTGCCGCCGGGGGTGCGTGCGCGGGTCCGTCGGCGTCAGGACCGCCACCGCGAGCGCGACGAGCCCGCCCGCGAGCGCGTCCGTCCAGCGCCCCAGCGGACCACCCGTCGCCGTGCCCACCGGCAGCCCGACGATGACGATCGCCTGCACGCCGGCCTGCGTCGTGAAGAGCACGCCCCGGTCGAGGAACCGCCCGACGAGGGCCGCCACGAACAGCGTCACCGCGATCTGCCAGGCGCCCGTGCCGATGAGGTGCACGACGAGGTCGCCGAGCGCCACGCCGACCGCCACGCCGACGGCCAGCTCGGACACGCGCCGCACGGACCGGTCCCGCGTGAAGCCGAGGCAGACCCACGCCGACACGGGCGCGAAGAACGGCGCGGGGTGGCCCAGCACGTACAGCCCGACGGCGTAGGACACGCCGCCGGCCACCGCGGCCTGCAGCACGGGGACCCAGGAGGACCGGACGCGCGCGACCCCCTGCCGGCCCCGCGCCCGGGCCGCCGTGAGCGAGGCCGCGCTGCGCCCGGGTCGGCGCTCTGCCGCGGCCCGCGAGCTCACCGGGTGGGCGGCAGGCCGAGACCGCGCGCGACGGGACCGCGGGCCGGCGGACGGTCGACGGACACGCCCTCCCCCGCCACGACGACCTCCTGCGCGGCGGCGACGGGGCCGCCGTCCGCGTCGACGAGGACCTCGACGTCGGTGGGCAGCGAGCGCTTGATCACCGCGAGCGCGACGGGGCCCAGCTCGTGGTGGCGGGCGACCGTCGTGACCTGGCCGACCTCGCGGCCGTCGGCGGTGCGGACGGCCGCGCCGGTCTCGGGCACGAGGTGACCGGAGCCGTCGAGGTGGAGCTGCACGAGCCGCCGCGGCGGACGGCCCAGGTTGTGCACGCGCGCGACCGTCTCCTGCCCGCGGTAGCAGCCCTTGTGCAGGTGCACGGCGGTGCGCAGCCAGTCCAGCTCGTGCGGGATGGTGCGGTGGTCGACCTCGTGGCTCGCGCGCGGGCGCCAGGCCGCCACCCGCAGCGCCTCGGCCGCCCAGGTGCCGGCCAGCGTCCAGCCGGCGGCCTCGCGACGGGCGACGGCCTCGTCGAGCGACGCGCGCGGGACCAGCACGAGCCGCCACGGGCGGTCCGCGCCGGGGTGCGCGTCGTCGTCGGCGCCGTAGCGCGTGCCGCCGGGGGCCGTGCGCGGCCAGGGGTCGCGCCACGTGAGGGGCTCGTCGGCGGCGCCCTCGGCGTCGACCGGCTCACCGAGGACGGCCCAGTCGGCCGTCACGTCGACGACCTCGACGCGCAGCGTGAACCGCATGCGGTCCAGCCAGGCGGCGAGCGCGGGCGCCGTCTCGGTGAGCAGCCACGTGGCCTCGCCGTCGTCGACCACGCCCGCCGCGTGCTCCACGTGCCCGTGCGGGTCGAGGACCAGCAGCTCCGTGGAGGTGCGCGGCGCCAGGGCGGTGAGGTCCTGCGAGGTGATGGAGTGCAGCCAGGTCAGCCGGTCGGGCCCGGCCACACGCACGACGCCGAGGTGCGACTGGTCGACGACGGCGCCGCCGCGCTCGAGCGCGCGCTGCTCGGCCACCGGGTCCCCGTAGTGCCAGGCGACCCCGGCGTCGGGGCCCGCGGCGGGCACGGCGCCGTGACGGGCGAGCAGGGGGCTGGGTGCCCGGACGTCCGCCGGGGCGCTCACGCCGCGGCCTCGTCGCCGACGCGCGCGAGCCGCGCCGACGCGTAGGACTGCATCGGCTGCCCGAACGCCGCCAGGTCGTTGGCCCACATGAGCTCGCCCTGGACGAGGCCGTACAGCCGCTTGCTGGCGGTGATCTCGGCGCCCGTCGCGGACCGCGCGATGACGTCGCTGACGAGCTCGACCCGGCCGTTGCCGACCGCGCCGACGTAGAGGCCCACGTGGCCCGAGGCGTCGGCAAGCAGCACCTCGACCGGGTGCTGGTCGGCACCCAGGCCGTCGGGGCGCTCCGGCGGCACGCGCCAGTAGCCCGTCTCCGTGGTCCACACGGGCGCCTCGGGCTCGTCGGAGGTGAGGCCGGCGACGTCGTCGGGCGCGACGACGAGGCGGATGGTCGAGCGGTAGCGCAGGTAGGGACCGCCGTCGTGGTCGAACTCGACCTCCTGCGTGAAGGCCGCCTCCTCGATGCCGGGGTAGCCGACGACCCCGGGCCCGCGCCACCGGCCGACGAGCCAGGCGAGCGGGTACACCTCGGGCGCGAGCCCCTCGGGCAGCACGAACGTCATGGCCGTGCGTCCCGGATCAGCGCTGGCCCTTGTAGAGCCGCCACAGGACGAGCCCCGCGATCCACCCGATCGCGAGCGTCGCCAGCACCAGCAGTCCGACGTAGAAGAGTTCGAGGGCGCCCATGGGTCCACACTAACGACCGGGCGGCCGTCCGACGCCCCCGCCGTCCGCGGTCCGCGCCACCCGCCCTACGCTGCGGGCGTGACCCGTGGCCTCGTCGTGAAGTGCACCGCCGGACCCGAGCGCGCGGAGGCCGCCAACCAGGCGCTGACGGTGGCGGCGACCGCCGTCGCGGCCGGCGCCCGCGTGAGCCTGTGGCTGACCGGGGAGGCCGTGTGGTTCGCCGTCCCGGGGCGCGACGCGCAGCTCGTCCTGCCGCACGCGGCCCCGGTGCCGGACCTCGTCGCCGCCGTGCTCGCCGGGGGCACGGTGACGGTCTGCACGCAGTGCGCGGCGCGGCGGGACCTGGTGCAGGACGACCTGCGGCCGGGCGCGCGGATCGCGGGGGCGGCGGCGCTGGTCGAGGAGGTGCTCGCCGACGGCGTGCAGGCGCTCGTCTACTGACCGGTCCGGTGACCGGTCAGCCCAGCAGGCGGCTGACGACGTAGACGAGCGTGCCGGTCACCACGACGGGCAGGACCGCCGCGGCGACACCCGCCCGGGCGCCCGCGACGGCCGGGACGCGCGCGGTCAGCGCGTGCAGCGCCCCGACGAGCAGCCCGACCGCCGTGCCGAGCACGACGCCGGCGACGAGGTCCGTGCCCGTGCCCGTGCTCACGCCCGAGGCCACCACCGCCCCCGCCGCCGCACCGAGCCCCGTGGTGAGGACCGCCGTCAGCCAGGCCGGCACCCGCACGACGGTGACGGCGGCCGCGACGGCCAGGGCCGCGGCCCCGACGACGACCACCTCCTCGCCGCCCGCGGAGCGCTGCGTCGCCACCCAGCCCGCCGCCGTGACGGCCAGCAGCGCCCCCGCGACCGTCGCGGCGAGGGACTCCACCAGCCGGCGCCGCCCGTCCCGCCGCAGCATCTGCGCGACGAAGGCCAGCAGCATCGCGCCCGCGAGGACCACCGGCACCGGCTGCAGGTAGGGCCCGGCGCCCACCAGCGCGGCCGCCACGACGGCGCCGACGCCCGCCAGGCCCGCCACCACCACGGCGCCGGGACCGGCACCGCGCGGGACGTCCAGCAGGACCGGCCACCCCAGCGCGAGGGCCACCACGAGGACCACCGCCACGACCGCGACGGGCCACGCGCCGCCCAGGCCCGCGAGCGCGACCAGCGCCCCACCCGCGGCGGTGACGAGCGCCCGCACGGGGAGCGTCATCGCGTCCGCGGCGCCCCCGGCGCCGTCGGCCGGGCGCGCGGGAGGAGGTGGGCGCGCAGGCGGGTCACGGGCAGGATTCTCGCAGATGAACGGCAGGTGACGAGCGGCACGCGGACGTGACGGCCGTGCTGCGCACGGCGGGCGGTAGCCTGTGCCCACTCGTCCGCAGGAGGTGCCTGACGGTGGCAGATCTGCTGCTCCTCACCCCCGCGTCCGGCGGCTCCGCCCAGGTGCTGCCCGCCCTGGGTCTGCTCTCGCACCGCGTCCGGGTCCTGCCCGTGGAGCCGTCGGCGCTCGTCGACGCGCCCGACGCGGACATCGTGGTGCTCGACGCCCGGCGCGACCTCGTGACCGCCCGCACCACGTGCCGCCTCCTGCGCGCCACCGGCCTGACCGTCCCGCTCGTGCTCGTCCTCACCGAGGGCGGCCTGACGGTCGTCACCGCGGAGTGGGGCGCCGACGACATCGTCCTGGAGACCGCCAACCCGGCCGAGGTCGAGACCCGGTTCCGGCTCGTCATGGAGCGCGCGGCGGCCTCGGTGTTCGAGGAGGCCCCGCAGGAGATCAGCTCCGGGGAGCTCACCATCGACGCGGGCGGCTACACGGCCCGCCTCCGGGGGCGCGCCCTGGACCTCACCTACAAGGAGTTCGAGCTCCTCAAGTACCTCGTCCAGCACCCGGGGCGCGTGTTCACGCGCGCCCAGCTGCTGCAGGAGGTCTGGGGCTACGACTACTACGGGGGCACCCGCACGGTCGACGTCCACGTGCGGCGCCTGCGCGCGAAGCTCGGCCCCGAGCACGAGCAGCTCATCGGCACCGTCCGCAACGTCGGCTACCGCTTCGACCCGCCGAAGGACCGCCGGGGCGCCGCCCTCGAGGAGCGCCCCGAGCTGGCGGAGGCATGAGCGTCGGTACGGTCGAGCCCGTGACGGCGGTGGACTCGGCCACGCTCCTCGTCGAGGGTCCCTGGCGCCACCGGTTCGTGCCGGCGAACGGCTCGCGCTTCCACGTGGCGCTCGCCGGGCCCGAGGACCACGACGCGCCGCTCGTCGTCCTCCTGCACGGCGTGCCGCAGTACTGGTGGGCGTGGCGGCACCAGCTCCCGGCGCTCGCCGCGGCCGGCTACCGCGTCGCGGCGATGGACGTGCGCGGCACCGGCGGCTCGGACAAGCCGCCGCAGGGCTACGACGTGCCCACGCTCGCCACCGACGTCGCCGGGGTCGTCGGGTCGCTGGGTGCCGACCGCGCGGTCGTCGTCGGAGCGGGCACGGGCGGGGAGATCGCCTGGGGCATGACCGCGTTCCAGCCGGGGGTCCTGCGCGGCGTGGCCGTGCTGGGCGCACCGCACCCGCTGGACTCGCGGCGGACGCCCGGCGCCTCGCTGCGCCCGTCCGCCGTGGGCCGCCTCGCCTTCGTGCAGCTCCCGAGCCTGCCCGAGCGGGCGATGACGTCGGGGGACCTCGTCGCCCGACTGCTCGACGAGTGGGGCGGCGTGCCCGGCTGGCCCGACGCCGCGACGCTCGAGGCCTACCGGCGGGCGGCGCGCGTGCCCTTCGCCGCGCACAGCCAGCTCGAGCAGCTGCGCTGGCTGCTGCGCTCGGGCGTACGGCCCGACGGCGCGCGGTACGTGGCCCGGCTGCGCGAGGCGGCGCCGCTGCCCGTGCTGCAGCTCCACGGGACCCGGGACGGGCTGCGCTCCTCGGCGCGCGCCCCGCTCTCGTCCGCGGCGGCCGCCGTGGTCGGCGGGCGCTACCGGTACGAGGTGCTGCCCGGCGTCGGGCACTTCCTCGCCGAGCAGGCGCCGGCCCGCGTCACCGCGCTGCTGCTCGAGTGGCTGCGCGACGTCAGCCCCGTCGGCTAGTCGCGGTCACGCACGGTCGGACGTACGCCCGGACGCACGGTCAGACGTCCTCGGCGCGGCTCTCGGGGCCGCTGCGGACCAGGGCCGCCGCGCGGTCGGGGTCCATCTCCCCGATGCCGGCGGACGGGCAGTCCGTCAGCAGCGGGCACGCCCCGCAGGCGGGCCGCCGGGCGTGGCAGGTCCGCCGCCCGTGCACGATGAGCCGGTGGGACAGCATCGTCCAGTCCCGCTTCTCGACGAGGCCGCACAGGTCCTGCTCGACGACGAGCGGGTCCTCGCTCGTCGAGAGCCCGAGGCGGCCCGACAGCCGCAGGACGTGCGTGTCGACGGGCAGGCCCGGGATGCCGAACGCGTTCCCCAGCACCACGTTCGCCGTCTTGCGCCCGACCCCCGGCAGCGTGACGAGGTCCGCCATCCGCGGCGGCACCTCCCCCGCGAACCGCTCGACGAGGGCCGCGCTGAGCCCGATCACCGCCCGGGTCTTGGCGCGGAAGAAGCCCGTGGGGCGCAGCACCTCCTCCACCTGCTCGGGGTCGGCGGCCGCCAGGGCGGTGGCGTCCGGCCACCGCGCGAAGAGCGCCGGCGTCGTGAGGTTGACCCGCACGTCCGTCGTCTGGGCCGACAGGACCGTGGCCACCAGCAGCTCGAAGGGCGTGCGGAAGTCCAGCTCGCAGCGCGCGTCGGGGTAGCGCTCCGCCAGCGCCCGGTCGATGCGACGGGCCCGCCTCGTGCGGCCCAGCGGGGTCTCGCGCGCGAGGGCGCGTGCGCGGTCGGCGGTCAGCGCCGGGCCGCGGCGCACCGGCGCGGACCCGCCGTCCCCCGCGGTGCCGGCGGCGCCGGCCGCAGCGCCCGTCGCGCCCGTCGCGCCCGTCGCGCCGGTCGCGCTCGCCGCCCTCGCCCCGCCCCTCGTCGCCACCCGGGCAGCGTACGGCGGACCACCCGCACGGGCGTCCTGCCAGGCGACCCGCCGGGTGACGTGCGGCCGGCGCCCTCAGCCGGCACGCGGGGGGCGCCGAGGCCCTGCGTGACGGCCGTGCCCGGCGGCCGGGGACGGGGGACCCATGGCACGGACGGGTGCGGAGCCGGTGCTGGACCTGCGGCTGGACCGCAGGACGCTGCAGGTGGAGCTCGTGCGCGTCGCCTGGTGGCGGCGGCTCGTGCGCGCACGGATCGACGTCGCCCTGTCGGCCGTCGCCCAGCCGGACACGCTGGGGGCGGCCGCCTTCGCGCTGCCGCCGGCCGTCGCGGTCGGGGTGCCGCGCGCCGAGGAGCTGCTCGCCGTGCTGGGCGGTCCGCGCGCCGCGGCCGGGCGGCACCTCGACGGGCTGCCGGACCCGGGGACGCAGGGTGCGGGGCGGACCGCGGCCGGGCCCCCGGCGTCGGGCTCCGCCGCCGGGGCCGGCAGCCCCTCGTCGCCGGAGGACCAGGACCGTCCCCCCACCTCCCCCGGCGCGCGGCTCGCGGGCCTGCGGGACCTCGACGCCCGGCTCGCGGCGTACGAGGCCGGCGTGGAGGGCGCGCTCCGCGAGGCCACCGCCGCGCTGGTGGAGCGGCTCGGGGCGGCCCCGGCGGAGGTGCTGTCCGCGCTGGCCGACCCGCTGCCGCCCGCCTGACGACCACCCGGAGGAGTGACGGCGGACGGACCGGGTGCCCGTGGTGCCCCTGTCGCGGACGTGTCATGCGGCACACTGGGGCCGGGGTCACAGGACCCCACGGCGGACCCGGACCCGCGGGGGCACGTCCGGTCCGCCGCGAGCTGCCCTGGGTCACCAGGAGAGGGTGGGGTGTCCGTTGCAGGACGACGTGGTGCTGACCGCACCGATGTTCGCCGGCCTGGACCGTGAGTCGTCGTCGGCGCTCGTCGAGCGCATGAAGACCCACGACTTCGTGCGCGGGCAGGTGCTCTTCCACGAGGGTGAGCCCGGGGACCGGCTCTACGTCGTGCGCTCCGGCAAGATCAAGCTGGGCCGCCGCTCGAACGACGGCCGCGAGAACCTCCTCGCCGTCCTCGGCCCGGGCGAGATGTTCGGCGAGCTCTCGCTGTTCGACCCGGGCCCCCGCACCGCGACCGCGACGGTCGTGGCGGACGCCGTCATCCTCGAGCTGGGGCACGCGGAGCTCATCGCGTGGCTCGAGGCGAACCCCGGCGTCGCGCAGCACCTGCTGCAGGCGCTGGCCCGGCGCCTGCGCCGGACGAACGAGGCGCTCGCCGACCTCGTCTTCAGCGACGTGCCGGGTCGCGTGGCCAAGGCGCTGCTCGACCTGTCGACGCGCTTCGGGGAGAAGACGGACGAGGGCGTGCGGGTGGCCCACGACCTCACGCAGGAGGAGCTGGCGCAGCTCGTGGGCGCGTCGCGGGAGACGGTGAACAAGGCGCTGGCCGACTTCGCCGCGCGCCGGTGGGTGCGCCGCGAGGGCCGGGCCGTCGTCCTGCTGGACCTCGACCGGCTGGAGCGCCGCGCGCGCTGAGGTCGCCCTGCTCGGACGGTCAGGAGGGGACGGTCAGGCGGGGACGGTCAGGCGGGGTGGAGCTCGACGACGAGCTCGACCTCGACCGGGGAGTCGAGCGGGAGGACCGCGACGCCCACGGCCGAGCGCGCGTGCACGCCCGCCTCGCCCAGCACCTCGTGCAGCAGCGTGCTCGCGCCGTTGACGACGGCGGGCTGCCCGGCGAAGGCCGGGTCGCTGGCGACGAAGCCGACCACCTTCACCACGCGCGCGACCCGGTCGAGCGCCGCCGCCCCGCCGGGGCCGCCCTCCTGCTCGACGAGCGCGGCCACGGCGGCCAGCGCGTTGAGCGCCGCGGTGCGGGCGAGGTCCGCCGCCACCGCCGGCTCGACGAGCCCCGCGCCCTCGCCGACCTTGCCCGTGCGCGGCAGCGCACCGTCGACGAAGGGCAGCTGCCCCGACGTGTGGACGTGGAGCCCGGTGCGCACCGCGGGCACGTAGGCGGCGACGGGCGCCGCGACCGCCGGCAGGACGAGCCCGGTCGCGGCCAGGCGCTCGGCCGCCGTGGGCATCAGGCCTCCCGCGGGCGCTTGAGGTAGGCGACGAGACCCGTCCCGCCCTCGAGCACCTGGACCAGCTCCCAGCCGTCCTCGCCCCACTGGTCGAGGATCTGCTTCGTCGCGTGGACGATGAGCGGGACGGTCGCGTACTCCCAGCGGGTGGTGGCCATGGGGCCCACCCTAGTCAGCGGGCGCCGACGCGCTCCAGGGCGGGGGCGCCGTCGGCGAGCAGCTCCGACCGCCAGGAGCGCACCTCGGGCCGGCGCCGCAGGAGCGCGCGGCGCTCCCGCTCGGTCATCCCGCCCCACACGCCGAAGTCCATGCGGTTGTCGAGCGCGTCCGCCAGGCACTGCATCCGCACCGGGCACCCCTCGCACACCGCCCGCGCCTCGCGCTGCGCGGGCCCCTCGACGAACAGGGCGTCGGCCGGGTACCCCCGTCCGCACGCCGCCAGCGCGGTCCAGTGGCCGTCGCCCCCCACGTTCGTCACGTGCGCCTCCTCGGTGACCTGCCGCGCACACGACGGTGCGGGTCCTCCCGCCCCCGGGAGGCTCGGCCAGGTCTGTTCTGTCCGGTTCGGACCGTAGCGGCTGAGGTCCTCCCTGGGGAGAGGCCGGATCGGGCGAACCTCGTCGCGGACCTGTCGGGTCGGTCACACCCGCAGCGTCGTCACAGCGGGGAGGTCGCCGGACGTGCAGGTCCGGTGGAGGTCCGGCGGGGGCGACCCGGGCGCGTGGGTGCCCCCGTCTACCCTGGACGACATGCCCAACCCCCCGCGCGCGCGGCGCCGCGTCACCGGCTTCCAGGCGCTGGCGCTGCTGCTGAGCCTGGTGCTCGTCGCCGGCGTCGGCGGTCTGCTGACCGCCGGTCTCCTGCTGCCCGCCGTCGCCGTCGCCAGCACCGCCACCCAGGTGGGCACGACCGCGTTCGACGAGCTGCCGGGCGAGCTGAACGAGACCGCGCTGCCGGAGAAGTCGACCATCCGCGCCGAGGACGGCACGGTGCTCGCGACGTTCTTCGACCAGAACCGCGTGGTCGTCGGGCTCGACCAGATCGCCCAGCCCATGCGGGACGCGGTGGTCGCGACGGAGGACCGGCGCTTCTACGAGCACGCGGGCATCGACCCCGAGGGCATGATGCGCGCGCTCGTGCGCAACAACCTCACGGACTCCCAGGAGGGCGCGTCCACGCTCACGCAGCAGTACGTGAAGAACGTGCTGGTGGAGCAGGCGCTCGAGCAGGACACGGACGCCGAGCGCAACGCGGCGCTCGACGCGGCCCGCGGCGCCGAGGGCGTCGAGGGCTACGCCCGCAAGCTGCGCGAGGCGAAGCTGGCGATCACGCTCGAGCAGACGCAGACGAAGGACCAGATCCTCGAGAAGTACCTCAACATCGCGCAGTTCGGGACCTCGGTCTACGGGGTGGAGTCGGCGGCGCAGTACTACTTCAGCAAGTCCGCCGCGGACCTCACGTACCTCGAGGCGGCGACGATCGCCGGCGTCACCCAGAGCCCCACGCGCTACGACCCGGTGCGCAACCCGGAGAGCTCGCAGGGCCGCCGCAACACCGTGCTCACGCTCATGCGCAACCAGGGCTACATCACCGACGAGGAGTACGCGGCCGGGGTGGCCACGCCGCTCGGTGACACCCTGCGGGTGCAGGAGATCAAGAACGGCTGCATGACCGCGGGCGACGTCGTCGCGGGCTCGGGGTTCTTCTGCCAGTACGTCACGCAGGTCATCCGCAACGACCCGGCCTTCGGGGAGACGGAGTCCGACCGGATCTCGCTGCTGTACAAGGGCGGCCTCGACATCACCACGACGCTGGTGCCGACCGAGCAGGTGGCGGCGGACGAGTCCGTGAAGGCCGGCGTGCCGGTCGACGACCCGTCGGGCATCGCGAGCTCGATCGTCGTGGTCGAGCCCGGCACCGGGAACATCAAGGCGATGGCGCAGAACCGCGTCTTCAACAGCACGGCCGAGCTCGTCGACCGCCAGACCTCGGTCAACTACAACACCGGCTTCGATCTCGGCGGCAGCGGCGGGTTCCCGCCCGGCTCGACCTTCAAGCCCTTCACGCTGCTGGAGTGGCTCAAGCAGGGCCGGTCGCTCAGCGACCAGGTCAACGGCACCGTGCGACCGCTGAACAACAACATGTTCCGCGCCTGCGGCCAGCGCATGACGAGCTCGCCCTACACCCCGGGCAACGCCGAGGGCGGCGCCGGGACGATGAGCGTGCTCAACGCGACGAAGAACTCCGTCAACCTCGCCTACCTGACCATGGCGACGCAGCTCGACCTCTGCAACATCATGCAGGGCGCGGCGGACCTCGGCGTCGAGAAGGCAGGCGGCCCCCGCTCGGGCACCGGCACCTTCGACGCCCTGCCCGCGAACGTCATCGGCTCGAACTCCACCACCCCGCTCGACATGGCCGGCGCCTTCGCCGCCTTCGCCTCGGGCGGCGTGTACTGCACGCCGGTCGCGATCACGCGGGTCGTCGACGCGGACGGCACCGAGCTGCCCGTGCCGGACGCCGGCTGCCACCAGCAGATCGAGCCGAAGTACGCCAACGCCATCAACTACACGCTGAGCAACGTCTGGACCGGCACCGCGAAGTCGATGCGCGCCCCCACCTACACCTCCGCCGGCAAGACGGGGACGACGTCGGAGAACGAGCACACCTGGTTCGTCGGCTACACGCCGTTGCGTGCCGCGGCGGTCTGGGTCGGCTACTCCGAGGGCATGCGCGCCATGCAGGGCGTGAACGTCGCCGGGCGGTACATCCGCAACATGTACGGCGCCACCGTCGCCGGACCGACGTGGAAGCGGTACATGGACGCGACCATGGCCGGCATCCCCGTGCCCGCGTTCGCGGCCCCCGAGCAGGAGCAGGTCGTCGGCCGCCGCGTGAGCGTGCCGTCAGTGCTCGGCCGGTCCGCGACCTCGGCCCGCGCGGTGCTCGAGGGCGCCGGCTTCACGGTCCGCGTGGCCGAGGAGCAGGTGTCGTCCACCTACCCTGCCGGCACCGTCGCCCAGCAGTCCGCCCGGAGCGCCACGGCGGGCGCGACCATCACGCTCACGCTGTCCAACGGGCAGTCGCCGACGCCCACGGCGCCCCCGGCTCCGGCGGACGCCGGCGCGGGTGCCCCTCCGGGTCAGCAGCCCGCGCCCGGGCAGCAGGGGTGAGCGGGCCGGTCGACCCGCTCCTGCGCGGCGCGCTGGCGCTCGGCGCCCTCGGCGCCGGGGCGCTGGGGTGGGCGACGCTCGTCGAGCGCGACCTGTACGCGCTGCGCGAGGTCGCCGTGCCCATGCTGCCCGCCGGCCAGGCGCCGCTGCGGGTCCTCCACCTGGCCGACCTGCACCTGCTGCCGGGTCAGCGGCGCAAGGTGGACTGGGTGCGCGACCTGGCGTCGCTCGACCCGCACCTCGTCGTCGACACCGGTGACAACTGGTCGCACACGGAGGCGGGGCCGGCGCTGCTGCGGGCGCTCGAGCCGCACCTCGCCCGGCCGGGCGCCTTCGTCCTGGGGTCGAACGACTACGTGGCCCCCGTCCCCCGCAACCCCGCGCGCTACCTGCGGTCGGACTCCCGGGGCGCGCCCGCCCAGTCGACGCCGCTCCCGTGGCGCGAGCTCGTCGCCACCCTCGAGGACGCGGGCTGGACGAACCTCGAGAACCGCCGCGGCGTCGTCACGCTCGACGGGCGCCGCGTGGCCCTCGTCGGGACGTCGGACGCCCACCTCGACGCCGACCGGTACCCGCCCGCCGGCGGTCCCGACGACGCGCGCACCGGCGGCGACACGGGCGGTGACACGGTCGGTGGCACGAGCGGTGGCACGGGCGGTGGCACGGACGGTGGCACGGACGGTGGCACGGCCGGTGACGTCAACCTGCTCCTCGGGGTCACGCACGCGCCCTACCGGCGGGTCCTGGACGCCTTCCACGCCGACGGTGCCGACCTGGTCCTCGCCGGGCACACGCACGGTGGGCAGCTCTGCGTCCCGGGGTACGGCGCGCTGGTGACCAACTGCGACCTCGACCGCCGTCGGGCCAAGGGGCTGCACGGCTGGCCCGGGCCGCGCCCCGACCGCCCGGGCGGGCACCGGTCGACCTGGTTGCACGTCTCGGCGGGGCTGGGGACCTCCCCGTACGCGCCGGCGCGGTTCGCCTGCCGACCCGAGGCGACGCTGCTCACGCTGCTGCCCGCCTGACCGCCCGTCCGGCCGCCCGCCCGCCCGTCCGCCCGCTCGACCGTCCGACCGCTGGGCGGGCGCGTGGTCCGGGCGGCGCGCGCGGTCCGGTATGCTGATCCGGCTCCCCGGGGTGTGGCGCAGCTTGGTAGCGCGCCTCGTTCGGGACGAGGAGGTCGTGGGTTCGAATCCCGCCACCCCGACCCAGGGATCCTCCGTCAGGAGGGCAGGAGGGGCCGGACCACCAGGTCCGGCCCCTCCGTCGTCCCCGGGGCCGACACCGTCGGCAGACGTCCGCGGCAGGATGGGGCCGTGAGCTCCACCCTCCTCACCCATGCCCACCGCGTCGACGCGGACGGTGAGGTGCCCGACGGCTGGCTCCTCGTCGAGGACGGCCGCATCGCCGCGACGGGTACCGGGGGGACGCCCGACGGGCACGTCCGCATCGGGGAGGTCCTCGACCTCGGCGGCGCGCTGGTCGTGCCCGGGTTCGTCGACCTGCACGGGCACGGCGGGGGCGGCGCGTCGTACGACGACGGGCCCGAGGCCGCGCGGGCGGCGCTGGCCGCGCACCGTGCGCACGGGACGACCCGGGCGGTGCTGAGCCTCGTCGCCCGGCCGGTGGAGGAGCTGGCGAGGACCCTGCGGATGGTCGCCGCCCTGGCCGGCGAGGACCCGCTCGTCCTCGGCAGCCACCTCGAGGGGCCGTGGCTGTCGCCGGAGCGGCACGGGGCGCACGAGGTGCGGCACCTGCGCGCCCCGCTCGCCGAGGACGTCGACGCGCTCCTCGACGCCGCGGCCGGCACGCTGCGCCAGGTGACGCTCGCGCCGGAGCTGCCGGGTGCCGCGGCGGCGGTCGATCGGCTCGTCCGGGCCGGCGTGCGCGTGGCCGTCGGGCACACGGAGACCGACGCCGCGGGCGCGGCCGCCGCCTTCGACGCCGGCGCGACGCTGCTCACGCACGCCTTCAACGCGATGCCGGGGATCCACCACCGCGCCCCCGGGCCGGTCGTCGCCGCGCTGCGCGACCCCCGCGTCACCCTCGAGGTCGTGCTCGACGGCCACCACGTCGACCCGGCGCTGGTCGCCGTGCTGGCGGCGGCGGCCCCGGGGCGGCTCGCGCTCGTGTCCGACGCGATGGCGGGCGCGGGCGCGCCGGACGGCGGCTACCGCCTCGGCGGCCTCGACGTCCTCGTGCGCGGCGGTGTGGCGACCCTCGTCGGGGGCACGACGATCGCCGGGTCGACGCTCACGCTGGACACCGCGCTGCGGCTGGCCGTCACGGAGGTCGGGCTCGACCTCGCCACCGCGGTGACGGCGCTGACGGCGACGCCCGCGCGGGTCCTCGGGCTCGACGACCGGCTCGGCCGGCTGCGGCCCGGCCTCGCGGCGGACCTCGTCGTGCTGGGTCCTGCGCTCGCCGTGGAGGGCGTGTGGGCGGACGGCCGCCGCCTCCGGTGAGGCGGCGGCCGTCCGTCCGCGGCGAGGCGAGGCGAGCGGCCGCTAGGCGGGCGTGCTCGCGAGGCGGCCGGCCAGCAGCTCGGCGATCTGCACGGCGTTGAGCGCCGCGCCCTTGCGGAGGTTGTCGTTGGAGACGAAGAGGGCCAGGCCGCGGCCCTCCGGCGCGCCCTCGTCGGCCCGGATGCGCCCGACGAACGACGGGTCCTGCCCGGCGGCGACGAGCGGCGTCGGGACGTCGGCGAGCTGCACGCCGGGCGCGGACGCGAGCAGCTCCGTGGCCCGCTCCGGCGACAGCGGCCGCTCGAACTCGGCGTTGATCGACAGCGAGTGCCCCGTGAACACCGGCACGCGCACGCACGTCCCGGAGACCAGCAGATCGGGGAGGCCGAGGATCTTGCGCGACTCGTGGCGCAGCTTCTGCTCCTCGTCGGTCTCCGCGCGCCCGTCCTCGACGATGGAGCCGGCCAGCGGGATGACGTCGAAGGCGATGGGGGCGACGTACTTCTGCGGCGCCGGGAAGTCGACCGCGCCCCCATCGTGCACGAGCGCGAGGGTGTCCTGCCCGACGGCGGCACGGACCTGCTCGTCGAGCTCACGGGCGCCCGCGAGGCCGGAGCCGGAGACCGCCTGGTACGTGGAGACGACGAGGCGGCGCAGCCCTGCCTCCTCGTGCAGTACCTTGAGGACCGGCATCGCGGCCATCGTCGTGCAGTTGGGGTTGGCGACGATGCCGAGCGGGATCTCGTCGAGCGCCCCGGGGTTCACCTCGGAGACGACGAGCGGCACCTGCGGGTCGCGCCGCCAGGCGGAGGAGTTGTCGACCACCGTCGCGCCGGCGGCCGCGAAGCGGGGCGCGTGCTCGCGCGACCCGGAGGCGCCGGCGGAGAACAGCGCCAGGTCGATGCCGGACAGGTCCGCGGTGGCGACGTCCTCGACGACGACGTCCTGGCCCTTCCACGGCAGCGTGGTGCCCGCCGACCGCGCGGAGGCCAAGTACCGGATGCTCGCGACGGGGAAGTCGCGCTCCTCCAGCAGCCGGCGCATGACCGCGCCGACCTGACCGGTCGCGCCGACCACCGCGACGCGCACGCCGCCGGCCCCGGCGCCCTCGAGCCCGCTCATCGTCCGGTCCCTCCGTACACGACCGCCTCGGCGGTCTCCGCGTCCAGGTCGAAGGCCGTGTGGACGGCCCGCACCGCCTCGTCGAGCGAGTCGGCGCGCGTGACGACGGAGATGCGGATCTCCGACGTCGTGATCATCTCGATGTTGATGCCCGCGTCCGACAGCGCGCCGAACAGCTTCGCCGACACCCCCGGGTGCGACTTCATGCCGGCCCCGACGAGCGAGAGCTTGCCGATGGTGTCGTCGTACTGCAGCGAGTCGAAGCCGACGTCCGGCTGGCGCGCGTCGAGGGCGGCCAGCGCCGCCGCGCCGTCCGCCGCGGGGAGCGTGAAGGAGATGTCCGTCAGGCCCGTGCGGGCGGCGGAGACGTTCTGGACGATCATGTCGATGTTGACGCCGGCGCTGGCGACGACGCCGAAGATGCGGGCGGCCTTGCCCGGCACGTCCGGCACGCCGACGACCGTGATCTTGGCCTCCGACCGGTCGTGCGCGACGCCGGCGATCATGGGCTGCTCCACCGGAGCCTCCTCGGGTGTCGGGGCGGGCTGGTCCGTCACCAGCGTGCCGGTGTGGGTGGAGAACGACGAGCGGACGTGCACGGGCACGCCGTAGCGGCGCGCGTACTCCACGCAGCGCAGCATGAGGACCTTGGCGCCGCTGGCCGCCAGCTCGAGCATCTCGTCGTAGCCGACGCGCTCGAGCTTGCGGGCCGTCGGGACGATGCGCGGGTCGGCGGTGAAGACGCCGTCCACGTCGGTGTAGATCTCGCAGACGTCGGCGTGCAGCGCGGCCGCGAGGGCGACGGCGGTGGTGTCCGAGCCGCCGCGGCCCAGCGTCGTGACGTCGTTCGTCTCGAGGTTGACGCCCTGGAACCCGGCGACGATGGCCACCGCGCCGTC
This sequence comes from Cellulomonas marina, assembly GCF_900111925.1. GTDB lineage: Bacteria > Actinomycetota > Actinomycetes > Actinomycetales > Cellulomonadaceae > Cellulomonas > Cellulomonas marina. Next base: position 277,073 of record NZ_FOKA01000003.1, read on the forward strand.
GGCCAGCGTGGCGGAGATGCGGCTCGGCGTGACGTCGATGATGCGGGCCTTGCCGTGCACCTCGTCGGTGATGACGCCGGCCTGCTGGCCGGTGAACGACCGGGCCTCGACGCCGAGGCTCGTGATGGCGATGGCCAGCAGCGACATGGAGATGCGCTCGCCCGCCGTGAGGAGGATGTCCATCTCGCGCTGCGGCGGCAGCGGGGTCATCTGGTGGGCGAGGTCGATGAGCTCGTCCGTCGTGTCCCCCATGGCCGAGACGACGACGGCGACGTCGTGCCCCGCGCGCCGGGCCTCGGCCACGCGCTTGGCGACGCGCTTGATGCTGTCGGCGTCGGCCACGGACGAGCCGCCGTACTTCTGCACGATGAGGGCCACGGGAGTGCTTTCACGCGGGGGCGGGGACGTGCCGGAGTGTAGGCGGGGACCCCTCGGCGTCCGCGGGCGCTCCCGTCATGCGGACGCGCAGCCGCTGCCGGCGGGAGCAGCGGCTCCTGACGGCCGCCGCGGGTGGCGGAGGCGGTCAGCGCTGCAGCGCGTCGTACTCCGCCTCGGCGGCGACGTCGTCGTCCACGTCGAGCCGCAGGTGGGCGAGCATCGTCTGGAGGGCGCGCAGCACGCTCGAGGCGCGGTCGCCCCAGTCGGACAGGTAGGAGAACTGCCACCACCACAGCGCCTCGACCGGCCGGCCCTCGGCGTGGTGCGCCAGGCCGGTGGCCAGCGCCTGCGCGACCGACGCGAGCGCGCCGGACACCGTCGCCGCCGCGACCTCCGGCGCGAGCAGCGGGTCCACCACCTCGAGGTACTCGTCCACGCCCTCGAAGACGTTCGCCAGGCCGGTGCGCAGCGGGTCCACGTCGGGGTCGGGGCCGGCGTCGGGCTCGAAGCGCGACGGGGGCACGACGTCGGTCGTCGCCCCGAGGCGCGCCCCGATGGCCAGCACGTCCGAGACGGCCAGCAGCAGCAGCGGCAGCGCCTGCTCGGGGTTGGACCCGGCCGCGACCTCTGTCACGGTGCTGAGGAAGGCGCGGGCCTCCTCGGCGGTGACGTCTGCGAGCTCGCCGAGCTCCTCGCCGTCCCCCGCCGTCGTCCCTGCCCCAGCCGTCACGTCGCTCACGCCGTCCTCCTGCCCCTCGTCGTGCGGTGTCGTCGTCGGGTGTCGTCGCCGGATGTGTCGTGTCAGGTGTCGCGTCGGGCGCCGGTCTCAGGCGCTCAGCCGGCGCCGCCCCTCGAAGGCGCGGCCGAGCGTGACCTCGTCGGCGTACTCCAGGTCCCCGCCCACCGGCAGGCCCGACGCGAGCCGGCTCACGGTCAGCCCCATGGGGACGAGGAGCCGCCCGAGGTAGGCGGCCGTCGCCTCGCCCTCGACGTTGGGGTCGGTGGCGAGGATGACCTCGGTGACCGTGCCGTCCGCCAGCCGCGTCATGAGCTCGCGGATGCGCAGGTCGTCCGGGCCGATGCCGGCGATGGGGCTGATCGCGCCGCCCAGCACGTGGTACCGGCCGCGGAACTCGCGCGTGCGCTCGATGGCGACGACGTCCTTCGGCTCCTCGACGACGCAGATGGCCGCCGGGCTGCGGCGTGGGTCCCGGCAGATGCGGCACTGCGGCTCCTGCGCGACGTTGCCGCAGATCTCGCAGAACTGGACGCGCGCCTTGACCTCGGTCAGCGCCGTCGCCAGGCGCGCGACGTCCTGCGGGTCCGCGGCCAGCACGTGGAAGGCGATCCGCTGGGCGCTCTTCGGACCGACGCCGGGCAGCCGCCCGAGCTCGTCGATCAGGTCCTGGACCGCGCCCTCGTACACCCCGTCAGCGTACGGCGTGGCCGGCCCGTCGCCGCGGCGCCGGGCCGCAGGACCGTGCGGTAGCACCGTGCCCCGGACGGTCCGCCCGCCTCGCCGGACGCCCGTCAGCCGCCGAGGCCGTCGTCCACCTCCTCGTCGATGACGCGACCGCCCAGGAGCTGGGCGACGAGGGGTGCGCCGACGAGGCCCGCCTGCCCGACGTCCGGGTCGTCGGGGCTCATCTCGTCGAGCTCGGCCGCCCACCGGTCCTCCGGGCGTCCGCGCGTCGCCGCCGCGGCTCCGCCGGTGGGCTGGTCACCGGCGGCGGCGGTCGTCGGACCACCGGGCGCACGGGTGGCGGCGGACGTCGCGGGCCCCGACGGGGCCGGCGCGCCGGGTCGGGAGACGGGGGGAGGCGTCGTCAGCCGCGTGATCGAGGGGGCGGACGAGCGCGCCGCCCGGGGTGCGGGGTCGGCCGTCCGGTCGTCCGCTGCAGGTCTCGGAGGTGCGGCCTGGCGGCGCCACCCCGTGTCCTCCGGCGGGGGCGGCCCGTCGTCCTCGGGCGGCTCCTCGTCGGCGAAGGGGATGTCGTCGAGGTGCGACCCCGGCTGCGGGTCCCGCGCACCCGGAGCCGCCGGCCCTGCCGGGGCGGGGCGAGGGGTGCGTCCCGATCCTGCCGCCGTCCGGTCCGACCCCGGCTCGGGGCGGTCGGTCGGTCCGTCCTGTCGCGTGCGGTCCGCCGGCCCGGCCCCCTCCGGGCGCGAGTCGTCCGCGCTCCCCGCCCTGCGCGGTGCCAACGGCGGGGTCGCAGCGGGGGCGCCCGAGGCCGACCCGCTCGAGGCCGGAGCGGCCCGGACGGGCGCGGACGGTGCCGTCGGTGTGGAGGCGACCGACGTCCGCGGAGCCGGCGGGGACGAGGTGACCGGCGCGACGGTGAAGCCCCAGGACGCCTCGGCCTCCTCGGGCGAGAGGACACCCGGCGCGCGCACGACCGCGGTCGGACCAGGGCGCTCCTGAGCGGGGTCCGGATCCGGGTCGCCCTCGACGTCACGCCGTCCCGCGTCGTCGCCGCGGGCGTCGGCAGCTGGACCGGCGGCGGCCTCCTCCGAGTGTGGGTCCTCGTCCGGGTGGGGGTCCTCGTCCGGGGCGTCCTCGGGCTCGCCGCCGGTGCGGGACGCGTCCTGCCGACCGCGCGGCATGGGCGGCGTCGACGCCGCGGTCATCGCGGGCGGCGTCGACGCGGGGCTCGTCGCGGGCGGCGGCGTCGCCGGCGCGGCGGTCGCGCCGAGCGGTGCGGCACCGTGAGCCGGCGGCATCGCACCGGACCTCGCGGTCGTGGCTGCCGCCGCGGGCGGCGCTGTCGACGGACGTGCCGCTGCCGGCCCCGCACCGGCTGCGCCACCGGCCGCCCCGTCGACGCGGACGTCGAAGCCGAGCGTCTCCCGCACCGCACGTGCGACGACGTCCGCGTGCCCGCCGACGCGCAGGGTGTCCGCGAGGGCGGCGGTCGGGAACGACAGGCGCAGCGTCGTCGCGTCGAGGTCCTGGACCTGCGCGTTCTGGCTCACGAGGATCCAGGTGGCCCGGCGCAGGCCGCGCATCGTCTCGAGCACCTCCGGCCACCGCCGGCGCAGCATCTCCGTGTCCTGCCCGACCGGCCCGCTCACCGCCGCCGCGGGGTCGGCGACGACGGGCTCGACGACCTCGGCACCGGCGGCAGAGGCGTCGTCGACGGGCCGGTCGGCGGCCCGGTCGTCGGTCCGGTCGTCGGCCCTGTCAGCGTCTCCGGCACGAGCCGATGCCCGCTCGGGCTCCTCGCTCGTGGTCGGCCCGCTCGTCCTCGGCGCGGTCGTCGTCGGCTCGCTCGTCCTCGGCGCGCTCGTCGCCGCCTCGCTCGTCGCCGGCTCGGGCGTCGCCGGCTCGGGCGTCGCCGGCTCGGGTGTCGCCGGCTTGAGCGTCGCCGGTACCGAGGTCCTCCCGGGGACGACCGGCACGGGCAGCGGGCGTAGCGACGGCGCCGCCGCCGGGCGGGTGGCCGGTGCGGGCGAGGCCTCCTCCGGCACGCGCACGCGTCCCAGCGGCACCGCACCGGCGGCACCCGAGGGCGCAGCGGTGGCGGTCGGGTCCGCCGGCACGCGCGCGCCGGGTCGGGCGGGGGTCGACCCCTCGTCGGGCCAGGGCGCCGGGTCCGTCGCGGCGCGCACGCGCTCGAGGCGGTCGAGCCGCGCACCCAGGCCGACGTGCGTGTCGTCGGCGGCGGGCAGCAGGAGCCGGGCCATGAGCAGCTCGAGGTGCAGGCGCGGCGAGGTCGCCCCGACCATCTCTGTCAGCGCGGCGTTGGCCAGGTCCGCGGACCGCGACAGCTCCGACATGCCCAGGTGCTGCGCCTGCGCCCGCATGCGCGCGAGCTGGTCCGCCGGCAGGTCACCGAGGGCGGCGGCGGCCGCGTCCCCCGACGCCGCGATGACGATGAGGTCCCGCAGCCGCTCCAGCACGTCCTCGACGAAGCGCCGCGGCTCGTGCCCGGTCGCGATGACGCGCTCGACCACGCGGAAGGCCGCCCCGCCGTCGCGCGCGGCCACGGCGTCGACGAGGTCGTCGAGCAGGGAGGCGTGCGTGTAGCCCAGGAGCGAGACCGCCCCCTCGTACTGCAGCCCGCGCTCGTCGGACCCCGCGATGAGCTGGTCGAGCACGGACAGCGTGTCCCGGACGGACCCTCCGCCGGCGCGCACGACGAGCGGCAGCACGCCCGGACCGACCGTCACACCCTCCTGCCCGCACACGGTCTCGAGGAACGGCACGAGCACGTCCGGCGGGACGAGACGGAAGGGGTAGTGGTGGGTCCGCGAGCGGATGGTCCCGATGACCTTGTCCGGCTCCGTGGTGGCGAAGATGAAGCGGACGTGGGGCGGCGGCTCCTCGACGATCTTCAGCAGCGCGTTGAAGCCCTGCGGCGAGACCATGTGCGCCTCGTCGAGGATGAAGACCTTGAACCGGTCCCGGGCGGGCGCGAACGTCGCGCGCTCGCGCAGCTCCCGCGCGTCGTCGACGCCGCCGTGGCTGGCCGCGTCGATCTCCACCACGTCGAGGCTGCCGGGGCCGCCGCGGGCCAGCTCGACGCAGGACTCGCAGACGCCGCAGGGGGTGTCCGTCGGGTGCTCGGCGGTGTTGCGCGCGCAGTTGAGGATGCGCGCGAGGATGCGCGCCGACGACGTCTTGCCGCACCCGCGCGGGCCGGAGAACAGGTACGCGTGGTTGACCTGGCCGGTGCGCAGCGCCTGCCGCAGCGGGGCCGTCACGTGGTCCTGCCCGATGACCTCCGCGAAGGTCTCGGGGCGGTACCGCCGGTACAGGGCTGTCGTCACGCCCGCACCCTACGTGCCGCCCCTGACATCCGGCAGGGGCCCTCCGCCCCCTGTGCAGGGCGTGCTCGGCGCGACGGCCCGCGTCACCCCCGGACGTGCGAGGACCCCCCGCACACCCGCCAGAGCCCACCTGCCCTTGCTGCCTTCCGGCCCTGGGGGGGTTCAGCGGGATGACGCCGCACGAGGGGTCGGCACGAGGATAGCCCAGCCCCGGACGCGGCGGGCACCCTCGCTACCGTCCGCCGCGCTCCCGCAGCCGTCGCTCCTTGTCGGCCATGCGCCGCCGGAGCTGGTCGACGGCCGCGAACAGCGCCCCGAACACCAGCGCGACCGGCACGTCCTGCCACGCGACCACCCCCGACAGCACCCGCAGGGCGACGAGGAACACCACCGCGACGACCGCGGCCAGCAGGAGGGGTCGGACCGGCACGCGCCCACCCTCTCACCTCGTCGGTCCACGCAGCCCGGTCCGGGCGTCGTCCCAGCGACCGCACAGCGACGCGCACGAGGTTCGGCTCGTCGCCCTCCGTCCGGGGGCCTCCCGTCCTCCTCGAGGAGCGCCGATGACCGCGCCGACCCTGCCCGCCGCGCCCGGCTCGTCCGCGCCACCACCCGCCCCGCCCCCTGCGCCGACCCCTGTGCCGGCCCCCAGCCCCCACGTCGCCCGCCTCCTGCCGCCGGTCCGCCGGGCCTGGTGGCGCGATGCCGTCGCCGGCACGGTCGGCGCGCACGGGCTCGTCGTGACCGCGCTGTGGGCGACCGCGGGCGGCCCGGCGGCGCTGCTCGGTGGGACGGCGGCGGCGCTGGGCTCGGTCGGCCGGCTCGCGGGGCTGTGGTCCTCCGCGCTCCTGCTCCTGCAGGTGCTCGGCATGGCCCGCATCCCGTGGGCGGAGCGCGCCGTCGGCCAGGACCGGCTGGTGCGCTGGCACCGCTGGGCGGGGTTCACGTCCTTCTGGCTGCTGGGCGTGCACCTCGCCACGCTGCTCGTGTCCTACGCGATGGCGGAGGGGAAGGGGCTCGTCGCCGAGGCGGTGAGCATGGTCCTCACCCTGCCCGGCATGCTGCTGGCCACCGCGGGCACGGCGCTGCTCGTCCTCGTCGTCGTCACCTCCGTCCGGGCGGCGCGGCGCCGGCTGCGCTACGAGTCCTGGCACCTGCTGCACCTGTACGCCTACCTCGGCGCGGGCCTGGCGGTGCCGCACCAGCTCTGGACCGGCACGAGCTTCGTCGGCCGGCCCTGGGCGGCCGCCTACTGGTGGGGGCTGTGGGGCGCGGCGGCGGTGGCCGTGCTCGTGTGGCGGGTCGCGGTCCCGCTGGTCGTCTCCCGTCGGCACGACTTCCGCGTCGCATCCGCGGTCCCGGACGGGCACGGCCTGCTCACGGTCACGGTGACGGGCCGCGACCTGGCCCGGCTGCGCGCCGAGGCCGGCCAGTTCTTCGTCTGGCGGTTCCGCACCGGCGCCGGCTGGACGCGCGGGCACCCCCTCAGCCTGTCCGGTCAGCCCACCACCGCCGGCCTGCGCGTCACCGTGGACCTGCGGGGCGACGACGGCGCCCGCCTGGCGACGCTGCGCCCCGGCACGCCCGTCCTGGTCGAGGGCCCGTACGGCCGGACGACGACCAGCACCCGCACCCGCCGGCGCATCGCGGCGTTGCGGCCGGCGCCGGGGCGGCCCCGCTCGTCGGGCTGCTGCAGGACAACGCCTACGAGCCCGGCGCGGACACGCTGGTCCTGCGGTCGCGGAGCCCCGAGCACGTCCCCCTGCGCGCCGACACCCGCTGGCTCGTGGACCACACGGGCCTGCGCCTGGTCGAGCTGCCCGGCCCGCGGTCACGCACCGGCACGTCGTGGCTGCCCGCGGAGCTCGGGCACGTGCCCGGGCCCGAGGCCGTCCGACGGCTCGTCCCGGACCTGCCCGCCCACGACGTCTTCGTCTGCGGCCCGCCCGCGTGGAGCCGCGCCGTCGTCGCCGACGTCCTGGCCGCCGGCGCCGACCCGTCCACCGTCCACGTCGAGAGCTACAGCTGGTAGGTCACCGTGCGTCGCATCCTCCTCTCCCTGTCTGCCACGGCCGCCGGCCTGGTCCTCCTCTTCTCCTACCCGACGAGCACGAACGGGGTCGTCGGCGTCACGTCCAGCGGCACGACGACCGCCTCCGGCGGGACGACGAGCGCCGCCTCGGGCTCCACGTCGGGCACGACGACCTCGCCGTCCACGCTCCCGACGACGGAGCCGGCCACCGGGTCGTCGGACACGTCGTCGGACACGTCGACCGGCACGTCGTCGGGCTCCTCGTCGGACGCCTCGACCGGCACGTCCTCGGGCTCCTCGTCGGGCTCCTCCGCCGCCGTGTCCGGCACCTACACCTCGTCGGCCTCCATGCGGTAGGGCACCGTGACCGTCACGCTCACCGTCAGCGACGGGACGATCACCGACGCGACGGGCTCGCAGAGCTCGCGCGACGGGCACTCCCAGCAGATCGCCGCGCAGGCGCTGCCGGTCCTGGCCTCCGAGGCCGTGTCGGCGCAGAGCGCGTCCATCGCGCTCGTCTCGCACGCCACCTACACCTCGCAGGCGTACGAGCAGGCGCTGCAGGCGGCCATCGACCAGGCGTTCTCGGCATGAGCACCGGTGCCGGCACGGCCGCGCCCCCGCTGACGGACGACGAGGCCGTCGCCGCGGCGGCGACCCTGCCGCGGCGGGCCTGGGTCGAGCACCACATGGCCATGCCGTGGAGCGTCCACGTCCGCGGCGACGCGGCCGACGCCCCCGCCACCGCCGACGCCGTCGCCACCGCCCTCGCCGGCGTCGCGGCGGCCGACGCCGAGCTCAGCCCCTTCCGCACCGACTCGGCGCTGAGCCGCCTGCGCCGCGGCGAGCTGCACCTGCCCGACGCGCCCGCCGGCCTGCGCGAGGTCTGGGACCTGTGCCTGCTGGCCCGCGAGCGCACGGACGGCGTCGTCGACGCCTGGGCCTGGCGCGACGGCTTCGACCCGACCGGCCTGACGAAGGGCTGGGCGCTCGACCGCGCGCTCGTCGCCCTCGCCGACGTCCCCGGCGACGTGGCGGTCGTCGCCGGCGGTGACCTGGCGGTCCGCTCGACGAGCGGGCTGCCCTGGCGCGTCGGCGTCGAGGACCCGGCGGACCGCCGCCGCGTGCTCGCGTGGGTGGACGTCCGCGACGGCGGGGTCGCCACGTCGGGGACGGCTGCCCGCGGCGCGCACGTCGTCGACCCGCGCACCGGCACGCCGGCCGCGCCGACATGGTCCTTTGCGACCGTCGTCGCCGGCTCGGCGCTCTGGGCGGACGTGTGGGCCACCGCGGCCCTCGTCCTCGCCGACGACGCCCCGGCCGCGCTCGCGCGCGTGGCGGGGACGTCCGGCGTGTTCGTCGGCGCCGGCGGCCGGGTCCACCGCTGGGCGGCGCTCGTCGCCGGCTGACCCCGCCGACCGGACCCGCGAGCGACCTACTTCTGGCTGTCGCCCGAGAAGTGGAAGGACGCGGTCGGTGCGGGCGCGGTCCGCTGCGGCCACCGCTCGGTGACGACCTTGCCGCGCGTGTAGAACCGCACGCCCTCGGGCCCGTACACGTGCGACTCACCGAACAGCGAGTCCTTCCACCCGCCGAAGGAGTGCCAGGCCACCGGCACGGGGATGGGCACGTTGACGCCGACCATGCCGACCCGCACCCGGCGGCGGAACGTGCGGGCCGCCTCGCCCGACGCCGTGAAGACGGCCGTCCCGTTGCCGTAGGGGTTGGCGTTCACGACGTCGATCGCCTCGTCGAGGCCGGCGACGCGGACGACGTCGAGCACGGGCCCGAAGACCTCCTGCTGGTACACGTCGTGCTCGGGCCGGACGTGGTCGACGACCGTGGGCCCGACGAAGAAGCCGCCCTCGTACCCGTCCACGACGAGCCCGCGCCCGTCGACGACCAGCGTCGCCCCCTGCTCCTCCGCCGAGGTGATGAGCCCCTCGATGCGCTCCTTGGCCGCCGCCGTGATGACGGGACCCATGTCGGCGCCGGGCTGGTCGCCCGCGGTGACGCGGACGGCCCGGGCCTTCGCCGCCAGCCGCTCGACGAGGGCGTCGGCCACCGACTCCTCGACGACCGCGACGGACAGCGCCATGCAGCGCTCGCCCGCGGCGCCGAACGCGGCGGCCGTCAGCTGGTCCGCGGCGTCGTCGAGGTCCGCGTCCGCCAGGACCACGCCGTGGTTCTTGGCGCCGCCCAGCGCCTGCACGCGCTTGCCCTGGGCGGACGCCGTCGCGTGGATGTACCGGGCGACGGGCGTCGACCCGACGAACGAGACGGCCGCGACGTCCGGGTGGTGCAGCAGCGCGTCGACCACGACCTTGTCGCCCTGCACGACGGTGAAGACGCCGGCCGGCAGCCCCGCCTGCGCCCAGAGGTCCGCGAGGAGCAGGGACGCCGAGGGGTCGCGCTCGGACGGCTTGAGGACGAAGGCGTTGCCCGTGGCGATGGCGACCGGGCTCATCCACAGCGGCACCATGACGGGGAAGTTGAAGGGCGTGATACCGGCGACGACGCCGAGGGGCTCGCGCGTGGAGAACACGTCGATGCCCGTCGCGGCCTGCTCCGAGTGCTCCCCCTTGAGCAGCTGCGGGATGCCGGCCGCGAACTCGACCACCTCGAGGCCGCGCGCGATCTCGCCCCTCGCGTCCGGCACGGTCTTGCCGTGCTCGCGCGAGACGAGGGCCGCCAGCTCGTCCGTCGACGCCACGAGCAGCTCGCGGAACCGGAACAGCACGGACGCCCGCTTGCCGAGGGGCACCTGCGCCCACGCCTCGGCCGCCACCACGGCGCTCGCCACCGCCCGGTCGACGTCCTCCGCCGTGCCGAGCCCGAGCTCGGCGACGACCTGCCCCGTCGACGGGTCGTGGACCGGCTGCGTCGCGTCCCCGGAGCCACGCACGGGCCCCCCGTCGATCCAGTGGGTGACGAGGGACATGCGGGGCTCCTCCTGCCGACGACGGGTGGCCAGACGGTAGCGCCTGCGACCGGCACACCGGCTCAGGTCGCGCGGCCGCCGAGGGCTCCGGCGACGACCGCGCGCCAGACGGCCAGGCCCGCCGCGGCGGTGCCGGCGGCCGCGGCGGCGTCTCCCGCCACGAGCATCCCGTCGCGCACGACGAGCAGCCGCCGTGCGACGTCGTCGGCGTCGCCGGCCCCCGCCCGGCCCAGCAGGTCCGCCACGGCAGCCGTCCACCCGTCGCGGTGCCGGGTGACGACCGCCCGTGCGGGGTGGACCTCGTCGGGCAGCTCCGAGGCGGCGTGCACGAAGGCGCACCCGCGGTAGCCGGGCGCGCAGGGCTGGTCGGCGAGGGCCCGGCCGAGCGCGTCGAGCGCCTCGACCGGGTCGGGGTGCTCCGCGAGCAGGGCCGCCGTGGCCTCCTGCTCGCGGGCCAGCCAGCTCTCCAGGTAGGCCGCGACGAGCGCGTCCTTCGTCGGGAAGTGCCGGTAGAAGGTCACCTTGCTGACGCCGGCCGCGGCGATGACCCGGTCGGCGCTGACGGCGCGCAGCCCGTGCGCGTACAGCAGCGGCGTGGCCGCGTCCAGGATCCTCCGCGCGACCGACGACGGGGCCCGACCGGGCGGCGCCTCGGTCACGTCGGTGGTCACACCGCCCAGCATGGCACCCGGCGCCCCGACTTGTGGTGAGATGGCAGACGTACTAGTTCGTCTACCTGCGTGGTGCCGCGGCGCCACCGATGAGGAGCACTGCATGGCCGGCATCTACACCGCCGTCGCGACGTCCACCGGCGAGGGCCGCCGCGGCGGTCGCGCCACGAGCGACGACGGCGCCCTCGACGTCACCCTCGCCGTGCCCGCCGCGATGGGCGGCGCCGGCGGCGGCACCAACCCGGAGCAGCTCTTCGCCGCCGGCTGGGCCGCCTGCTTCCACTCCGCCCTCAAGGGCGTCGCCGCGGAGCGCCGGATCACCGTCAGCGACTCCGCGGTCGTCGCCGAGGTGACGCTGCAGCGCGCGGAGGGCGCGGCGGGGTACGGGCTCGGTGCCGCCCTGCACGTGGAGATCGGCGGGGTCGACCAGGCGACGGCCGAGTCCCTCGTCGAGCAGGCGCACCAGGTCTGCCCGTACTCGAACGCCACGCGCGGCAACGTCGAGGTGGCGCTGGACGTCACCGTCGCCTGACCGGTGTGTGCGGCGGCCGCCCGCACCTCGGCTAGACTCCTTCCCGCGGTACGCCCGGCGACGGGTGTGCAGCGGCCTGGAGGATTCGCCTAGTGGCCTATGGCGCACGCTTGGAAAGCGTGTTGGTGTAACAGCCTCGGGGGTTCGAATCCCCCATCCTCCGCCGCCAGAGCCCGCCCCCGCAGCGATGCGGGCGGCGGGCTCGCGTGCGTCCGGACCCTGTGTCCTCCACGTGACCTGCACAGACGCCTCCGATCCTCCCCACAGCTGCACAGGACCTGTCCGCACACCACGCCCGGGGCCGCGCCCGTCGTCCTAGCGTCCCGGGCATGGGAACCGCGCCGTCCACGCCTCCGCCGCCGCCCGCTGCCCCGCACACGCCCCCGCGGCTGCCGGCGGCACCCGTCGCACCGGTGCCCGGACCCTGGGCGCAGACCACGGCCGTCTTCTGGCAGGGGCACCGGCAGGCTCTGCCCGGGCCGCTCCTCGGGGCGGCGGCGCTCGTCGGAACCGCGGGCGGGGCCGTCCTCGTCGACACCGAGGCGGGGCTCGGGCTGACGCTCGTCGGGCTGGGGGTCCTCGCGTGCGGGGCGGGGGTGCTGCGGCGGCCGGGGCGGCGCGCAGACCGCGCCCTGCTCGGGCTCGCCGCCCTGCTGCTGGTCGTGGCGACCGTGCGCGACGCGGAGTGGGTCGTCGCGCTGAGCGTCCTCGCGGCGGTCGGGACGACGGCGGTGGCGCTGACCGGCGCGAGGACGGCGGCCGCGGCGGTCCTCGCCGTGCCCGTCGCCGCCCTCGGCACCCTGCGCGCCGCCCTCGCGGTGCGGCACTCGGTCGGCGACCTCGCGGGTAGGCGCCGCCAGGCGCTGCGCGCCGGCCTGCGGACCGCCGCCGTCACCGTCCTGCTGCTCGGCGTGTTCGGCGCCCTGCTCGCCAGCGCCGACGCGGTGTTCGCCGCACTCCTGCCGCGCGCCGACCTCGGGCTCCTGCCGGCGCGCGCCGTCGTGGGCGTGCTCGTCGGGCTCGTCGCGCTCGCGGCCGGTCACCTCGTCCTCGCGCCGCCGTCCTGGCCGACGACGCAGGCGAGCCCACCGCGGCGCACCACCGGCGAGTGGCTCGTCCCGGTCGCCGCCCTCGACGGTCTGCTCGTGGTGTTCGGGCTCGTCCAGGTGGCGACCGCCGTCGGCTGCCGCGCCTTCGTCGAGCGCACCGCGGGCCTGACCTACGCCGAGCACGCCCGCTCCGGCTTCTTCCAGCTCGTCGCCGTCACCGCGCTGACGCTCGTCGTCGTGGCCGTCGCCGCGCACCGCGCGCCCCGCGCGAGCGCACGGGACCGCCTCGTCAGCCGGGCGGCACTCGGCCTGCTCTGCGTCGCGACCCTCGGCGTCGTCGCCGTCGCCGTGCAGCGGATGACCCTGTACGTCGACGCCTTCGGGCTCACGCGGCTGCGCCTGCTCGTGCTCGTGGCGGAGGGCGCGCTCGCCGTGGTGCTCGTGCTCGTGCTCGCCGCCGGCGTGCGGTGGCGCGGGGCGTGGCTGCCGCGGGCCGCGGTGGCCGTGGTCGCGGGGGCGGTGCTGTCGTTGGGGCTGCTCGACGCCGACGCCCTGGTGCTGCGCTACGACGCGCGCGCGGACGCCCCGTTGGACCCCGCCTACCTGCAGGACCTGTCCGACGACGCGGTCGTCGCGGCGGACGCCCTGCCGGAGCCGTTGCGGACCTGCCTGCTGACCGCGGCCGCGCGGGCCCGCGACCTCGACGCGGCCGGTCGGACGCTCACGACGACAGACGACGGCTGGGCCGCGTGGAACCTCGGCCGGGCGCGGGCGGCGGAGGTGCTGGGCGACCTCCCCGCCGGAGGCGCCGGCGCCGCCTGCCGCCGACTGCTCGGCGGTGGCAGCTGAACACCCTTTAGCGCGCCCCGGCCTGTTGACTTTCGATAGATCAGCACCGATCCTCGATGCATGACCGCCACCCAGCGTGCCGTCGTCGTCCTCCTGCGGGCCGCGCTCGTCGTGCTCTTCGCCGTCCTCGTGCTGTTCCAGGTGATGTCGCTGCCGGGGCAGTTCCGGTACATGGCCGAGCAGGACCCTGAGCGGGCCTACCTGCGGTGGCCGGCGACCGTCGTCACGATCTTCTGGGTGCTGTGCGTGCAGGTCGTGCTCGTCGCGACCTGGCAGCTCCTCACGCGGGTGCAGGCCGACCGCATCTTCACCCCGTCCTCGCTGCGCTGGGTCGACGTCATCGTCGGGGCCGTCGCGGCGGCGTGGGCGGTGCTCGTGCTGGTGCTCGGCTACGTGGGCCTGCACGCCGACGACCCCGGGCTGCCGCTCGTGCTGTTCCTGCTGACCGTCGGCGTGAGCGTGCTCGGCCTGGTCCTCGTGGTGATGCGGGCGCTGCTGCACCAGGCGACCGTGCTGCGCACCGACCTCGAGGCGGTCATCTGATGGCGATCGTCGTGCGGATCGACCTCGAGCTCGCCCGGCGCAAGATGAGCGTCGGGGAGTTCGCCGACCGCGTGGGCCTGACGCCGGCCAACGTCGCCGTGCTGAAGAACGGGCGCGCGAAGGCCGTGCGGTTCAGCACGCTGGAGGCCATGTGCCGGGTGCTCGGCTGCCAGCCGGGCGACCTGCTGGAGTGGGTGCCGGACGACGAGGTCGGCTGACCGACGCCGCTGCTACTCGCGGGCCGACAGCACGCAGAACTCGTTGCCCTCGGGGTCGGCGAGGACCTCCCACGGCACGTCGCCCTGGCCGACGTCCACCCGCCGCGCCCCGAGGGCGAGCAGGCGGGCGATCTCGACGTCACGGTCGTCGGAGGTGTGCGGCGCGAGGTCGAGGTGCAGGCGGTTCTTGCCCGCCTTCGCGTGCTCGACCGGCACGAACACCAGGCCCGGCGGCACCCGCTCGAAGGGCAGCTGCTCGGTGAGCTCCATGGCCCAGGGCGGGATGACGACGCTCTGCGTGTCGTCCTCGAACATCACCTCCCAGCCGAGCACCTGCCGCCAGAAGTCGGCCAGTGCCCGGTGGTCCTGGGCCTCGACGACGGTCGTGTACCAGCGCAGTGCCACGGGGATCAGCCTCCGACGGTCGGCAGCGGACGCTGCATGGACGCGAGCTCGAGCCGGCCCAGGGGTGCGGTGTGCCAGGCGACGGTGACGCGGCCGGTCGTGCGGTCGCCGAGCAGCCGCAGCCGGTGCGGCGTCTCGAGCAGCGCCGCCTCGACGACGACGGTGCCGTCCGCCGGGGCACCGACGGCGACGGCCAGCGCCGGCCGGCCGTCGGTCGGCTCGGTGACCGCCCAGCTCCCCACCCCGGCCTCGGCGAGCCAGGTGGCGCCGTCCACCGTCGCCTCGACCACCCACCGCTCACCGGCGCGGCGCAGCTCGACCCGCTCCAGCCGACCGGGCGGGTCGGCGACGAGCGCCGCCTCCGCGAGGTCGCCGACGACCTCCGGGACCGGCAGCGCCAGGTCCGCCAGCCGCGCCGCCAGTGCGTCGGCCGCCCCGGCGTCGGCATCCCCGCCGCCGGTCCCGACCTCGCCGCCGAGGGCCGGCAGCAGGTGCTCCCACGCCGCGTCGAGCACGCCCTGCATGTCCTGCGTGCCCGCGGTGGTCACCACGACCGAGTCCTGCTCGGGCAGCACGAGGCAGAACTGCCCGAAGGCGCCGTCCCCGCGGAAGCCGTGCCGCGAGCGCCAGTACTGGAAGCCGTAGCCCTGCGCCCAGTCCCCCGCGCGCCGCTCGGCCCCCGCCGGCGGGTCGGCCGCCACGGTCGGCACGTGCGCCCGGCTGGCCTCCGCGACCCAGCCCTCGGGCAGGAGGCGCCGGCCGTCGTGCAGCACCCCGTCGCGCAGCAGCAGCAGCCCGAACGCGGCGACGGACTCCGTCGTCAGGTGCAGCCCGCTCCAGCCGATGTCCTGACCCTCGGGCTCCTGCTGCCACGCGCCGGTGGTGATGCCGAGCGGTGCGAACAGCCGCGGGGTGAGGTACTCCGTCAGCGTGGTGCCGGCCCGGCGCTGGACCACCGCCGCCAGGGCGTAGGTGCAGGGCTGGTTGTAGGTGAACAGGGTGCCTGGGTCGCGTTCCGGCGGCAGGAGCAGGAAGCCGCGGACCAGGTCCTGCGGGCTGGCCTCCCGCACGACGTCCAGCGTCTCGGCACCGTGGCCGCTGGCCATGGCGGCGACGTCGCGGATGCGCATGGCGCGGGACCGCGGATCGGTGACCTCGTCGTCGAGCTCCGGGAAGTACGACAGCACCGTCGCGTCGAGGTCGACGAGCCCCTCGTCGACCGCCAGGCCGAGCGCCGTCGAGGTGAACGACTTGCTGAGGGAGTACAGGAGGTGGACGCGGTCGGGCCCGTAGGGCGCCCACCACCCCTCGACGGCGACCCTCCCGCCGCGCACCACCATGAGCGAGTGCAGCTCGATCCCGCGGGCGGCCACGTCGTCCAGGAACGCGCTCACCCCCGCCGGGTCGACGCCGACCTCCTGCGGGGTCCCCGCCCGCGGGAGGCCCGGTCCGGTGGTGGCACCCGTCGTCGCGCCCGCCGTCGGGCCCGTCACGTCCGTCGTCGTCGTCACGCGCCCATCCGACCACCGGGCACCGACACGGACAACCGGCGCCCGCCGAGGACGACGACCGCGAGGAGCGCCGCGACGACCACCGCGAAGCCCGTGACCACGGTCGGGAGCGGGAGCACCAGCGTCGCGAGCCCCATCCCCATCGCCGGGACCACGAGCCCGAGGTAGGCGGCGAGGAACAGGCTCGCGAGCGCCTCCCCGCGACGGCCGGCCCCGGCCGCCGCGGCCACGGTCGCCACGGCGGCGGAGAACACCGCCCCCGCGCCCGCGCCGGCTACCGCGCCCGCAGCGACGAGCACCGGCACGCTCCCGGCCTGCACCGCGACGACCAGCAGCACCAGCCCCACGCCCTCGGCCGTCGCGCCAAGCACCGTCCGCCGCTGCGGGCCCACCCGCACCGCGAGCACCTGCGCGGTCGCGGCGGCGACGAAGACCACGGCGACGACGAGCCCCGCGAGCGCCGGCGCCCGGTGGTGCAGCGCGCCGGTGACCAGGCCGGGCGCGAGCGAGGTCGACAGCCCGAAGACCGCGAACGCCGCGAAGGCGCCCCCGGCCGCCACGGCGAACACGCGCCGCCCGCCGTGATCGGCCCGCACGCGCTGCGGCCGGTACGCCGGCCGCGGCCGCGCCACCGCGACGGTCTCCGGGGCGACGAGCACGCCCGCCGTCGCGAGCACCAGCAGCACGAGGAACACCGCGTACGGCGTGCGCAGCGGCGCCGGCGCCAGCTCGGCCAGCACGCCGCTGACCAGCGTCCCCACCCCGAGGCCGCCGAGGTTCGCCGCCGTCGACACGAGCTCGAACCGCCGCGCCGACCCCCCAGGCCGGTGGGCCGCCGCCAGCTCCGCGAGGTGCGCCGTCGCGGCGGCGGTGAGCATCCCCACGCCGAGCCCCGTCAGCGCCCGCGCCAGGAGCAGCAGGGGCAGCGACGGCGGGAGCAGGAACAGCCCGGCCGCGACGAGCTCCAGCGCGAGCGCCGGCACCAGGAGCGCGCGCCGCCCCCACGCGTCCGACAGGTGCCCGGCGAGCACGAGGCTCGTCGCCACCCCGACGGCGTACACGGCGAAGACCACCGTCACGGTCAGCGTCGAGAAGCCGACGGCCTCCTGGTAGAGCGGGTACAGCGGCGTCGGCACGGTGGAGAACGCGAGCGCGACGGCGAAGGCCGCGGCGACGAGCCAGAAGCCGACCCCGTGCCGCCGCGAGCCCGCGGCCGGCACCTCGGTCGGACGGTCGACCGTCCCCGTCGTCGGGGAGGTGCGCGGCAGGGACGGGGAGGTCGTGGCGGCGGGCATGCAGCGACCCTCCGCCCGCTCCCGTCATCGCGTCCAACGACCGTTCGCGCTCGGTGCGATCGCGCCGCGCGATGATGCTCCAGGATGACGTCATGGAGCTGCGCCAGCTGGGGTACTTCGTCGCGGTCGCCGAGGAGCGGCACTTCACGCGCGCGGCCGCCCGCCTCCAGGTCGTGCAGTCGGCGGTCTCCGCCGGCGTCCGCGCGCTCGAGCGGGAGCTGGGCGCCGCGCTCGTGGACCGGGCGACGAGCCCCGTGTCGCTGACGGAGGCCGGCGCGGCCCTCCTGCCGCACGCCCGGGCCGCCCTCGACGCCGCCGACGAGGCCCGTGACGCCGTGCACGAGGTCCGCGGGGGGCTGCGCGGGACGCTGCGGGTGGGGACGCTGACCTCGGTGGCCCTCGTCGACCTGCCCGCCGCCCTCGGTGCGTTCCACCGGCGGCACCCCGGCGTGGAGCTGCGGCTGACGGCGGCCGCCGCCGGGTCGCGCGGGCTCGTCGAGGCGCTGGCGGAGCGGCGGCTCGACCTCGCGCTCGTGTCGATCCCGGGGCCCACCCCGCCGGGGCTGCGCCTGCTGCCGCTGGCCGCCGCGCCGCTGGAGCTCGTCGTGCGCGAGGACCACCCGCTCGCGGGACGCTCCGCCGTCACGCTGGCGGACCTCGACGGCGCGGACGTCGTCGACTTCCCGCCGGGCTACGGCAACCGCGCCGTCACGGACCGGGCCTTCGACGCCGCCGGCCTGCGCCGGCACGTCGTCGTCGAGATCAGCGACCTGCGCACGGGGGCGGCCTTCATCCGGGAGGGGCTCGGCGTGGGGCTGCTGCCGGCGTTCGTGCTCGACGACCCCCGGGGCCTGCGCCGGGTGCCCGTCACCGGGGCGGACCTCGTCTGGCCGCTGCAGCTCGCGGTCCCCGCCGACCGGCCCGTCGGCCGCGCCGCGCGGGCCCTCGTCGAGCTGCTCGTCGCCGCCGCCCGGAGCACGGCCGACGTCCCCCACGACCGCCCCGACGCCACCCGCGCGACCCCCGGATAGCCGTCACCCGGATGGGCTCAAGGTCCCCCGGACGGGTGCCGATGGACCGCGCATGGACGTCAACACGCACCCCGATTTCGTCCGTACCTACGCGGACATCAAGAGCCGGTTCGGCGAGGACTGGGCCAAGCGCTACGTGCTCGTGGCGCCGCTCATCACCGACGACCCGCACAGCGCGCTGCGGCGTGCCTTCCTCAAGGGCCTCGCGGCCCACGCCGCCGCGCAGCCCCGCCTCGAGGCCCACTGGTGGGCCACGTGCGAGCGGATGCTGGGCGACCTCGCCGGCTCGCTCGTCGCCGAGGCCGAGGCGCTGCTCGCCCCGCACTCCTGACCCGCGGGTCCGCCCCACTCCCCTGACCTGCCCCGCCGTGTCACCGCCGCGTGGCAGGCTGTCCGCGGCCGCACGAGCGGCGCAGGGCGGCGCCCGGACGTCCGGGCGGAGGGAGGCAGGGCCGTGGAGCAGGGCCGACCGACCGTGGTGCGCCGTGCGCTCGCCCTGACCGTGGTCGGCGCGCTCGTCGCCCTCCTCGGCGCCTGCTCGCCGGACCGGCCCGCGCCGGACGCCGCCGCGCAGGCCCTGGCGGACGCGCTGTCCACGGGCACGTTCGACGACGTCGTCCTGGCCGAGGGCACCGACACCTCCACCGACACCGCGACCGCGGCCGCGCAGCGCGCGGCGGTCTCCGCCGGCCTGGGCGACCGCGACCCGCAGGTCGCCGTCGCGGAGGTCACCCCCTCCGCCGACGACGAGGACGCCGCCACCGCCCGGCTCACGGTGACGTGGGACCTCGGTGCCGCCGAGCCGTGGGTCTACACCAGCACCGCGCAGCTCACGCGCGGCACCGGCGACGAGGACCCGTGGGCGGTCCGCTGGGCGCCGTCGCTCCTGGTCCCCGACCTCGTCGAGGGCGAGACCGTGGCGCTGGTGCGCGAGACGCCCGAGCGTGCCGACGTCCTCGGCGCCGACGACGCCGTGCTCGTCGAGGACCGGCCGGTCGAGCGGCTCGGCATCGACAAGACCCTCGGCGACGCCGCCGCCCTCGACGCCGACGCGCGCACCCTGGCGACCTCGCTCGGCCTCGACCCCGACGCCTACGCCGCCCAGGTCGCCGCCGCCGGCCCGAAGGCCTTCGTGCAGGCCATCGTCGTGCGGCAGGGCGACCCGGCCTACGACGTCGCCGCCCTCACCACCCCCCGGACCTCGCGGGCCGTCGCGGACAGCATCCCGCTCGCGCCGACGCGGACGTTCGCGCGGGCCGTGCTCGGCACGGTCGGGGAGGCGACGGCCGAGGTGGTCGAGGCCTCCGGCGGCACGGTCGTCGCGGGCGACCTCGCGGGGCTGTCCGGGCTCCAGGAGCGCTACGACGCCCAGCTGCGCGGCACCCCCGGCCTCGTGGTCCGCGCGACCTCCGCCGACGGCACGGCCGAACGCGAGCTGTTCCGTGCCGACCCCGTCCCCGGCACGCCGCTGCGGACGACGATCGACCCCGACCTGCAGACCCTCGCGGAGTCCGTGCTGGCGGACGTGACGCCCGCGAGCGCCCTCGTCGCCCTGCGCCCCTCCACCGGCGACGTGCTCGCGGTGGCGGCGGGACCCGGGTCCGGCGGGTTCTCGACGGCGACGCTCGGGCAGTACCCCCCCGGCTCGACGTTCAAGGTCGCCTCGGCGCTGGCCCTGCTGCGCACGGGCGCCACCCCCGACACGGTCCTGGCCTGCCCCGCGACGACGACCGTCGAGGGCCGCACCTTCCGCAACTACCCCGACTACCCGGCGTCCGCGCTGGGCGACATCCCCCTGCGGACCGCCTTCGCGCAGTCCTGCAACACCGCCTTCCTCGGCGCCGCCGCGCAGGTCCCGCAGGCGTCCCTCGCCGAGGCCGCCGGCGCGCTGGGCCTTGGCACCGGCGGCGACCTCGGCTTCGACGCCTTCCTCGCCGCCGTGCCGGCGGAGGCCACCGGCACCGACCACGCCGCCTCCCTCATCGGGCAGGGCCGCGTGCTCGCCTCGCCGCTCGGCATGGCCACGGTGGCCGCCTCGGTCGCGGCGGGCACCACCGTGGTGCCGCGCCTCGTCGTGCCGGGTCCCGAGGGGCTGTCCGGGGACGCGGAGCGCCCGGTCCCGTCCACCGCGCCCCCGCTGACGCCCGACGAGGCGTCGACGCTGGCCGGCCTCATGCGGGCGGTGGTCACCGAGGGCGGCGCCGGCGTGCTGGCGGCCGTCCCCGGCGAGCCCGTCGGCGCGAAGACCGGGACGGCGCAGTTCGGCGAGGGCGAGGCCCTGCAGAACCACGCGTGGATGATCGCCATCCAGGGCGACCTCGCCGTGGCGGTCTTCGTCGAGGTCGGCGACTACGGCTCGACGACCGCCGGCCCCCTCATGGCGTCCTTCCTCACCTCCGCCGCGGGGCTGTGAGCCACCCGCGCGCGGGCGGCGCGCCGGTCACGATGCAGGACGTGGCCCGGGCAGCGGGCGTGTCGGTGATGACGGTGTCGAACGTCGTCAACCGCCGGCCCGGGGTGCGGGCGGAGACCCGCGAGCGCGTCCTCGAGGCGGTCGGGCGGCTGGGCTACGGCGTCAACCTCGCCGCCCGCAGCCTGCGCCAGGGCAGGACGAACCTCATCGGGCTGGCCGTGCCCGAGATCGACGTGCCGTACTTCGGCCTCCTCGCGGGGCTGCTGGTCCGGCGCGCGGCCGAGCACGGGTACGAGGTCGTCGTCGAGCAGACGGGCGCGACGCGCGAGGAGGAGCTCGCGGCGCTCGTCAGCTCCCGCGTGCGCCGGTACGACGGGCTCGTGCTGTCGGCGGTGCAGCTCTCCGACGCGGACTCCGACCTGCTGCACGGCGACATGCCCGTCGTGGTGCTCGGCGAGCGGCGCTACGACCGTCCCGTCGACCACGTGACGATGGCGAACGTCGAGGGCTCGCGGGACGCGGTCGCGCACCTGATCGCGCGCGGGTGCCGGCGCGTGGCGGTGCTGGGCGTCTCGTCGACCGGGCCCGTCGACGCCTCGAGCCAGCGCACGCAGGGGTACCGCGAGGCGCTGACCGCGGCGGGCCTGCCGCTCGACCCGGCGCTCGAGCGCCCCGCCGCGTACACGCTCGAGGGCGGGCGCCAGGCGGTGCACCGGCTGCTCGACGAGGGCGTCGCCGTCGACGGGGTCTTCGCGCACACGGACCTGCTCGCGCTCGGCGCGGTCCGCGGCCTGGCGGACCGGGGCCTGCGCGTGCCGGACGACGTGCGCGTCGTCGGCTTCGACGACGTGCCGTGGGCGGCGCACGCGGTCCCGTCGCTGACCACCGTCGACCCGGGCCACGACGAGATGGTGGAGGCCACGCTCCGGCTGCTGCTCGGGCGCATCGCGGGCCGCCGCGGGCGCGACGAGCACGAGCGGGTCGTCGCACGGCACCGGCTCGTCGAGCGGGAGTCGACGGCTTGAACGCCGGCGGTCTTGCGCATCCGGACACGGCTCTGTAACGATAAAGCCCATCCCCGACGACGAGGCCGCCGCGCGCTCGTCGTCGCCGCGCAGACCCCGACGCCGAGGAGCACCCGCGCATGACGAGCACGACCACGACCCCCGTCCCCACCGACGGTGACGCCGCCCCCGTCGCGCTGCGCGCCGTCGTCGACCTGGACGTGGCCGGCCCGACCATCTCCCGGCACCTGTACGGCCACTTCGCCGAGCACCTCGGCCGCTGCATCTACGGCGGGTTCTGGGTGGGCGAGGACGCCGACGTCCCGCACGAGGGCGGCATCCGCCTGGACGTCGTGGAGGCGCTGCGGGCGCTCGACATCCCCAACCTGCGCTGGCCCGGCGGCTGCTTCGCCGACGAGTACCACTGGGAGGACGGCATCGGCCCGCGCGACGAGCGCCCCCGCATGGTCAACACCCACTGGGGCGACGTCGTCGAGAACAACCACTTCGGCACGCACGAGTTCATGGCGCTGTGCGAGCTGCTCGGCACCGAGCCCTACGTCTCGGCCAACGTCGGCTCCGGCTCCGTGCAGGAGATGAGCGACTGGGTCGAGTACCTCACGCGCGGCGACGACTCCCCCATGGCCCGGCGGCGGCGCGAGAACGGCCGCGACGAGCCGTGGCGCGTGCAGTTCTGGGGCATCGGCAACGAGCCGTGGGGCTGCGGCGGCAACCTGCGCGCGCCGCAGTTCGCGTCGCTGGCGCGCCAGTACTCCACCTACGCGCGCAACCACGGCGACAACCGGCTCTACCGGATCGCCGCCGGCGCGAGCGACGCCGACTACGCCTGGACCGAGACGCTGGTGCAGCAGGTCACGACCGGGCTGGGCGACCGCACGCCGTCCGACCTGTTCCAGGCCGTGTCCTTCCACTACTACACGATCGCCGGCGACTGGGGGCAGAAGGGCTCCGCGACGACCTTCACCGACGACGAGTACTGGACGACCGTGCGCAAGGCGCTCCACGTCCGCGAGCTGCTCGCCGGCCACGCGGCCGTCCTGGACGCCTACGACCCGACGAAGAAGATCGGCCTCGCGCTCGACGAGTGGGGCACGTGGTGGGACGTCGAGCCCGGCACGAACCCCGGCTTCCTGTACCAGCAGAACACGATGCGCGACGCGCTCGTCGCCGGCCTGCACTTCGACGCGTTCCACGACTTCGCCGACCGGCTGCGGCTGGCCAACATCGCGCAGACCGTCAACGTCCTGCAGGCCATGCTGCTCACGGACGGCGAGGCGCTCGTCCGCACGCCGACCTACCACGTGTTCGAGATGAACAAGGGCCACCACGACGCCACCGCGCTGCCGGTGCACGCCGTCGGCGAGCGCACGCGGCACGCCGCCGACGTCGGCGAGGTCGACACGGTCTCCGTCTCCGCCTCGACGAAGGACGGGCACGTCCTGGTGTCCCTCACGCACCTCGACCCGACGACGAGCGCCCGCGTCGAGCTGTCGCTGCGCGGCGCGTCGGTCGGCGCCCCGCAGGCGCGGGTGCTCGCGGCGGACGACGTCGCGGCGCACAACACGGCCGAGGCCCCGGACGCGGTGGCCCCGCGCGCGCTGGACGGCGTGCGGGTGCAGGACGGCGTCCTCGTCGTCGAGCTGCCGCCGGCCTCCTTCGCGACGGTCCGGCTGCCGCTCGTCTGAGCGACGGCGGAGGGGCCGACCCTCAGCCGGTGACGAGGCGGTCCTGCGGTGCCGGGAGGCGTCGCAGGGCCGCCTCGACCGCGTCGTGGGCGTGCGCGTCGGGCAGGCCGAGCTGGCGGACGACGACCGCGAGCCGGTCCGCGGCGGCCGCTAGGTCCCGGTCGGAGACGCCGGCGGGCGCGGTCCCCGCGGGCGGCGCCTGCACGACGGTTCCGTGCCGCCCGGCGGCCCGTACCCAGCCGTCCCGCGCGAGCACCTCGTAGACCTTGCCGACCGTGCCGCGGGCGAGGTCGAGGTCGGCCGCGAGGTGCCGGATGGGCGGCAGCGCCGTCCCGGGGGCGAGCTGCCCCGAGACGATGAGCCGTTCGATCTGGGCCCGGAGCTGCTCGGAGACCGGCAGCGGCAGGTCCGGGTCGACGCGGACGATCACGCGGGCGCCGCGGGCGCGACGGCGGCCGCGGGATCCGGGACGGGCGGGCGCCACGACCGCGGTGGTCGGGGCGCCGCGCGGTGCAGCAGCACGGCGGCCACCACGAGCCCGGCGAGGCTGGCGAACCCGAGGACCAGGTCGACGACGCCGCCGTCGGGCGCCCCGAACGCCCCCTGCAGCCCGAAGAGCACCCACGTCGCCGTCAGCACCGCCGCCGAGAGCTCGAGGAGCGCCACCGACCCGGCGGCGAACGCGCGCAGCCGGTCGTCGAGCCGGGCCGCGCGCGGCGCGAGGACGGGACGGCGGCGGCCCACGACGCGCGCCCGCGTCACCTCCGCCACCGCGACGACGGCCGCGCCCGCGAGCGCGGTGACGAGCGTGGTCGGTCCCCGGCCGGCGACGAGCAGCGCCACCCCGAGGACGACCGCGGCCGCCACGAGGCCGCGCGCCGCCCCGACGTACCGGGGGTGCGGTGCCGCCGGTCGCGGCGCGAGCGAGGCCGTCACCGCCCCCGCGGTGCGCGGCAGCCGCGTCCCTTCGGCGACGAGCGCGCCGACGAGGACGCCCGCCACGCCGCAGAACAGCACGTCCGCGAGCGGCGAGTGCTGCCCGACGCCGAACCCGACGCTGGCGTACCACCGGATCCCGACGACCACGGCGAACGCGACGCCGACGAGTCCGCCGACCCGCCGGTGCCGCCGGTGCCGCTCGAGGTGCCGCGCCACCACGGCCGCCTCGGCCGGCGGCAGCTCGCCCGGCGCCGTCCCCGCCAGCCACGCCACGTCCCGCGCCGAGGCCCCGACGCGTGCCACCCGCAGCGCCGCCAGAGCCACGAGGCCGACCACCACCAGCACCGCCACGAGCGCCATCGGAGCACCCCTTCCGTTCGTCCCATTGGCACAGTACGTTGTGCCAATGACGACGACAAGCCCCCACTCGGCCGCCGACCCGGCGCTCGACGCCCTCGTGCCGCACGGCCGGCGGTGGCACGCGGTGGCGGGCGGGGCGGCGGTGGTGGCGCTGCTCGGGGCGGCCTGGGCCTCGCCGGCGGTGCTGCGGCCCTCGCTCGACGGCGGGAGCAGCGGGTCCGGCGGGGTGTTCGTCCCGCTGACCGACGACGAGGTGCTCGTCCTCACGCTCGTGACGCCGGACGCGGCGGCGCCGTTCACGCTCGAGGCGGTGGGCGACGTGCCCGGCGCGCACGTGGTCGAGGCGTGGCTGGTGACCGGCGACGCGGTCGACGGCCTGTCGTCGTCCGTCGGCGCCCCGACGGACGGGCCCGTCGACGCGGCGACCGCGCTGGCCGCCGTCCCGGACCTCGCGGCGGCGGCGCTGCCGGTGCGCGTGCCGGCCCAGCCGGGCGAGGTCGGGCTGCTGGTGCGGTGGGCGGTCGACGACTGCGCCGCGCTCACCGCGGCCGGCCCCGCCGACCCCGCCACGCCCCCGGAGCTGCGCCTGCGGACCGTCATCGGGACGCGGGTCGAGCGGCCGGCCCCGGACCTCGCGGCGCTCGACGCGGGCCTGCTCGGGGACGACGAGGCCGGCGGCCCCTGCGCGGCGTGAGGCGGGTCCTCGGGCGCGGCGTGACACGTCTCACCCCGCCGGCCTCCACCCGCTGAGGTATCGCCTCGACGCGTGTCGGTACCGGGGACGAGACTGGCGGCGACCCCCGAGGAGCACCCATGCACGAG
The DNA here is from genome assembly GCF_900111925.1 of Cellulomonas marina. GTDB lineage: Bacteria > Actinomycetota > Actinomycetes > Actinomycetales > Cellulomonadaceae > Cellulomonas > Cellulomonas marina. Next base: position 302,542 of record NZ_FOKA01000003.1, read on the forward strand.
CACGCCCCCACCGCGCCCGCGGCACCCCGAGACGCCACCGCCACCGGCCTGACCCCGCGCGACCGGCTGGCCGTCACGCTGCTGCTGGTCTCGACCTTCGTCGTCATCCTCAACGAGACGATCATGGGCGTGGCGCTGCCGCGCCTCATGTCCGACCTGCGCATCGACGCCTCGACGGGTCAGTGGCTGACCACCGCGTTCCTGCTGACGATGGCGGTCGTCATCCCGGTGACGGGCTTCCTGCTCAAGCGGCTCCCCACGCGCACGGTGTTCCTCGTCGCGATGTCGCTGTTCTCGCTCGGCACCGCCGTGTGCGCGGTCGCGCCGGGCTTCCCCGTGCTCCTCGTCGGGCGGGTGGTCCAGGCCGGCGGCACCGCGATCATGCTGCCGCTGCTCATGACGACGGTCCTCACGGTGACCCCGCCGGCCGCCCGCGGCCGCACGATGGGCAACATCTCGGTCGTCATCTCCGTCGCGCCCGCCCTCGGCCCGACGATCTCCGGCCTCATCCTGTCCGTGCTCAGCTGGCGGTGGATGTTCGGCCTCGTCCTGCCGATCGCGGTGGCCGCCCTCGTGCTCGGCGCGCTGCGGATGCCGAACGTCTCGGAGACCGGGCACGCGCGGGTCGACGTCCTGTCCGTCGTGCTGTCGGCGCTGGCGTTCGGGCCGCTCGTCTTCTGGCTGTCGAGCCTGGGCGAGGGCGGCGGCACCGCCGCGTGGGCCGCCTTCGCCGTCGGGGCGGTCGCCATGGTGGCGTTCGTCCTGCGCCAGCTCCGGCTGCAGCGCACCGCCGAGCCCCTGCTGGACCTGCGGGTGCTGGCGGTGCCGAACTTCCGCATCGGCACCCTGCTCATGGCCGTGATGATGATGTGCCTGTTCGGGACCATCATCCTGTTCCCCATCTACGCGCAGCAGGTCCTGGGGGCCAGCACGCTCACCACCGGCCTCGTCCTGCTGCCGGGTGGCCTGCTCATGGGCCTGCTCGCACCGACGGTGGGCCGCGTCTACGACCGCGTCGGCCCGCGGCCGCTGCTCGTGCCGGGCGCGCTCGTCGTCAGCGCCGCGCTGTGGGGCACCACGCTGCTGGGCGAGGACGGCGCCCTGTGGCAGATGCTCGTCGTGCACGTGCTGCTCTCGGCCGGGCTCGCGCTGGTGTTCACCCCGCTGTTCACCTCGTCCCTGGGCGCTCTGCCCGCGCCGCGGTACGCCTCTGGCTCGGCGGTGGTGTCCACCGTGCAGCAGGTGGCGGGCGCGGCCGGCACCGCGCTGTTCGTCAGCGTGCTGGCCGCCCGGTCCACGTCGCTGGCCGGCGACGGCGCCTCGGAGCTCGGGGCGCTGGCCGGCGGCATCCACGCCGCTCTGCTGGTCGGCGCGGTGATCTCGCTGCTCGCGGCCCCGGTCGCCTTCTTCGTGCGCCCGGTTCCGCCCGGCGCGGACCCGGTGACCCGCTCGAACAATGATACCAAGGGTGTTGTTGCATTACAGACCGACGAGCCGATTCGGCTGCACTAACATCAGTGTCGGGGGCCGCAGCGGACGGCGTAGCCCCATCAACGTGATGTCGCAATTCACCTAGCGGCGTTCGCCGCAGCGACGGTGGCCTGAAGGCCGTCAAGTCCTTTGCTGAGGGCGGCGGGAACTGCGCGACGCCGTCGCCCTGGCACTCCTCGTGCGGCCCTAGCAGCCCCGCCGTCGGATAGGACTGGTTCTTGCAACCTTGGGTGCGTGCTCGCGCGGGGCACCGCAGACGCGGTGGCGAGGCGCTTAACCAAAGCGGCTCTTCGGACATCTGGTGGGGTTCAGGCGTTGAGGCCGCCGGCGGCGAGGAGCATGCGGAGTCGGTAGTTGTCGCGGTTGCGGTAGCCGCGGGCGATGCGGCGGTGGAGTTCGATGATGCCGTTCACGGCTTCGGTGCCGCCGTTGTTGGCGCGGTCGGTGGTGAAGTAGGCCAGAAACGCTTGTTGCCAGCGGCGCAGGGTCCGTCCCAGGCGGGCGACCTCGGCGATGGGGCAGGTGTGGAACGAGGCCAGGATCTTCTCGGCGCGGCGCCGTCCCTCGGCGGTGTCCTTGGTGCGGTAGGCCGCGCGCAGGTCCTGGGCGCACCGCCAGGCGATGTAGACCTCCTCGTGGGCGTCATCGGCGGTGATCGCGACCTCGAGGCGGTGCAGCTGCTTGTCGGTCAGGTTCTCGGCGCCGGCGCGCAGGAGGGTCTGGATGCCGTACAGGGGGTCGCCCTTGCGGCCGCGGTGCCCGGTCGTGGCCTGCTGGACGCGGCGGCGGACTTCGTCGACGACCTGGGTGCCGAGCTTGACGACGTGAAACGCGTCCAGCACGGCGACCGCGTCGGCGAGCTCGGCGTCCAGGGCGGCCTTGTAGCCGCCGAAGGGGTCTAGCGCGGCGACCTGGACCCCGTCGCGGAAGGTGGCTCCGCGGTCGGTGAGCCAGTCGGCGTAGGCCTTCTTGGACCGGCCCGGGACCAGGTCCAGCAGGCGGGCACGGACCCGCCACCGTCCGTGTTCGTCCTGATGGCGGGTCAGGTCGACCATCCCGGTGAGCTCCTTGGGCCCACGTCGGCGGGTGTCGCCGTGATGCCAGATGTGCTCGTCGACGCCCAGAGAGGTGACGCCGGTGAACCGTGCCGGGTCCTCGGCCCGGGCCTGCAGCCGCGGCCGGACCGCGCGCCACAACGTCTTCCACGCCACCGCGAGCCGGCGCGCCAGACCCGACACGCAGGCGTGCTCGCGGCGCAGCTGGGCGATGGCCCAGGTCACCGCCCGGCACGTCAGCGACCCGCGGGCGGGGACCAGGTCGGGCAGCTGCTCGGTGAACGACCCGACCGGGCAGCCGGGGTCCGGGCACCGCCAGGTCCGCTGCCGCCACCGCAGCACGACGGGCACCTCGCCCGGCACGTCGTGCAGCACCCGGATCTTGCGGCCCCGGCCGACGGCGACGACGCCGCACCGCGGGCACCCCATCAGACCGGGCGGGGAAGAGACCGTCACCGTCAGCAACGTCGGTGATCGTTCGACGGCCTCGACCTGAACGACGTCCAGGCCCAGCAGCACGTCACATCGCGAACAGGGGTCGGTAGAAGGCGCGCTCGAGCACGCCGTAGCGTTGGACACGGTCGAGGTCTCCGCAGGGACGGTTTGCTTGGTCGCTGCTGATCCTCGGGGACCTCGACCCCCTCACCCCTGCACCTGACTCACCGGCGAGCCGTCACCCCCACCGGATGTCCGAAGAACC
>NZ_FOKA01000001.1 GCF_900111925.1 Cellulomonas marina
GGTCCTGCCCCTGCCACCAGCGCCACCACCACCGCCACCGGCACCCGAACCGGTCCCGGACCCCTGGGCCGGACCCATCCCCTTCTGACCACGCGTGGGCGGCGTCTCTGACGGCGTGCGGTCGGCGTCGTCGCCGTGCCACGTGCTGCCCCCGGGCGTCGTCGTGCTCGAGAGCGGCCAACCGTGTTCGCCCTGCCCGCCGAGGCGAGCGACTGCGTCCCCGTGTCCCGGGCGAGCAGCTGCGTCGTCGCGTCCGGGGCGGGACGCCGGCGCAGACAGTTGCGTCGTCGCGTCCGGGGCGAGCAGCTGCGTCGTCGCGTCCGGGGCGGGCCGCTGCGTCGCCGTGCCCGGGCGCGGAGCTGCGTCGTGCCCGAGAGCCAGCAGCGGTTCGTCGGGCCGCGGGCGATGCGCTGCGTCGCTGTGCCCGGGCGCGGAGCTGCGTCGTCGTGCCCGAGAGCCAGCAGCGGTTCGTCGGGCCGCGGGCGACGAGCTGCGTCGCCGTCGTCCGGAGGGAACGTGTTGTGGGACCGGGTCGGGTGCTCGCGCTGCTGAGGGCTGGTGCCAGGGTGGTGCTTGCCGCGGGTTCGACTGTGTACGTGCCGCTGCGTGCGGTCGGGCTGCGTGGTGCCGCCGAGCCGTCAGGCTGCTGGAGCGCCGCCCACCGGTCCGGGCGGGAGGACGCCGTCGCGGACGTCGGCGAAGAACTGGGGTGCGGCGGTCTCGTCGAGCAGGACGGTCGAGCCGATGTTGCCCGGACGGTAGTCGTTGTCGGCGATGGGCGGCGCGCCCGTGACGCCGCCGGGGCCGGTCGCCGAGCGGAAGGCCAGGGCGAGCCGCGCGAGGTCGGTGACACCCATCCCGTCGTCCACGCGGACGGCGCCGAGGCCGGCGTCGAGCAGGTCGGTCTGCCGGCCCGGGTGCAGGGCGAGCGACGCGGGGGACACCGCAGCCATGACGGCCCCGATGAGCTGGCGCTGCCGCTGCGCACGCCCGACGTCGCCCAGGGGGTCGGCCTTGCGCATCCGCGCGAAGGCCAGTGCCTGCTCGCCGTCGACGTCGTGGCACCCGGCGGTCCAGACCATGCCCGAGTCGGGGTCGGAGACGTCGGCGTCGTAGCAGAGGTTGACGCCCCCCACGGCGTCCACGACCTGCTCGACGCCGCCCATGCCGATCTCCACGTAGTGGTCCACGGTGAGACCGGTCAGCCCCTCGACGGTCGCCACGAGCAGGGGCGCCTGGCCCCAGGCGTACGCCGAGTTCAGCTTCGCCGGCCCGTAGCCCGGGACCTCGACGTACGTGTCCCGCGGCAGCGAGATGAGCGCGGACGGCCCGCTGCTCGGCACGTGCAGCAGGAGGATGCTGTCGGTGCGCGCACCCTCGACGGCTTCCCCGCCGACGGCGCCGTCCGCGCGGGAGTCGGACCCGGCGAGGAGGTACGTCGTGCCCGGCGTCCCGGCGGCACCTGACAGCGCGGCGACGTGCTGGATGCGGTCCTGGGCACGCACGAGCAGCGCGACGGGCCACGCGAGGAGCAGCACGAGCACCGCGGCGACGCCCAGGAGGACGGCACGTCGCCGACGGCCGGTTCGAGGCGCGCGATCGCCCGGTGTGCTGCCGATGGGTACACCGGACACGTCGCCCGCCGATCGTGGCGCCGGTCCGAAGGCGTTCGGACCGCTGCGCGCGGGGCCACCCTGGGCGGTTCCACCGTCGGTCGCTGCACTGTGGGGGGGTGCGGCGCCTGCCGCGCCGCCCGCCTGGAGGACGTGTGCACGGGAGGCCGTGCTCCTCGGCGCGCGAGGGGCCGCAGGGCTGGGCGCGCCGGTGGGGCGCGCGGCGGGTGGCGTCGTCGCGCTGGGCGCCGTCGACGCCGTCACCGTCGACCGGGGCGCCGCGGGGGCCGTCGACCGGGGCGCCGCGGGGGGCGACGACGGACGGGGTGCGCTCGTGGTCTGGCGCGGGGCGGCCGGACGGCGTGCACCGGGGTTCGTCGAGCCCGGGCCCGCGTCGGCGGGCATGGGACGCGCTGACGGGGCCGATTGGCGCGTGGGCGGGGCCGGTGGGCGCGTGGGCGGGACGACCGGGCGCGCCGGCGGGGGGACGGGACGAGACGGGGACGCTCCGCCACCGGTGCGGCGGGCGCCGGGGGCGAAGCTCGGGGGGCGGCCCTCGTCGCCCGAGGTGCCGCTCATCGTCGAGCCGCCGGGCGCGCCGGACGGACCTGGCGTCGGACCATGCGCTGATGGTGCCACCGCCCGGCCGCCGCCGGTGGGACGCGGGTCACGAGCAGACGGCCGTCACGTCGGCGCCGGTGAACGCCTCCTGCCCGGCGGCCTTCGTCTCGGTCGGCGTGGGCTCGGGCGCGGCGGGCGCCGACGCGGCCGGGTCGGCAGGGGCCGCCGGGTCGGTGGTCGCGGGGGCGGCGGGCGCGGCCGGCTCGCTGCTCGGCAGGGGCTGGTCCGCGGCGATGGCGGCCCAGACGGCGTCCGCCTCCGGCGTCCACACCACCCGGTTCGGGTCGGACGGCGCCGGGCCGAACGGGATCGTGAGGAACGTGATGCTCGCGGGGTCGATGCCGCGCAGCGAGAACGCCAGGCCGGTCAGGTCGGCGATCGAGCTCAGCCCAGGGTCGGTGGTGAGCGACTCGGTGGCGGCGTCGAAGAACCCGATGAGCTGGCCGGTGTCGGTCAGGAAGTTCTTGGACAGCAGCCCCTGGAGCGTCGCGGCGAGGAGCTGCTGCTGGCGGCCGAGCCGGCTGGTGTCGGACCCGTCACCGACGCCCTTGCGCGCGCGGGCGAAGGCCAGCGCGGTCGTGCCGTCGAGCGTCTGGACGCCGGCGGAGAGCTGCAGGCCCGCCATGGGGCTCGACATGTCCTCGGGGATGCACATCGTGACACCACCCAGCGCGTCGACCATCTTCGTGAACCCGACGAAGTCGACGACGACGTAGTGGTCGACGGTCACGCCGGTGTTGACCTGGACGGCCGAGATGGCGCACGCCGCGGCGGACGCGGCGTCCCCGCCCATGTCCGCCCCGGTGGCGAACGCGGAATTGAACAGGTCCGTGCGCGGCCGGGAGGTCTGGCCGTTCGTCGCCGTGCAGGCCGGGATCTCGACGAGGGAGTCACGCGGGATGGAGACGAGCTGGGCGCGCGACCGGTCGGCGGAGACGTGCACGAGGATCGTCGTGTCCGACCGCATGCCCTCGACGGAGCCGCCGATCGCCGCGTTCTCGCCGTCGCGCTCGTCGGAGCCCATGACGAGGATGTCCAGCGCCTGCCCGGCGCTCGCGTCCTGCGGGTCGGGGGTCGCGTCCGTGCTCGGCTCGTCCACCGGCACGACGAGGTCGCTGACGTCCGCCGACGTGATGTTCCCCTGCAGGTTGGCGGCCACGGTGGCGGTGCCGGCCACCGCGAAGGCCAGCACGCCGGTGGCGACGACCGCCGCTCCGCGCAGCAGCGGGTGGCGCGAACGGGCCCGGGCGTGGCGCAGCGCGCGAGGACGCCGGGGGGCGACGTGGCGGGAGGTCACGGCAGGATGGTAGGAGGGCACGGGGGGACGATCGGCAGCGGGCCCGGGAAGGTGCGGTGGAGGACCTGTGCAGATCGCCGCGGCTGACCCGGGGGACCCGGGCGACGACCCGAGCGACCCGAGGGACCCGTCAGACCCGAGGGATCCGTCGGCGCCGGCGGGACCGGCCGGACCGCCGGTCCCGCCGGCCGGACCGGCCGGACCGCCGGGGCAGGTGGCGTCGGGCTCGCCCCGTCAGCGCCCGAGCTTCGCGTACCGGGCCTCGGTGGCGTCCTTCTGCGGTCGCCACCACGCCTCGTGCGCGCGGTACCAGTCGACCGTCGCGGCCAGGCCGTCGCGGAACGTCGTGTACCGCGGCACCCAGCCCAGCTCCGTGCGCAGCTTCGTCGCGTCGATCGCGTACCGCAGGTCGTGGCCGGGCCGGTCGCTCACGAGGTCGTAGGCGTCCGGATCCTGGCCCATGAGCTCGAGGATCGTCTCGACGACGGTCCGGTTGTCCTTCTCGCCGTCCGCGCCGATGAGGTAGGTCTCGCCCGCGCGGCCCTTCTCGAGGATGGTCCAGACCGCGGCGTTGTGGTCCTCGACGTGGATCCAGTCGCGGACGTTCTGCCCGGACCCGTACAGCTTCGGGCGCACGCCGTCGATCACGTTCGTCACCTGGCGCGGGATGAACTTCTCCACGTGCTGGTAGGGCCCGTAGTTGTTCGAGCAGTTCGAGATCGTCGCCTGCACCCCGAAGGACCGGGCCCACGCGCGGACGAGCAGGTCCGAGGACGCCTTCGTCGAGGAGTACGGGCTCGACGGGTTGTAGGGCGTGTCCGGCGTGAACTTGGCGGGGTCGTCGAGCTCGAGGTCGCCGTAGACCTCGTCGGTCGAGACGTGGTGGTACCGGACCCCGTGCCGACGGACGGCCTCGAGGAGTGTGTACGTCCCGATGACGTTCGTGCGGACGAACGGCCACGGGTCGTGCAGGGAGTTGTCGTTGTGCGACTCCGCCGCGAAGTGCACGACGAGGTCCGTGGCGCCGACGAGGCGGTCGACCACGTCGGGGTCGGCGATGTCGCCCTTGACGAAGGTCACGCGGTCGGCCACCGGGTCGAGACTGCGCTCGTCGCCCGCGTAGGTGAGCGCGTCGAGGACGGTCACCTGGACGTCGGGGTGCTCGCGCACCGTCTGGTGGACGAAGTTGGCGCCGATGAAGCCGGCCCCTCCGGTCACGAGCAGGTGCACGACGAGACCTTTCGACGGGCGGCGTGTGGTGACCCGGCGGACCCGTGGCGGCCGGCCGGGGACGCCCCCGACGAGGTGCGCACGGGCGGCCCGTCGGCACGGGGGCGTGCCGCGCGAGGAGCATAGCCAGCGCGGGCCGCACGGGCGGGCGCGTCCGGTACGGAGGTGCCCGGATGTGACGCACGAGGACCCAGGGGCTGGAGGGCTCAAGGGTGGGATGCTGGCGGCCGAAACGGTAGGGGCACGCTGCCGTCACCCGTCTGGAGCATCATGCTGCTGCGTCTCGTCCTCTCGCTCGGCCTCGCCGCGGGCGTCGCCGGCGGGGTCCTGCCCGCGCCCGCCGTCGCACCGTCGCCCGGGGCGCCCGGTGGCCAGGTCGTCGCCGGTGCGGGGGTGGTCCGCCACGCCGCGGCCGCTGCGAGCGGTGACGGGACCGGCTCGGGGACCGGCTCGGGGACCGACTCCGGTACCGGCCTCGGTGCCGACGCCGACGTGCAGGTCGCCGAGGTCCCGCTCGTGCTCGACGTGCCCGGCGACGCCGCGGGCGCGGCGGCCGGCGCCGTTGCCGTCGACCCCCTGGCGCCGCTGCCCGCCGACGCGCCCGTGGCGGCGCTGGACACCGAGGAGGACGGTCCGCTCGCACCCCTCGTCGTCGACGAGGGGGCCGCGGGGCGCGTGGTCTCCGAGCCCGTGGCCGTCGCCGACTTCCAGACCCTCGGCGTCACCTGGGCCGACGGGCCCGCGCCGGACGTGCAGGTGCGGACCCGGACCGACGACGGCTGGTCCGCCTGGACCGCCCTCGAGGTCGGCGACGACGCGCCCGACGCCGGCACCCCCGACGCCGAGGCCGCGGCCCAGCGGGCCGGCACGCAGACGCTGTGGGTCGGGGAGTCCGACGCCGTCCAGGTCTCGGTGGCCGCCCCGGCGGACGGGACGACGACGGCGCGCGACGTCGAGCTGGTGCTCGTGGGCTCCGAGGCGACCGGCCCCGCCGCCGTGGTCCGGCCCGCGGTCGCCGCCACGCCCGCCGCCGCCGGCATGCCGCCCGTCGTCACCCGCGCCGCCTGGGGCGCCGCGTCTCCGAGCTGCGAGATGGCGTCCGCGAAGGCGCTGGTCGGCGCGGTGGTGCACCACACCGCCGGCTCCAACGCCTACGCCGACCGGGCGCAGGCGATGCAGCAGATCCGCAACGACCAGGCGTACCACATGCAGGGCCGCGGCTGGTGCGACCTGGGCTACAACGTCATCGTCGACAAGTTCGGCACGATCTACGAGGGCCGCGCCGGGAGCCTGGACAAGGCCGTCATCGGCGTCCACGCCGGCGGCTTCAACACGGGCACGCTCGGCGTCTCCATGCTCGGCACGTTCACCACGGTGGCCCCGTCGCCGGCGATGACCGACGCGGTGGCGCGCATCGTCGGGTGGCGCCTGGGTGCCTACGGCGTCGACCCGCGCGGCACGATGCAGTACTGGACCGGCGCCGGCGAGAACTCCCGGTTCACCAACCGGACGGTGACGCTCCCGCGCGTGCTCGGGCACCGGGACGTGGCCTACACGGCGTGCCCCGGGGACCGCGGCTACGCGACCCTCGCGGCGATCCGCAGCGCCGCGGCCGGCTACGCGCCCGGCACCACCACCTCCGACGCCGCGTCGCTGGTGAAGGCCCTCTACACCGACCTGCTCGACCGCCCCGCCGAGGCCGGCGGCGTCACCTCCTGGTCCTCGCTCCTCGTGCAGGGGACGTCCTCCGCGGACCTCGTCGGCGTCCTGACCAGCTCGACGGAGTACCGCACCCTGCGTGTGCGCGAGGCCTACGAGCAGGTCCTCGGCCGCTCCCCGGACGCGGGCGGCGCCGCCGGCTGGGTCGCCGCGATCGCGGCCGGCCGCCTGACGGTCGACGACGTGCAGCGCCTGTTCTACGAGTCGCCGGAGTTCTACCAGGCCGCCGGCGCGACCGACGCCGCCTTCGTCACGCGGGTGTACGAGGTCATGCTGGGCCGTGCGCCCGGTGCCGCCGAGCGGGACTTCTGGGTCGCGCGCATCGCCGCCGGCAATCGCGGGCAGGTGGCCGCCGGCGTCTGGGCCTCGCTCGAGGCCGCCCAGCAGCGGGCGTCCGGCTACTACCGCACCTTCCTGGGGCGTGACCCGGAGTGGTCCGGGCGTGTGTACTGGGGGCAGCAGCTGTTGGAGCGCGGCGAGGGCGTCGTGCGCACCGGCATCGCGGGGTCCGCCGAGTACTGGGCGCGGGCCCTGACCCGGTACCCGGCCGTCAGCGCGTGACGCACGGCGACTCCGGGCATCACGACGAGCACGACGACGAGCACGACGAGCACGACGACGAGCGGGACGACGAGGGGACCACGGTGCGCAGGGGCGTCGACGAGGACGGGACGACGGGGACCCGGGCCGGGACGACCCGGGCCGGGACGACCCGGGCTGGGACGATCAGGGCCGGGACGATCAGGGCCCGGGCGACCGGGGCCGGCACGACCGGGAGGACCGGCGCGGTCGCCAGGGCCGTCCGGCTGCTGACGGTCGCGGCGGTGGTGCTCGGGCTCGTCGCGGTCGACGCCGCGCGCGGGCCCGTCGCGCCCGCGCACGCCGAGGACGGGTCGCTCCGGCTCACGGTCACCGGGCACGGCTGGGGCCACGGCCGCGGCATGGGCCAGTGGGGCGCCCTCGGCTACGCGCAGCAGGGCGCGCCGTACCAGACGATCCTCGGCCACTACTACGGCGGCACGCGGCTGGCGGCCGACGCCGGCAACCCGTGGGTCTTCGTCGAGCTGACGCGGTTCACCGGCGCGGCCACGGACGTCCTCGTCCAGGGCTACGGCCTGCACGCCGGCTCGACGAGCGTGCCCGGCTACGGCTACCTGCGCCTGCGGTGGAACGGGTCGGCCACGGAGGTCCAGACCGGCCCGTCGTGCGGCGGCCCCTGGACGACGGCCTCGACCGTCGGCGCGACGACCGTGGAGGTGGGCGCCGGCGGCGCCGGCGGCCTCGACGGGCTCATCCGCACGTGCGAGCCCACCGGCAGCACCGGCTACCGCGGTGCGCTGCAGCTGCGCGTGGTCGGCGGGACGCGCTACGTCGTCAACGCCGTGCAGATCGACGACTACGTGCGCGGCGTCGCGGCGGCCGAGATGCCGCCGTCGTGGGGGAGCACCCCCAACGGCATGGCGGCCCTGCGCGCCCAGACGGTCGCCGCGCGCAGCTACGCGCTCGCGTCGTCCCCGCGCGCCTCGGGCGCCACCCTCTGCGACACCACCGCGTGCCAGGTCTACCGCGGTGCCTTCTCGACGGGCGCGCAGGGCCCGGGGGCGGCCCGGACGCTGCGCGAGGACGCCCGCTCCGACCAGGCGACCGCCGAGACGTCAGGGCAGGTCATGCGCACCTCGGCCGGGCGCATCGCGCGCACGGAGTTCAGCGCCTCGACCGGCGGCTGGACCGCGGGCGGCACGTTCCCCGCGGTCGTCGACGACGGCGACGCCGTGGCGGGCAACCCGCACCACACGTGGACCCTCGCGACGACGGTCGGGGAGGCGGGGGCCCGGCTCGGCGTCGGCGTCCTGCGCAGCTTCACCGTCACGGGCCGCAACGGGCTCGGCGCCGAGGGCGGCCGCGTCACGTCGGCGCGGGTCGTGGGCACCACGGCCACGCGCACGATGACGGGGAACGAGGTGCGCCAGGCGCTCGGGCTCAAGAGCGACTGGTTCACGGTGTCGCTGTCGCCCGCCGACGCCGCCGCGCTCGTCCGGGCCCTCTACCAGGACCTGCTCGGGCGCGACGCGGAGCCGTCCGGCGTCGCCTCGTGGTCGGGGCTGCTGATCGGCGGCGCCTCGTCGGCGGACCTCGTCGGGGTCCTCACCTCGACGCAGGAGTACCGGGAGCGCCGGGTGCGGCAGGCGTACGCCGAGGTGCTCGGGCGCCCCGCCGACGACGGCGGCCTGCGCGGATGGGTCGACGCCGTGGCCGCCGGCCGGCTGACGATCGACGACGTGCAGCGGCTGCTGTACGAGTCGCCGGAGTTCTACCTCGCGTCGGGGTCCGACGACGCGGCCTACGTCGGGCGCGTGTACACGGTCATGCTCGGCCGTGCGCCGAGCCCGGAGGAGTCCGCCTACTGGGTCGCGCGCGTGCGCAGCACCGGGCGCGGGTCCGTCGGGTTCGGCGTGTGGATGTCGCTCGAGGCGGCGCAGGGGCGGGCCGCCGGCTACTACCGCACCTTCCTCGGGCGCGAGCCGGAGTGGTCCGGCCGCGTGCACTGGGGGCAGGTGCTCCTCGAGCGCGGCGAGGGCGTGGTGCGGGTCGGCATCGCCGGCTCCGACGAGTACTGGGCCCGCGCGCGGGTGCGGTTCCCGGCCTGAGCGGGAGGGCCGGCGGGCACCCGGTCGGGCGTCGCGTCCGGCCGGGTCGCGCCCGGGTCGGGCGCGGTCGAGGCCGGGTCAGGCGCCCGGGACCGACGCGTCGATCTGGCGGTCGAGGATCGCCTCGGCGCGCTCCTGCTCGCGGTCGGGCCCGGTGCGGTGCGTGCGGACGTGGCGCCGGTACACGCCGTCGCGGATCGCGTTCGCGGCGGCGAGGGCCAGCTCGTCGCGCCGCAGCGTCTGCGTGCGGGTGAGGATCCAGCCGACGGTCAGCAGCAGCATCCCGACGATGAACGACGCCACCCCCGCGATGAGGCTCGGGAACCGCTCCACCTCGCCCGTCTCGACGAAGCCCGCGATCGCGACGCCGACGAGCACCGCCGCGGCCACGAGCCACGGCACCGACATGAGGCCGAACGCCTGCAGCGGCCGGTGGTCGCGCCACAGCCGCAGGATCGCGCGCAGGATGGCCCAGCCGTCGGCGTAGGTCGACAGCTTCGAGACCGACCCCTCGGGCCGCGCGCCGTAGGGCGCGGGGATCTCGGCGTAGGCGAGGTCGAGCGCGACGGCGTGCGCGGCGATCTCGACCTCGACCTGGAAAGCCTGCGAGCGCACGGGCATGGAGGCGGTGAACCGGCGGCTCATGCCCTTGTAGCCGGTGAGGATGTCGCGCAGGCCGATGCCCGTGAGCGCCCGCTGCAGCCCCGTGAGGGCCGCGTTGCCCCACTCGTGGCCGGACCGGTACTCGTCGCCCTCGGCCTTGCTCGCCCGGGACACGTTCACCAGGTCGTAGCCGCGGCAGTAGACCTCGTGCACGAGCTGCACGGCCGCCGCGGGGTCGTACGTCGCGTCGCCGTCGACCATGATCGTGACGTCGTGGTTGCTGTACTCGAGCAGCCGCCGCACGACGCGGCCCTTGCCCTTGATGGGTACGTGCACGACCGTCGCGCCGGCGCCGCGGGCGACGTCGCCCGTCCCGTCCGTGCTGAGGTTGTCGCCGACGAGCACCTCGATGTCCGGCAGGACGGCCCGGAACCCCGCGATGACGCCGCCGATCGTGGCGGCCTCGTCGTGGCAGGGGACCACGAGGAGCACCGAGGCCCCGGCGCAGCGCTCGCAGGGCCAGCCGCCCGGGGGCTCGCGCCGCACCGTGCCGTCGTGCGTGTCCACAGGTCCCCCATCGGGTCTCGTCACCGCGGGTGCGCGGCGGGTGCTGTCGCGTGGGCGGGCCGTCGTGGGGCGCGTCCGGCCGGCGGTGGCCGGGCCGTGGCGCGTGGCCGCCGGCGCCCAGGGTAGCCGGGCGGGCGGGGGCCATGACCTACAGTGGCCCCGCGCCGCGCGCCCCGTGACCCGGACCGAGGGCCGGTACGCGGCCGCCGCGGCAGCAGGGTGCGGCGCCGCACGCCGACCTGTACCGGACCCGTGACGAGCCCGTACCGACCACGTACCGACCACGTACCGACCACGTACCGACACGTACCGAACGAGGGAACCCCCGCATGGCGACGACCACCGCAGCCGCCCACGGCCCCGGAACGGCGGCCGGTGCGACGACGACCGGCGCGACGGGCCGGTGGGGGCGCGACCGCCTCCTGTGGTGGCTCGCCGCCGGTGTCGTCCTCGTCGGGGTGTCCGTGTGGACGGTCCTGCGGCGCACGCAGCACTTCCTCCAGGCCGACGGCGTCCAGCAGTCGGTGATGTCCGTGCAGGACGTCGACCTGTTCTTCTGGGGCCAGAACCGCTTCTTCGCGTTCACGTCCGTGCTCGCGCAGCCCTTCGCGGACCCCGACGTCAACCTGTTCGTCTGCCTGCTCGTCAACGCGCTCGCGTTCCACGTGCTGCTGCTGCTGCTGGCCTGGATGGGCGTCCGCGCGGTGACGGGCTCGCGGGACCGGTGGGCGACCGCGGTGCTGTTCGGCGGGCTGCTGGCCGGTGCGCACCTGCTCATCGCGCCCGTCCGCCTGCACATCCTGGCGCTCGAGAGCCAGCCGTACTCCCTGTCCTGGTCGATGGCGCTCGGGTCGTTCCTGCTGTGGAAGCGCCGCTCGCCGTGGGCGCTCGGCGCCGCGGTGCTGCTCGTCGGGCCGGCCGCCGGGCTCAACCCGTCGGTCGTCCTCGTCGTGGCGTTCCTCGCCGTCGTCGAGATGGTCCGACGCCGCCAGTGGGTGCGCTGGCTCGTGCTCGGCGCGGTCTGGCTGGCGTGGCTGGCGGTGTGGCAGGTCCTGTCGGCGCGGTTCGGCGGCACCGCGGGGCCGATCCCGGACGCCGAGCAGCGCTACTTCGCGTTCGACCTGCCGCAGTTCCTCCGGGACACGCCGCTCTCCCTCGGGGCCGTCACCGGGGCGTTCCGGCCGCTGCCGCTCGTGCTGCTCGCGGTCGTCTCTGGGCTGGCCGTGCTGGCGCTCGCCCCCGCGCGGCGGGCGGCGCTGCTGCAGCGGCTCGCGCTGGCCGGCGTGTTCTGCGCCCTGTACTGGGCAGTCTTCACCGGCAACCCGTGGGTGGCGGTCAACGGCTACCCCGTCCGGTACTTCTACCCGGTCGTCCTGTTCCTCGTGGTGCTCGCCGTGGTCCCCGTCGTGGCGCTCGCGGTCGGCCTCGTGCGGCCCGAGGGCGTCCTGCGCCCCGGGCTCGTGCCCGCCCGGCTCACGCGCGGCGGGTCCGCACGGGCCGGGCGCGCGGGGACGGCGCCCGGCTCCCGCGGGCCCCTGCCCCGGGCGGTGCCGCTCGTCGGGGCGGCCGGCGTGCTCGTCGTCGCCCTGGCGGGGCCGCTCGTGCCGCCGGAGCGGGCCGACGTCCTCACGGGCGTGCGCGCCACCGGCGACTTCGTGCAGGAGAACGACGTCACGTTCCTCGCCGGGTACTACTGGGACATGTGGCCCCTGCTCCACGAGACGCTCGACGCGGGCCGCGACGCCACGTACGTCACGGGGTTCAAGAGCGGTGGCGACCCGGTCGGCTACCGCGCCGCCTTCGAGCGCGAGCTGGCCGAGGGCGACGGGCCGCCCCTGGCGGTGTGCGTCAACGAGGACCTGGCGTTCTGCCTGACGTACCTCGACTTCTGGACGCAGGCGGGCTGGCGGCCTACGGGGGAGACGTGCCCCGTGCCCGGCACGACCCCGCAGCTCGGCAGCCCGCCCGTGCGGCAGTGCCTCGTGCTGGAGTACGCGGGCGCGGTCTGACGGGGGCGCCGCCAGGCCCGACGAGCGGGACGCGGCCGCGGAGGAGCGGCCGGGCGACGGGCGCGTGCGCGGACGGCCGCCGGTCGGCGACGTCAGGCCGTCGCGGGCACCAGCCCGACGTCGAGGCGGACGAACCCGACCTCGCGGGAGTCTGCCTGCACCGTGAGCTGGGCGCCGTCGCGGAGGCGGTGCACCTCGGCGCCGGTCGGCCCGGCGATGGCGCCGTGCACGGTGTAGGAGCCCTCGCCCAGGTGCAGCGCGGGGATGGTGAAGTCGAAGGCGGCGCGCCCGACGACGGTCGGCAGCGGCACGCCGAGCAGGCGGCTGTTGGTCCCGTAGATGCCCTGCCCCGAGCCGGACTCGAAGCCGAAGCCGAGGATCCAGTCGCCCGTCAGCGGCTCCGTGGCGTCCACGGTGACGCGCACGGCGAGCGGCCGCCCCGGGGCGACGACGCCGACCGGGGAGCCGCCGTCCAGCACCTCGACGGCGCTGATCGTCGCCTTGGGCCGCTCCTCCGCGGGCGCCGGGGTGGCGACGGCGCCGCCGGCGGCGGCCTCGGCCTCCTGGCGGGCGCGGCGCTCCTGGTCGCGCTCGATGTCCTCCGCGCGCATCTGGTCGAACTCCGAGCGCAGGACGCGCAGCGCCTCCGCGGGCGTCCCGTCGGCGACGAGGCGGCCGTGCTCGAGGACCACCGCCCGGTCGCAGACGTCGGCCACCTGGTCGAGGCCGTGCGTGACGAGCACGATCGTGCGGCCCTCGTGCTGGAACGAGCGGATGCGGTCCATGCACTTGCGCTGGAACGGCTCGTCGCCGACGGCCAGCACCTCGTCGACCAGCAGGACGTCCGGGTCCACGTGCACCGCGACCGCGAAGGCCAGGCGCACGTACATCCCCGAGGAGTAGAACTTCACCTGCGTGTCGATGAACTGCTCGATGCCGGAGAAGTCGACGATCGCGTCGAAGTACCGGTCGGTCTGCTTCGTGCTCAGCCCGAGGATCGACGCGTTGAGGTAGACGTTCTCCCGGCCGGTGAGGTCCGGGTGGAACCCGGCGCCGAGCTCGAGCAGCGCGGCCATCCGGCCGCGGGTGCGCACGGTGCCGCTCGTGGGCTGCAGGATGCCGCCGATGGTCTTGAGCAGCGTGCTCTTGCCGGAGCCGTTGGGGCCGATGAGCCCGACCGTGGTGCCCGACTCGATCGACAGGTCGACGTCGCGCAGCGCCCAGAAGTCCTCCTTGTGGCGCTGGGAGCGGCCGAAGTTGACGACGCGCTCCTTGAGCGACTTCTCCTTGCGGATGACGAAGCGCTTGGAGACGCCCTCGACCTGGACGACGGTCGGACCGGACGAGCGGGCCATCACAGCTCCTGCGCGAAGTTGCCCTGGAGGCGCGCGAAGACGCGCTGGGCGACGAAGGTGAACACGACGCCGACGAGGAAGGCGATCCCCAGCCGGGTCAGGAGGTTCTCGGGGACCGGTTGGCCGTCCCCGGCCACCCAGAAGACCTTCTGGAAGCCCATGACCGCCAGCGCCATCGGGTTCGCCAGGTAGAGGTCCTCGAGCCAGCCGTCGAGGCGGGGCTGGACGAGACCCCAGGAGTACACGATGGGCGAGACCCAGAAGAACACCATGACGGCCACCTCGACGAGGTACTGCACGTCGCGCAGGTAGACGTTGACGGCCGCGAGCAGCAGTGCCCACGCCAGCCCCCACACGACGGTGACGGCCAGGGTCGCGGGGAAGTACAGCCAGCGTTCGCCGGTCGGCGGGTCCCCGATGATGAGGGTGGCGACCACGAGCAGCAGGAGCTGGACCGCGAAGTTGAAGAGCGCAGAGCCCAGACCCGCCAGCGGGAACACCTCGCGTGGCAGGTAGACCTTCTTGATGAGGCCCGAGTTCCCCACGATGGACGCCGTGCCAGACGTCACCGTCTCGGTGAAGAGGTTCCAGATCGTCAGGCCCGCGTAGATGAAGATCGCGAACTCGGGGATCTGGCGGGCGGCACCGAGGAACTGCCCGATCGCGATGGCGTAGATCAGCAGCAGGGTCAGGGGCCGCAGCAGGCTCCAGACGAACCCGAGCGTGCTGTCCTTGTAGCGCGCCTTGAGCTCGCGGCGGATGAGCAGGTCCAGCAGCTCCCGGTGCGCCCACAGGTCCTTGACCTGCGCGACGAAGCCGCTCGCGACGCCCGGCTGCGGACCGGTGACCCGCAGCGGCTCGGCGGCCAGCCGGGCCACGCGCGTGTCGTGGCTGGTGCTCATGGACGTGCTCCCTCGACGGACGGCGGCCGACCGAGCGGCCGCGACAGCGTACCTGGCGTGCCCGGAGGGCCTAGGCGGGCACCTCGTGGAACAGGGTCCACAGCCGCTCGGAGTACTCCTCCCAGGAGGTGACCGGGCGTGCCCGGGCCTCGGCGGCGAGCCGCGCGTGCAGGGTGTCGTCGGTGAGGAGCCGGTCGAGCGCGGCGGCGAGGTCCTCGTCGTCGCGCGGGTCCACCAGCAGGGCCCCGCCGCCGCCGTCCGCGATCTCCCGCATGGAGCCGAACGCCGAGCCGATGCCCGGGGTGCCGGCGGCCAGCGACTCCGCCAGCGGCAGGCCGAAGCCCTCGTTGACGGACGGGAAGACGGTGCAGCGCGCGAGCCGGTAGGCCGCCCACAGCAGCCGGTCGTCGAGCTTGGAGGCGGTCTCGACGGGCCGCCCGTCCTCGACGAGCTCGGCGAGCCGCTCGGTGAACTCCTCCGAGCTCCACGAGTTCCCGCCGACGAAGGTGAGGCTGAACCGGCGGCCGCGCCGCCACAGCAGCTCCGCCGCCTGCAGCACCGCGAGGTGGTTCTTGCGGGGCTCGTGGGAGCCGACGCACAGCACGAGGGGCAGGTCCCCGACGAGGAACCGCTCGCGGGCGTCCGCCAGCGCGTCGGCGTCGGGTACCGGGGCGTGCGCCGGCAGGAGCACGGGTGCCACGCGGGGGCCGGTCAGCCCCGCCCCCTCGAGCATGCGGCACCAGCCGCCGTACTCGGTGGCGGCCGCCTGCGAGATGGTGCCGACGACGTCGAACGTGGCGACGGCGGCGAGGTTCAGCGCGAACACGGCCGCGAAGCCGTGCGCGGAGGTCTCGCTCGACGTGAGCGGCACGAGGTCGAACCCGATGACGGCGCAGCGGGCCGCGGAGTACCGGCCCAGGCCCTGCAGCGACGCGCACCGGCGCGGCTGGATGGCCAGCTCGGGCAGGACGTAGGTGGCCCCGCGCCACGGCACGACGACGGTGGTGCCGCGCGTGCCGCGCGTGTCCGCGGCAGCCGTCCCTGCCGGGGAGGCGACGGCGCAGCCTGCCAGCGCGGCGTCCCGGTCGGCGTCCGCGAGCGGGACGAGGGCGTCCATGTCGGGCGTCCACGCGACCGCGGTGTAGTCGTGCGCGTCCCGCCACGCGCGGCCGACGTGCCGGGCGACGCGCTGGATCCCCGTGCCGAGCGGGTACAGGACGAGGTCGCCCATGTCGACGAGCGTCCCCTCCGCCTCCACGCGCACCTCGCGGGTGGCGGAGGCGCCCGTCGTCGCGGCGCGGGCCGCGTGCAGCACAGCCGCGGGTCCGTCGAGGGTGGCGGCGCGCCGGGCGTCGACGACCTCGTCGGCCGTCGGGAGGCGGGCGGCGAGCACCGCGAGGGCGAGCCAGGTGGTCGGGTCGTCGGCGTCGCGCAGCAGGGCGACGGCCTCCCGCTCGAGGTCGGCGGCGCTGCCCCCGCGCACGGGGCGCAGGGGGTCGGTGCCGTCGAGCGCGGCCAGCAGGACGCGCAGGCGCCGCTCCCACACGTCGGCGGGGACGCGCGCCGGGAGCACGGCGGGAAGGACGGCGGGCAGCACGGCGGGCGCAGCGGCGCGGGCGGCCCGGCGCACGACGGCTGCGGCCCGCCCGGCGGCGGAGCGGGCGAGCGCGGACGCCCCCGCGGAGGTGGTGCGGCCGGCGGCGCTCATGCGGTCTCCTCGACGAGGTCGGCCCAGAGCTCGTCGGCGTAGTCCGCCCACGTCCGCGCCGGGATGGCGGCGGCCTCCGCGCGCAGCCGGGCGCGCAGGTCGGCGTCGGTGACGAGGCGGCGGAGGCCCGCGAGCACGTCGTCGTCGTCACGCGGGTCGACGGTGACGCAGCCGCCGAGGGCCGCGATCTCGCCCTGGCTGCCGTACCGGGTCGTCAGCACGGGCGTGCCGCAGGCCAGGGACTCCGCGACGGGCAGGCCGAACCCCTCGTGCAGCGACACGAACGCCGTGCACGACGCGGAGCGCAGCAGCGTCCACAGCTCGTCGTCGTCGACGCCGGTGCGCCAGTCGAGCGGCCGGCCCGCGGCGCGGATCCGGTCGAGCTGGCCCTGCACGCGGCTGACGTCCCACCCGGGACGCCCGACGAGGCACAGGTCGAACTGCGCGCCCTCGCGCCAGAGCCGCTCGGCGGCGTGCAGCAGGGCGCCGTGGTTCTTGTGCGGCTCGAGGCGCCCGACGGACAGGACGAGGGGACGCTCGCGACGCGGGCGCGTCCAGCCGGGCGGCGCGGGCGGGACGGTCGTCGGCAGCGCGACCTCGCTCACGCGGGGGCCCGGCAGGCCCTGCGCCGCCATGGCCGCGGCGTACCCGGCGAACTCCTGCGCCGCCGAGGAGCTGATCCCGGCCATGCGCCGTGTGTGCTTGACGACGGTGAGGTACTCGGCGAACCCGTTCGGCTCGCCCAGGGGTCGCAGGTCGGCGCTGACGACGGGGATCGCGTCGTAGCCGATGCCGACGACGCGCGAGCCCGACAGCTCGGCGAGCGCGGCCAGCCGCGAGCAGCGCGGGTCGGGCGCCGGCACCTCGAGGAGCACGACGGTGGCGTGCCAGGGCACGAGCAGCGGGGTCAGGTCGCGCGCGCGGTCCTCCGCGGCGGCCTCCTCCTCCGTCTGCTCGACGGGGCCGGTCCACCGGGCCGCGCGCTCCGTCTCGGCCGGGGTGAGGGCGCGCAGCCCGCCGCCGCCCCACGTCCAGCCCGCCAGCTCGACGTCCCGCTCGACCGCCCAGACGCGGGCCACCTCGCGGGCGACGCGCTGGATGCCGTTGTGGAAGTCGTAGCGGGCGCAGGAGTCGACGTCGACGAGCGTGCCGGTCACGACCCGCAGCGGCCGCAGGGCCGAACGGAAGCGGCGGGCGAGCGCGACGCCGGCGTCGAGGAGGCTCAACGTGAGCTCCCGCTCGCCCTGCAGGGCCGCGCTGCGCTGCAGCGTGCGCACCTCCGCGGCGGACGGGTAGGCGCCGGCGAGGGCGGCGAGCAGCAGCCACGCCAGGTCCGCGCGACGCGTGCGGGCCAGCTCCCGCGCGAGCTCCGACAGCGCCTCGGACGCCTGCGTCCGCGGGCCCCAGCCGGCGTCGGGGACGTGGCCCAGGACGACCCGGGCGACCTCCAGCAGGCGGGCGGCCGTGGCCTCCTCGACGCGCTCGGCGACGTCGGGCTCGTCGTCGGGCATGCCGGTCGAGGTGCGCGTCGGCGCGCCGGCCGACCTGCCGGCGGCACGGGCGGCGCGGGCGGTCGGCGTCATCGGGTCGCGGCCCGGCGGCGGACGGCGCGCAGGGGCGCGGTCACCCGCCAGGAGACCGTCCGGCGCATGGCCTCGAGCTCGCCGCGCAGGTGGTCGGCCGTGCCGTCCGGCGGGGGCGCGCTCGCGGAGGCCACGGCGTCGGCCCAGCGCCCCAGGGCGGCGGACCGCCACCGGACGAGGTCCTCCGTGAGCCCGTCGATGGTCGCGCGCCGCTGCAGGTCGAGGTCGGTGTCGTACTCGTCGAGCGGGCAGGCGGGGTAGGAGAGCAGGGGGCCCAGCCGGTCGGCGTGCTCCTCGGCGACGTAGAAGCGCGACAGCCCGTCGAAGAGGCAGAAGCGGTAGCCCGCCGCCAGCAGGTCCGGCTCCCACGCGCCGTGCGTCGGCGCCGTGGTGCGCGGCTCGGTGGCCTCGACGACGAGCACCCAGGGCCGCCACGTGCGCAGGTCGACGCTGCGCAGGACGGCGCCCTCGGCGCCCTCGACGTCGACGACGACGAAGTGGAGGTCGTCGGCCGGCGACCAGCCCGCGGAGGCCAGCACCTCGTCGAGCCGGCGCGCGGGCACCTGCAGGTCCTCGGCCGCGTAGCCCGCGCTCGTGTGGCCCTCGGCGATGTGGTCGTCGAGGGTCGACAGGCCCGTGTCCCCGATGCGGTGCAGCGTCACCGTGCCGCCCGGCGTGCCGGCGGGGACGTCGACGACGGCCGCCTCCACCTGCGTGTCGCGCGGGCGCTCGGCGCGGTGCAGGGCCGCCAGCGTGGGCACGGGCTCGACCGTGATCCCCGACCAGCCGCGGTCGTAGAAGCCGCGCGTGACCGAGAACGTCCGCGGGTGGTTGGCCCCCACCTCGACGTAGCGGCCTTCCGCGACGCCGCGCAGCGCGCGCCACAGGACGACGTCCTCACGGTTCTGGGCGAAGGACACGAAAGGACCGGGCATCACGCCGTGGAGCATAGCCGCGGCCCACCGGGCCTCCCCGGGCGGCGCGGGCCGCGCCGCTATGCTCGTCGGCGAGCTGTCCACCGTCCCCGAACGAGAACGAGACCATGGCGCGCGCACTCATCACCGGCATCACCGGCCAGGACGGCCTCTACCTGGCCGAGCTCCTCCTGGGCAAGGGCTACGAGGTCTTCGGCCTCATCCGGGGCCAGAACAACCCGAAGCTCGACCTGGTGCGCCGCACGGTGCCGGACGTCACGCTCCTCACGGGCGACCTGACGGACCTCTCGTCCCTGCTGCGCGCCATGGAGGTCGCGAAGCCGGACGAGGTCTACAACCTCGGCGCCATCTCCTTCGTCGCGTACTCCTGGGAGAACGCGATGCTGACGTCCGACGTCACGGGCAAGGGCGTGCTCAACATGCTCGAGGCCGTCCGCCTCTACGCGGGCGACGACCTGTCGAAGGTCCGCTTCTACCAGGCCTCGTCGTCGGAGATGTTCGGCAAGGTGCAGGAGGTGCCGCAGCGCGAGTCGACGCTGCTGTGGCCCCGCTCGCCGTACGGCGTGGCCAAGGTCTTCGGCCACTACATGACGATCAACTACCGCGAGTCGTACGGCCTGCACGCCTCCTCGGGGATCCTCTTCAACCACGAGTCGCCGCGCCGCGGCCCGGAGTTCGTCACGCGCAAGGTCTCGCAGGCCGTGGCGCGCATCAAGCTCGGCCTGCAGGACGAGCTCGTCATGGGCAACCTCGACGCCAAGCGCGACTGGGGCTTCGCCGGCGACTACGTCGACGCCATGTGGCGCATGCTGCAGCAGCCGGAGGGCGACGACTACGTCGTGGCGACGGGGGAGACGCACTCCATCGGCGAGCTGCTCGACGTCGCCTTCTCGGCCGTCGGCATCGAGGACTGGTCCGGCATCGTCAAGCAGGACCCGCGCTTCATGCGCCCGGCCGAGGTCGACCTGCTCATCGGCGACCCGGCCAAGGCGCGCGAGGTCCTCGGCTGGACCCCGCAGGTCGGCTTCCGCGAGCTCGTCACGATGATGGTCGAGAACGACCTCGTCGAGCAGCGCGCGCTCGCCGGCAAGTAAGCGGTGCGCGCCCTCGTCACCGGCGTCACGGGGCAGGACGGCGGCTACCTCGTCGAGCGGCTGCTGGCCGACGGCGTGCAGGTGCACGGCCTCGTCCAGTCCCGGGACGGCGCGGCCGCGGACCTCGCGGCCGCGCACCCGGAGCTCGTCCTGCACACCGGTGACCTGGCCGACCACGACGGGCTGCGCGGCCTGGTCGACGAGGTCGAGCCCGACGAGGTGTACAACCTCGCGGGCATCAGCTCCGTGGCGTACTCCTGGGAGCACCCGACGCTGACCGCGCAGCTGTCCGGGGTGGCCGCCGCGGTGCTGCTCGAGGCGGCCCACGCCCTGCAGGAGCGGACGGGCCGGCGCGTCGCGTGCGTCCAGGCGTCGTCGGCGGAGATCTTCGGCCAGGCCGAGCGCTCACCGCAGGACGAGCGCACGCCGGTCGCGCCGGTCTCGCCGTACGGCGCCGCCAAGGCGTACGCGCACCACATGGCCGCGGTCTACCGCGGGCGGGACCTGCACGTGGCCTCGTGCATCCTCTTCAACCACGAGTCGCCGCGGCGGCCCACGGCGTTCGTCACCCGCAAGATCACCGCCGCCGCGGCCCGCATCGGTCACGACGGGCACGGGGTCATGCGGCTGGGCAACCTCGAGGCGCGGCGGGACTGGGGCTGGGCCCCGGACTACGTGGACGCGATGGTGCGTGCCGCGCGGCACACCACGGCGGAGGACTTCGTCGTCGCGACCGGACAGACGCACTCCGTCGGCGAGTTCGCGGAGGCGGCGCTGCGCCGCGCGGGCATCGGCGACGACTGGGCGCAGCACGTGGAGGTCGACCCGGCGTTCTTCCGGCCGGTGGACGCCGCGGTCCTCGTCGGGGACCCGACGAAGGCCCGCACCCTGCTGGGCTGGGAGCCGACGGTGACGTTCACCGAGCTCGTCGGGCGGATGGTCGACCACGACGTCGCGCTGCTCGCGGCGGAGGGGGCGTGAGCGGGGCGACCGGCGGCGCGACGGGCGGGGCCGGGCACGGCGCGGGGCCGGTGGTGCGGCCCGGCGTCGTGTCGGTCGTGCTGGTCAACTACCGGGGCGCGGACGACACGATCACGGCGCTGCGGGCCTTCGAGCAGGTCGACTGGCCCGCGGACCGGCTCGAGCTCGTCGTCGTCGACAACGACTCCGGCGACGGCGGCGCGGACCGCATCCGCGTCGCCGTCCCGCACGCGCGGGTCGTCGACGCGGGGTCGAACACCGGGTTCGCGGGCGGCTGCAACCTGGGCGTGGCGCACAGCACGGGCGAGTACGTCGCGTTCCTCAACAACGACGCCCGTCCGGACGCGGGCTGGGTCCGCGCCGCGGTCGAGGCGTTCGAGGACCCGACGGTCGGGGCCGTCGCCAGCAAGGTCCTCGACTGGGAGGGCCGCCTCGTCGACTACGTCGACGGCTCGCTCACGTGGTTCGGCATGGGCTACAAGCGCGAGGTCGAGCGGCCGGACGCCGGGCAGTGGGACACCCCGAAGGACGTGCTGTTCGGCACGGGCGCGGCGATGTTCGTGCGCGCGGACCTGTACCGCGAGGTGGGCGGGTTCGACGAGCGGTTCTTCATGTTCTACGAGGACGTGGACCTCGGCTGGCGCCTGAACCTCCTCGGCCACCGGGTGCGGTACGTGCCGGGGTCGGTCGCCTACCACCGCCACCACGTGACGATGAAGAAGTTCGGCGACTACCGCGAGAGCTACCTGCTCGAGCGCAACGCGCTGCTGTCCATGGTGAAGAACTACGAGGACGGCACGCTGGCGCGGACGCTGCCGGCGGCGATGCTGCTGGCCGTGCGGCGCGCGGTGGCGCGCAGCGGGGTCGACGCGACGGCGCTGGACCTGCAGCGCTCGCCCGGCGGCGACGACGTGGGCACCATCGAGGTGCCGAAGACGGCGCTGACGGGGCCCTGGGCGCTGGAGTACCTCGCCGAGCAGCTGCCCGGCCTGCTCGAGACGCGCCGGGACCTGCAGGCCCGCCGCCGCCGCAGCGACCGCGACCTGTTCCCGCTCTTCCGCGAGGCGATCGAGCCCGCCTACGGCGAGCCCGCGTACGTCGGGACGCACGACCTGCTCGTGGAGGCCCTCGGGCTCGACGAGCACTTCCGCAGCCGGCACCGCGTCCTCGTCGTCACGGGCGAGCCGTTGGGGGAGCGCCTGGCGGGCCCGGCGATCCGCGCGTGGGAGATCGCGAAGGCGCTGGCGCCCGAGCACGACGTGCGGCTCGTGACGACGGCCGGCGCGCGGCGCAGCAGCCCGGACTTCGCCGTGTCGTACGCCGGCGGCACGGGGCTGCGCGAGCCCACGGACTGGGCCGACGTCATCGTGTTCCAGGGCTTCCTCCTCGAGCACGCGCCGTGGCTGGCGGGCTCGTCGAAGGTGCTCGTCGCCGACGTGTACGACCCCATGCACCTCGAGCAGCTCGAGCAGGCGCGCGACCTGGGCGCGGAGGGCCGCCTCGACGCGGTCACCACGACGACGCGCGTGCTCAACGAGCAGCTGCGCCGCGCGGACTTCCTGCTGTGCGCCTCGGACAAGCAGCGCGACTTCTGGCTGGGCCAGCTCGCGGGGCAGGGGCGCGTGAGCCCGGCGGTGTACGACGAGGACGCCACCCTCGACAACCTCCTGGCCGTCGTGCCCTTCGGCATCGAGGACGCGCCGCCCGTGCAGCGCCGGCACGGGATCAAGGGCAGCGTCCCCGGCATCGGGCCCGACGACAAGGTCGTCCTCTGGGGCGGGGGCGTCTACAACTGGTTCGACCCGCTCACGCTCGTGCGCGCGGTGAACCGGCTGAAGGACGACCACCCCGACGTGCGGCTGTTCTTCCTCGGCATGAAGCACCCCAACCCCGGGGTCCCGCGCATGCGGGTGGCCTGGGAGACGCGGGAGCTGGCCGAGTCGCTGGGCCTGGTCGGCACGCACGTGTTCTTCAACGAGGACTGGGTGCCCTACGACGAGCGGGCGGACTACCTGCTCGACGCCGACGTCGGCGTGTCGACGCACTTCCACCACGTGGAGACGGCGTTCAGCTTCCGCACGCGCATCCTCGACTACCTCTGGGCGGGCCTGCCGGTCGTCGCCACGGACGGCGACACCTTCGGGGGGCTCATCCGCGAGCACGGGCTCGGGCGCGCGGTGCCGGCCGAGGACGTGGACGCGCTCGCCGGGGCGCTGGCCGAGATGCTGTACGACGAGGGCGCCGCCGACGCCGCGCGGGCCGCCGTGCGGGCCTTCGCCCCGCGGTTCGCCTGGTCGCGGACGCTGGCACCGCTCGTCGCGTTCTGCCGTTTCCCGCGCCGGGCCGCCGACCTGGCCGTGCCCGGCGAGCCGGAGGGGCCGCGCCGGGCGGTGCGGCGCCGCCCGCGGCCGACGGTCCGGCAGGACGTGGAGCTGGCGCTGGGCTACCTGCGGGCGGGCGGCGTGCAGGAGGTGGCGCGGCGCGCCTCCGGGCGCGTGACGCGGGTGCTGCGGCGGGGCTGACGGGGACGGTGGTCCGGCCCGCCCGTCGGACCGTCCGCCGGTCCGGTGGGCGGGGTCAGCGGACGAGACCGGTGCGACGCGCCGCCGCACCCGCCGCGCCCCGGACCTGCCGCAGCCGGAACCGCAGGTCCCCGCGCGCGCGGGCCCGGCGCCGTCCGGCGACCTCCTCGAGGTGCGCGGCGATCGCGCGACCGGCCACCGCGGGGCTGTGCCGCTCGCGGATGTCGCTCGCGGCCCGGCGTCCGCGCACGGCTGCGGCGGCGGGGTCGTCGAGGACCGCGCGCAGCGCCGCCGCGGCGGCGTCGAGGTCGGGTTCCGCCCACCGACCACCGGCCGGGTAGGGCGCGGCGCCCGCCGGGATGGTGCCCGGCGAGCACGGCACGAGCCAGCTGTTCTCCTCCGTCATGAACTGCAGGTTCCCGCTGTACCCCGTCGCGACGACGGGCCGGCCCCACGCCATCGCCTCCGCCATGGTCAGGCCCAGGCCCTCGCTGCGGTGCAGCGAGGCGTAGGCGGCGCACCCCGCCACGAGGGCGTCCCGCTCCGCGGCGTCGAGGTAGTCCTCGAGGAGGACCACGTGCTCGAGGTCGACGACCCGGCGGCGCAGCCGTTCGGCGTCCTGCGGCCGGTGCTCGGCGTTGATGGTCTTGAGCACCAGCACGGGCCCGTCGTCGGGCGTGACGGCCGCCGTGAAGGCGTCGACCAGGCCGAGGGGGTTCTTGCGGTCCAGCGTGCTGAGGTGGTCGAACGCGAACAGCACGTAGGGCCGGTCGGGCACGCCGAGGTCGCGCGGCGGCACCACGGGGGCGGGCCCGCGCTGGGGCAGCGGGGGCGTGAGCGTCACCACGGGGACCGGGCTGTGCGGGGCGATCGCCGCGCGGACGAAGTCCGTGGCGACCCACACCTCGTCGACGGCCGCGAAGCCGCCGTGCTGGTCCGCGGGGAAGTCCTCCACCTCCCAGTACCACATGCCCACGCGCAGGCTGCGGTCGCGCAGGCGCGGCGGCAGCGACGCGACGACCGTCGGCGTGAGGTCGGCGTTGACGCAGACCACGGTGGTGTCGAAGGTGACGGCCTCCGCGTCCCGCTCGGCGCGCCCGGCCGTGCGCACGGCCCGCTGCCGGCTGCGGACGAGGTCGTCCCCGACGGTGAGGGCGGCGTGCGGCACGCCGACGGCGTCGAGCGCGGCGACGAGGCCGCGCGCCGACTCCCCGAGCCCGAGCTCGCCGCGCAGGAAGCCGACGACGGTGACACCCGGCTCGGGCGCGCCGGCGGGGGCGGGCGGTGGCGGCGGTGCGGCGGCGGCGCGCCGGAGGGCGGGCTCGACGAGGGCTGCCGGGGCCCCGTCGGCGACCGCGTGCTCGCGTGTCCAGGCGAGGAACCGCGGCGTGTCGGCCCCCGGCACGCGAGGAAAGGCGCGCCGCAGGTCCGGCCGACGTGCGAGCAGGGCGGCGAGGACCGGTGCCGGGGCACCGGCCGGCCCGGGTGCCGTGAGGCGGCCGAGCAGGTCGTCCGCGGTGCGCGGGTCGTAGGGGTCCCCGGCCCCTCCGGGGGTCGTCGGGTGCGTGCCGGGTCCGGACCCCGGTGCGGCTTCTTCCGGCGGCGCCCCGAGGGCGACGAGCGCGTCGCGCAGGAGGTCGTCGACGGGCACGCCGAGCGCGGTGCGGGCGGGGTCGAAGGCGTCCGCCGGCACGACGGGGGCGGGCGCGTCGCGCAGGCTGCGCGCGACGGCGGCGACGAGGGCCGCGAGGTCGCGCTCGTCGTCGAGCCGCCGCTGCGGCACGCCCGGGCGCGCGTCCAGCAGCCGGGGACGCACCGGGTCGAGCCCCGACAGGTCGAGCAGCTCGACCGGACGACCGGCGACGGCGAGGCCGGACGTCGGCGCGCCGGACCACGCGGACAGCACGGCCGCCGGCTCACGCACGGCCGCGTGGGGCACCGCCGCGGCCAGCGCGTCGAGCCACCGGTCGTCGTCGGGTGTCGCGGTGCGCCACCAGGCCACCACGGAGGTGCCCGGTGCGCGCAGGGCGAGCGCGCCGGGGTGCCACCAGCCGCGGCCCGGGACCGACGCCCCCGCCCCGTCGCCCGGGTGGGCCGGCGCCCGCGGGACGAGCGCGAGGTCGGCGTCGGACAGGCCCGCCAGCAGGGCGTCCGGCCGACGCAGGGGCAGGACGCCGGGGGCCAGGACGAGCAGCGGCGTGCCGGCGGGCACCTCCCGGCCCACCGCCGCCACCAGGTCCGGCAGGAGGGCCCGGGCCGCACCTGCACCGCCGTGCCGCAGCGCGAGGGCGTGCAGGCGCCCGACGGGGACGCCCCACCCGGCGGCGTCGCGCACGTCGGGGGGCAGGTCGTGACGGCCCTCCGCGCGAGGGGCCGCGGGGAGGTCCGTGCCGGGATCCGTGCGCAGGGCGGCCGGCAGCGCCGGGACCGCCGGGTCGAAGGTGCCGTCGAGGTCCAGCACGTGCACGGCGAGGCCCGGCAGGACGGCGCGCGCCGCGGCGACCGTCAGCGCCGCCGCGCGGGCGGTCGCCGCGCTCGTGGCGAGGAGGAGTCGGGGGTCGGTGACGACCGGCACGGGCGGGGTCCTCCTGCGCGTGGTGGGTCCGCGGACCGGTTCGGGGTGTGCGGGGCAGTCCCATCGTGCCGGACCGGCGAGCCCCGGCCGACCGCGGCCGACCGCGGCCGACCGCGGCCGACCGCGGCCGACCGCGACCGACCGCGACCGAGCCCCGCACGACCCCCGCACGACCCCCGCACGACCCGCAGCACGACCCGCCACCGGGTGCGCAGCGCCCCTCGGGCGGGTGAAGCCTGGCTAGAGTGACGCCGAGCAGCGGCGGGAGGACGCCCGCCGTCACCGTCCGCACCGGGACCACCGCAGGGGGAGCAGTTGCTGAACATCGTCGTGCCGATGGCAGGCCGGGGCAGCCGGTTCGCCGACGCCGGGTACGAGGCGCCGAAGCCGCTCATCCCCGTGCTGGGGCGCCCGATGATCGAGCTCGTCGTGGAGAACCTCCGGCCCTCGGTCCCGCACCGGTTCGTGTTCATCTGCCAGGCCGAGCACGTGGCGCGCTACGACCTCGGCACCCTCCTGCCGCGCATCGCGCCGGGCGCGGTCGTCGTGCCGCTGGACGGCATCACGGAGGGCGCCGCCGTGACGGTCCTGCACGCGCGGGAGCACATCGACCCCGACGACCCGCTCGTCATCGCCAACAGCGACCAGTACGTCGACGTCCCCGCCGACGACTGGGTGTCCGCCGGCCTGGCGCCGGACGTGGACGGCCTCATCCTCACCATGGAGGCGGACGACCCGAAGTGGTCCTTCGTCGAGCTCGACGACGCGGGTCTCGTCACGCGCGTCGTCGAGAAGGAGGTCGTCTCCGACCAGGCGACGGTGGGCATCTACCTGTTCGCCCGCGGCCGGGACTTCGTCGACGCCGCCGACGCGATGATCGCCGCGGACGAGCGCGTCAACGGCGAGTTCTACGTCGCGCCGGTCTACAACGGGCTCATCCGCGCCGGGCACCGCGTCGTCGTGCACGACGTGGGGCAGGTGGGCGCGGGGATGCACGGCCTCGGTACGCCCGCCGACCTCGACGCCTTCCTCGCCTCGGCCACCGCCGCCCGGCTCGGCACGCCGGCGTGAGGCCCGCACGCGTCCTGGCGCACCGGGGGCTCTGGGAGGGCACCGCCGACGCGCCCAACTCCCCGGGCGCGCTGCGCGCGGCGCTGGCCGCCGGGTTCGGCCTGGAGACGGACGTCCGCGACGGCGGCGGCACCCTCGTCGTCAGCCACGACCCGCCGCGCGGTGGCGAGCCGACGCTCGCCGACGTGTTCCTCGGGATGCCCGCGGGCGGGGGGCCGCTCGCCGTCAACGTCAAGGCGGACGGGATCGCCCCCGCGCTCGCGGCCGCGCTGGCCGACGTGCCACGGCCGTGGTTCGCGTTCGACATGTCCGTGCCCGAGACCGTGCGCTACGCGGCGCTCGGCCTGCCGTACCTCACGCGGCACAGCGACGTCGAGCCCGAGCCGGTCCTGCTGGCCGGCGCCCGCGGCGTGTGGCTCGACGCCTTCCGGTCCGACTGGTTCGGGCCGGCCGAGGTGCTGCGGCACGCGGACGCCGGCCGGCTCGTCGTCGTCGTCTCGCCCGAGCTGCACGGGCGGGACCCGCGTCCCCTGGCGGACGCGCTGCTCGCCACGGACGGGCTCGACGAGCGCGAGGTGCTCGTGTGCACCGACCGGCCCGCGGTGTGGGGCGCGGGTCCGGGCGCCGTGCCGGGCGACGTGCCGGGCGACGTGCCGGGCGTCGTGCCGGGCGCCGGGGTGCCGGCGGGGTCGGCGGTGGTCCCGTGATCCGCGCGGTGGTGTTCGACATGGACGGCGTGCTCATCGACGCCAAGGACTGGCACTACGAGGCGCTGAACCGCGCGCTCGCCCTGTTCGGCGCGCAGATCGAGCGGGCCGACCACCTCGCGATCTACGACGGCCTGCCCACCCGGGCCAAGCTCGAGATGCTCTCGCAGCGCACGGGCCTGCCGCGCCGGCTGCACGCGTTCATCAACGACCTCAAGCAGTCCTACACGCTCGAGCTCGTGCACGAGCGATGCCGGCCGGTGTTCGCCCACGAGTACGCGCTGTCCCGGCTGCGCGAGCGGGGCTACCGCCTCGCGCTCGCCTCGAACTCCGTCCGGGAGTCCGTGGACCTCATGATGAGCCGGTCCGCGCTCGGCGGGTACCTCGACTTCAGCCTCTGCAACGCCGACGTCGCCCGCGCGAAGCCGGACCCGGAGATCTACCTCCTGGCCAGCGAGCGGCTCGGGCTCGACCCGTCCGAGGTGCTCGTCGTCGAGGACAACGACAACGGCATCGCGGCGGCCCGTGCGGCCGGCACCCACCTGCTCGTCGTCGGGTCGGTCGAGGACGTGACGTTCGCGGCGATCTCCGCCCGCATCGCCGAGGTCGACGCGGGGGTGGTCGCATGAAGGCCGTCCTGCTCGGCGCCGGACCCCGCGGGGCCGGCCGCCGCTCGGAGGACCAGCAGCCGTCGTACCTGCGCGAGCAGGACCGCACGCTCATGCTCGAGCGCACGCTGCGGTCGGTGGGCCGCGTCGCCCGGGAGTCCGTCGTGGTGGTCCGGGCCGAGGACGCCGAGCGGTACCACGTCGACCACATCGTGTCCCTCATCGAGCCCGACGCCCACCTCATCGTCGTGGCCCACGACACCGCGGGTGCCGCGTGCTCGGCCCTGCTGGCCGTCGACCTGCTCGAGGAGGACGAGGAGCTCCTCGTCGTCAACCTCACCGACTTCGCCGACGTGGACCTCCGCGACGCCGTCGGCGTCTTCCGGGAGCGCGGCGCGGCGGCCGGCACCCTCGTGTTCGACTCCCTGCACCCGCGCTACTCCTACGTGCGGCTCGAGGGGGAGGGGGGCGACGAGGTCGTCGAGGTCGCCGAGAAGAGCCCCATCAGCCGGCACGCGACGGCGGGCGTCTACTGGTTCGCCTCGACCACCGCCTTCGTCGAGGCCGCGAAGTCCATGATCCTCAAGCGCGCCGAGGTGCAGCACTCGTACTTCGTCGCCCCGGTGCTCAACGAGATCATCCTCGACGGCGGGCTCGTGCTGGCCGTCCGGATCGAGCAGGACGCGTACATCGAGATGAAGTCCCCGGACCCGCGCGAGGTGCGCGCCGGGGCGGAAGGCAGGCCGGCGTGAAGCAGCACCACCTCGACGACATGGTCCGCGGCTGGTTCGTGGGCGACTTCGAGCCGACCGCGCTGCGGACGGGCGAGTTCGAGGTGGCCGTGCAGCGCTACGCAGCCGGCGACGTCGAGCCCGTGCACCGCCACGACCTCGCCGACGAGATCACCGTCGTCGTCTCCGGCGAGGTGGAGATGTGCGGCCGGCGCTGGTCGGCCGGGGACATCGTCACCGTCGAGAAGGGCGAGGCGACGGGGTTCCGGGCGCTGACCGACGCCGTGACGGTCGCGGTGAAGCGGCCGTCGGTCATCGGGGACAAGCACCTCGTCGAGCCGACGGGTGCGGGCCAGGACCGATGAGCGAGGCCGCGGGGCCCCGGGTCCGCACCCCCGCGGACGCGGTCGACCTCGTGCGCGAGGTCTTCGCCGACGTCGTGCCGCGGTCGTTCGTGCTGCTCGGCGGTCCGGCCGGAGGCTGGGAGTCCCTGGCGGCGGTCGGGTGGCAGGGCGTGGCGGTGGGCCACGGGGACGACGAGCCGACGGGCAGCGATGTGCCCGGGGTGCACCACGTGCCGGGGCCGCCCGTGCCTGCCGTCCTGCGGGACCTGGTCGGCCTGCTCGGCGGACCTCCGACGATCGTGGTCGTGGCGCACGACCCGGCGCGGCCGCGGCCCCGGGGCTGGCAGGACCTGGGCGCCACGGGGGTGGTGCTCCGGTCGGACGACCCGGCGGGCGCCGGCGGCGTGGAGGGCGACGTGCTCCTCCGGTGCGCCGACGGGTGGACCGTCGGGGTGCCCGTGGCGCGCGCCCGGCGCCTCGTCGGGCTCCTGCCGCAGGGCGACGACGACGTGCCGGTGCTGGCCGGCGCGGCCCGTCGAGGCTTCGCGGACGCGGCGGTCCGCTGGGCCGGGGACGCGCAGCGGGCCTGGCGTCGCGAGCTCGCGGTCTCGCACCGGCTGCGCGAGCGTCTCGTGGCCCTGGACCCCGACGCGCTGAGCACCGGCGAGGACGACGCGCCGGTCCCTCGCGGGCCGGTGGCACGAGGGCTGCCCGCTGTGGTCCCCGAGGCGCTGGTCGACGCGGCCCGCGCCGTGGGCGCGGAGGACGCGGGCGACCCGGTGGCCGCGCTGGTCGCACGCCTCGACGACGAGGCCGACGGCTCCTCCGCCTGGTGGGCCGCGGCCACGGCGGCGCGCGGTGCGGTGCCGCGCGCCGCGGACCTCGAGGCCCTCGCCGACCGGCGCGCGGGCACCGGTCTGCGCAGCGCGGTGCTCGGGCTGGCCGGCGGCACGCCCGGCGGGACCGACGACCCGGGGACCGGAGTGGTACGGGCGCGGTCCCTGCCCGGCGCCGACCTCCTGCTCGTCGCCGACCCCACGACGGGGGACGGCAGCGCGCTCCTGGCGGCGCGCCTCGCGCCCCGGTGGCGCGAGCGGGGCGGGGTGGCCGTCGTGCTCGACGCCGCGCACCGCGTGCTGCGCGTCCTCGGCGGTGCGGCCGGACCCGCGGCAGCGGCGGTCGGTGACGGCCGGGCGGACCAGGACGTCGACGACGACCCGCACGACCCCGGGCCGGAGGACGGCGCCGCGGTGCTGCCGGGCGGGGGCCGCGTCGTCGTCCTCGGCGCGGCGGCCGCAGCCGCGCCCGACGTGCCGGCCGCGCTGGCCGCCGCGGGCACCGAGGTGCTGTGGGCCTACCCGGAGACGCTCGCGCCGACGGGTCCGGAGGACGACGTCGCCGACGCCCGCGCGCGTGGTGCCCGGCACGCGCGACGGCTGGTGCTGCCCGGGGGGACGCACGGACGGCAGGAAGCGGCCGTGCTGACGGCCCGGGCCGGCCGCGGCGGGGCGGCCGAGGTGGTGCACGTCGCCCTGCCGGCCCAGGTCGTCGAACCGGCGCCGACGGCTGCGGACGTGCTGGCCGCCCGCGCGCTGCGGTCCGCGCCCCTGCGGCCGGCGGTGCTCGTCCGCAGCAGCCCGGGGGCCGACCCGACCGTGCTCGTCGCGGTCCTCGCCGCCCTCGAGGTGGTGGCCGCCGGGCACGGGCCGCTGGACGTGCTCGTCGCGGGTGACGCGCCCGGGCCACGGGCGGCGGCCCGGATCGACCGCCTGGCAGCGGGCGGGACGCGGGTGACCGCCACCGGACCGCTGCCGCCCGGGGTCGACGCCGCGCTCGCCCACGAGGTCGCGCTCGTCGTGGTCCTCCCCGGTGCGCTCGCGGCGGTGCCGGAGCTGCTCGCCGCGGCGGCGGGTCGACCGTGCGTCCGCGTCGACGTGGACGAGCTCGGCCCCAGCGCTCTCGCCGACCGGTGCGCCGCCGCGCTCCGGGACGGCGCTCGCACCTCGACGCACGGCGGGGACGGCGCGCCCGACGAGCGGCCGGACGACGGGCGGGACGACGGGTGGGACGGGTTCGCGGACCGGCTCCGGGACGCGCTCCTCGCCGGGGGACGCCGTGGGTGAGGAACCGGTGCACGCCGTCGTGGACGTCGGCGCCGCGACGGGCGGGTTCGGGCTCGAGGTCGCCCGCCGCAACCCCGGCCTCCTCGTGCTCTGCGTCGAGCCCGACCCCGCGCTCGCGGCGGCGGTGCGGCGCACGGCGGACGTCGAGGGTCTCCGCGGGGTCCGGGTCGTGGAGGTCGCCCTCGGGGCGGCGCCGTCGGCGACGCAGGACCTCGCCGGCGGCACGCGCGGGACGCCCCACCCGCCCGCGGTCGAGGTCGTCACGCTGGCGGCGCTCCTCGACGAGCAGGGTGCGGACGTCGTCGACTTCCTCCGGCTCGGGG
Organism: Cellulomonas marina; assembly: GCF_900111925.1. Classification (GTDB taxonomy): domain Bacteria; phylum Actinomycetota; class Actinomycetes; order Actinomycetales; family Cellulomonadaceae; genus Cellulomonas; species Cellulomonas marina. Next base: position 31,870 of record NZ_FOKA01000001.1, read on the forward strand.
GGCGGGAGGCGCCCCTCGACGTCCTGGCGGGCGGCGGGGACCGGCTGCCGCACGTGCGCGCCGGGATGCTCGTGGCGCCCACGGTGGCGAGGCAGGCGCCCGGCGAGGACGCGCCGCCCGACCTGGTCGAGGCCGTGGTGCGCCTCCGGGCGCTCGGGTTCGTCGTCGAGCACGCGACGCCGCACGACGCGGCGACGGCCGAGCTCGACGTCGTGTTCGCGCGCGGGGCGGGCACGCTCGCCGCGGTCGAGGGGGAGCGGCACCTGCGTGGTGTGCCGCCGTACGACGGCTCGCGCTACTGGGCCGTGCCCTGCGCGAGCGCGGCGTCGGTCGACGCGGTCGGCACGCGGCTGCAGGACGCCGACCGCGTCGTGGTGGCGGCACGCACGGAGGTGGGTCGGGAGCTGGCGGCGCGGCGGGCGGCGGTGCGGGAGCGCGATGCCGCGCGCGACGAGGCGGTCCGGCTGGTCGCGGTGCTCGAGCAGCTCGGCGGTGAGGTCGCGACGCTGGCGGACGAGCTCGCGGACGAGCGCGGGCGGGTCGAGCAGCTGGAGGCCGAGCTCGCGCGGACCCGCGTGGCGCTGCACGAGGTGATGGCCTCCTCCTCGTGGCGCTGGACGTCACCGGTGCGGCGGCTGGGCGGCCTGCGCCACGGGCGGGCGGGCCGGTGAGCGGGCGGACGCCCGCGCTCGACCGGACCGCGCTGCAGGTGGCGGCGGACCTCGTCGCACCGGGACGGCGCTCGCTGTGGGCGGGTCTGCACCCGCCGGTGCCGGGGGCGCTGTCGAGCACCACGATCCTCGACCCCGCGGCCGACTGCCGGCTCGACCCCGCGCTCCACGGGCAGGTCGACACCGTGCTGCTGCTCGAGGACGACCTGTCCGCCTCGCCGCACTGGCCCTGGGTGGTCGACGAGGCGCTGCGGGCGCTCGACGGCGCCGGCACGCTCGTCGTGCGGCACTCGCCGGGACCGTTCATGGCCGCGCACGGTCTCATGGGCCTGCTGCACCGCCGGTCGGGCGGCCGCTGCCGGATCGTGCACCGCCAGGAGTGGGCGGGCACCGGGCAGCAGGTCACCGCGGTGGAGGTGGGGCGCACGGGCGGCCCGGGCCGTCCCCCTGCGGGGCTGTCGTTCGCGCTCGTCACGGACGGGCGGCAGCCCGAGCGGGTGCGCGAGTTCGTCGAGAGCGTGCGTGGCGTGCGCGGCATCCACGGCACGCCCTACGAGGTCCTCGTCTGCGGTCCCCGGGGGTCCGTCGACCACCTCGCCTCGCCCCTGTGGGACGACGTGCGGCTCGTCGAGCAGCCCGAGGAGCACGCGCACCGCGGCTGGATCACCCGCAAGAAGAACCTCCTCGTCGCCGCAGCGCGCCACGACCTCGTCCTCGTCGCCCACGACAGGTACACGGTCGCGGCGGACTGGCTCGAGGGGCTGCGCGTCTTCGGGACGGACCTGGACGTCGTCGTGCCGGCGCAACGCACCCCCGACGGGACGCGCTACCCGGACTGGGTGGGGCTGGGCCACGAGGTGCGCCTCGCGCCGGTCGTCGAGCTGCCCCACGGCGCCTACCACCCGGACGTGTACCTCAACGGGGGCGCGCTGCTGGCGCGCACGGAGCTGCTGCGCGAGGTGCCCTGGAACGAGCTGCTCTTCTGGGCCGAGGCGGAGGACGTCGAGCTCACGCGCCGGTTGCAGGCCGCCGGGGTCGTGCCCCGGTTCAGCCGCGCCCTGCAGCTCGAGACCGTCCTGTCCCGGCCGGACCAGGTCTCCGCCTTCGAGCGGCGGCGCCCGCGACCCGGACCGGTATCCCTGGGCCGCACGCCCGGGGTCGCGCTGGCGGTCGCCGTCGACGTCAGGGACGGCGTCCACCCGGCCGTCGTGGTCGACCCGCCCGGAGCCACGCCGCCCGGGGACGGGCTCCTGCCCCACGTGCTCGCCTTCTCGGTGCAGCTGGGCGAGGAGGCGGGGGGCCTGCGGGGGGCGTCGCTCGTCGTCGAGACGCCCGGTCAGCCCGGCCCCGTCGTGGCCACCGTGAACGGCAGCGCCGCGCCGCCCTGGGGGGAGTCGCGGACGGGCGCGTCCGTCGTGCGCACCGTCGGCCTCCCGCCCGCGCTGGTCGTGCGTCCGCACGACACCCTCCGGGTCCGGCTCGCCGCCGGGCGTCCGTGGACCGGCCAGGAGGTCCGCGTCGCCGTGGTGCCGGGCACCGGGGAGGGCCCGACCACGCGGCTGGGTGCGGGAGGGCCGGGCGACCGGCTGCTGGGCCGGGGCTGGCACGCGCCGGAGGACTGGGGCCGGTGGTCGCGCTCGCGCACCCCGTCGCTCGTGGTGGGGCTCGAGCCCGGACCCGCTGCGCGTCTCCTGCTGCACGCACGCGGCATGGTGCCGCCGGGCCGGGACGTGCAGACGGTCGCCGTCCTCCTCGGGGGCCGGCCGGCCGGCGTGCTCGAGCTGGGGGTGCAGGAGACCTGGCACGCGCTCGCCGTCCCGGCGGGCAGCACCTGCGGCGGCGTGCTGCACGTCGGGTTCGAGGTCCTCTCCCCGGTGCCGCCGACCCGTGCGGGGCGGGGTGGCGACCACCGCACCCTGGGGATCGGGCTGCTGGCGGTGGGTGCCGACGACGCGGTGCTGCGTCCCGTGGGCCCGGCGGGGGACGGGTCGTGACGGACGCGGCGGGGGACGCCGGGACCGCCCTGCTCGTCGTCGAGCCGGCGTTCCTCGAGCGGCACGTCGGCGTCCGGCGCGTCGTCGCGCACCACCTCGGGCTGCTCGAGGGCCTCGGCCTGGCGGTCGACCTGGCCGTCGCGTGGCCGGAGGGCCTCCGGCTGCTGGCGCCGGGGGCGGTGGCGCACGCACGGCGCGTCCTGCACGCCCGGCGCGGGGGTACGGACGAGGTGCACTGGCGGTCGGGCGAGCCCTGGCCGCGCCCCGCCACCCCGCCGGCACCCTCGTCCGTTGCGTCCGGCTCCGCGCGCCACGGCTCCACGGCCGGCGCCCTCGCCGGCGCCGGGGCGGCACGCCCCGAGCGCTACGACGTCTCCGTGGTGACCGTCCCCTGGCTGGGCGACGTGCTGCCACCCGGGGCGCGCTTCACCCACGGGGTGGCCTACGACGCCATCCCGAACCTCGCCGCCGCCCGCGTGCTGGACCTCGGCGTCCCCGTCGTGGACCCGCACTTCGCGGGCGAGCACCACCGGGGCTACGAGGCGTACCTCCGGCAGGTCGGGACCGTCGTGTGCATCAGTGCGCGCACGCGGGACGACCTCGCGTGGCTGTACCCCTTCGACGAGGACCGGCTCCTCGTCGACGTGCCCTTCGACCCCGCCACGTTCCCCGCCATCCCCGCCACCGGGAGGGCGGTCGCCGCACGCGACGTCGACGGGCCGCTGCGGCTCCTGCTCGTCAACGCGCTCGACGCGCGCAAGGGCATCTCGACGGTCGTCGACGCCGTCGCGGGGCTGGCGGCGGAGCGGCCCGTCGCCGTGACGGTCGTCGGCGCCGAGCGCATGCCCCCCGACGACGCGCGGCGCGCCCTGACCGCGCTCGCGGACGCCGGGGCCGACGTCGTGTGGTACCGCGACGCCTCGGACGCGCTGCTGCAGGCGCAGTACGCCTGCCACGACGCGCTGCTGTTCCCCTCCCGCTACGAGGGGCTGGGTCTGCCGATCCTCGAGGCGCAGGTCTGCGGCCTGCCGGTCGTCGCCGGAGGGTGGTCGGGCAGCGCCGGGCTGTGCCTCGAGCCCGCCCTCGAGCTGTCCGACGGCTCCGCGTCGGCGGTCCGGCGCGCGCTCGACGTGCTGGCCTCGGGCGCGCCCCTCCTGCGCGGAACGGCCCTGCGCGCGGCGACGCTGGCGCTCGTGGACCGGATCGGCGGCCCGGACGGGCCCTTCGTGCGGTCCGTGCGCGCCACGGTGCCTCAGCGGAGGCGGTCCGCCAGCAGCGCCGTGTAGGCCGGCCGTTCGACCGCCGCGAGCGCCGCGAGCCTGTCGGCGACCCCGGCCAGCACCTCCCCGGTGCGCAGGGCGAGCCCGAGGCGCGAGAAGAGGAGCGAGCGCCGGCCGTTGGGGTGGTCGGCGTCGCGGCCGACGAAGTGGCACGGCACCCCGAGCCGCGCCGCGAGGAACACGACGTGGATCCGGGACGTCACCACGAGCCGGGCGCCGGCCAGCAGGTGCAGCACCGCGTCGGGCTCACCCAGGGCGAGCGCGGTGACCTCGACCGGGGCGGGCAGGTCGGTGAGGTACGGGCCGGGGTGGGGTTCCCAGGCGCAGTCCTGCGAGGTCACGACGACGGACCCGCCGGCGGGGTCCGCCAGCAGCGCGTCGCGGGCGGCGCGCGCGGCGTCCTCGTCGTGGTCGGAGTCGACCACCCACACCACGTGGCCCCCGCGCCCGGGGAGCACCGGCGTGGGCAGGGGGGCGAACAGCGCGAGGTCGGGGAGCAGCGCGTCACGGTCCTCGGCGCCGGGCGTCCCCAGCTCGGCGCCGAGCGCCCGGGAGGTGGCGTCACGCCAGACCACGGTCCGGGCGAGGGCGGTGAGGCGGGCGGCCACCCCGCCCTCCTCGGGCACGTAGCCGGCGAAGCCCAGGCCCAGCAGGTGCACGGGCACGGTGAAGGACGCGAGGAGGTCGACGATGCCGCCGGCCCCCGTGTGGACGAGCGACCCGCAGGGCACGACGACGGCCGAGCACGAGCGGTCCACCGCCGCCGCCACGGAGCGCGGCAGCGGCGGCAGGGCCGGGTCGGCCGCGCGCCCGAGGCGCACGCGCACCGCCCCCGCGGGCGGCACGACCTCGTCCAGCAGGGCGGTGCAGCCCTGGGCGATCCAGTCGTTGCCCAGGTTGTCCACGGTCTGGGGCAGGAGTACGGCGACGGGGTCAGGCACGGGCTCTCCGATCGGGGTGGGGCCGGCGTCCGCGCGGGGGCGTCATGCGCGCAGCCTCGCGAGCCGCGGTCCCCACAGCAGCGCGCCGAGGCGGTCCTTGACGGCCTGCCGCACGGGCGAGCCGGACGTGGGCACGCACCGGGCCTCCTCGACCGGGCCCCCCTCGAAGGGCGCCATGGAGAACCGGTAGGGCACGAGCGGCAGCCGGCCGCCGTAGAACTTCTCCCAGCGCAGGCCCACGTCCGAGGCGGACAGCAGCTCGCAGTAGCGCGCCAGGCACCGCGCGCTGTCCTCGTCGGTGTCGCTCACCGCCTCGCCACGGCGCCGCAGGTAGGCCATGAAGAGCCGCGCCTCGGGCCACAGGTGCAGGTCCCGCACGTCCGCGACGGCGCCGCGCCGCAGGTCCTCCCGGACGGCGAGGACGTCGTCGAGGTGGGTCGTCGGCACCTCGGGCAGGTCGTAGTAGAGCGCGAGCGCGGGCCGGCGCGCGACGAGCAGCATGTCCGAGGGGTGGTAGCGCCGGTCCGTGCGCGTGAAGCAGTCGGTCGTGAAGACGACGTCCGCCTCGAGCCGGGCGGCGCGCTCGTCGAGCCGGCGCAGCAGCGCGGCGTGGTCGACGGTCTGGTCGGTGCGCAGCTTGACCACGACGTGGTCCTCGGGGACCGCGTCGAGCCCGAGCCGCACGAGCCGGACCTGCCGGTTGAGGTTGGCGAAGCCCGGGTTGGCGACGTCGGGGGCGCGCAGGACCTCGACCTCGTCGAGCAGCGCGCCGAGGGGGTCGGTGTCCGCGTCGTCCCAGGTGGCCAGCACCACGCGCACGACCCGCCGGTCCTGCCGGGCGTGGCGCAGCGCATCCGTGAGGGTCCGGCGCGTGAAGGGCGTCACGGGTCCGTGCACGAGCACGGTGACGTCTCGCGACATCACGGGCGCACCTCCTCGCGGACGCCGGCGGACCGGTCCCGCAGCTCGAGCATGAGGCGGACGGAGTGGCCCGTGGCGCCCGCCCGCGCGTCCACCAGCGGCAGCAGCGACCCGGGTCGTGCGAGCCGGCCCGCGACGACGTCGAGCAGCACGGGCTCCGCGAGGTCCTCGGCCGTGGGGACGAGCACCACGGCCGGCACCGTGCCGTGGTGCGCCCCGTCGTCGAGGTCGAGCGCCGCGTCGTCGCGTCCCGTCAGGGTGACCGCGCCCCCCGCGACGGCCGACAGGTCCCACCTGCCCAGCAGGGTGTGCAGCCGCTCCAGCCGCTCGTCGCCGGGGGCGGAGGGGTAGGACACGACGACCTGCGCCCAGGCGAGGGCGGGGTCGCTCATGTCCTCGATGGACGACACCCGCAGCTGCCACCCGAGGGCGAAGGACGCGGCGCTCGGCTGGTCGGACCCGGGCGGGAGCAGGAGGAGGGTGCGCAGGCCGGCCGCGGACGGCCCCTCCGCCGGGGGCGCGGACGGACCGGCGACGCGTGCGTCGGCGCGGGCGGCGGCCCGCTCCACCGCCGCGACGCGCGGCGTCGCCGTCGCCTCCCGGGACAGCAGTCGTCGGGCCGCGTCGAACTGGCTGCGCCAGACGGTCTCGCGCACCTTCGGGCCCTGCACGACGGCCCAGCGCAGGACGCGCTCGAGGTCGCCCGGCACGTCCGGGTCGAACAGGACCTCGGGGACGTCGCCGGAGTAGTCGGCCACCCCGGACGCCGCGGACGCGAGCACGGGCAGGCCGCGCGCGAGCGCCTCGACGGCCGTCGTCGGGAAGTTCTCCCGCGGCGAGGGCACGCAGAACCAGCCGGCCTCCTCGTAGAGGCGGCCCATGGCGCTCGCCGAGGCGAACTCGTGCATGCGGAAGGTCCGGCGGGCGGTGGGCGGCAGCGCGGCGTAGCAGGAGTACCGGTAGTCGATGCCCGTGCGCGGGTCCGCGATCGTGTTGCCGACGAGGTGGACGAGCAGGTCCGGCTCGTCGGCCGACACGGCGCGGGCGGCGGTCAGCAGGTCCTCCTGGCGCTTGCGCGCCTCCCAGCGGCCGAGCGAGAGGACCGTCGTGGCGGTGCCCGGCCGCCAGACCTCAGCGGGGTCAGCCGCCAGCAGGTCGACCGTCGGGAAGCGGCGCTCGCCCACCTGCAGGCCGGGGGTGCGCCCCTCCAGGTACCGGGCCAGGAAGGTGGACGGCGCCGTGCTCGCGTCCGCGAGCCGGGTCTGGACCTCCTCCAGGCGGGCGGTGCGCCGGAAGTGGTCCGGCGCCCCCGCCAGCCCGCGTCGACCGGTGCCCCACTCCCAGATCTCCCGGTGGCCCGTGTGGTGGCACACCTCGACGACGGGCCGCGTCCGGGTCAGGCCCAGCTCCCGGCGGACGAGGAACTGCACCCCCAGGGCGTAGGCGTCCGCTACCTCGACGTGGTGCAGGTCGAGCGCGTCGAGGAGGTCGGCGACCGCCGCGAAGTGGCGCTGCTCGTGGTGCCGCACCCGGTGCACGCGGCAGTTGGCCGGCACGACGAGCTCGCCGTCCTCCGGCGCCTCCTGCGTCGTGACGACGTGGACCTCGAGGCCCGGCACCTCGCCCAGCGCCTCGACGAGGTCGGCCGCCACGGCCGCGATGCCGCCGTGGTTGCGGGTGCGCCCGAACTCGTGGACGACGAGCCCGAGGCGCAGGCGTGCGGGTGCCCGCCCCGGCCTGGTCACGGTCGACACCTCGCGCTGCCTCCTGCTCGTCCCCGGCCGCCGACGGCCGGCGGACCCGGTCACCCTAGGCGATGCCGGTGCGCCCGGCGGCGGTCGCGTAGGCCGCGCGCGTCGTCGCGGCGGTCGCTGTCCAGGAGTAGCCCTGCGCCCGCCGCCGGGCGGCCCCGGAGAGCACCTCGTGCCGGGGCCCGACCGCGTCCTGCACCGCGGCCGCGACCGCCGCGGGGTCGAGCGGGTCGACGAGGAGCCCGGCGTGGTCGCCCACGACCTCCGCCATGGCCGTGCCCGCGGACGTGACGACCGGGGTGCCGGTGCTCATGGCCTCCAGCACGGGGAGCCCGAAGCCCTCCCACGTCGAGGGGAAGCAGAACGCCTCCGCGGCGGCGTAGGCGGCCGGCAGGTCGCCCGCCGGCAGGCGACCCGGCGCGTGCACGCGCGGGAGGTCCGCACCGGCGGCGGCCCCGTCGTCGCCCCAGCCACGCGGACCGACGAGGACGAGGTGCAGGTCCGGCTCCTGCGGCGCCAGCAGCTCCCACGCGCGGAGCAGCCCGGGCAGGTTCTTGCGCGGCTCGTGGGTGCCGCACCACAGGACGTACCGCTCGGGCAGGCCGTACCGCGCCCGTACGCGGGCCACGTCCGCGGACGTGACCGTCCAGCCCGGGGCGCCGTGCGGCACGACGACGACGCGGGCCGGCTCGATGCCGTGGGCGGCGCAGTCGTCGGCTGTGGCCTGCGAGGGCACCAGGACGACCGCGGCCTCGTCGCGGACGCGGGCGAGGGCGTCGGTGAAGAACCGGACGCCGCGCGGGGTGAAGAGCGCGGGGTCGCGCAGGAACGCGAGGTCGTGCACGGTCACCACCAGCGGACGCCGCGTGCCCGGCACCGCCCACGTCGTCGCGTGCACCACGTCGGCCCCGGGCACCGCCCACTCCGCCCGGGGGAGCCGGGTGCGGTTCCACGCCTCGTACAGCGCCACCCGCGGGAGCGCGGCGGACCGCACGGGGACGGGCGGCTCGGGGTCCGGGCGGCTGCCGGGCCGGTGCGCCGCGCGCAGGCCCGTGACCCGCACGTCGTCCCGCGCCGACAGGGCCGCCGCGAGCTCGACGAGGTAGGTCGCGGACCCGCCCGGCACGCGCTGCCAGCACTGCTCCACGGTCATGGCCACGTGCAGGGCGGCGTCCGGGGACGCGGACGGGGCAGGGCGGGGCACGCGCCCAGTGTGGGGCAGCCCCGCCCCGCCGCCGCTCAGGACCGGGCGCGCGTCAGGTACTCCGCCGACGCGGCCAGCGCGGAGGCGAGGACGAGGTCCCCGTGGTCCCGCACGAACTGGCGCCAGCTCCCGACGCCGCCGGCGTCCGCCGGTCGGCCGAGCAGCTCGCGGTACAGGCCGTCGACGCGGACCTGGACGCTCTCGTCGGACTGGTAGAAGCCGAGCGCGAGCTGGTCGCGGGGCATGCCCGCAGCCATGGCGCCCACCCAGCCGGCGCGGCCGGAGGCGTCGGCACCGCGGCCGAGCAGCTTCGTGTACAGGTCCGAGACCCAGCGGCCGGGGTCGTTGCCGGCCGTGCGGGCGTAGTACTCCGGCGAGGCGTAGAACGCGGCGGCCACCTGGGCGACGGGCATGCCGCCCTGGGCGGCCCGCACCCAGCCGGCGAGGCCGGCGGCGTCGGGCTCGCGCCCCAGCGTGTCCCGGTAGAACTCGGTGATGACGTGCCGCACCCACTCGTCCGAGCGCGACAGGCTCGTCGCCACCTCGTAGCGGGAGGCCTGGCGCCGCACCAGGCGGTCCGTCCAGCCCGACAGGTCGCCCGCGCTCGGCGGCCGCCCGAGGAAGTCCCGGTACACCTGGTCGACGAACTGCCGCAGCTGCGCCGAGGACGGGCCGGGGACGGGCACGGCGCCGGTGCGGGCCATGTTCCCGCGCGCCGTCCGCCACGGCGCGGCGCCCAGCGCGGCGCCCGTGCGCCAGACGCCCACGACGAGCTCGTGCTGACGCTGGCCGTTGACGTCCCGGTACCCGCGCAGGGGCTGGACGATCCACGTCTGCCCGTCGACCTGGGCCACCGTCGGGGTGTTCGCCGGGGCCAGCACCGTGCCGGCGTAGCCGCTGCCGCGGCTCCACTCGAGCCGGCCGCTGTGGGCGTCGTAGACGCGCAGCTGCTGCTCGCCCTGGGTGATGGCCTCGATCGCCCCGTCCCCGTCGACGTCCGCCAGCGCGACGCCGGACTTCGTGCCGATGCCCGGGTCGCCGCACGTGCCGCCGTCGGTGAGGCAGGCGCGCCAGCGCGGCGCGCCCGTGGCCCCGTCCACCGACAGCAGCCAGCCGCCGTAGGAGACGACGAAGACGTCGGCGCGGCCGTCGCCCGTGACGTCCGCGACGGACGGGGAGCCGACGACCCGCGCCGGCATGCCCGCCTGCCACAGGACGCGCCCGGTGCGCCCGTCGAGCGCGGTCAGCACGCGCCCGGCCGGGTCGTCGAAGTAGCCGCCGGTGCCGACGACCACGTCGAGGCCCCCGTCGCCGTTGAGGTCGGCCAGCGCCGGGGAGGACCAGACGACCTGGCCCTGCAGGAACCAGCGCCACTTCTCCGAGCCGTCGCGGTTGAAGACCCACACGTACCCGCCGCCGACGTTGCCGCAGGGCTGGGTGCCGATGTCGTTGCCCGCGCAGTCGCCGCCGACGACGACCTCGTCCGCGCCGTCCCCGTCCACGTCGCCCACGGCCGGGGAGGACCAGATGGTGTCCCACAGCCACTTCGGCCAGCCGGCGATGTTGCCGCCGTTGCCGCCGGACATGGCCGTGAGGCCCTGGCCCCAGCTCCCGGTGACGAGGTCGGGGTAGCCGTCGGCGTCGACGTACCCGGTGGCCGGGGTGCCGAGGATGCCGTTCGGTCCGCTGGGCACGATCGGCGGGTCCTGCCGCCGCCACAGCGTGGTGACCGAGCCGCCGCGGAACCGGTAGCCGGCCACGACGTTGGCCGTCGAGGCGGCCGCGACGTCGAGCACGCCGTCCAGGTCGAGGTCGACGAGCACCGGCGAGGGCTGGACGCCGCCGCTGCGGGCGCCCACGTCCACCCCACCGAGGTCGACGAGGTGCCGCAGCCCGCCGTCGAGGGAGTAGACCTTGAGGGCGCTGCTCAGGCCGCCGCCGACGACGATCTCCGGCACGCCGTCGCCCGACACGTCGCCCACCGCCGCCGACGACCAGATCTCGCCCGTCGCGCCCGAGTCGAGCACGGGCCCGCCGAACGGCGTGAGCGGCTGCACCGAGAAGGGGCCGCCGTTCGTCGTGACGGGGGTGAGCTGGGCGGAGGCGGCGTGCGCCTCGGGCGCCTCCGGCAGTGCCGCGAGCGGGGCCAGGGCCGTCGCCGCGGCGACGAGGGCGACGAGGCGCCGGGCACGCGACCGGCCGGCGCCGGGGCGCGGTCCGCGCGGACCGGTGGCGGTGCGGTCGACGGGCGTCTCGGCGGGGGGCACGGCTCCGTCGACGGTGACGGCGGGCGTGCGCGGGTGCCCGAGGGGCATGGTGGCTCCAGAGGGGTCGGCAGCGAACGGCATCGTGCCACGGCGGCGGCCCCGGGCGCAGTGACCGGGACCGCACGGGGGACTCGTCACGTCCCCGCCCCTCCCATCGGTCAGGCGGGGTTCCGGCTGAGCGCCCGCACCCAGTACTCGTCGGACCCGGCCAGCCCGATGCGGACCGCGTCCTGGCCCTGCTCGAGCATGAGGCGCGCCCAGTAGACCCGGCCCTCCCACTCGGGCTCGCGCTTGAGCAGCAGCCCGTAGTAGATGCCCGAGCGCTGCTGGGCGGCCTCCATCGACAGCCACACGACGTGGGCGACCTCCCCGCGTCCGCGGGTGGCGATCTGCGTGCGCCAGAAGGCCGTCTCGGCGGCGCTCGGCGCGCGGCCGAGCATGACCTGGTAGAGGCGGGCGATGAAGGCGCCGTCCTCGTTGCCGGAGCGCACGTAGAACTCCGGGGACTCGTAGAAGAGCTGGGCGACGTCGTCGACGTCCACCGCGCCGCGGCCGATGCCGGCGACCCAGCCGCGCAGCCCGTCCTCGTCGGGGGTCCGACCCAGGACGGAGGAGTAGGCGTCGGCGACGCGCAGCCGGCGGTACTCCTCGCTGGCGGTGAGCAGGGCGACGAGCTGCTCCGACGACGCCCCGCCGGCGACGAGGCGCGCCCAGCCGGCGGCACCGTCGGGGTCCGCATCACGACCGAGGAGGTCCTCGTAGAGCGACTCGACGAGCGAGCGCGCCTGCGGCAGCGAGCGCCGGTCGAGCGCGGGCACCGTCGGGACGACGGCGGCGGACGTCGCCGAGGTGGCCGACCCCGCGGCGGTCGTGACCGTGACGGTGAAGCGGTACGACGTGCCGTTGGTCAGCCCGGCGACGACCGCGCTGGTCGTCGTGCCGGCGACGGTGACCCGGGCGCCGCCCGGCGTCGCGGCGACGACGTACTGCTGGGCGCCCGGGGTCGCAGCCCACCGGACGGTCACGCTGCTCGCGGCGGGGGTGACGGCGAGGACGGCCGGTGCGGTGACGGGCGGGGTGACGGGCGCGGTGGTGGGCGCGGTCGTGGGCGCGGTCGTCGGCGCAGTGGTGGGTCGGGTGGTCGGGCTCGTGGTCGGGCTCGTCGTCGGGGGCGCCGTCGGGCTCGGGGAGGCGTCCCCGCCGTCCGCGACGCAGGCCCAGGCGTAGTCGTCGGCGGCCTGCGCGGCCGGGGCGACGACGACGCCCGCGAGCGTGCCGACGAGGAGGCCGCCGGCGAGCAGGGCCACCCGTCGGGCCCGTGCCGTCGCCCCCGTGCCCGTCCGGCCCGTCGTCCGCGCGTGCGTGCCGCTCACCCTCGCCACCTCTTCCCGTCCGCTCGTCCCTCGGCCGCTCCCGCCGCGGCGGGACCGCCCCGCAGGGCCCGTGCAGCCGGCCCCGCTCTCGTCCCCTCCCGTCGGCAGGCGGTGGCGGGGACTGCAGCCGGGGGAGGCGCCATCACCCGACCGGGTGCACGACGGGTGCACGACGGGTGCGCGACGGGTGCCGCGGGGCCGCGCGGGGTGCGCGACCGGCGCGGGAGGGGTACGTCGGGCAGGAGGGCCGCCCGCCTACAGTGGTCGCGTGGTGAGCCCCCCGTCCGTGCGTGCCGTCGTCGTCACCTGGAACGGGGCCCACCTGCTGCCCGCCTGCCTGGACTCCCTCCTCGCGCAGCACGTGCCCGGCGGGATGGAGACGCTCGTCGTCGACAACGGCTCGACGGACGGCACGGTCGCGCTCCTCGCGGAGAGGTACCCGACCGTGACCGTCGTCGAGGCCGGGCGGAACCTGGGCTTCGCGGGCGGGGCCGCGCGGGGCACGGAGGGATTCGACGGGGAGTTCGTCGTCCTGCTCAACAACGACGCCCGCTTCGAGCCGGGGGCCGTGGCGGCGCTCGTCGCGCACGCCCGACGACCGGGTGCGGAGCGGGTCGGTGCGGTGACCGCCACCGTCCTGCTCGACGAGGATCGCCGCCCCCCGCGCGTGAACTCCACCGGGCTGGAGGTGACACGCCGCGGGACGGGCCAGGACCGCGACTGGCTGGTCCCGCGCGGCCAGGAGTCGCGCGCGGAGCAGGTGTTCGGGTTCTGCGGCGCGGCGGCGCTCCTGCGGGTGGCGGCGCTGCGCGAGGTGGGCACGTTCGACCCGTGGCTGTTCCTCTACTACGAGGACACCGACCTCAGCTGGCGCCTGCGGGCGGCCGGGTGGGACGTCCACCACGAGCCCGCGGCGGTGGCGCTGCACCGGCACGCCGCGTCGTCGGACGCCGGGTCGCCGCTGTTCCGGTACCAGAACACCCGCAACTCGCTCGTGGTCGTCGGGCGGCACGCGCCGGCAGCCGTGCTGGCCCGGTCCTGGGGCCGGCAGGTGCTCGGCGCGGTGCGGGCCGCGCTGGCCGCCGGGCTGCGCGACCCCCTTGTGCGTGCCCGGGTGCGGGGTCTGCGCGACGCGGCGCGGCGGCTGCCGCGGACGCTGCAGGAGCGTCGGCGGATCTGGGCGGGCGCGGCGGTGCCGCGCGCCGAGGTCGCGCGGCTGCTGGTGGCCCCGCCGCGCGGGGGCCGGGCATGAGCGGCGACGCGTCGGTGCCGCTGGGTCCCGCCGCCTCCCCCCGGCTGCTCCTCGACGCCACCGCCGTGCCGGCCGACCGCGGCGGCGTCGGCCGGTACGTGGACGCGCTGGTGCCCGCGCTCGTGGCGGCGGGCGCGCGGCTCGTCGTCGCGTGCCAGGAGCGGGACGCCGCGCTGCTGGCGGGCCTGGCACCCGCGGCGGAGGTCGTCACGGCGCCCGGTCCGGCGGCCCGGGTGCCGGTGCGCCTGGCCTGGGAGCAGGCGGGCCTGCCGGCGCTCGCGCGGCGCACGGGGGCGCAGGTCCTCCTCAGCCCGCACTACACGATGCCGGTCCGGGCCCCGCTGCCCGTCGTCGTGACGCTGCACGACGCCACCTTCTTCAGCCACCCGGAGCTGCACTCGCCGGTGAAGGCGCGGTTCTTCCGGGCAGCGACGCGGCTGGCGGTGCGGCGGGCGGGGGCGCTCGTCGTGCCGTCGGCGGCCACGCGCGACGAGGTGCTGCGCCACGTGGGCGGGCCCGGCGCGCGGGCCGAGCGCTTCCACGTGGCGCACCACGGGGTCGACCGGACGGTGTTCCACCCCGCCGACGAGGACGCGCAGCGCCGGCTGCGGGAGCGCCTCGGGCTCGGGACCCGGCCCTACGTGGCGTTCCTCGGGACGCTCGAGCCGCGCAAGAACGTGCCGGCGCTGGTGCGGGCGTGGGCACGCGTCGCCGCGACGCACCCGGACCGGCCCGCGCTCGTGCTCGCCGGCGGTCCCGGCTGGGACGGGGACGTCGAGCCTGCGATCGCGGCGGTTCCGCCCGGGCTGACCGTGCTGCGGACGGGCTACCTGCCGCTGCCGGAGCTCGCGCCGCTGCTCAGCGGCGCGGCGGTCGTCGCCTACCCGAGCCTCGGGGAGGGCTTCGGCCTGCCCGTGCTCGAGGCGATGGCGTGCGGCGCGACCGTCCTCACGACGCGCGAGCTGTCGCTGCCGGAGGTCGGGGGCGACGCGGTGGCCTACTGCGGCACGGACGAGGCGTCGGTCGCGCAGGGTCTGGCCGCGCTGCTCGACGACGCGGCCGCGCCGGCCCGGCTCCGCGCCGCGGCCCGGCAGCGGGCGGCGCTCTTCACCTGGGACGCGGCGGCGCGCGTGCACCTCGCCGCCGCGTCGGCGGCGCTCGCGGGCGGCTGAGCGCCCCGCCGGGCCGGGCCGGCTGAGTACGGCCGCAGTCCGGTTCGACGGCTCAGGCCAGCGTGGCGACGAACTCCCGCACGTCCTCCCACCGCGGCAGCAGACCCGCCGCGGCGGCCTCCTCCAGGCCCGGGGCGGCGGTGTCCTTCTCCGAGAGCTGGTGCGTCAGCGGCGACCCGTCCCGGCCGACCGTCGGCCACGCGATGCCCAGCGCCGGGTCCAGCGGGTGCACGCCGTGCTCGCGCCCCGGCGCGTACGGCGTCGAGCACAGGTACAGCACCGTCGACCCGTCCTCGAGGGAGCAGAACGCGTGCCCCAGCCCCTCGGAGAGGTAGACCGCGCGGCGGTCGACGTCGTCGAGCAGGACCGTGTCCCACGTGCCGAAGGTGGGGGACCCCACGCGCAGGTCGACGACGACGTCCAGCACGGCGCCGCGCGCGCAGGTCACGTACTTGGCCTGCCCGGGGGGCACGTCGGCGAAGTGCACCCCGCGCAGCACCCCGGCCGCGGACACGGACAGGTTGGCCTGCTGCAGGTCGAGCCCGTGCCCGGCGGCCTCGCGGAAGGGGGCGCCCTGGAACCACTCGAGGAAGACGCCGCGCGGGTCGCCGTGCTGGCGGGGCGTGATCTCGAAGGCCCCGGGGACGGCGAGCTCGCGGTACGTCATGGGTGGTCCTCCCGGCGTCGGTCGGCGGCCCGGCGGCCGCGCGCGTCACACCCTACGGGCGCGGGCTCGGCCGCGACCGGGCCCTAGGCTGCGGGGGTCCTGGCCGTCCGGCGGCCGGGCGCGCGGGCCGGCACGCGGCCGCGCGGGGTCGGCGGGAGCGGGGGACGCGGGTGCGCTGGGTGGTCGTCGGAGCGGGCGGGATGCTCGGGCAGGACGTGGTCGCGACGCTCGGCAGGCGGGACGACGAGGTCGTGGCCCTGGGCCGGGCCACGCTCGACGTCCTCGACCCGGACGCGGTGCGCGCGGCCCTCGTCGGCGCGGACGTCGTCGTCAACTGCGCGGCGTACACCGCGGTCGACGCGGCCGAGGACGACGAGCCCGCCGCCTTCGACGTCAACGCCACCGCGGCCGCCCATCTCGCCCGCGGCGCGGCCGCCGCCGGGGCGCGGCTCGTGCAGGTCTCGACGGACTACGTCTTCGACGGGCACGCCACGACCCCGTACGCCGAGGACGCGCCGGTCGCGCCGCGGTCGGCCTACGGCCGGACGAAGGCCGCCGGGGAGTGGGCCGTGCGGGCCCTGTGCCCCGACCACCTCGTCGTGCGCACGGCCTGGCTCTACGGCGCCGGCGGGCCGTGCTTCCCCCGGACGATCGTGCGCGTGGCGCGCGAGCGGGCCGGCCTGGACGTCGTCGACGACCAGGTGGGCCAGCCGACCTGGACGGCGGACCTCGCGGACCTCGTCGTGCGGCTCGTCGACGCGGGCGCACCGGCGGGCACGTACCACGGCACCGCTTCGGGCCGGACGTCGTGGCACGGCTTCGCGCAGGCGGCGGTCGCGGCGGCGGGCCTCGACCCGGCGGTGGTGCGGACGACGACGAGCGCCGCCTTCGCCCGGCCGGCGCCGCGGCCCGCGTGGTCGGTGCTGGGCCACGACGCCCTCGTCGCCGCCGGCGTGGCGCCGATCGGGGACTGGCGGTCGCGCTGGGACGTGGCCGCGGACGTGGTGCTCGGGGGCTGACGGGCCCGCCGGCACGACGACCGGCACGACGACCGGCACGACGGCGGGCCCGCCGGCGGGCGCGACGACGGGCGACGACGGCACTGTGACGCCCTCAGCGGGCGGGCCCGCCGGTCGATGGGACGGCGGCACACCGTTCCGCCGCGGCCCGGCACGTCGCCGGGCCCGCGGGGGCGGCGACCGGAGGAGCCCCATGCCCGCACGGCCCGTCGACGGCCAGCGCCGTCGCGACCACCGACCCGCTCTCGTCGCCGTCGCCGTCGCCGCCGCGTGCGCCGCGCTCGTCGCCACGCCGGCCGCGGCGCAGGCGCCGGTGCTCCCGTCCCCGCCGACGAGCGCGGTGATCGTCGCGCTGCGCCCGGGGGTCGACCCCGGCGCGGTGGCCACGGCCGCCGACGGCGGTGAGGTCGAGCACGTGTACCGCCACGCGGTGCAGGGCTTCGCCGCCGAGCTGCCCGCCGACGCCGTGGCGGAGCTCCGGCAGGACCCGCGGGTGCTGTCGGTCGAGCCGGACGCGGTGGCGCGGACGCTCGGCACGCAGGCGCCCGCGCCGAGCTGGGGCCTGGACCGGGTGGACCAGGCGGCCCTGCCGCTGTCCGGGTCCTACACCTGGACGGCGGACGGGGCGGGGGTCGACGTCTACGTCCTCGACACCGGGGTGCGCGCCGACCACGTCGACCTGCTGGGCCGGGTCCGGCCGGGCGCGACCGCGGTGGACGACGGCCGCGGCACGCAGGACTGCCACGGCCACGGCACGCACGTCGCCGGGACGGCCGCCGGGACGCGCCATGGCGTGGTGAAGGCCGCGACGGTCGTCGCCGTCCGCGTCGCGGGCTGCGACGGGACGGGCACCTACTCCCAGGTCGTCGCGGGGCTGGACTGGGTGGTGCGCGACCACGCCGCGGGGCGGCCGGCGGTCGCCAACCTCAGCCTGGGCGGACCGGCCTCCGCGGCCCTGGACGCGGCGGTCCAGGCCGTCGTCGACGACGGCGTCACGGTCGCCGTCGCGGCGGGCAACGAGGCCACCGACGCCTGCACGACCTCTCCGGCCCGGCTGCCCTCCGCCCTGACCGTGGGCGCCAGCACGCCGGCGGACGCGGTCGCCCCGTTCTCCAACACCGGGCCCTGCCTGGACCTGTTCGCACCGGGGACGGACGTCGTGTCGGCCTGGCCGGCCACCGCCACGGCCACGGCGGCCCGGTCGGGCACGTCGATGGCGGCGCCGCACGTCGCGGGCGCCGCCGCGGCGGTGCTGTCCGTCGACCCGGGGGCGTCCCCGGCGGCCGTGGCCGCGCGCCTCCTCGGCGACGCGACGACGGGCGTCCTCGGCGGCCCGCTCGGGGCGAGCCCGGACCGGCTCCTGCGCGTGCTGCCGGCCCGGGCGGGGCTGGGCGCCGGCGAGGTCCTCGTCGCGGGTCAGGGGCTGCGGGAGGGCGGCCCGCGGGCCGAGGCGCACCTGGAGATGCAGGCCGACGGCAACCTCGTGCTCTACGTCGCCCGCCCCGGCGGCGCGGACGTCGCGCGGTGGCACAGCGGCACCGGCGGGCACCCCGGCGCCTCGCTCGTCGTCCAGGGGGACGGCAACGCCGTGGTCTACGCGCCGGGCGGGCGCCCGCTGTGGCAGGCGGGCACGGCCAACCGTCCCGGCGCCCGCCTCGTCGTGCAGGACGACGGCAACGCGGTGGTCTACGACGGCGGCGGCGTCGCGCGCTGGCAGTCGGGGACCTCGGTCGCCGCGGACGTCCTCACGGCCGAGGCCGTGCTGCGGCCCGGCGACGAGCTCGTCAGCGCGGGAGGCGTCCTGACCCTGGCGATGCAGGGCGACGGGAACCTCGTCGGGTACGCGCACGGCCGGGCGTTCTGGTCCTCGGGCAGCCACGGCAACGCCGGCGCGTACGCGGTCCTGCAGCGCGACGGCAACCTCGTCGTCTACACGGCCGACGGCCGCCGCGCCCTCTGGCAGTCCGGCACGGCCTCGGCCGGTGCCGGCGCGGTCGTCGCCGTCGCGGACGACGCGGTCGCCGTCACCGCCGGCGGCCGCCGCCTCTGGGCCGTCGCGCCCTGACGCGCCCCCGACGGGCGGACCCGGTCTCAGTCGTCGCGGCCGCGCTCGAGCAGGCCCAGCAGGTAGGAGCCGTAGCCCGACTTGACGAGGGCCTCGGCGCGCACGCGCAGCTCCTCGTCGGACAGGAAGCCGCGCCGCCACGCGACCTCCTCGGGAGCGCCGATCTTCAGGCCCTGGCGGTGCTCGATGGTGCGGACGTAGTCCGAGGCCTCCAGCAGGGAGTCGAACGTGCCCGTGTCGAGCCAGGCGGTGCCGCGGGGCAGGACCTCCACCTGCAGCCGGCCCTGCTCGAGGTAGGTGCGGTTGACGTCCGTGATCTCGTACTCGCCGCGCGCGGAGGGGCGCAGGTCGCGGGCGATGGCGACGACGTCGTTGTCGTAGAAGTACAGCCCGGGGACGGCGAAGGACGAACGCGGCGCGGTGGGCTTCTCCTCCAGCGACAGCGCCCGGCCCTCGGCGTCGAACTCCACGACGCCGTAGGCGGTGGGGTCCGCGACGCGGTAGGCGAAGACGGCGGCCCCGTCGATCCGCTCGAACCGCTGCAGCCGCGAGCCGAGGCCGGGACCGTAGAAGATGTTGTCGCCGAGCACGAGCGCGGCGCTGTCGTCGCCGACGAAGTCCGCCCCGAGCACGAACGCCTGCGCCAGGCCGTTCGGCTGCTCCTGCACCGTGTAGCGGATGTCGATGCCGAACTGCGACCCGTCGCCCAGCAGCCGGGTGAACGCGGCCGCGTCGTGCGGGGTCGTGATGACGAGCACGTCGCGGATGCCCGCGAGCATGAGGGTGCTCAGCGGGTAGTAGACCATCGGCTTGTCGTAGACGGGGACGAGCTGCTTGCTCACGCCGAGCGTGATCGGGTGCAGCCGGGTGCCCGAGCCGCCGGCCAGGATGATTCCGCGCATGGTGGACCAGTGTGGCAGCGCGGCCGGGGCCGTCACGCCGGTCGGCGCGTGACGCGGCCCACCGCGCGTCCGGCGACGCGCCGCGCCAGCCGGCGCACGCCCCACACGGTGACGCGGGCCATCGCCTCCCCGACGATCGCCCGGCTCATCTTCGACCGCCCCGCCACGCGCTCGCGGAACTGGATGGGCAGCTCGACGACCCCGAAGCCGGCGTCCCGGGTGCGCAGCGTCATGTCGACCTGGAAGCAGTAGCCGCGCGAGTGCACCGCGCCGAGGTCGAGGGCGCGCAGGACCTCCGCGCGGTAGGCCCGGAAGCCGGCCGTCGCGTCCCGCACCGGCAGGGCCAGCAGGACGCGCACGTACAGGTTGCCGAGCCGGCTGAGCGCCTCGCGCGAGCGCGGCCAGTCCACGACGCTGCCGCCGGGGACCCACCGGGAGCCGATGGCCAGCCCGGGCGTCGCGCCACCGGTGCGGCCACCGGTGTGGTCACCGGAGCGGCTACCCGACCCGCCGCCGGGCCCTCCGCCGCACGTGGTGACGGCCCCGGTGACGGCCCCGACGAGGGCGGGCAGCGTCGCGGCGGGGTGCGACCCGTCCGCGTCCATCTCGACGAGCACGTCGTAGCCGCGCTCGAGCCCCCACCGGAACCCGGCCACGTACGCGGAGCCGAGACCGAGCTTGCCCGTGCGGTGCAGGACGTGCAGCTGGCCGTCCGTCTCGGCCATCTTCTCGACGAGCTCGCCCGTGCCGTCCGGGCTGGCGTCGTCGACGACGAGCACGTCGGCCGCGGGCAGCCGGTCCCGGACGGCCTCGACGAGCGGCGCGATGCTGTCGCGCTCGTCGTACGTCGGCACGACGACCAGCGTGCGGGGCGTGGGACGGGACGCGGGCCCGGCCGGGTCGTCGGCGGGTGCGGGGGCCGCCGGGCGGGGGTGCGCCTCGTCGGGCACGCGGGTGGGCACGCAGGACTCCTGACGGTCGGGCCCGTCGACGGTGCCGAGGGCGGGGGTCGCGGCTCAGCCCTCCGTGACCTCGGAGCAGGGTACGACGGCCACCCAGGTGGGCGCGGGGGCGACCGGCACGGGCACGGTCGCGGACGCCCCCGGCCGGGCGCACGACGTGGCCGCGCCACGCGCGCCGGGCTCCCAGAGCGGTCCCGTCGAGCGCGTCGTCGCCTCCGGCCGGGCCCCGGCGAGCGCCGCCAGGAGCAGGAGCGCGGCGCCGCCGGCGACGAGGGCCTGCCCGCCGCGCCGGGCGCGGAGCCCGCCGGCGGCCAGCACGAGCGCCGCGGCCAGCAGCAGCTCGACCGCGGGGGCGTAGCGGAGCACCGTCAGCACCGGCCCCTCCTGCCCGGGCCCGGCGGGCAGCAGCAGCGGCGGCCGGTTGACGAGCACCGCGACGGCCCACAGCGCGACCGCCCCGACGGGCAGGGCGACGAGGAGCGCCCGCCGGCCTCCGTCCGCCCGGCGGGCCGCGACCAGCGCGAGGAGCGAGGGCACGGCGGCGAGCAGGACGGCCGCGCCGAGGGCGACGGGCCCGGCGTGGGCGAGCAGCCACGACCCCGCGCCGACCTGGCCCGTCCAGAGCGGCAGGAGCACCCCCGCGCCGAGGGCGAGGGCGACGAGGTGCCCCGCGGGGGCGTCGCCGAGGGCAGGGGACCGGTCCGTGCCCAGCACGGCCACGGCCTGCGCCGCGAGCCCCAGCGCGAGCCCCAGCCGGGCCGGCAGGCCGGCCCGGTCCCGCAGCCGCCAGAGCCCGAGCGGAGCCAGCACGACCGCCTGCACCTCGCTCAGCGCGACGACGAGGGCGACGAGCCCGACGCCGACCGCACCCGACCGGCTGCGCACGCGGTGCACGAGGAGCCACGGGACCAGCCACAGCAGCAGCGCGTGCGCGTTGGCCAGGTTGCCCAGCACCTCCACCGGCAGGCCCGGGACGCCGACCGTCAGCAGCCCCAGGACGCCGCGCGCGGGCAGGCCGACGCCCAGCCCGCCCGACAGCAGCACGACGAGGGCCGCCACGACCCCGGCGAGGGCGCAGGCGGCCGCGGTGGTGCCCAGGGCCCACGCCGGCGCCGGCAGCAGCCCCGTGACGAGGTCGGCCAGCACGCGCGGGACGAGGTGGAGGTAGCCGTCGTAGGGCCGCAGCCAGGCGGTGCCCACCGGCTCCGCGGCCGCCCCGGCGAGGAAGACCGCGCCGTCCTCCGCCCACAGCGTGCCGCGCGCGACCGGCGGCAGCCGCAGCCAGGCGACGAGGGGTGCCAGCAGTCCGACGGCCAGCGCGAGCGCCGCGACCCGGCGCGGTGGTGCGTCGCGGCCCTCAGCGGGCGGCACGCAGCCCCTCAGCGGGCGGCACGCAGCTCGAGCAGCTCGCGCACGCGCAGCCCGGCGCGCAGGGCCAGACGCAGGGGCAGGCGTGCCGGCCCCGGGTAGCGGCGGCCGAGGTAGCGCGCGGCGCTGCGGTGGTGCGCGCGGATCATGGGCGCCGGCCGGTCCCGCCAGGAGGTGCCGCCCACGTGCTGCACCCGGGCGGCCGGGACGTAGCGGTTGCGCCAGCCGGCCCGGCCGAGCCGCTCGCCCAGGTCGACGTCCTCGAAGAACATGAAGTAGCCCTCGTCGAACCCGCCGACGGCCTCGTAGGCCTCGCGGCGCACGGCGAGGCACGCGCCGGACAGCCAGCCCGTGTCCCGCTCCTCGCCGGCACGCTCCTGCCGGGCCTGGTAGGCCCGCGTCCACGGGTTGCGGGGCCAGACCTTGGCCAGCAGCGCGTGCCCGACGCCCGTCCCCAGCGACGGCAGCTCGCGCGCCGAGGGGTACACGGTGCCGTCGGGGTTGAGGAGCGCGGGGCCGGCGGCGCCGGTGCGCCCGTCGGCCTCCGCCGCGTCCAGCAGGACGTCCAGGGACCCCGGCTCCCACTCCACGTCCGTGTTGGCGACGACGAGCCAGCGGCCGTGGGCCCCCGACGCGCCCCGGTTGGCGGCCGCGCCGTAGCCGAGGTTGCGGCCGGTGACCAGGAGGGTCGCGCCGTACCGGGCGGCGACGTCCTCCGTCACCGCGTGGTCGGTGCCGTTGTCGACGAGGACGAGCTCGAGGGGCCGGCGGGTGGCGGACTGCAGGGTGGCCGCGAAGGACGCCAGCTCCGCGCCCGGGTGGTAGGCGACGCAGACGACCCGCACGACGTCGGCGGAGGGGAGGGTGACCATGGCGGGAGCAGAGGATACGCGGGCGTCAGCGCGGCAGGTCCACGACGAGGTCCACCCGCTCGGCGGCCACGAGCCGGTCGAGGGCGTCGTCGCGGGTGGCGGCGTCGGCGCCCGGGACGAGCAGGACGAGGGAGCCTCCGTCGGCCCAGACGCCGAGCGCGGCGAGCAGGAGCGCGGTCGTGGCGGCGGCGTCGCGCGCGGTGCCGGGCCGGACGAGGACGCGGTCCCTGGGGGCGCCCGGGCGGGCGGCCGTCGCGGCCGCGGGCAGGTCGGCGAAGGTCGGCCCGTCCGGCAGGAGGGCGGGCCGCGCGGGCTCGGCGGGCGGGACCCAGCCCAGCGCGTCGCCGGAGCCCATGACGGCGGGGCCGGCGTCGAGGACGCCCACGGGCAGGGGCCCGTCCCAGCGGCGGGCGAGCGCGGGCAGCGGCTGAGCGACCACGAGCGCACCGGCGCGTCCTTCGGCACCGTCGCCGCCGGCCACGGGCCGGTCCGTCACGAGCACGTCGACGCCTCCGCCCGCGGTGGCGTCCCCCGGCGCGACCGTCGTGCCCGTGCGCCAGGCGGCCAGGGCCCACACGAGCGTGCGCCAGTGGGGCGGCAGGTCGAGCGCGAGCACCGTCCCGGGCCCGCCGTCCAGCTCGTCGACGAGGAGGTTGGCGGTCTTGTGCACCCAGTTGACGAGCACGGCGCCGGACAGCTCCACGCGCTCCCCGTCGCCGCCGTACCAGGTCAGGCGGGGGCGGCCCGGGTCGGACACGAGGAGGGGCAGGAGGGCGTCGACGCCGGTCGCGGTCACGGCGGCGAGGCTACCGGCGGCCCGTGGCCACCGGGGTGCGCGCTCCTACCACCGCTCCGCTTGACGCCAGGGAACGACACGCGTGTAATTCTCTGGACACGGCCCGCCGTGGGGCCCGTCGTCGGGCGGCCCGACGAGGGGCGCGACCGCCCGGCCCGAGCAGCACCCCGACCCCCTCGACCGCACCGGAGGACGCCATGTGGAACCTGCTCGACGACGAGGACGGCGAGCGCCCGGCGGCGCGGCCGGTGGCACCCGTCGCGGACAACGTCCTGGCGCTCTTCGCCGACACGGGCGAGGACGAGGGGCCGATGGGGTGGCAGGAGCGCGCGCTGTGCGCCCAGACCGACCCCGAGGCGTTCTTCCCCGAGAAGGGCGGCTCGACGCGCGAGGCCAAGAAGGTGTGCGTCTCCTGCGAGGTGCGGGCCGAGTGCCTCGACTACGCCCTCGCCAACGACGAGCGGTTCGGCATCTGGGGCGGCCTGTCCGAGCGCGAGCGGCGCAAGCTCAAGCGGCGTGTCGTCTGACGCCGGGCGGGCGTGAGGCCGCCGCACGCCCCGGTCGTGGGCCGGGGGCCCGCGGCCGCCTCTGAGACCCTGGTGACCGTGGACCTGACCGTGGACCCCCCACCGTCGACCACCGCGTCGCTGCCGGTGCTGACGCCGGTGACGGCGGTCCTCGTGACGCGCGGGACCACGCCGTGGCTGCCGCCGACCGTGCGCGCGCTGGCGGTCCAGACCCGCCGGCCCGTCCGCGTGCTCGTCGTCGACGTGGGGGAGCAGGCCGAGCCCTGGCTGGCCGACGTGGTCGTCGACGCCCTCGTCGCCGGCGCCGCCGAGGCAGCCGCACGGGGCGAGGCGTCGGGGGCCGCGCCCGACGTGCGGGTCGTCCACGCGCCCGCGGCCCGGACCTTCGGCGACGCCGTCCGCATCGCGCTGGCCGCCGACGGCGCGTCCCGCACCCCGTGGCTGTGGCTGCTGCACGACGACTCCGCCCCCGGCCCGGGGGCGCTGGCGGCGCTCCTGCGCGTCGTGGCGCGGGCGCCGTCCGTGGCGGTCGCCGGTGCCAAGCAGCGCACGTGGTCCGAGCCCGAGCGGCTCCTCGAGGTCGGCGTGCGGACCTCGGCCTCGGGTCGCCGCCTCACGGGCGTGGAGCCGGGCGAGCTCGACCAGGGCCAGCACGACGCCGTCGAGGACGTCCTCGCGGTCGGCACGGCCGGCGCGCTCGTGCGGCGCGACGTCTGGGACGAGCTCGGCGGGCCCGACCCGGCGCTCGGACCCTTCGGCGACGGGCTCGACCTGTGCCGGCGCGCGCACCTGGCCGGGCACCGCGTCGTCGTCGTCCCCGACGCCGTGGTGCGCCACGCGCAGGCCGCCTACCAGGGCGTCCGCGACGGGCACGACCACGGCGACCCGCGCCGCTCCTACGCGGCGCGGCGGCGCGCGCAGCTGCACGTGCGCACGGCCGGCGTCGTGGGCGTCGCGGTGCCGTTCGTCCTGCTCGCGGCGGTGGTGTCGGGCGTGCTGCGGGCCCTCGTCCGGCTGGCGACGAAGGAGCCGGGCCTCGCCCGGGCCGAGCTGTCGGCCACGGCGGGCCTGCTCGCCCACCCCGGGGACCTGCTCCGGGCGCGCCGGCTCGACGCGCGCACCCGCACGCGGCCCCGGCGGTCCCTGCGGCCGTTGCGCGCCGGCGTCCGCGACGTGTGGCGCCTGTGGCGGGACCAGCGGCTCACGCGCGCGGAGTCGCGCCGGGTCGTGGTCGCCCCGAGCGAGATCGAGCTGCGCGAGCTGGCGGCGCTGACCGCTCGGCGGCGCGCGGGCCTCGGCGCGCTCCTCGTCGGGCTCGTCGCGCTCGTCGCCGTCGCGCTGGGGCCCCTCGTCGGGCCGGTCACGCGCGGGGCGCGGCTCGTCGGGGAGGCGCTGGCCCCGGCCACCGGCAGCGCCGGGGACCTGTGGGACGCCGCCACCGCCGCCTGGGTGGGGGCGGACCTCGGGCACGCCGGGCCGGTGGACGCGCTGCTGGCCGTCCTGGCGCCGGCCGCCGTGGTGACCGGCGGGTCGGCATCGGCGGCGGTGGCGGTGCTGCTGCTGGGCGGCGTCGTGCTGGCGGGCTGGGGTGCGTGGGCCGCCGCCGGGGCCGGAACGCGGTCCGTCGCCGTGCGGGCGTGGGCGGCACTCGTGTGGGCGGGGGCGCCGGCGCTGCTCGTCGCCCTCGGGCAGGGGCGCCTCGGCGCGGTCGTCGCGCACGCCGCGCTGCCGTGGGCCGCGCTCGGCCTGGCCCGCGCCGTCGGGGTGCAGCGCCGCGACGAGGTGGCGCGCGTGGACGTCAGCCAGCGGCCCGACGAGCCCGACGGCGACGAGCGGGCCGCCGACCCGGCGGGCGACCCGGCCGGTGGGGCGACCCGTGCGGCGGCCGGGAGGGCGGCCGGTGCCCAGGACGTCCCGGAGCTCGAGGAGCCGGGGGTCCCCGACCCGGCGGCGCAGGCCCGTCCGACCGGCACGGTCGAGGCCGCCGCGGGGACCGCCCTGGCGCTGGCGTTCGTCGTGGCCGGTGCACCCGTCCTGCTCGCGCCGGTGCTCCTGACGCTGCTCGTCGTGGCCGCCGTCGCGCCCCGCCGCCGCCTGCGGGTCCTGCTCACGGCCGTCCCGGCGCTCGTCCTGCTGGGGCCGACGGTCGTGGCCGCGGCGCCGTCGGGGGTCGACGGCCTGCGCCTCCTGGCGTCGGCACCGCTGACGGCGGCCACGGTCCCCGCCGGACGCGACGCCGGGACCGGGCTGCCCGCGGCGCTCGAGCGGCTGCTCGGGGCGCCCGGCGGCGCGGGCGGGCTGGTGCCGGCCGCGCTGCCCGAGGCCGTCGTGCGGTTCGGGGTGCTCGCGACGGGTGCGGTCGTCGTCGCGCTCGCGCTCGCGGCGCTCCTGCGCGGACGGCCGGTCGCGCGTGGCGTGCGCACGGCTTGGGTCGTGGCCGCGCTCGGCCTGGTGACGGCGTCCGCCGCCGCGGCGCTGCCCACGGCCCTGCCCGCGGGGCTCACGTCGGTGCCGGCGTCGGGCACGGGCGCCCTGCTCACCGGCGGCGCCGGTGACCTCGGAGCCGGCGCCCTCGTCGCCGGTGACGTCGGGCCGGCGGTCAGCCTGGCGGCCGCGGGGCTCCTCGCGGCGGCGGTCCTCGGCCTCGACGGGGCGCGCGGGCGGCTGCACGCCGCACCCTTCGGCTGGCGGCAGCCGCTGGCCGGCCTCGTCGCGGCGGTCGCTGTACTGGTCCCGCTCGCGCAGACGGGTCTCTGGGCCGCCGCCGCGCGGTCGGGCGGGGTGACCCTGCCCGCCGCCGTCGACCGGGCCGTGGTGCCCGCCGTCGCGCGGCAGGACCAGGAGGGCCGGCTCGCGGCGCGCGTGCTCGCCCTCACCGCGGTGCCGCCCGCCGGGATGGGCACCGGGATGGGGACGGGCACGGGGACGGGCACAGGGACGGGCACGGCGACGGGTGACGACGGCGGCACCGGGAGCGCAGCTCCTGACGCCACCGCCGGCGCCAGGAGCGCAGCTCCTGACGCCACCGCCGGCGCCGCCGCGGGGACGGTCGTGTGGCGGCTGCTCGCGGGCGACGGGCCCCGGCTCGTCGAGGGGTCCGCGGCCGTGGCCGCCCGGGGGCTGACCGGCGACCCGCTCGGCCCGACCGCGGTTCCCGTCGACGCGGCGACCGCCGAGGTCGACGCCGTGGCGGCCGACCTCGCCGCCGGCGCGGGAGGCGACGTCGCCGCCGCGCTGGCCGCGCTCGCCGTGGCGGACGTCCTGGTGCCTGCTTTGGACCCGGCGGCGGACCCGGCGTCCGACGCGGCCGCGGCCGCGCGGGCGGAGCTCGTCGGGCTGCTGGACGCGACCGCGGGTCTCGAGCGCGTGACGGACGGCGTCGACGGGACGCTGTGGCGCGTGCAGCCGGCGCCCGCCGCCGGTGGGTCGGGTGCGGACGTCGTCACGGCGTGGGCGCGGCTCGTGCCGGCGGGGACCGCGGCCGCGGCGCTCGCGGACGCCGCGACCCCCGCCGAGGCCGTGCCCGCGGTCCCCGGCGCCGCGGTGCCGACGGTGACGACGCGACTCGAGCCGTCGCCCGACGGCGAGGGCCGGTGGTTGGTCCTCGCCGAGCGCGCGGGCCCCGGCTGGCGGGCGACGCTGGACGGGCGGGAGCTGCCCGTCGCGGACGTGGGGTGGCGGCAGGCCTTCGGGCTGGGGACGGACGGAGGGACCCTCGTGGTGGTGCACGACCCGCCGGGGCGGACCGCGTGGACGGCGGCCCTCGTGGGCGTCGGCGCCGTGACGCTGCTGCTCGCGCTGCCCCTGCGGCGCCGCCGGGCGGGCCGGCGGTGAGCGGCGAGGTGCGCCCCGACGCGCACGACGGCCGGCACGACGACCGGCACGACGACCGGCACGACGACCGGCACGACGACGCGCCCGCGCCGCAGCGCCCGCGCGGGCGCGGGCTGCGGGTGGTGTCGGGGCTCGGCGTGCTCGCGCTCGCGGCGGCTGTCGTCGTCGGGGGGACCCGGATGACGGACGCGGCGGACGCCGCCGTCCCGCCGGGCGCCGGTGCGCGGGCCGTGGGCGTCGGCGCCACGGACACCGTGCTCGTGTGCGCGGGGCCGCTGGTCGAGCCGGAGGGCACGGGTGGCGACGCGGCCTTCGACCCCACGCCGGTCGCCCCGGAGACGTCGGTGGACCTGGTGACGGCCGCCGACGGCACGGGCCCCGGGCCCGGCACGGTGACGGGGCTGGACGGCACCGCCACGCTCGCGGGCCTGCCGGCCGGCGGCGGGTCCGCGGTCCTGACCGGGCCGGAGGCGCCGGTGGTGCTCCGCGCCGCACCTGGAGCGGCCGCCGCGGTCGCCGCGGGCACGACGTCGACCGTCACGGCCGCGGGGGACCTGCGCGGGCTGGCCGCCGCGTCCTGCCGGCGGCCGGCGGCCGACCTCTGGCTGGTCGGCGGTGCCACCGAGCTGGACAGCACCGACGTCCTCGTCGTGCAGAACCCCGGCAGCACGCCGGTCACCGTGGGCCTGTCGGCCTGGGGCGCGTCCGGCCCGCTCACGCCCGGCACGGACGGGCTCGTCCTCGCGCCGCGGTCGGAGGAGCGGCTCCCGCTCGGGGGCGTCCTCGACCCGCAGCGCCTGCTGGCGCTGCACCTCGTGGCCGACGGCGGGCGTGTGGCGGCGCACGTCCAGGACAGCCGGCTGCGCGGCTTCACCGCCGGCGGCACGGACCTCGTGGTGCCCGGTGCGGCGCCCGCGACCCGGCAGGTGCTGCCCGGGCTCGACGTCCTGGCCACCGCGGCCGGTGACGCGGACGGCCCGGTGCTGCGGCTGCTCGCGCCGGAGCGGGCGACGACGGCGCGGATCACGCTGCTCGGGCCCGACGGGCCCGCGACCCTGGCGGGTGCCGACACCGCGTCCCTGGCCACCGGCGAGGTGGTGGAGGTGCCGCTCGCCGGGCTGCCCGCGGGCGCCTGGACGGTCGTCGTCGACGCCGACGCCCCCGTCGTCGCCGGCGCGCTCGTCACGCGTCCCGGCGCGGCCGACCCGCTGGACCCGGCCACGAGCACGCTCGAGCGCGCGTGGGTCGCGTCGACGACGCCCGCCGCCGACGCCGTCGTCGCGCTCCCGGCCGGGACGACGGCGCGCGTGGTCCTCGCCGCGGTGCCGGCGGGCGAGCTCGACCCGGTGCCGCTGGACGTCGCTGCCGAAGGCCTCCCCGTCGACGTGACGGACGCGGCTGACGGTGCGGAGGACGCCGCCGCCGCGGCGCCCGACGTCACGGGCGTCCTCGAGGGCCTCGACGCCCAGGGCCGCGTCGTCGGCACGGTCGACCTGCGCCTGGGTGCCGGGACCGGCGTGCCCGTGGACGCCGGCGGCCTGCCCGACGGCACGGTCGCGGTCCGGGTGCGCGTGGCGGACGGCACCGCCGGCGGGACCGCGCCGGCGTGGGCCGCCGTCGTCACGCAGGAGCGCGAGCACGGGACGTTCGTGTCGGTGCTGCAGCCCGTGCCCGCCCCCGCGGCGCAGGGCGCCGTCGCGGTGGCCGACGCGCGCGGCCCGGGGCTGGGCTGAGCGCCCGACCCGCCGCGGCGGGCCGGGCGGCCCCTAGTCCGGCCCGCCGTACCCCGGGTCGAGCTCCTCGGGGTCCCGGTCGAGCAGCAGGGCGACCTGCTCGACGACGACGTCGTGCACCAGGTCGGCCAGGTCGTCGGCGTCGTGCGCGCGCGCCTCGACCGGCCGGCGGTACACGACCACGCGCGCCGGCATGCCGGCGTCCGGCGGGAAGCACCGGCCCAGGGGCACACCGCCGTGCTCCCAGGGGGCCGGGTCGGAGGGCGGCACGTCCTCGACGGCGAACTCGGCGCCGTCCAGCTCGCCCGACCAGCGCCGCTCGAGGTGCTCCACCGCGTCGAGCACGAGGTCGTCGAAGCGCTGGGCCCGGGTGCGGTAGGCCGGCAGCGTCGGCGGCAGGAGCGGCCCGCGCAGGCCGCGCCCGCGGCGGTCGCGCCGGCGGGCCGGCAGGGGGCCGGGGGCGGTGGCCCGGGCGGCCGGCAGCGCCGACCCGCCCCGGCCGGCGCCGGCGCGAGGGTCGCGGTCGGGCTCGCGGCCGGGGTCAGCGGGCTGGCCGTGCGGGCGGCGGGAGCCGCCCCGCCCCCCGGTCGTCCCGTGCTGCCCCGCGCTGCTCACGGGGGCCGACTCTAGCCCCGGTGCCCGGTCGGTCGCGTGCAGCCGGCGGGGAGGCGACCGGGCAGCGGCGACGGAGCCGGGGACCGGGGTACCGTCAGGACGTGAGATCCGTCCGGACGTGCTCCCGCACGGCGTGCGACCGTCCCGCGGCGGCGACGCTGACCTACGTGTACGCCGACTCGACGGCCGTGCTCGGCCCGCTCGCCCAGCTGGCCGAGCCGCACTCCTACGACCTGTGCCCCGAGCACGCCGAGCGCCTCACCGCCCCGCGCGGCTGGGAGGTCGTCCGGCTCATGCCCGAGTTCGCGCCGACCGCGCCCAGCACCGACGACCTCGTCGCCCTGGCTGACGCCGTGCGCGAGGCGGGCCGACGGCCGGGACCGGCCGCCGCGCTCGTCGCCGAGCCGGCCGCGACCCTGCTCGGCGCCGCCGAGGGCGGGCTCGGGGCCGGGCTGGAGCAGCGGCGCGGGCACCTGCGCGTCGTCCGGCAGGACGAGGGCTGACGTGCCGCGCCGCCGGAAGGCCGACGAGCCGCCCGAGCCGCTGGGGTCGGTCACGCAGCCCCTGCTCGGCCTGGTGCCGGGCACCGGGACGTGCCGCACCTGCGGCAACGACCGGCTGACCCGGATCCGGATGGCGCTGCCGTCGGGGGTGCCCGCGGTCTACGTCTCCTGCCCGCGGTGCGAGACGACGGGCTGGTTCGCGGTGGACGGCGACGGGACCCCGCTCGACCCCGGCAGCGCGCTGGGCCCGTCCGCGCCCGGCTGAGCCCGCGGGCGTCCACGGGCGGAGCACGGGCGTCGGCACGACCTCCCGGCTCGGCGGAAGGACCCGGGGGCGCGCGCGGCGCTTTGCGCGTCGTGGACGTAGGCTCCTGCCCGTGGCATTCATCCCTTTTCCCGCGACGTCGCTCGAGCCCTGGGTCCGGGACCTGCTGAGGTGCCCGGTCACCGGCGCCCCGCTCATCGACTCCGTCGGCCCGGACGGCTCTCCGGAGCTGGTCTCGACCGATGGCGAGCGCCCGCTGGCCTATCCCGTGCGTGACGGCATCCCGGTGCTCCTCGCCGACGAAGCCCGTCCGGTCGCGCGCTAGGTCGCGGACGGGCGACGGGCGTGGCCCACGGCGGCGGGACCCGCGCGATCGTCGCGGCGCTGCTGGCGAACCTCGGGATCGCGGTGACGAAGTTCGTCGCGTTCCTGCTCACGCAGTCGAGTTCGATGCTGGCGGAGTCGGTGCACTCCCTGGCCGACACGGGCAACCAGCTGCTCCTCCTCGTCGGCGGGAGGCGGGCGCGCCGTGCCGCGGACGCCGAGCACCCCTTCGGCTACGGCCGGGCGCGGTACATGTACGCCTTCATCGTCGCGATCGTGCTGTTCACGCTCGGCGGCCTCTTCGCGCTGATCGAGGCGTACGAGAAGTTCACGGACCCGCACCCCATCACCTCCTGGCAGTGGGTGCCCGTGGTCGTGCTGCTGGCCGCGATGGTGATGGAGGGCCTGAGTTTCCGGACCGCCCGCCGCGAGGCGAACCGCGTGCGCGGGCGCCAGTCGTGGGTGCAGTACGTGCGCAACGCCAAGGCCCCGGAGCTGCCGGTGGTGCTGCTCGAGGACTCGGGCGCGCTCGTCGGGCTCGTCGTGGCGCTCTTCGGGGTGTCGATGACGCTGCTCACCGGCGACGGCCGGTGGGACGCGGTGGGCTCCGCCGGCATCGGGCTGCTGCTCGTGGCCATCGCGGCGGTGCTGGCCGTGGAGACCACGTCGATGCTGCTGGGGGAGTCGGCCACCCCCGGCACGGTCGCGCGGGTGCGGGAGGCGCTCGTCGGGGAGCACGTCCCCTCCGTCATCCACCTGCGGACGATGCACCTCGGCCCCGAGGAGCTGCTCGTCGCCGCGAAGATCGAGGTGGCGGCCGGCGACACCGCCGCAGGCGTCGCCACCGCGATCGACGCCGCCGAGCGGCGGGTGCGCGAGGCGGTGCCGATCGCGACGACGATCTACCTCGAGCCGGACCTGCGGCGGGCCGCCCGCGCCTGAGGCGGGGGACGCCCCGGCGTGCCGACGCCGGAGGCGGTGCTCGGCTGGAGCACCGGTCGCGTCAGTCGACCGGGTCGGGCACGCCGTGCGGCAGCCGGCGCAGCAGCGCGGCCTCCTCCGCGTCGCGCGCGGCGGCCCGCTGCGAGGCGAGCAGCTCCCGGCGCCGGCGCTCGGCGAGCACCGCGGCGAGGAAGTCCTCCGGGTGCGTGCCCGGCGGGGGCAGCGGTCGCACGTGGCGCTGCACCTCGGCCGTCAGCCGCGTGCCCAGCTCGACGCGCGACGCGGGGTGCAGGCTCGCCGCGCGCGCGAGGAACTGCCGCACGGCGAGGGCCAGCCCGTCGGGCAGCCGCGCCACGTCGGAGGTCCCGGCCCACCACGCCAGGTGCGGGGGCATGGGGACGGGCGCCGGCCGCCGGGTCCGGCCGCGCACGCGGGCGCCGTAGGTGCCGGCCAGGAGGTCCCCGAGCCGCTTGCCCTGCGGGTGCAGCATCGAGGTCAGGAGTGCCACCACCCCGGCGGTGAACCACAGCTCGAGCACCCCGACCAGGGCGCGGACCAGCGCCTGCCGCAGGGTGATCGGCCCGCCGTCGTCGCGGACGATGCGGATGCCCACGACGAGCTTGCCCAGGGACCGCCCGCGGGTGAGCGTGTCCACCGCGGTCGGCAGCACGACGAGCACCCCCGCGACGACGACGACCCCGAGGACCCGGACCGTGTCCGACGACGGCTCCCACCCGCTCGTCGAGAGCAGGACCAGCACGCCGATCGCCACGAGACCCAGCACGACCAGGTCGAGCAGCGCCGCGAGGAGGCGCGAGGCGAACGAGGCCGGACGGGTGTCGAGCAGCACGCCCTCGCCGGTGACGATGCCGTCGTCCACGCGCGTCCCCTCGTCCGGGCCGTCCCTGTCGCCGGCCGCGGACCCACTCTAGGCAGCGCGCGGGACCCGCGGGACGTCCGTGCACCCGGGCGGTGGACGGCGGCCGCCGCGTGCGTCGCCGCGTCTGGCAGGCTGGGCGCGTGGACCTCGACGCGCTGGTGGCGACCCGGGAGCAGCAGTGGTCGCGGCTGGGTGCGCTGTCGGGGCGGCGGCGGCTGTCGGGCGAGGAGTCCGACGAACTCGTGCGGCTCTACCAGGCCACGGCCACGGATCTCTCGGCCGTCCGGTCGGGGGCGCCGGACCCGGAGACGGTCACCCGGCTCTCGCAGCTCCTGGCGCGGTCGCGGTCGCGGATCGCGGGGGCGCAGGAGCCGTCGTGGCGGCACGTCGTGCGCTACCTCGGGGTGGACGTGCCGGCGGCCCTGTACCGCAACCGCTGGTGGACGGTCGGCGTCATGGTCGCCTTCCTCGCGCTCGGCACCGTGAGCGGGTGGTGGGTGGCGACGCAGCCGGACGTCCTCGCCACGATGGGCACCCCGCAGGCGCGCGAGGAGTACGTGCGCACGGCCTTCGCCGAGTACTACGACCCCGGCGCCGGGTTCGCGGCGGTGGTGTGGACGAACAACGCGTGGATCACGGCGCTCACCATCGGCACGGGCATCACGGGTGTCCTGCCCCTGTGGGTGCTCGTGCAGAACGCCGTGGGCGTCGGGGCCGCGGGCGGGCTCATGGCCGCCTACGGCGAGCTGGACCTGTTCCTGCAGCTCATCGCCCCGCACGGGCTGCTGGAGCTCACCGCGGTCTTCGTCGCCGGTGGTGCCGGGCTGCGGCTGTTCTGGACGCTGGTGGACCCCGGGCCGCGGCCGCGGTCCCGGGCGCTGGGGGAG
This sequence comes from Cellulomonas marina, assembly GCF_900111925.1. Classification (GTDB taxonomy): domain Bacteria; phylum Actinomycetota; class Actinomycetes; order Actinomycetales; family Cellulomonadaceae; genus Cellulomonas; species Cellulomonas marina. The sequence continues at coordinate 65,857 of NZ_FOKA01000001.1, forward strand.
GAGGGCCGGGCGCTCGTCACCGTCGCGGTGGGGCTCGTGCTCGTGCTGGCCGTGTCGGGGGCGATCGAGGGGTTCGTCACCGGTTCGGGGCTGCCGTGGTGGCTGAAGATCGTCATCGGCGCCGTGGCGCTGGCGCTGTTCTGGGCATGGACGCTCGTCGTCGGCGGTCGCGCCGTGCGCGCCGGGGCGACGGGCGACCTCGACGACGACCGCGCCGGCTACCGGGCGTCCGTCAGCGGCTGACGCGCGGCGCCGTCCGCCCCGGCGTGCGGTGCGGGTCGGGCCGGCCGGTCACGGCCCCTCGTCGAGCACGACCGCGTGCTCGTCCGCGTCGTCGGCCCAGAACCGGACCGCGCGGCCGGCCTCGTCGACCGCCTCCGCCCGCTGCGCCGCCGTCCACCGGCACCACGGCTGCAGGTGCAGCACGGCCCGCTCCCGGCGGGCCCCGCGGGCACCGGTCCGCTCCCGCACGACGCGCCAGGCGCCGGCCACGACGCCGTCGACGAGCACCGTCGCCGGGGGCATCCCGTTGCGGCTCGCGAGGTGCGGACGGAGCTCCGTCGGCACGACCCGCGTCCGGTCGGCGTGGGAGAGCAGCACGTCGTCGAAGTCCGGCAGCAGCCGCACGGGCGCCGGCACGTCCCCGGGGGCGAGCGCGGCACCGGGCACGTCCAGCAGCTCCCTGCCGGCGGCGGTGCCGACCCCCGGGGCGGTCCGGCGGACGACGAGCCGCTCGCGCATGCCGTCGACCACCGCCCGCAGCCCGGTGAGGCCCGACCACGTCTGCAGGTCGGCCACCGACGCGGGGCCGTACGCGGCGAGGTAGCGCTCGACGAAGCCCTCGAGCGCGGCGCGGCGCACGTCGGGCTCCTCGAGCCCGGCGGGGACGTCCAGCGGCCGCCACCGCGTGCGGGCCGGGGAGCGCCACACCCCGCGCGGAGGCACCTGCACGAGGGGCAGCAGGCACCGCGCGACCATCGCGAGGTGCGCCGGGTCCCCGGCGTGCCCCCGGGCGGCCAGCGCCGGCCCCAGCTCGGCCGCGGTGAGGGGGGCGGCGGCCAGCAGCTCGCGGGCGTCGCGCGCCACGGCCGCCAGGTCCGTCCCGGCCAGTCCCGCGCGCCGGTCGGCCGTCCCCAGGAGGTCCCGCTCGAGACGCGGGGCCGACACGACCGCCAGCGCCGCCGCGTCCTGCGCCAGCACCGCGTGCACGGTGCTGCGCACCACGGCGAGCCGCAGCACGCGCCCGTCGGCGGTGGCGTCGGCGAGGGCCGCGTGCGTGAACCCGACCACGCGTGCCCACAGCGCGCCGTAGGGCGACGACGGGTTCTGCGACTGGAAGCCGATGAGGTGCCCGACGACCGACAGGGGGTCGGCGTCCGTGCGCGCCAGCAGGTGCTGCCGGGCCAGGAGGGTGCGACCCAGCACGCGCGTCGTCAGCGGCTCGTCCACGCCACCACCACCCTGCCGTCGCCGGTCGCCGGTCGCCGGTCGTCCTGGTCGTCCTGGTCGTCCTGGTCGTCCTGGTCGTCTCCGGACCCCACGACCGCACCGTACGACCGGCCGCCGACACGGCGCGGGCGTAGCGTCACCGGGCGGCGGCACGCGGTGTGCCGCCGGCGGACGGAGGGCGACGACATGGCTGACGGGCAGGCGGACGGGCAGGCGGACGGGCAGGCGGACGGGCAGGCTGACGGGCGGGACGCGTCCGGGGTGGCCGTGCGCTGGGACGAGGACGGCTCGCAGTACCTCGCAGCGCTCGACGGGACCGACGTCGGGCGGCTCGTCGTGGAGCGGCACGGCGACCGGGCGGTCTTCGCCCACACCCTCGTCGACGACGGGGTGGAGGGGCGCGGGGTGGGGTCGGCGCTCGTCGAGCAGGCGCTGGCCGACGCGCGGGGACGCGGCTGGACGGTCGACCCCCGGTGCCCGTTCGTCGCCGCCTGGCTGCGGCGCCACCCGGAGGTCGACCCCGGCTGACCGCACCCGTCGTGTCGACGGGTCCGGGTCCGGGGCCGGGTCAGAGCCGGCCGGCCGCCTTCAGCCGCAGGTAGGTGTCGGCCAGGGCGGGCGCGAGGTCGTCCGGGAGCGCGTCCACGACCTCGACGCCGCGCTGCCGCAGGCGCACGGCGACGGCGGCCCGTTCGAGCCCGGCGCGCTCGGCCGCCGCCGCGTCGAACACCTCGGACACGTCGGCGCGGCCCTGGCGCAGGGTCTCCGCCTCCGGGTCCTGCACGGAGGCGAGCACCACCTGGTGCCGCTGCGCCAGCGGCCCGACGACGCCGAGGAGCCCCTGCTCGACGGCGGACGGCTCCAGCGCGGACAGCAGCACGACGAGCGCCCGGCGGCTCAGCCGCTCCCGCACCTGCGCCACCGCGCCCGGCCAGTCCGTCTCGACGAGCGCCGGCTCGACCCCCGCCAGCGCGTCGGCCATGGCCGGCAGCAGGCGGGGGCCCGAGGCGCCGACGACGCGGGTGCGGACCCGCCGGTCGAAGGCGACGAGCTCGACGCGGTCGCCGGCGCGCGCCGCCAGCGCGGACAGCAGCAGCGCGGCCTCGATCGAGGCGTCCAGCCGCGGGGCGTCGCCGACGCGGCCCGCCGACGTGCGGGAGGTGTCCAGCACGAGCAGGACCCGTCGGTCCCGCTCGGGCCGCCACGTGCGCACCACGACGTCGGCGCGCCGGGCCGTGGCCCGCCAGTCGACCGAGCGCACGTCGTCGCCGGGCACGTACTCGCGCAGGGAGTCGAACTCCGTGCCCGCGCCGCGCACCTGGACGGCGGACCGCCCGTCGAGCTCGCGCAGCCGCGCCAGCCGGCTGGGCAGGTGCCGGCGCGAGGCGAACTCCGGCAGCACCCGCAGCCGGGCCGGCACGTCGAGGGACGCCTGCCGCCCGGCCAGGCCCAGCGGTCCCAGGGTGCGGACCGTGACGAGGTCGGCCCGCCGGTCGCCGCGGCGGGTGGGCAGCAGCGGCGTGCGCAGCCGCGCACCGTCGCCCGGGGGCAGGTCGAGGCGGTGCCGGTCCGGCTGCGCGCCGGCCGAGGGCTGCCAGGCGTCGCGGACCAGCCCCCGCAGCCGCCGCGGGCCCACGTTGGTGACGGTGAGGGTGCACGTCGCGGCCTGCGTGAGCCGCACGGAGCCCGGCACGTCGCGGCGCACGGCGACACGGCGCGGCGAGGCGGCCAGCGCGACGTCGAGGCCGCACGCGAGCACGACGACGAGGGCCCACGCCAGGACGGTCACCGTCGCGGGCAGCACGAGCACCGCCAGCGCGCCGACCCCGGCGAGCGCGACGGCGCGCCCCGTCACCACCACGGGCGGGCCCCGCTCAGCGCGGCACCGGCACGGAGGCCAGCACCGTGTCGAGCACGCTCTCGGCGCTCACGCCCTCGAGCTCGGCCTCGGCCCGGAGCGCCACCCGGTGCCGCAGCGTCGGGTGCACGAGCGCCTGCACGTCGTCGGGCGTGACGAACCCGCGCCCCGACAGCCACGCCCAGGCCCGCGACGTGGCCAGCAGCGCCGTCGCACCGCGGGGGGAGACGCCCAGCGCCAGCGACGGCGACTCGCGCGTGGCCCGGCAGAGGTCGACGACGTAGCCGAGGACCTCGCGCGAGACCTGCACGCGCGTCACCTCCTCGCGGGCGCGCGCCAGCGCGTCGGCGCCGGCGACCGGCCGGACCCCGGCCGCCCGCAGGTCGCGCGGGTCGAAGCCGGCGGCGTGCCGGGCGAGCACCTCGAGCTCGTCGTGCCGCTCGGGAAGCGGCAGGACGAGCTTGAGCAGGAAGCGGTCGAGCTGCGCCTCGGGCAGCGGGTAGGTGCCCTCGTACTCGACGGGGTTCTGCGTGGCGACGACGACGAACGGGTCGGGCAGGGGCCGCGGGGTGCCGTCGACCGTCACCTGCCGCTCCTCCATGGCCTCCAGCAGGGAGGCCTGCGTCTTCGGCGGCGTGCGGTTGATCTCGTCGGCCAGCAGGAGGTTCGTGAACACCGGGCCCTCGCGGAAGGAGAACTCCGCGGTGCGCGCGTCGTAGACGAGCGACCCCGTCACGTCGCCGGGCATGAGGTCGGGCGTGAACTGCACCCGCTTCGTGCCCAGGTCGAGCGCGGCCGACAGGGACCGCACGAGCAGGGTTTTCGCGACGCCCGGGACGCCCTCGAGCAGCACGTGCCCGCGGCACAGCAGCGCGATGACCAGGCCCGTCACGGCGGCGTCCTGCCCGACGACGGCCTTGCCGACCTCCGTGCGCACGGCGGCCAGGGTGCCGCGCAGCGCCTCGTCGGGCCGTGGCGCGACGGGGCCCGGTGCGACGGGGCCCGGCGCAGCGGGGGTCGGCGCGACCGGTTCCGCCGGCGGGGCCGCGGTCGCCCCGGCGTCGGCCGGCGGCGGGGTGGGGTGCTCGCTCACGGGTGGTTGACCTCGCTCTCCAGGTGGTCCAGGTCGGTGGCCAGGCGGGTGAGGGCCGCGTCCCCGCGGGGCGGGGGGCCGTACAGCAGGGCCTCGACGACGCCGCGGTCGCGCCCGGTCGCACGGGCGACGGCGTCGATGACGGCCGGGGCCGGCGCCGCCCGCGGCAGGCCCAGCCGTGCCCCGCAGCGCGCGGCGCACCCGGCGCGCAGGGCGGCGGCGGCCCGCCCGTAGGAGCGCCCCCGGCGGTAGAGGCGGCCGCGGCCGCGGACGGTCTCGGCGGCGCGGACGACGACGGGCAGCGGCTCCGTGACGAGGCGGCCCGTCCGCCGGGCCCGCCACAGCGCGGCGACGACGACGACGAGCAGCGCCTGCAGCGCCAGCGGCCCGGCGGCAGGCGGCAGCAGCTCCGCCGGCGACCCGCCCACGCCGTCGTCGCCCGTCGGGTCGACGCCGAGGTCGTCGAAGGACGGGACGTACCAGACGAGCGAGGCCTGACGGCCGAGCGCCCGCAGCGCGAGGGCGGCGTTGCCCTCGTCGAGCACCGCGTCGTTGGTGAGCAGCGACGGGTCGGACAGGACGGTCAGGCGGGTGCCGTCCGGGCGGGTCACGGTCGCGTAGGCGCCCGCGCCGTCCGCGTCGGGGAAGCACACGACCGCGTCCGACGACGCCGCCGTGGCACGCACGCCACCGGCCGCGCTGACCGTCCCCGCGGCGACGGCGTCGGGGTCGGCGCACGCCGCCTCCCGGGGTGTCGGCGCGCCGGAGATGCCGTACGCGGTCTCGAGGGCGTCCGTGAGCAGCGGGAGGGAGAACCCGGGCGTCACGAGGACGAGGTCCGCGCCCGTGCCGCCGACCGCGTCGACCTGGGCGTCGGTGAGCAGGACGTCAGACGTCACGAGCAGCGTGGTGCCGGGCCCGGCCGCGGCGACCGCCCGGGCGGTGGTGCGGGCGTAGGTGACGTCGACGCCCTGGTCGCCCAGCACCTCGGCGACGGCCCGCGCGCCGTTCTCCTCCACGTTGTCCGGCGCGAGGGGGACGGGCGAGGTCCGCGGCTCGGGCAGCGACAGCAGCACCCCGAGCAGCACGAGCCCGGCGACGACGAGCAGCGGGAACCGTGCCCGCCGCCAGCGGGCGGCGGCCCGGCTGCGGGCGGTCGTCCCGTCGCCGACGACGTGCCCGGCGTCCGCAGGGGGACCGGCGGGGGCGGCGGCGCCGGCGGAGGCGGCGCCGGCGGAGGCGGCCTCGGTGGGGGCGGAGGTCGTGCTCGTCGTGCTCACGGCGCCACCAGGTCCGCGGGTGCGGCGGTCTGCCCGGGCGGCGCCGGCCGCGCGGCGCGGACCCGCTCGTCGAGCGTCCGCAGGGCCGCGGTGTCGTCCGGCCCCGCGGGGACGCGGCCGTAGACGACGGCGTCGAAGGTGCCGCTGCCCGCCAGCAGGTCGGCCGCGAGGGCGGGCAGGCGGCGGCCGGCGGTGCGGGCGGCGTCGGCGGCGGTCCGGCCGGGCACCTCGTCGAGCACGGTGCGCTCCTCGAGGCCGCGCACGACGGCGCGGAACCGCTCGGCCACGGCCAGGGCGTGGTCGCCCGCCCGCTCGGCGGCGTCGGCGGCGGCGCGCAGGGCCGCGGCGTCGCGGCGGTCGTCGGCCGCGCGCAGGCCGCGGGGCAGTGCGGTGCGCCGGGACCGGCGGACGGGCCCGGCCACCCACAGCACGACGGCGGCGAGCAGCACCGCCGCGGCGATCGTCAGCGCCAGCGCCCACCCCGAGGGCAGCCCCACGACCCGCAGCCCCTCGAGCTGCCCCTGCAGCCACTCGAGCAGGACGGCCAGCAGCGAGCGCTGCTGGTCGTAGTCCGGCCGGCTCAGCTCCTCGAGGAGCCACCGGCGGGCGGTGGGCGCGTCGGGGTCGACCGGGACAGCGCGCACGACGCCGGGCAGGACGCCGGGCAGGACGCCGGGCAGGACGCCGGGCAGCGCGCCGGGCAGGACGCCGGGCAGGACGCCGGGCAGGACGGTCAGGACGCTCACGCCGGCGTCACGCGCCGCCCGCCGCCGCCCGCGCGAGCTCGATGTCGAGCCCCTCGCGCCGCATGCGTACGTCGACGTAGAGGAGCGCCACGACCGCGGCGAGGTACGTGGCCGCGAGCGTCGTCGCCACGACGGTGAACACCGACGTGATCGCCAGGTACGTGCCCGAGCCGAGGCCCGCGCCCAGCACCGCGGCCAGCACGCCCGCGGGCGTGAGGACGATCTGCGCGACGATGCCGACGAGCAGCGAGACGAGCAGGTAGGTGCCGAGCAGGCGCCAGAAGCTGCCGCGGGACAGGCGCCAGCCCCGGGCCACGCTCGGCCAGAACCGACCCCCCTCGAGGACGAGCGCCGGCGGCACGAGGAGCACCCGCACCGTGACCCAGACGGACACGACGAGCAGGGCGAGGGCCCCGACGAGGCCGAGGGCCACCGCACCGCCCTCGGAGACCTGCGCCAGCGCGACGACACCCGCCACCCAGCCGCCGACCACGAGGACGAGGGCGGCGCCCTGCACGAGCGTGAACAGCAGGACCCACCACGCCCGCGGCTGGCGCAGCGCCTCCCGCAGCTCGATGCGCTGGCCCAGCACGGACCGGCTGACCGAGACGATGACGAGCCCGGTGAGGACGGGCGTGGCGATGCCCACGACGACGCTCTGCACGAGGCTGCCGAGGACCGGTCCGAACTGGTCGGTGGGCAGCGCCGTCGGGTCGGCCTCGACCGTCAGGTCCCCCAGCGCCCCGACGAGGAAGGGCGCGAGGTACCACTGCAGCACGGCGCCGATGAGGACCGCGACGGTGACGACGAGGCCCGCCAGCCCGAACATGACCTTCGGGTTGGCGCGGACCGCGCGGAAGGCGCCGTCGAGGACCTCTCCCAGGCTCAGCGGCCGCAGCGGCACGATCCCGGGCTGCAGGGGCGGCGGCTGCCACGCGCCCGCGCCCCACGGCTGCGTCCCCGCGGGGGCCGGTCCGTAGCCGGGCGGCTGGGGCCCGTAGCCCGGGGGCTGGGGGCCGTGGCCGGAGGGCTGCGGCCCGTACCCGGGGGGCTGCGGCCCGTATCCCGGGGGCTGCGGCCCGTACCCGGCGGGTCCCGGCGCGGACGGCGGGACGGGCGGGACCGGCGGGACGGCGGGGGCGCCCGGCGGCGGCGCCCCGGGTCCCCCGTCGCCGCCCGCGCCCGACGTCCCGGGGCTCGTCCAGCGGGGCGGGGGTGCGTCCTGGGGCGGCGTGCTCATGCGCCTCGCTCTTCCGGTCCTGGGGGTCCGCGGCCCGGCCGGCCGTCCCCGTCGTCGTGCGGTGGCGGCCATCGTGCCACGGACGGCCCGTCGACCGGCCCGGACCTGCACAGGGACCAGCCTGTGGACGGGTCGCCGTGCAGGGACGAGACCCGTGCGCCCGTCCCAGCGCCGGTCGCGTCCCCCGTTCGGGCGCCTCGCGCGCGGTGCGGCCGTCCGCACGGGAGCCGGTGCGATGATGACGCCCATGAGAGGTCGTGTGCTGGTGGTCGACGACGACACCGCGCTCGCGGAGATGATCGGGATCGTCCTGCGGTCGGAGGGGTTCGACGCGGTGTTCTGCGAGGACGGCGACGAGGCGTTGGCGGTGTTCCGCAGCACCCAGCCGGACCTCGTGCTGCTCGACCTCATGCTGCCGGGCAAGGACGGCACGGAGGTCTGCCGGCTCATCCGCGCGGAGTCCGGTGTGCCGATCGTCATGCTGACGGCCAAGGCGGACACCGTCGACGTGGTCCTGGGGCTGGAGTCGGGCGCGGACGACTACATCTCCAAGCCGTTCAAGCCCAAGGAGCTCGTCGCCCGGGTGCGTGCCCGCCTGCGCCGCACGGACGAGCCGGCGCCGGAGCACCTGACGATCGGCGACGTCACGATCGACGTGCCCGGGCACCGCGTCGTGCGGGCGGGCGCGCCGGTGGCGCTGACCCCGCTGGAGTTCGACCTCCTCGTCGCGCTGGCCCGCAAGCCCTGGCAGGTCTTCACCCGGGAGGTGCTGCTCGAGAAGGTGTGGGGCTACCGGCACGCGGCGGACACGCGCCTCGTGAACGTCCACGTCCAGCGCCTGCGCAGCAAGATCGAGGTCGACCCGGACAAGCCCGAGATCGTCGTGACCGTGCGGGGGGTCGGCTACAAGGCGGGCGCGGGCGCGGCGTGAGCCCGGCCCGGGCGCCGGGAGCCGCGCCGCGACCGGGGACCCCTCCACGGCAGGGCCGGCACCCCCGGCGGCGGCCGGGGGTGGCGCTGCGGCTGCTGCGGCTGCGCACGGGCCGGCGGCTGCAGGCGGCGGCGCGCCGGTGGCGGACCTCGCTGCAGGTGCGCGTCATCGCCTCCACGATGGTGATCGGCGTGCTGGTGCTGGCCCTCGTCGCCGCCTACGTCGGCCTGCGGATGCGCGACGGCCTGTTCGACGCGCGCGTCACGCAGGTCCTCCAGGAGGCCGCCCGCAGCACGCGGCAGGCCCAGGGCACCTTCGACTCCTCGACCGCGACGACGGGTGCGGACGTGCAGACGCTGCTCTACGACGTGTCGAGCGCCCAGCGCACGGGCGGTGCCACGCCGCGCGAGGTGTTCCTCCTGCGCGCGCCGGGACAGTCCTCGCCGGTGCGCGTCGGGGCCGTCGCCTCCGACGCGACCCTCGTCGGCCTCGTCAGCCCCGCCCTGCGCGAGTCCGTCACGGACGGCGCGCAGCACTGGCAGAGCGTGGCCCTGCCGGTCGCGGGCGGCGGGACGGAGCCGGCCGTCGTCGTCGGGCAGCCGGTCGACGTGCCCGTGGTGGGGCAGTACCAGCTCTTCTTCCTGTACAGCCTCCAGGCCGAGCAGGAGCGGCTGGACCTGCTGTGGCGCACCCTCGCGCTGGCGGGCGTGGCCCTGGCGGGGCTGCTCGGGGCGATCACGTGGCTCGTCACGCGGCAGACCGTGCACCCCGTGCGGCAGGCCGCGGCCGTCGCCGAGCGGCTGGCCGACGGGCACCTCACGGAACGCCTGCCCGTGCGCGGCGAGGACGAGATGGCCACGCTCGCACGCGCGTTCAACGAGATGGCGGGCAGCCTGCAGGACCAGATCGCGCGGCTCGAGGAGCTCGGCGCGGTGCAGCGCCGGTTCGTCTCGGACGTCTCCCACGAGCTGCGCACGCCGCTGACGACCATCCGCATCGCCGGGGAGATGATCCACGAGGCGCGCGAGGGCTTCGACCCGGTGGTCAAGCGCTCGGCGGAGCTGCTGGCGATGCAGCTCGACCGGTTCGAGGACCTGCTGGCCGACCTGCTCGAGATCAGCCGGTTCGACGCGGGGGCCGCGGTCCTGGACGCCGACGCCGCCGACGTCCGGGAGGTCGTCGTGCGGGCCGTCGAGCACGCCGCGACCCTGGCCGAACGGCGCGGCTCGTGGCTGTCCGTCGCCCTCCCCGCGGGCCCGTGCGTCGCGGACATCGACCCGCGCCGGGTGGAGCGCGTGCTGCGGAACCTGCTCGTCAACGCCGTCGAGCACGCGGAGGGCAGCGACGTCGTCGTCACCGTGGCCGCCGACGACCAGGCCGTGGCGGTCGGCGTGCGCGACCACGGCATCGGCATGACCGCCCAGGAGGCCCAGCACGTGTTCGACCGGTTCTGGCGGGCCGACCCCGCCCGCGCGCGCACCACGGGCGGCACCGGCCTCGGCCTCGCCATCGCCGTGGAGGACGCGCACCTGCACGGCGGCCGCCTCGAGGCCTGGGGACGACCCGGACGCGGCGCCCACTTCGTCCTCACCCTGCCGCGGCGGGCCGGCATCCGGCTGGGGCTCTCGCCCCTGCCGCTGGAGCCCGAGGACGACTCAACCCCCGCGCCGCCCGCGGCCGCACCCGGCAGCGGCGGTCCGGACCCCGCGGCCCTGCCGGCGCTGCTGGCCGACGACGCGCGGGCCGACGCGCAGGCCGACGCGCGGGCCGACGCGCGGACGGACGCCCGGTGAGGGCGCCGACGGGTCCCCGCGCGCTGCGCCGGCGCCGCGGCGTGCTCGCGCCCCTCGTCGCGGCGCTGCTCGTCGTGCTCGCGGGGTGCGTGTCCATCCCGACGAGCGGGCCGGTCACGGAGGGTGCCGTGGCCGTCGACGAGGGCGGCCGCATCGACGTGCTGGCGGAGGGGCCGCAGGAGGGGGCGCAGCCGGAGGAGATCGTCCAGGGCTTCCTCCTGGCGGGGGCGGCCGGGTTCGGCGACGACTTCGTCGTCGCGCGGCAGTTCCTCACGGGCGACGCGCGCGCCGAGTGGTCGCCGCTCGCGGGCGTCGTCGTCGCGGGGTCGGTCGACCTGCAGCGGACCTCGACCTCGGAGGTGTCCGTCTCCGTCCCCGTGGTGGCGCGCGTCGACGCCGACGGCCGCTACGCCGAGGCTGCGGCCGGGGCGGCCCAGCAGGTGACGTACGGGCTCGTGCAGGGCGCCTCGGGGGAGTGGCGCATCGCGTCCCTGCCGGACGGCCTCGTGCTGCCCCGGTCCGTGTTCGCGACGCAGTTCCGCAGCGCACCGCTGTGGTTCCTGTCGCCCGACCGCACCTCCCTCGTCCCCGAGGTCCGCTGGTTCCCCGAGCGCAACCTCGCCACGGCGGTCGTGCAGGCGCTGCTCGCCGGTCCGTCGCCGTGGCTGCGCGACGCCGTGGCCACGGCGGTACCCGACGGCGCGCGGCTCGTCGGATCGGTGCCGGTGGACGCCGCCGGCGTCGCGCAGGTGACCCTCGCACCGCCCGCCGCCGTGCTGGAGGCGGACCGCGGCCTGCTGCTCGCCCAGCTCGAGGCGACGCTCGCGCTGCCCCGGGTCAGCCGCGCGCAGGTCAGCAGCGGCGACGTCGTGCTCGAGGACCCCGTGGCCCTCGAGAGCGGCGTGGTGACGTCGGGCGCACCGGAGATGCTGCAGGACGGGTCGCTCGTCCGGCTCGCCGGCGGCGGGCTTGAGCCCGTGGACGAGGTCGGCTCCCTCGCGGGGCTCGGCGCGCGGTCCCCGGCCCGGTCGGAGGACGGGTCGGTGCGGGTGCTGCTCACGGACGCGGGTCTCGTCCGGGCGCCGTCGCCGGGCGGTGAGCCCGTGGTCCTCGTGCCGGGCGCCGACCTGGCCGCCCCGGGCGTCGACCGGCTGGGGTGGGCCTGGACGGCCCGCACGGGGGACGGCGGCGGCCTGTGGGCGGCCGGGCCCGACGGTGCCGTCGTCGAGGTGACCGCGGACTGGCTCGACGACCGGCGCGTGCGGTCCCTGCGCGTGTCCCGCGACGCCACGCGCGTCGCCGTGGTCAGCGAGGGCGTCGACGGCGTGGCCGTGGACGTGGCCGGCGTCGTCCGCGACGAGGGAGGCGTGCCGCGGACGGCCGGCGAGGCCGTCCGGGTCGGCGCGTCGCTGGTCGACGCGACGTCGGTGGCGTGGGTGGACGCCACGACGCTCGCCGTCGTCGGCCGCAGCACCGGGGCGCCGGCCCTGCACCTCGTCCCCGTCGCGGGTGCCACCGTCGTGCAGCCGGAGCTGTCGGACCTGGCCGCCGTCGCCGCCGGGCGGGGGGGGCGCAACCTCCTCGCGGCGACGACCGAGGGCAGCCTGTACCGGCTCGACGGACCGAGCTGGGTGCGCGTGGCGGGCGTGGAGGACGTGCGCGACCCGTCCTACCCCGGCTGACCCTCGCGAGCCGTCCCCAGCCCGCGACCTGGTGCGCCCGTCCCGTGAGCGCTGCGTGCTGCCGTCACGGTCGTCCGGACGGGGCCAGGGTGCCGCCATGGCTGAGGTGGCGGGACCCGCGCGAGGGCTGGCACGAGGAGTGGCAGGGGGGCCGGTGGGAGGGCCGGTGGGAGGGCCGGTGGGAGGGCTCCCGCGAGCGGTCGTGGTCCGGGTGCTGGCACGGCTGCTGGCGGGGCTGGGGACGGAGCTGCTCGGGCTGCTGCTGCCCGTCGCCTGCGCCGGGTGCGGGCGGCCCGACGAGCGGTGGTGCGCGTCCTGCCGTGCCGCCTGGTCGCACGGACCGGTGCGGTGCGAGTCCCGGGCGGGTCGCTGGGACCGGCTGGACGGTGCGAGCGCGCCGGTCTGGGCGCTGGCGGACGCGACGGGTCCCGCGCGGGCGGTCGTCGTGCAGTGGAAGGACCGGGGCCGCACCGACCTGACACCGCTCCTCGCCGCGCTGCTGCGCGACGCCGCGACGGTGGTCGCACCGGACCTCGTCGCACCGGACCTCGTCGGGCCGGACCTCGTCGGGCCGGACCTCGTCGGGCCGGCGGGGAAGGGCCGTCAGACCCGGCCGCTCCTCGTCGTGCCGGTGCCGTCGACGGCGGCTGCGCGGCGGCGGCGGGGCGAGCACCGGGTCGGGCGCCTGGTGCCGGGGGTGGCGGCCGGGTGCCGCGACGGCGGGACGGCGGCGGTGGCGGCACCGGTGCTCGTCCGACGGGGCGGCCGCGACCAGGCGGGGCTGGGGCGTGCGGCGCGGGCCCGCAACCTCGACGACGGCGTGCGCCTCGCCCGCGTGCCCCGGCTGCCGGACCTGCACGAAGCGCGCGTGCTGCTCGTCGACGACGTGCTCACGACCGGCGCGACGCTCGCGGTCTGCCGGCGGGTGCTCGAGCGGGCGGGGGCCGACGTCGTCGGCGCGCTGGTGCTCGCCTCGACCCCGCCCCCGGGGTCGGCGCGGGCGGAGACCCCGACCGCGCCGGCGGCGCCCTGAGGGCCCGGTGCCGGCCCGGTTCGCGCGCGGTCCCGGCGCCCCGGCCGGCTCGCGGGCCCCTCCGCGCGGTGGCGGTGGCCGGGACCGTGGTCCCTGGTGCCGGGCGGGCCCGCACGGGCGCCACGGGCGGGGGACGCCCGTCGGGGTGGCGCGGCGCGCCCAGCCGCCGGACCTGCGGTTGACGTGCGGGTGGGGGCGGTTAGCGTGGAGGTCAGCCACGACGGCGGCGCAGGTCCGGGTCCTCCCGGGATCCCGTGCCGGCGGCCGGAGGGAGGTGACGCAGCATCCCTGCCCCTTGCGGGCAGCCCTCGACACCGAACGCGGGCGGGCTCGGTCCCGCCCCTGCACCTCATGGAGGCACCGTGGAGATCGTGGTCGCCGGCCGGCACACCGACGTGCTCCCCAAGTTCCGGGCGCACGCCGAGCAGAAGCTGGCCAAGGTCGCACAGCTGGCCCCGCGCGCGCAGCGCATCGACGTCATGGTCACGCACGAGGCGAACGCGAAGCCCTCGGGCGTGCGCGAACGCGTCGAGCTCACCGTCATCGACAAGGGTCCGGTGATCCGCGCCGAGGCGTGCGCGGACGACAGGAACGCGGCCCTCGACCTCGCGCTCGCGCGACTCCTCGAACGGCTGCGCCGCAGCCACGACCGGCGAAAGGACCACCACGGGCGCGCACCGCTGACGCCCATGGACGTGCGTCCGCCGGAGCCCGTCGAGCCCGCGCCCGAGCCCGCCCCCGACCGCATGGCGGCCGGCACCACCACGGAGACGACGCTGGGCGACTCGCCCGTCGTCATCCGCGAGAAGGTGCACGAGGCCCAGCCCATGACGGTGGACGACGCCATCTACGAGATGGAGCTCGTCGGGCACGACTTCTTCCTCTTCGTCGACGCGGAGACGGCCCAGCCGTCGGTGGCGTACCGCCGCCGCGGGTGGACCTACGGGGTCATCAAGCTCGACATGCCCGTCGCGGGGCTGGGGACGCGGCAGGCGGCCACCGGCGGGGACGCCGTCGCCGACGGTCGGGTCGACGTGCCGGCCGACCTCGACGGGGCCACGCGCGCGGCGCCGCTCCCGCGGCCGGCCGAGCCGGAGCGCGAGGCCGTGCCCGCGCGCTGAGCGCCGACCGCACGACCGGACCTGCCGACGGGCACCGGGCGCCGCCCGGTGCCCGTCGGCGCGTGTCGGGGGTCGCGGGCAGGATGGCGGCATGGCAGCCGTCCCGGAGCAGCTGACGCTCTCGCAGGCGCGCCGCGCGACCCTGCGGGCGCACGGGCTGGCCGGACCGCGCCCCGCGCGCGCCGTCACGGGCCGGGCGGTCGACGCGGTCGTGGACCGCCTGGGCGTCCTGCAGATCGACTCGGTCAACGTCCTCGCGCGCGCCCACCTGGTGCCGCTGTGGTCGCGGCTGGGCGCGTACGACCCGGCCCTGCTCGACCGCGCCGCGGGCCGGGCGCCGCGGTGGCTCGTCGAGGCGTGGGCGCACCAGGCCTCCTACGTGCCCGTGACGACCTTTCCGCTCCTGGGCTGGCGGCGCCGGGCCTACCGGACGCAGGCGTGGGGGTCGATCCGGTCCGTGCCGCTGCAGCTGTCCGCCGAGCTCGCCGACGTGCGCGCGGTCGTCGCCGAGCGCGGCCCGCTCACCGCCCGCGAGGTGCACGACCTGCTCGGGGCCCAGCCCCTGGCGGCGCGCACGGACTGGGGCTGGAACTGGACGGCCGCCAAGCGCGTGCTCGAGTTCCTCTTCTTCACGGGTGAGGTGGCGGCGGCCAGCCGCACGGCGTCCTTCGAGCGTCGCTACGACCTCACGGAGCGTGTCCTGCCGCCGCACGTGCGTGACGCGCCCGAGCCGGCGGAGGCCGACGCCGTGCGGGCGCTCGTCGCCGTCGCCGCCCGGGCGCAGGGCGTGGCGTCCCTGCGGTGCCTGGCCGACCACTTCCGGCTCCGGCAGGACCAGGTGCGGCCGGCGGTGGCCGACCTCGTGGACGCCGGGGAGCTCGTCCCCGTGCGGGTCGAGGGCTGGGACACGGCCGTCGTGCGCCACCGCGACGCCACCGTGCCGCGCCGGGCGGCGGGGGCGACGCTGCTGAGCCCGTTCGACCCGGTCGTGTTCGAGCGGCGGCGCGTCGAGACGCTGTTCGGGCTGCGCTACCGCATCGAGATCTACGTGCCCGAGCCGCTGCGGACGTGGGGCTACTACGTGCTGCCGTTCCTGCTGGGCGAGCACGTGGTGGCCCTCGTCGACCTCAAGGCCGACCGGGGCGCGGGGGTGCTGCGCGTGCTCGCCGCGCACACCGCGCCGGTCGTCGGGCCCGCGGCGGCGGACCGGCGGGCGCCCCGGCCTGGGCCGGGGGAGGTCGCCCACGCGCTGGCGGCCGAGCTCGTCGCGGTGGCGGGCTGGCTCGGGCTGGGGGAGGTGGAGGTGGGGGACCGGTCGTCGGGCGAGCACCGCCTGGTGGGGGACCTGGCGCCCGTTCTCGCGACGGCCCTCGTCGGGCGGTCCGCCGCCTCGCCTACGATGGGGGCGGCGTCCGCCGTGCACGTGCCGGCCGGTGGTCGGCAGGACGGCGACGCCGCTGCTCCCGGGGCGCCCGCCCCGGGGACACCCGAACCTGGGGAGTGACGTGCCTGCGATCCTCGAGAAGGTCCTGCGCCTCGGCGAGGGCCGCGTCCTGAAGAAGCTGACGGGCATCTCCGCGCAGGTCAACGCGCTGGAGAGCGGCTTCGTCGACCTCTCGGACGCCGAGCTGCGCGAGGAGACGGACCGCTTCAAGGCGCGGCTGGCCGACGGCGAGAGCCTCGACGCGCTGCTGCCCGAGGCGTTCGCGGCCGTCCGCGAGGCGTCGAGCCGGACCCTCGGCCAGCGGCACTTCGACGTCCAGCTCATGGGCGGCGCGGCCCTGCACCTGGGCAACATCGCGGAGATGCGCACGGGTGAGGGCAAGACCCTCGTCGCCACCGCGCCCGCGTACCTCAACGCGCTGACCGGCAAGGGCGTGCACGTCGTCACGGTCAACGACTACCTGGCGCGCTACCAGAGCGAGCTCATGGGCCGCGTGTACCGCTTCCTCGGGCTGACGACGGGGACGGTGCTGACGGGGCAGACCCCGGCCGAGCGCCGCCAGCAGTACGCCGCGGACATCACCTACGGCACGAACAACGAGTTCGGCTTCGACTACCTGCGCGACAACATGGCGTGGTCCGCCGACGACCTCGTCCAGCGCGGCCACCACTTCGCGATCGTCGACGAGGTCGACTCCATCCTCATCGACGAGGCGCGCACGCCGCTCATCATCTCCGGGCCGGCCTCCGGCGACATCAACCGCTGGTACGCGGAGTTCGCCAAGGTCGTGCGACGCCTCGAGCCCGAGCGCGACTACGAAGTCGACGAGAAGAAGCGCACGGTCGGCGTCCTCGAGCCCGGCATCGAGCGCGTCGAGGACCACCTCGGGATCGACAACCTCTACGAGTCGCTCAACACGCCGCTCATCGGCTTCCTCAACAACGCCATCAAGGCGAAGGAGCTGTTCAAGCGCGACAAGGACTACGTCGTCATGAACGGCGAGGTGCTCATCGTCGACGAGCACACGGGCCGCATCCTGCCCGGCCGCCGCTACAACGAGGGCATGCACCAGGCCATCGAGGCCAAGGAGGGCGTGCAGATCAAGGCGGAGAACCAGACGCTCGCCACGATCACGCTGCAGAACTACTTCCGGCTCTACGACAAGCTCGCCGGCATGACCGGCACGGCCGAGACCGAGGCGGCCGAGTTCCAGAGCACGTACAAGCTGGGCGTCGTGCCGATCCCGACGAACCGGCCGATGCAGCGCATCGACCAGCGCGACTTCGTCTACAAGTCCGAGGACGGCAAGTTCGACGCGGTCGTCACGGACATCGTCGAGCGGCACGCCAAGGGCCAGCCCGTGCTCGTCGGCACGACGAGCGTGGAGAAGTCCGAGCTGCTGTCCTCCAAGCTGAAGAAGCAGGGCGTCCCGCACGAGGTGCTCAACGCGAAGCAGCACGCGCGGGAGGCGGCGATCGTCGCCCAGGCGGGCCGCAAGGGCGCCGTCACGGTCGCGACCAACATGGCCGGCCGCGGGACGGACATCATGCTCGGCGGCAACGCCGAGTTCATGGCCGTGGCGGACCTCGCCGCGCGCGGGCTCGACCCGGCGGAGAACGCCGAGGAGTACGAGGCGGCCTGGCCCGAGGCGCTGGAGAAGGCGAAGGAGGCCGTCGCGGCGGAGCACGACGAGGTCGTCGAGCTCGGCGGCCTGTACGTGCTGGGCACCGAGCGGCACGAGTCGCGCCGCATCGACAACCAGCTCCGCGGCCGGTCGGGCCGCCAGGGCGACCCGGGGGAGTCCCGGTTCTACCTGTCGCTGCAGGACGACCTCATGCGCCTGTTCAACTCCGGCCTGGCCGAGCAGATGATGACGCGGGCGGGCTTCCCCGAGGACATGCCGCTGGAGTCGAAGATCGTCACGCGCGGCATCCAGTCCGCGCAGTCGCAGGTCGAGTCGCGCAACTTCGAGATCCGCAAGAACGTCCTCAAGTACGACGACGTCCTGTCCCGGCAGCGCGCGGTCATCTACGACGAGCGCCGCCGCGTGCTGGAGGGCGAGGACCTGCAGGAGCAGGTGTCCCACTTCCGCGCCGACGTCCTGCGGTCCTACATCGCCGCGGGCACCACCGAGGGCCGCCCCGAGGACTGGGACCTCGACGCGCTGTGGACCGCGCTCAAGGCCGTCTACCCCGTGACGATCACGCCGGAGGAGGTCGTCGAGGAGGCCGGTGGCCCGACACGGTTGACGGCCGAGCTCATCGAGCGGGAGATCCTCTCCGACGCCGAGGTGGCCTACGCCGAGCGCGAGGCGCAGCTGGGCGAGGACATGATGCGCCAGCTCGAGCGGCGCGTGACGCTGTCGGTCCTCGACCGCAAGTGGCGCGAGCACCTCTACGAGATGGACTACCTCAAGGAGGGCATCGGGCTGCGGGCCATGGCGCAGCGCGACCCCCTGGTCGAGTACCAGCGCGAGGGCTACCAGCTCTTCGGCGTCATGACCGACGCCATCAAGGAGGAGACGGTCTCCTACCTCTACCGGCTCGAGGTGCAGGTGGCCCCGGCCGAGACGCCCGCATCGGCCGTCGGCGCCGCGCCGAGCGTCGGCCTGCCGCGGGCCGGCGGCGCCACGGCAGCAGGTGCCACGTCAGCAGGTGCCACGGCGAGCGGGGCCACGGCGGCGTCCGGCGGGGCGGCGGGCGCTGCGGCGGCGGGAGCGGTCGCGGGCGTCGCGGACTCCGACGGGGCCGGTGGCGGGGCGACCGCGGCGGACGGTGACGAGGACGCCGCCGTGACGGCTGCGCCCGCGGCCCGGCCGGCGCCGGTCCTCACGGGGAAGGGGCTGGACGGGCCCGAGCCCGTGCGCCTGCAGTACTCGGCGCCGTCGGTGGACGGGGACGCGGGGACGGTCGTGCGGACCGAGGTGCCCGAGGGCGCCGACGCCGCGGCCGACGGGGGCAGCAACCGGGAGGCGCGCCGCAAGGCCAAGCAGGGCCGCCGCCGCTGACAGTGGTCGGGCCGGACGCGCGGTCGGTGGCGGGTGTCCCGTCGGGTCCCGCGCCGGCTCGTCAGGCCAGCTCCAGCGAGGTCACCCGCCACTGACCGCGGTGGGCGTCGAGGCGGAGCGCGGCGGCCCGCACCCGGTCGCCCTCGGCCACGACGACGGCAGCCTCGGCGGAGCGGTCCGAGACGCGCACCGCGCGTACGCGGCGCACGGTGGCGCTGCGGCGCGTCCTGGTCGTGGCAACGCGCAGCTGCAGCCCTGCGCGCACCCGCACTTCTTCGTAGACGGCCGGCGCGAGCCACCGGGCGAGCTGGGCGACCGGCCGCGTCCCGGCGAGGACCTCAACGACGGCCTGGGCCACGGAGGCGGCGGCGCGCGCCGGGTCGTGCTCGGGCGTCTCGTCGGACTGCTCCAGCACCTCGCCCTCGAAGTCCGCGTCGTGCACGCGCAGGGCCCGCACGCGCTCCGCGAGCCGCGGCGGCGGACCCGGCACGAGGGGAGCCGCGCCCTGCCGCGGCCCGCGGGGTGCCGGCGCGCCGTGCAGCAGGCGGACGCGGGCCGCGCCCAGCTGGAGGCCGTCGGCGCCTGGCCGTGCCGTGGCCGGCGCGGTGCGTCCGCGCCCCGGCGCGGCCTGCGCGACCGAGGTGATCGGCTCGACCGAGGCGATCCGCTCGACCGCGGTGACCTGCTCGACCGCGGTGACCTGCTCGACCGCGGTGACCGGCGCGACGGCGGTGGCCGGCGACGTGCTGGCGCGGGGCGGGGCCACCGGCACGAGGTGCGGGCGCACGAGGGCGTCGAGGCGCGCGGCGAGCGTCGTGGTGCCGCGGGCGGCTGCGTCCGACGGGCGCGTGCCCGTGCTCGGGAGGGCGGGGGCGAGGTCGGCGACGCTCATGTCGGGTTTCCGTTCGTGGTGCGGACAGGCGTGGGCGGTGTGTGGATAAGGGGTTGGGTGGAATCGGGGTGTCGGATCCGGGGTGGGTCCGACGTGGTGGTGCGGCGTCGCTGGTCGTCCTGCGGTGGCGGCGTACGGCTGGCTCAGCCGTGAAGGGGGAGGTTGGCCGGGATGCGCAGCACCTGACCCGGCAGCAGGACGTCCGGGTCCGGCCCGACGACGTCCCGGTTGGCCGCGTAGAGGGCCGGCCAGGCGGCGGCGACCGCGCTGCCCGGCGCGTCCTCACCCAGCAGCGCGTCGGTGAGCGACCACAGGGAGTCCCCCACGCGGACCACGACGGTGCTGGTGCCGTGGCCGGTGCCGGTGCTCGTGCTGGTGCCGGTGCTCGTGCTGGTGCCGGTGCTCGTGCTCGGGAGAGGTCCTCCCGTCGTCGCGCGTCCCGCCGTGGCGGCGGTCCCGGGCGGTGCGGCCGGCGGGACCGATGTGGCGGACGGCGGAGCCGCCGGTGCGGGGGACGCGGTCGGCGTCGACGTGCCGGTCGACGTGCCGGTCGACGTGCCGGTCGACGCCGCCGGCGGTACCGGTGCCGGTGCGGCGGTGGCGGTCGACGTCGGTGCCGGGGACCTGGTGGCGGGGGAGGAGGGCGTCGGCCGGGGCGACGCGGTGCGCTCCGGCCGGGGTGCCGTCGTCGCGCCCGCGGTGGTGGTCGATGTCGGCGTCGGCGGCGCGACGGCGGTCGGCGACGAGGTCGCGCTCGGCGGGCCGCTCACGGCCCACCCCAGCTCGTCGGGCGGGGTGACGGGACCGGCGCCGAGAGCGGCCGGTGCGCCACCGAGCCCGAGGCCGAGACCGACCGTGACCACGAGCGTGCGTCGGACGACCGTCGGTGCCCACCGCTGCACGGCGCGCTCACCGCCGCGCCAGGCCCCGCCCGCCACGCGCACCACCAGGCAGGCGGCCGCGACCAGCGTGGAGACGGCGAGCCACGCGGCCGCCACCGCGCCGACGGCCAGGACGAGCAGCTCGACCACGTCGTCCACCGCGAGCGCCGGCCCGCCGACGAGCACGGTCGGTGCCAGCCCGGCGGCACGGCCGGCAGCGGCCGCACCGAGCGCTCCGACGAGGGCTCCACCGACCAGCAGGCCCGCCATCCGGCAGACGAGGGTGCTCGTCCGCGGACGGGCGTGAGGGACGACCACGATGCGCTCCGGTCTCGTTCGTTGTTGTTTGATGCTGTTTGCTGTTTCTCAGTGCGCGATGTCTACCGCCCCACGATGCCCGCGGTCCAGCCGCAGCCGTCTCGCAGGGCGCATTTCGCCCGTACGGTGGACGGCATGCGGTGGGAGGCGCTCTTCGCGGACCTGGAGGCGCAGGCCGCCGCCGAGGAGAGGGCCGAGGCGCTCGTCGCGGTCCCCGACCTCGTCCGTGCCGAGCGGGCGTCGGTGCTGCTCGCGGACCGCCTCCGCGCGTCGCGGGGGGCGCCGCTCGTCGTGACCGCAGGGTCACGGACGTGGGCGGGCGCCGTCCTCGACGCCGCCTCCGAGTGGCTCCTGCTGGCGCCCTCGGAGCACCGCCGGGTGCTCGTCGTGCTCGCCGCCGTGCGCACCGTGCGCGGACTGGGGCGGGCGGCCGGCGCGCCACCCGGACGGGTCGAGGGTCGGCTCGGCCTGACGGCCGCGCTGCGGGGGCTGGCACGCGACCGCGTGCGGGTGCGGGTGCTGCTGCGCGACGACGCGGACGACGCGGACGGCGTCGTCGGCCGGCTGGACGCGGTCTACGCCGACCACGTGGACCTGCTGCCCGACGAGGCGGCGGGCGGGCGGCGGGGTCCGGTGACCGTGTCGACGGCGGCCGTGGCCGCCGTCGAGGAGCTGCCGTAGGGCGTGGTGCGCCGACGCGGTCGCCGGTGGGCGGTCAGACCCCCTGATCGGTCAGACCCCTGATCGGTCGGACCTCCGCTGGGTCAGACCTCCTGAGCGGTCGGGACCTCCGTGGTCTCACCCTCGGCGATGCGCCGGCTCGTCTGCTCGTACATGCGCTGGATGTAGGCCTCGAGCTCCGTGGCCTCGACGCGCCACTGGCCGCGCCCGCCGATCTGCAGGGCCCGCAGCTCGCCGGAGCGGACCAGCGCGTACGCCTGCGGCGCGGAGATGTTGAGGATCTCCGTGACGTCGGCGAGCGTGAGGAACCTCGGGGCCATGCCCCGCAGTGTGACACGGCGTGGCGATCGGGCGACGTCGTCCACAGGGCGTCCCCGCGGAGGCGCCGGGATCGGCACGATGTGCCCGGATCGCACCGCGACGCGACCTGCGCGTCCCGACCCCCCCGCCCCCGCCGCCCGTCCCGCCATCCGTCCGACGGGCGCCGGACCGAGACCCCCGGAGCGTCATGGCCACCACCCTCGAGCGCGCGGACCTGCGTCCGGACGGACGTCCCGGCACGCCGTCGGGTGCCCTGCCGGCCCCGGTCGCCGTGCGGCTCCGCCGGCCCGGGTGGCGCGACCCCCGGCTGCTGGTGGGGATCGCGCTCGTCGCCGGCTCGGTGCTGCTGGGGTCCTGGGTCGTGCGCTCGGCGCAGGCGACCGTCCCCGTGCTCGTCGCCCGCGGGACCCTCGTCCCGGGCGACGTGGTGGCCGCGGCCGACCTCGCCGTCGAGGAGGTGCGGCTCGTCGACGCCGCGCGGTACGTCCCGGCCGCGACGGGCCTGCCGCAGGACGCCGTGGTCGTGCGCGTCGTCGGGGAGGGGGAGCTCGTGCCCGCGGCGGCCGTCGTCCCCGGCGCCGTGCTCGACGTGCGCCCCGTCGCGGTCCCCACGACGACCGCGCCGTCCGCGGACCTCGTCGTCGGCTCGACCGTGGACCTCTGGGCCACACCCCCGGTGCCGGTCGTCGGCGGCGCGGGCACGGGCATGGGCACGGGCATGGGCACGACGGGCGGCGACGGTGGGCGGGCGAGGCCGGTCGCCCTGGCCACCGGCCTGACCGTCGCGGAGGTCACGCGCGGCTCCGGCGCCCTCGCCGCCGCCACGGGCACGGTCGTGCACGTGCTCGTGCCGACCGCCGACCTGCCCGCCGTCCTCGCGGCCCTGGCGGACGGCTCGACCGTCGACGTGGTGCTCGTCCCCGGCGGGACCGGGGACGCCGTCGCCACCACGGCCACCGGCGCCACCACGGCGGACGGGGCGGCCTCGCCGTGACGGTCCCCGTGCTCACCGCGCTGCCGGGGGTGGCCGAGGCCCTCCTCGTCGCGGCCGCCGGCCGCTCGCCGCGGCTCGACGTCGTCCGCCGTTGCGCCGACCTCGCCGAGCTCCTCGCCGCCGCGGAGGCGGGGCTCGGGTCGGTCGCGCTCCTGTCCGGCGCGCTCGCGCACCTCGACCACGACGCCCTCGCCGCCCTGCGCGGGTCGGGCGCGCTCCTCGTCGGGGTCGCGGCCCCGGGCGACGAGCGCGAGGCCGACCGGCTGCGGGCGTGGGGCGTGGACGCCCTGGTCCTGGCACCCGGCGACGACGCCGCCGCGGACGCCGTCGTGCGCGAGGTGCTCGCGGCACTCGCCCGGCGCGAGGCGACGGACCCGGCGGGGACCACCGGCGGGCACATCCGGCAGGCGGGAACCGGCTCGCCCGCCCCGTGGTCGCCGCCGCCCGTCCCGCCGCGCCGTGCGGAACCGGCCTCCTCGGGCTCGCGACCGGCGGCGCCCACGGAGCCCCCGCCGGCGCGGGGACAGCTCGTCGCCGTCTGGGGCCCGACGGGTGCGCCCGGCCGCACCACCGTCGCCGTGACGCTCGCCGCCGAGCTCGCGGCGCTCGGTCACCGCACCCTGCTCGCCGACGCCGACACCTACGGCGGGTCGGTGGCCGCGACGGTCGGCATGCTCGACGAGGCCCCGGGACTGGCCGCCGCCGCCCGTGCCGCGGCGCAGGGCGGGCTCGACCTGCCGACCCTCGCCCGGCACAGCCCGCTGCTGGCGCCCGGGCTGCGCGTGCTGTCCGGCCTCGCGCGCGCCGACCGCTGGCCGGAGCTCGGTCCGGCGGCGCTGGACGTCGTGTGGGACCGGGCGCGCGACCTCGCGGCGGTCACGGTCGTCGACACGGGGTTCTGCCTCGAGGAGGACGAGCTGCTCTCCTACGACACGCGGGCGCCGCGCCGGAACGCCGCCACCACGGGTGCGCTCGACGCCGCCGACACGGTGGTCGCCGTCGGGTCCGCCGACCCGGTCGGGCTGCAGCGGCTCGTCCGCGGGCTCGACGAGCTCGCGCGCCGCCCGGCCGCCGCCGGCGCGCGCCTCGTCGTCGTCCTCAACCGCGTCCGGTCGTCCACCGCCGGGCCTGGCGGCGAGCGTGCGCTGCGCGAGGCGCTGGAGCGCTACGCCGGCGTCCAGGACGCCGTCCTCGTCCCCGAGGACCGCCCCGCCCTCGACGCGGCGCTCCTGGCCGGACGGCTGCTGCGCGAGGTCGCGCCCGCCTCTCCGGCGCGGCGCGCGCTCGTCGGGCTCGCGGGCCTCGTCGCCCCCGTCCCTGCGACGCCCGCACCCTCCGCGGGTGCGGCAGCCGGGGTCCTGCCCGGCGTCGACGGCGGACGGGGCGGGACGCACGGGGGGCGCCGGCGCGAGGCGGCGGGGGCGGCCCGGCGCGGCCGGGCGCTCGTCCGTCCCGGCCGCCGCCGCGCCGCTGCGGCAGACTGACGGCGTGCGCCTCTACGTCCCCGCCACCCTCGACGAGACCGGCCCCGGCCGCGGTCCCCTCACGCCGCGCCGCGCGCACGCCGTGACCCCGGAGCTGCGCGCCGCGCTGCCCGACGAGGACGAGGGCTGGGAGTTCTCGGCACAGCTCGCCGCGGCCGACGACGCCCTCGTGCGCCTCGCGGCGGACGGCGCGGCACCACGCCTGCGGCTCGTCGTGTCCGCGGACGTGCCCGACGCCGACGTCGACCTGCGCCCCGACCCCGACGCGCCGCCGAGCGCGGTCGCGCTGCGCTCCCCGCTGCCGTGGGACGCGGTCGTGTGCGTGCACGTCGACGAGCCGGCCGCGGCGCCGGACGTCACCGCGGCGCTCGCGGGCGACAGCGCGGCCGACGAGCGGCTCGGCGAGCGCGACCTGCTCTGGTACGACGCGAGCGAGGTCGCCGACATCCCGCGCTGAGGCCCCACCGGCGACGGCACCCGGCGACGGCACCCGGCGAGGGTCCCGTGGGGGGCACCCCCTCGCGTCGCTCGCTGCGGGTCGCCGCGCGTCCTACAGGTGCCGGGCGGACCCCGGCGCGCGCCGCACGGGCGCGAGCAGCTCGGCGGCGGCGGCGTGCAGCGGCCCGTTCGACACGAGCGCCGACCCCCCGAAGGGCCCGGGCACCCCGTCGAGCGAGGTGAAGGTGCCGCCCGCCTCCGTGACGATGGGCACGAGCGCCGCCATGTCGTGCAGCGCCAGCTCGGGCTCGGCGGCCAGGTCCACGGCCCCCTCCGCCACCAGGACGTGGCTCCAGAAGTCCCCGTACGCCCGGGTCCGCCACACGCGCCGGGTCAGCTCGAGGAAGCCGTCCAGCCGCCCCTGCTCCTCCCACCCGGACAGGCTGGAGTAGGAGAAGGACGCGTCGGCGAGCCCGCCCACGGCGGACACCCGCAGCCGACGCGCGGCGGCCAGCGAGCGCCCGGTCCAGGCGCCCGTCCCCTCCGCCGCCCACCAGCGCCGCCCGAGCGCGGGCGCGCTCACCAGCCCGACGACCGCCCGGTCGCCGTCGAGCAGCGCGATGAGGGTGGCCCACACCGGCACCCCGCGCACGAAGTTCTTCGTCCCGTCGATGGGGTCGACCACCCACCGCCGCGGGCCCTGCCCGCTCTCGCCCAGCTCCTCGCCGACGACCGCGTCCCGCGAACGGGCGCGCGCGAGCTGCCCCCGGATGAGCTCCTCGGCGGCGCGGTCCGCGTCCGTCACCGGGGTGAGGTCGGGCTTCGTCTCCACGGCGAGGTCCTGGGCGCGGAAGCGCGACGTCGTCAGGGCGTCGACCTGGTCGGCCATGACGTGCGCCAGGCGCAGGTCGTCCTCGTACCCGGAGTGCAGGCTCATGGCGGCGACCCTAGCCGTCCGCGCCCGCCGGGCCGCGGGCGTCCGGCCCGTCGTCGGCCGTCGTCGGGGCCGCCGGCGTCGGATCGGCGTCGGCGTCCGTCGTGCCCAGCCGGCTGGCCAGCAGGCGGCGGAAGGACCCGACGCGCGCGGCCCGGGCCTCGCGCTCGTCGCCCGTCGCGGCGGCGACCCACTCGTCGAGCGCGCAGTCCGGCGCGTCGGCGGCATGCGTGCAGCCCCGCGGACAGGCCTCGGCCACCGCGGCGAGGTCCGCGAAGGCGCCGAGCAGGTGCCCGGGCTCGACGTGCGCCAGGCCGAACGAGCGCACACCGGGGGTGTCGATGACCCAGGTCGGCGCACCCGCGTCCGGCACCCGCAGCGCGACGGCCGAGGTCGACGTGTGCCGCCCCCGCCCGGTCACGTCGTTGACCGCCCCGACCGCGCGCAGCGCGTCCGGGACCAGCGCGTTGACCAGCGTCGACTTGCCCACCCCCGAGTGCCCGACGAGCACCGACGTGCGCCCGGCCAGCGCGGCACGCAGCGCGTCGAGCCCGACGATCCGCCGGGTCCCGTCGGCGTCCACCTCGCGCCGGGTGACGACCACCTCCACGCCGACGGGCCGGTAGAGCGCGACGAGCGGCTCGGGGTCGGCGAGGTCGCCCTTGGTGAGGGCGAGCAGCACGTCCATCCCGGCGTCGTAGGCGGCGACGACGCAGCGGTCGATCATGCGGGTGCGGGGCTCGGGGTCGGCCATGGCGGTGACGACGACGAGCCGGTCGGCGTTGGCGACGATGACGCGCTCGACGGGGTCGGCGTCGTCGGCCGTCCGGCGCAGCACCGTGCGGCGCTGCGTGATCCGCACGATGCGCGACAGGGACCCCTCGGCCCCGCTGGTGTCCCCGACGACGTCGACGAGGTC
The DNA here is from genome assembly GCF_900111925.1 of Cellulomonas marina. GTDB lineage: Bacteria > Actinomycetota > Actinomycetes > Actinomycetales > Cellulomonadaceae > Cellulomonas > Cellulomonas marina. The sequence continues at coordinate 92,396 of NZ_FOKA01000001.1, forward strand.
GCCGGGCACCACGCGCTCGCGGCCCAGCTCGCGCGCCTTCATGGCGGTCGCGCGCCGCTCGTCCGGCCCGTCGGGGTCGACGAGCACGCCGTACCGGCCGCGGTCCACCGCGACGACGAGCGCCCGGTCCGCGTCGGCGTGCTCCGGGCGCTGCTTCGTGCGCGGCCGGCTGCCGCGGCCCGGCCGGACGCGGACGTCCCGCTCGTCGTACGTGCGCCGTCCCGCCACCCGCGCGCCTCAGACCGTCCGGCCGGCGAGCATCCCGGTCCACAGGTCGACGAAGCCGGGCAGGGTCTTGGCGGTCGTGGCGACGTCCTCCACCTGCACCCCGGGCACCCGCAGCCCCACGACCGCGCCCCCGGTGGCCATCCGGTGGTCCGCGTAGGTGCGCCAGCGGGCCCCGTGCAGGGGCTGCGGCGTGATGACGAGACCGTCCGCGGTCTGCTCCGCACGCCCGCCGACGCGGGTCAGCTCGGCCGCGAGCGCGGTGAGCCGGTCCGTCTCGTGGCCCCGCAGGTGCGCGATGCCCCGCAGCCGCGTCGGGGAGTCCGTGAGCACCGCGAGGGCCGCGATCGTCGGCGCCAGCTCACCGGCCGCCGACAGGTCGAGGTCCACGCCGTGCACGGCCCCCGTGCCGGTCACGGTGAGCACCCCCGCGTCGAGCACGGTGCGGCCGCCCATCCGCTCGAGGATGCCCGGCAGCAGCGCGCCGGGCTGGGTCGTCGTGGCCGGCCAGCCGGGCACGGCGACGCTCCCGCCGGCGACGAGGGCCGCGCACAGGAAGGGCGCCGCGTTCGACAGGTCGGGCTCGACGCGGACGTCGCCGCCCGTGACCGGGCCGGGCGACACCACCCAGATCGCCGGCCGCGAGTCGTCGACGGCCACGCCGGCGTCCCGCAGGACCGCCACGGTCATCTCGATGTGCGGCAGGCTCGGCAGCGTGGGGCCGGTGTGCCGCAGCGTGAGGCCGCCCGTGAAGCGCGGGGCCGCGAGCAGCAGCCCCGAGACGAACTGGCTCGACGCGGAGGCGTCGACGTCCACGCTCCCGCCGGCGAACCCCGGCCCCCGGCCGTGCACCGTGAAGGGCAGCCGCCCCGGCTCGCCGTGCTCGTCGACGCGCACGCCGGTGGCCCGCAGCGCCGCGAGGACGGGGCCCATCGGCCGCAGCCGCGCCTGGGGATCGCCGTCGAAGCGGACCGGCCCGTCGGCCAGGGCCGCCACCGCCGGCAGGAACCGCATGACGGTCCCGGCGAGCCCGCAGTCGACCGACACCCCGCCGCGGAAGCCGTCGGCGGGTGGGGTGACGGTCCACGTGCCGTCGGCCCCGACGTCGACCCCCGTGCCGAGGGCGCGCAGGGCGGCCGCCATGAGGTCGGTGTCGCGCGACCGGAGGGCGCCGCGCAGCCGGCTCGGCCGGTCGGCCAGGGCGGCGAGCACGAGGTAGCGGTTCGTCAGCGACTTCGAGCCGGGGACCTCCACCTGCGCGGCGAGCGGCCCGGGGGCGGTCGGCGCGTCCCAGTCGGGGACGACGGTCGCCGCGGGCGCGGCCGGGGGAGTGGCGGTCATGAGCGGCAGGCTACCGAGAGGCGGTGACACGGCACGCGACGGCCCGGCACGCGAGGGCGTACCGGGCCGGTCGGGTCGTGCGCGTCGCAGCGCGCGCGGGGCGTCAGGCGGCGACGGCCTCGCGCACCTCGTCGGCCGCATGGGTGGCCTGGTGGCGGGCGGCCTTCGCCGCCTTCGCGGCCGCCTTCGTCGCCCGGCGGTCGGAGGTGCGGCCGGCCTTCTTCGCCGCGGCGCGGGCGGCCTTCGCCTGGACCGCGGCCTGGGCCTTCGCCTGCTTGGCGGCGACCTCGGCCGCCGCGCGGGCGGCCTTCGTCGACGCCTTCGCCTGCGCCGCGGCGACCTTCGTCGCGCGGCGGGCGGCCTTGGCGGAGCCCTTGGCCTCCGCGACGGCGGCACGGGCCGTCGTGCGGGCGTTCTTGCGCGCGGCACGGACGCTCGTCGCCGCCTGCGCCGCGGTCGCCGCACCGGCGGCCCTGGCGACCGTGCCCGTGGCCTTCGCCCCGGCGGTCGCGCGCTTCTGCGAGGCGAGCAGCTCCTTCGTCGCCCGCGCGTGCTCGACGCGCCACGCGAGGCTCGGCCGGCCCTCGCGGTCGACCGCGACGAGCAGCGCGCCGGCCGTCATGGACAGCGCCGTGACCATGCGCTCGCGGCGCGCGCGGGCCCTCGTCGGCTCCGCGCGGTCGGCGGCCTTGTCCGGCAGGTCGGCGACGACGATCGGCGCGGTCAGCAGCGCCAGCACGACGGCCGACGTGCGCGGCGCACGGCCCAGCGCGAGCAGGCCGCCCGCGGCCGCCATGGCACCGCCGTGGACGCGCGCGAGCGTCTGCAGCTCGGTCGCGCTGCGGCCCTGCACGGCGTCGCGCACCGCGCCCTCGGGCAGGAGGTGGCCGAACCGGGTCACGGCACGGCGGACGTCGTCGGCGTGGCTCGCGGGGCGGCGGACGACGTCCACCCCCTGCGCGACGAACCACGTGGCGAACACGGGACGGAGGAGGCGTCGCAGCAGCACGCCACCGACAGTAGTGCGCGGGGCAGGGCGCGGCCCGTCGAACGGCGGGCGTCGGGAATGGGTGCGCCGGTCCGGGCGTTCGGCAGGGCATGGTCATCGACTCCACGACCCTCGCCCCGCCGGGGGCCGCGACGCCGTTCGGCGCCCTCGGCACCCCCGTCCCGGCGGCCCGCGTGCTCGTCGACCTGCGCGCCGGGTACGGCCTCCTCCCGACGGCGGGTGCGGCGTCCCCGGTCGCGTCCACCGCCCTCACCGCCCCCGGTGCGACGGGTGCTGCCTGGGACCGCGCACTACGCTCGGTCGCGATGAGCCAGGAGAGCACCCCGACGCCCGACGCCGCCACGACGACCGCCGCGACCTCCGGCGCGGGCGTCGACGAGGCCCTCGCCGTCGAGCCCGTGGACGACGAGGACACCAACCGCGCCCCCGCGACGGAGGACGTCGCGGCGCGCACGGACCGGTTCGAGCAGGACGCCCTGCAGTACCTCGACCAGCTCTACGGCGCGGCCCTGCGCATGACGCGCAACGCCGCGGACGCCGAGGACCTGGTGCAGGAGACGTTCACGAAGGCGTTCGCCGCCTTCCACCAGTACCGCCCGGGGACCAACCTCAAGGCGTGGCTGTACCGCATCCTCACGAACACCTACATCAACTCCTACCGCAAGAAGCAGCGCGAGCCGCAGCAGAGCCGGTCGGAGGAGATCGAGGACTGGCAGCTCGCCCGCGCCGAGTCGCACACCTCCACGGGCCTGCGGTCCGCGGAGACCGAGGCGCTCGACCGGCTGGCGGACTCCGACGTGAAGGACGCCCTCCAGCGGATCCCGGAGGACTTCCGCATGGCGGTGTACCTCGCGGACGTCGAGGGCTTCGCCTACAAGGAGATCGCGGAGATCATGGGGACGCCGATCGGGACCGTGATGTCGCGGCTCCACCGGGGCCGCGCACAGCTGCGCGACCAGCTGCGGGACTACGCGCGCGAGCGCGGGCTGACGGGTGCGTCGGCGGGGGAGGCCGGACGATGAGCGGGACGGGGACGACGGGCGGCGGCGACGTCGTGGAGGCCGCGGCGGCGGGGTGCGACTGCCAGGAGGCGGTGGACCGCCTCTGGGAGTACCTCGACGACGAGCTCGGCACGGAGGAGACGGCGCGGATCCGCGCCCACCTCGACGGTTGCACCCCGTGCATCAGCGAGCGGGACCTCGACCTCACGATCAAGGTCGTCGTCCGGCGCGGGTGCCGGGAGCAGGCGCCGGCGGAGCTGCGGCTGCGCGTGATCGAGCAGATCACGGCGCTGCGGGTGGCGGCGGGCACGACGACCGCCTGAGCCGTCCCGCCCGTCGGCAGGGGCTGGCAGGATGCACGGAGGCCCGGGTGCTCGCGCACCCGGGCCTCCGTCGTCCTGCGGCACTCGTGGTGCCGGCGCTCAGGCGTTCGGACGGTTGCCGTGGTTGGCGGCGTTGCCCTTGCGGGCGCGGCGCTTGCGGCCTCGCTTGCTCATGGCTCCTCCTCGTGACGTCGGTCGGGCGTTCCTGTCATGGTCCCACACCACCGGTGCCCGTCGGTCCGCCCGCCCGGCCGGGTGACGGCTCCCGCCGACCCCTCAGGGCCCGGCCTCGCGGCCCGATCAGCCGGACCGTGACCGTCCCCGCCCTCGTGACGCCCGCCGTCACGTCCGTGGAGCCGCTCCTGCACGCGCTCGTGGGCACGGGCGGGTCGGACCTGCACTGCAAGGTCGGCTCCAGCCCCTGCATCCGGGTGGACGGGCGGCTGCGCCGCCTCGACGCCCCGGAGCTGCGCCCCGGCGACACGGCGCGCTTCCTCGAGGAGGTGCTGCCCGACGAGCTCGTCACCACCTTCCGCACCACGCACGAGGCCGACTTCGCCTACTCGCTGCCCGGCGTCGGGCGGTTCCGGGTGAACGCGTACCAGGCCCGCGGCACGTTCGGCCTCGTCTTCCGGCGCGTCGCCATCGGGGTGCCCTCGCTCGAGGAGCTGGGTCTGCCGCCCGTCCTCGCGCGCCTCGCCCTGGAGCCCCGCGGGCTCGTCCTGGTCACCGGCCCCACCGGGTCGGGCAAGACGACGACGCTCGCGGCGATGGTCGACCTCGTCAACTCCGAGCGCGAGGTCAACATCGTCACGGTCGAGGACCCGATCGAGGTCCTGCACCCGGACAAGAAGGCCATCGTGTCGCAGCGCGAGGTGCGGCAGGACACCGCGGGCTTCGCGGTCGCGCTGCGCGCGGCGATGCGCCAGGACCCGGACGTCATCCTCATCGGCGAGATGCGGGACGTGGAGACGGTGCGGGCCGCGCTGCAGGCGGCCGAGACGGGGCACCTCGTGCTGTCCACGCTGCACACCGTCGACGCCGCCGAGTCGGTCAACCGCATCGTCGACTTCTTCCCGCCGCACGAGCACGCGCAGGTCCGCATGGCCCTCGCGCAGTCGCTCCGCGGGGTGGTGTCGCAGCGGCTGCTGCCACGCGCCGACGGGCGGGGCCGGCAGGGCGCCGTGGAGGTGCTCGTCGGCACGGGCCGCGTCGCGGAGGCCATCGTCGCGCCCGCGACGGCGCCGCCGCTGGCGGACCTCGTCCGGGAGGGCGGGTTCTACGGGATGCAGAGCTTCGACCAGCACCTGCTGACGCTGGTCGCCGACGGGGCCGTGACGCCCCAGGAGGCGGTGGCCGCGGCGAGCCGGCCCCAGGACCTCACGCTCGAGCTGCGGGCGCGGGGCCTCGTCGCCTGACGACCCGCGCGGACCGGGCCCCTGCGCCGGTCAGGCGGTGTCGTCGGGCACGCCCAGCCAGGCGTGCCAGCCCGTGTGCAGCACGAGCCAGGCCATGAGCCCGTACCCCGCCTGCCCCGGGACGCCGTGCCCGGCGGCCATGTCGGCCAGCCACTGCTCGTGGGCGGCCAGCGGGCCGTAGGTGTCGACGTAGGGCACCCGCCGCCGTGTCGCGACGTCCGCGAACGCGGCGGACAGCTCCTGCACCCGCGGCCCCTCGTGCACGGGCCCGGGCGGCGGCCCGACGACGAAGGTCTCCAGCCCGCGCTGCTCGGCGACGTCGAGCACGTTGGCGAGGTTGAGCCGGCTGCGCGCCAACGACAGCCCCGCACCGAGGTCGGCGCGACCGAGGCCGACGACGAGGCGCGTGTCGGCCTCCGGGCTCGTGCGGCGGGCGACCTCCTCCTCCCAGCGCGCACCGAGCGCGGAGGTCGTCTCCCCGGGGACGGCCAGCGTGAGCAGCGTCAGCGGCTCCGGCGTGAGCGTCCGGGCGGCCACCCGGCCGACCCAGCCCAGCGCCCGCGGGTCGCCCACGCCGGCGGCCAGCTCGTCGCCCACCACCACGATGCGCAGCGGCCTGTCACCCACGGTCGTCCTCCTGGTGCTCGGTGGCGTGGCGGTGGTGCCGGGCCGGCGCCCACGCCCGGGTCAGTGTCCCAGGGCGCGGGCGCGCGGGCCCGGCACCGCGCCGCGTCAGCGGGCGAAGGCCGTCGTGACGAGCTGCTCCTGCTCGGCGTGGTGCTTCTTGGCGGAGCCGGTCGACGGCGACGCCGACTCGTCCCGCGACACCACGCGGACCGTGCGCTCGACGAGCTGCGGCAGGTGCATGGAGACGTAGCCCCACGGGCCCTGGTTGCGCGGCTCGTCCTGGACCCACACGAGCTCGGCGCCGTCGAACGGCGCCAGCGCCCGCCGGGCCCCGTCCGCGTCGAGCGGGTAGAGCTGCTCGAACCGGACGATGGCGGTGCGCTCGTCGCCCGTCTTCTCGCGGTGCGCGACGAGGTCCCAGTACACCTTGCCCGAGCAGAGCAGGACGCGGTCCACGCCCTGCGCGCGGGCGGCGGCGACGTCGTCGCCGATGACCGGCCGGAAGGTGCCGTGCGTGAAGTCCTCGACCGACGAGGCGGCGGCCCGCAGGCGCAGCATGGACTTCGGGGTGAAGACGACGAGCGGCCGTCGCGGCCGGGCGTAGGCCTGGCGACGCAGCAGGTGGAAGTGCGACGCGGGCGTCGAGGGCTGGGCCAGGACCATGTTCTCCTGCGCGGCCATCGTCAGGAAGCGCTCGATGCGCGCCGAGGAGTGGTCCGGCCCCTGGCCCTCGTAGCCGTGCGGCAGGAGCAGGACCACGGAGGACCGCTGCGCCCACTTCTGCTCGGAGGCCGAGATGAACTCGTCGATGATCGTCTGCGCGCCGTTGACGAAGTCGCCGAACTGCGCCTCCCACAGGACCAGCGCCTCGGGCCGCTCCACGGAGTAGCCGTACTCGAAGCCGAGGGCCGCGTACTCCGACAGGGAGGAGTCGTAGACGAAGAACTTCGCCTGGTCCTTGCTGAGGTACAGCAGGGGCGTCCACTCCGCACCGGTCTCGCGGTCGTGGAAGACCGCGTGGCGCTGCGTGAAGGTGCCGCGGCGGGAGTCCTGCCCGGCCAGCCGCACGGGCGTGCCCTCGAGGAGCAGCGACCCGAACGACAGCAGCTCGCCGTAGCCCCAGTCGATGCCGCCGTCGCGGGACATCTGCTCGCGCTTCGTCAGCAGCTGCGCGAGCTTGGGGTGGACGGTGAAGCCCTCCGGCGGGCGCACGTGCGCGGCGCCGATGCGCTCGAGCACGGCCTTCGGCACGGCGGTCTGCCAGCCGACCATGACGCCCGCGTCCTCGCGCTGGGACTCGGGGCGCTCCAGGCCGGCGACGCGGTCGTCGCCGTCGGCCGCCGCAGCGGGTGTCCACCCGTCCTCGCGCGTCTCGGTGAAGACCCGCTCGAGCTGCTGCTGGTAGTCGCGCAGCGCGTGCTCGGCCTCCTCCATCGTGATGTCGCCGCGGGCGACGAGGGCCTCCGTGTACAGCTTGCGCACGGATCGCTTGGCCTCGATGAGGTTGTACATGAGCGGCTGGGTCATCGAGGGGTCGTCGCCCTCGTTGTGGCCCCGGCGCCGGTAGCAGACCATGTCGATGATGACGTCCCGGTCGAACTGCTCGCGGTACTCGAAGGCGAGCTCGGCCACGCGGACGCACGCCTCGGGGTCGTCGCCGTTCACGTGGAAGATCGGGATCTGCAGGCCCTTGGCCATGTCCGTGGCGTACTGCCCGGAGCGCGACGAGGACGGGCCCGTGGTGAAGCCGACCTGGTTGTTGATGATGACGTGCACGGTGCCGCCGGTGCGGTACCCGCGCAGCTGCGCCAGGTTCAGCGTCTCCCAGACCACGCCCTGGCCCGCGAAGGCCGCGTCGCCGTGGATCAGCAGGGGGAGCACGGAGTAGCCGTCCCCGCCGAGGTCGATCTTGTCCTGCTTGGCGCGGACGATCCCCTCGAGCACCGGGTCGACCGCCTCGAGGTGCGAGGGGTTGGCGGCCAGGTACACGGCCGTGGTGGCGCCGGACTCGGCCGTGAAGACGCCCTCGGTGCCCAGGTGGTACTTCACGTCGCCGGAGCCCTGGACCGTGCGCGGGTCCTGGTTGCCCTCGAACTCGCTGAAGATCTGCGCGTAGGACTTGCCGGCGATGTTCGCCAGGACGTTGAGCCGGCCGCGGTGGGCCATGCCGATGGCCACCTCGTCGAGCCCGTTGTCCGCCGCGCGGGACAGCACGGCGTCGAGCAGCGGGATGACGGACTCGCCGCCCTCGAGGGAGAAGCGCTTCTGCCCGACGTACTTCGTCTGGAGGAACGTCTCGAAGGCCTCTGCGGCGTTGAGGCGCCGCAGGATGCGCAGCTGGTCCTCGCGCGGGGTGCGGGCGTAGCCGGACTCGAGCCGCTCCTGGAGCCAGCGGCGCTGCCGCGGGTCCTGCAGGTGCATGTACTCGATGCCGACGGTGCGGCAGTAGGAGTCGCGCAGCAGCGCGAGCACCTGGCGCAGCGTGGCGCGCGGCTTGCCCGTGAAGCCCCCGGTGGGGAACGTGCGGTCGAGGTCCCACAGCGTCAGGCCGTGGCTCTGGATGTCCAGGTCCGGGTGCCGGCGCTGGCGGTAGGCCAGCGGGTCGGTCTCGGCCATGAGGTGCCCGCGCGAGCGGTAGGCGTGGATGAGCTCGGCGATGCGCGCCGGCTTGACCGCCTCGGCGTCCGGGTCCGTGGGGGTGTCGCGGACCCAGCGCACGGGCTCGTAGGGCACGCGCAGGCTGGCGAAGACCCGGTCGTAGAACCCGTCCTCGCCCAGCAGCTTGCGGCCGAGGATGCGCAGGAAGTCACCGGACTGGGCGCCCTGGATGATGCGGTGGTCGTAGGTCGACGTGACGGTGAGGACCTTCGAGACGCCCATCTGCGACAGGCGGTCCTCGCTCGTCCCGGCGAACTCCGCGGGGTAGTCCATGGCGCCGACGCCGATGATCGTCCCCTGGCCCTGCATGAGGCGCGGCACGGAGTGGACCGTGCCGATGGTGCCCGGGTTCGTCAGCGAGATCGTCGTGCCCTGGAAGTCCTCGACCCCGAGCTTGTTGCCGCGGGCCCGGCGCACGACGTCCTCGTACGCGGCCCAGAACTGGGCGAAGTCGAGCGTCTCGGCCTTCTTGATGCTCGGCACGAGGAGCTGGCGCGTGCCGTCGGGCTTGGCCAGGTCGATCGCGAGGCCGAGATTGACGTGCGCCGGCGTCAGGACGCCGGGCTTGCCGTCGACGAGCGTGTACGCGGCGTTCATCGCCGGCATCTCGCCCAGCGCCTCGACCAGCGCGAAGCCGATGAGGTGCGTGAACGACACCTTGCCGCCGCGGCCGCGGGCGAGGTGGTTGTTGATGACGATGCGGTTGTCGACCATGAGCTTGGCCGGGACCGCGCGGACGGACGTCGCCGTGGGGACCTCGAGCGAGGACTCCATGTTGGTCACCACGCGCGCGGCGGGGCCGCGGAGCTTCTGCACGTCGTCCGTCGCCGGCCCGTCGGTGCCGGGCTTCGTGGTGCGGGCGACGTCGGCGTAGGGCGCCGTCGCGGGCTGCGCGGTCGCGACGGGGGAGGGGGACTCCACGTCGGGCCGGTGCGGCACCGGCGCGCCGGCGGCGACCGCGGCCGCGTCCTTCGCCGTGACCTTCGCGGTGACCCTCTCCGTGACCTTCTCCGTGACCTTCTCGGGCAGCGCGGGGTTGCGGGCGCTCGGCTCGGCCGGCGTCACCGGGCGCTTGGCCGCGGTGGCGGTCGGAACCGGCATCGGCGCGCCGTCCTCGACGGAGCGCGGGCGGCGCTCCGGCGCGGGCGCGGCGGCGGGCGACGAGGCAGCCGCCGGCGAGGCGGCCGCCGGTGCGGACGTCGTCGGCGCGGACGTCACGGACCCGGCCGTCGACGCAGATGCTGCTGCCGGTGCTGCGGCTGGAGCAGGGGCGGGGGAGCCGCCGGCCTCGCCCGCGGTCCCGGAGCCCGGCTCGTACCCCTCGAAGAACTCCCACCACGCGGGGTCGACCGCGCTGCGGTCCCGCTTGTACTGCTCGTACAGCTCGTCCACGAGCCACTCGTTGGCGCCGAAGTCGGCGCGGTTCGGTGTTGACTCGGCCTTCTGCGTCACGCTGGGCTCGCCCACTTCCGCCTGCGTCCGGCTCCGTCGTCGTCGGCCGGATCTCTCGACGCCAACACTACGTGCCCCGGAGGGCCCTGCGCGTCCGTGGGCGCGCCGCCGGGCGGGTCCCGCACGGGGTCTTCACCCGGCGTCCCATGCGGAGGTCAGAGGGGCGGCAGCAGCGGGGCAAGCGGGTCCCGCCGGCTGGTCCGCGGGGTCAAGCGCGCGTCTGCGCACGCCCGGCGTCTGCCGTGCTGCCGTCGCCCCTGCCGTCGCTCGTCGTGACCGTGCTGGTCGTCGTGGCCCGCCGGGCGGGCAGGTGCACGCGCATCGTGCACCCGCTCGGCGTGTCCGCCACCTCGATCCGTCCCCCGTGCAGCTCGACCGCCCACCGCACGATCGCCAGGCCCAGCCCGGTGCCGCCCGTCGAGTGTTGGCCCGTCACAGCCGGCGTGTTGCCGCGCACGAACCGCTCGAACACCCGCTGGCGCTGGTCGGGTGCGATGCCCGGGCCCCGGTCGGTGACCTCGAGGAGCACCTCCGCACCCTGCCGCCGCGCCACGAGGTCGACGGGGACGCCCGAGGGGGAGTGCCGCACGGCGTTCTGCACGAGGTTGGCCAGCACCTGCTGCAACCGTGCCGCGTCGGCCGGCACGGTGAGGTCCGCCGGCTCGACCCGGACGGGGAAGGTGAGGTGCTTGGCCGGGGCGACGAGCGCGCCCTCGTCGGCGGCGTCGGCGAGCAGCCGGGCGAGCGGGACCTCGGCCACCTGCAGCCCGACCGCCCCCGCCTCCAGGCGGGACAGGTCCAGCAGCGTCGCGACGAGGTGTCCCAGCCGCTCGGTCTGCGCGAGCGCGGTGGCCAGCGTCGCGGGATCGGGGTCCTCGACGCCGTCGACGAGGTTCTCCAGCTGCGCGCGCAGCGCCGTGACCGGGGTGCGCAGCTCGTGGGAGACGTTGGCGACGAGCTCGCGCCGCTGCAGGTCCGCCTGCTGGAGGTCCTCGGCCATCGTGTTGAAGGCCGCCGCGAGCTGACCGACCTCGTCGCGGCTCGTCGCCCGCACGCGGCGGGAGTAGTCCCCGGCGGCCATCGCGCGGGCCGCGGCCGTCATCTCCCGCAGCGGGGACGTCATCCCCCGCGCGAGCACCTGGGTCACGACCAGGGACACGACGATCGCGACCGGCAGCGTGCGCGTGGGGCCGAGGTGCTGGTAGAGCCCGGCCCAGGTGAGGAAGGCCGCCAGCGTCACGGTGGCGGCGACGAGCACGCCCAGCTTCATCTTCAGGGACCGCAGGCGGTCCAGCGGCCGGACGTCGCGGCGCGGGTCGCGCACGCCGCCGGCCGACCCGGGCACGCGTCGGCCGCCGCGGACCTCCCGGCCGTGCCGCGGCACGCTCACGACGGCGCCGCCGCCGGCTCGAAGGCGTAGCCGACGCCGTGGACCGTGCGGACGAGGTCCGCGCCGAGCTTGCGCCGCAGCGCCTTGACGTGGGAGTCGACGGTGCGGGTGCCGCTCGCGTCGACCCAGTCCCACACCTCGGCCAGCAGGCGCTCGCGGGTGAGGACCGTGCGCGGCGTGGACGCGAGGGCGACGAGCAGGTCGAACTCGGTCGGGGTCAGGTGCACCTCGGCCCCGCCGCGCACCACGCGGCGCTGGGCGCGGTCGACGGTGACGTCCCCGACGACGAGGGGCGCCTCCGGGGCCCGGGCCACCGCCTGCGCGGCCGCCTGGCGCGCCCGCTCCGACCGCCGGACGAGGGCCTTGAGGCGCGCCACGAGCTCGCGCATGGAGAACGGCTTGGTCATGTAGTCGTCCGCGCCGACGCCGAGCCCGACGAGCATGTCCGTCTCGTCGTCGCGCGCGGTGAGCATGAGCACCGGCACGGGCTGGTCCGCCTGGATCCGGCGGCACACCTCGAGGCCGTCGATGCCGGGCAGCATGACGTCGAGCACGACGGCGTCCGGCCGCAGCCGCGCCGCCGCCTCGACGGCGGCCGGCCCGTCACCGACGGTGTCCACGCGCCACCCCTCGGCGGCCAGGCGGCGCGCGACCGCCTGCGCGATGGCGGGCTCGTCCTCCACGACGAGCACCGTGGGCGCGGTGCCGTGGTTGGTGCCCGGAGCGCCGCCGGGGGTGCTGCCGGGTGTGCTGCCGGGTGTGCTGCCAGGGGTGCTGCCGAGGGGGGTCGTGCGCGCCGTCGTCGACATGGGGCCAGCGTGGCACAGGACCCCGCGCACGCCGGGGCGCGCGTCCGTATCATCGTCGCCACCATGAGCGGCTCAAGTCCGAGCCGGCCTGCCCCCGGGTCCGTGCGACCCGGCCGCACCTGCGCCGGCCCCCTGCACCTCGGCAGCCACCTGCCGACCTCCACCGCTGCCCCCGCCCCGCGCGCCCGTCGCGCCGCGGCCGCCGGGCACCCGACCGCGTCGGTGCACCCGTGCTAGGCGACTGGGGGCTGGTGCTCCTCGGCATCGTGCTGACGGTCGGCACCGCGGTCTTCGTCGCCGCCGAGTTCTCGCTGGTCACGCTCGACGCGGACCTCGTCGAGAAGCAGGCCGGACCCGACGACCGCCGCGCCGCCCGGGTGGTGCGCTCGCTGCGCCGCCTGTCGACGGAGCTGTCCGGCGCGCAGGTCGGCATCACGATGACGACCGTCCTGCTGGGCTACACGACGCAGCCCGCCGTCGCGCGGCTGCTCGGCCTGCCGCTCGAGGGGTCCGCGCTCGGCCCGGCCGTCGGCGGCGTCGTCGCCGGCGTGCTGACCGTCGTCCTCGTGAACGGCTTCTCCATGCTGATCGGGGAGCTCGTCCCCAAGAACTTCGCCATCGCCCGGCCGCTGGGCACCGCGAAGGCGGTCGTGCCCGCGCAGGCCGGGTTCACCACCGCGCTGCGGCCCGTCATCGCCGCGCTCAACGGGACGGCCGAGACGATCCTGCGGCGCTTCGGCGTCGAGCCGCGCGAGGAGCTGTCCGGCGGACGGTCGGCGCAGGAGCTCGCCGCGCTCGTGCGCCGCTCGGCCCAGGAGGGCACCCTCGACGAGTCGACGGCCACGCTGCTGACGAACTCCATCGACTTCGAGGACCTCACGGCCGTCGACGTCATGACCGACCGGCTGCGGATGGTGACGGTCCGGCGCGAGGACTCCGCCACGGCCGTCATGCGCCTCGCGCAGCGGTCGGGGCACTCCCGCTTCCCGGTGATCGGGGACAGCGCGGACGACGTCGTCGGGCTGGTGCACCTGCGCCGCGCGATCGCCGTCCCGCACGACCGCCGCGCGGACGTGCCGGCTGCCGCGCTCATGGTCGAGGCGCCCCGGGTGCCGGAGACGGTGCGCCTGGGGCCGCTCCTCGTCGAGCTCCGCGACCACGGCCTGCAGATGGCGGTCGTCGTCGACGAGTACGGCGGCACCTCGGGGCTCGTGACGCTGGAGGACGTGGTCGAGGAGCTCGTGGGGGAGGTGGCCGACGAGCACGACCCGCGCCAGGCCGCCGTGCTGCGCGGCTCGGACGGCTCGTGGCTGCTGCCGGGCACCACGCGGCCGGACGAGTTGACCGAGCTCACGGAGCTCCGCGTGCCGGAGGAGGGCCCCTACGAGACGCTCGGCGGGCTCGTCATGGCCGCGCTCGGGCGGATCCCCGTCGCCGGCGACGTCGTCGAGGTCGGCACCGTCCGGCTGACCGTCGAGGAGATGGACGGGCGGCGGGTCGAGCAGGTCCGGGCCGTGCCGGTCGCGCCGGCCGAGGCGCCGGAGCCCGCGGGCCGCGGTCGCGAGGTCCGGACGGGGGCCGCATGAGCACCGGCGTCGCCCTCCTCCTCGCCGTGCTGCTGCTGGCGGGCAACGCGTTCTTCGTCGCCGCGGAGTTCAGCATCATCTCCGCGCGCCGCAGCGCCCTGGAGCCGCTGGCCGAGGCCGGGAACCGACGCGCGACCACGGTGCTGTGGGCCATGGAGCACGTCTCCCTCATGCTCGCCTGCGCGCAGCTGGGCATCACGGTCTGCTCGACGAGCCTCGGCGTCGTCGCCGAGCCCGCGATCGCCCACTTCATCGAGACGCCGCTGCACGCCGTGGGCGTCAGCACGGCGCTCGCGCACCCGATCGCCTTCGTCATCGCGCTGGTCGTCGTCGTCTACCTGCACGTCGTGCTGGGGGAGATGGTCCCCAAGAACCTCGCCGTCGCCGGGCCGGACCGGGCCGTGCTCGTCTTCGGCCCGCCGCTCGTGTGGATCGCGCGGGTCGTGCGGCCCGTCATCGCCGCGCTGAACTGGCTCGCCAACCACGCCCTGCGCCTCGTGCGGGTTGAGCCCAAGGACGAGGTCGCCTCCGCCTACACCGCGGAGGAGGTCCAGTCGATCGTCGAGCGGTCGCAGGCCGAGGGGCTGCTGGAGGACTCCCAGGGGCTGCTCGCCGGCGCCCTCGAGTTCTCCGAGCGGACGGCCGCCGACGTCATGGTCCCCGTGGAGCAGCTCGTCAGCCTGCCGGCGGCGGGCACGCCGGACGACCTGGAGCACCTCGTCGCCCGGACCGGGTACTCGCGGTTCACCGTCGCCGGGCCGGACGGCTCGCCGGTCGGCTACCTGCACGTCAAGGACGTCCTGTACGCGGTGGAGGGCACGCGGCACCTGCCCGTGCCGCCGTGGCGCCGGCGCGCCCTGGCCGAGGTCCGCCCCGGCGACGAGGTGGAGGAGGCGCTGGCCGCCATGCAGCGCTCCGGGACGCACCTGGCCCGCGTCACCGACGGCGGGCGCACGGTGGGCGTCGTGTTCCTCGAGGACATCCTCGAGGAGCTCGTCGGCGAGGTCCGGGACGCGATGCAGCGGGGGCGCATCCGCTGACGGCTTTCCCGGGGCCTCGTTACCGGTGGTCGGCGCCGGTCGCACGGCGGGGACCCGAGACCTTGGTCACACACGAGGGGTCGCGCGGTGCGCTGCGCAGGCAGCGCGCCCGGCCGGTCGTGCACACCACGCGGGCAGGGGCTTGGAGGCGCCGCGATCGGCCGTTATGGTTTCGTGACCGCATCGCGGACCGGCCCCGACGCCGGAGCGCGGCGTGCCCTGACCGTCTGGCTCATCCGAGCCGGCCCGCGCCGGGGCGCGGTGGCGGTCCTCCCGCGGACCCCGGTCCGGCTGCGCGCCCGGCGCGCGGCCGACGCCTGCCCGTGCACGGGGGACGTGGCAGGACGACGGACGGCGCTCGACGAGAGCCGTGACAGCAGCGCAGGACAGCAGCGGAGGTGGCGTGGAGCAGCAGGTGCCGACGGCGAGCGTCACGTCCCCCGTGACGGCACCCCTGACCCGGCGGGCGCTGCGCGCGGCGCGGGCGGCGGGTGCGACCCCCACCACCGTCGCCACGGTCCCGTCCCCGGTGCCCGCTCCCGTGTCCTCCCCGGTGCCCGCCGTGGTGTCGGCCCGTCGGCACGACTCGGTCCACACCCCGACGCACGACCCGGTGCCCTCCCCGGCGCACGATGCGGTGCCCTCCCCGGCGCTGCCCGTCCTCGTGCCCGTCGCCCCGCGCGTCCTCACCCGCCGCGAGCTGCGCGCGCTCGCCGCCGCGCAGCACGGCGCCGCCACCGCGGCCACGGACGACGCGCCCCACGCCGACGCCGCCACCTCCGAGCGGGTCCTGCGTACCGTGCGGACCCACGCGGGCGGGGACGGCGACACCCTCGTGCTCCGGCCGGTCGAGGTGCACACGCACGCCGCCGACGCGGTGCGCGGTGGCACCGTCCGCAGCCGTCGTGAGCTGCGCGCCGCGACCGCGCCGGTGGCCCCGGTCCGTCGCCGTCGCGCCGGGCGCGCGGGTGTGCTGTCCGCCCTCGTCGCGGCCACGGTCGTCGTGCCCGTCGTGCACGGCCTGGGCGACGACGAGGCGCCCGCCGCCGGCACCGCGGCGGCCGCCGCCACGACGCAGCTGCCCTCGACCGTGACCGCGCTGACGGCCCCGGCCGACGCACCGGCGGTCCCGCCCGCGCTAGCCTCGGCCCCCGCGTCCCGCTCCCTCGAGGCCGCGAGCCGCTCCGAGGCGCGGTCGCCGCTGCCGGGCTGCTCCGGCGTCGTCGCCTCGTCGAGCCCGTCGAACGGGCTCGTGCCGCAGTCCGACCTGTGCACCCTCTGGGACGGCACGACGGAGATCCGGGCCGACGCCGCCGTCGCCCTGGCCGGCCTCAACGAGGCGTACGCGGCCCGCTTCGGCGAGGACCTCTGCCTCGTCTCGGGCTACCGCACGCTGGCCCAGCAGCGCGCCGTGAAGGCCGCCAAGGGCGGGCTCGCCGCGACGCCCGGCAAGAGCAACCACGGCTGGGGCCTGGCGGTCGACATCTGCTCGGCCGCGACGACGGGCGCGAAGTGGGAGTGGCTCAACGAGAACGCGGGCGTGTTCGGCTGGGAGAACCCGGACTGGGCGCAGCCCGGCGGCTCGGGCCCCTACGAGCGGTGGCACTGGGAGTACCTCACCGGCGTCAAGGCCGACGGCGAGTACTACGGCAGCTGAGACGTCGACGACGACGGAGGGCGGCACCCGCGGGTGCCGCCCTCCGTCGTCCTGCGAGCGTCGTCGCGGAACCGCTCAGACGAGCGTGAGCCCCCAGGTCGCCTCGTGCGTCGCGCCGGCGCCGAGCACGACGACGTCGTCCCCGGTGCGGAAGGCGTCGGCGATGCACGTCATCGGCTCGACGGCGACGCCGCCGCGCTCGACGCGCGGGATGCCGTCGCCGGTGCACACCTGCCAGGCGGCGAAGGCGTCGTCGGCCCACATCGCCGCCGTCCGCCCGTCGCCGCCGGTCAGCCGGGCCCAGGTGCGCCCGTCCGCCTCGCGCACGGGCTCGACCCACGCGTCGTCGAGCGCCACGCCGCGCAGGGAGACCGGCTCGCGCAGGTCGAAGGTGCCCGCGACCGGCTCGGTGCCGGTGGGCAGCAGCCGCTCGTCGACGGTCACGTGCCTCTCCGCGCCGACCTGCAGGACGCAGTCGTCCACCGTGCCGGCGGGGGCCAGCCAGGGGTGGAAGCCCAGGCCGTAGGGCGCCTCGTCGGCGCCGAGGTTCGTGGTGCGGGTCGTCACGCGCAGGCCCTCGTCGGACAGGGCGTAGGTGACCTCGACGACGAGCGGCCAGGGGTAGCCGTCGGTGGGCACGAGCCGGTGCTCGAGGGTGACGGACGACGGCGTCGCCTCGACGACGGAGAACCGCGCCTTGGCGACGAGGCCGTGCAGGGCCGTGCTGCGGTCGGGCTCGGAGACGGCCACCTGGTGCTCGGTCCCCGCCCACGTGAACTGCCCGTCGCGCAGCCGGTTGGGCCACGGCGCGAGGAGGGCGCCGGAGAACGCGGGCGCGAGCTCCTCGGGGGCGAAGGGCACGACGACGTCGCGGCCGCCGACGGCGTACAGCCGCAGCGACGCACCGACCTCGGTGACGACGGCCTGGTGGTCGCCGTGGGACAGGGGGTGCTGCCCCCCGGAGGGGAAGGGGATGTTCACGCACCCACGCTAGCGCGCCTGTGAGGTGCGGCCGTCCGATCGGGCGGGACCGGTGCAGCGGACGGGTGAGGGCCTGTGGACGACGGCTTCCGGGGGCCCCGCCGCCCCTAGCGTTCCGGTCAGACCGGACGGACCGGACGCAAGGGGGGCGGGCAGGGCATGTCGGGCGAGGCGGTGACCATCCTCGAGGACGAGGTGCGCGAGCTCGTGCGCCGGCGCGGCCTCGACCCCGTGACCGACCGCGCCCGCGTGGTCGACCTGCTCGACGACGCGCTGGCCGACTACGACGAGCGGGCCGTGCGCGGTGCGGTGCCGCGGCTGCCGGACCCCGCGGTCGCGCACCGCCGGGTCCTCGACGCCGTGGCCGGTCTGGGTGCGCTCCAGCCCTACCTCGACGACGACGAGGTCGAGGAGATCTGGATCAACAGCCCCTCGCAGGTGTTCGTCGCCCGCCGCGGCGAGGCCGAGCTGACGACGACGATCCTCACGGAGGACGGCGTCCGCGAGCTCGTCGAGCGCATGCTCCGCACGTCGGGGCGTCGGCTGGACGTCTCCAGCCCCTTCGTGGACGCGAGCCTGCCCGGCGGCGAGCGCCTGCACGCCGTCATCCCCGACGTCACGCGGCGGCACTGGAGCGTCAACATCCGCAAGCACGTCGTGCGCGCCCGTGCGCTCGACGACCTCGTCGCGCTCGGCACGGTGCCCGTGCCGGTCGCGGCGTTCCTCGCGGCGTCGGTGCGCGCCGGCCTCAACGTGCTCGTGTCCGGCGGCACCCAGGCGGGCAAGACGACGCTGCTCAACGCGCTGGCCGGCGCCGTGCCGCAGCGCGAGCGCATCATCAGCTGCGAGGAGGTCTTCGAGCTGCGGCTCGACGCGCGCGACTGGGTGGCGCTGCAGACGCGGTCGGCGAACCTCGAGGGCGAGGGCGAGATCCCGCTGCGCCGCCTGGTGAAGGAGGCGCTGCGCATGCGCCCCGACCGGCTGGTCGTCGGGGAGGTGCGCGAGGCCGAGGCGCTGGACCTGCTCATCGCCCTCAACGCCGGCCTGCCGGCCATGTGCACCCTGCACGCCAACTCGGCGCGGGAGGCCCTCGTCAAGCTGTGCACCCTGCCCCTCCTGGCGGGGGAGAACGTGTCGGACCGCTTCGTCGTGCCGACGGTCGCGTCGGCGGTGGACCTCGTCGTGCACGTCGAGCGCGACGCCCGGGGGCGCCGGCGCGTGCGCGAGGTGCTCGGCGTGCCGGGTCGTGTCGAGGCCGGGGTGGTCGAGACGGCCGAGCTGTTCACCACCCGCGACGGCGTCCTCGTGCGGGGCGAGGGTTTCCCGCCGCACGCCGACCGCTACGCGCGGACCGGCACGGACGTCGCGGCACTGCTGCGGGCGCGGTGGTGACGGCATGGGCGTGCTGACGGGGCTCCTGCTCGGGGCCGGCCTGGCGTGCGTGTGGTCCTCGCTGTGGGTGCGCCCCGCCCGCGCGGTCCGTCACGACGGCGTGCCCGCCCGGTGGCAGGACGCGCTCGTGCAGGCGGGCATGGCCGGGGTGCGGCCCGGGCACGTCGCCGCCGCCGGTGCCGTGCTCGGTCTCGTGACCGCCCTGGTCGTCCTCGCGGCCGTGCGCGTGCCGGCTGTCGCCGCCTGCTTCGGCGCCTTCGCCGCAGCCGTGCCGGTGCTCGTCGTGCAGGGGCGGGCGCGCCGTCGCCGTACCCGGGTGCGTGCGCTGTGGCCGGACGTCGTGGACCACCTGGCGTCGGCCGTGCGCGCCGGGATGACCGTCCCCGAGGCGCTCGCCCAGGTCGGGGAGCGCGGGCCGGCCGAGCTGCGGGCTCCGTTCGTCGCCTTCGCGGAGGACCACCGCGCCACGGGTCGGTTCACCGAGAGCCTCGACGCGCTGAAAGCGCGGCTGGCCGACCCGGTGGCCGACCGCATCGTCGAGGCCCTGCGGCTGACGCGGGACGTCGGGGGCACCGACCTCGGGCGCCTGCTGCGGACGCTGTCGGCGTTCCTCCGCGACGACCTGCGCACGCGCGGCGAGCTCGAGGCGCGGCAGTCGTGGACCGTGCACGGCGCGCGGCTGGCGGTCGCGGCGCCGTGGCTGGTGCTGGCGCTGCTGTCCTCGCGGCCCGAGGCGGCCGTCGCGTACCGCACCCCGGCCGGGGCCACGGTGCTCCTCGTCGGGCTCGTGTGCTCCGTCGTCGCCTACGCGGCGATGGTCCGGCTCGGGCGGCTGCCCGACGACCCGCGGGTCCTGCGGTGAGCGGCCCCGTGCTCGTGTCGGGGGCCGGTGCGGCGGCGCTCGCGCCGGGTGCCGTCGGAGCGCTGCTCGGGCTCGCCGCCGGGGTCGGGACGGTCCTCGTCCTGGCGGCCCACCGGGCGCGCCGGGTGACGCTGGACCAGCGGCTCGCGCCCTACCTGCGCGCGCAACGGCGCTCCTCGGGGCTCCTCGGCGAGGCCGGCAGCGGTGGCGGTCGCGGGGCAGACCTCCTGGTGGCGCGCGGTGCGGGCGGCACGCTGCAGAGGTTGCTCGCCCCGGTCGTCGCGGACGCGGCCGCCCTGGTCGCCCGGGTCGGGCGGCCGGGCGACGAGCTCGCGCGGCGTCTCGTGCGCGCCGGCGGGCACCGCGGGGTGGAGGAGTTCCGCGCCGAGCAGGTGGTGCACGGCGCCGTCGGGCTCGCGGGCGGCCTGGCCGCCGCGCTCGTCCTCGGCGTGCTGCGCGGCGGAAGTCCCCTCGCCCTCGCGCTGCTCGCGGTGCTGGCCGGAGCCGCCGGCGTGCTGCTGCCCGACGTCCGCCTCACCGCGCACGTCCGGCGGCGGGAGGCGCGGATCCTGCTCGAGCTCCCGACGGTCGCCGAGCTGCTCGCGCTCGCCGTCGGCGCGGGCGAGGGTGCCGCGGGCGCGCTGGACCGCGTCGTGCGCACCACCCACGGCCCCCTCGCGGCCGAGCTCGGCGCGGTGCTCGCCGAGGCTCGGACCGGGACGCCGCTGACCGTCGCGCTCGACCGCCTCGCCCGGCGCACCGGCGTCCCGGCGCTGGCCCGGTTCGCCGAGGCGGTCTCCGTGGCCGTCGACCGCGGCACGCCGCTGGGCGACGTGCTGCGCGCGCAGGCCCAGGACGTGCGCGAGGAGGGTCGCCGCGCGCTCATGGAGGCCGGCGGCCGCAAGGAGGTCCAGATGATGGTGCCCGTCGTCTTCCTCCTCCTGCCGGTGACCGTCCTCTTCGCGGTCTTCCCCAGCGCCGTGGTCCTGCAGGTGGGCCTGTGAGCGCCGACGGCCGGCGGCCCCGTCCCCGCGTCCGTCCCCGCGTCCGGCCCCGCGTCGGGCCGCACGTCCGCCCCCACTCCGGGCTCCCCTCCCGGCACTGCGTCCGGCACCACCCACGTCCCCTCGCCCGTCCCCCCGCCCCCACCACGGAGGTCCTCGATGTCCCGCTCCACCGCCCGTTTCCCCACCCGCGGCGCCCGCTCGTCCTCCCCGCTCGCGGCGGGGCTCGCGCCGCGCACGGCGGCACCCGCGTCGTCAGCCTCGTCGCCGTCGCCGTCGTCGGACCACGCGGCCGTCGTCCCGCTGCGACGGGCGGCGACGCCGTCGTTGCCGCGGCGCGACCGTCCGGCCGACCCGTCCGCCCTCGCGCTGCGCGCCTCGTCGGCGGCCTCGCTGACCCTGCTGCGGCTGGGGCGGCGGCTGCGGGAGGACCGGGGCGACGTGCCCGGCTGGGTGCTCGTGACCCTCATGACGGCGGGCCTCGTCACCGCCCTGTGGGTGGTCGCGCGGCCGGTGCTCGAGGACGTGTTCCGCACGGCGATCGCGGGCGTCACCGGCGCCTAGACGCCGACGCCGGATCGGCCGTCGTCGAGTTCGTGCTCGCCGCCGCCCTGCTGGCGGTGCTCGTCGCGGGCGTGCTCCAGCTCGCGCTCGCCCTGCACGTGCGCACCGTCCTCGCCGACAGCGCGGCCGAGGGCGCGCGGTACGCGGCGGTCGGGGGACGCACCCCGGCTGACGGCGTCGCCCGGACCCGTGCCCTGGTCGTCGCCGCGCTCGACGAGGCGTACGCCCGCGACGTGACCGCAGGCCCGGAGCGGCTGGACGGCCTCGACGTCGTCGCCGTGCACGTGAGCGCACCGCTGCCGGTCCTCGGCCTGCTCGGGCCGGCCGGCCGCGTGGAGGTCGTCGGGCACGCGCTGGCGGAGGACGGCCCGTGAGGCGCCTCCGCGCCGCGTGCATCCGCCTCGGCACCCGTGCCGGGCAGCGCTGCTGCACGGCCGCGACCGCGCTGCGCCGGGGCGACGACGCCGGCAGCGCCGTGCTCGAGCTGCTCGGCGTCGCGCTCCTGCTCCTCGTGCCCCTGGTCTACCTCGTCCTCGTGCTCGCACGGCTCGAGGCGGCGACCTTCGCGGTCGAGGGCGCCGCACGGGACGCCGCCCGCACCTTCGCCGCGGCGGACGACGCACGGGCGGGCACGGTCCGCGCGGTGGCCGCGACCGGCATCGCCCTGCGGGACGCCGGGTTGGGCGACGACCCCGCGGCCGCGCTGGCGCTGGCGTGCCCGTCCGGGCCGTGCCTGGCGCCGGGCGGCACCGTGACGGCCCGGGTGGCCGTGCGCGTGCCGCTGCCGTTCGTCCCCGCCGCGGTCCGGGGCGCCGTGCCGCTGGAGGTGCCGGTGAGCGCGGAGCGCTCCGCCGGCGTGGATCGCTTCCGGTCGACGGCGGCCGCGCCGTGAGGGCCGGGGAGCCGCGCGCGGGTCGGCGAGCCGGCCTCGTCGACCGGCTGCGCCGCGGCGACGACGAGGGACGCATCGCGCTGCTCGCGCTCGGGTTCGTGGTGGTCGCCGCGAGCCTCGTCCTCGTCGTCACGGGGGCCGCCGGGGTGCACCTCGACCGCAAGAGGCTGCTCGCGCTCGCCGACCTCGCCGCGCTCGACGCGGCCGATGCGCTCAGCGCCTCCGCCTACTACGCCGGCGGGCTGCCGTCCGACGGGCTCCCGCTCGCGGACGCGGCGGTCGGCGCCGAGGTGCGCGACCACGTCGCCGCGCACCCCGACCCGGCCCTCGGCACCGTCCGCGTCGTGTCGGCCGGCAGCCCGGACGGACGTTCGGTCGTGGTCCGCCTGGCGGCCGTCGTCCCGGTCCCGCTCGTCGGCGGGGTGCTCGCGCCCTTCACCGACGGCGTCCCCCTGACCGCGACGGCCACCGCCCGCGCCTCCTGAGACGCCGCGGTTGCGGCGTCGCGGGGCCCGGGGTGGCATGGACGCGGCCGGCTGGCAGGTGGCGGGCCGTGGGCAGACCGGGCCGCCGTGCGGCGGCCGGCAGGTGAGGAGGCGCAGTGAGCCAGGACGACCGCGACGACACCGACGAGCGCACCGACCACAGCGGCGGCCCCGGCCCCGACGGCGGCCACGTGCGCACCGGCCCGGACACGTCGAAGAGCCTCAAGTACTCCCAGGAGATCGCCTCGACCGACGACGACCCGGAGCGCCCGGGCCGCAGCCTGGTGACGACCAACCACGACGTCATCCGGCAGTGGGCGGAGGCCCGCGACGGCGTGCCGGCCACGGTCGAGGGCACGGAGCACGGCGACCACCTCGGCGTGCTGCGCCTGGACTTCGGCGGCGACGACGACCGCCTCGTCCACGTCACCTGGGACGAGTGGTTCGACACCTTCGACACCCGCCGCCTGAACTTCATCTACCAGGAGGAGAAGAAGGACGGCACGACGAGCTCGTTCTTCCGCCTGGAGAGCCCCGACCGCGAGGACGGCTGAGGCCGAGGCGCCCGACCCGGAGCAGGACCGGACGACGAGGCGGCGGACCGGCTACGGCCGGGCCGCCGCCTCGTCCTCGGCGGCGAACAGGACGTCGAAGGCGTCCACGTCCCGCACCGGGACGGTGGTCGGGGCCTCCAGGTGCACCGCGCCGCTCGGCAGCAGGCCGGCACCGCCGTGCCGCTCCATCACCCGCCACTGCACCGCCACATCCTCCCCGGCGTGCGTGCTCGGCAGCCGGTCCCAGAAGTCGTACCCGCCCGTGCCGACCAGCGCCTCGCGGTCGTACAGCACGCAGGCGCCCACCCAGGCGACCCTGTAGGGCAGGTACCCGTCGACGGGCACCGGCACCTCCGCGGCGACGTGCGCGAGGTTCGCGGCGTTGTGCAGGCGCCACCGCTCGAAGGCGGCGGTCCCGCGGCGGACGCGCTCGGGCTCGACCGGGCCGTCCCACGCCTCGAAGGCGGTGCGCTCGTGCGGGCGGTCGTCGTCGAGGTACGACAGCCCCTGGACGGCGGACCCGACGAAGCCGCACCCCAGCTCCCGCAGCGCGGCGTGCATGCGCGCGAGCTGGCCGGGCTCGAGCCAGACGTCGTCGTCGAGGAACAGCACGGCCGGCGCCGTCGCACGCTCGAGCAACGACTGCCGGTGCTCGGCCAGCCCCCGGCGCGGCAGGTGCCGGTGCAGCTCGACCGGCCGCCCCTGCGCCGTCAGGACCCTGACCATCGCCTGCACGGCCGGGGCGGCCAGGCTCGCGCCGTCGTCGGACTGGTCGGAGACGATCACGCGGAACGGCGGGTCGTCCTGCGCCGCGAGGCCGGCCAGCGTCACCGCGAGCTCGGCCTCGCGGCCGCACGTCGGCACGAGCACGTCGACGAGCGGCTGCGGACCCGGCTCCGCGGGTCCGCCCCAGGCCCCCGACCAGCGCCGGCTCCGCGCGCGCGGCGCCCGGTCCCGCGCGTCCCCGGCGCCCTCCCCGCGGGCGGTCACCGCGCGACCTCGCCGGCGTCCGCCGCGGCCGGTGCCAGCGCGGCCTGCGCGCCGCCCGACCCGGTCACCCGGATCCGCTCGACGACCGCGGTCGTCGAGCGGTCGGCGACGTAGTCGAGCATCCGCACCTCGCCGCCGTAGGCCTGCACGACCGCCGCCTCGGCCAGCATCTCCGGCGTGTAGTCCCCGCCCTTGGCGTAGACGTCGGGCCGGATCTGCTCCAGCAGCGGGATGGGGGTGTCGGTGTCGAAGACCGTCACGTAGTCCACGCACGCCAGCGCCGCCAGCACGGCGGCCCGGTCCTCGGCGGTGTTGATCGGCCGCCCGGGACCCTTGAGCCGGCGCACGGAGTCGTCGCCGTTGACCGCGACGACGAGCACGTCGCCGAGGCGCCCGGCCTGCTCGAGCGAGGTGGTGTGCCCGCGGTGCAGCACGTCGAAGCAGCCGTTGGTGAACACGATCCGTCGGCCGGCGGCCCGCTCCCCGGCGAGGCGGGCGACGAGCTCGTGCGCGGGCAGTGCGCCGTGCCGGGCCTCCCACCGGGCCAGGAGCTGGCGCGCGGTGCAGACGGACGTGCCGGGCGAGCGGACGACGACGTCGGCGGCGGCCTGCGCGAGGTCGGCGGCCACGGTCAGCGGCAGGCCGGCGGCGCGGGCGAGGGTGAGCGCGGCGACGAAGGTGTCGCCCGCGCCCGACGCCTGGCTCTCGTCCGCGGGCTCGGCCCACGTGCGGTGCGGCTCCTGTCCCGGCTCGAGCGTGACGGTGCCCTCGCGGTCCAGCGTGACGACGGCGGCGCGCGCGCCCGCGGCCGCGAGCAGGTCGGGAGCGCGGCGCTCCGCCTCACCGGGGCGGTCCTCCCCCTGGGGCCCGCCGAGCGGCCCGCCGAGGAGCACCGCGGCCTCGGCGGCGTTGGGCGTCACGAGGTCGGGGGACAGGTCGGCCCACGGGCGCAGGTCGTGCGCGTCGACGGCCACCACCCGCACGCCCGGCCGGGCGGCCGCGAGCGCCGCGTGCACCGGCCCGTCCAGGCTGCCACCGCCGTAGTCGCAGACCAGCAGCGCGTCGGCGCCGGCGGCCGCGACGGCCACGCCGTCGGCGAGCGCCTCCAGGGTGGCGGCCGACCACGGCTCGTCCGGCCCCTCGTCGATCCGCACCAGCACCTGGTCGCCCGCGAGGATGCGCTTCTTCGCCGGCGTGCGGCCACCGTCGACGACGACCATCGACACGTCGACGCCCGCCTCGCGCAGCAGGTCGAGCAGCCTGTGCCCGTCGGGGTCGTCGCCGACGAGCCCGACGAGGCGTACGTGCGCCCCCAGCGCGGCGAGGTTCGCCGCCGTGTTGGCCGCCTGCCCGGGCGCGTGCGAGCGCTGCGACACCTCCACCACCGGTGCCGGGGCCTCGCGCGTCATCCGCCGCGCCGGCCCGGACCACCAGCCGTCGAGCGCGAGGTCGCCCACCACGGTCACGTGGGGTGCGACGCCGAGCACCTCCTGCACGAGCTCGGGGGTCACGGGGGTCGCGGGTCTCGCGGGCACGGCTCACCTCCGGTGAGGGCGTCGGCTGCCAGGGGCGGGGCCAGAGAAGCACCTCCGCGGCTGCTCCGCGCGGTGAGGTGCCCGTCAGCGCGCTGTGACGTGCGACGACGTGCGACGACGAGCGACGACGAGCGACGAGCGACGACGTCCGGGGTGCCCGGCGCGGCCGGTGCCAGGATCGGTCCGTGACCACGCGCCGCTTCGCCCAGGTCGACGTCTTCTCCGCCGAGCCGCTGCGCGGCAACCCGGTCGCCGTCGTGCTCGACGCCGACGGGCTCGACGACGCCGCCATGGCCCGCTTCGCGCGCTGGACGAACCTGTCGGAGACGACGTTCGTCCTCCCGCCGACCGCCGCCGGGGCCGCCGCCGGTGCCGACTACCGGCTGCGCATCTTCACGCCGGGCGGCGAGCTGCCCTTCGCCGGGCACCCGACGCTCGGCAGCGCGCACGCCTGGCGGGAGGTGGGCGGTGTCCCGCGGGCGACGACCGGGCCGGTGCAGGAGTGCGCCGCCGGGATCGTCCCGCTGCGGACCACTGGCCGACGGGCCGACGAGGGCGCCGACGCGGGTGGCGACGTCGGTGGCCACGCGGGTGGCGACATCGGTGGCGAGTTCAGGGGAGACGCGGGCACCCTCGCCTTCGCCGCCCCGCCGCTGCTGCGCGAGGGCCCGCTCGACGACGCCCTGCTCGACCGCATCGTGGCGGGCCTGGGCGTCGGGCGCGACGCCGTCGTCGACCACGCCTGGGCCGACAACGGTCCGGGCTGGGCGGCGGTCCGGCTGCGCACCGCCGCCGAGGTGCTCGCGTTGCGTCCCGACATGGCGGCCCTCGTCGGGTTCGAGGTGGGCGTCGTGGGCGTGCACGCAGCGGGCGGCCCGGCGCACCTGGAGGTGCGGGCCTTCTGCCCGGAGCTGGGCGTGCCGGAGGACCCCGTCACGGGCAGCCTGAACGCGGCGCTCGCGCCGTGGCTCGTGGCCACCGGCGTCGTGCCGCCGCGGTACGTCGCCGCGCAGGGCACGGTCCTCGACCGCGCGGGCCGCGTGCACGTCGAGGTGGGCGCCGACGGCACCTGGGTCGGCGGCGCGTGCCGCACCGTGATCCGCGGCACGGTCGACCTCTGACCACCTCTCGCCGCCGACGAGCACGGGCGGCGCCCGGGGCGGTCGGGTAGAAGTACCGCGTGCCCACCTCGACCGCCCCCGTCCCGCCCGCCGCCCAGCCGTCCGCCCAGCCGTCCGCCCAGCCGTCCGTCCCGCCGGCCGTCCCGCCGGCGACCGCCGCGCCCGCCCTGCCGGTCGTCGGGACCCTGGGGGAGCGGTTCACGGACGTCCGGCGCATCGCGGTGCTGCGTGGCGGCGGGCTCGGCGACGTCGTGTTCGCGCTGCCCGCCGTCGAGGCGCTCGCGGCCGCGTACCCCGAGGCGGAGATCACGCTGCTCGGCACGCCGCTGCACCGGGCGCTGTTCGCGGACCGCCCGGGGCCGGTCCGGCACGTGGAGGTGCTGCCCGTCGCACCCGGCATCCGGGACGCGGCCGGTGCCGAGCACGACCCGGCCGCGGTCGACGCCTTCTTCGCCGGCCTCGCCCCGCGCGGCTTCGACCTGGCCGTCCAGGTGCACGGCGGCGGGCGGAACTCCAACCCCTTCGTGCTCCGGCTGGGCGCCCGGCACACCGTCGGCCTCGCCACGCCCGACGCGCCGCCGCTCGAGCGGACCGTCCCGTACGTCTACTACCAGCACGAGGTGCTGCGGGACCTCGAGGTGGCCGCGCTCGCCGGCGCCCCCGCGGTGACGCTCGACCCTCGGGTCGCGGTGACCGACGACGAGCGCGCCGTCGGCCTCTCGCACCGCCCGCCCGGTGCGGACCGCCTCGTCGTCGTGCACCCCGGCGCCACGGACCCCCGCCGCCGGTGGCCGGCCGAGCGCTACGGCGAGGTCGCGGCCGCCCTGGCGGAGGACGGCGTCGGCGTGCTGCTCGTCGGCGACGCGACGGACCTGCCGGCCGCCGAGCAGATCCTCGCCGTGGTCGACGAGAGGGTCACCGGACCGGCCCGCGCGCTCGTCGGCTCGCTCGTGGACCAGCTCTCCCTCTCGGCCCTCACCGGGGTGCTCGCGACGGCGGACGTGGTGCTGGGCAACGACAGCGGGCCCCGGCACCTGGGACAGGCCGTCGGCGCCGCCACGGTGGGCATCTTCTGGTTCGGCAACGTCGTCAACGCGGCTCCCTTCGGTCGGGGGCGCCACCGGGTCCTCATGTCGTTCACGCGGGCGTGCCCGGTGTGCGGCGCGGACGTCACGCAGGTCGGCTGGACGGCCGTGCGCTGCCCGCACGACCCGTCCTTCGTCGCCGAGGTCGGCACGGACGCGGTCCTCGCCGACGTCCGCGAGCTGCTGGGCACGGCCCCGCGGCGCTCGGAGGTCACGCTGCCCGGAGGGGCGTCGTCCGCCCCCTCGCCCACCCCGTCGTCCACCGGGCGGTCCGGGGACGCACCGGCCACCCGGTAACCTGGACGGCCGTGGCTGCCACCGACTTCCCCGCCGAGATCCGCACGCTGCGCGGCACCCTCGAGTCCATCCGGGCGGTGAGCGACCCGACGGCCCTGCGCGCGAAGATCGAGCAGCTCTCGGCGCAGGCGTCGGCCCCGGACCTGTGGGACGACCCCGAGAAGGCGCAGGGCGTCACGAGCGCGCTGTCCGCGGCGCAGGCCGAGCTCGACCGCACGGCCCGGCTCGGCGCGCGGATCGACGACCTCGAGGCCCTCGTCGAGCTGGCCGCGGAGGAGGACGACGCGGACACCCTGGCCGAGGCCGAGTCCGAGCTCGAGGGCATCCGCAAGGACCTGGGCGAGCTCGAGGTCCGGACGCTGCTGGCGGGGGAGTACGACCAGCGCGACGCCGTCGTCACCATCCGCGCGGGGGCCGGCGGCGTCGACGCCGCGGACTTCGCGGAGATGCTCATGCGCATGTACCTGCGCTGGGCGGAGCGCCACGGCTACCCGACGAAGGTCCTCGACACCTCCTACGCGGAGGAGGCGGGCCTGAAGTCGGCGACGTTCGAGGTCAAGGCGCCCTACGCCTACGGCACGCTGTCCGTCGAGGCCGGCACCCACCGCCTCGTGCGCATCTCGCCCTTCGACAACCAGGGCCGGCGTCAGACGTCCTTCGCCGCCGTCGAGGTCATCCCGCTCATCGAGCAGACGGACCACGTCGACGTGCCGGAGTCGGACATCCGCATCGACGTCTTCCGCTCGTCGGGCCCCGGCGGGCAGTCCGTCAACACGACCGACTCGGCCGTGCGCATCACCCACCTGCCCACGGGCATCGTCGTGTCGATGCAGGACGAGAAGTCGCAGATCCAGAACCGCGCGGCGGCCATGCGCGTGCTCCAGTCGCGCCTGCTGCTGGCCCGCCAGCAGGAGGACGCGGCGAAGAAGAAGGAGCTCGCGGGCGACGTGAAGGCGTCGTGGGGCGACCAGATGCGCTCCTACGTGCTGCAGCCGTACCAGATGGTCAAGGACCTGCGGACCGAGCACGAGGTCGGCAACCCGGCGGCGGTGTTCGACGGCGACATCGACGGGTTCGTCGAGGCCGGGATCCGCTGGCGCCGCAACGGTCAGGCCGAGGACTGACGCACCCTCCCAGCCCGGTCCCAGGCTCGGGGCCGGCGCGGCGTGTCGGCAGCCGTGTCGCGGGCGCGCGTGCCTAACCTCGAACGCCCACCCGTCCGGGAGGGGCGGCACAGCCCTCGCGGTGCGCGGCCGCCGGCCGATGGGACGGGCACGGGTGCGGCGCGTCCCGGCGCGCGTGCGCACCCCGACCGACGTCCCCGACCCGTCTGGCAGAACCCGTGATCCGATTCGAGAACGTCACCAAGGTCTACGCGCGCGGCTCGAGGCCCGCGCTGGACCGGGTGACCCTGGACGTCGAGCGCGGGGAGTTCGTGTTCCTCGTCGGGGCCTCCGGCTCCGGCAAGTCGACGTTCCTGCGGCTCGTCCTGCGCGAGGAGCGCGCGAGCGCCGGCAAGGTGTTCGTCGCCGGCAAGGAGCTCGGCACGCTCTCGTCGTGGAAGGTGCCGCAGCTGCGCCGCCAGATCGGGACGGTGTTCCAGGACTTCCGCCTGCTGCCGAACAAGACGGTCTTCGAGAACGTGGCGTTCGCGCTCCAGGTCATCGGCAAGCCGCGCCACCACATCCTCACGACCGTGCCGGACGTCCTCGAGGTCGTCGGGCTGGCCGGCAAGGAGAAGCGCAAGCCGGGTGAGCTCTCCGGCGGGGAGCAGCAGCGCGTGGCGATCGCGCGCGCCTTCGTCAACCGCCCGCCGATCCTCCTGTGTGACGAGCCCACGGGGAACCTCGACCCGACGACGAGCCTGGGGATCATGCGCCTGCTGGACCGGATCAACCGCACGGGGACGACCGTGGTCATGGCCACGCACGACGACGAGATCGTCGACCAGATGCGCAAGCGCGTCGTGGAGCTGTCCGGCGGCGAGATGGTGCGCGACCAGTCGCGCGGCGTCTACGGCTCGGACCGCTGAGCCGGGGAGGGGACGAGCACCGTGCGTCTGCGCTTCATCCTGTCGGAGATCGGCATCGGCCTGCGCCGCAACCTGTCGATGACCATCTCGGTGGTCCTCGTGACCTTCGTGTCCCTCACCTTCGTCGGCGCGGCCGGCCTGCTGCAGCTGCAGATCGGCAAGATGAAGGACCAGTGGTACGACCGGGTCGAGGTCTCGATCTTCCTCTGCCCGGCGACCTCGTCCGCGCCGACCTGCGCCGGCGGCGTGGTGACCGACGCCCAGCTCGCCGACATCCGCGCCGCGCTGGACGCGCCGGAGGTGGCACCGGCGATCGAGGAGGTCTTCTACGAGACCCAGGAGCAGGCCTTCGCCTCGTTCCAGGACCAGTTCCAGGACCAGTTCTGGGCCTCGGTCGTGACGGTCGACGACATGAACTCCTCCCTGCGCATCAAGCTCACCGACCCCACGCGGTACGACGTGGTGGCGGACGTCGTCGCGGGCCGGCCCGGCGTGGAGACCGTGGAGAACCAGCGCGAGCTGTTCGACCAGGTCTTCCTCGTGCTCAACCGGGCGACGCTGCTGGCCGCGGGGCTGGCGGCGGTCATGCTGCTGGCCGCGGTGCTCCTCATCACGACGACCATCCGGCTCTCGGCGCTGTCGCGGCGGCGGGAGACGGGGATCATGCGTCTCGTCGGGGCCTCCACGCTGTTCATCCAGCTGCCGTTCATGCTCGAGGGGGCGATCGCGGCGACCGTGGGCGCGGTCCTGGCCGTGGCGGGGCTCTGGTTCGGGGTGGACGTGGTGGTCCAGGACTGGCTGGGCGCATCCTTGACGTGGATCCCGTACGTGAGCAGCCGGGAGGTGTGGACCGTGGCGCCGTTGCTCGTGGTCGTCGCCATCCTCCTGGCGGGCATCTCGTCCGTCGTGACCCTGAGCCGCTACACGAAGGTCTGAGCCGATGCGCCGCCCGTCCCGCACGACCGCCGGCAGTGCCGCCGCCCCGGTGGCCGGTTCGTCCCCCGGCACTGCCGGCTCGTCCGCCGTGCGCCGGCGACGATCCCGCCTGCTCGCCGCCGTCGCCGCGCTGGGACTGGCCGCGGTCGTCGCGGTCCCGCACGTGCTGCCCGCCGTCGCCGACGACCTCGACGACCGGCGCGCCGCCGCCGAGGCGCGGGCCCGGGCGGCAGCCGGTGCGAAGGAGGAGGCCGAGGCGGCCCTCGAAGGGCTGGAGGGGGACCTCGCGGCGGCCGCCGCCGCGCTCGTCGCCGTGCAGAACCAGGTGCCGGCCGCGCAGCAGCGGCTGACGGACGCGCAGGTGGCGCTCGACACCGCGCAGCGCGAGCAGACCGCCATCGCCGGCCGGCTCGCGGACGCCGAGGCGCAGGAGACGAGCCTCGGCGCCACGATCGCCGAGGGCGACGCCCGCGTGACGGAGCTGCGCGCGGCGATCGGCGAGCTGGCCCGCCAGGCGTACCGGACCGGCACGACGAGCTCGAGCCTCGACGTGGTCCTCGGGGCCGAGAGCGTCGAGGACTTCGCCCAGCGTTACGGCCTGGCCTCCACGGCCCTGCGCACGCAGTCGCAGGTGCTGGAGCAGCTCTCCACCGCGCAGGCGGCCGCCCGCAGCAGCCAGGCCCGCCTCGTGGCGGTGCGCGAGCGCATCACCGAGCTCAAGGCGGACGCCGACGCCAAGGTCGTCGAGGCGGACCGGGCGCGCGCCGAGGCGCAGGAGGCCAAGGAGGCGCTGGACGCCCTGCTGGCCGAGCAGCAGGCGCGGGCCGCCGCGCTCGAGGTGCAGAAGGGCGACCTCGAGCGCCAGCTGCAGGCCCTCGACGCGCAGCGGGCCTCCCTGGAGCAGGAGCTGTCGGCGATCATCGCCGAGCAGCGCGCGCGGGACACGACCGTGCGGGTCCCGTCGGGGCGGGTCAGCGGGGCGGTGTTCGGCAACCCGACGAGCATCGACCCGATCTACGTCACGAGCGAGTACGGCATGCGCCTGCACCCGACGCTCGGGTACGTGCGGCTGCACGCCGGGATCGACCTGCGCACCTACTGCGGCACGCCGATCTACGCGGGCCGGGAGGGCACGGTGCTGTGGGCGAGACTGCGGTCGGGCTTCGGCAACCAGGTCATGGTCGACCACGGCTACGTCGACGGGAACTCGCTCATGACGAGCTACAACCACATGACGCGGTTCGTCGTCGCCGGCGGCCAGCACGTCGACCGCGGGCAGCTCCTGGGCTACTCCGGCAACACCGGCACGTCCGCCGCCTGCCACCTCCACTTCGAGGTCTACGTCAACGGCGCCACGGTCAACCCGCGCCCGCTCCTCGGCCTGTAGAGGTCGACCGGCGCGGGGCGCGGCTGCCGGGCGGCCACGGCTGACCGGGCTGCCGCGGCCGCGGGGCGGTACCCTCGACGGCGGCCCAGATGGGGCCGCACACGCCGGACGACGGGGAGGTGGCCGCGATGCCGAAGGAGCAGGGGCGCAAGCTCGTCGCCGCCAACCGCAAGGCCCGGCACGACTACACGATCGAGGACGTCTTCGAGGCCGGCGTCATGCTGACCGGCACCGAGGTCAAGGCGCTGCGGGCCGGGCGCGCGAGCCTCGTCGACGGCTGGTGCGAGATCGACGGCGGGGAGGCGTGGCTGCACGGCGTCCACATCCCCGAGTACTCCCAGGGCACGTGGACCAACCACGCCCCGCGCCGCAAGCGCAAGCTCCTGCTGCACAAGCACGAGATCGAGTCGATGGCCCAGGACACCCGCGAGAAGGGCCACACCATCGTGCCCCTGTCGCTGTACTTCCTCGAAGGGCGCGCCAAGCTCGAGATCGCCGTCGCGCGCGGCAAGAAGGACTGGGACAAGCGGCAGGCGCTGCGCGAGCGGCAGGACAACCTCGAGGCGCAGCGCGCGATGCGGGAGAAGCGGGACCTGTAGCGGGGGGCCCGGGCGTGCCCGGTCAGGCCGTCGTCGAGCCCGGCAGGATGTCCGACAGCCGGTAGGACACGGGCTCCTCGAGCTGGTCGTACGTGCACGAGCGCGGCTCGCGGTCGGGGCGCCACCGCCGGAACTGGGCCGTGTGGCGGAACCGGTCGCCCTCCATGTGGTCGTACGCGACCTCGACCACGAGCTCGGGCCGCAGCGGCACGAACGACAGGTCCTTCGTGGCGTTCCACCGGCTGACCGCGCCGGGCATGCGCTTCTCGCCGTGCGCGGACTGGTCGGCCCAGTCGCCCCACGGGTGCTCGCCGAGGGCGACGTCGGTGTAGGGGCGCAGCTCGTCGAGCAGCGTCCGGCGCCGGGCCATGGGGAAGGACGCCGCGACGCCGACGTGTTGCAGCCGGCCGTCCGCGGTCCAGATCCCGAGCAGCAGCGAGCCGACGAGGTCGTCGCCGGACTTGTGCGGGCGGTACCCGGCGACGACGCAGTCCGCGGTGCGCTCGTGCTTGATCTTGAACATCGTGCGCTTGTCGGGCTGGTACGTGCCGTCGAGCGGCTTGGCGACGACGCCGTCGAGGCCAGCCCCCTCGAACTGGGTGAACCACGCCTGCGCCTCGGCCAGGTCGGCGGTGGCGGGGGTGACGTGGACGGGGTGCCGCGCGTCGGCGAGGGCCTCGACGAGGCGGGCCCGCCGCTCCGCGAACGGCCGGCCGGTGAGGTCCTCGTCGTCGAGCGCGAGCAGGTCGAAGGCGACGTAGGACGCGGGCGTGGTGCGGGACAGGAGGGTCACGCGGGAGGCGGCGGGGTGGATGCGCTGCTGGAGGGCCTCGAAGTCCAGCCGGTCCCCGGTGACGACGACGATCTCCCCGTCGAGGACGCACCGGGGCGGCGTCTGCGCCAGCACGGCCTCGACGACCTCGGGGAAGTAGCGGGTCATCGGCTTCTCGTTGCGGCTGCCGAGGACCACCTCGTCGCCGTCGCGGAAGACGAGCGTGCGGAAGCCGTCCCACTTGGGCTCCACGTGACCCGTGTCGGGGATCTGCGGGACCGAGCGCGCCAGCATCGGCGCGACGGGCGGCATGACGGGCAGCCTCATCGGTGAACCCGACCCCGGCTCGCCGCGCCGGTGGTCATCGGGTGCCGTCGTCCGGGGCGTGCCCGTCGAGGTCGACGAGGAGCCCGGGCGGCGCGTCGAAGGTCGCCCACACGTGCTTGAGGTCGCCCTCGGCGTACCAGCCCACGTCGAGCGAGACGCGCTGGGCGAGGATGAGGCCGAAGCCGCCGTCCCCCGGCGCGCGGTCGCCCGCGACCAGCGGGGCGCTGCCAGGGGCGCGGTCGATGACGTCGATGGCGAACCGCTCGCCGTCCGTGAGCAGGCGGACGACCGTCGGCGGCTCGCCGTGGCGCAGGGCGTTGGTGGCGAGCTCGCTGGCGACGAGGACGGCCTTCTCCGGCACCTCGCCGATGCCGCGCTGCGGGGGAGTGTCCGTGCCGGTCAGCGCGTGGTGGAGGAGGGCGCGGAGCCGCGCGAGGTCCTCGGTGGAGGCGATCGCCCAGCGCCGCACCTCCGAGAAGGAGGGCGGCAGCTCGGCCGAGTTCACCATGCTTGCCACGTCTGGTCGCTCGCTGTCCTGGTCGGTCACGGTCGTCGTCGGCCGCTCGGCCGCCATGCGCCCGCGAGGTCGCCCGAGATCTGGACGCGCACCCCGCGACGGCGCCACCGGCGCCGGGACCACCGTACGCACTGCCCGGCGCGCACGCCCGCCGGACACGAGGGCCGGACGGGTGGTCCTCGACCTGTGTCCGCGGCCCTCCGGAGGGAGGGCATGAGCCTCGACCGACGTCCACAGGTCGGGCCCAGGCGGGCTCCAGGTCGCGCTCCGTCGGCGGGGGTGGAGTGGTCCCAGCACGAGGACGAGACGGAGGAGCCAGGACCATGGACGAGCAGAGCGGCGCGCGGGCCGAGCAGGGCGAGCAGGACGAGCAGGGGGTCGACGGGACGGCGGCGGCCGGGCAGGACCGGCAGGCCGAGCAGGACGGGCAGGTCGAGCAGGACCAGCAGGTCGAGCAGGAGCAGCAGGACCGGAAGGTCGAGCAGGACGCTCAGGTCGCGCACCCGGTGTGGTGGCCGGGGCAGCCGCTGGCGGCGGCGGTCCCGGGGCGGCAGCCGCGTCCCGGCCGGCGGCGCGTGGTCGTCGGGCTCGCGTCGGCGCTCGCGCTCGGCGTCGTGGTCGGCGGCGGCGGGACCGCGGCCGCGCTCGGCGTCCTCGACCGGTCGGCGTCGACCGTCGCGGTCGACGCCACGCCGTCGACGGGCTCCTCGTCGGGCTCCTCCTCGTCGGGCACGGACGGCAGCACGGACGGCAGCACGGACGGCAGCACGGACGGCAGCACGGACGGCGTCGACCCGTGGGCGGGCACGCTGCCGCAGGTGCCCGGAGGGCGTGGCCTGCCGTGGCAGGACGGCTCGGGCTCCTCGTCGGGCAGCACGCAGACGACGACCGACCCGACGGCCGCGCAGGAGACGGGCGTGGTGACCATCGCGAGCACGCTCGGCTACGCCGGGGCGGCGTCGGCAGGCACGGGCATGGTGCTCACGGCGGACGGGCTGGTCCTCACCAACAACCACGTCGTCGAGGGTGCGACGGCGATCGAGGTGACGGTCGAGTCGACGGGCGAGACCTATGCGGCGACGGTCGTCGGCACGGACGCGACGCACGACGTGGCGGTCCTGCAGCTGTCCGGCGCGAGCGGCCTGGCCACCGTCACGCTCGACG
This sequence comes from Cellulomonas marina, assembly GCF_900111925.1. Classification (GTDB taxonomy): domain Bacteria; phylum Actinomycetota; class Actinomycetes; order Actinomycetales; family Cellulomonadaceae; genus Cellulomonas; species Cellulomonas marina. The sequence continues at coordinate 128,428 of NZ_FOKA01000001.1, forward strand.
ACGAGGGCGACCTCGCCGTCGACAGCGCGGTCACCGCGATCGGCAACGCGGGGGGCACGGGGGACCTCGTCGCCGCGCCGGGCACCGTGACGGGGCTCGACGAGACGATCACGACGAGCAGCGAGGGCCTGACCGCGGGGGAGACCCTCGACGGGCTGGTCGAGTTCTCGGCCGGCGTCGTCTCCGGCGACTCCGGCGGCCCGCTGCTCGACGCCGAGGGCGAGGTCGTCGGCATGACGACGGCCGCGTCGAGCGGGAGCGCGACGGTCGTCGCCTACGCCGTCGACATCGAGGACGCGCTGGTCGTCGTCCAGCAGATCGAGTCCGGCGACGAGTCCGGCACGGTGACCATCGGTCTCCCGGCGTTCCTGGGCGTCGAGGTCGCGGGCAGCTCAACGGGTGCGGGCGGCGCGCCCGGCGGCTCGACGAGCACCGAGGGCGGCGCGACGATCGCCGGCGTCCTCGAGGGCACCCCGGCGGAGGCCGCGGGCCTGGTGGCCGGCGACACGATCACGGCCCTCGGCGGTCAGCCGGTGGCGTCGGCGGACGAGCTCACGGCCGCGCTGGCCGCGCTGGAGCCGGGTGACCAGGTCGACGTCATGTGGACCTCGAGCACCACGGGTGCCTCGCAGACGGCCACCGTCACCCTGGCGGAGGGCCCGGCCGCCTGACGGGCGGCCCACCGGTCGCGGGCCGCGGCGCGTCCCCCTCGCGCCGCGGTCCGCTCCCCGGGCCCACTCGCCGTCCTGCGCGGGAATGGACGCGACCGCGGGGCGGTTGGGGGAGTAGTCTGAGCGCCGCCGGACCCCGGTCCGGCTGCTTGACAACTGCACAGGGGGTGATCGGTTTCGACGGTGGTCGCCGATCCAGGGGAAGCGGGCCGAGGACGCACGGTCATCTCGTCAACGATCCGTGCAAAACCATAGGTGCCAATACATCGCGCACCGACTTCACCCTCGCCGCCTGAGCGAGCTCTGAAGTCCGTCAGCCCGAGAATGCTCTCGTCCCGGTAGCTGGCGTCATCTAGAGAGCCACTGCTCGCAGTCGTCGTCGGTGCGGCTGCGGGGACTCTCAGCCGACTGAGCCCGTCCACGACTCGTCTGCGTGATCGTGGGGGCTGAGAAAAGCGCAGCAGAATGCGCCCGGAGAAGCCCTGGGTTCTCGCCATCGGACGCGGGTTCGATTCCCGCCACCTCCACCAGCAGCACCGAGAAGGCGCCCGTCCAGGCTGGACGGGCGCCTTTCCGTATGTCCGGCGGTGTGCCGTCAGGCGTCGACGCGCTCGCGTCCCGGCTCCGTCGGGGCGACGGGTGCATCGGACCCGGTGGTGTGCCGCCCGCGGCGGCCCCACCCGCGCTGCACGAGCACGACCAGACCGAGGAGTGCGCCAGCGGCCAGGGCCCACGGCAGGACCACGCCGACGACGACGAGGGCCACGCCGAGCGTCGTCACGAGAGCGCCCCAGCCCGAGGACAGGCCGTCGAGGAAGCCCTGCGGCTCGGCGGTCACCGCCACCCCACCGGGGATGTCGATGGCCACGACCAGCGTCGACAGCGCGACCTCCTCCGCCAGCCGTGCGCGCTGCGCCCGTAGCTCCTCCAGGCGGCTCTGGCGGTCCGTCAGCGCGTCCTCCGCGGTGACGAGGTCGGTGCTCGTCGTCGCGCGGGCCAGGAGGTCCTCCATGCGGGCGACCGAGACCTCGAGGGCGCGGATCCGGGCGTCCAGGTCCTGCGCCGTGCCCGTCACGTCGCGCGCCTGGACCTGCTGCTCGACGACCTCACCCACCTCGTCGAGGCGGGTGAGCACCGCGGTGAGGTCCTCGGCGGGGACGCGGACGGTCAGCGCCGCGGAGGCCGGCGCCTCCTCGCCGCGGTCGGTGACGACGTACCGGTCGTCGACGCGGCCGCCGGTGCCCTCGACGAGCGCGGCGACGTCGTCGGCGGCGGCCACCGGGTCCTCCGCGGTCATGCGGACCTCGCCGGTCTGGACGACCTGCCGCGACTCCTGGGTATCGGTCCCGGGGGCGGCCTCGTCGGCGGCGGGAGCCGCGCCGCTCCCGTCACCGGCCGGCGGGGCCGCCTCCGCCATCTCGCTCCCGCCCCCGGCAGACGCGCTGTCGCCGCTCGTCGCGCTGCAGGCGGTGAGCACGAGCAGCCCGGCCAGGGCGACTCCCGCCACGGCGGACCAGCGGGTGCGGCGCAACGTCCGGCGGCCTCCGGTGACCTGTGCGGGAGTCGTGGTCGTGACCATGTCCGGACGCTAGGGCCGGGCGGGGCCGCGCAGGTGCGGTGTGGCCGGATCGTGACCGGACCGTCACCGCTCGTGACGGCGAGGACGGTGCCACCCCGGCGTCACCCCGGTGCCACTGCGACGTCAGCGTGCGGGGAGCTGCGGGACGGCGACGACCGCGCGCTCGTCGGCGGAGCGCAGGACCGCCTCGACCGCCGCCGCGGCGGCGGCGCCCACCCAACCGGGTGCCGGGTCGAGCACGTCGGCGCCGGCGACGAGCGCGGCCAGCCGGCGGGCGGGGAGCCAGGTGCGCGGCGGGTCCTCGTCGGCGGGGGTGCGCAGGTCGACGCGTGCGCCGTCGGCGAGGCGGACGGTGGCGCTGCCGGCGGTCAGGTCCTGCTCGACGACGCCGTGCGTGCCGACGTAGCGGACCCAGCGGCGCTCGCGGTCGGCGGTGCCGGCCATGCCCGACGAGGTGACGACGCCCGTGCCGCCGCCGGCGAACCGCAGCGCCGCGGCGTCGTCGACGTCGACGCCGCGGCCGCGGTGGTCGGTGAAGGCGGCGACGTCGCGGATCTCCCGGTCCGTGACCCAGCAGATCATCCCGAGCAGGTGGGTGAGCTGGGTGTGCGCCTGGCCGCCACCGGCGTCGGCGCCGTACGTCTGCGGGTGCGTGTCGGCGGCGTCACCGCCCTCGTCGCCGGCGTCGGCGGCCGCGAAGAGCGAGAGGGTCGCGGAGGTGAACTCGCCCGTCACCTGGACGAGGCCGCCGATGTCCTCCTGCACCGCGCGGCGCACGCGGGCGGCGACCTCGACGAACTGGTCGGTGTAACCGATGCTCAGCACGGCGCCGCTGCGGCGGGCGCGGGCCAGGAGGTCGAACGCGTCGGCAGCCGTCGTCGCCATCGGCTTCTCCAGCAGCACCCCGACGCCGGCGTCGAGCGCCGCCGCGGCGAGGTCGTGGTGGGTGGTGTGCGGCGTGGCGATGACGACGCCGTCGGGTCGCAGCTCCAGCAGCGCGTCGAGGTCGGCCACCACGGGGACGCCGCCGTGCTGCGCCGCCACCTCACGGGCGCGCTCGACGTCGGGGTCGCAGAGCGCCACGAGCTCGACGTCCGGCGCCGCGGCGAGGGAGGGGACGTGGTGGTTCGCCGACCACCAGCCGGTGCCGACGACGGCGATGCGAGGTGCGGGCATGCCGCCACGCTAGGTGCCGTGTGCCGCGTATGCGCGGGGGGCATGGTCGCACTGGCGTGGAGAAGGGGCTGCGTGCGGCATGATGCGATCATCCGGAGCTGTATCGGCTCGCACCGGTTCGACGTTGGTTGCGGAGGCAGCATGCTCACACGGCTGGAAGTCGACGGTTTCAAAAATTTGCTCGACTTCGCCGTCGAGTTCGGACCGTTTACCTGCATTGCGGGGCCGAATGCCATAGGAAAATCGAACGTCTTCGACGCTATTCAATTCCTCTCCCTCCTTGCCGATAAGAGTTTTGTCGAGGCGGCTGCGGAGCTTCGTACGCCCGGAACGCCGGCTGCGGACCTCAGCAGTCTGTTCTGGGCGGGCGCGTACGACGGGGCGCGGATGCGCTTCGCCGCGGAATTCATCGTGGATCAGCGCGTTCAAGACGACTTCGGTCGCGATGCCGAACCCACTGCTACGTTCCTGCGGTACGTCCTGGTCCTCGAGTACGTCGCCCCGAGCGAGTCGACGGCGAGCGGCGAACGCATACGCCTCATCGAGGAGGAGTTAACGTACATCACGCAGAGGGACGCACCGCAACGTCTACGCTGGGACAACAGCAAGGCGGCGTTCCGCGATCGCGTGCTAATGAACCGCCGGAGGGGCCCTGCCTATATCTCCACCACGGTCGGCGAGGACGGTACCGTCATCATCAACGTCCATCAGGACGGCGGCAGCAGGGGGCAGACGAGGAAGTCTGCTGCCAATAGAGCGCCTCGAACTGTCGTCAGCACGACAGCGACCAGTGACGATCCCACGGTGCTGGCCGCCCGTCGCGAGATGCAGAACTGGCGAATCCTCGCACTCGAGCCGTCCGCACTGCGTCGCCCGGACGGGCTGACCGAGCCGGACGTCGTTACCGAGACAGGCATGCACATGCCCGCAGCGCTCAGGCGCATCATCGCCACCCAAGGCTCCGATGCTCTGGCAGCTGTCACCGCTACGGCGGCCGCCCTGACGGACGTCCGCTCTGTGGCCGTCGATGTCGACCCGCAACGACAGACCTTAACGCTTCGCGCGTCCGTTCGATCGGGACCGCATCTTCCCGCGCGAAACCTGTCGGACGGCACATTGCGGTTCCTGGCTCTCTCCATCATCGCTAATGATCCTGATTATACGGGTCTGGTCTGCATGGAGGAGCCCGAGAACGGTATCCACCCGGCGCGGGTCGAAGTCATGGCGGATCTCGTCAGGAACATCGCAGTCGACCCTTCCGAGTCGCCGGGCCGGGACAATCCAATGCGCCAGGTGATCGTCAATACGCACTCACCGCGATTCGTAAGGGCCCAGCGCGCCGCGGACCTCCTTTTCGCGGAGCATGCCACGGTGATTCGGGATGGACGGCAAGCTTCGACGATGCGGCTGCTACCGCTCAAAGGGACGTGGCGGGACACGGGCATGCGCGCCGTGCTCACGCAGCGAGATATTCAGGTCTTTCTCGAGACAAGCGACGACACGCAGCTCGTCCTCGATCTCCTCCCGCAGAAGGCCGGATGAGTCGGGCGATCACCTTTTTCCTGCTGTGCGAAGGCACCTCGGACGAAGCGCTTGTGGGTCATATCGAGACGCTCGTCGTCAGGCAGGGCGTGGCGGAGGTCATCGGAATCTCCCGCTCAGGTGGCGGCTCTGTGCAGGATAAGGTCCAGGCTCTGGTCGACGAAGGTGCGACGTTCGACTTCGTCGCAGTGCACCGGGATGCCGATTCTCGTGACGGGTCGACACGGCGGGCAGAGGTGCACCGAGCGCTCGAGTCGGTCGGGGTGGCCGGTTGCCCGGTCGTGCCGGTGCAGATGACGGAGGCGTGGTTCATCGTCGATGAACGGGCCATCCGAGCCGCGGTTGGGAGGCCGTCAGGCAGAGAGGCGCTCGATCTCCCACCGCTTCGAAGCGTCGAGACCACACACGATCCGAAGGCTGTGCTGAGGAACGCCCTGATCGCGGCTTCCGGAACCACCGGGCGGCGTCGCAAGCGAGCAGAGCAGGAGTGGAGCAATCGGCGGCGGATCCTCCTAGAGCGACTTGATGTCGATGGTCCGGTTCAGCAGTTGCCCTCGTGGCAGCGCCTCGTCAGCGATATCGAGCGGGTGGTGGCCGAGATCCGGCAGCCAGGGTCGCCGTGATCGATGCACCGAACGGCACGTGGGAAGCGATGCCTATCAACGGGCGGCGACCGCCCGGACGTCCGCGACCGTCACCGTGCCGGGGGCCTCCCCGCGGGCGAAGGACGCGCCGACCACGCGTTGCAGGGCGGCGTTGAGGGGCGTCGGCACCTCGTGCAGGCGGCCGAGCAGCACGATCTCGCCGTTGAGGTAGTCGGTCTCGACGCTGCTCGCGCCGCGGGCGACCGACTGGAACGTCGACGCCCGGCCGGGCTCCCACCCCTCCGTCGGCTGGATGCGGATGCGTCCGACGGCCTCGTCGCGCTCCGCGCCGTCGGCCGGCTCCAGCCCCGCCTCCTCGAGCACCGTGCGCGCCTCCGCCGTGAGCTCCCTCGACAGGGCCTTGCGCTCCTCGTCGCTGCCGCCGAGCAGCTCGACAGCGTTGTTGACGTTGCCCAGGAGCTTGAGGGCCTTCCACGGCAGGACGTCGTCGGTGCTGTGCGCGGCGATGCCGGCCCGCTGCAGGTCGGCGACGAGGGCGTCGACGCGAGCGTCCGTGCCGTCGGGGGCGAGGCCGATGCTGAGGACCGCGGCGGGGTCTGCCGCGGCGACCGCGACCGCGCCGGGCTCCAGGGACTGGGCGGGCACGAGGATCGACGCCGACAGCACCGTGGCGAAGCGGCGCAGCGCCTGCGCCTCGGTGGCCAGGCCGTTCTGCAGGACGAGGACCGGCAGGTCGGCGGCGAGGGCATGCGGGTCGGCCGGGTCGTGCACGGGCTGCCAGGCCCACTCCCCGAGGGCGTCGTCGGCCTGCTGCGCCTTGACGGTGAGGACGAGCACGTCGTCGGGTGCCAGGCGCGTGCCCGCACGGTCCGCGACGGGGACGGCGACCGCGCGCGTGCCGGTGGGGTCGGTGTAGCGCACTCCGTCCCGGGCGACGACGTCCAGGGATGCCCCGCGCGCGACGAGCGCGACCGGGATCTCGGCGAGGTGCAGGCGGGCGGCGAGCGCGAGGCCGACGGCCCCCGCCCCGATCACGACGTAACGGGTCACGCCCGCAGCCTAGGCAGGTCCGGCGGCGGCGAGCCGTCCCCAGCCCCGGTCCGCGGGTGCCCGTCCCGGGGGCGGGCCCCCGGTTCGGGCCGGGAGCTGCGGCTGCGTAGCGTCCTGCCCCTGTCACGACGAGGGAGGCGGAACAGGTGGAGCTGGACAGGGCACGGAGGCTGGCGCAGGAGCTGATGCGCGCGCACGGGCTGGTCGGGTGGACGTTCGCCTTCGACCGCGCGTCGACACGGGCGGGCATGTGCCGGTTCACCGACCGGCGGATCAGCCTCAGCCGGCCGGTGACGCTGCAGCTCGACGAGGCGCACGTGCGGGACACGGTCCTGCACGAGATCGCGCACGCGCTGGTCGGGCCGCGGCACGCGCACGACGCGGTGTGGAAGGCGACCGCGCAGCGCATCGGCGCGACGCCGCGGGCGCGCATGCGCGAGCCGATCCAGGTGGCGCGGCCGTGGATCGGGCGCTGCCCGGCGGGGCACGAGATGCGCCGGCAGCGGCGGCCGTCGGCGCCGATGTCGTGCACGACGTGCCACCCGGTCTTCACGGCCGCCGCGCTCTTCGAGTGGCGGCACGCGAGCGGCGTCCCGGCGCGCATGACGTCGCGGTACGAGGCGGCGCTGGCGCGGCTGCGGCGGGAGGCGTCCACCGCGGGATCGCTGCGCATGCTGCCCGCCGGGCGGTCGGGGCCCGCCGACGGTCCCGCAGTGGCGCGCCGGGCGGGAGGGGCGGGGTGCGCCTGAGGGGTGGTGGGACGAGGGGTGAGCCCCGACGGCGCCGGCCGTGGTGCCGCGGAGGGGCCCCTCGTACGGTGGGGGCGTGGAGCTCGAGGTCGCCGGCGAGGTCGTTCACTGGCGCGGGCCGGCGCCGTACCACTTCCTCGTCGTGCCCGAGCCGCAGTGCGCGGCGCTGCGGGAGGCCGCCGAACGGGTCAGCTACGGCTGGGGGATGGTGCCGGTCACCGGCGTGCTCGGCGCGACGCGGTTCACGACGTCGCTGTGGCCACGTGCCGGTGGGTACGTGGTCCCGCTCAAGGACGCCGTGCGGCGGGCCGAGGGGGTGGAGCTCGGCGACGAGGTCGTCGTGCGGCTGCTCGTCGACGACTGAGCGCCGGTTCGTGAGGGCGGGTCCCGGGCGTCAGCCCCAGCAGAGGCAGAACGGGTGGCCGGCCGGGTCGGCGTAGACGACGAAGCCCTCGGGCGCGGACAGGTCGGCGTCCTGCAGCAGCCGGGCGCCCTTGGCGAGCGCCTCCGCGTGCGCCGCGGTGATGTCCTGCACGTACAGGTCCAGGTGGATCTGCTGCGGCTGGCCGTCGGGCCACTGCGGCGGGACGTGGTCGGGCGCGAGCTGGAACGCCAGCGTCGTGCGCCCCTCGACGGTGACCTCGTGCCAGTCCTCGTCCTGGCGCGTGACCGTCCCGTCGAGCAGGTCGGCCCAGAACGCGCTGGAGGAGGCCAGGTCGGCGGTGTCGAAGACGATGGTCTGCCCGGTCAGCTGCATCCTCCGAGCCTGGCACCGCTCAGGGGGCGGCGGAAGACCTGCGTCCGGCGGGGAGTGCGGGAGCATCGCGGCCGGCGGCGGCGGACGTCGTCGTCCGACCCGGAGGTCGGTGCGCGCCCTCGTCGGCGTGCGCCCGGCGGCGCGAGGCGGTGTTGGGGTCGGGGTAGGGGGGGGTACCCCGACGTGGAGGGGTGGGGTCGGCGGCCACGGTAGGGACATGCCCCGGCGCGGACCGCACCGGGACCCGCTCCGATCAGGACCCGTTCCGATCAGCACCCGCTCCCACCACGACCCGAAGGACCTGTCATGACCGCCATCGCCGGACGCCGCCGCACGCGCCGTCCTCTCCGGACCATCGGTGCCTCCGTCGCGCTCGCGGCCGGCGCCCTCTCGCTCGCCCCCGCGGCGGTCGCCGCCACCGAGCCGGCGCCCTCCTCGTCGGCCTCGGCCGGGACGTCGCCCACGGCGGCGCCCGGGGAGGAGACCGTGGAGCAGCTCAACGCGCGGCTCGAGCCGAGCGTCGTGCAGCTCTACATCGAGTGGAAGGGCTACGTGGCCTTCCCGACGGACGAGGGCTCCGAATGGAGCGACGAGATCACCGTGCCCATGATCTGCACCGGCTTCTTCGTGTCGGACGTCGGCCAGATCGCCACCGCCGGCCACTGCGTCGACCCCGTCGAGGGCCGCCACGCCCTCATCGACGCCTTCCTCGGCAGCATGGTCGACGAGGGCTGGATGACTCCCGACGAGGCCGCCGGCTGGATCGGCACCGCCTACGCGAACTGGGCGGTGGAGGGGCTCGACGCGGGCTCCGACCCGCAGCGGATCGTCTACGCGCTGCAGCCGGAGGCGGTCGACGGCATCGCGATCGAGGACCCGCTCGCCGTGCAGGTCGTCGACTTCCGGGCCTTCGAGGAGGGTGACGTCGCGCTCCTCAAGGCGGACGTCACCGGCACGACGCCGCTGCCCGTCGCGGAGGCGGACCCGGCCAGCGGCATGGCGGTCACGTCCATCGGCTTCCCCGGGTCCGTGCAGAGCGTCGTGGACGCCAGCCGGGTGCGGGCGAGCTTCAAGACCGGCTCCGTCAGCAGCCAGCAGATCAGCGAGCTGGGCGTGCCGCGGACCGAGATCAACGCCGACCTGTCCGGTGGGATGTCGGGCGGGCCGACCGTCGACGCGCTGGGCAACGTCGTCGGCGTCAACTCCTCGAAGATCAACGGCGACCAGGCCTTCAACTTCATCACCGATGCGAGCGACCTGCACGGCTGGCTCACCGCCCACGGGGTGGCACTCGCGCCGCTGGCCGTGCCGGCGCCCGAGCCCACCGCCGAGCCCGTCGTCGCCCCGCAGCCCGCGGAGCCGACGGAGGACGAGGGCCTCGCGACGTGGGTGCTCGCCGCCGGGGGCTCCGGGCTGCTGGTGCTCGTCGGCGGGATCGTGCTGGCGGTGGTCCTGGCCGGCCGTCGCCGGCCCGCGTCGGCCGTCGCCCTGCCGGGCGCCGCGACGCTGACCCTGCCGTCGGGACCGTCGGTCGTCGAGCCCACGGCGGAGTTCACGCCGCAGCACACGGCGCTCGTCGGAGGCGCACCCGTCCCCGCCGGGGCTGCACCGGCGACCGCGCCGGCGACCGCGTACGCCACCCCGCCGGCGCCCGCGTTCGCGGGTGCCCCGGCGCCGGCCCCGTACGTCGCCGGCGGGATGGCGCCGGTCGACGAGGGCGGCGGGTCGGCGGAGCTGGCTCCCGAGGCGCCCGGTGCCGGACGGTCGGACGTCCGACCGGTCGGTGCGACGGCCGTGCTCGCGCCCGTGCCGCCCGCGCCGAGCCATGGCACGGGGTGGGTGTCGGAGCCGACCGCACAGTCCCGCGGCACGGGCTGGGTGTCGGAGCCGGCCGCGCAGGTCGGGGGCGTGCCGCCGGCGGCGCCGCGGACGACGGGCTTCGTCCCGGCGCCAGCGGCCGGGGCCACCTGCTCCGCCTGCGGTGCGGGCACCACGAGCGGTCAGCGCTTCTGCAGCTCGTGCGGCGGAGCTCTCTGAGAGCGGGGCGCACCCCGGCGCACCACCGATGAGGACGACCCGACCACGGACCCGTCCGGCGCACCCCGCGCCGGACGGGTCCGTTCGTGTCGTCGCGCGCAGGGGGGAGTCGCCACAGCACCGTCGGCGCGGCTGCCGGACGGGTGCCCGGAGGGATGGGCGGACCCGGGAGGACGCAGGGGAGGGTGACCGCGGTCCTGGACACCACGGGCGGCGGCGGTGAGGATGACCGGGCCGCGGATGCCGGACCGGGCGAGGGGTGGACGAGGTGCGTCGAGCGGTGGGGTCGGCGGTCGTGCCGACACGGCACGTGCACCGGCACCGGCACGGGTCCGGGAACCGGCACAGGGCAGCGGGGGCGGTCGGCCTCGTCGCGGTGCTCGTCGCGGTGCTCGTCGCGGTGCTCGTCGCCGTGCTCGCAGGGTGCTCGCCCGACGCGCTCGGCGAGGGCGGGTCCGGCAGCGGTACCGGCGGCGGTGCGACAGGGCCTGGCTCGACGTCGTCCGCCGTCCCCAGCAGGTCGCCGGGCTCGTCGCAGGAGCCGGGCGAGGACGGCGGCGGCATCAGCGCTGCGGCGTTCGAGGCCGCCCTGCGGCGGCGGCTCGAGCCGCCGGCGGTGCCGTCGTTCACCGTGCCGACCGACCTCCTGACCTCCGCCGGCGCGCGGGAGGCCGCGGCGGCGCTGGACCTGCCGGCCGGGCTGTACGAGGGCATCGCGGTGCTGGACGCCCGCTGCTCGGCGCCGGGCGAGGCGGCGGCTGCCGACTCCGGGACCGCCGTACCAGGGCGCGCCGCGCACCACGAGGCCGACGGCGTGAGCGTGTCCGTCGCCGGGGACGGCACGGGCGTGTACGACACCGCCGACCTGCACGTGGCGGTGCTGCCCGACGGCGCCGGCGTGTACGACGACGGGGCCCTGCGCGTGTCGGTCGGTGCCGACGGGTCGGGCACCTGGTCCGACGGCGAGCGCCGCACCAGCGTGCGCGCGGACGGCTCGGGGTCGGCCGAGGGGCCTGGCTGGCGCTTCTGGGTCGGGCCGGACGGGTCGGGCGGGTACGAGGACGACGACGTGCGGGTGTCCCGCGCGGCCGACGGGGAGCTGTTCACCGAGGGGGACCCGGCGCTCGTCGCCGCGGTCGAGGCGGTGCTCGCCGACGGGCTGCCGCCGTTCGCCCCCGTCCCGCGGATCGCGGACGTCGAGCCGGTCGGCGAGGTGTGCGGCACCGTCATCCGCCTCGACGCGAACGTGCTGTTCGACTTCGGCAGCGCCGAGGTGCGTCCCGAGGCGAACGAGCAGCTCGGCCGGGTCGCGGCGCTGCTCGTCGCACTTGGCTCGCCAGCGGCGCGGGTGGAGGGGCACACGGACGGCATCGGGGACGCCGACGACAACCAGGCGCTGTCGGAGCGCCGGGCGACCGCGGTGCGCGACGCGTTGCTCGGCAGCGGGGTCGCCGGCGGGTCGCTGGAGGCGGTGGGGTGGGGCGAGACCCGCCCGCTCGGGCCCGAGACGAGTCCCGACGGGGCCGACGACCCCGCTGCCCGCCAGCTCCACCGCCGCGTCGAGCTCGTCCTGCTGGACGGCCAGGGCTGACGCGCAGGGGAGCGTCCGGCTGCTCCGACCAGTGGACGACGAGGCGCTACCCGACCGAGGGAGTGGTGGGGGGCGTGCGCGTGGTGGAGGGCGCGGTGGCCGGGGCGTCAGGGCGCGCGGCGGCGCGGACGAGCCAGGCGCCGAGGGCCGTGGTGAGGGGGATGGCGAGCACGAGGCCGACGGAGCCGACGAGCGTGCGGACGACCTCCTCGGCGACCTGCCCGCTCGTGACGACGCCCAGGAACGAGCGGTCGGTGAGGCTCACGAGCAGGACCAGGGTGAGCGAGGCGCCGACGTAGGCGAAGACGATGGTGTAGACGGTCGAGGCGATGTGGTCGCGCCCGATGCGCATGCCGGCCGAGAACAGCGCACGGAACGACGCACCCGGCCGGGCTCCGTGGATCTCCCACACCGCGGAGGCCTGGGTGATGGTGACGTCGTTGAGCACGCCGAGGCCAGCCAGCACCATCCCGCAGACGAGCACCGCGCGGAGCCGGACCTCGGGTGCCGCCGACAGCAGCTCCAGCGACTCCTCGCCGGACAGGCCGTCGAGGTGCGTCGCGCCGGTCGCCCACACCGCCACGGCCGCGGTCACCAGCAGCCCGGCGACGGTGCCCAGCAGGGCGGTCGAGGTGCGGACGCTCACGCCGTGAGTCAGGTAGAGGACGACGGTCATGATGGCGACGCCGCTGACCAGCGCGACGGGGACCGCCGGGCGGCCGGTCAGCAGCGCGGGGATGGTGAAGACCAGCAGGCCGGCCAGGGAGAGCGCGACGCCGAGCAGCGCGGCGAGCCCCCGCCACCGGGCGACGAGCACGACGAGCACCGCCAGCACCCCGAGCAGCACCGCCATCGGCGGTCCCCGCACGACGTCGACGAAGAGCGTCACCACCTCGACGCCGCCGCCGGCCCCGTCTCCAGCCCCGTCCCCGGCCCCGTCCCCAGCCCCGTCCCCGGTCGCGTCACCCGTCGCGTCACCCGTCAGGTCACCCGTCACGGACCCGGTGACGAGCGTGCTGACGACCACCCGGTCGCCGGCCGACAGCGTGCCGGCGCGTTCCGGCGGCAGCAGGACCGTCACGTCCAGGCCGGCGTCGGTGCGCGCAGCGGCCTCGAGCCCGCCGTCGGCGCCCGGCGCGGGGTCGGCGGTCAGCACGGCCTCGTCCGTCGTGCTGCCGGGCGCCTGCGTCCGGATCGTCTCCGGCAGCCGGTCCGCGTCAGGCCACAGGGCGACGACGCCGCTCGCCGTGAGGAGCACCAGCGGCACCAGCACCGCCAGCAGCAGGCGCCGCACGCGCCGGGCGGCCGCGCGGCCGACCGGTCCCGGCACGGCTCCACCGTGCCCGTGCCCGTCCGGTGCGGTGTCGCGGGGGTGGGCGTCGTCGGCTGTCACCGGGCCAGCATGCGGCTCGTCCTCGCCGGGAGCGGGCACCGGCGTGTCCGCCGGAGCGGTCGTCGGGCACCAGGGACGGAGGTCCCTGGTGCCCGTGCGCGGGGAGCGGTGGGCTGGGCCGAGGGGGTGAGGGCGATGAGGCAGCACCGGCCGCCGGGCACGCCGTGGTCGACGGGACCCGCGGCGTCGTCCGCCGACGACGCGGTGCCGCGCGGCCCGCGGGTCGTGGAGCGCGGTCCCGAGCACCGACGGACGTTCGTCGTCGTCGACGGTCTCGTCGCGCTGACCGCGGCCGGCGGGGCGGCGGCGCTCGTCGCCGGGGTCGGGACGCCGGACGTGGCGCTCCTCGCACCGCTCGGGCTGCACTCGTGGGTGCTGCCGGGCCTGTGGCTCGCCGCGAGCGTGGCGGTGCCGTCGGGCGCGGCGGCGGTGCTCGCGGCGCGGCGCGACCCCCGCACGCCGGCCGCGGTGTTCGTGGCGGCGGGGCTGCTCGTCGTCGAGCTCGTCGTGCAGGTGCCGGTGGTCGGGCCCTCCGTGCTGCAGGCGGTCATGGCCGTGCCGGCGTCCGTCACCGGGCTGCTCGCGCTGCGGGCCCGCGCCGGCGGGACCTGGGGACGGGTCCGGCGGTTCAGCCGAGGCAGTCGTGCGCCAGGCGCAGCCACACCACCCCGTGCGCGGGGAGCGTGAGGCCGCGGGCCAAGGACCGCGTCCCGCCGTCGAGCAGGTCCTCGGCATCGTCGGGCAGGCCCGACAGGGTCGTGGGGGCGACCGCCCGCGGCTCGTCGGCCACGTTGACGACGACGAGCACGGTCGTCGCGCCGCGCTCGTCCCACCCGGGCCGCTGGTAGGCGACGAGCGCGGGGTCGTGCGCGTCGAAGGGCACGAGCCTGTTGCCGGCGAGCTCCGGCGTGCGCCGACGCGTCTCGAGGAGCAGCCGCAGGCCGGCGAAGACGCGGCCGGCGTCGGTGGTCGGGTCCTCGCGCTCGGCGTAGCGCTGCGCGGGGTAGCGGGGCCGGTTCACCCAGCGGCTGTCCTCCGCGTGACCCGGCTCCTCCAGCGCGGCGTAGTCGTTGAGCTGGCCGACCTCGTCGCCGAGGAAGAGCAGCGGCAGGCCGCCCGTCGACAGCACGACGGCGTGCGCGAGCAGGATGCGGTCGACGGCCCCGGCGTCGCCCGCCTCGAGGCCGGCGAGCGACGCGGTGGTGCCGGAGATGCGGCAGTCGCCGGTGCGCGGGTTGTCCTGGAAGGGCACGCCGCGCGCGAACGACCCGGGGAACCGGTCGACGAAGAAGGCGTTGAGGAAGCGCCGGTGCGCGGCGGCGTCGATGCCGAGCTCGGCGGCGTCCTCGTCGGCGAAGGTCCAGCCGATGTCGTCGTGGCTGCGGACGTAGTTCACCCACGCGGTGCCCGGCGGCAGGGCGTGCCGGCGCTCCAGCGCCTGCGCCAGCAGGCGCCCGTCGCGGGTGGCCAGCGAGCTCCAGATGAGCGCCATCTGGAGCGGGTTGTAGGAGATCTGGCACTCGCCGGGGGAGATGTACCCGATCACCTCGTCCGGGTGGACGATCGCCTCGGACTTGAAGACCACGGCCGGCGCGGCGATGCGGCACACCGCGTTGAACGCCTGCAGCAGCAGGTGCGCCTCCGGCAGCGACTCGCAGGACGTGCCGAGCCGCTTCCAGATGAACGCCACGGCGTCCATGCGGAGCACGTCGACGCCCTGGTTGGCCAGGAACAGCATCTCGCCGGCCATCGCGCGGAAGACGGCCGGGTTGCCGTAGTTGAGGTCCCACTGGAAGTCGTGGAACGTCGCCCAGACCCAGGACCCCGTGGACGTCGGCCGGCCGTCGGGTCCGGGCGGGCCGTCGGGGAACGGGACGAACGACCCCGGGTGGTTGTCGGGGAAGATCTCGCGGACCGTGCGCTCGTACGCGTCCGGCATGGTCCGGTCCGGGAAGACCCAGTAGAAGTCGCGGTGCTCGGGGTCGCCGGCCAGCGCCCGCTGCGCCCACACGTGCTCGTCGGAGGTGTGGTTGAAGATGAAGTCGACGACGAGCGCGATGCCGTTCTCCCGCAGCTCGGCGGCCAGCGCCGCGAGCTCGTCCATCGTCCCGATGCGCGGGTCGACGTCCCGGTAGCTCGACACCGCGTACCCGCCGTCGGAGTTGCCCTCCGGCGCCGCGAACAACGGCATGAGGTGCAGGTACGTCAGGCCGAGCTCGCGCAGGTAGCCGATCCGCTCGCGCAGCGCGGCCAGCGACCCCGCCCAGCGGTCGACGTAGAGCACCCCGCCCAGCGCCCGCTCGGAGGAGAACCACTCCGGGTCGGCCTCGCGCTGCGCGTCCAGCGTGCGCAGGGGCTCGGACCGGCCCTGCCAGCTCGTCGCCAGCTGCCCGACGAGGAGGGCGAGCTCCTCGTCGACACGGGGGCCCTCGCCGTACACATGGTGGAAGAGGTCGACGAGGCGCGGCAGCTCGCGCGCGACGCGCGCCTCGAACGCGGCCCACACCTCGTCGGACGTGCCGGCCCGGCGCGCGGCGGCCGCGGCCGCGACCAGCGGGGCGGGCAGGACGTCGGGCTGGACGTCGGGCAGGTCCGGTCCGGCACCGGTGGCGGGCGTCGTCGCACTCACGAGCGCCACCCTAGGGGCTCGGCCGTGGCGCGCCAGGAGGGCCGACGGGACGGCCGCGCCTCTGCGGTCGCGACGGGTCGGCGCGTCGAGGCCAGGATGAGGACCATGCACATCGACCTCACCGGCAGGACGGCGCTCGTGACGGGCTCCACGCAGGGCATCGGTCTCGCGATCGCCGAGGGCCTGGCGCGGGCCGGGGCGACGACCGTGATCAACGGGCGCAGCCAGGAGCGCGTCGACGAGGCGCTGGCCGGGCTCCGGGCGGCGCTGCCGGACGCGACGCTGCAGGGGGTCGCGGCGGACGTGGCGACGGCCGAGGGCGCGGCGCAGGTGCTGGCGGCCGTCCCGCACGTCGACGTGCTCGTCAACAACCTCGGCATCTTCGAGGCGCGGCCGGTGCTGGAGGTCGACGACGACGAGTGGCGCCGGTTCTTCGAGGTCAACGTGCTCTCGGGCGTCCGGCTCACCCGGTCGTACCTGCCCGGCATGGTCGAGCGGGGGTGGGGGCGCGTGCAGTTCGTCGCGAGCGACTCCGCCGTCGTCATCCCGACCGAGATGGTGCACTACGGCGTCACGAAGACGGCGCTGCTGGGGGTCTCGCGCGGGTACGCCAAGGCGGTCGCGGGGACGGGCGTCACCGTGAACACCGTGGTGGCCGGACCGACGCTGACCGGCGGCGTCGAGGACTTCGCCCGCAGCCTCGTCGGGCAGGACCTGCCGTGGGAGGAGGTCGAGCCGCGGTTCATGGCCGAGCACCGGCCGGCCAGCCTCGTCCGGCGGCTCATCCGGCCGGCGGAGATCGCGCACATGGTCGTGTACCTGGCCTCGGAGCAGGCGTCCGCGACGACGGGCGGGGCCCTGCGCGTGGACGGCGGCTACGTCGACGCGATCCTGCCCTGACCTGCGGCGCGACTGGTTGATGTGGTCCACCTCACGTGGTCGCGGGGGTCCCCGGGGGACGCCCGGGGGGCGCCCCGACGTTGAGGAGGACGTGCCCGCCACGCGTCCCGTCCGCCCCCTCCTCGACGTCCGCAAGATCTACCTCGAGCCCGAGGCCGCCGCCCTCCCGCGCGGTCAGGAGGTGCTCGCCCGCTGGCCCGACGCCGAGCGCGTCGAGGTCGCCTCGCACTGGAACATCCCCGAGCTGCACGGCGACGAGGGCAACGTCGACCGCTGGGTGCGCATCAAGACCGAGGCGCTCGTGCTCGGCGTGAAGAAGTCGCTGACCGCCCGCCCCAACGGGCGCTCGTCGGACTTCGTGGCGCCCTCGACGGCCAACGGCTGCGCCATGGCCTGCGCGTACTGCTACGTCCCGCGCCGCAAGGGCTACTCCAACCCGATCACGGTGTTCGCCAACATCGACAAGATCTCCGGGTACCTGGCCCGGCACGTCGGCCGGCAGGGCGTCAAGACCGAGCCCAACCAGTGCGACCCGCACGCCTGGGTCTACGACATCGGCGAGAGCAGCGACTGCTCGGTCGACGCGACCGTCAGCGACAACGTGCGCGACCTCGTCGAGCTGTTCCGCGGCCTGCCGACGGCGAAGGCGTCGTTCGCGACGAAGCACGTCAACCGCGACCTGCTCGACTGGGACCCGCAGGGCCGCACGCGTATCCGCTTCTCGCTCATGCCCGACCGCATGGCGCGCCTCGTCGACGTGCGCACGTCGCGCATCGCCGACCGCATCGCGGCGATCGACGACTTCGTCGAGGCCGGGTACGAGGTCCACCTCAACTTCAGCCCCGTCATCGTCGAGGACGGCTGGCTCGAGCAGTGGGCGGAGCTCCTCGACCAGGTGGAGGCGGGCATCGGCGCGAGGGCCAAGGCGCAGCTCGCGTGCGAGGTCATCATGCTCACGCACAACGACCGGCTCCACGAGGTCAACCTCGGCTGGCACCCGAAGGCCGAGGAGGTGCTGTGGCGCCCCGACCTGCAGCAGCCCAAGCGCTCGGAGACCGGCGGCCTCAACGTCCGGTACCGCACCGGGCAGAAGGGCCGGTACGTCACCGCGCTGACCGATCTCATCGCCGAGCGGCTGCCGTCCTGCCGGGTGCGCTACGCGTTCTGACGCCGCGCACCCAGCCGATGGCGTCGCCCGTCCCCGTGGTGACGTCGAGCCCGGTCCGCAGGAGCGCTTCGGCGGCGGCGGCCACCGCGTCGGCGCTGCGCTCGTCGGGCGCCCCGGCCGGCGACGAGAACGCCAGCAGCACGACGCCGCCGGGGGCCAGGAGGTCGCGCACGGCCGGCGCGGCCGGACCGGCTTGGTCCGTCCAGAAGGCGTTGACGTCGACCGCCAGGACGGCGTCGTAGGGGCGGTCCGGGCGGAAGGCCGTCAGGTCGCGGTGCTGCAGGTCGGCGCGGCCTTCGTCGAGGGGCCGGGCCAGGCGGCGCTCGGCGTGGGCCAGGGCGCTCGACGAGCGGTCCAGCCCGGTGACGTGGCCGTCGGGCAGGAGTGCGCACAGCAGGGCCAGGCCGTGCCCGACGCCGCATCCGACCTCGAGGACGCGGGCGTGAGGGCGCTCGACGAGGGCCGGCGCCAGCAGGTCGACGGCCCCGCGGACGCGGGCGGGGGGACGGTCGGGCACGGGTGCAGTCCTCGTCGTCCGGCGGGGTGTGCGATGCCGACGTGCGCCGTCGCCGACGTGGTGGCGGGGCGGTCAGGCGGCGCTCGGGGCGTCGTCGGTGCAGAGACCGAGCCAGCGGCCGTCGGGGTCCAGGACCTCCGCCCACCAGCCCATGTCCCCGCCGACCTCCGAGCGCGGCACCTTCACCGTGCCGCCGTGCTCGACGGTCGCGGCGAGGACGGCCTCGAGGTCGTCGACCAGCACGTACACGCGCACGCCGACCTCCCGCGGCGCGTCCGGGGCGCGGAACACCGCGCCGACGAGCTCGCCCCCGGAGGAGACGCCGAGGTAGTCGCCGGCCTCGTCGCCGAAGGGGGAGAACGTCCAGCCCAGCACGGGCCCGTAGAACGCCTGCGCCCGGTCCAGGTCGTCGACGGGCAGCTCCCACCACGTGACGGTCCGGGGCCGCGGGGGCTGCGTCGTCGTGCCGGTCGTGCCGGTCGTGCCCGTCGTCGTCGTGTCCATCGCCGTCCCCCTCGCCGGTGCCGTCCACGCCCTCGTCGCACCGTAGCCTCGTGCGGTGCGGTGCGACTACTACGACGCGGGTCGGTGCCGCTCCTGCACGCTCATCGAGCAGCCCTACGCCGTGCAGCTGGCCGGCAAGGAGCAGCGCGCGCGGCAGCTCCTCGCCCACCACACCGGCCTGACGTGGCTGCCGCCGGTCGCCGGGCGGGAGTCCGGCTTCCGCACGAAGGCCAAGATGGTCGTCGGCGGCACGGTGGCGGCGCCGACGCTGGGGATCCTCGACGACGCCGGCCGCGGCGTGGACCTGCAGGGCTGCGGGCTCTACCCCGAGGGGCTGTCGGCGGCGTTCCCCGTGCTGGCCTCGTTCGTCTCCCGCGCCGGCCTCACGCCCTACGACGTGCCCGCCCGCCGCGGGGAGCTGAAGAACGTGCTGGCGACGGTCTCCCCGGACGGCGAGCTCATGGTCCGGTTCGTGCTGCGGTCCACCGAGGCGCTGCCGCGCGTGCGCAAGCACCTGCCGTGGCTGCTCGACGAGCTGCCGGAGCTGCGGGTGGTGTCCGTGAACCTGCTGCCCGAGCACCGGGCGGTCGTCGAGGGGGACGAGGAGGTCGTCCTCACGCCGCAGGCCACGCTGCGCATGCGGCTGGACGACGTGACGCTGCACCTGCGGCCGCAGAGCTTCTTCCAGACGAACACCGCCGTGGCCGCCGCTCTGTACCGGCAGGCGGCGGCGTGGGTCGACGAGGCCGCGCCCGCCACCGTGTGGGACCTGTACTGCGGCGTGGGCGGTTTCGCGCTCCACGTCGCGGGCCCGCCGGACGGGCGCCGCGAGGTCACCGGCATCGAGGTGAGCGCCGAGGCCGTCGCCAGCGCGCGGACCAGCGCGGCCGAGCGGGGCCTGGACCGGGCGCGGTTCCTCGCGGGCGACGCGACGGCCTTCGCGCTCGCGGCCACGGACGTGCCGGACCTCGTCGTCGTCAACCCGCCGCGGCGCGGGATCGGCGACGCGCTGGCAGGCTGGCTCGAGCGGTCGGGCGTCGGCACGGTCGTCTACTCGAGCTGCAACGTCGTCTCGCTGGCCCGCGACCTCGAGGCCATGCCGTCCCTGCGGCCCACCCGGGCGCGGCTGCTCGACATGTTCCCGCAGACCCACCACGACGAGGTCCTCGTCCTGCTGCAGCGGCGCTGAGCAGCGCCCGGCGGCTCTGACGGCCGGGGCCGCGGGGTAGCGTCGGCACGCACCGACCGCACCACCGTGAGGACCCCCGTGAGCGACGCCCTCGTCCCCGACACCGACCTGCGCGCCCGGGCGGAGGCCCTGCTGCCGGATTTGGCGGCGCTGCGGCACGACCTGCACCGCATCCCGGAGATCGGGCTCGACCTGCCGCTCACCCAGGCGCGCGTGCTGGCCGCGCTCGACGAGCTGCGCGCGGCGACGGGCGCGACCCTCGAGGTGACCACCGGCACGGCGCTGTCCTCCGTCGTCGCCGTGCTGCGCGGCGGCCGCCCGGGCCCGGCGGTCCTGCTGCGCGGGGACATGGACGCCCTGCCCGTCACCGAGGACACGGGCGAGCCGTTCACCAGCGAGCACCCGGGCGCGATGCACGCCTGCGGGCACGACCTGCACGTCGCCGGGCTCCTGGGCGCCGCACGGCTGCTGGCGGAACGGCACGAGGAGCTCCCGGGCTCCGTGGTCCTCATGTTCCAGCCGGGGGAGGAGGGGCCGCACGGCGCGCGCGTCATGCTCGAGGAGGGCGTGCTCGACGCGGCCGGCGAGCGGGTGGTGGCCGCCTACGCCGTGCACGTCGTCGCGTCGATGGTGCCGCTGCAGGTCGTCACCGCCCGGGCGGGGACCGCCATGGCGGCGGCCGACGAGATGGTCGTGACCGTGCAGGGCCGCGGCGGGCACGGCTCGGCGCCGCACCGGGCCGCCGACCCCGTGACGGTCGCCGCCGAGATCGTGCTGGCGCTGCAGACCGCGGTGACCCGGCAGTTCGACGCGCACGACCCGGTCGTCGTCTCCGTCGGGCGCATCGCCGCCGGGACCACCGACAACGTCATCCCCGCGCAGGCGCACCTCGAGGCCACCGTCCGGACGTTCTCCCCGCACCACCGCGCCGTCGTCGCCGAGCGGCTGACGCGCGTCGTCGAGCACGTCGCGCTCGCGCACGGCCTCACCGCCGACGTCGACTACCGGCGCGGCTACCCGGTGACGGTGAACGACGCCGCGGAGGTCGACCGGCTCGAGCGGGTCGCCGCCGCGCTGGGCGAGCAGCCCTTCGCCCGGGCCCCGCACCCCGTCTCGGGCTCGGAGGACTTCTCCTACGTGCTCGAGCAGGTCCCGGGCGTGTTCGCGTTCGTCGGCGCCACCGCTCCCGGCCTCGACCCGGCGACCGCGCCCTACAACCACGCGCCGCAGGCCCGCTTCGACGACTCCGCGCTGCCCGTCTCGGCCGCGGTGCTGGCCGGCCTCGCCCTCGACCGCCTGGCCCAGGGGTAGGGCGGAGGGCGGCCCGTGCGGGGAGCACCGGTGGACGGTGGCGGCGGCGGCGTCGTGCGGGTGGTCGGGTCGCTCAACGAGGACCTCACCGTGACCACGCACCGGGCGCCCGGGCCCGGGGAGACGGTCCTCGGCCGGGACGTGGCACGGGGCGCCGGGGGCAAGGGCGGGAACCAGGCGGTGGCGGCCGCGCGCGCCGGCGCCCGGACGGTCATGGTCGGCGCGGTCGGCCGGGACGACGCGGGCACGCGCCTGCTCGCGGGGCTCGTCGACGAGGGTGTCGACACGTCCTGCGTGCAGCGGGTCGGGTCGACGACCGGCCTGGCGCTCATCACCCTCGACGACGACGGCGAGAACCGCATCGTCGTGGTTGCGGGGGCCAACGCGTCGCTGGGCGCCGCGCACGTGCGGGCGTCGCTGGGCGCGCTCGCCCCCGGGGACGTCGTGGTGGCGCAGGGCGAGGTGCCGCCGGCCGCGGTGGAGGAGGCGGGCCGCTGCGCCGCCGACGCCGGCGCGCTGCTCGTCCTCAACCTCGCGCCGGTCGTCGACGTCGACCTCGCCGCCGCCGCGCCGGCCGTGCTCGTGCTCAACGAGCGCGAGGCGGCCCTCCTCGACCCGTCCGGGCGCGAGGCCGCGGACCGGGCCGAGCGCCTGTGCCGGCGCACCGGCGCCGCGGTCGTCGTCACGGCGGGTGCCGCCGGCGCCGTCGTCGCGTCCTCGGGGGGCGTCCGGCGGGCGGCACCCGTGCCCGCGGCGCAGGTCGTCGACACCACCGGGGCGGGCGACGCGTTCGTCGGGGCGCTGGCGGCGGGGCTGGCCGCGGGCGAGGACCTCGACGGCGCGGTCGCCTGAGGGCTCGTCGCCGGGGCTGTCGCGGTCGGCGCGCCGGGCGCCCGGGGCGGGCGGGCGACGGCGGAGGTCGTCCGGCGCGCGCTCGAGAGGCGCGCGCCGGGCTGAGGTCCCCTCACGCCGTGCGGCGGACCTCCTCGACGAACCGGGCGGACCGCTCGCGCAGCCCGGCGGTGCGGCGGGCGACGACGGCCGTCCGCGCGGCGGGCAGCTCCGGCCCGGAGGCGGTGCCGACCTCGGACAGCAGCGGCGTGCGCCGCACGTGCCGCGAGCACGCGAGGTCGGTGCACACGAGCGTCCCGACGGTGTCGCCGCGGCGGCCCGGGGCGCCGGCCCGCCTCGCGACGTAGAGCGACACGTCCTCCGTCGCCACGACGTCGGCGCACCAGGCGCACACACCGCGGCGGCGGGCCCGGCCCGTGCCGGGGTCGGCGGCCCGCAGCAGGACGCCGACGGGCTCGTCGTCCACGGGCACGACGACGTAGGCGAGCAGCGGCGCCTTCCGGTCCCGCCAGCCCAGCAGGTCCAGGGCGTCCCAGCGCTGGGCCGTCAGGTCGGGCAGGGTGGCGCTCGCCGCCTCGCGACGGCTGGCGTTGACGAAGCAGGCGCGGACCTGCTGCTCGGTGAGGGCATGCACGGGGGAGCCTCCGGCGGCGGTGGGTGGACGGACAGGTCGGTCCGCACCGCCGTCGTCGCCGGGGCGACGCCCTCAGGGGCGGTGCGTGCGACGGGGACGACGACGGGCGCGGCTGCCGGGGTCGCCCGAGCAGGCCGTCACGGCCACCTCGCCCCCCGCGGGTCCACCCGTCATGCTCGCTCCTCGTGCTGCGTCCGTCGCGCGGCCGTGACCTCCGGGGCACCGCCGCGACGCCCGACCGTAGGCAGACCTGGCGCGTGCCGTCCAGCCCTTTCCCCGCGGCGCAGGACGGCCCCGCCCGTGCTCGGCGGGAAGCCCGAGCGGGGCCGGTCACCGGGCACCGGTGCCGTCAGTGTCGGTGGCCGCCGCCCTGGGCGCGGTCGATCTCGCCGCAGGCGACGGGGAGGACCGCCTCCATGAGGGTGGTCTGCGAGGTGCCGTCGCCGTCGACGTCGGCGCCGTGCAGGACCAGGTGCAGCTCGCCGAGCCGCTTCGAGACGTCCTTGGGGACCGTCACCGTGCGGTGGTAGTCGATGACGCCGTTCGCGTCCGCGACGGGGAAGCGCTCGAGGGCCAGGCCGCTGGCAGGGCTCGTGTCGCCGGTGGTCGTCAGCGAGACGTCGATCGGGCCGTAGTACGGCGCGGCCTCCTCCAGCGAGATGAGGCCGTCGCCGTCCGCGTCGGCGTCGGGGAGGGGCCTCGGGGGGTCGGGCCCGTCGCACGATCGTCCGGAGCCGCGCGCCCGCCGGACGGGTGGGACGCGGAAGACCACCCGAGCGGGTGATGGAGATCACCCCGCCGTGACCTCGGACCGGCACCGACGACCGCCGATGGCGGGGGCATGACGACCCCCACCGTCACCCGTCCGGCCGAGCCGGCGCGTGCCCTCCCGCTCCCCGCCGAGCCCCCGGTCCTCGACGTCGACGCGCTGCGGGCCCGCTACCGCGTGACCCCGGCCAGCCGGCTGCGCTCCCGGCTCGCCGAGCGGGCGGCGGCCGTGCCGTCGCCGCGGGTGGCGCGACCCTCCTGAGAGGTAGCCCGCGCCCTCCCACCCGGGGGACCCGCGCCGGCAGGTGACGGACGCCCGTGCGTGGTCCACGCTCGGGGGGTGGCCGACGACCTCCCCGAGCGCCGGGGCCCGGCGTCGCCGCCGCCGGCCGGTCCCGGCGCGGACCGGGGACGGCGCGCCGCGGACCCGTCCCGCGCCGAGCGGTGGCGCGGTGCGCTGGCGGGCGTGCTCGCGGCGGCGCTGACCCTCGGGGTCGCGCAGCTCCTCGCCGGGCTGACCGACGCGTCGTCGGCGCCCCTGTCCGCGGTCGGCGACGCCTTCATCGACCTGACCCCCGCCTGGCTGAAGGACGTCGCCATCGCGGTGTTCGGGGTGCACGACAAGACGGCACTCCTCGTCGGCGCGGTGCTGGTCCTGGCGGTGCTCGCCGCGCTGGTCGGGGTCGTCGCCGTGCGGCGCCCGCGGCTCGGGACCCTCGCCGTCGTCGCCCTCGGGGCCGTGGGCGCGGTGGCCGCCGCGACGCGGGCGGACGCCGGGCCGCTGGCGCCGCTGCCCGCGCTGCTCGGCGCGGCGGCGGGTGTCGTGGCGCTGGGCCGGCTCGCCCCGCGCGCGGCGGCACCCGCAGGCACCACCGGGCGGACCTCCGCGGGCCGCCCGGGTGCCGGGGGCGTCGACCGGCGGTCGTTCCTCGGCGGCGCGCTCGTCGTCGGCGGGCTCGCGGCGATCACCGCCCTGGGCGGCGTGGGGGCGGGAGCCGCCCGCGGCGGGGCGGCCGCGGCGCGGGCCCTCGTCCGCCTCCCTGCCCCGGCCCAGGCCGCGGTCGCGCTGCCGCCGGAGGCGGCGGCACCGGTCGACGGGGTGGTCCCGGTCGTGACGCCGAACGAGACCTTCTACCGGATCGACACCGCCTTCGTCGTGCCCGACGTCGACCCCGCCGGGTGGGAGCTGCGGGTGCACGGGCTCGTCGAGCAGGAGGTGCGGCTCACGTGGGACGAGCTGCTGGCCTCCGAGCTCGTCGAGGCGTGGGTGACGCTGACCTGCGTGTCGAACACGGTCGGCGGGGACCTGGCCGGCAACGCGCGCTGGCTCGGGCTGCCGGTCCGCGAGGTGCTGGCCCGCGCGCGGCCGCTGCCGGGCGCCGACATGGTCCTGTCCACCAGCTCCGACGGGTTCACCGCGTCGACGCCGCTCGAGGCGCTGACCGACGACCGCGACGCCCTCCTGGCCGTCGGGATGAACGGCGAGCCCCTGCCGCCGGCGCACGGCTTCCCGGTGCGCATGGTCGTGCCGGGGCTGTACGGGTACGTCTCCGCGACGAAGTGGGTCGTCGACCTCGAGGTGACGCGGTTCGCGGAGCGCTCCGCCTACTGGACCCAGCGCGGCTGGTCCGAGCGCGGGCCGGTCAAGACGGCCTCGCGGATCGAGGTGCCGCGGCAGGGGGCGACGCTGCCGGCCGGGACGGTCGCCGTCGGCGGCACGGCCTGGGCGCAGCACCGCGGCATCACGGGCGTCGAGGTGCAGGTGGACGACGGGCCGTGGCAGCCGGCCACCCTCGCGGGCGAGATCTCCGTCGACACGTGGCGCCAGTGGTCCTTCGCGTGGCACGCCGCCCCGGGCGACCACCTCCTGCGGGTCCGCGCCTCCGACCCGGACGGGCCGCAGACCGGGGACCGGGTCGGCGCGGTGCCCGACGGCGCCACGGGCTGGCACGAGGTGGCGGTCCGCGTCGCGTGAGACGAGGGTGGTCGCGCGCGGGTGCCCGGCCGGGCGTCCGGCACCACTGCACCGAGGGAGACCACCCGTGTCGGCACTGCGCGTCCTGTTCGTCGGCGGGAGCGGCACCATCAGCTCCGCCAGCACCCGTCTCGCCGTGGAGCGGGGGATCGAGCTGACGCTCCTCAACCGCGGCACCGGCCGGCGGCCCGTGCCCGAGGGGGTGGAGCAGCTCGTCGCCGACGTCCGCGACCCCGGGTCCGTCCGCGCGGCGCTCGGCGACCGCGAGTTCGACGCGGTCGTCGACTGGGTCGCCTTCACCCCCGAGCACGTCCGCACGGGGCTCGACCTGTTCGAGCACCGGACCGGCCAGTACGTGTTCATCAGCTCGGCGTCGGCGTACCAGACGCCCGCCGCGCGGCTGCCGATCCTGGAGTCGACGCCGCTGCGCAACCCGCACTGGCAGTACAGCCGGGACAAGATCGCGTGCGAGGACCTGCTCGTCGCCGCCTACCGTGATCGCGGGGCACCGGTGACGATCGTGCGGCCCTCCCACACCTACGACCGCACGTCCGTGCCCTTCGACGCGGGCTGGACGTTCGTCGAGCGGATGCGCGCCGGCAAGGAGGTCGTCGTGCACGGCGACGGGTCGAGCCTGTGGACGCTGACGCACCACGAGGACTTCGCGAAGGGCTTCGTGCCGCTGCTGGGGCACCCGAGGACGATCGGCGAGGCCTTCCACCTCACCTCCGACGACGTGCTCACCTGGGACCAGATCGCGCAGGCGCTGGCGCGGGCCGCGGGGTCCGAGGCGCGGATCGTGCACGTGCCGTCCGACGCCATCGCCGCGGTCGACGAGCAGTGGGGCGCCTCGCTCCTGGGCGACAAGACGCACTCGAGCGTGTTCGACAACAGCAAGGTCCGCTCGCTCGTGCCGGACTACGTCGCGACGATCCCCTTCGAGCAGGGGGCGCGGGAGATCGTCGCGTGGCACGACGAGGACGCCTCCCGTCGCACGGTCGACCCGCACCACGACCGGCTCATGGACGAGCTCGTCGAGCGGTTCCGCGTCGGCTGAGCGCGCCGGGTCGAGGCACGCCGGGCGCCGCCCGCCGCCCCGGCGTGCCCCCGTCCCCCTCCTAGGTGAACACTGTGCGAACACGCAGGCCGGCACAGCCCCCCGGAGGACGGCATGGACTGGATCCAGCAGACCCTGATCGACCCGGTCTCGACCGTCCTGTGGACGTACGTGCTCGTGTACGTGCTGCTGGGCGTCGGGCTCTACCTCGGCGTGCGGACGCGGTTCGTGCAGGTGCGCATGTTCGGCACGATGATGCGGGAGGTCGCCTCGTCGCGGTCCGGCTCCGCCGACGGCATCTCGTCGTTCCAGGCCTTCTGCGTCGGGCTCGCCTCCCGCGTGGGGACGGGCAACATCGCCGGGGTGGCGATCGCGCTGACGCTGGGCGGACCGGGCGCCATCTTCTGGATGTGGGTCGTGGCGCTCGTCGGCATGGCGACGGCGCTGGTGGAGGCGACGCTGGCGCAGATCTTCAAGGTGCCGGCCGGCGACGGCAGCTTCCGCGGCGGGCCGGCCTTCTACATCGAGCGCGGGCTGCGCTCCCGGCGCGGCGGCATCCTCTTCGCGGTCCTGCTCATCTTCACCTTCGGCATCGCGTTCAACATGGTCCAGGCCAACACGATCGCCGACGTGCTGGACGGCGGGCACGGGGTGGCACCCGCGCTGTCCGCGCTGGGGCTCATGGTGCTGACCGCGCCCGTGGTCTTCGGCGGGGTCCGACGCATCGCCCGCGTCGCCGAGGTCCTCCTGCCCGCGATGGCCCTGGCCTACGTCCTGCTCGCCCTCGTCATCATCGCCATGAACGTCACGGCGGTGGGCAGCGTGCTCGGCACGATCGTGCAGTCCGCGTTCGGGGTGGGCGAGGCGGCCGCGGGCATCACCGGGGGCGTGGCGGCCGCGCTGCTCAACGGCGCCCGGCGCGGCCTGTTCTCCAACGAGGCCGGCATGGGCAGCGCGCCCAACGCCGCCGCGACGGCGACCACCACCCACCCCGTCAAGCAGGGCCTCATCCAGTCGCTCGGGGTGTTCGTCGACACGATCGTCGTGTGCTCCGCGACCGCCTTCATCATCCTGTTCGCCGGGTCGGGCGTGTACGTGCCGGGGGAGACCACCGAGGGGGCCTCGCTCACGCAGGCCGCCGTCGTGGACCAGCTCGGGTCGGTGTTCACGCCGGTCATGACGGTGCTCGTGTTCGTCTTCGCGTTCTCCTCGGTGCTCGGCAACTACTCCTACGCCGAGGTGAACATGGGCTTCCTGCGGGCGCGGCCGGCGGTGCTCACCGTGTTCCGGGTCGTCGTGGTCGCCTGCGTCGGGTTCGGGGCGGTGGCGGACCTCGTGGCCGTGTGGGCGCTGGCGGACGTGGCCATGGGCCTGATGGCGCTGGTGAACCTCGTCGCCCTCGTGCTGCTGGCCCCGTGGGCGCTGGGGGCGCTGCGCGACTTCGAGCGCCAGCGCCGGGCGGGCCTGGACCCCGTGTTCCGCACGGACGCCAACCTCGACCTGCCGCGCGAGCTGCCGGACGGCGTCTGGGCGGCCCCCGCGGGCGCCGGCTCGCCCGAGCGCCAGCACCTGCCCACCTCCTGACGGCGCCCCCGTGGTGCGCGGGGGCGTCACCCGTGACCGCGCGGACGCGTGCGCCGGGTTGCTGTGGGCCTCCCCGTGCTCCGCACCCGGTTGGACCGGCGGGCGCGGGACCGCCCGTCCAGCGTGCGCCCGTGATCGACCTCGAGAGCCCCTCCGCGGTCTTCGCCGCCGCGGGCGCGGCGACGCTGGCCGCCGCCGTGCTGCCACGTGCGCTGCGCGGGCGGCCGTTGTCCATGCCCACGGTGATCGTCGCGGCGGGGGCCCTGGTGTTCGCCCTCCTCCCCGGGCTGCCGGACCCCGACCCCCTGGCGCACCCGCAGGTCGCCCTCCACCTCACGGGGGTGTGCGTGATCGTCTCGCTCATGGGCGCGGGGCTCGCGATCAACCGGCGGCCCACCCTGCGCGGCTGGGGCTCGACGTGGCGGCTCCTCGGCGTGACCATGCCGCTGACGATGCTCGCCGTCGGGCTGCTGGGTGGGACCCTGCTGGGGCTCGGTGCCGCCGCCGCCGTGCTCCTGGCGGCCGCGCTCGCGCCGACCGACCCCGTGCTCGCCACCGAGGTGCAGGTGAGCGAACCGGTCGACGAACCGGGTGTGGTCGACGACGAGGCCCGCTTCGCGCTGACCTCCGAGGCCGGCCTCAACGACGGCCTCGCCTTCCCGTTCACGTACGCCGCGATCGCCGTCAGCCTCGCGGGCGTCGCGCCCGGCGGCTGGCTGGCGGACTGGGTGCTGGTCGACGTGCTGTGGCGCCTGTCCGCCGAGGTCGTCGGCGGTCTCGTCGTCGGCTGGCTGCTCGGCCGGCTGTTCTTCTCCTCGTTCGGCGAGCGGACGCAGCTGACCGAGCACGCTCAGGGGTTCGTGGCGCTCGCCGCCACCTTCCTCACCTACGGGCTCGTCGAGCTGGTGGAGGGGTACGGGTTCGTGGCGGTCTTCGTCGCGGCGGTGACCCTGCGGGCGGCGGAGCGCGGGCACGAGTACCACCGGGTGCTGCACACCTTCGTCGAGCAGGTCGAGCGGCTGCTCACCGTCGCGGTCCTGCTGCTGCTCGGCGGAGCGCTGGCCCGCGGGGTCCTCGCCGGCATCACGTGGCGGGAGCCGCTGTTCGCGGCGGTGGTCCTGCTCCTGGTGCGGCCCCTCGCCGGGCTCGCCGGGCTCGCCGGGCTCGCCCGGGGCCGGACCGGACACCGGGAGCGCGGGGTGGTGGCGTTCTTCGGCGTGCGAGGCGTGGGATCGCCCGGGCGAGGTCGGGGGTCGGCGGGCCGGAGGAGGTCGCGACGACGCCGGTGTGACCGCGCGTCCGGCGCTCGGGCGGCCTCAGGCGGCGACGGGCTCCACGGGCCGCTCCCAGCCGCCGGTGCCGGTGGGGCGGAAGCCCATGCGCTCGAGGTACGTGGTGCCCGCGTGCGGGACGGCGTGCACCTCGAGCCGCCGGAGCCCGCGCTCGACGAACAGCCCCGACCGCCGGTACACGAACTCGCCCGGGGTGAAGTCGCGGAAGCGCGGCGTCACGTAGTCGACCTCGATGAGGCCGGTGCCGCCCCCGACGTCGCGGACCAGCACGACGCCGACGGTCTCGTCGCCGCGCACGACGAGGTGGGCCGAGCGCCCCGGGGCCGGGGCGAGGTCCACGCCGGGGTGGAACCGGCGCACGTCGTCGCCGTGCACGCGCAGGAGGTGGCCGAGCCAGGCGTCGTCGGCGTCCACGTCGAGGACCTCGTACGCGGCGGCGTCGTGCCGCTCCCGCTGCAGCCGCACGAGCCAGTAGACGTCGATGAGCGCGATCGCCCCGTTCATCGCGACGACGGGCCAGACGCCGATCGCCGCGTTGTACGCCGTGGCCAGGACCGCGCCCACGAGGTTCATCACGCGGAACCGCCACACGCCCGCGACCGTCAGGGACGCCACGACGAGGACGGTCCCCAGCCAGCCGATGACCTCGAGCACCGGCACAGGGTAGCGGCGGGTCCCGGCGTCAGGCGCCGTGCGGGACGACCCGGTTCCGCCCGGCGTGCTTGGCGCGGTACAGGGCCGCATCGGCGTCGGCGAGCAGCCGGGTCGCCTCGGCCGGCGTGCGGGCCGTCGCCGTGCCGATGCTCGCGGTCACCCCCGTGGGCGCCAGGGCGTCCGCCAGGGCGGCGGCCAGCGCCTCCGCGGTCCGGGCGGTGGCGCCTGCGTCCGCACCGGGCAGGACGAGCCCGAACTCGTCACCGCCGAGCCGCCCGGCCACGCGTCCCGACGGCCCGCCGTCGTCGGCGGCGACCCGCCCGAGCGTGCGCCCGACGGTCATCAGCACGGCGTCGCCGGCGGCGTGGCCGTGACCGTCGTTGACCGCCTTGAAGTGGTCGAGGTCCAGCAGGACGACCCCCAGCGGACGGTCCGGGTCGGTGCGTCCCTGCTCGACGGCGAGCCGCTCGTGGAACGTGCGGCGGTTCGCGCAGCCCGTCAGGTCGTCGCGCTGCGCCTGGTCGGCCACGCGGCGCAGGTAGGCGTAGCGGTTGCGCGAGGCCCACACCGCCACCCCGACCGCCCCCGCCGCGGCCAGGAGGTGCTCCAGCCCGTGCAGCCGTCCGGCGGGGGACGCGCCGATGAGCAGCGCGGCGTGCACCGCCAGCACGGGCGCCCCGGCCAGCGCGGTCCAGACGGGCGGGTACGCCGAGACGGCGTGCGTGAGCAGCACGTACCAGAACAGCACGAGCGGGCTGGCCAGCCCCCCGTCCCGCCACACCAGCCAGCCGACGAGCAGCATCCCGGCCACCTCCCAGGACACGAAGAAGGCCCAGCCGCGGGGGTGCTGCACGAGCCGGTCGACGGGCACGAGCAGCACCAGGCACGTGGCGGCGGGGACGACCACCAGCACCGCGAGCTGGGCGGCGTCGACCGTCTCGGGCCGGGCGAGCGAGCGCAGGCCGACGCCGGCGGCGACGAGGAACGTCAGGGCCACGCCCATCCGGGTGTGGCGTCGCCAGAACGTCGTCCACCCCGGCCCCCAGGCCGCCGCCATGCCCATGCCGGTCCTATCGGCGGACCCGGCCGCAGGTGCACGGGACCGCCCGACGTCACCCGCGTCCGGTCGCCCCCGTCCTCCGACCGGGTGACGCTGGGGGCATGCCCAACCGCCTGGCCGCGAGCACCAGCCCGTACCTGCTGCAGCACGCCGACAACCCGGTCGACTGGTGGGAGTGGGGCGACGAGGCCTTCGCCGAGGCGCGGCGACGCGACGTGCCGGTCCTCGTCTCCGTCGGGTACGCCGCCTGCCACTGGTGCCACGTCATGGCGCACGAGTCGTTCGAGGACGGGCGGACCGCGGCCTTCATGAACGAGCACTTCGTCAACGTCAAGGTCGACCGCGAGGAGCGGCCGGACGTCGACGCGGTGTACATGAGCGCCACGCAGGCGATGACGGGCCAGGGCGGGTGGCCCATGACGGTGCTCACCACGCCCGACGGGGTGCCCTTCTGGTGCGGCACCTACCTGCCGCCGGTGCCCGTGCAGGGCATGGCGTCCTTCCCGCAGGTGCTCGCGGCCGTCGCGGCCACCTGGGCGGAGCGGCGCGACGACGTCGTCGCGCAGGCCGGGCGCGTGCGGGACGCCCTCGCCGCGCCGGAGCCGCTCGTCGTGCCGCCGGGGACCGCGCTGGCGCCCGAGGGGTTGGCGCCTCTCGTCGGTGACACCGCCCGCACGTACGACGAGGCGCACGGCGGGTTCGGCGGGGCGCCGAAGTTCCCGCCGGCGATGCTGCTCGCATGGCTGCTGCGACACCACGGCCGCACCGGCGACGACGAGGCGCTGCGGCTGGCGGAGGGGACGCTGCGGGCCATGGCGCGCGGGGGGATCCACGACCAGCTCGGCGGCGGCTTCGCGCGGTACTCCGTCGACGCCGCCTGGGTGGTGCCGCACTTCGAGAAGATGCTGTCCGACAACGCGCTCCTGCTGCGCGTGTACGCGGACGCGTGGCGGCTGACGGGGGACCCGCTGTGGCGGCGGACGGTCGAGCGGACCGCCGACTTCCTGCTGGCCGAGCTGCGCACGCCCGAGGGCGGGTTCGCGGCGTCGCTCGACGCGGACAGCCCCGGGCCCGACGGCCACCCGCACGAGGGGGCCTTCTACGCCTGGTCGCGCGCCGAACTCGTCGCGGCGCTGGGCGAGACGGACGCGGCGTGGGCGGCGGACCTGCTCGTCGTGACGGCGGAGGGGACGTTCGAGCACGGGGCCTCGGTGCTCCAGCTGCCCGACGAGCCCGCCGGGCCCGACGACGCCGCGCGCTGGGACCGGGTGCGGGCGCGCCTGCTGGAGGTGCGGGCCGGCCGGGCGCGCCCGGCCCGGGACGACAAGGTCGTCGCCGCCTGGAACGGGCTCGCGGTCGCCGGGCTGGCGGACGCGGGGGCGCTGCTCGGGCGCCCGGACTGGGTGGACGCGGCGCGGGCGGCGGCGGACCTGCTGCTGCGGCTGCACGTGACGACCGGCGACGACGGGCGCGGCGTGCGCCTGACCCGTGCGTCGCGGGACGGGGTCGTCGGCGGTGCGCCGGGGGTGCTCGAGGACTACGCCGACCTGGCCGAGGGCCTGCTGGCGCTGCACGCGGCCACCGGGGAGGCGCGGTGGGTGGGCGCGGCGGGCGACCTGCTCGACGCGGTGCTCACCCGGTTCGCCGACGGCGCGGGCGGCTTCCACGACACGGGCGACGACGCGACCGACCCGGTGCTGGCGACGATCCGCCGACCGCGCGAGGTCGTCGACGGGCCGACGCCGTCCGGGCAGGCGGCCGCGGCCGGGGCGCTGCTGACCCTGGCCGCGCTGACGGGGTCCACGGCCCACCGGGTCGCCGCCGAGCGGGCCCTCGTCGAGCCGCTGCTGCTGGCCGAGCGCCACCCGCGCGCGGCCGGTTGGGCGCTGGCGGTGACGGAGGCGCTCGTCGACGGGCCGCGCGAGGTGGCCGTCGTCGGTCCGCCCGACGACCCCGCCACGCGCGCGCTGCTCGCCGCGGCACGGGCCGCGCGGGCGCCGGGTGTCGTGCTGGCGTGGGGGGACGGCGGCGACGGCGCCGACGCGGCGCCCGCCGTCCCGCTGCTCGCCGACCGGCCGCTCCTGGACGGCCGGCCCGCCGCCTACGTGTGCCGGGGCTTCGTCTGCGACCGCCCCACGACGGATCCGGCCGAGCTGACCGCGCAGCTCGCGCGCTGACAGCCGTCGGGCGCCGCGGTGGCCGCGGTCACCAGCCCCAGGAGCCCGGCACGCCCTTGAACGGCCCGACGACGTCCGCGGTGATCCACCCGCCGTAGAACCCTCCTGGCTGCGGCACGACGGTCTCGCCGTCGACGGTGCAGCGGTCGACCTGCCCGGCCATCACCGCCACCGCGCCCGCGATCACCTCGAAGCCGGGGCTGGTCTCGGGGTAGGACCAGGCGGCCCGCTCGGCGACGAGCCCGCCGCCGACCACGTCGTGGTAGCGCGCGCGGCCCTTCCACTCGCACACGGACGAGCCGGGGGCGTCGCGCAGCGCGCCGGGCACGAACGCCCCGACGGGCAGGTAGTACGTCGGCGGGTGGCCGGTCTCCAGCACGCGCCACGACCGGTCCGTGCGCGCGACGACGACGCCGCCGAGCTCGACCGTCAGCGGGCGGCGGCACTCCTCGACGCGCGGCGGGCGGGGGTAGTCCCAGACGGACTCCTGGCCGGGGCGGACGGGGTCGGGCGTGACGGGTGCGGGCACGCGCGCACCGTAGCCCCTGCCCGACCCGGGCCGCTGAGCGTGCGTCCGAGGCTGCCCGTGCGCCCCCGGGAGCGCCGTCGTAGCGTCGGTCGACCGCCCAGAGAACGGCGGAGCCCCCCACCGCCGTCCCGGGTGGTCCGGTCGTGCCGCCGGCCCCGCCGCCGTCGGGCACCGTCAGGAGAGCCATGACCCCGCCGACCCCTGCGTCCGAGGTGACCGACGCCCCGGACGTCACGGACCACGCCGTCCCGCCGGCCGCCTCCCGCGGCGCGCGCCACGACGTGGCCTCCGCCGTCGCGCAGGTCCTCGGGCCGGACGCGCACCTGCGGGACGCCCAGGAGGACGCCCTCGCGTCGATCGCGGACCGCGACACGCTCCTGGTCGCCCGGTCGGGCGCGGGCAAGACGGCGGTCTACGCGGTCGCGACCCTCGTCGCGGGACGGCTGACCGTCGTGGTGTCCCCGCTGGTGGCCCTGCAGCGCGACCAGGTCCGGGCGCTGGAGGAGGCGGGGCTGCGGGCGGCCTCGGTCAGCTCGGCGCTCACCCCGCGCCAGCAGAAGGACGCGCTGGCCGCGGCGGCGGCGGGCGAGCTGGACGTCGTGCTCCTGGCACCCGAGCAGCTCCAGAAGGAACGGGTCCTCGAGGTGCTCGAGGGCGCCGACGTGGGCCTCGTCGTCGTCGACGAGGCGCACTGCCTGTCGGAGTGGGGGCACGACTTCCGGCCGGACTACCTGCTGCTCGCGCCGGCGGTGCAGCGCATGGGGTCGCCGCGGGTGCTGGCGCTGACGGCGACCGCGTCGCCGCGCGTGCGCGAGGAGATCAGCGAGCGCCTGGGCATGTCCGACCCGTACGTGCTCGTGCACGACGCGGACCGCCCCAACATCTGGCTCGGCGCCCGGCCGACCGCCGAGGCCGACGACCGCGACCGCGCCGTCGTGGAGGAGGTGCTGGCGTCGCAGGGTGCGGGCATCGTCTACGCCCGCACCCGCTCGCACGTCGAGGCGCTGGCGGAGGTGCTCGAGCGCGAGGGGCGGCCGGCGCTCGTCTACCACGCGGGGTTGTCCGCGAAGCGGCGCTCGGAGGTCCAGGACGCCTTCCTCGGCGGCGACGCGGACCTCGTCGTCGCGACGAGCGCATTCGGCATGGGGGTCGACCGGCTCGACGTCCGCTGGGTCGTGCACGCCGGGCCGCCGCCGTCGCTGGACGCCTACTACCAGGAGGTCGGCCGGGCGGGGCGCGACGAGGAGCCGGCCCGGGCGATCGTCGTGCACCGGCCCGACGACTACGGGCTCAACCACTACCTGCGCGGCGGGGCCGGGCCGAAGCCCGCGACGCTGCGCGCGGTGCTGAAGGCGCTGCCGGCCGCGGACGCGGAGCCGGTCGACCGGCCGGCGCTTGTGGAGGCGTCGGGTCTCACCGACCGCACGGCGGGGCGGGCGCTGACGGTGCTGCTCCAGGTCGACGCGGCGCGGGCGGAGGGCGCCGGCTACGTGCGCACGGACGAGCGCGGGGTCGAGGCGGTGCTGCGGGCGGTCGCCGAGCACCACGAGCGCGCCGCGGAGCTGGAGCGCTCGCGGGTCGAGCTCGTGCGCACCTACACCGATACGACGGACTGCCGCCGGCGCCTGCTGCTCGAGCTGCTGGGCGAGGAGCACCCGCACCCCTGCGGCCGCTGCGACTCCTGCGACCGGGGGACCTCGGTGGAGGTCACGGAGGACGCCCGGGTGCACCCGGGGCAGCAGGTGGAGCACGACGAGTTCGGCACGGGCTCGGTGACCGTCGTCGAGGAGGACCGCATGACGGTCCTGTTCGACGAGCACGGGTACGTCACGCTCGACACGCGCCTGGCCCTCGACTCGGGGGTCCTGCGGGTCGCCTGAGCGCCCGCCCGGCGGCCGCCGCGCCGGCTCCGGCCGGGTCGGCCCGCGAGGTGGCGCGTCGGTGCGGCGTGGGTCGCGCTGCCCGGCGTGTCCGTGGCGACACGCCGGTCACCGGCGGGCGCCGGTGGCGTACACCGCACCGACGCGCCACCTGCCGGCGGGGGAGGGCGCGTGGCGTGCGCGGGAGAGGCGGGCGTCGTGTGCGGGTCCCGGCCGCTGGTCAGGACGGCCGCCGGTCAGGACGGCCGCCGGTCAGGACGGCCGCCGGTCAGGACACCCGCAGGCCCGTGATGTCCAGGGTCAGGTGGGCGACGCCGTCGCGGAGCTCCAGGGCGGTGAGACGGGCGCCCGGGGCGCGCTGGTCGATCGCGTGCTGGACCCGCACCGCGACGACGGGCTCCTCCTCGCCCCGCCGGACCTCGACGAGGTCGCCGAGCCCCCGCTGGCGCAGCACGCTCGTCGCGGTGCTGGTCAGCGAGTTGACGAGCACGTGCAGCGGGACGGCCCGTGCGCGCGACGTCACCGCGAAGGTCGCCGTGCCGTCGACGAGCCCGGTGTAGCGGACCACCACGTCGACCGGCCCCGCGAGCGCCGCCGCCCACCGCAGCGCCGACGACGCCTCCGGCATGCGGCTGAGGTCGACGCGGACCGCGACGCCGTCCGCCGTGGGCGCGAGGTCGACGACGAACGGCGGCACCCGGCCGGATCCGCGCGCGACGGCGAGGGCCTCGGTGAGGGGGAGCGTGAGCTGCACGGGGGACCTCCGGGGTCGGCGCGACGGGCAGCACCACCGTAGGCGTCGCCGCGTACCCCGGGGCCGCGTACGGGCCGGCGCCGGCCGGTACGGTGCCGACGTGAGGACCTCGCCGACGCCGCAGCCCGACGGCGGCACGGCTGCGCCGGCCGTGTCGACGGACCCTCCGGTGGGCGGGTTCGCCGCCGAGAAGGAGGCGTTCGCGCAGGCGGCGGCCTGGTTCGTCGCGGTGGTCGGGCGCGTCGGCGGCCGCTGGGAGTCGCCCGGGCTGGGGGAGTGGGACGTGCGCGCCCTCGTCGGGCACACGAGCCGCTCGCTGCTGACGGTCGAGGCCTACCTGGCCGCCCCCGCGCCGGCCGTCGAGGTGGACTCCGCGGCC
The DNA here is from genome assembly GCF_900111925.1 of Cellulomonas marina. Classification (GTDB taxonomy): domain Bacteria; phylum Actinomycetota; class Actinomycetes; order Actinomycetales; family Cellulomonadaceae; genus Cellulomonas; species Cellulomonas marina. The sequence continues at coordinate 165,391 of NZ_FOKA01000001.1, forward strand.
GAGTACCTCGTGGCGACGAGCGCGATCGCCGCCGGGCCGGCCGTGAGCGAGCGCGGGCGCGCGGCGGGGGCGGCCCTGGGTGCGGGTCCGGCCGCGGAGGTGGCGGCGGTCGCGGCGCGGGTGGTGCCGCTGGTCGCGGCCTGCGACGGGTCGGAGCTGCTCACGACGATCGCCGGCGGGATGCGGCTGGCCGACTACCTGCCGACCCGGACGTTCGAGCTCGTCGTCCACACGGCCGACCTCGCGGCGGCGCTCGGGGTGGGCGCGGACGTGCCGCCGCTGCCCGCGGCGCACGCGCTGGCCCTCGTCGGGCAGGTGGCCGCCGCGACGGGGCGCGCCGCACCCCTGCTGCTCGCTGCGACGGGCCGTCGGCCGCTGCCCGCCGGGTACACGGTCCTGTGAGCGGCGTGCCGTCCGCGGGCCCCGCGCCGGTCCGTCCGTCGGCCGGGCGGCGTGCGCTCGCGCTCGTGCGGGCCGCGCACGCGCCGCCCGCGGCGGCGGTGACGCTGTTCGCCGGGGCCTACGCGGCGGGGGCGGCGGGCACGGGGGCGGCGCGCGCGGCGCTCGTCACGCTCGCCGTGCTGGCCGGGCAGCTCTCGGTCGGGTGGTCCAACGACTGGCTCGACGCCGGCCGGGACCGCGCGGTGGGGCGCCGGGACAAGCCCGTCGTCACGGGGGCCGTCACGCCGGGTGCCCTCCGGACGGCGGCGCTCGTCGCGCTCGTCGCGTGCGTGCCGCTGTCGCTGGCGCTCGGAGCGCGGGCCGCGCTCGCGCACGCCGTGTTCGTCGCCGCGGGATGGGTCTACAACCGGCCCCTCAAGGCCACCGTCGGGTCCTGGCTGCCGTACGCCGTCGCGTTCGGGATCCTGCCGTCGGTCGCGACGCTCGCGGTGCCGGGTCCGCCCGCCGGGCCGGGAGGCGCCTGGGCGCCCGTGTGGGCGACGGCCGGCGGCGCGCTGCTGGGCGTCGGGGCGCACCTGGCCAACGTCCTGCCCGACCTCGAGGACGACGCGGCGACCGGCGTGCGGGGGCTGCCGCACCGGCTGGGGCGGCGGGTCACGGCGGTGGGGGCGGCGCTCGTGCTGCTCGTCGCGGTGCTCGTCGTCGTCCTCGGGCCGCCCGGGAGCCCCGGGACGGCGGGGACGGCGGCGCTGGTCGGGGCGGCGGCGCTCGCCGGGTCCGCCGCCGTCGTCGCCCTGCGGCGGCCGTCCAGCCGGTTCCCCTTCAGCGCCGCCATGGCGGTGGCGACGCTCGTCGTCGTGCTGCTCGTCGCGACGGGCTGAGGGCCCGACGAGGCGTTCGCACCGACGGGGGGTCGCGTCGGGCGCGGCCGCGTGTGACGATCCCGATCATGTCACGGATCGTCGCGGTCGCACCGGTGCTGCCGCCGCACGCCTACCCGCAGGCGGAGATCACCGCCGAGATCGGCGGGCTCGTGACCACGGACCCGCGCCGGCTCGCGCTCCTGCGGCGCGTGCAGGCCTCGAGCGGCATCGACACCCGGCACCTGGTGCTGCCGCTGGAGAAGTACGCGGGGCTGTCGTCCTTCGGCGAGACGAACGACCTGTTCCTGCGCGAGGGCCTCGAGCTCGGCGCGCGGGCGGTCGAGGAGGCGCTGGACGCCGTCGGGCTGCGTCCGCGGGACGTCGACCACCTGTTCTTCACGACGGTCACCGGGGTGTCGGCGCCGTCGCTGGACGCGCTGCTCGTCGGGCGCCTGGGGCTGCGGCCGGACGTGCGGCGCGTGCCGAGCTTCGGGCTCGGGTGCGCCGGGGGGGCCGCGGGGCTCGCGCGCGTGCACGACCACCTCGTCGGGCACCCCGACGAGGTGGCGGTGCTGCTGTCGGTGGAGCTGTGCTCCCTCACGCTGCAGCAGGACGACGACTCCACGGCCAACCTCGTGGCGAGCGGGCTGTTCGGCGACGGGGCCGCCGCCGCGGTGCTCGTCGGCGACGCCCGGGCGGCGGCGCTGGGGCTCGACGGGCCCGCCGTCGTCGGGGCGCACAGCGTGCTGTACCCGGGGACCGAGGGCGACCTGGGGTGGCACGTGGGCGGGTCGGGGTTCCGGATCGTCCTGTCCGGGGAGATGGCGGAGACCGTCGCCGCGCACGCCGACGACGACGTCGCCGCCCTGCTCGCGCCGCTGGGCGTCACGGCCGCCGACGTGGCGCGCTGGGTGGTGCACCCGGGCGGGCCGCGCATCCTCGACGCCGTGCGGGACTCCGTGGGGCTCGACGAGGCGGAGGTCGCCACGAGCCGGGCGACGCTCGCGGCCGTCGGCAACCTCTCGTCGGCCGCCGTGCTGCACGTGCTGGCGCGCACGCTGGCGGGCCCGCCACCGCCGGCCGGGGCGCTCGGCGCGCTCGTCGCGTACGGTCCGGGCGTGAGCGCGGAGCTCCTGGCGCTGCGGTGGCCCGGGGGCGACGAGGACCGGTCGGGCCCGCACGACGCCCGGAACGACGGCCCGCACGACGGCCCGCACGACGACTCGCACGACGGAAGGACGGTCGCCGCGTGAGCAGCGTGCTGTGGTTCGACCTGCTGGTGCTCGGCACGGGCCTCGAGCGGCTGGCCGAGCTCGTCGTCTCGGCGCGCAACGCGCGGTGGTCCTTCGAGCGGGGCGGCGTCGAGTCCGGGCGCGGGCACTTCCCGCCGATGGTCGCGCTGCACACGGGGCTGCTGCTGGCCTGCGTGCTCGAGGTGCACCTGGCGGACCGGCCGTTCGTGCCGCCGCTGGCGTGGGCGGCGCTCGCGCTCGTGATCGCGAGCCAGGCGTTGCGCTGGTGGTGCATCGCGACGCTCGGGCCGCGGTGGAACACGCGCGTCATCGTCGTGCCCGGCCTGCCGCTCGTCTCCCGTGGGCCCTACCGCTGGATCCCGCACCCCAACTACGTCGCGGTGGTCGTCGAGGGCATCGCGCTGCCGCTCGTGCACACCGCCTGGGTGACGGCGCTGGTGTTCACCGTGCTGAACGCGGTGCTGCTGCTGCGGTTCCGGATCCCCGCCGAGGAGCGTGCGCTGGCCGCGGCGGTCGGGGCCACGAGGACGCCGTGACCGCCGGCGGCGCCGACGTCGACGTCCTCGTCGTCGGCGGGGGACCGGTGGGTCTGGCGGCCGCCGTCGAGGCGCGGACGGCCGGGCTGACGGCCCTCGTCGTCGAGCCACGGGGCACGCCGGTGGACAAGGCGTGCGGGGAGGGCCTCATGCCGGGAGCGGTCGACGCCCTGGCGCGGCTCGGCGTCGACCCGCCCGGGCGGCCGCTGGCCGGCATCGCCTACGTGCGCGGCGACCTGCGCGCGGAGCACCGGTTCCGCGGGCCGTCGGGACGCGGCGTGCGCCGGACGACCCTGCACGCGGCCCTCGCCGCCCGGGCGGCCGACATGGGCGTCGAGCGGAGCGACGGCCGGGTCACGGCCGTCGAGCAGGACGCGACGGGGGTCGTCGCCGCGGGGGTGCGGGCGCGGTGGCTGCTCGCCTGCGACGGGCTGCACTCCACCGTGCGGCGGCTGACGGGCCTGGAGGGGCCGGCCGCGTCGGGCCGGTCCCGCCGGAGCCGGCGGCGCTACGGCGTGCGCCGGCACTACCGCCGCGCGCCGTGGACCGACCTCGTCGAGGTGCACTGGGCCGACGACGTCGAGGCGTACGTGACGCCCGTCGCCGACGACCTCGTCGGCGTCGCGCTGCTCGGACCCGCGCCGCTCGACCTCGACCGCGCGCTCGCCGCGATGCCCGCGCTGGCCGGCCGGCTCGCCGGCGCCGAGGTCGACGGGCCGGACCGCGGGGCGGGGCCGCTGCGGCAGGGGACGCGGGCGCGCACGGCGGGGCGCGTGCTCCTCGTCGGGGACGCCTCCGGGTACGTCGACGCGCTGACGGGGGAGGGGCTGCGGCTGGGGTTCGCCCAGGCCGCCGCCGCGGTGGCGCACCTCGGCGACCCCGCCGGGTACGAGCGCGCCTGGGCCGCCGCGACGCGGGACTACCGGCTGCTCACGGGGACGCTCGTAGCGGTGGCGACGTCGCCGCTGCGGCCCGCGCTCGTGCCCGCGGCCGTGCGGCTGCCGCCGGTCTTCGCCGCGGCGGTGGAGCGGCTCGCGCGGTGACGCGTCCCGGGTCGCGGTCCCGCCGTGCGCGTCAGGCCTCGTCGGGCAGCGGGACCGGCCGGCCGAGCAGGTAGCCCTGCGCGTAGTCGCTGCCGACGGCGCGGGCGAGCGCGAGGTGCTCGGGCGTCTCGACCCCCTCGATGAGGCACCGCGCGCCGAGCGCCGACGTCATCGCCACCGTCGCCGCGAGGACGTCACGGCGGTGCTCGTCGGGCAGCGCCAGCAGGAAGCTGCGGTCCACCGTGACCACGTCCAGCGGCAGCCGCGCGAGGTGCGCCAGGTTGGACCAGCCCGTGCCGAAGTCGTCGACCGCCAGGCGCACCCCGAGCCCGCGCAGCTCCGCCAGGACGCCGGCCACGTCGACGGTGCCGGGCAGCAGCTCGGACTCCGTGAGCTCCAGCAGCAGGCGCGCGGGCGGCAGGCCCGTCTCGGCCGGCGCCTCCCGGACGGTGGCGACGAGGTCGCCGCGGACGAGCTGCTGCGCGCTGACGTTGACGCTGACGGCGGCGTCGTCCCGCCCGGCGGCCCCGCCGAAGCCCCGGGCCGCGGCCCGCACGGCCGTGCGCAGCACCCAGGCCCCCAGCTCGACCATGAGTCCGCCGGCCTGCACGGCGGGCAGGAACGCGCCCGGCGCCAGCAGCCCGCGCTCGGGGTGCTGCCACCGCACGAGCGCCTCGTGCCCCAGCACCTCGCCCGTCGCCGTGGCGACGATGGGCTGGTAGTGCAGGACGAACTGCTCGGCCGCGACCGCGTGCGGCAGGTCGAGCTCGAGGGCGTGGTCCTGCAGGATCTGCTGTCGGTGCGGCTCGGACAGCATCGCGTAGCCGCCGCGGCCCTGGCGCCTGGCGGCGTGCAGGGCCATGTCGACGTCGCGCAGGAGCGTGGGCACGTCCTCCTCGCCCGCGCTGGTGACGACGCCGATGCTGCACCGCACGTGCAGGGTGCGGCCGTCCACGCGGACCGGTCGCGCGAGCGCGTCACGCAGCCGGGCGTCGACGACGCGCCACTCGACCTCGTCGCCGCAGCCCTCGAGCAGGAGCACGAACTCGTCGCCGCCGATGCGCGCGACGCAGTCCTCGCCGCGCACGACGTCGCCCAGGCGTTGCCCGACGACGCGCAGCAGCCCGTCCCCGACGAGGTGCCCAAGGTGTCGTTGACCGCCTTGAACCCGTCGAGGTCGAGGAAGGCGACCGTGAACGCCTCGTCGTGCCGCCGCGCGCGGGCCAGGGCGTGCTCGAGGCGGTCCTGCAGCAGGGCGCGGTTGGGCAGCCCGGTGAGGGCGTCGTGCGTGGGGCGTGCAGGAGCTGCTGCTCCTCCGACCGCGCGGACGTGACGTCGCGGAAGGCGCACAGGACGCGGTCCTGGCCGAGCGGGACCAGCACGTTCTCGAACACGCCCCGCCAGCCGGCGGCGGAGTCGGCGTGCACCAGGAGGGTCTGCTGCCGGCCGGACGTCACGGTGGCGACGAGCGCGTCCCACAGGCCCGACGGTCCCCTCGGCGTCGCGCACGGCGCCGAAGACCGACATGCCGACCGGGCTCACGTCGAAGGCGGCCTCCACCGCGTCGCGCTGCCCACGCTCGTCGTCCGCCTCGTCGCGCGCAGGTCCCCCGGCCCCCAGGACGGCGGCGCGCCGGCCCGGTCTCTCGCGCCCGCCCTCGGACGGCGTGGCCAGATCGTGGCAGCCGTTCGGCCGTCGCACCAGCCCCGTACCTGTCGGCATGCCTGCCGGGGCGGGGGACGGGCTGCCAGGATGGGTGCCCACGACGGGCCGGACGAGGAGGTCGCGGTGGACGGGACGGCAGCGGGGGCAGGGGCCGGCGGGGGAGCGGGCGGCGGCGTGGTGCGGCGGCGCGTCGTCGCCTCGGGGCTCGTGCAGGGCGTGGGCTTCCGGTGGTCGACGGCGCGCGAGGCCGAGCGGCTCGCGCTGGCCGGGTGGGTGCGCAACCGCCCGGACGGCTCCGTCGAGGCGTCGATCGAGGGCGACGGGCGTGCCGTGCAGCAGATGCTCGCGTGGCTGCGGACCGGGCCGCCCGGCGCCCGGGTCGACGACCTGCGGGTGGAGGACGACGAGGAGCAGGGCGTCACCGGGTTCGTCGTGCAGGGCTGACGCACGTGGGCCGGCAGGGCCCCCTCGCGGCGGGCGGGATGCACGGCCGGGGGGCGCGTGCGAGCGTGAGGGCGTCAGGGCACGACGACGGGAGGTCCCATGCGCGCGGGTGAGGTGCTGCAGGACGGGTTCGGGCGGGTGCTGCCGCTGCTGCGGGCGGCGGTGGACGGGCTGTCCGACGAGGAGCTGGTGCACCGGCCGGACCCGGCGGCGAACACCGTCGCGTGGCTGGTCTGGCACGCCGCGCGCGTCCAGGACGCGCAGGTGGCGCCGCTGGCCGGCACGCAGGAGGTGTGGACGTCGGCGGGCTGGGCCGAGCGGTTCGGGCTGGACCTGCCCGCGGACGACACGGGGTACGGGCACGGGCCGGAGGAGGTCGGGCGCGTGCACGCGCCGGCGGACCTGCTGGTCGGCTACGCGGAGGAGGTCGCGCGCGCGACGGCCGCGTACCTCGAGCGGCTGGAGGACGACGACCTGGACGTCGTCGTGGACGAGGACGGGGACCCGCCGGTGACGCTGGGCGTCCGCCTCGTGAGCGTGCTGGGCGACGACCTCGAGCACGCGGGGCAGGCGGCGTACCTGCGCGGGCTGCTCGAGCGGGCACGGGAGGCCTGACGCCGGGGCGCCTGACCGCGCGAGCCTGACGTCGGGCCTCGACGACGGCCGGCCGGCACCGCTGCACGCGGTGCCGGCCGGCCCTCGTCGAGCGGTGTGCCGCAGGTCAGGCGGGCTGCTCGGAGCGGTCGCCGGACCAGTCGGTGTGGAACGTGCCCTCGACGTCCACGCGGCGGTAGGTGTGCGCGCCGAAGAAGTCGCGCTGCGCCTGGATGAGCGCGGCCGGGAGGCGCTCGGCCCGCACGCCGTCGTAGTAGGCGAGCGAGGACGCGAAGGCCGGCGTCGGGACGCCGTGCAGGGCGGCGGCGGCGACGATGCGGCGCCAGGCCGCGACGCCGTCGGCGACCGCGGCGGTGAAGTACGGGTCGGCGAGCAGCAGCGGCAGGCCGCGGTCGCGCTCGTACGCCTCCGTGATGCGGTTGAGGAAGCGCGCGCGGATGATGCACCCGCCGCGCCAGATGCGGGCCATCGCGCCGCGGTCGATGTCCCAGCCGTACTCGGCGGACGCGGCGGCGATCTGGTCGAAGCCCTGCGAGTAGGCGACGACCTTGGAGGCGTAGAGGGCCTTGCGGACGTCGTCGACGAAGGCGTCGCGGTCCGGCACCTCCCACGGCTGCGTGTCGGCCGGCAGCGTGCCGACGGCGGCGGCGCGCTGCGGGGCGCCGCCGGACAGGGCCCGGGCGAAGGTGGCCTCCGCGATGCCGGTGATGGGCACGCCGAGGTCGAGGCCGTTCTGCACGGTCCAGCGGCCGGTGCCCTTCTGCTCGGCGGCGTCGGCGATGACGTCGACGAAGGCACCACCGGTGCGCGCGTCCGTGTGGTGCAGGACGTCGGCGGTGATCTCGATGAGGAAGGACTCGAGGTCGCCGGTGTTCCACTCGGCGAAGACGTCGCCGATCTCCTGCGCGGAGGCACCGAGTCCCTGCCGCAGCAGGTCGTAGGCCTCGGCGATGAGCTGCATGTCGGCGTACTCGATGCCGTTGTGCACCATCTTCACGAAGTGGCCGGCGCCGCCAGGCCCGACGTGCGTGCAGCAGGGCACGCCGTCGACCTTCGCGGAGATCGCCTCGAGGATCGGGCCGAGCGAGGCGTAGGCCTCGGTGGTGCCACCGGGCATGATCGACGGGCCGAGCAGGGCGCCCTCCTCGCCGCCGGACACCCCGGTCCCGACGAAGTGCAGGCCGCGCGCGGACAGGTCCTTCTCGCGCCGGATCGTGTCGGGGAAGTGGGCGTTGCCGGCGTCGATGACGATGTCGCCCTCCTCCAGCAGGGGCACGAGCTCGTCGATGACCGCGTCCGTCGGGGCGCCGGCCTTCACCATGATGACGACCTTGCGGGGCCGCGCCAGGCTGGCGACGAAGTCCGCCATGGACTCCGAGCCGATGAACGTGCCCTCGTCGCCGTGGTCCGCGACGAGGGAGTGCATCTTCGCCGCGGAGCGGTTGTGGACGGCGGTGACGAAGCCGTGCCGGGCGAAGTTGCGCGCCAGGTTGCGGCCCATGACGGCGAGGCCCGTGACGCCGATCTCGGCGGTGCCGGCCCCGGCGCCGGTGCCGCTCGCGGTCGCCGCCGCCGTCTCCGCCGCCGTCCCCGTGCCCGACGCCGCCTGCGTGCCCGTCTGCGTGCTCATGCCTGTGCTGCCTCTCCGGTGGTCCCTCGTCGGGCCGCGCCGCTGCGGGCGCGCGCCGGACGGCCGGGAGCCGGTGCTCCCGGACGGGCCCATCCTGCCCCTCGACGAGGGGCGCGCGGGCGGACGACCGCCTGACGGGCGACGGGGCCCGGACCGGTGGCGGTCCGGGCCCCGTCGTGCGACGTCGCCCGCCGTGCGGGGGCGGGTCAGGAGGGGTTGAACGTGTCCGGGTCGGGACCGGTGCGCTCGTCGCGGTTGAGCGCCGACAGGGCGCCCATCCACGTCTCGTCGAGCTCGAAGTCGAAGAGCGCGAAGTTCTCCTCGACGCGGCTGCGCGTGACGGACTTGGGGAAGACGATGTCACCCCGCTGCACGTGCCAGCGCAGGACGACCTGGGCCGGCGTGCGGCCGGTCTCCCGCGCGATGCGCTCGACGACCGGGTCGTCGAGCACCGTGCCCTGCGCGATGGGGGACCAGGCCTCGGTGGCGATCTGGTGCTCGGCGCCGAACGCGCGCACCGACTCGTTCGTCAGGTAGGGGTGGACCTCGATCTGGTTGACCGCCGGGCGCACCGTGGTCCCGTCGAAGAGGCGGTTGAGGTGGTGCACCTGGAAGTTCGACACGCCGATCGCCCGCGCGCGGCCGGAGGCGTAGATCTCCTCCATCGCCTTCCACGTCTCGACGAAGTCCCCGATGCCCGGCAGCGGCCAGTGCACGAGGAACAGGTCGACCTGCTCCAGCCCGAGCGTCTCGAGCGTGCCGTCGAACGCCTTCAGCGCGTCCTCGGGGTCGTGGGCACCGTTGTTGAGCTTGCTGGTGATGAAGACCTCGTCGCGGGGCAGGCCGGAGTCGCGCACCGCCTCACCGACGCCCGCCTCGTTGCGGTACATCTGCGCGGTGTCGACGTGGCGGTACCCGACCTCGAACGCGGTGAGGACCGCGTCGCGGGTCTTGGCGGGGTCGACCTGGAAGACGCCGAAGCCGAGCTGCGGGATCTCGACGCCGTTGTTGAGCAGGATCGTGGGGACGTTGCCGGGCTGGTCGCCCATGGGGCATCTCCTCCGGGGTAGGACGGGTGGGTGGTGGCGTGGCCGTCGACGTCCACCTTGCGCCCGGTGCAGCAGGTGCGCCCGCCGGGGCGGGCGCACGCGGCGGGCGTGGTGCGGGTCAGGGAAGCAGGAGGCGCCGGGCGGCGGTCGTCAGCGCCTCGCCGACGCGGTCCAGCGCGGGCGAGCGCAGCTTCCACTGCTGCCAGTGCAGGGTCACGTCGACGAAGGCGTCGGGGTCCAGGACGACGAGGTGGCCGGCGGCCTCGTCGTCCGCGCGGTGCAGGTCGGGCAGCATGCCCCAGCCGAGACCGAGGCGGACCGCCGACCGGAACTCCGCCGATGAGGGCACCTGGTGCGTGGGCGGGTCCGCGTCCTCGCCGCCCGGGAGCCGGCTACGCAGCCAGCGGTGCTGCAGGTCGTCCTTGGCGTCGAAGACGACCACCGGCGCCCGCGCCAGCGCGGCGGGCGTCGGTCCGTCCGGGAACCACCGGCGGGCGGCACGGGGTGCGACCATCGGTCGGTACCGCATGGTGCCGAGCCGCGTGACGGAGCAGCCCGGCAACGGGTCCGGGTCCGTGGTCACGGCGGCGACGACGGTGCCGTCGCGCAGCAGCGCCGTGGTGTGCTCCTCGTCGTCGCGGTGCAGCTCGAGGCACACCTCGTCGGCCAGGGGAGCGAGCGCCGGCAGCGCCCAGGTCGCGAGGGAGTCGGCGTTGACGGCGAGGGCGAGGGTCGGCGGCCGCGGCGTCAGGACGCCGTCGTCGCCCGTGATCGCGGTGCCGAGGGCGACGAGGGTGTCGTCGGCGAGGAGCTCGATCTGCCGGGCGAGCCGCAGGACCACCTCGCCCGACGGCGTCGGCCGGACCGGGCGGCTCCGCACGAGGAGCACCCGCCCCGTGGCGACCTCGAGGGCGCGCAGCCGCTGGCTCACGGCCGACGGCGTCAGGTGCAGGAGGCGGGCGGCACCGTCGAGGCTGCCCGTCGACACCGCCGCGTTGAGCGCCCGCAGCTGCGCCAGGTCGAGGTCCACGACAGCGACGCTAACGGAAGGTCAAGGATCTGAACTACCGCTGCTGCTGCTCGGGTGCCTAGCGTCGGCGCGTGCTTGCTGCTCTCCTCGCCGCTCTGTCCGGACTCGGGCTGGGGCTCTCGCTCATCGTCGCCATCGGGTCGCAGAACGCCTTCGTGCTGCGGCAGGGGCTGCGGCGCGAGCACGTGGGCGTGGTGGTGCTGGTGTGCGTGGTGTCGGACGCCGTGCTGATCGCGGCCGGCGTGGCGGGGGCGGGGGCGGCCGTGGAGGCGGTGCCGGGGCTGCTGACGGTCGTGCGGGTCGCCGGTGCGGTCTTCCTGCTGGCGTACGGGGTGCTCGCCGCGCGGCGGGCGCTGCGGCCGCCGGCCGTGCTCGAGGCGGCCGGTGCGCGCGGACCGACGTCGGTGCGGGCGGCGGTGGCGACGACCCTGGCGCTCACGTGGCTGAACCCGCACGTGTACCTGGACACCGTGGTGCTGCTCGGGTCGGTGGCGCAGGGGCACGGGGGGCGCTCGTGGTGGTTCGCCGCGGGCGCGGTGCTGGGCAGCGCGCTGTGGTTCCCCCTGCTCGGCTTCGGGGCGGCGCTGCTGCGGCCCCTGTTCGCGTCGCCGCGGGCGTGGCGGGTGCTGGACGGTCTGATCGCGGTGGTGATGGTGGTGCTCGCCGTGTCGCTGGTCGCGGGGGGCTGAGCGCAGGCCCTCGTCGCGAGGAGGGCCCTCGGGACGTGGCCCATCGACAGGAGGGCGGCGGCGGTGTCCGGCATGCTGGGCGCGTGACCTCCTCCTCCGCTGCGCCCCTGCCTGCCCACGACCGGACGGGCGAGGTCGACGGCGGCTCCGCCGCAGGAGGGGTCGACCTCGCGGCGGCGCGGGCGGCAGCGGTCGAGGCGGCGCGGCTCGGCGTGCGGATGGCACGCACGGCGCGGTCGCGGGAGGTCGTCGAGACGAAGGGGCCCAACGACTTCGCGACCGAGGTCGACCGGGCGGTGGAGGCCGCCGTCACCGAGGTCCTGCGGCGCGGCGCGGACGTCCCCGTCCAGGGCGAGGAGCTGAGCCCGACCGAGGACGCGCCGACCCGGTGGATCGTCGACCCGGTGGACGGCACCTTCAACTACGCGGCGGGCATCCCCGTGTGCGCGGTGAACGTCGCGCTGCTCGTGGACGGGGAGCTGGCCGTCGCGGTCACCGCGGGGCTGTCGGCCGGCGTGGAGTCCGGTGGGGGCGACGCCGCCGGAGGGGACGGCGACCTGCCGACCGACGACGTGCTCGTCGCCGTGGTCGGGCAGGGACTGGCGCGGGTGCTGCCGCGGTCGGAGGAGGTCCGCACGGTGAGCCGCGTGGGCGCGCGGGCGTCGGCGGTGACGGTGGGCGACGTCGGCTGGACGACGACCGGACCGTGGCCGGCGGCCGTACGGGCGGCGACGATCGCCGCGGTGGCGCCGGCGGCCGGTCGCGTGCGGATCGTCGGGAGCTCGGCGCTGGAGCTGGCGTGGGTCGCTGCCGGTCGGACCGCCGGCGCGGTGCTGTTCGGCAACAAGCCCTGGGACACGTTCCCGGGGGTCCTGCTCGTGCGCGAGGGGGGCGGTGTCGTCCTCGACGCGCACGGCGAGCCGTGGCGGCCCGGGGCCGACTCCGTGCTCGCGGCCGCGGACGAGGAGACGGCCGCCGCGCTCGTCGACGCGGTGCGGACGGGGGTGCGGACGGCGGAGCGCCGGGCGCTCGGCTGAGGGACGCGGGGGCGACGCGTCCGGCGTCGCGCGGACGTCAGCTCGTGATGTCGGCGGTGGTGAAGCGCGCCCAGGCGAGGGAGCCGAAGACCACGGCCCAGCCGGCCTGCAGGGCGAGGCCGCCGGCCAGGACGTCCCAGCCGACCTGGACGCGCAGGAACTCGGCGAAGTCGAACCAGTGGTGCGTGAGCAGCACGGGGTGGATGGCGTCGAGCTGGGGCAGCGAGTCGAGGACCGTCGAGACCACGGGGACGACGACGGTGGCGGCCATGGCGGCGACCGGGACCTCGGTGAGCGTCGAGAAGAACAGCCCGACGGCGACGAGGCCGATGAACGACAGGCCGACGTAGAGCGCGACGCCGGCGACGCGCAGCGCCCCGTCGGACAGCGGCACCGTGTCGCCGGACAGCAGGGTCAGCGGGCGCACGCCGAACAGGGCGGCCCCGGTGACGGCGGCCACGACGGCGATCGCCGCGACGCACGACGCCGCGAACACGAGCGCGCCGACGGCCTTCACCAGCAGCAGCCGGGAGCGGGACACCGGCACGACCAGCAGGTACCGCAGCGTGCCGGTCTGCGCCTCGCCGGCCACGGCGTCACCCGAGGCGATCGCGATGCACAGCGGCAGCAGGAACGGCAGGCACACGAACAGCGCCGCCACGACGAGGAAGAGCCCGTTCCCGGTCACCTCGCCGATGAAGCCCGGGCCTTGGCCCTGCAGCGCGCTGTCCTGCGTGAGTCGCACGACGAGGCCCAGGATGAGCGGCACGAGCGACAGCCCGACGAGCAGGGCCTGGTTCCGCCGCCGCCCGAGCACGAGCCGGAGCTCGCTGCGCAGCAGCCGCAGGAAGGCCCCCCGGATGGCCGGCGCGTCGGGCAGGAGCGGGCGGTGCGCGGGTCCGGCCGGCGGCGCCGGCGGGACCGCCACGTCAGCGGGCGACATCGAAGCCCTCCCCGGTCAGCTCGACGAAGACCTGCTCCAGGCTCGGTGTGCGCACGGCCAGCCCCTCGACGTCGACACCCGCCCCGACGAGCGCGGCGGTGACCTGGGCCGGTGGCACGTCGCCCAGCAGCGCCTCGACGCCGGTGTCCGTGGTGCGCTGCACGGTCAGGCCCAGCCCGGACAGCACCGCGGAGGCCGCGGGGGCCTGCGCGGTCGGTGTGGTGACCACGACCCTCGCCTCGCTCGGGTCCGCGATCTCCGCCCGTGCCCCCTGCCGGACGAGGTGGCCGCGGCTCATGATGCCGATGTGCGTGCACACCTGCTCGATCTCGGCGAGCAGGTGCGAGGACACGAGCACGGTCGTCCCGTCCGCGGCCAGCTCGCGGATGAGCGTGCGCACCTCCCGCGTCCCCTGCGGGTCGAGGCCGTTGGTCGGCTCGTCGAGCACGAGCAGGGAGCGCGGCCGCAGCAGCGCCGCGGCGAGCCCGAGCCGCTGCTTCATGCCGAGGGAGTACTGCCGGAAGCGCTTGTCGGCCGCGGCGGACAGGCCGACGCGCTCGAGGGCGGCCTCGGCGCGGGCCCGGGACGTCCGCGGGTCGACCGTGCGGTCCGCCGCGTCGATGCGTGCGAGGTTGGCCCGCGCCGACAGGTACGGCTGGAACCCCGGCCCCTCGACGAGCGCCCCCACGTGCGGCAGGACGCGGTCGGCGTCCTCCGGCATGCGCGCGCCGAGGACCTGGACCTCGCCGCTGGTGGGGCGGACGAGGCCGAGGAGCATGCGGATCGTCGTCGTCTTCCCCGAGCCGTTCGGGCCGAGGAACCCGTAGACCGCACCCCGCGGTACGAGGAGGTCGACGTGGTCCACGGCGACCTGCCCGGACCGGAACCGTTTCGTCAGGCCGGTCGTGCGCACGGCTGCCTCGTCGTCGCCGGACCCGGCGGGCAGCGGGACGGGCGCCGGCGAGGTCACCCGTCCGGCGGCGGGTGCGGACGGCGCCCGCACGGGGCCGCCGGTGTGCTCGGCGGTGGGAGGCCTGGTCACGGCCCCAGCCTGGCGCACCCGCACCTCGTCTGCGACGCGGCGCGCCCGGTCCTGTGCCCTCACGAGCCTGCCGTCAGCGCCGGCCGCCGCGGTCCGTCACGCGAGGGCGCGCAGCGTGTCGGCCGGGACGGCGCCGACGAGGACGCGGCCGTCGTCGGTCACGAGGACGGAGACCAGCGCCGAGCTCAGCAGCCGTCCGCCCTCGACCGGCGTCGTCAGCGTGTCGTACAGCGTCGCCGCGTCGAGCTCGAGGCCGACCTGGCCCTCCTCGTCCGTCGGGCGGAACTGCTGGATGAGGTCCTGGGCGGTCTCGCTGCCGATGGTGAGCTGCGAGGACGGGTCGAGCAGGGCCGTCGGGTCACCCGCGACGAGCGCCGCCACGTCCACCCCCTGCAGCTCGACGACGCCGCTCCAGCCCTCGCCGGTGACCGTCGCGTCGCGCGGGGTCGGGAGCGTGCCGTCGGCCGTCGAGGGCTCCTCCTGCGTCGGCACGACGACCTCGCGCACCTGCGTGCCGGAGGGCGGGGAGAAGGTCAGCACCGCCTCGCCCGGCGTCGCGTAGCTGACGTCGGTGAAGCCGAGCTCGAGGGCGGGGGCCGTGGCGTCCTGCGTGCTCCACACCTGGACCCGCAGGGGGACGAAGGTGGACCCGTCGACGTCGACGACGACGCGGTCGACGAGCGTCGCGTCGTCCTTCGGGGTCACGACGACCTCGTACGCCTGCCGGCCGGCGACCGTCTTCTGCTCGCCCATGGTGAACGTCGAGTAGGCCTCGCCGATGCGCAGCGCGGCGCGGGCGGCCTCCTGCGGGGTCGGCAGCTCACCCGTCACGCCGGGCCCGGCGGCCAGCTCGGCGTCGATGCGGGCGGCGAGCTCGGCCGGGAGACGGCCGGCGACGTCGTCCGGCAGGGCGGTGGGCACCGCCGCGGGGTCGAGGGTGGGGAGCGTGCCCTCCTCCGCCATCACGCGCATCTGCTCGTAGCGGGCCCGGCCGGCCTCGTCGAGCGTGTAGTGCACGGCCTCGCCGCTGGTGCTGGAGTAGGTCCAGGCGTCCGCGCCGTCGCGGACGACCGAGTACTCCGAGACCGCGCCGAGGAGGGCGATGCGGGAGCGGTCCACCCCGTCCGTCCAGACCCGCAGGGTCGAGGACCCGCCGAGCAGCGCCGTCGGGTCGGCGCCCGACATCTCGGCCACGGGCACCGACGGCAGGCCCAGGCGCGCCGTGTAGACGACCGTGCCGGAGACGGGCGTGGACTCCGCCTGCGACACCTGCTCGAGCAGCTCCGCGACGGTCACGTCGGGCAGGTCCGTCCCCTCGGCGCTGGCGACCAGCGGCCGCAGCCCGACCGCGCCGCCGACGACCGCCACCGCCACCACCGGCACGGCCCAGCGGGCACGGGTCGAACGGGCGCGGGAGGACAGGGAGCGGGACGAGGGGGTGGGGCTCATGGGTCCCAGGGTCCTCGGGAGGCGCTGAGGCAGCACTGAGATGGGACCGGCGCGGGTGGGACCGACGTCCCGGCCGGGGCGCGCGCCGGCCGTGCGGGTGCCATGCTGCCGCCGTGCGCGTGCTGGTGGTCGACGACGAACGAGGGCTGGTCCGTGCGCTGCAGCGCGGCCTGACGGCGGAGGGCTTCGCGGTGGACGTGGCCTTCGACGGGCTCACCGGGCTGCAGATGGCGGCGGACCGCGAGTACGACGCGATGGTCCTGGACATCATGCTGCCGCGGCTCAACGGCTACGACGTCGTGACGAAGATGCGCGAGCGGGAGATCTGGACGCCCGTGCTGCTGCTCTCCGCGAAGGACGGGGACTACGACGTCGCCGACGGCCTCGACGTGGGTGCCGACGACTACCTCATCAAGCCGTTCTCCTTCGTCGTGCTCGTGGCGCGGCTCCGGGCGCTCGTGCGCCGGCCGGCCACCGCGCGCCCGGCGGTGCTCACCGTGGGCGACCTCGTCCTCGACCCGAGCGCGCGGACGGTCACGCGCGGCGGGGCGCCGGTCGAGCTCACCACGCGCGAGATGGCGCTGCTGGAGTACCTCATGCGCAACGCGGACCGCGTCGTCGGCAAGGTCGAGCTGCTCGACCACGTGTGGGACGGCACGGGCGAGGACGTCAACGTCGTCGAGGTCTACGTGGGCTACCTGCGCCGCAAGCTGGGCCGCGACGTCGTCGCCACCGTCCGCGGTGCCGGCTACCGCGCCGCGGGCTGAGCGTGAGCGCCGCCGCGCGCCACCAGCCGGACCGCCGCGGCCCGGCGTGGCGGTCGCTGCGGGTCCGCCTGACCGTGCTCACGGCCGCGGTCATGTGCCTGGCGCTCGTCGCGGGCGCGTGGACGCTGGGGACGGTGCTGCAGCGGGGGCGGCTGGCCGCGCTCGACGGCATCGTGGCGGCCCGCGTCGACACCGTCGCCGCGCTCGTCGCCGAGGACCGCCTGCCCGACCCGCTGCCGGTCGAGGAGCCGGGGGAGGTCGTGCAGGTCCTCGACGCGCAGGGCCGGGTGGTGGCCAGCTCGTCGACGGCCTCCCGCACGCTGCCCGTGCTGCCCGCCGACCTGCTGTCCGCGGCGCCGGGCGCGGCGGCACCGGACCCGGCCGTCATGACGACCTCCGCCTCGGCGTACGCCGACACCGCCCGGGCGGCCATGCGCCTCGTCGAGGGCCCCTCGGGGCCGGTCACCGTGGTGGCGACGATGCCGCTGACCGAGGTGCGGGGGCTCCTGCGGGCGCTGCAGGTGTCGTTCTTCGGGGTCGTCCCCACGCTCACCCTGCTCGTCGCGATCGCGGTGTGGCTCGTGCTGGGGCGCGCGCTCGGGCCGGTGGACCAGCTGCGCCGGGCGGCCGCACAGGTGGCGAGCACCGGCGGGCGCGGGGTGCTGCCCGTCGGGCGCGACGACGACGAGATCGCCGCCCTGGCGCGGACCCTCAACGACATGCTGGACCGGCTCGACGCGGCCGCGGGACGCCAGCGCAGCTTCGTCGCCGACGCCGCCCACGAGCTGCGCTCCCCGCTGTCGTCCCTGCGCGCCACGATCGAGGTCGCCGCCGACTCGCGCAGCGGCTACACGGCCGAGGAGCTCGCGGAGGACCTGGCGCCGGAGGTGCTGCGGATGGGGGCCCTCGTCGACGACCTGCTGCTGCTGGCCCGTCTGGGGTCCGCGCCGCGGGGCGAGAGGCCGGTGGACCTCGCCGCGGTCGCCGCCGAGGGCGTGGCGGCCGCCGTGGCCGGGGGCGCGGCCACCGACGGCCCCGCGCCCGGCAGCGCGGAGGTGCCCGTGCACCTCGAGGGCGCGGGCGCGACGCGAGGGGATGCGTCCGCCCTGGCCCGCGTCGTGCGCAACCTCGTCGAGAACGCCCGCCGGCACGCGACCTCGCGCGTCGAGGTGCACGTCGCGCCGGGGCTGGTCGTCGTGGACGACGACGGCGGCGGCATCGACCCCGCCGACCGGGAGCGCGTCTTCGAGCGGTTCGTGCGCCTGGACGCGGCGCGCGAGCGGGGGACGGGTGGCTCGGGGCTGGGGCTGGCCATCGCACGCGAGATCGCACGCGAGCACGGCGGGGACGTGGTGCTGGGGGACTCCCCGCTGGGCGGGCTGCGGGCGCAGCTGCGGCTGAGAGCGGGCGACGACCCCGCCGCCGTCGTCCCGCCGCCCGCGGATGCGGTCGCCGACGGGCCGGGGAAGGGTGGGGGCCCGGGGCTGAGTCTTGGCCCGGAGCACGACCACGACCACGACCACGACCACGCAGGAGGAACGATGGGCGACGAGCTGCACAAGGGCGACGAGGTGACGTGGAAGAGCCACGGCCAGACCGTCCACGGCGAGGTGGAGAAGAAGATCACCTCGGACACGGAGGCCGCGGGGCGCACGGTCCGTGCGTCCAAGGACGACCCGCAGTACCTCGTCAAGAGCGACAAGACCGGCAAGGAGGCCGTCCACAAGCCGTCGGCGCTGACCGAGGAGTGAGGCCCGCGGCGCAGGGTCCGAGCCCGGTGGTGGTCGCGTGACGCGCTCGGCGGTGCAGGTCTCGGACCTGCCCTCGGGGCTGAGCGTGCGCATCGACCGGTTCCGGCGCGGTGACGCCTGCCTGCGGGTGTGGACGATGTGGCTCGACGACGCCGACCGGGCCGCGGGGCAGGACCGGCACGACGTCGTCATGGTGCACGGGCTCGGAGCGAGCTCGCAGTACTTCGAGCGGCTCGGGCTCCGGCTGGCGCGGATGGGCACGGTGCACCTCATGGACCTGCCGGGGTTCGCGGCGGTGCCGGCGCCCTCGCGCCCGTTCCGCACGGAGGACTTCGCCGCGGTCCTGCACGCGTGGATGGACCAGGCCGACCTCGTCGCGCCGGTGCTCGTCGGGCAGTCGATGGGTACGCAGGTCGTGACCGAGACGCTGGCGGCGTACCCGGGGAGCGCGCACGCCGGGGTGCTCGTCGGGCCGATCGTCAACGCGGCGGAGCGGTCGGCGACGCGGCAGGCGCTGCGGCTGCTGCAGAGCGCGCCGTTCGAGTCGCACCGCACGCGGTCGGTGGTCGTCTCGGCCTACGGCCGGTGCGCGCCCTGGTGGGTCCGCGCGGTGCTGCCCGGGATGGTCCGGTACCCGATCGAGGAGCGCATCGGGCAGGTGGACGTGCCCCTGCTGCTGCTGCGGGGCGAGCACGACCACGTCGCGCCGCGGCCGTGGGTCGAGCACCTGACGGGGCTGGCGAAGGACGGGCGGTTCGTGGAGGTGGAGGGCGCCGGGCACGGCGTCATCGACGACCACCGCGACGAGGTCGCCCGCCTCGTCGTCGAGCACGCGCGACGATGAGGGCCCTGGTGCGCCTGCTGCGGCGCGGTGCGGCGTGGGCGGCCGACTACGCGTGGATCGTCGCGTGGCAGGCACGCGTGCTGCTGCGGCCCCCGCCCGCCGACCGGTACGCCGACGGGACCGGCACGCCCGTGCTCCTCCTGCCGGGGATCTACGAGACCTGGGGCGTCATGACGCCCCTGGCCCGCGCGCTGCACGACGCGGGCCACCCGGTGCACACCGTGCCCGCGCTGGGCTTCAACAGCGCGGACCTGGCGACCTCCGCCGCGCAGGTGGCCGACCGGCTCGAGAGGCTCGACCTGCGCGGCGTGGTCTTCGTCGCCCACTCCAAGGGCGGGCTCATCGGCAAGCTCGCGCTCACCCTGCCGCGCGTCGAGGGGCGCGCCGCCGGGCTCGTGGCGGTGAACACGCCCTTCGCCGGCTCCGCCTACGCGCGGTGGTTCCCCGCGCGGGCCGTCCGCGCGCTGTCGCCGCGGGACCCGGTGCTCCTCGAGCTCGCGCGGCAGCTGCCCGTCAACGCGCGCGTCGTCGCGCTGCACGCGCGGTTCGACCCGCACGTGCCGGGACGCTCGCGGCTCGAGGGTGCGGTCGACGTCGAGCTGCCCCTCGACGGGCACTTCAAGGTCCTGTCCGCACCGCGCCTGCACCGCGAGGTCCTGCGGGCGGTGGGCACGCTGGGCGCTGCGCGCACGTCCCCCGGCCGCGACGCGCACCGCTGACGAGCACCGCGGCCCGGCTCGTCCCGCGCGTGCCTCAGGCCGCGGGGACGAGCGCGGACGCGAGCGCCGCGACCACGACGCGCGCGGACCGCTCGGCGGCGTCGTCGACGTGCGTGAGGAAGTCGTCGTCGGCCGCCGGGCCGCACAGGTCCGAGATGCCGCGCACGCCGAGGAACCGGGCGCCGCGCAGGAACGCCACCTGCGCCAGCGCGGCCGTCTCCATGTCGGTGCTCAGCGCGTCGGGGTAGTCGGCGCGCACCCTCTCGACCGCCGAGCCGTCGACGAACCCGTCGCCGGACACCATGGCGCCGCGGCGCACGTGCAGGTCGGCGACGGGCGCGGCCAGCGCGGCGTCGACGAGCACCTCGTCGGACGGGAAGGACGGCGGCATGCCGGGCACCTGCCCGAGGGCGTAGCCGAAGACGCGGGCGTCGGCCTGCGACAGCGTGGCGCTGGCCCCGACGACGACGTCGCCCACGCGCACGCCGGCCGCGAGCCCACCCGCGCTGCCCGCGCTGACCAGGACGTCCGCACCCGTGCGCTCGAGCGCGACGGCCCCGGCGCTGGCGGCGGCGACGAGCCCGATCCCCGACTGCACGAGCAGGACGGGCACGCCGGCCAGCCGGACGCGCCACGTCGGGGCGTGCACGGTCGGCGCGACCTGCGTCGACTCCTCGGCCACGGCCAGGAAGGGCGCCGCCTCGTCGGCCATGGCGACGACGACGACGGCCGCCACCTCGTCGCCCGCCCCGAGCACGTGGCCCGCCGTCGCGCGCGGCATCACGGCGTCCGCCGGGACGCCCGGGTCGACCGTCGTCACGCCGTCACCTGGGACCAGCCGTCGCGGGCCGCGAGGAACCCGCGCGCGGCCTCCTGCGCGCCGGTGAGCGTGTGGTTCGCGCCCCACCCGCACTGCACCTCGTTGGCCGCCGGGACCTCGTCGGCCTCGACGACGTCCTGCAGCGTGCGCTCGACGAGGGCGAGGACGTCCTCGTACGCCGGGTCGCCGGACAGGAGGAGGTAGAAGCCCGTCTGGCAGCCCATCGGCGAGAAGTCGACGACGGCGTCGGAGTGGTCGCGCGACTTCTCGGCGAAGAGGTGCTCGACGCTGTGGACGACGTCCATCTCGAGGTGGGCGTGGTTGGGCTGCGTGAAGCGCAGGTCGTACTTCGTCAGCACGTCGCCGTGCGGGAGCACCTTGCGGTCCGCGAGGCGGACGTACGGCGCGGCCACGGTGCGGTGGTCGAGGTTGAAGGACTCGACGTTCCGGCGGGGGACGCCGGCGTCCGACGCGGTCGCGGCCGGGGTGCTGGTGGTCTCGGTCATGTCCCCATTGTGACCCCGGACCGCGACCGCGGCGGGCCCGGGGGCGTCCGCCCACGAGCGTGCGCGCCCGCCGAGCGCGGACTGCCTGCAGGGTCGGGGGAGGATGGGCGCGATGTCCTCCGACCCCAAGCCGCCCGCGCGCGGCGGCGCGCTGTCCTTCCTCACCCCGACCGCGCTGGCGGCCGTCTTCGCGCCGGCCCTGCTGTTCGAGGTCGGCATCGGCGCGGTCATCCCGATGGTGGCGGTGCGCGCCTCGGAGCTGGGGGCGGACCTGGCGACGGCGGGCCTGCTCGCGGCGCTGCTGGCGGTGGGGCAGATCCTCGGCGACGTGCCGGCGGGGGCCGTCGCCGCCCGGCTCGGGGACCGGTGGGCGATGGCCGCGGCCGCGGCCGTGGCGGTGGTCACGCTGACGGTGTGCGCGCTGGCCGACGCCCTGGCCGTCCTCGCGCTCGGCGTCCTCGGCACCGGGGTCACGAACGCGGTCTTCCTGCTGGCCCGGCACTCCTACCTCGCGGAGGTCACACCCGTCGTGCACCGGGCGCGGGTGCTGTCCACGCTCGGCGGGGTCGGGCGCATCGGCATGTTCGTCGGGCCGTTCCTCGGCGCGGCGCTCGTGCACGCCACGGCCACCGCGGCCGCGTTCTGGCTCGCGGTGGTGACGACGGCTCTCGTCGTCATCGTGCTGCTGGCGGTGCCCGACGTGGGCGGCGAGGGGCGCGGACGGCGCGGGACGCTGCGCCGGCGCGCCGCGGGCGGTGCGGCGGGCGGTGCCGCGGGTGCGGGAGCCGTCGCGGGGCGAGGTGCCACCCGGGCCCCGGCGCCCCGCGTCACCGTGCGACGGGTCGTGGCCGACCACGGCCGGCTCTTCGCGACCCTCGGCGTCGGGGTGCTGCTCGTCGGGGCGGTGCGCGGGTCGCGGCAGGTGCTGCTGCCGCTGTGGGGCGAGCACCTGGGCCTCGACCCGGCGGTCACCAGCCTCGTCTACGGCATCTCCGGCGCGCTCGACACGCTCGTCTTCTACCCGGCCGGGATGCTCATGGACCGGCGGGGGCGGCTCGCGGTCGGCGTGCCGTCCATGCTCGTGCTCGGGGTCGCGATGCTGCTCCTGCCGCTGGCGGGCGGGCCGGTGGCGCTCGCGGTGCTCGCCGCGGCGATGGGCCTGGGCAACGGCGTCAGCGCCGGGATCCTCATGACGCTGGGTGCCGACACCGCGCCCGCGGACGTGCGGGCGCAGTTCCTCGGGATGTGGCGGCTCATGCAGGACACGGGGACGGCGGCGGGTCCGCTCGTGGTGTCGGCGGCCGCGGCGCTGGGGTCGCTGGCGGCGGGGGCGCTGACCATGGGCGCGGTGGGCGTCGTGGCGGCGGGGGTGCTCGCCGCGACGGTCCCGCGCTGGACCGTGCACGCGAGCGTGCGGACCCGGGTGGCGGCCGGCCTGCGGGCGGACGGCTCGTCGCCTCCCGGTGCGGGGGAGGTGCAGGGGAGGACGCGATGACGCGGGGCCGGTGGACGACCGGGACGGGCGGGCCGGACGGGCGGGCCGGACGGGCGGGCGGGCGCGACCCGGCGGAGGCGGTGCGTGGCAGGCTCGGGCCGTGAGCCTCGACCCCGCCGCCCTGCCGCCGCACGTGCTCGCGTTCCTCGCGGACCGGCACCTGGCGACCCTGTCCAGCCTGCGCGCCGACGGCAGCCCGCACGTCGTGCCCGTCGGCTTCACGTGGGACGACGAGGCCCGGCTCGCGCGCGTCATCACCTCCGGCGGGTCCGTGAAGGCCCGGCTCGCCGCGCGGGGCGGCCGCGTCGCGCTGTGCCAGGTCGACGGCGGCCGGTGGCTCACGCTCGAGGGCGAGGTGCGGGTGCTCTCGTCGCCCGACGAGGTGCGCGAGGGGGAGCGTCGGTACGCGCAGCGCTACCGCGTGCCGCGGGAGAACCCGGAGCGCGTGGTGCTGGCGGTCGCGGTGGACCGGGTCCTGGGCCGGGTGCCGGCACCGGCGTCCTGACGCCCGACCGCTGCCCCGGTCGTGCGGGGCGCACGGGCGCGCCGCACGATGGACCGGTGACGCCGGAGGGCGTCGCCCGACCCCAGGGAGGTCCGCCGTGCCGAAGACGACCCGCGAGGGCACCGCGAAGGACGACGAGCTGCCGAGCACCGTCGCACGCTCGGACGCCAAGGCCCGGGAGACGTTCGCGAAGACGCACGACTCCGCCGCCGCCACCTACCACGACGAGGGCGCCGCCCACCGCGTCGCCTACGCCGCCCTCAAGCACACGCACGAGAAGGTCGGCGACCACTGGGAGCCGAAGGAGCACGCGGGCCCGTCCGACGAGCGCGCCGCGGGCGGTGGCCCGGACGGCGACGCGCCGACGGCCGGCGGCGTGGACGCGAACGCCTCCAAGGCGCACCTCATGGACGTCGCGAAGCGCCTGGACGTGCACGGGCGGTCCCGGATGACGAAGGACGAGCTCGTCCGGGCCATCGGCGAGGAGAACGACCGCCGGACGGCCGCGGCGCGGGGCTGATCCGGCGGGTCGGACCGACGGGCGGGCCGGCGGGGCCGGCCGGACGGCCGAACGGGTGGCGCGGCCGGCGTGGACGCGTCCCCCGGGACCATCGGCCGATGCGCGGGTGGGGGCGGACCGTCGACGACGAGGGAGAGGACGGCACGAGGTGGCGTGGTGGCGCGGACGGCGGCGCGGAGGGGCGCCGGGGACGGGTGCGGCCGGTGACGACGGGGTCGACGCCGTGGTCGACGCCGTGGTCGACGCCGCCGCGGGGCGGGTGCCCGACCCCCGGCGGTCGGTGGCGCAGTACCTCGTCGACCGCGAGATCGACCGCGAGCGCCGGGAGGGCGGCACCGACCTCGACGACGGGACGCGGGCCGAGCTGCCCGAGGTCCCGCGCGCGCACCCCGACGGCCCGGCGCGCGGCGTGGGGCGGATGGCGGACCGCGGGCGCTGGGTGGACCGCATGCTCGACGAGGCCGTGGCGCGCGGGGAGTTCGAGGACCTGCCGCTGGCCGGCAAGCCCATCCCCGGGCTGACGCGGCACGACCCGGACTGGTGGCTGCGGAGCCTCGTCGAGCGGGAGCAGATCACGGGCGTCCTGCCCGAGGCGCTGCAGCTGCGCACCGACGACGCCCGGCTCGACGCGCGCCTGGACGAGGAGGCGTACGAGCCGCGCGTGCGCGAGGTCCTCGAGGAGTTCAACGCGCGGGTCGTCGAGGCCCGGCGGCAGCTGCTCGGCGGTCCGCCGGTGGTCACGCCGCTGCGGGACGTCGAGCGGGAGGTCGCGCGCTGGCGCCAGCGCCGCGCGGCGCGCTGAGGTCAGCCCGGCAGGCGCAGGGCGTGCACGACCACCGGCGCCGCCGCGCGCACGTGCCACGTCTCGCCGGGCCGCGGGTAGGCGCGCACCGTGTGCGCGCGCCCGTCGACGAAGGCCTCGACGACGCTCCCGTCGACGAGCACGCGCACGGGGCCGGTGCCCGCGCTGCGCCAGACCACGCGGGCGCCCTGCGGGCCGTCGAGCGCGAGGACGAGCTCGGTTCCGGTGCCGGTCGCGCTCGCCAGCTCCTCGTCGAGCACCTCGAAGGCCGCGGCGGCGACGCGGACGTCGGTGCCGGCGCCGAGCCTCTCGCCGCGCAGCGCCTCGACCTCGCGGGCCGGCCACGAGAGCACGTGCCCGTCGCGCACCCCGAGTTCGCGGGGGAACGTCAGCGCTCCCGCCCAGCCCGCCGCGTCCACCTCCGCGGCGTCCCGGTGCTCCCACGTCCAGCCGACGAGCACGACGCGGTCGGGCTCGACGAGCGCCTGCGGGGCGTAGAAGTCGGGGCCGTCGTCGAGCAGGACGGACGTCCGCGGCCGGAACCGCGGGCCGCCGCCCGGCGTGCCGACGGCGCCGAGGTGCACGTCGCCGACGATCGCCGCCACGGGTCCGAGGACCGCGTCGGACGCGCCGGAGGGGCCGAGGCGCCAGCGCGACACGACGAGCACCCAGGCCCCGTCGACCCTGACGAGCTGCGGGCACTCCCACATGTGCCCGGGCGCCCACGGGTCGTCGGTGCCCGTGCCGGCCAGCAGCGTGCCGGCGTCCTGCCAGTCGTGCAGGTCGTCGACGAGGAAGACGCGGACCACGGGCGTGTCCTCGACCGTCCGGCCGGCCTGCAGCGCCCACCGGTGCCCGCCGAGCGTGACGAAGAAGGGGTCGCGGATCTCGAAGAGGCCCGCGTCGGCCGGCATGGGGCACACGACGTCGTCCTCGGCCGTCCAGGCCGCGAGGTGCGGGTCGGCGGGGTCGTCGGGCGTCGCGAGGACGACCCCGGCGGATTCCGGACGGGTGCGGACCGCGGTGTAGGCGAGCACGGGCACGTCGTCGACGACGACCGCCGTGCCGCTCCAGCAGCCGTTGGCGTCGGGGCCGTCGGGACGGGGCGCCAGGGCGACCGGCTCGTGCTCCCAGCGCACGAGGTCGGTGGAGGAGGCGTGGCCCCAGTGGATGTCCGCGTGCCGCGGGCTGTGCGGGTTGAGCTGGTAGAAGAGGTGCCAGCGGCCGTGGTGGCGCAGGAAGCCGTTGGGGTCGTTCACCCAGCCCGAGGACGGGCGCAGGTGCAGGTGGGGATAGGGGTCCAGCGCGGGAGCGGGTGCGGCTGCGGGTGCTGTCGGGCGGGGGGCGACGTCGTCGTCGCTCGCGTGCGGGCTCACGGGTGGCTCCAGCGGTCAGACCATCGGGCGGGCGCGGGACATGCGCGGACCGTACCGCGGGGCGCGGCCGCTGCAGGTGATCTCGAGCAGGCGGACGACGCGCTGGCGCCACGGCCGCCACGGCTCGAGGAGCCGGACCATGCCGGCGTCGTCGGTGCGCTCGCCCGTCAGCGCCCAGCCGACGGTGTGCGCCAGGTGGAAGTCGCCGACGGACACCGCGTCCGTGTCGCCGAGCACGCGGCACGCGACCTCGGCGACGGTCCACTCCCCGATGCCCGGCACGGTCAGCAGCCGGCGCCGCGCCTCGTCGACGGGCAGGTCGACGGCCTCCTGCAGCCGGTGCGCCACGGTCATCGCGCGGCGGACCGTGCCCGCGCGCTTCTCCTCCACGCCGGCCTGCCGCCACTCCCACACGGGCAGCTCGCGCCAGACGGCGGCGGGCGGCGGGACGCGCAGTCCCGCGGGCGCCGGCCCCGGGGCGGGCGTGCCGTGCCGCTGGACGAGCCGGCGCCACGCGGCGAAGGCGTCCGCGCCGACGACCTTCTGCTCGAGGACGGCCGGGACCAGGGACTCGACCATCCCGCCGGTCCGCGGGACGCGCAGCCCCGCGAGGCGGCGGTGCGCGTCGTGCACGACCGGGTGCAGGTGCGACGGGAGCGCGTGGGAGTCGTCGCGGGCGCCGAGCAGGTCCGGCACGCCGGCCACGGCGTGCTCCGCGCCGGGTCCCCAGGCCTGCACGTGGACCCCGTCGGTGCGCAGCTCGAGCCGACGGGTGGCCGGGCCCAGCGGCGTGAGGGTGGCCTGCCAGAGGGCGCCGTCAGGCGTCAGCCGCCAGGCCGGGTCGCCGGCGCCGCGGCGCAGGAGGCCCGTCGTGCGGCGCACGTCGACGGGGGCGGCCGGGCGGTAGACGTCGACGAGGGGCGCGTCCCCGGGGTGATCGGACGGGGCGTCGTCAACGGTCGCGCCACGGACGCCCGGGGCGAGGGCCGTCACGGCCGGCCCGTCGGCCGCGCCACCGGCCGCATCACCGACGGCATCACCGGCCGCATCATCGGCCGCGCAGGCGGTCGATGACGCGCCGGTCGCGCTTCGTCGGGCGGCCGGCACCGCGGTCGCGCTGGGCGGCCAGGGCGACGTGCTCCTTCGGCGGTGCGGCGGGGGTGCGGTCGA
This sequence comes from Cellulomonas marina, assembly GCF_900111925.1. Taxonomy (GTDB): domain Bacteria; phylum Actinomycetota; class Actinomycetes; order Actinomycetales; family Cellulomonadaceae; genus Cellulomonas; species Cellulomonas marina. The sequence continues at coordinate 192,356 of NZ_FOKA01000001.1, forward strand.
GGTAGCACGTCACGGCGACGGGCGCGCCGACGCGCTTGACGATCAGCCGCTGCACGACGACGACGCGCTCGCGGTCGCCGACGCGGGCGCGGACCTCGTCGCCCGGCACGAGGGTCGTGGCGGGCTTGGCGCGCTCGCCGTTGACGCGCACGTGCCCGCCGCGACAGGCGGCGCCGGCGGCGGACCTCGTCGGGAACAGGCGGACGGCCCAGGTCCACGCGTCCACGCGCGCCTGCACCACCTCCGCCATACGCCCAGGTTCTCACGGCCGGCGGGGAGGTGGTGAGGAGCAGGCGCGAGGGGCAGGGGCGGCAGGCCGACGGGCGCCGTCCGGGCGTCGGGCGGGAGGTCGCGCCGCGGGGACGGACGTACGGTGGCGGGCATGACCACCCCCGCCGGCACCGGCTCCCGCATGCCCACCAGCCCCGACGACCGCCGTCCGCTGCGGCACCGCGGCACCCTCGCGGTCGTCGGCGGACGCGTGGTCCCCGTCGTCGGGGAGCCGGTCGAGGGTGGCACGGTGCTCGTCGTCGACGGGCGGATCACGGCGGTCGGCGCGGCGGACGAGGTCGCGGTCCCCGCCGACGCCGAGGTCGTCGACGCGACCGGCCGCTGGGTGCTGCCGGGCTTCGTCGAGGCGCACGGGCACGTCGGCCTGCACGAGGAGGGCGAGGGCGTCGCGGGGAACGACACGAACGAGATGACCCGCGTCAACGCGGCGGCCGTGCGCGCCATCGATGCGGTCAACGTCGACGACGAGGGCTTCCGCGACGCGCTGGCCGGCGGCATCACGTCCGTCGTCGTGAAGCCGGGGTCGGGCAACCCGATCGGCGGGCAGTCCGTGGCCATGAAGACGTGGGGCGGGCGGACGGTCGACGAGCAGGTCATCCGCGACGCCGTGTCCGTGAAGTCGGCGCTGGGGGAGAACCCGAAGCGCGTGTGGGGCGAGCGCAAGCAGACCCCGCAGACCCGGCTCGGCACGGCGGCGGTCATCCGCGAGGCGTTCGTCGCCGCGCAGCACTACCGCGACAAGCGGGACGCCGCGGCCGCGAAGGACGAGCCGTTCGCGCGCGACCTCACGCTCGAGACCCTCGTGCGCGTGCTCGACGGGGAGCTCGTCTGGGACCAGCACACGCACCGCCACGACGACATCGCCACGGCGCTGCGCCTGGCCGACGAGTTCGGCTACCGCCTCGTCGTCAACCACGGCACCGAGGGCCACAAGCTCGCCGACGTCCTCGCCGAGCGGGACGTGCCGGTGGTGTTCGGGCCGATGTTCACGAGCCGGTCGAAGGTGGAGCTGCGGGACCGGGGCATCGAGCACCTGGCGGCCATCGCGGCGGCGGGCGTCCGCATCGCCATCACCACCGATCACCCCGTCGTGCCCATCAACTTCCTCGTGCACCAGGCGACCCTGGCGGTGAAGGAGGGCCTGCCGCCGACGACCGCGATCGAGGCGCTGACCGTCAACCCGGCGTCCTTCTTCGGCCTCGAGGGCCGCATCGGCGCGCTGGCGCCGGGGCTCGACGGTGACCTCGTCGTGTGGTCCGGCGACCCGCTGGACGTCACGTCGCGCGCCGAGCGCGTCGTCATCGAGGGGCGCACGGTCTACACGTGGGACGCGGCCGCCGGCCGCGGGGTCGTCGTCGAGCGGTCGGAGCGCTTCGGCCGCTGACCCCGGTCGACCCGGAGGCCCACCCCGGCCACGACGAGGCCCGCCGCCCCGAGCACGTCCGGGCGGCGGGCCTCCTCGGCGCGGGGGTGCCGCGTCAGCCGCGCAGCTCGAGGTAGCGGGCGATGAGGGCCTTCGTCGACGGGTCCTGGGACTCGAGCGCCGCCGTGTCGCCCGCGACCGCCGGGGCGATCTCCTGGGCGAGCTTCTTGCCCAGCTCGACGCCCCACTGGTCGAAGGAGTCGATGCCCCAGACGACGCCCTCGACGAACGTGATGTGCTCGTAGAGCGCGATGAGCTGGCCCAGCACCGACGGCGTGAGGGCCGGGGCGAGGATCGACGTCGTCGGGCGGTTCCCGCTGAAGACCCGCGCGGGGACGACGTGCTCGGCGGTGCCCTCGGCGCGCACCTCGTCGGCCGTCTTGCCGAACGCGAGGGCCTTCGTCTGCGCGAAGAAGTTGGCCAGGAAGAGGCCGTGCACGTCGGCGTCGCCGTCCTGCAGGGGGTGGGCCGGGTTGGCCACGGCGATGAAGTCCGCCGGGATGAGGCGCGTGCCCTGGTGGATGAGCTGGTAGAAGGCGTGCTGGCCGTTGGTGCCGGGCTCGCCCCAGAACACCTCGCCCGTCTGCGTGGTGACGGGGGAACCGTCCCAGCGCACGGACTTGCCGTTGGACTCCATGGTGAGCTGCTGCAGGTACGCCGGGAAGCGGTGCAGGTACTGCGCGTAGGGCAGCACCGCATGGGTGTGGGCGTCGAGGAAGTTGACGTACCAGACGTTGAGCAGACCCATGAGGACGGGCACGTTGCGCTCGAGCGGCGTGGTGCCGACGTGCTGGTCGACGGCGTGGAAGCCGGCGAGGAATTCGCGGAAGGCGTCGGGGCCGATGGCGACGGCGAGCGACGTGCCGATCGCCGAGTCGACGGAGTAGCGGCCGCCCACCCAGTCCCAGAAGCCGAACGCGTTGTCGGGGTCGATGCCGAAGTCGGCGACCTTGTCCAGGGCCGTGGAGACGGCGACGAAGTGCTTCGCGACGGCGCCGGAGCGGGCGGCGTCCTCGTCGTCGATGGCACCGGCGGCCAGCAGGCCCTCCCAGAGCCAGGCACGGGCCAGCCGCGCGTTGGTCAGCGTCTCGAGGGTGGTGAAGGTCTTCGAGGCGACGATGAACAGCGTCGTCGCCGGGTCCAGGTCCTCCGTCGTCTCCGCGATGTCCGTGGGGTCGATGTTGGAGACGAACCGGACCTCGAGCCCGTCCTGGACGTAGGGCTTCAGCGCCTCGTACGCCATCACCGGGCCGAGGTCGGAGCCGCCGATGCCGATGTTGACGACCGTGCGGATGCGCTCACCGGTCACCCCGGTCCAGGAGCCGGACCGGACGGCGTCGGCGAACGCGAAGACCTTCGTCAGCACCGCCTGGACGTCGGCGTCGACGTCCTGGCCGTCCACCTCGAGCGGAGGCGTGGCCCCCGGCGGGCGGCGCAGCGCCGTGTGCAGGACGGCCCGGTCCTCGGTGACGTTGATGTGCTCGCCGCCGAGCATCGCGTCGAGCCGCCCGACGAGGCCCACCTGATCGGCGAGGGCGAGCAGGTGCTCGAGCGTCTCGTCGGTGACGAGGTTCTTCGACAGGTCGACGTGCAGGTCGGCCAGCGGCAGGCTCAGCCGCTCCGCCCGGCCGGGGTCGGCGTCGAACCAGGCGCGCAGGTCCGGGGCGAGGGCGTCCCGGTGCGCCGTCAGGGCGGCCCACGCCGCGGTGGTCGTCGCGTCGACGGGGGCGGGCTGGCTGGGGCGGGTCTCGCTGGGCACGGTGCTCCTCGGGCGGTGGGCTGGGGGCGGTGGCGGGTCGTCCTCTACCGTAGTGACCTCGGCCGTCACCCGGCGGTCGGGCGGCGGGGACCCCGCGGCGCGTGGGGGCCGGCCCGCTGAGGACGCGCGGTCCCCGGTTCCCCGGTCCGGGGGAGGCGGGGCAGGATCGGGGGATGAGCACCGGCACGCGCACCCCCGTCCTCGCCCGACCCGGCGCCTCGGCCGTCCGCGGCCCGTGGCCCGCCCTGCCGACAGCCGCACCGGCGGCGGCGACCCTCGTCGTCGGGTTCGCCGTCGCGCAGGGCACGGGGGTGCGGGCGCTCGGCGGTGCGGTCCTCGTGGCCGGGTTCGCCTGGTGCGCGTGGCGCGCGCAGCCCGTCGCCGGCACCGCCCGCGTGTCGCTGGCCGCGCTGCTGGGGATCGCCTGCTTCGTCGGGTCGCACCTGCTCGCGCCGCACGTCGGCGCGTGGCCCGCGGTCGTCCTGGTCGCGGCCGTGCTGGCGGTCGGGACGGTGCTGCTGGTCGACGCGAAGGCGCACGGGCGGCGCTGACCGGGGTGGTGCGCCGGCAGCCCGACGGGGGCGGCGGCACGATCCCCGCACCCGGGCGCGTCGGAGGCCCGACGTAGACTCGTCGGCATGAGCGACCCCTTCCCGCCGAGCAGCCCGAGCGCCGATCCCGACCGCCTCTCGGACCCCTCGACGGGGTCGTCGACGGGCCTGCTGGAGCGCCCGGAGACGCAGGACGTCGAGCCGGGCGACCACGAGCGCTTCGCGCACTACGTGCGCAAGGAGAAGGTCATGGAGTCCGCCCTCTCCGGCAAGCCCGTCGTCGCCCTGTGCGGCAAGGTCTGGATCCCGGGGCGGGACCCGCAGAAGTTCCCCGTGTGCCCGGTCTGCAAGGAGATCTACGAGGGCCTGCGCCCGCCGGCCGACGAGGGCGGCGGCGAGGGTGGTGCCGGCGGGACCGGTGGGTCCGGCGGGGGCCGCCGCTGGGGCTTCGGCCGCGGTCGGTGAGCGGCGCCCCCCACCCCTCGTCCGCCCCGCACGCCTCTCCCTCCGCCGCCTCCAGCCTGCCGCCGGCCTTCCCGGCGCGGGCGCCCTGGGGGACGGCGGGTCGGCTGCGCGCGTGGCAGGCCGAGGCGCTCGAGCAGTACCGCTCCCGGCAGCCCCGGGACTTCCTGGCCGTCGCCACCCCCGGCGCCGGCAAGACGACCTTCGCGCTGCGCCTGGCCACCGAGCTGCTGGCCGCGGGGACCGTCCGGCGCCTGACCGTCGTGGCCCCCACCGAGCACCTCAAGCACCAGTGGGCGGACGCGGCCGCGCGGGTCGGCATCCGGCTCGACCCGAACTTCCGCAACGCGCAGGGCCGGCACGGGCACGGGTTCGACGGGGTCGCGGTGACGTACGCGCAGGTGGCGACGAAGCCGGCCCTCCACGCCGCGCGGACCGTGGCCGAGCGCACCCTCGTCGTGCTGGACGAGGTCCACCACGGCGGCGACGCGCTGAGCTGGGGCGACGCCATCCGGGAGGCGTTCGAGGGCGCCACGCGGCGGCTGTCGCTGACGGGCACGCCGTTCCGGTCGGACACCGCGGCCATCCCGTTCGTCACCTACGCGCCGGACCGCCAGGGCATCCGGCGCAGCGTGGCCGACTACTCCTACGGCTACGGCGACGCGCTGCGCGACCACGTCGTGCGGCCCGTGATCTTCCTGTCCTACGGCGGGTCCATGCGGTGGCGCACGAAGGCCGGCGACGAGGTCGCGGCGCGGCTGGGCGAGCCGCTGACGAAGGACCTGACGGCGCAGGCCTGGCGCACCGCGCTGGACCCCGAGGGCGAGTGGGTCCCGAGCGTGCTGGCCGCCGCGGACCGGCGGCTCACGGAGGTGCGCCGCGCGGTGCCCGACGCGGGCGCGATGGTCATCGCGACCGACCAGACCGATGCCCGCGCGTACGCCGGTCACCTGGCACGGCTCACCGGGACGAGCCCGACCGTGGTGCTCTCCGACGACGACGGGGCCAGCGCCCGTATCGAGGAGTTCTCCCGCGGGGACGGCCGCTGGCTCGTCGCCGTGCGGATGGTCTCCGAGGGCGTGGACGTGCCGCGGCTGGCCGTCGGCGTGTACGCCACGAGCGCCTCGACGCCGCTGTTCTTCGCGCAGGCCGTCGGGCGGTTCGTCCGTGCGCGCAAGCGGGGGGAGACGGCCTCGGTGTTCCTGCCGAGCGTCGCGCCGCTGCTGGCGCTGGCGCACGGCCTCGAGATCGAGCGCGACCACGCGCTGGACAAGGAGCCGTCCGCCGGCGAGGGCGCCGAGGGGTGGAGCCCCGAGGACGCGCTGCTGGCCGCGGCCAACCAGGACCGGAAGGGCTCCGACGAGCTGGGTCCCGACGGGAAGCCGGGCGCCTTCCAGGCGCTGGAGGCGCAGGCGTCGTTCGACCGCGTCCTCTTCGACGGCGGCGAGTTCGGCACGGGCGCCGAGGTCGGCTCCGACGAGGAGCAGGACTTCCTCGGGCTGCCCGGGCTGCTCGACGCCGACCAGGTGACCACCCTGCTGCGGCAGCGGCAGGCCGACCAGGTGGCGGCGCGGCGGGGGCGCGGCGCTGCGCGGTCCGCCGGGGGCGGGGCCGCGGCGGACGTGCCGATGGAGGAGATGGACCACCGCAAGCAGGCGGAGCTGCGCAAGGAGCTGGCGCAGCTCGTGGGTGCGTGGGCTCGCAAGAGCGGGCAGCCGCACGGCAGCGTCCACGCCGAGCTGCGGCGTCGGTGCGGAGGCCCGGAGGTCGCGCTGGCGGACCCGGTGCAGCTCGCGAAGCGGGTCTCCATGCTGCGGGACTGGTTCGTCGGCAAGCGTTGACGGCACCGACGACTTCGCACCCCGGTGACCGGGCTTGTGGGGTCGCGAGCCGTCCCCAGGGGAGGGCTGTGGACGGCTGACCTGCAGGAACACCCGATCGTGCGACTTCCGCGGTGCTGACCGGTCGGCGTAGCGTTCTCGTACAGGCGTTCTACTGCTGCTGCCGAGGGAGGTGCTGCGCGTGTACGAGGAGCTGTTGTCCGCCTTCGGGAACGCGCGGGCCGCTCTCGGCGATGTGGGGGCACGGGCCGGGCATGCGGAGGCGTTGACGCGGGCGCAGCGCCAGCACGTGCTGTCGCTGTTCCAGGCGGTGTCGGGGGCGACGGCGGCGGCGCGGGCGGTGTGGATCGCGGCCGACTCGAAGCTGACGCCGAAGGGAGTCGGGGACAGGTCGGCGGCGGAGGGGATCGCCGGGCGGGACCGGGTCGGGCTGCCGGAGGCCACGCGGCAGGAGCGGCAGGCCGGTGCGGTGGAGGCCGCGCCGGTGTTCGGGGCGGCGGTGGCCGCGGGGGTGCGGTCCGAGGCGCACCTGGATGCGTTGGCCGGGGTCCTGGCTTCGGCGTCGGAGCAGGTCAAGGCCGTGCTGACCTCGGTCGAGGGGCAGGCGGAGCTGACGGACCTGGCCGGGCAGGTCGACCCGGCCCGGTTCCGGCGGGAGCTGCTGCAGAAGGCCGCCGAGATCGACGCGCCCGCCGTGGAGACCCGGTACCAGGCCCGGCACCGGGCCCGGTACCTGCACCTGGTCGACACCGACATGGGTACCCAGGTCAAGGGGTGCCTGGACCCCGGCGCGGGCACCGCGCTGCGACGGGCGCTGGAGCTGACCCGGCAGATCCCGGGCGCGGACCGCACCAGCGGGCAGGCGATGGCCGACGCGTTGGAGGCGCTCGCGCGGGCGGCGCTGGCGGAGAAGAGGGGCGGCCCCTCGGGTGCCTCGGTGCGTCCGCACCTGACCCTGCTGACCGACCTCACCACCTACACCACGGTGATCGACGGGCTGCGCCGACGCGACGAGGCCCGCGACTGCCAAGACACGCGGAGCGTCGTCGGTGCGCCCGTGGCGTGCACCGAGGACCTGCCCGACGTCGACGTGCTCGGGCCGATCCTGACCGGGCTGACCCCCGTCGTCGACGACGACGGGCACGTCCTGGCGCCGAGCCTGGTGGGTCGGATCCTGTGCGACGTCGACTTCGCGGCGCTGGTGATCGGGCCGGACGGGCAGCCCACCGAGCTGGGCCGCGAGGAGCGCCTCTTCACCGGGGGTCAGCGGCGCTGCATCATCGTGCGGGACCAGTCGTGCCGTTTCCCCGGGTGCGAGGTCCCCGCCCGCTGGTGCGAGGTCCACCACATCCGCTGGTGGGCCCGCGACAACGGCGAGACGGACATCGAGAACGGAATCCTGCTGTGCACCCGGCACCACCACGAGGTGCACCGCGCCGACCTCACCATCACCCGCCTCACCGACTCCACGGATCGACGACCGGGGCGCGTGAAGGCGACCCGGCTGCGGCCGGCGGCGTACGAGTTCCGGGCACCCGACGGACGCCTCGTCGGGCATCAGGCACGTTCGATCTCCGAGCCCACCCTGGCACGACACGTTCGCGCAGCCGTGGCCGCGGACGAGGCTCGTGTCATCGCGATGCCGCGGTCCCTGCTGCGGGAGCTCGTGTCGAGCGCCCCCGCCGGCTCAGACGGTGAGGTGCACCGTCGGGAGGCCGGGCTCGTCGGCCGACAGCCGGCGGGCGACGCGAGGGAGCTCGGCGCGGGACTCCTGGTGGCGACGAGTCGCCCGGCGGACGCCCTCGGCGCCGGTCCACCCCGGCTGGACCTCCCCGTCGACGACGAGGGGCTCGAGCAGCGGCCGCATGCCGTCCGCGGGCTGCCAGGCGACGACGGCCTCGTCGCGACCGGAGACGACGACCTCCTCGGTCGCACGGCCGTGGGCGTCGAGGCGGCGTGCGGCTGTCTTGCGCCCGCCCTGGGAGGCCTTCGAGGCCGACGCCTTGGCGACGGGCTCGAGCTCGCCGGAGGCGCCCTCGCGAGCGACGAGCTTGTAGACCATGCCGCAGGTGGGGTGCCCCGAGCCGGTGACGACCGAGGTGCCGACGCCGTAGCTGTCGACCGGCGCGGAGGCCAGCGCGGCGATGGCGTACTCGTCGAGGTCCGAGGTCACGACGATCTTCGTCGACGTGGCGCCCGCGGCGTCGAGCTGCGCGCGGACCTCGTGGGCGAGCACGCCGAGGTCGCCGGAATCGAGGCGGACCGCCCCGAGCGGCGCATCGCCGGCCGCGGCCAGCGCGTGGCGGACGCCCTGCGCGACGTCGTAGGTGTCGACCAGCAGCGTGGTGCCGGCGCCCTGGGAGGCGACCTGGGCGGCGAAGGCCCCACGCTCGTCGTCGTGAAGGAGGGTGAAGGCGTGCGCCGCGGTGCCGATGGTCGGCAGGCCCCAGCGGCGGCCGGCCTCGAGCAGGGACGTCGCGGCGAACCCACCCACCACGGCGGCGCGGGCGGCGGCGACGGCGGCCTCCTCGTGCGCGCGGCGGGCACCCATCTCGAGGCACGGGCGGTCACCCGCGGCCGTGGTCATGCGGCTGGCTGCCGAGGCGATGGCGGAGTCGTAGTTGAGGATGGACAGCACGAGCGTCTCGAGGATGACCGCCTCGGCGAACGTGCCCTCGACGACGAGGACGGGCGACGCCGGGAAGAACGCCTCGCCCTCGGCGTACCCGTGGACCGTGCCGGTGAAGCGGTAGCCGGCGAGGTGGTCGAGCGTCAGGGCGTCGACGACGTCGGCCTCCTCGAGCCACGACAGCTCGGCGTCGCCGAAGCGGAACCGCTCGATCGCCTCCAGCACACGGCCCGTGCCGGCGAGCACGCCGTAGCGCCGGCCGGCCGGGAGCCGGCGCGTGAAGACCTCGAAGACGCAGCGGCGGTGCGCGGTGCCGTCGGCCAGCGCGGCCTGGAGCATCGTGAGCTCGTAGCGGTCCGTCATCAGCGCCGTCGACGCGGGGTGGGCCATGCGGGCAACCTACCCAGCCGGGCGGGGGCCGCACCGCCGGCCGTCCTCCGGACGGAGGGCACGGGCCGACCTAGACTCGGCCCGTGCCGGCGTCCATCGCTCCCGAGGAGGTCGCCGAGGTCTCGGCCGTCACCGCCGACGCCTGGGTGACCATCGTCTGGAACGACCCCGTCAACCTCATGAGCTGGGTGACGTTCGTGTTCGAGGAGTACTTCGGCTACCCGCGCAGCAAGGCCGAGCGGCTCATGCGCCAGGTGCACGAGGAGGGGCGGGCCGTCGTCTCGGCGGGGGCACGGGAGGCCATGGAGGTCGACGTCCAGGCCATGCACGGGTACGGGCTGTGGGCGACGCTGCAGCGCGGGGGCGACTGATGCGCGACTTCCGGCGCGAGCGGGACCACTTCGTCGCGCGGCTCGACGCGACCGAGCGCCAGGTGGTCGGCGGCGTGCTGGCCGATGTCGCGTTCCTCCTCGGGGCGCAGGCCGGGCCGGACGGCGGCCCGCTGCTGCCCGACGAGGCCCGGGCGCTGCGGTCCGGGGCCGACGGCGGCGGGGCGGGAGGCGGCGCGGGTGCGCCCGACGAGGCTCGGCTGCCGGACTGGAGCACCGAGGCCGTGCCGGTGCCCGACGACCCGGCGGTCCGCCGGCTGCTCCCCGACGCCTCGCCGGACGAGCCCGAGGTGGCGGCCGAGTTCCGGCGGCTGACCGAGGCGGACCTGCGTGCGACGAAGATCACGCGGCTCGTGCGGCTGTTCCGCGCGGTCGTCCGGGGGACCGACGGCTGGGCCGAGGGGGACCTCGTGGTCGCCCCGGCGGACGCGGCTGAGGTGGCCGCGGCGCTGACCGACGTGCGCCTGGTGCTGGCCGACCGGCTCGGGCTCGAGACGGACGCGCAGGTCGACGCGCTCTACGCCGAGCTGGACGGCCGGGCCGCCGACCGGGCCCGGCGGTGGCGCGCCCGCGGTGGCCGGGACCGGCCGACCGCGGAGGAGGAGGCGGCCGAGCGGTCGCAGCGGGCGCTCGGTGCGGTGTACGGCGCGCTGACCTGGTGGCAGGAGACGCTCGTCACGCTGCTCAGCTGCGAACGGCGTCGGTAGCCGCGTCTAGCCTCGGGGCGTGAACGACGCCCCGATCGGCATCTTCGACTCCGGGGTCGGGGGGCTGACCGTGGCGCGGGCCGTCCTCGACCAGCTGCCCCACGAGTCCACCCTCTACATCGGCGACACCCTCAACACGCCCTACGGCACCAAGCCCCTGGCGGCCGTGCGCGCCTTCGCGCTGGAGGTCATGGACGACCTCGTCGACGCCGGGGTGAAGATGCTGGTCATCGCGTGCAACACGGCCTCGTCGGCGGTGCTGCGGGACGCCCGGGAGCGGTACACGCTGCGCCGCGGCATCCCCGTGGTCGAGGTCGTGCTGCCCGCCGCACGCCGGGCGGTCGCGGCGACGCGCACGGGCCGGATCGGCGTCATCGCCACGCAGTCCACCGTGGACAGCCGCGCCTACGACGACGCCTTCGCCGTCGCCCCGGGCGTCGAGCTCGTCACCCGCGCCTGCCCGCGCTTCGTCGACCTCGTGGAGGCCGGCGTGACCTCGGGTCCGCAGGTCCTGGAGCTCGCGCGGGAGTACCTCGCGCCCGTCCGGGCCGCCGACGTCGACACGCTCGTGCTGGGGTGCACGCACTACCCGCTGCTGACCGGCGCCATCTCCTACGTCATGGGGGACAGGGTCACGCTCGTCTCGTCCGCCGAGGAGACGGCCAAGGACGTGTACCGGACCCTGGTCAAGCACGACCTGGAGCGCGACCCCGAGGCGGGCCCGCCCCGCCACCGGTTCCTCGCGACGGGGGAGCCGCTGTCGTTCCAGGTGCTCGCGCGCCGGTTCCTCGGGCCCGAGGTCGAGCTCGTCGAGCCGCGCGGGGCGCTCCGATGAGGCTCACCGTCCTCGGCTGCGCGGGGTCCTTCCCGTCGGCGGACTCCGCGGCGTCGAGCTACCTCGTCCAGGCCGAGGATGCCGAAGGGCGCACGTGGCACGTGCTGCTCGACCTGGGCAACGGCGCGCTGGGCCCGCTCCAGCGCTACGGCGACGCGGAGGCGCTGGACGCGGTGGCCATCAGCCACCTGCACGCCGACCACGCCGCCGACCTGCTCGTCCTCAGCGTGCTGCGCAAGTACCGGCCGGGCGGGTCCCTCCCGCCCGTCGACCTGTACGGGCCGCGCGGGACGCAGAAGTGGTTGGCGCGGCTCGCGGACAAGGACCCCGGCGTGGACGCCTCCGGCATGTTCACGCTGCACCGCTGGGAGCCGGGCGAGCCGGTCCGCGTCGGACCCCTGCTGCTCGAGCCGTTCCCGGTGCTCCACCCCGTCCCCGCGTTCGGGGTCCGGGTGACGGGGCCGTCGGACCTCGACCCGGACCGCACGGTCACCCTGGCGTACTCGGGGGACACCGACGAGTGCCCGGGCCTGGACGCCCTGGCGGACGGCGCCGACCTGCTGCTGTCGGAGGCGGCGTACCTCGAGGGGCGCGACGACGCCGTGCGCGGGGTGCACCTGACGGGCCGGCGGGCCGGCCTCGCGGCCGCGCGCGCCGGGGTGCCGCGACTCGTGCTCACGCACGTCCCGGCGTGGAACGACCCCGCGGAGACGCTGGCGGAGGCGACCGCCGTCTTCGACGGCGAGGTCGCGATGGCCGTCCCGGGCGCCGTCCACGTCCTCTAGCCCGGACGGATGCTGGCGGCGGGGTCGTGTCGGGGGGTCCCGTTAGTCTCGACGCATGACCTCCACCCCTGCCCCGGCCGGCACCGGCACGCGCGCCGACGGGCGGCTGCCCACCCAGTTGCGCCCCGTGACGATCACCCGCCGCTTCCTCGGGGCAGGTGAGGGCAACGTCCTCGTCGAGTTCGGGGACACGCGCGTGCTGTGCGTGGCGTCGCTGACCGAGGGGGTCCCGCGCTGGCGCAAGGGCTCGGGCCAGGGCTGGGTGACGGCGGAGTACGCGATGCTCCCGCGGGCGACGAGCACGCGGTCCGACCGGGAGTCGGTGCGCGGCAAGGTCGGCGGCCGCACGCACGAGATCAGCCGCCTCATCGGCCGCTCCCTGCGCGCGGTGGTCGACGTGTCCGCGCTGGGGGAGAACACCCTGGTGCTCGACTGCGACGTCCTGCAGGCGGACGGCGGCACGCGCACGGCAGCCATCACCGGCGCGTACGTGGCGCTGGCCGACGCCGTCGCGTGGGCCACGGCGCAGGGGCTCGTGCGCTCCTCGAAGCCGGTGCTCACCGACTCGGTCGCCGCGGTCAGCGTCGGCATCGTCGACGGCGTGCCCGTCCTCGACCTGCCGTACGTCGAGGACGTCCGCGCCGAGACGGACATGAACGTGGTCGTCACCGGCTCGGGCGCGTTCGTCGAGGTGCAGGGCACCGCCGAGCACGCGCCGTTCGTGCGCGCCGAGCTCGACGCGATGCTCGACCTCGCGCTCGAGGGCACGCGGCGCCTGGCCGAGATCCAGACGGCGGCCCTGACGGCGGCGCCGGGCGCGGGGACGGCGACGAAGGCCGCCACGGGCGCGTCCGCCGTCGACGGGGTCCCGGTGGCCGGGTCGCCGGGGGACCTCGCCGCCCCCGCGGCGCCGTGAGCGCGGCGTCGCTGGTCGCGGGCGGCGGTCCCCGCGTGCCAGCGGGCGCGCGGCTGGTGCTCGCGACGCACAACGCGCACAAGGTCGAGGAGCTGCGGGCCATCCTCGGTGCGGCGCTGCCCGACCTGCCCGACGACGCCGTCGTCGGGGCGGCGGACCTCGGCGTGCCCGAGCCGGTCGAGGACGGCGTGACGTTCGCCGCCAACGCGCTCATCAAGGCGCGCGCGCTCGCCGCCGCGACCGGGCTGCCGGCGGTGGCGGACGACTCGGGCCTGGCGGTGGACGTCCTCGGCGGTGCGCCCGGCATCTTCTCGGCGCGGTGGGCCGGGCGGCACGGCGACGACGCGGCGAACCTGGCGCTCCTGCTGGCGCAGCTGGCGGACATCGCGCCGGAGCACCGCGGCGCCCGGTTCGTGTGCGCGGCGGCCCTCGTCGTGCCCGCCGGTGCCGCCGGGGTCGCGGGGGAGGCGGCCGACGGGTTCGAGCACGTGGAGCTGGGCACGCTCGAGGGCACGCTCGCCACCGCGCCGCGCGGGGGGCACGGCTTCGGGTACGACCCCGTGCTGGTGCCGACGGGGTCGGACCGGACGTGCGCCGAGCTGGACCCCGCCGAGAAGAACGCCATCAGCCACCGCGGCGCCGCGTTCCGTGCGCTGGCGCCGGTCGTCGCACGGGTCCTGGTGCCCTCCTCGGGGTCTGGGCGCGGGTCGGGGCGCGGGTTCGGGCGCTCGTCGGGGCCCGGGCCCGGGTCCGCACGGACGTGAGCGCGGTGCCGGACGAGGGGCTCGCCGTCGCCGAGGAGGCGGTCGGGACGGTCCAGCTCGTCGCCGAGGGGGTGACGTACGGGTGGCCGGGTCGGTCCGTCGTGACGGACCTGGGGCTCGTCGTGCACGCGGGGGACCGGGTGGGCCTCGTCGGGGAGAACGGCGCCGGGAAGACCACGCTGCTGCGGGTCCTCGCCGGCGACCTCGTCCCGCAGGCCGGTCGTGTGCGCCGCTCGGGGACGCTGGCGGTCGTCGAGCAGGCGCTCGACGTCGTGCCCGGGTCGACCGTCGGGGACCTCGTCGCCGCCACGCAGGCGCGCGTGCGGGCGGCGCAGGCGGCGCTCGACGCGGCCGTCGCGGGGTTCGACCACGAGAGCGGCGACCTCGCCCGGCTCGGCGCGGCGCTGGCGGCCGTCGAGCGGCTGGAGGCGTGGGACGTCGACCGGCGCGTCGACGAGGCGCTCACCCGCTTCGGAGCGCCGCGGGACACGGGACGCCGGCTGGACGAGCTGTCGGTCGGCGAGCGCTACCGCGTGCGGCTGGCGTGCCGCATCGCCGAGCGCGCGGACCTGCTGCTGCTCGACGAGCCGACGAACCACCTGGACGCGGCCGGCATCGAGTACCTGACGGCGGCCCTGCGCGCGTGGCCGGGCGGGCTGGTCATCGTCACGCACGACCGGCGCCTGCTCGACGAGGTCATGACCGCGATCCTCGACATGGACCCGTCGATGGACGGGCGCCCCGCGCTGTACGGGGCGACGCGGTACGCGGACTACCGCTTCACGCGCGACGCCATGCTGCGGCGCTGGTCCGCGCGCTACCGCGCGGAGCGGAAGCGCGCGGAGACGCTCGAGCGCCGGCTGGACGCCTCCTACGAGGGGCTGTCGGACGCATGGCGCCCGCCGAAGGGCTCGCAGGGACACCGCCGGGCCACCCGGGCGCGCATCCACGTCAAGGCGGCCGACCGGCTCGTGCAGCGGCTGGAGGCCGAGGGCGTCGAGGTGCCCGTCCCGCCGCTGGCCCTGGCGTTCCCCGACCTGCCGGCGCTGCCGACGACGCGCGACGGGGTCCCGCAGCCGGCGGCGCTCGTCGAGCTGCGGGCCCCGCGCGTGGTCGCGCCCGACGGGCGGGTGCGTCTCGACCTGCCCGGTCACCGGCTCGCGGTGCCGCCGTGCGGGCGGCTGCTCGTGACCGGACCGAACGGGTCGGGCAAGTCGACGCTGCTCGCGGCGCTCGCGGGGACGCTGCGGCTCGACCGGGGCGTCCGCACGGTCGCGCCGGGCGTGCGGCTGGGCGTGCTGGGCCAGGAGCGGGACGGGCGCGCCCCGCAGCCCGCTGCCGGCCAGCCCGGTGCCGAGCATGCCGGTGCCGAGCACGCCGGTGCCGAGCACGCCGGTGCCGCGGACGCCGGTGCTGTTGACGCCGGGCTGCCCGTCGGGCTGCCGTCCGTCGACGAGCGGGACCCCACGGGCAGGCCGCTCACGGGATTCGACGCCTACGCACGGCACGCCCTGGACCTGCTGCGGGCCGGGCTCGTCGACCCGGACCGGCTCGTGCCGGTCGCCGCGCTCGGGCTGCTGACCGAGGAGGACCTGGAGCGGCCGCTCGTGGAGCTGTCGGTCGGGCAGCGCCGCCGGTTCGACCTGGCGTGCGCGCTCCTGGCCGCGCCGCACCTCCTCGTGCTCGACGAGCCGACGAACCACCTGTCCGTGCACCTCGTCGACGAGCTCACCGTCGCGCTGCGCGGGACGTCCGCGGCCGTCGTCGTCGCCACGCACGACCGGCAGATGCGGGCGGACCTGGCGGACTGGCCGGCGCTCGAGCTGGGCTGAGCCGCCGCCCGGTGGCCCGCCGGGCCCGGAGGGGGACGACCCCGGTCAGGGCATGCGGCCGACGAACGCCATCGCCTGGCGCAGGAGCGTGCCCTGCCCGCCGTGCATCTCGATCTGGACCTCCTCGGAGCACGCCTCCTCGGGCGTCATCCACGCGAGGTCGATCGCGTCCTGCTGCGGGCGGCAATCACCGGCGACCGGCACGACGTACGCCAGCGACACCGCGTGCTGCCGGGGGTCGTGGTACGGCGTCACGCCCGGCGTCGGCAGGTACTCCGCCACCGTGAACGGCTGCGGCGTCGACGGGATCTGCGGCAGCGCGACCGGGCCGAGGTCCTTCTCGATGTGCCGCACGAGCGCGTCCCGCACCCGCTCGTGGTACATGACGCGGCCCGACACGAGCGCGCGGGACATCACCCCGGACGACGTGACGCGCAGCAGCAGGCCGACGGCGACCACGTCGCCGCAGTCGTCGACGCGCACGGGCACCGCGTCCACGTAGACGATCGGCAGCCGCGAGCGGGCCTCCGCGATCTGCTCGGGGCTCAACCAGCCGGCGGGCCGCTCGGGGCCGCGGGGGAAGTCGGGGGTCGCAGTCACGCCGCACAGTCTGCCGTGCGCCGCCCGTGGGACCAGCACCGGGGCGACCTGTGTCCGCGCCACGTCCGCCGGGCGGGCGTGCGCGGACCCACCCATACTGGCCCCGCCGAGCGCGACGCCGTCCGGGCCGGGAGCACCCTGGGCCGCGACGCCGGGCGCCGAGGGCCGCCCGCCGGCGGTCGCCCCGGAGGCTGCGCATGGACGTCGTCGACCTGTCCCGGTTCCGGTTCGCCTCGACGAGCATCTTCCACTTCTTCTTCGTCTCCCTGACGGTGGGGCTCGCGTTCCTCATCGCGGTGATGGAGACGTTCGCGTTCCTGCGGCACGAGCGGCGCGAGGCCTACGCGACGATGACCGCGTTCTTCGGGCACCTGTTCCTCATCAACTTCGCCGTCGGCGTCGTGACGGGGATCGTGCAGGAGTTCCAGTTCGGCATGAACTGGAGCGAGTACTCGCGGTTCGTCGGGAACATCTTCGGCGTGCCGCTGGCGCTCGAGGTGCTCATGGCGTTCTTCCTCGAGAGCACGTTCATCGGGCTGTGGTGGTTCGGCAAGGACCGGCTCAAGCCGTGGATGCGCCTGGGCAGCATCTGGCTCGTGGCCATCGGCACGCAGGTGAGCGCGTTCTGGATCGTGCTGGCCAACGCCTGGATGCACCACCCCGTGGGGTACGCGATCGTCGACGAGCGCGCGGTCCTCACCGACTTCACCGCGGTGGTGCTCAACTACAAGGCGTGGCTGTACTTCGCCCACGTACAGGGCAGCGCGTGGACCGTCGCCGGGTTCTTCGTCCTGGCCATCAGCGCCTACCACCTGCTCAGGGGCCGCAACGTCGAGGTCTTCTCGCGCTCCCTGCGGATCGCCCTGGTGTTCGCCGCCGTCGGGACGGTCTTCTCCGCCACGAGCGGCCACCGCGAGGCGCAGGTCGCCCGCGTGGACCAGCCGATGAAGTTCGCGGCGATGGAGGCCCAGTGGGAGACCTCCGACTCCCCGGCGCCGTGGTCCCTCGTCGCGGACATCGACGAGCGGGAGCGGGAGAACGACTTCTCCGTCGAACTGCCCTAACTCGGGTCGATCCTCGCCTACAACAGCCTCGAGGGCCGGTACGACGGGCTCGTCGAGCTGAACGAGCAGTACCAGGAGGCGTACGGGCCCGGTGACTACGTCCCGCCGGTGGCACCCGTCTACTGGTCCTTCCGGCTCATGGTCGCGATCGGGTCGCTCCTGCTGCTGACCGCCTTCACCGGGCTGTTCCTGTGGTGGCGCAGGCGCGCGGCGCTGGACCGCACGCGCTGGTACCTGCGCCTGCTGGTCCTCCTGGTGCCCCTGCCGTGGATCGCGAACTTCGCCGGGTGGGTCGTCACGGAGATGGGGCGCCAGCCCTTCATGGTCTACGGCCTGCTGACCGTCCAGGAGGGGGTCAGCGCGAACACGGCGGGCGAGGTCCTCGTGGGGCTCGTCGGCCTCTGGGTGGTCTACCTCGCCCTCATCGGTCTCGACGTCTTCCTCCTCACCGTCACGGCGCGAGCGGGCATCGACCACGTGCCCCAGGCGCAGCTCGTCGCCGCGCCGGTGCCGGACTACGGCGGCGAGGGCTTCGAGCGCTACGAGCGGAAGGCCTGAGCCGTGGACCTCGTCGTGCTGTGGTTCTGGCTCATCGCCCTCACCTTCACGCTCTACTTCTTCCTCGAGGGCTTCGACTTCGGCGTCGACATCCTGTGGCCGCAGCTCGCGCGCGACGAGTCCGAGGAGCGGGCCCTCACCGGCACGATCGGCCCGTTCTGGGACGGCAACGAGGTGTGGGTGATCGCGGCCGCCGGGCTGCTCTTCTCGACCTTCCCCGTCTGGTACGGCGCGCTGTTCAGCGGCATGTACCCGGTGTTCGTCGTCATCCTGCTCGCGCTGCTGCTGCGCGGGGTGTCCTTCGAGTACCGCAACCAGGTCGACAAGCAGCGGTGGCGCGACTTCTGGGACCTCATGGCCTTCGCCGGCAGCGTCCTGCCCGCCTTCCTGTGGGGCCTGGTGATGGCCAAGATCATCGAGGGGCTCCCGGTGGACGGCGACTAGCGGGTCGTCGGCGGGCTGGGGGAGCTGTTCACGCCGTTCTCCGTGGTCGGCGGCCTGACCACGCTGCTGCTGTTCACCCTGCACGGCGCGAACTTCCTGCTCCTGCGCCTGCACCAGGACTCCGTCCTGTACGCCCGGGCGCGCAGGGCGGCGCTGCGGTGGGGCGCGCTGGCCACGGTGGCGATCCTCGCCTTCGTCACCATGGGCTACGTGACCGAGGGGCTGTTCGAGAGCTTCGGCGTGCTGCCCTGGGTCTTCCCGGTGGCCGCCTTCGCCACGCTCGCGACGATCTGGCTCGCGCTCTCGCTCCGCCGCGACGTGCTCGCGTTCGTGATGAGCGGGCTGACGATCCTCCTGGCGACCGTGACCGTGTTCCTCGCGCTGTTCACCCGCGGCGTGGTGCTGCCCTCGACGATCGACCCCGCCTTCAGCCTGACGCTCGCGGGCTCGGCGAGCCAGCACCGGACCCTGGTCCTCATGACCTGGGTCGGCGGGTTCTTCCTGCCGCTCATCATCGGGTACCAGGTGTGGGACTACGACGTGTTCCGCGAGGGGGTGCGGCCCGACGCCGGCGGGCTGCAGAAGGGCTACTGACGGGTGCCGGGCCGCCGCCTCCTCGCCCGCGCCCGCACCGGCCGTGGTGGGGCCGACGACGCCGGCACCGCCGCGGTGACCGCGCGGCCCGAGGTGCGGCGGCTGCGCGCGGCGTGCACCGCGGTCGCCGTGCTGGTCGCGGCGCTCGTCGTGCTGCAGTGGGCGCTCGTCGCCCGCGTGGTGGAGGCCGTCGTGGGAGCCGGACGCAGCCCGGCGGCGCTCGCGGTGCCGCTCGCCGGCGCGCTCGCGGCCTGGTGGGCGCGCGCCGGGCTGCTGGCGCTGCGCGACCTGCTGGCCGCCCGCACCTCGGCGCGGGTGCGGCGGGAGGTGGGGCTCGACGTCGTGCGCACGCTCGTGCGCCTCGGCCCCGCGGCCGACGCCCGCGCGGGGGAGCTGGCGACCACGGCGACCGCAGGGGTACGGCTGCTCGACGGCCTCGTGGCCCGCTACGTCCCGGGCCGGACGCACGCCACGGTGGTGCCCCTGCTCCTGGCGGCGGCGGTGCTCGTGCTCGACCCGCCGACGGCCCTCGTCCTCGTGCCGACGGGCGTGCTCGTCGTCGTGTTCCTGTGGCTCGTCGGGCTGCGCGCGCAGGGGGCCGCGGCGCGGCAGTGGGAGGGCCTGGGGCGCCTCGGCGCGCTCCTGACGGACGCCCTGCGGGTCCTGCCGACGGTGGTCACCTACGGCCGCGCACCGGCGACGGTCCGCTGGCTGGCGGACGTCGCCGAGGGCTACCGGGTCGCGACGCTGCGCGTGCTGCGCGCCGCCTTCCTCTCGGGCTTCGTGCTGGAGCTGGGCGCGACGCTCAGCACCGCCCTCGTCGCGATGACCGTCGGCGTCCGGCTGTTCGAGGGCGGCCTCGGGCTCGAGTGCGCCCTCCTGGTGCTGCTCCTGGCGCCCGAGTTCTTCGCGCCGCTGCGAGCGCTCGGGGCGGACCGGCACGCGGCGCTGGAGGGCCGGCCCGCCGCGGAGCGGATCGCGGCGCTCCTGGCGCTGCCCGGCCCGCCGAGCGGGGACGTCCCCGTGCCGGCCGGGGTGCCCGAGGTCCGGCTCGAGGGCGTCGGCGTGCGGCGCGACGGGCGGGACGTCCTGCAGGGCGTCGACCTCGTGCTGCCCCCGGGGTCGCGCACGGCCCTCGTCGGGCCCAGCGGTGCCGGCAAGACCACGCCGGTCCGGCTGGTCCTCGGGTACGGCGAGCCCGGTACCGGCCGCGTGCTCGTCGGGGGCACGCCACTGCCGCGGCTGCGGCGCGCCGACTGGTGGGCGGCGGTCGCGCACGTCCCGGAGCGGCCCTACCTGCTGCCCGGCACCGTCGCCGACAACGTGCGGCTCGGGCGCCCGGACGCCGACGACGAGCAGGTGTCGACGGCGCTGGTCCGCGCCGGGCTGACGGAGGTCGTCGCGGCCTTGCCGCAGGGCGTCCGCACCCGGGTCGGCGAGGACGGCGCGACGCTCTCCGGCGGCGAGCGGCTGCGCCTGGCCCTGGCGAGGGCCTTCCTGCAGGACACGCCCCTGGTGGTGCTCGACGAGCCGACCTCGCAGCTCGACCCCGCGACGGAGGCCGTCGTCCTCGCGGCCGTGGCGGACCTCGCGCGCGGCCGCACGCTCCTGACAGTGACGCACCGATCCGCGCCGACGGCGCTGCACGACCGCGTGGTCCGGCTCCGGCCCGACGGCGTGCTCGTGGACGGGGCCGTCGCGCAGGCCGTGCCGTGAGGGCCGTGCTGCGCCACCTGCCTCGCGGCCGCACGGCGCTGGCGGTGGCCCTGGCCACCGGGACGGTGCTGTCCGGGGCGGCTCTCCTGGCGACCTCGGGGGCCCTTGTCACGAATGCGTCGCTGCGCCCGGAGTCGCTGCTCGTCCTCCTGCCCCTCATCACCTCGGTCCGCGCCTTCGGCCTGTCGCGTGCCGCGTTGCGCTACGTCGAGCGGCTCGTGTCGCACGACGTCACGCTCCGGCTGGTCGCCCGCCTCCGCACCGACCTGCTCCTGGGCCTCGTGCCCCTCTCGCCGGCGGCGCTGACGGGCGTGCGCGGCGGCGAGCTGCTGGCCCGCCTGCACGCCGACGACGACGCCCTGCAGGACGTGCTGCTGCGCCTGCTGGCCCCGGCCGCGGTGGCCGTGCTCGCGGGATCGGCGGCCGTCGTCCTGGCGGCCGCGGTGCACCCCGGCCTCGGCGCCGTGCCGGCCGCGCTGCTCCTCCTGCTCGGCGTCGTCGTGCCGGCGTGGGCGGACCGGGCCGGCGCGCCGGCGGCCCGGGCGGTCGCCGCGGCGGAGGAGGCCCGCGGCGCGGACGTGCTCGACCTCGTCCGGGGGCTGGCGGACCACGTCGGCGGCGACGGCGGGGCGACGGCCCTGGCCGCCGCCGACGCGCGGCTGCGGGAGCAGGAGGCGGCGGAGCGGGCGGCCGCCCGGGTGGCGGCCGTGGCGACCCTGCTCCGGGAGGGCGTGCCCGCGCTCGGCCTCGTGGCCGCGTTCGTGCTGGTCGGTGGGGGCGTGGCCGCCGGCGAGACCTCGCCGCTGCTGCTCGCGGCGGCGGCGCTGGGCGTCCTCGGCTCGTTCGAGGCCGTGGCCGGCCTCGGGGCGGCCTGGCCGCTGGCGGGCGGTGCGCGCGCGGCCGGACGCCGCGTCGAGGCGCTGGCGGCGACCCCGCCGGCGGTCGTCGACCCGGAGGGGCCCGGGCCCCGTCCGGCCGGGCACGACGTGGCGCCGGTGGACGTCGGCGTCACCTACCCGGGTGCGTCGAGCCCCGCGCTGGCACACCTCGACCTCGTCGTGCGGGCGGGGGAGAAGGTCGCCCTCGTGGGGCCCAGCGGCGCCGGGAAGAGCACCGTGCTGGCGCTCCTGCTGCGGGCGCGCGACCCGTCCGCCGGCCGCGTCCTGCTCGGCGGTGCGGACCTGCGCCGCCTGCCGCTCGACGAGGTGCGGGCCGCGTCCGCGTGGGTGCCGCAGGAGCCGCAGGTGCCCGGGGCGTCGCTGGCCGGCAACCTGCGCATGGGAGACCCCGCCGCCGACGACGGGCGGCTGCGGGCGGTGCTCGCCGACGTCGGGCTCGCCGACCGGGCGGCCGACCTGGGTCTCGACGGCTGGGTCGGCGAGGCGGGCTCGCGGCTGTCCGCGGGTGAGCGCGCGCGCCTCGGGCTGGCGCGGGCCCTGCTGCGGCCCGCACCCCTCCTGCTCGTCGACGAGCCGACCGCGCACCTGGACCGCGCCGCCGGTGCCGCGGTCGTGTCGATGCTCGCGCGCGAGCCGCGCACCGTCGTGATGGTCACGCACGACGCCACGCTGCTCGACGAGCGGTGGCGCGTGGTGGTGCTGCGACCGCCCGGAACACCGCCCGGAATACCGTGAGGGCCGGCCGTGCTGTACCCACCGTCCAGCGACCGACAGAGGAGAACGCCGTGGCGACCGTCACCCTGACAGCAGACAACCTCGAGACCACCATCAAGGACAACGACATCGTCCTGGTCGACTTCTGGGCGGCCTGGTGCGGCCCGTGCCGTCAGTTCGGCCCGATCTTCGAGAAGTCCTCGGACACGCACGCCGACATCGTGCACGCGAAGATCGACACCGACGCCGAGCAGGCGCTCGCCGCCGAGCTGCAGATCACGTCGATCCCGACGCTCATGGCCTTCCGCGAGGGCGTGCTCGTCTACAACCGTCCGGGCGCGCTGCCCGGCCCGGCCCTGCAGCAGGTCGTCGACGCCGTGCGCAACCTCGACATGGACGAGGTGCGCAAGACCATCGCCGAGCACGACCACGAGGGCGCGCAGGCCTGACACCGGTCGCTCCCGCCCGGTGGGGGCGACGCCGGACCGTCATGCGACGGGTGGCGGTCGGCGGCTGCTGCGGTCGCGCGCCTCGTCGACCGGCCCGCGCGGGGCCGGCACCCGCGGGGTCGCTCCCGTGGGGGCCGGGCCCGGTGCGAGGTCCCGTCTCCGGACCGGCGACAGCGCCGCAAGGCCCGTCCGGACGCCCGCCGTCCCCTCCGGGGCGGCGGGCGTCAGTGCACCCAGGGGGGCCGGGCGGGCGAGCAGGTAGCCCTGGACGGTGTCGCAGCCGGCCGCGACGACGGCGGCCATCTCCGCCTCCGTCTCGACGCCCTCGACCGTCACCCGCATCCCGAGGTCGTGGACGATCGCGGTGAGCGCGCCGAGCAGGCGCCGGGTGCGCGGCGAGACGGTGAGGTCCCGCAGGAACGAGCGGTCGAGCTTGACGAGGTCGACGGGCAGCCGCAGCAGGTAGGCCAGCGACGAGTAGCCCGTGCCGAAGTCGTCGAGCGCCACTTCCATGCCGACGGCCTGCGCCGCCGCGAGGACCGCGATGGCGTGCTCCGGGTCCTCGAGGACGACGGTCGCCGTGAGCTCGAGGACCACCGCGTCGGGGGAGAGCCGGGCGCGCGCGAGGCAGTGCCGGACGTGGTCGAGGAAGCCCAGGTCGTGCAGCTGCGTCGCCGCGACGTTGACGCTCACCCTGAGGTCCGGGCGTCCGGCGGCGCGCATGACGGCGAGGTCGCGGACTGCCGTGGCCACGACCCAGCGGCCCAGCGCCAGGACCAGCCCGGACTCCTCGGCCAGCGGGATGAACTCGTCCGGCGGGACCAGCCGGTCGGCGGTCCGCCAGCGCACGAGCGCCTCCACCGCCACCCACGAGCGGTCGCCGGTGCGGACGATCGGCTGGTAGTGCAGCTCGAGGCGGTCGTGCGCGATGGCCTCCGCCAGCCGGTCGACGAGGTGCTGGCGGGCCGCCTGCTCGGCGAGCCCGGCGCCGTCGACGGTCTCGACCTGGTCGGGGCCGCGGCGCTTGGCCTCCTGCATCGCCGCGTCGGCGTGCCGGACCAGCTCGTGCGGCCGCACGTCGGCCGCGCGGGCGGCCACGACCCCGATGCCGGCCGTCACCGCCACCCCGGGGACGGCGTCGAGCGGGACGCGCAGCGCGGCGCGCAGGGTCTGCGCCAGCCCGTGCGCGTCGTCGTCCCCCGCGCGCCGGACGACGAACTCGTCGCCGCCGAGGTGGTAGACCACGCCGTCCGGCACGTGCCGCCGCAGGCGCGCGCCGAGCTCGTGCAGCACCGCGTCGCCGCGCAGGGCGCCGACCCGCTCGTTGAGCGAGCGGAAGCCGTCGAGGTCGAGCACGGCGAGCGCCGCCACCCCGGTCCCGTGCTCGTCGTCGGCGGCCGCCGCGTCGAGGTCCCGGTCGAGGCGCAGACGGTTGGGCAGGCCCGTGACGCGGTCGTGGTACGCGAGGTGCTCGAGCTCGGCGGCGTGCCGGGTCCGGTCGGTGACGTCGTGCGCGTTGACGACGACGCCGGCGACGGCGGGGTCGCCGAGCAGGTTGGTCAGCCGCACGGCCAGGTGCGTGAGGCCCGCCGGGTCCTGCCCGGCGCGCGGCAGGCGGACCGCCACGTCGAGCGTCGTCGTGGCGCCGGGCGCGGCCAGGCACGCGCGGAACGAAGCGACCGCCGACGCCTGCAGGTCCGCCGGGACGAGGTCGCCGACGCGCAGGCCGTCGAGCGGCCCGACGGTGGTCCCGAGCGCGGTGCTGGTGCGCGGGTCGACGTAGGTCAGCGCACCCCGCTCGTCGAGCACGAGCGTGATGTCGTTGCCGTGCGCCACGAGCGCGCGGAACCGCCGCTCGCTGAGCTCGACCGCCCGCTGCGCCTCCGCGCGCTCGGCGGCCTCGCGCACGACGAGGGCGTACGCGGCCGAGAACTCCCGCCGGACCGAGCGCTGCAGGAGCACCACCAGGAGCCCGCCGAGCAGGAGGGACAGCGCGGCGCAGACGACGACGAGGCGCTGCTGGGCGTTCTGCTGCTGCAGCCGGTCGGACAGCTCGGAGTAGAAGGCGCCCTCGAGGCGCGCGTAGAGGCCGCGCACGTCGGCGACGACCGCCTCGGCGTCGGCGACGACGGTCGCGCGGGCCGCGGCCACCTCGTCGGGGGCGAGCACGTCGGGCAGGGCCTCGAGGTGCGCGTCGAGCCGGGCGTGGTCGGCGACGGCCTGCGTGACCTGGGCCGCGACGGGTCCGTCGAGGTCCTTCGCGGCGAGGATCCGCACCTGCTGGCCGAGGAACGCGCTCTGCTGCCGCAGGGTGACGACGGAGTCGTCGCCCGCGTCGAGCCGCTCCGCCTGCACGAGCGCGAGCAGGGCGTCACGCTGGGCGTCGGCGAGGTTGCCGGTGACGTCCTGCGCGAGGGAGAAGGAGTCGGCCGTGGCCCGCAGGCTGGCGTAGTCGCGCAGCGACAGCACCGGCGTCGCGAGGACCGCGGCCGCGAGCGCCAGCTCCAGGAGCCCCTGCACCGGTGACAGCCGGGCCCCGCCTCGGTTCGCGCCGGCGTCGGTGCCGGCGCCGGCTCGCGACCACCGGGCGCGCTGCGCCCGCGGCGTCCGCGACGCGCGCGGCCTCCGCGGCACGTGCAGCCCTCGCGGCGCGCCGGCGCGCCGCCCCGTCATCGCGCGGTCACGGCGCCGTGCTGTCCGCCGCGAGGGACGCGATGCTCCAGATCCACAGCGACTGGTCGCGGGTGTCCGGGTGGTCGTCGGTCAGCACGAGGCGGGTCGGCCCGCCCTCCTCGAGGGGGATCGGCTCGCCGTCGGCGCGGGTCGCGAGGACGGCGCCCGGGTGGTCGGCGACGGTCAGCGGCACGTCGACGGCGTAGTCGTTGAGGGCCAGCGAGTGCAGGACCGTCGCGTCCTGCGGCACGCCCACGACGCGCAGCAGCTCGGCCAGCGCGACGCCCCGGAACGTCACCCGCTCCTCGAGGAACGGCTCGTACACCTCCGCCTCGACCGTCGGCATCGCCTCGAGGTCGGCCATGGACAGCGTCACGGTGCCCGACGACGTCCCCTCGACGGTGAGGACCACGTCCTCCGCCGCCGGGGTCGTGAGGTCCGCGACCTCGACGACGGTGCCGGCGGAGACCGCGTGCACCTGCGCGCTCGTCCCGTCGGAGCACGAGGCCAGGCCCGCGACCGCCGCACCGGCGAGGCAGAGCACGAGCAGGGCACGGGGGCGTGCGCGCATCGAGGGACTCCTTCCGTCAGCCCCGCCGATCGACGCGACGACCTCCCTCCTGAGCCGCGGCCGGACGCGTCACCCCTCGGGGTGACCGTTCACCCGTCCGGGCGCGAGGCGACCGACGCGACGTGCGACGCGCGGCTGACGGCGCGCGCGGGGCCTGCCGGGGTCGCCGTGCCGACCGTGCGTGCGGTGCGGCTCGGCCGCGGGGCGACGGCGGTGCTCGTCGACCGCGCAGCGGAGGGGCGCGGGCGGGCGGGCGCCCTCCCGGCGCCGAGGACGCGGTCGACGGCGTCCAGTACCTCGGGGACCTGGACGGACGCCAGCCACGGGTGGACGACGTCGGCGCCGCCGTCGCCCGCGGGTGACCCGTCGTCGCCGTGCCACACGACCGCGTGGCGCCTCTCGTCGAGCAGCGGGCGCCACCAGCGGGGCGGCACCGGGCCGAACAGCACGACCGACGGCGTGGCCACGGCCGTGGCGAGGTGGGCGACCCCGGTGTCCCCGCACACGAGCAGCGCCGCCCCCGCGACGCGTGCCGCGAGAGCGGGCAGGTCCAGCGCTCCCGCCAGGTCGACGACGTCGCGTGCCTCGTCCCCGGCGTCCCCCGTGCCGCCTCCCGCCGTCCCGCCGCGCTCCCGGACGCCGGCGACGACCTGCGCGCACAGCTCGCGCTCGTCGGGACCGCCCGTGACGCCGACGCGGAAGCCCCGCGCCCGCAGGGCGACCCCGACGGCGGCGAACCGGTCGGCGGGCCAGCGCCGGGCCCCGGACGCCGCCCCGGGGTGGAGCAGGACCTCGGGCCGTGCGTCCTCGGGAGCCGGGGCGGGGGCGGACGTCACCTCCGGCAGACGCAGGTCCTGCGGTCCGCACGTGCCGCCCGCGGCCGCGACGAGGCGGCACCAGCGCACGACCTCGTGCTCCTCGGGGTCGAAGGCCGGGCCGCCGGGGAAGCCGGGGGCGGCGAAGGCGACGAGCCGGTCCGGGCGCGTGGCCGCGAGGAGCGCGTGGCTCTGCGGGCCGCGGCCGTGCAGGTTGACCGCCACGTGGCCCGTCCCCGACCACGCGAACGGCTCCAGCTCGCGCGTCGGCAGCACCGCGTCGACGAGGCCGAGGTCGCGCAGCCAGCCCCCGGTCGTCGCCGGAGCGGCGAGCACCAGACGACGACCGGGGAACGCGCGCCGCAGCCCACGGAGGGCGGCGACACCGGTGAGGGCGTCGCCGAGACCGAGGGCGCGCAGGACGAGGACGTCGCCGGTCACGGCCAGGAGCTCTCCCCGGAGGCCATGACGAGCATCTCGCGGATCTCGGACCCGACGGGCTGCGTCAGCGCCGTGACCACCGTGCCGGCCGTGGCGCGCGGGTCGTTGAGGTCCGCGTCCGGGCCGGGCTTGTA
This sequence comes from Cellulomonas marina, assembly GCF_900111925.1. Classification (GTDB taxonomy): domain Bacteria; phylum Actinomycetota; class Actinomycetes; order Actinomycetales; family Cellulomonadaceae; genus Cellulomonas; species Cellulomonas marina. Next base: position 219,602 of record NZ_FOKA01000001.1, read on the forward strand.
CTGCTCGGTGCGGCCGTCGAAGAACGCCGTGTCCATCCCGCCGGGGATGAGCAGCGTGACCCCGACCTTGCCGCGCAGCTCGGCCGCGAGGGCGTGCGAGAAGCCGCGGACGGCGAACTTCGAGGCGCTGTAGGCCGTCGCGTCGCTCATGCCCCGCAGCGACAGGGTCGAGCCGACGGTGACGACGGTCCCGCGCGAGGCCTCCAGGTGCGGCAGGCACGCGCGCACGACGGCGACGGTCCCGAACAGGTTGACGCGCACGACGCGCTCCCACACGTCCGGGTGGATGTCCACGAGGGCGCCGCAGGCGTCCGTGCCGGCCGCGGTGACGACGCCCGTGGGCGCCCCGACGAGGCCGACGAGCCGCTCGACGGCCTCCGCGACCACCGACGCCGGCTCCGCGAGGTCGACCTCGACGAACGACACGTCCTGCTTCGGCGGCACGCGGTCGAGCACGCCGACCGTCCCGCCGGCGGCCAGCACGGCGTCGACGACCGCCGATCCCAGGCCGCTGGACCCGCCGGTGACGAACACCGTGCCGACCGGCCGGGGGGCCAGGACCTTTGCGTCCGCCTGCTGGTCCGTCCGCTGGTCCGCCTGCGCGCTCACGCTCGACTGGGTGCTCACACCGCCTCCTTCTCGCCGACCGCTGCCGGCACGTGCTGCGCCCGGGACCGTCCCGAGCGCTCGATGATGGACGTCGTCGACCGGCCGTCCAGGTAGGGGAGCAGGACGATCCGCCCGCCGTGGGCGCGGACCGTCGCCGCCTCGGGCAGCTCGGTCCCGCCGTAGTCGCCGCCCTTGGCCCACACGTCCGGCTGCAGCCGGGCCAGCACCGCGCCGGGGTCGTCCTCCTCGAAGACGACGACGGCGTCGACGCAGTCCAGCGCCTCGAGGACGCGGGCGCGGTCGCCCGCCGTGACGACGGGCCGGGTCGGGCCCTTGAGCCGCGAGACCGACGCGTCGGAGTTCATGAGGACGACGAGCGCGTCGCCGAGCCGGCGGGCCGCCTGGAGCGTGGCGACGTGCCCGGCGTGGACGATGTCGAAGCACCCGCCCGTGGCGACCAGCCGCCGACCGCCGCGTCGCAGCCGGGCTGCCAGCGCCTCGACGTCGTCGGGGGTCGGCACGGCGTCGGTCCCGTCCGTGGGCGCGGCGTCGGCGCTCTCCGCCACCGGACCGGTCGCTGTCACGTCCGCCGCCGCCGGCGGCGCCCCGGTCTCCTCGTCGCGCTCGCGCCGGAACGCCTCCGCCCCGCCCGCCGCGACCCAGGCCCCCGCGTCCGCGACGGCCCGGCCGACGGCCTCCGTCACGGTGGCGCCGCTCGCCAGGGCGACGGCCGCGGTGGCGGCGAAGCGGTCCCCGGCGCCGCACGGGTCGCCACCGGCGACCGGCACGGCCGGCACGTACTGCGCGTCGCCCCCACCGGCGACGAAGGCGCCGGCGGACCCGGCCGTGACGGCGACGGCCCGCGCCTCCCAGGACGCGCGCAGGGCGGCGGCGAGCTCGTCGGGGTGCTGGGGCGCCGTGCCACCGGCGGTACCCCCGCCGCCTCCGCCCGCCGCCGCCCTCGCCTCGGACAGGTTCGGCGTGACGAGCGCCGCGCCGGCGACGGGTGCGCCGCCCCGCGGGTGCGGGTCCCAGACGACCCGGGTGCCGCGGGCCGCCTCGGCCAGCACCTCGCGCAGGGCCGGGTCCTGCGTCACGCCCGCGCCGTAGTCCGACACGAGGACGACGTCCGCGTCGGCCAGCACCGCGCGCACGGCGTCGGCGTCGACCGCACCGGGCGCGCCCGGCCCGCCGTCGTCGACCCGCACGAGGGACTGACCGCCGCTGCGGATGCGGACCTTGCGCCGGGTGCCGCCGACGTGCGGCAGGGCCACGACGGCGACCTCACGGCGCAGGTCCTCGGCCAGGCGGGTGCCGGCGTCGTCGTCGGCCAGGGGTGCGACGAGGGTCGTCCGCGCCCCCGACGCCGCGACCAGCAGGGCTGTCAGGCCGGCGCCGCCGGGGCTCTCGCGGACGCGGGTGACGTCGAGGACGGGGGCCGGTGCGTCGGGGCACAGGCGCTCGACGGTCCCGTCGACGTCCCGGTCCAGTACGACGTCCCCGACGACGACCACGTGCGGGCGCACCGCCCGCGGCGAGCCGCTCACGCGGTGGCCTCGAGGCTGCGCACGACGGGCGCCGCGTGCACCGCGTCGAGCCGCGCGAGCCCCTCGTCGACCGCCGCGCACAGCGCGTGGATCGCCACGAGGTGCAGGGTCTGCACGGCGGCGGTGGAGGGCGCGTCGATGCACAGCGCCTCGTCGGACAGCGCCGCGAGGCGGTTGGGCCGCCGCCCCGTCAGCGACCAGACGAGCAGGCCGCGCTCGTGCGCGCGCTCGGCGGCGCGGAGCACGTTGGGGCTCGAGCCGGAGGTCGACAGGAGGACCAGCACGTCCCCGGGTCGACCGTGCGCCTCGACCTGGCGCGCGAACATCTCCTCGGGCCCGTAGTCGTTCACCAGGGCGGTCAGCGTCGAGGTCTCCGCGGAGAGGCACACCGCCGACAGCGGCCGCCGGTCGGCCAGGAAGCGTCCGACGAGCTCGGAGGTCAGGTGCTGCGCCTCGGCGGCCGACCCGCCGTTGCCCGCGGCCAGCAGCCGCGCGCCGTCGAGCAGGCGGTCGGTCAGCGTGCGCCCCCAGCGCTCGACGACGGCGGCGTCGGCCCGCAGGCCGTCGAGCGCACCGCGCAGCTCGTCGTCGTGGGCGTCGATCCAGGACTGGGCGCTCATACGGCGACCTCCGTGAGGGCGGGGACGGCGGCGGGCCCGGCGAGCAACGCATCGGCCGGGAGGGCCAGGGTCTGGTAGAGGGCCGCCGTGCGCTGGGCGACCTGGGACCACGCGTAGGTGCGGACCGCGCGGCGGCGCGCGGCCTGCCCGAGCGCGCGGCGCCGCACCGGGTCGGCGAGCAGCGGGCGCAGCGCCGCGGCGAGGGCGTCGGGGTCGCGCGGCGGCACGAGCAGGCCGGTGACGCCGGGACGCACGGAGTCGAGCAGCCCCCCGACGGCGCTGCCCACGACGGGCACGCCGCACGCCGCGGCCTCGAGCGGGACGATGCCGAAGGGCTCGTACCAGGGGGTCGCCACGACGACGTCGGCCGACCCGATGACCGCCGGGAGGTCGTCGTGCTCGACGCGCCCCAGCAGCGTGACCCGGTCGTCGACGCCGAGCGCCTCCGCCAGGGCGACGAGCCGGCACGCCTCGGGGTCCGCGGCCAGGAGGTCCGCCGGCGGCCCCCCGGCGACGAGGAGCTCCGTCCCCGGGACCGCGGCCAGCGCCCGGACGACGGTGTCGACGCCCTTGCGCTCGACGAGCCGCCCGACGACGAGGAGCCGGTGCGGCTGCCGGCGGCGGGGCAGGAGGGCGCCGCCGCCGCGGGCGGCACCGGCGGCACGGCCCCGGCGGGCGGGCGGCAGGGGCCGGAAGTGCGTGACGTCCACGCCGCAGGGCACGACCTGGATGCGCGCGGGGTCCAGGCCGAGGCGGACGAGCTCGTCGACCTCGTCCCGGCAGGTGGCGACGACGAGGTCGGCGCGCTCCCCGACGGACAGCTCCGCCGCGACCCGGCCCGCCGGGCTCGTGTCCTTCGCGCCCTGGTGGCGGCGCTTGACCGAGCCCAGCGCGTGGTACGTGTGCGCCACGGGCACGTCGAGCGCGGCGGCCGCCCGGAGGGTCGCCAGCCCCGACATCCAGAAGTGCGAGTGCGCCACGGCCGGGGTGCCGGTGCGCTCCCAGTCGCGCGCCATCCAGTCGCCGAAGGCGTCCATGTACGGCGCGAGAGCGTCCTTGGGCACCTCCCGCGCGGGCCCGGCGGGCACGTGCACGACCTCGACGCGCGGCCCGAGCGGCACCCGCTCCGGCAGCGACGCGTCGTCACGCCGTGTGTAGACGCGCACGTCGTGACCGAGGTCGGCGAGACCGCGGGCCAGGGCGTCGACGTGCACGTTCTGCCCGCCGGCGTCGACGCCGCCGAGCACGGCCAGGGGGCTGGCGTGCTCCGAGACCAGGGCGACCCTCACGGCACCCTCCCCTCGACGACGGCGGCCAGGACCTCGTCCCAGTCGCGGTGGAACCGCGCGAGCCCGTAGTGCGCCAGGGCGTGCTCGCGGCCCGCGAGGCCCCGCTCGCGCGCCTCCGTCGGGTCGGCGAGCCAGCGCCGCCCGGCCGCGACGAGCGCCGCCGGGTCCGCGCTGACGACGCCGGCGGCCGCGGGCACCGCCTCCGGCGCGGCGGTCGAGGCGACGACGAGGACGGGCAGGCCGACCGTCATCGCCTCGAGGAGGGACAGGCCGAGGCTCGTCCAGCGGTAGGGGTGCAGGTAGGCGCGGGCCCCGCCCATCGCCACGTGCATGTCGGCCTGCCGGACGTCCTCGTGCAGGTGCTCCTTGTGCTGCGGCAGGTGCTCGGCGAGGGCGTCCATGCCCATCCCGTAGACCTCGACCGGCAGGTCCTCCGCGACCCGCACGACGAGGTCCGTCCCGGCCACGCGCCACCGGCGCACGGGCTCGTTGACGACGACGGCCACCCGCTCGCGCTCACCGGTGTAGGTGTACCCCGGGTCGACGATGCCGTGGTCGACGACGAGGGTCGGCGCGGCCCCGCTGTCCCACATGAGGGCGTTGTAGGCCGTGACGTGCACGACGGGGATGTCGGACCGGTCGGCGAGGTGGTGGCGCGTGGCGGCCGCGGGCCCGGCGGGCGTGTTGTGCTCGACGTAGACGGCCGGCACGTCCACGCCGGCGCGCAGGCCGGTCCAGCGCTTGAGCAGCTCGAGCTCGTGGGGGCGCTGCAGGACGACGACGTCGGGGCGGTCCTCGGCCAGGCCGGTGCCGTCCGGCACGTCGATCGGCACCTCGCGCGCGCGGTCGGGCCAGGCGTAGGTCGTCGCGCGGCCGCCGCCGTCGCGGGAGCGCTCGGCGTCGCGCGGGACGAGGTAGTCGTGGGAGCCGTGGACGAACGAGGTCATCCACGAGCCGTGCACGTGCCAGGCCAGGACCTTCATGCGCTCACCCTCCCGTCCGGCCGTGCGCCGGACGCGTCTGCGTGGTCGGTGGTCCGCGCCGGTGCTCCGGCGGCGGACAGGGACAGGGCGTCGACGGCCGCGACCACCTGCCCCGGCGTGACGCCGGTGAGGCAGGGGTGGCCCTCGACGGGGCAGGTGCGCGCCCGGGTGAGGGCGCAGGGTGCGCCCTGGTCGCCCAGCACGACGGTCGGGACGCCCCACGGCGCCCAGCGGTCGGCGGGCACGACGGGCGAGAACAGCGACACGACCGGCGTGCCGACGGCCGCGGCGAGGTGCGCCGGGCCCGTGTTGCCGACGACGACCGCGTCGGCGCGCGCCAGCACGGCGGCCAGCCCGGCCAGGCTCGTCCGGCCGGCGAGGTCGACCGCACCGGGCACGCCGGTGGCGACGGCGCGTGCCAGCTCCCGCTCGCCCGGCCCCCCGGTCACCACGACGGTCCGCCCTTCCTCGGCCAGCGCGAGCGCGATCGTACGGGCGTGGGCGGGCGACGGGGCCCGGGCGGGGACGGACGCGCCGGGGTGCAGGACGACGAACCCGCCGGCCGGCACCTCGTCGGGCAGGGCGGCCGCGGCCGCCGCGACGCGGTCCGCGCGCAGGGCCAGGCGGTCGTCGTCGAGGGCGGGGTCGAGGGCGGGGCTACCCCGCCGCCCGGCTGGGGCCGCCCCCACCTCGCCCTCGACCTCGCCCTCGACCGCGCGCGCGAGGTCGAGGGCGGCCTCGACCTCGTGCAGGCCGTCGGGGCGGCGGTGCCGCACGTCGAGCAGCGAGCCGGGGTAGTCCTCGCTCGTGCCGGCGACGAACGGCACGCCGGCCATCCGCAGCAGCAGCGCCATGGGCAGCGGGCTCTGGTGGAAGGACGTGAACACCACGGCGCGGTCGTAGCGGCCGGCCGCGAGCACGTCGACGAGGTCCCGCAGCGCCGCCGGGTCGGCGGGCGGCGGCGCGTAGCCGCTCCAGGGCACGTCGGCGACGAGCACGCGGTCGACGCCCGGCAGCAGCTCGCCGGCCTGGCGTCCCGCGGGGGAGACGAGCAGGTCCAGCGCCTCGGCGCCGGCGGCCAGGGCGCGGACGGCCGGCCCGGTGAGCAGGACGTCGCCGTCGCTGTCGAGCCGGACCGCCAGGACCCGGGTCACGCGGCGTCCCCGGCGGTGCGCGGCGCCCCGTCCGGGACGCCGCCGGGCAGCGGGTCGAGCACGCCGGGGACGAGGTGCGCGACGGCTGCCCGCAGGTCGACCGCGACGACCGGCGCCGTCGCCACCTCCCGGCTGCGCGTGACGGCGGTGGGCACGAGGACCGTCCGCGCCCCGGCGGCGACCGCGGCCCCCACGTCGGCCCCGATGTCGCCGACGACCGCGCAGGCGTAGGGCGGCACGCCCAGCGCGTGCGCCGCCCGCAGCACGAGGCCGGGGCCGGGCTTGCGGCACGCGCAGTGGTCACCGGTGCCGTGCGGGCACACCTGAACGGTGCCGAACGGGCCCACCTCCGCGGCCACGCGGGCGTTGACGGCGGCGACGTCCGCCACGCTGAGCAGACCGCGCGCGATGCCCGACTGGTTGCTGACGATCCCGACCGCCACGCCGGCCTCGCGCAGGGCGTCGAGGACCTCGTGCGCGCCGGCGATGACGCGGACCTGGTCCGGGTCGCCGTTGTAGGGCACGTCGTGCACGAGCGTGCCGTCCCGGTCGAAGAGCACCGCCTGCACGGGCGGCGGCCAGGACGTCAGGTCGGCGTCCGTGCGGCGGGTGGGTGCGGGGGCGTCCGTGCGGGTCCCCGTGCCCGTGGGTTGCTCGGGTGCCGTCGGACCCGCCGCGCGGCGGGTCCCGGGGACGGCGTCCCACCCGGCCGCGCCCAGCCGGGCGACGAGGTCGTCGTGCGCCTGCTCGGCGTCGCCGATGCGCTCGTCCCAGCCCCACACCTCGGCGAGCGCGTCGCGCCGCACGAGGAGGTCGTCGCCGGGAGCGGCGGCGTCGGTGGGCGCCTCGGCGGCACCTCCGCTGAGCGCCGTCCGTCCCCCCGCACCCGTGGCCGCGGCCGCGAGGTCCTCGGCGAGGGCGGCGGCCCAGCCCGGAGCCGGCTCGCGCAGCTCGTCGAGCAGGACGACCCACGGGGCCGACGCCGAGCGCCACCCCGCGTTGCGCGCGGCGGCCGGCCCGCGGCCGCCGGTGCGGACGACCCGCACGGGCGTGGCGCCCGGTCCGTTCGTGCCGGCCACCTCCAGCGGGGCCGGGTCGCGCAGCACGGGGGCGTCGTCGTCCGGCCGGGGGTCGAGGGCCACGGACCGGTCGTCGACCACGACGACCTCGACGGGGGCGGGCAGGGGGCGACCTGAGGCTCGCGCGGCACGTGTCGCCTGGGCGAGGTCGAGCGTGAGGACGTCGAGGAGCCCGGCCAGCCGCGGGCGGCCGAGCGAGGTGAGGACGAGGGACCAGGGCGGGAGCGGGGCCGCGCTCACGCGGGGAGCCCCGTGGCGGGCGTCGTCGGGCCGCCGGGCCGTGCGGTGCCGCCCGCCGCGGGCGCTGCCGGCGCCGGGCGGGCGCCGCGCACCGTCGCCGTGTCCGTCGACGTGTCCGTCGACATGGACGTGGCCGTGCGCCGCTGACCTGCCGGGACCTGCCGTGCCCTCATCGGTGGCGGACCTCCCTGACCAGGGACGCAGTCGTGCCGACCGGTCCTGCCGACGGCGCCCGGCCGGGCGCCTGGGCGTCACTGTGGAGCACTTCACCCGGTGCCGCTAGTCGAGCAGTGCCCGGGCCGGGGGGCGCGACGTGCCCGTCCGGTGCATCGCCGGCCGGATGTCGGCGGCGTGCGGCACGATGCCGGCAGCCGTGCCGGCACGTGGCCGGCGCCACCCCCGGCACCGCCGGGGACGACCGCGAGGAGACGCCATGACGCTGACGCCCGACCGCACCGCCACCGGGAGCACGACCACCAGCCCGGCCGACGGGACGTCGACCGCCCCCCTGCGCCTGGCCGAGCACCACGTCGGCGGCGACCTCGTCCCCGCGACGGGGGACCGCGAGCTGACCCGCACGTCCCCCGTCGACGGGACGCCCACGCTCGTGCTGGTGCCTGCCACCGAGGCGGAGGTGGGTGCAGCCGTGGCGGCCGCGGACGCGGCTCGGGCCGCCTGGCGCCGTACCTCGCCGGGGGAGCGCGCGGGGTACCTGCGCGCCGCCGCGGCTGCCGTGCGCGCGCAGGCCGACGCGCTCGGGGCGGCGCTGACGGCGGACACGGGACGCCTGCTGGGCTCGTCGGTCGAGTCGGCGCAGGTGGCTGCGGAGCTGCTGGAGGAGGCGGCGACGACGGGGCTCGGCCCGACCGGCCGCACGCTCGCCGGGGCGCCCGCCGCGCTCGACGTCGTCCGCCGCGACCCCCACGGCGTCGTGGCGATCATCACACCCTGGAACGACCCGCTGCCGGCGGCTGCCGGGCTGCTCGCCGCCGCGCTGGTCACCGGCAACACGGTCGTGCACAAGCCGTCCGAGCGCAGCGCGCGGTCCGGCTGGGAGCTCGGGCGCCTCGTCGCCGACGCCCTGCCGGCCGGGGTGCTGTCGGTCGTCAACGGCGACGGGGCCACAGGTGCGGCGCTCGTCGCCGACCCCCGGGTCGCGCTCGTCGCGCAGGTGGGCAGCACCGCGACCGGGCGTGCCATCGCGACGGCTGCCGGCGCCCGCGGGGCCCGCGTGCTGCTGGAGAACGGCGGCAAGGACCCGCTCGTCGTCGACGCCGGGGTGGACCCGGCGTGGGCGGCGCGCCAGATCGCGATCGGCGCCTTCACCAACACGGGGCAGCTCTGCACGTCCGTCGAGCGCGTGTACCTGCACGAGGAGGTGGCGGACGCCGTGCTCGCCGAGCTCGTCGCGGTGGCGCAGGCCACGGTGGTCGGGGACCCGACGGACCCCGCGACCGGGCTGGGGCCGCTCGTCGACGAGCAGCAGCTCGCGGTCGTCGTCGCGCACGTGGAGGACGCCGTCGCGGGCGGGGCCCGGGTGCTGGCGGGCGGTGCGCGGCCGGACGGCCCGGGCACCTTCTACCCGCCGACGGTCCTCGACGGGTGCACCGCGGACATGGACGTGATGACGGAGGAGACGTTCGGGCCGGTCGCCGCGGTGACGCGCGTCCCGGACTTCGCGGCGGCCCTGGAGCTGGCCGGTGCCGGTCGCTACGGGCTGGCGGCGACGGTGCTCACGCCGCGGCTGGACCACGCGCTGCGGGCGGCCGACGAGCTCGAGGTCGGCACGGTGAAGGTCAACGCGGTCTTCGGGGGCGCGCCCGGCGGTTCGGCCGACCCGCGCCGCGACTCCGGCGCCGGAGCCGGCTACGGACCGGACCTGCTGGCGTCCATGACCGTGCTCAAGGCCGTGCACCTGGAGGCGGCGGTGCTGCCGGGCGCCTGAGCCCGCGCGGCCTCCCGCGGTGGCCCCCGGAGGTCGGCCGCCGGGGATCGCTGCCGGGGGCGTGCGCGAGGGGCGTGCGGGAGACGGGAGTCGAACCCGCACGCCCTCTCGGGCACCAGGACCTAAACCTGGCGTGGCTGCCGTTTCACCACTCCCGCGGGTCCGGCCGCTGCCGGCCGGACCGCGTCAGGAGTGTGCCACCCGGCCGGCACGGGCGTCAGGGCCTCTGCGCCCGGCCGGTGCCGGCGCCCGGGGCGGGCGTCAGGCGACCGCGAGGTCGCGGCGCAGCTTGGCGACGTGCCCCGTCGCCTTGACGTTGTACTGCGCGAGGACGACCCGGCCCTCGGCGTCGAGGACGACCGTCGAGCGGACGACGCCGGTGACCTTCTTGCCGTACAGCGTCTTCTCGCCCCAGGCGCCCCACGCCTCCATGACGGCGTGGTCGGCGTCGGACACGAGCGGGAACGTCAGGCCCTCCTGCTCGACGAACGCCGCCAGCCGGTCCACCGGGTCGGGGGAGACCCCGACGACCGCGTACCCCGCGGCGGCCAGCGAGGCCAGGTTGTCGCGGAAGTCGCACGCCTGCGTGGTGCAGCCCGGGGTCATCGCCGCCGGGTAGAAGTAGACGATGACGGGCCGGCCGCGCAGGTCCGCCAGGGCGAGCGTGCCGCCGTCGGCGGTGGGCAGGGTGAAGTCGGGTGCGGTCTCGCCGACGGTCAGACGGGGCACGGTGCTCCTCTCGGTGGCGCCGTCGCGCGGGGGCCGGCCGACGGGCGGCGGGCCGCACCGGGACGGCGGGGACGGGCTGCGCCAGCGTAGGCCGCCGGGATCGCCCCGGTAGGTTCGACCCGTGAGCACCAGCGAGTCCCCGTCGTCCCCGTCGGCCGGAGCACCCACCTCGACGCCGCCCGCGCCCGCCGTGGGGGCGGAGAGCCCGTCGGCACCGGGGACCCCGGCTGCGGCGTCCGGGGGAGCGCCGCGGACGGAGCCGGTCGGCGCCTCCGCCACCGGGACGGCCGCTGCCTCGTCGGGCGCCCCCGTGCCCGGGTCGCTGCCGATCCGGATGCTCAACGACCGCGTCCTCGTGCACCGCGACGGCTCTGCCGACGAGCGCCGGTCGAGCGCGGGGATCGTCATCCCGGCCACGGCCGTGGTCGGCAAGCGCCTGGCGTGGGCGCAGGTGGTCGCCGTCGGCCAGCACGTGCGCCAGGTGGAGGTCGGTGACCGGGTGCTCTTCGACCCCGAGGAGCGCGCCGAGGTCGAGCTCGAGGGCCGCACGTACCTGCTGCTGCGCGAGAAGGACGTCCACGCGGTGGCGGCACCGCGCGCGGCGGGCCGGGGCACGGGCCTGTACCTCTGAGCGGCACCGCACGCCGGCACCGCGGGCCGGCACCGGAGGCCGGCACCGCGGGCCGGCACCGCGGGCCCGCACCGCGCGCGAGCACCGCGGGCGGCACATCCGGTCGGTGCCGCCGGGTGGCGCCCGCGTCAGGAGGGCCGATTCGCCCGTCGTGGCCCGGCGGTGCTAACGTCTCTCCCCGCGCGCCATTAGCTCAATGGGCAGAGCAGCTGACTCTTAATCAGCGGGTTCGGGGTTCGAGTCCCTGATGGCGCACCCCCTCGGAGGCCCCGTCCAGCAGGACGGGGCCTCCGGCGTCGGAGGGGCGGCCACGGCCGCCGGCGGCGGGTGGTGGCAGCGCCCTGCGTAGGATCGCGGCCGTGCCGATCCCCGACTTCATCGTCGACCTGCGCGCCCAGGTCGGCCACCACCCCCTGTGGCTCTCCGGCGTGACGGCGGTGGTGCTGAGGGGCACGGGCGACAGGGCCGAGGTGCTCCTCGTGCGGCGGTCCGACGACGGCCGGTGGACGCCCGTCACCGGGATCATCGACCCGGGGGAGCAGCCGGCCGTGGCCGCCGAGCGCGAGGTGCTCGAGGAGGCGGACGTCGTCGCCGTCGCCGAGCGGCTCGTGCGCGTGCACGCCCTGCCGCCCATGACCTACGCGAACGGCGACCGCGCGCAGTACCTCGACCTGACGTTCCGCTGCCGGTGGGAGCGCGGCGAGCCCAGCCCGGCGGACGGCGAGAACACCGAGGCCGCCTTCTTCCGGCTCGACGCGCTGCCCCCGCTCGACGACGAGATGCGCGGCCGCCTCGAGGCGGGCCTGAGCCAGGCGGAGGCCTGCGCGTTCGACCGCTGAGCCCCGCCGACGGGCGACGCCCCGCAGCGCGCGCGGCACGGGCACCGCCGGCACCAGGATGAGCGGCGGCGGAGGGACGGACGGGCCGTCGGGCCGCCGGGAGGGTGGATCCATGGCGCAGCGAGCAGAGCAGGCGCAGAGCGGGCAGGGCGCCGAGGGCGGCGCCGGCGGAGGGGTCGGGGACGCGGGCGGCGACGTCCGCGAGGTCGACGTCGTCGTCATCGGCGCCGGCGCGATCGGCGAGAACGCCGCGGACCGCGCGAGCCGCACGGGCCTGTCGGTGGCCGTCGTGGAGGCCGAGCTCGTCGGCGGCGAGTGTTCCTACTGGGCCTGCATGCCGTCGAAGGCGCTCCTGCGGCCCGGTGCCGCGGTGGCCGCGGCGAAGGCCGTGCCGGGAGCCGACGCGGCCGTGACGGGCGGCATCGACGCCGCCGCGGTCCTGGCCTACCGCGACGAGATCGCCTCGCACTACGACGACGCGAGCCAGGTCGAGTGGGTCGAGGGCGCGGGCCTGACCCTCCTGCGCGGGCACGCGCGGTTCACCGGCGAGCGGGAGCTCACCATCACGCACGACGGGACCACGCACGGCCTGCGGGCCCGGCACGCCGTCATCGTGTGCACCGGCTCCGTACCCACGCTGCCGCCGGTCGACGGCCTGGCCGACGTCGACCCGTGGACGAGCCGCGACGCCACCTCCGCCAAGGAGGTCCCCGGCCGGCTCGCCATCATCGGCGGCGGTGTCGTGGGGGTCGAGATGGCCACCGCGTACGCCGAGCTCGGGTCGCAGGTGACGCTCCTCGTGCGCGGGGACCGCGTCCTCGCGCCGGCCGAGCCCTTCGCGAGCGAGCTGCTCGCCGACGCGCTGCGGGACCTCGGCGTCGAGCTGCTGCTCGGCGCGGAGACGCGGGCCGCGCGTCGGGCCGGCGGTGCGGTCGAGCTGGACGTCACCGGCCCGGACGGGGAGCGCACGCTCACGGTCGACCGCGTGCTCGTCGCCGCCGGGCGCCGGCCGGGGACGGCGGACCTGGGGCTGGAGACGATCGGGCTCGAGCCCGGCCGTGCGCTGGAGGTCGACGACGCGCTCCAGGTGACGGGCGTGGCCGGCGGCTGGCTGTTCGCCTGCGGGGACGTCACCGACCGCACCCACACGACCCACCAGGGCAAGTACGACGCCCGTGTCGTCGGGGACGTCGTCGCCGCACGCTTCGCCTCCGGGTCGGGCGGTGCCGCCACGGACTCGAACACCGGCTCCGACGCGTCGTCCGGCGACGAGGAGCCGCCGCTCGCGCCGGCGCCCAGCGCCGAGGCGGAGCAGGGCGCCGGGCCCTGGAGCCGGTACCGCGCGACGGCGGACGCGCACGCGGTCCCGCAGGTCGTCTTCACGCACCCGGAGGTGGCGTGGGTCGGCCCGACGCAGGCCGAGGCCGAGGCGGCGGGCCTGCCCGTGCGCGCGATCTCCTACGACCTGTCCGCCGTCGCCGGGGCCAGCGTGCACGCGAAGGGCTACGTCGGCCGCGCGCAGGTGCTCGTCGACACCGAACGGCGCGTGCTGGTCGGCGCGACGTTCGTCGGGCCGGACGCGGGGGAGATGCTGCACGCCGCGACGATCGCGGTCGTCGGGGAGGTGCCGATCGATCGCCTGTGGCACGCCGTGCCGTCCTACCCGACGGTCAGCGAGGTCTGGCTGCGCTTCCTGGAGTCCGCCGGCCTCTGAGCGGCCGTCCCGGGACCGGGAGCACCGGCGCCGGACGCACCGAGGGGCCCGACCGTGACGGTCGGGCCCCTCCTGGCGTGCGCGGCCGGTACGGGCCGCGGTGGGCGACGGCCCGGGCGTCAGCCCCGGTCGGCGAGCGCCGCGTCGGAGGACAGGACCAGGCCCATCGCCGCCTCGCCCTGGCGCACGGCCGTGGCGATGAGCGCGAAGTCGTAGGAGCTGAACTCGAGGGCCAGCCCGTACGTCTCCTCCAGGCCCTGGCCGCAGAACGGGCGCTCCGGGCACTCCGGCGGACCGGCCAGGCTGATGCCGCCGGCGCAGGCCTCCGCGACGTCCGACAGCGTCTCGACGCCGTACTGCTCGGCGAACGCCTGCGTGACGGCGAAGGCGTTCTGGTCCTGCGCGGCCGACGGCGTGCCCACCACGAGCTGCGACTGCTCGGCCAGCGGGGTGAGGGCGGCCATCGTCTCGTCGATGTCCGGCGTCGCGACGGGCTCGGCGTCGGCGCCGTTGATGCTGCCGTTGAGGAACTCGGCGAGCGTCGCGGCGTACTCCGGCACCACGGACAGCGTCCCGTCCTGCAGCGCCGGCAGGTAGGTCTCGCGGTTGCCGATCTGCTGCACGCTCGGCTCGAAGCCGGCCGAGCGCAGCACCGCGGCGTAGATCTCGGCGAGCGTCGCGCTCTCGGTGAAGTTGCCCGCGCCGATGACGACCGGGCCGGACCCCGTCGCGGAGGCGGCCGCCAGGCCCTCGGCCTCGACGAACGCCGCGGCCACCTCGCTCGGCGTCTGGCGGTCGACGTCCACCTGCGCGTTGAGCTCGATCAGCCCCTCCGTGTCGAGCGCCGCGCCGACGGCGTCGAGCAGCTCGACCATCGACGGGTTGGCGGCGACGGCCGCCGCGTTGAACGCGGCCACGATGTTGTCGGCGTTCTGCAGCTGCTGGTCGTCCTCGAGGGCGACCAGCTGCTCGCCGGCGACGGGCTCGCAGACGGTGCCGCCGGCGGAGCCGGAGGAGGTGGGGGCCGCTTCACCACCGCCGGACCCGGGGTCGCCGCAGGCGGCGAGCAGCAGGCCGGTGGCGGCCGCGAGGGCCAGGAGCGTCGGACGACGGCGCATGGGTTCTCCTTGGGGGCGAGCGGCGTGGTCTGCGCGGGCTCGGGGTGGGGGACCGGGGGACATTGGACCGTCGGGGCCGGGTCAGGGCAACCTCTGGACCCCTGCGACGGCGGGACCGTCACCGGACCGTGACCTGCGGCGACGGGAGGGGCGACCGGCGGTGGTGCGGCGGGCGGCGTCGCGCAGCCGCAGCCCGCGGGGGCTGGCGACGCGTTGCAGGAGGGCGAGGACGAGCTCGGCCAGGAGGCACAGCCCGGCGACGAGGAGCCCGCCCGCGACGACCTGCCCGTAGCGCTGCAGCCCGAACCCCGTGACGACGACCGTGCCGAGGCTACGGCCGCCGACGAGCGCGGCGAGCGGCACGGTGGCGATGACCTGCACGACCGCGGTGCGCAGGCCCGCGGCGACGAGCGGCACCGCCAGCGGCAGCTCCACCTGGCGCAGCACCTGCCACCGCGACAGGCCGGTGCCGCGGGCGGCGTCGCGCACGGCCGGGTCCACCCCCGCGATGCCCGTGACGGTGTTGGCCAGCACGGGGGGCGCCGCGAACACGGCGCACGCGAGCACCGTGGCGGTCGAGCCGAACAGGCCGCTCGCGGCCAGGAGCGTCAGCAGCGCCAACGTGGGCAGCGCGCGCGTGGTGTTGGACACGACGACCCCGACGGTGGCACCCGCCCGCAGGTGCCCGAGCCACAGCCCCAGCGGCAGCGCGACCGCGGTGCCGAGCAGGACCGCCAGCGCCGTGACGGTCAGGTGCGTGGCGGTCAGCTCCAGCACGCCGTTGCGACCCGTCCAGTTCAGCGGGTCGTTGAGCCAGCGCAGCGCCTCGGCGACGGTGTCCACGGCCTAGGCCCCCCGGCCCGCGCGCGCCCACGGCGTGACCGCCCGCCCGACGCCGGCCAGCAGCAGGTCCAGGACGAACGCGAGGAGCAGGCAGAGCACCGTCGCCGTCATCACCTCCGCGTGGTAGCTGCTGCGGAACCCGCGGAACAGGAGCTGGCCCAGGCCCCCGTACCCGACGACGACGCCGACGGTGGTGAGCGCCACCGTCGTCACGGTCGCCTGCCGCAGGCCGGTCACGACGCTGGGCAGGGCGTGCGGCAGCTCGACCGTGAGCAGCAGGCGCAGCCGCCCGTAGCCCATCCCGCGCGCCGCGTCCGTCACGGCGGGGTCGACGCCCTGCAGCCCGACGAGCGCGTTGCGCACCAGCACGAGCAGCGCGTACACGACGAGCCCGATGAGGACGGTCGTGCGGCCGATCCCGGTGTAGGGGGCGAGCACCGCGAACAGCGCCAGCGACGGGATCGTGTAGAGCACGCCCGTCGTCCCCAGCAGCGGAGCGGCGAGCCGGGGCCGCAGGTGCGCCAGCGCCGCGAGCGGCAGCGCGACGACCGCCGCGACCAGGACCGCCTGGACCGTCAGGGAGGTGTGCTGCGCGAGCGCCGCGAGCACGTCCGTCCGGTTGGCCTGCAGGTACTCCCAGGAGAACCAGGGGTTGCCGGGCGGCCCGCCCTCGGCCGCGCGGAGGCGACCGGGGAGCTCCGCGAGCGCGCGTGTCTGCACGCGCCGACCGTACCGGCGGCCCCCGACACGCGCCGCCGCACGCCGCGCGGCCACGTGCTGACCGGCGCCGCTCGCCCGCAGCGGCTAGCGTCCCGGACGTGGCAGCCACCCACGCCCCCGACGCGCCCCGCGACCGTGCCCGCACCGCCGGGGACGACGACGGGGCGGTGATCCGCTTCGACCACGTCCACAAGGCGTACGACGAGTCGGCCCCCGCCCGGCGCGGGCGCGACGACCGACCGGCCACCGGCGCCGCGGTCGACGACCTGTCCTTCTCGGTGCGGCGCGGCGAGCTCCTGGCCGTCGTCGGGCCGTCCGGGTGCGGGAAGTCCACGACGCTGCGGATGGCCAACCGGCTGGTGGAGCCGACGTCCGGCCGGATCTTCCTCGACGGCGAGGACGTCACTCAGGTCGACCCCGTGGCGCTGCGCCGGCGCATCGGCTACGTGATCCAGGAGGTCGGGCTCTTCCCGCACCGCACCGTCGGGCAGAACGTCGGCACCGTGCCCCGGCTGCTCGGCTGGGACCGCGCCCGGACCACCGCCCGCACCGCGGAGCTGCTCGGGCTCGTGGGGCTGGACCCCGCGCGGTACGCGCGGCGCTACCCCCACCAGCTCTCCGGCGGGGAGCGCCAGCGCGTGGGCGTGGCGCGGGCGCTCGCCGGGGGCCCGCCCGTGCTCCTCATGGACGAGCCGTTCGGCGCGGTCGACCCCGTCGGCCGGCGCCGGCTCCAGAACGAGTTCCTGCGCGTGCACCGCGAGCTGGGCACGACCGTCATGCTCGTCACGCACGACGTCGACGAGGCCGTGCGCCTGGCCGACCGGGTGCTCGTGCTGAGCCGCGGCGCGCACGTCGAGCAGCTCGCCGGGCCGCTCGAGGTCGTGGCGCGGCCGGCGTCGCCGGCGGTGGCCGACCTCGTCGGCGGGGGTCGCACGACGCGCCTCCTCGGGCTCGGCGGGCTGGACCGTCGTGACCTGTGGCCCCTCACCGCCGCGGACGCCGACGCCCCCCGCGTGCCGCTGACGGCCGACCTCGGGGAGGTGCTGGCCGAGCTCGTCGGGGCCCCGGCCGGGCGCGTGGTGCTCACCGACGGAGGCCGCGATGCCGGCGCCGCCGACGCCACGGTGCTGCTCACCGGCCTCCGGCGTCTGGTGGATCACACCCCGCGCGACGGTGCCGTCGCCTAGTGTCACCCGCGTGAGCACCCCGACCGCGCGCATCGCCCTGGCGACCTGCGCCGAGCTGCCCGACCTCGACCCCGACGACCTGCCCCTCGTCGCCGCGCTGGCGGAGCGCGGCGTGAGCGCGGAGCCGGTCGTGTGGGACGACCCGACCGTCGACTGGGGCACGTACCCGGCCGTGCTGCTGCGCTCGACGTGGGACTACAGCGACCGGCCGCAGCAGTTCGCGGAGTGGATCCGCCGGGTCGACAGGACGAGCACGCTGCTCAACCCCGCCGCGGCGGTGACCTGGAACATCGACAAGACGTACCTGCGCGCGCTGGAGGGCGCGGGGCTGCCCATCGTGCCGACGATCTGGCTCGACCCCGAGCGGCAGATGGACTCGCGCGCCATCCACACGCGGTTCCCGGCCTTCGGCGACTTCGTCATCAAGCCGACCGTCAGCGCCGGCTCGCGGGACACGGGCCGCTACGTGGCGGGGGAGACGCAGTCCCGCTCCCTGGCGATCATGCACGCCAAGAACCTGCTCGGCGTGGGCCGCTGGGTGATGCTGCAGCGCTACCTCGCGGGCGTCGACACGGTGGGGGAGACGGCGGTCGTGTTCATCGACGGCCAGCTCAGCCACTCCGTGCGCAAGACGCCGGCGCTGGCCGGCCCGTACCGCAAGGGCGAGAGCGACGAGGGCCCCTTCCACCGCGAGGGCGTGCAGGCGGACGCGACCGCCTCGGAGGCCGAGCTCTCGCTGGCCCAGCGCGTGGTCGACGCGCTGCCCGGGCTGGTGCCGGGCGTCGACCATCCGCTGCTGTACGCCCGCGTCGACATGGTGCCGGACGACCAGGGCCGCCCTGTCGTCCTCGAGCTCGAGGTCATCGAGCCGTCCCTGTTCTTCGCGCACGGCCCGGGCGCGGTGGAGGCGTTCGCCGACGCCCTCGTCGCCCGCCTGCGCCCGTCGGGTGCGTGAGCACGCCGCGCACCCGCTAGACTCCTCGTCGGCCCGGGCTCGCCCGGGGCCGTGGTGGCTATAGCTCAGCAGGTAGAGCACCTGGTTGTGGTCCAGGGGGTCGCGGGTTCAAGTCCCGTTAGCCACCCCAGCACGACGAGAGGCGCCGCTCCCCGGTCGGGGTGCGGCGCCTCTCGTCGTCGGCCGGTCAGCCGGGCGTCGCGCCGTTTCGGGACGGCGTGGCGGGACGGCGGCTGGGCAGCGCCGACGTGGCGACGACGCCCTGCGCGACGGCACGGGCCTGCGCCGACGTCGGACCCGGCTGCGGGACCATGAGCGCCTGCCGGTAGTAGCGCAGCTCGTCGATGCTCTCGAGGATGTCGGCGAGGGCCCGGTGCCCGCCGGTCTTCTCGGGGGAGGCGTAGTACACGCGCGGGTACCAGCGCCGGGCCAGCTCCTTGATCGACGACACGTCGATGATCCGGTAGTGCAGGTGCCCGACGAGGGCCGGCATGTCGCGGTCGAGGAAACCCTTGTCCGTGCCGACGGAGTTGCCGGCCAGCGGCGCCTTGCGCGGCTCGGGGACCCACGTGCGGACGTACTCCAGGACGATGCGCTCGGCCTCCTCGAGGGTCGTCCCGCCCGGCAGCTCCTCGAGCAGCCCCGAGGTGGTGTGCATCTGCCGGACGTAGTCGCCCATCTGCGCCAGCGCGGCCTCCGGCGGCGCGACGACGACGTCGACGCCCTCGCCCAGGACGTTGAGCTCGGAGTCCGTCACCACAGCCGCGACCTCGACGAGCGCGTCGGCCGCGAGGTCGAGCCCCGTCATCTCGCAGTCGATCCACACGATCCGGTCGTTGCCCGACGAGGCGTGGGGCGCGGTGCTGGCCGGGGGCGTGCTGCTGGCGGTGCTGGCGTCGCTGCTGGCGGTCACGGGGAGAGCGTACGGGCGCACCCCGGCCGTCCTCCTGCGGGAGCGCCGGTGCGCGGGCACGCCGACGGGCGGCACCACCCGTGAGGGGTTGGTGCCGCCCGTCCCGCGTGGTGCGCGGCCGCCCGGTGCGTGGGCCCGGTGCGTGGGCCGGTGCGTGGGCCGGGGGCCGCGGCTCAGAGCCGGGCGAGCCCGGCCGTGGCCGGCGCCGACCCCGCGTGCTCGGCGAGGAACCGCGCGAGCTCGTCGTGGTCGAGCCCCGCCCCGGCCTCGTCGGCCGTCCGTCGCTCCGCCGCGCGGGCCGCGGCCTGACGACGGACCTGCTCCTGCCGGAGCCGGGCGACCTGGCTGCGGGCGACCCGCTCGGCGTGCTCCGCGCGTGCCAGCGCGATGAGCTGCTCGGGATGCATCGTGGTTCCCCCTCTCGAGCCTCTCGGGGCGGCCGGGCGCCGGTGGGGCGCTCGGTCGGTCCGTGGGCATGGCCGAGCCGGGCCCCGGATGGGCCCGTGTGCTGTTCTCGGTGACCTGAGTCCACCAGCGGGCACGGGCGCGCGTCACGTCTTTTTCGTCGTCGGGGCCGTGGGACTGGCCGGGACGAGCCGGGACGACGGACCGTGGACGGCCGGCGCGGAGGGGGCGACGGGGCCGGGGAGGGGTGGGCGCCCCCGGCAGGACTCGAACCTGCAACCGACGGATTAGAAGGCCGTTGCTCTATCCGTTGAGCTACGGGGGCCGCCCGGCGAGCCTAGCCGCGCCGCACCCCGGTCGCCGCGGCCCGCGCGCCCGCTTGGACCGCGTCCCGACGGCCAGGGATGATGCGTGCCGTGGACACGGACGAGGGCGGCACCCGAGGGGGCGCCCCCGCGACCGCCGGTCCGTCCCCGGTGCCCGCCGTCGTGCCCGACGACGACGGCACGGGCCTGGCCCCCGACGCCCCCGAGCGCATGCTGGCCCGGCCGCTGGCGGCCACGTCCCTCGTCGAGGCGGTGCAGGACCTGCTCCGCGACGCCCGGCGCACGTCGTTCCCGCTCGACCTGCCGGACGTCGCGGCGGCCCGCGGCTCGCGCGACCGGCTCGTCGACCAGCTCGCGGAGCACCTGCTGCCCCGGCTGCGCGAGCTGACCGCGCCGGCCCTCGTCGTGGTGTCGGGGTCGACCGGGGCCGGCAAGTCGACGCTCGTCAACTCCCTCGTCGGGCGGGAGGTGAGCGAGGCGGGCGTGCTGCGCCCGACGACGCGCCGCCCGGTGCTCGTGCACCACCCGGACGACGAGCGCCTGCTCGCCGCGCACCCGGTGCTCGAGCACGTGGTCGTCGTGGCGGACGCCGCGTGCCCCCGCGGCATCGCCGTCCTCGACGCGCCGGACCTGGACTCCGTCCTGCAGAGCAACCGCACGGTCGCGCACCGGCTGCTGGAGGCGGCGGACCTGTGGCTGTTCGTCACGACCGCCAGCCGGTACGGCGACGCGGTGCCGTGGCACGTCCTCGACGCGGCCGCCGCACGCGGGACGTCGGTCGCGGTCGTGCTCGACCGCGTCGCGCCGGCGTCCGTGGCCGTCGTGCGGGCCGACCTGCTCAAGCGCCTGCGCGCGCACGGGCTGGCGGGGGCCCCGCTGTTCGTCGTGCCCGACGTGGGGCCGCACCAGGGGCTGCTCCCGCCCGCGTACGTGGCGCCCATCCGCCGGTGGCTCGCCCTGCTGGCCGGGCCCGACCGCGCGCGGGCGGTCGTCGCCCGCACGCTGCGCGGGGCGCTGTCCGCGCTGCGCCCCTGGGTGGCCGAGCTCGCCGACGCCGTGCAGGCGCAGGTGGACGCCGGGCAGCGGCTGACCGTGCTGCTCGACGAGGCCGTCGCGCCCGTGCTGGCCGCCGTGCGCCGCTCCGTCGCCGAGGGCGCGGTCGCCCAGGGCGGGGTGCGGGCCGGGTGGGCGGCCCTCGTCGCGCCCGGGGCCGCGCTCGACGGGGTCGTCAGCCGCGGGGGGCGGCCGCGCGGCCGCGGGCGCACGGCTCGTACCCGGGCTGCGGCGCTCGCCGGGCTCGCGGAGGGCGTGGGGTCGTCCGCGACGGCCGTGCTCGTCGCGGCGTACGAGGGCGGGCTCGACGCGGCGCGGGGCGCGCTCGCCCGGTCCGCGGAGCCCGGGGCCGCCGGGCTCCTGGCCGACGCCCCGGCGCCGTCGCACGCGCCGCTCGGGGTCCCCGAGGCGGAGAGTGCGGTGGGGGCGTGGCGGGCGGCGGTGGCCGACCGTGCCGTCGCGGCGCTCGACCAGGCGCGGCGGTCCGCGGTCGAGCGCGCGCTCGGCGGCGCCGAGGCGTGGGCGGCGCTGCTCACCGTGGCCGCGGCCGGGGTCGCGGACGCGCGCCGCTTCGCGGTGGTGCTCGCCGGCCCGGAGGACGCGGCGGCGGTCGAGGGCGTCGTGGACGCGTCGCACGCGGACCTGGCGGAGCGGGCCGTCGCGCGGGCGCTGGCAGGGCGCCTCGACGCGGGGCGCGTGCTGAGGCACCCGGACCTCGCCACGGACGCCGCGTCGCTGCTGCGGCTGCGGCTCGCGGTCCTCAAGACCTTCACCTGAGCCGGCGCGGGCAACGCACGCGGACGACCGAGGCACCGAGGAGCGGACACAGCACCCATGAGCACCGTCACCACCGGGTCCCCCACCGGACCGACGCCGCCCCGACCGACGCCGCCCCGACCGACGCCGCCCCGACCGACGCCGCCCGGCGACGACGCGTCGGCCCCGCGGACGGCCGCGCTCCTCGAGCGCGCGGGCGTGCTCGTGCAGGCGCTCGCCCTGGGCACCGACCGCTGGGACCCGGGCACGCGCACGGGCGTGGAGGCGGCGCTCACCGCCGTGCGGGACCGGCTGCGGCTCGGCGTCGACCACACCGTGGTGCTCCTCGCGGGGGGCACCGGCTCGGGCAAGTCGAGCCTGTTCAACACGGTGAGCGGACTGCCGCTGGCCGAGGTCGGCGTGCGGCGCCCGACCTCGTCGGAGGTCACCGCGTGCGTGTGGGGGCGGGACGCGGGGCCCCTCCTCGACCGGCTCGGGGTGCACCCGACCCGTCGCACGCAGCGGGAGAGCCCGCTCGACGGCGACGCGGAGGCGCCGCTGCGCGGGATGGTCCTGCTCGACGTGCCGGACCACGACTCCGTCGAGGGCGCCCACCGCGCGCTCGTCGACGCCCTCCTGCCCGAGGCGGACCTGCTCGTGTGGGTCCTCGACCCGCAGAAGTACGCCGACGACGCCCTGCACAGCGGCTACCTGCAGCGCCTCGCGGCCCACGAGGTGGCGGCCCTCGTCGTGCTCAACCAGGCGGACACCGTCCCGGCGGGCGCGCGGGACGCGCTCGTCGCGGACCTCGAGCGGTTGCTGGCCGAGGACGGGCTGGACGCCCGCGTCCTGGCCGTGTCGGCCGTGACGGGCGAGGGCGTGGGGGAGCTCCGTCGGGTCCTCGCCGAAATCGTGGCTGCGGCAGGCCTGGCCGCCCGGCGTGCGGAGGGCGTGCTCGACGAGGTCGCCGAGCGGCTCGGGGCGGAGGTGGGCCGGACCGCCGCGTCCGCGGAGGCCGACGGGCAGGTTGACGAGGCCGGCGAGGCGCTCGTCGAGGAGCTGCTCGACCTGTCCGGGGCCAGGGCCGGCGCGGTGGGACCCGCCGCCGTCCCCCCGCCGGCCGACGCGGTGGCGCTGGCTCGTCGACGCTGGCTCGCCCGTCGCACGGCCGGGGTGCCCGAGCGCTGGGCGCGCGACGTCGACCGGCGCACGTCCTCCGCCGAGGACCTGGTCGCCGCGACCGGTCGCGCCCTCGCCGACCTCCCGGGCCTCGCGCCCGCCGCGCGAGCCTGGTGGGCGCGCCCGGTCGTCGGGTCGGCGCTGGCGCTCGTCGGCGCCCTGCTCCTCGCGGTCGGGCTCGGGGTCGTCCTCGCCGGCGGGCTCGCCGGACTCCCGCCCGTCGTGGGCACGCAGATGGCGCGTGCCGGTGCGGTGGTGCTCGCGGGCGGGGTGGCCCTCCTCCTCGTCGGGCGGCGCACGCGGACCGAGGCCGCCGCACCACCGCCCCTGGACGAGGCCCGGGGGGCGTTGGCTACGGTGGTCGGACGGCGGCTGTCGGCTCCCGCGCGGGCCGTCCTCGACGAGCACGCGGCCGTGCGGGCACTCCTCGACCGGGCGACCCGACCGCTGTAGCGACCCGACCGCTGTAGCGGGCCGGCCGGCGGGCGAGCCGTCCCCAGCCCCGCTCCGGGCGGCTCCGTCCCGCGGCGGGCGCCCGGCAGCGCCGCCGGACGAGCCGGCGCGGCAGCGTGCGTGCTCCGGCCCCGCGACCGTCGGGGCGGACGGAGGAGGACGCATGAGCAACCAGGGCACGGAGCTGGCGCTGACGGGATGGCTGGGGGCCGACCCGCGGCACGTGCCGGCCGCGGACGGCAAGCCGGACTACACGTCGCTGCGCGTGGCGACGACGCGACGGTGGCAGGATCGGGACGGCGCCTGGCGGGAGGACCCGACGCAGTGGTTCACCGTCAAGCTGTGGCGGCAGGCGGCGCTCAACGCCGCCCAGTCGCTGCGCCGGGGCGACCCCGTGACGGTCCGCGGGCGGCTCGTCACGGAGGAGTGGACCGCCCAGGACGGCACGCCGCGCACGGAGGTCGTGCTGCTGGCCTCGACCATCGGGCACGACCTGACGTTCGGCACGTCGCACTTCACGCGGACGGTGCGCGCGGCCGGCGCCGGCGGCGAGGGGCGGCCCGTCGACGTGACGGCGCTGGCGGAGCTCGTGGACGAGCCCGCGGTGGAGGGCGCGGACGCACCCGCGGAGCCCGGGGGTCACGACGACGGGCCGGTCGGCGGGAGCGGCGCGGACGGCGAGCAGGACGCGGCCACCCTGCAGAGGGAGGTGCTGGCGGGCCTGCGCGCGGACCTCGCTGCCGTCGGGCAGGGCTGATCGCCTAGGCTGGGACGTCGACGAGCGACGGTGCGGGGCCCGGTCGGCGCACGACCGGCCCCGCACCCGCGGTCGCCGCGCCCGCGCGCGACCCACGCACCGGACCCCTGCAGCACACCCGAGCACCCGAGGCGGACAGAGAGCCAGTGGCTGAGTTCATCTACTCCATGTACAAGGCGCGCAAGGCGCACGGGGACAAGGTCATCCTCGACGACGTCTCGCTGAACTTCCTGCCCGGCGCCAAGATCGGCGTCGTCGGCCCCAACGGCGCGGGGAAGTCGACGATCCTCAAGATCATGGCCGGCCTCGACACGCCCTCCAACGGCGAGGCGCGGCTGTCGCCCGGCTTCACCGTCGGCATCCTCCAGCAGGAGCCGCCGCTGAACGAGAGCAAGACGGTCCTCGGCAACGTCGAGGAGGGCGTCGGCGAGATCAAGGCCAAGCTCGACCGCTACAACGAGATCTCGGCGCTCATGGCCGAGCCCGACGCGGACTACGACGCGCTCCTGGCCGAGATGGGCACGCTGCAGGAGGACATCGACGCCGCCGACGCGTGGGACCTCGACACCCAGCTCGAGCAGGCCATGGACGCGCTGCGCTGCCCGCCGCCGGACGCCGACGTCACCGTCCTGTCCGGTGGTGAGCGCCGCCGCGTCGCGCTGTGCAAGCTCCTGCTGCAGAAGCCCGACCTCCTGCTCCTCGACGAGCCGACCAACCACCTCGACGCCGAGTCCGTCCTGTGGCTGGAGCAGCACCTGCAGGAGTACCCGGGCGCGATCCTCGCGGTCACCCACGACCGGTACTTCCTCGACCACGTCGCGGAGTGGATCTGCGAGGTCGACCGCGGGCGCCTGTACCCCTACGAGGGCAACTACTCCACCTACCTGGAGAAGAAGCAGGAGCGCCTCAACGTCCAGGGCAAGAAGGACGCCAAGCTCGCCAAGCGCCTCAAGGACGAGCTCGAGTGGGTCCGGATGAACGCCAAGGGCCGCCAGACGAAGAGCAAGGCGCGCCTGGCCCGCTACGAGGAGATGGCGGCCGAGGCCGACCGCACGCGCAAGCTCGACTTCGAGGAGATCCAGATCCCGCCGGGCCCGCGCCTGGGCTCGGTGGTGCTCGAGGCGAAGGGCCTGGAGAAGGGCTTCGACGGGCGCGACCTCATCGACGGGCTGTCGTTCACCCTGCCGCGCAACGGCATCGTCGGGGTCATCGGCCCCAACGGCGTCGGCAAGACGACGCTGTTCAAGACGATCGTCGGGCTCGAGCCGCTGGACGCGGGCGACCTGAAGATCGGCGAGACGGTGTCCATCTCCTACGTCGACCAGAGCCGTGGCGGCATCGACCCGAAGAAGACGCTGTGGGAGGTCGTCTCCGACGGCCTCGACTACATCAAGGTGGGCAACGTCGAGATGCCGAGCCGTGCCTACGTGGCCGCGTTCGGCTTCAAGGGCCCGGACCAGCAGAAGCCCGCGGGCGTCCTGTCCGGTGGCGAGCGCAACCGCCTCAACCTCGCGCTCACCCTCAAGCAGGGCGGCAACCTCCTGCTGCTCGACGAGCCCACCAACGACCTCGACGTCGAGACGCTCGGGTCGCTGGAGAACGCCCTGCTCGAGTTCCCGGGCTGCGCCGTGGTCGTCTCGCACGACCGGTGGTTCCTCGACCGGGTGGCCACGCACATCCTCGCCTACGAGGGCACGGAGGAGGACCCGGCCGCCTGGTACTGGTTCGAGGGCAACTTCGCCGCGTACGAGGAGAACAAGGTCGCGCGCCTCGGTGCCGACGCGGCCCGGCCGCACCGGGTGACGCACCGCAAGCTGCGCCGCGACTGACCCCCGCCGGGCCGGGGCCGAGCACCCCGTCCCGCGGGGTGACGTGCAGGTGACGGACGACGACGGGCGGGTCCTCGGGGTGCCGAGGGCCCGCCCGTCGGCCACGATCGGGGCGTGAGCAACGAGCTGAACGACGGGGTGAGCACCGCCCGGCACGCCGACCCGGGCCCGCCGGCCGGGGACGGCGGCACCAGCCTCGTCGACGCCCTCGTGCTGCTGCGCGCCCGCGTCGACGAGGTGGACCTCCCCCTCGAGGGCGACGGTGTCGAGCCGGCCCGGCAGGCGCGCCGCCAGGTGCTCGACCAGCTCGACGACTACCTGCTCCCGCGCCTGCGCGCCTCGGCGGCCCCCGTCCTGGCCGTCCTCGGCGGCTCGACCGGCGCCGGCAAGTCGACCCTGGTCAACTCGCTGCTCGGGCACGAGGTCAGCCGCTCGAGCGTGCTGCGGCCCACCACGCGCTGGCCCGTGCTCGTGCACCACCCGCTCGACGCGCGCTGGTTCACGACGGACCGCGTCCTGCCCGGCCTCGCGCGGCGGCTCGACGCCCCGGCCGGCTCGTCGGGCGCGGCCGTCGCCCCGACCGAGGCCGGCGACGGTGTCGGCGGGCTGCGCCTCGTCGCCTCCGACGCCCTGCCGCAGGGCCTCGCGCTGCTGGACGCCCCGGACATCGACTCCCTCGTCGAGGAGAACCGGCGGCTCTCCCGGCAGCTGCTCGGTGCCGCCGACCTGTGGCTGTTCGTGACGACGGCCGCCCGGTACGCCGACGCCGTCCCGTGGGAGCTCCTGCAGACGGCCGCCGAGCGCCGGGTCGAGCTCGCGCTCGTGCTCGACCGCGTCGACCCCGGGCAGGAGGACGTCGTCGGCGCGCACCTGCGGTCGATGCTCGCCGAGCACGACCTGCCGGGCACCACGGTCCTCACCGTGCCCGAGGCCCCGCTCGAGGACGGCCTCCTGCCGACGTGGGCCGTTGCGCCGCTCGCCGACTGGCTCACCGCGCTCGCGGCCGACCCCGCCGCGCGCCGCGACGTCGTGCGCCGTACGCGGGACGGGCTCCTCGCCGACCTGCTCGGGCGGTCGGCCCGGCTCGCCGCCGCGGCGGACGCCCAGGCGGTGGCCGACGCGCGCCTGCGGTCGGCGGTGGAGTCGGCCTACGCGGCGGCCTCGGCCGACGTCCGGCGGGCCACCTCCGACGGCACGTTGCTGCGCGGCGAGGTCCTCGCGCGCTGGCAGGAGCTCGTCGGGACGGGGGAGCTCATGCGGTCCGTGGAGCAGGGCGTCTCCCGGCTGCGCGACCGGCTCGGCGCAGCGCTCCGCGGCAAGCCGTCCGCGGCCCCGGAGCTGCAGGACGCCATCGGGCACCACCTCGACGCCGTCGTCCTCGACGCGGCGGAGACCGCCGCGGAGCGCGCGCACGCCGCCTGGCGCTCCGACCCGGCCGGCGCCGCGCTGCTCGAGGGGCTGGCGCTCTCGCGCGCCTCGTCGTCGCTGCGCACCCAGGTCGCCGAGGGCGTGCGCGCCTGGCAGGGGGACGTCCTCGCGCTGGTCACCGACGAGGGTTCGGGCCGGCGGACGCAGGCCCGCGCGCTGTCCTTCGGCGTCAACGGGCTCGGTGCGGCGCTCATGCTCGTCGTGTTCGCGTCCACCGGCGGCCTCACGGGCGCGGAGGTCGGCATCGCGGGCGGCTCGGCGCTGCTCGCGCAGCGGCTGCTCGAGGCGGTCTTCGGCGACGACGCCGTCCGGCGCCTGACGACCCGCGCGCAGGAGCTGCTCGGCGAGCGGGTGGACGCCCTGCTCGCGGCGGAGTCGCGCCGCTTCACCGCGCAGCTCGACGCGCTCGGCACGGGCGGGCAGACCCCCGGGGTCTCGACCGACGGCGCGCGCCTGCGCGAGGCGGTGGCCCTCGTCGAGCGGTCGCCGCTGCCCGAGGCGTCCCAGGCGCCGTCCGCCGGGGCCGCGGGACGCCTGCGCGGTGCGGGGGCGGCCGGTCGTCGCCCCGGCGGCGGTGAGCACGGTCAGGGCCGCGACGCCCGCGAGGGGGGCCCCGACAGCCGTGGCGCCGGCGACGAGGGCGCCGCCACCGGGCTGCGCGGCTGGTGGCGACGGGTCACCGGGCAGGACGCGCCGTGAGCACCACGGCGGTGCAGGCCGCCGAGGAGCTCGCCACCGCGCTCGAGGCCGGCGAGGGACGCCTGCCGGCGGACGTCGTGGCCGACGCGCGCGGCGTCCTCGACCGCGGCCGCGAGCGGCTCGGTCTCGCGGCGGGCACGACCGTCGTCGCGCTGGCGGGCGCCACGGGCTCGGGCAAGTCGAGCCTGTTCAACGCGGTCGCGGGGGCGGAGCTGGCCACGCCGGGGACCCTGCGGCCCACCACCGCGCACGCCCTGGCCGCCGTGTGGCCCGGCCCCGACGAGGACGTCGACCCCCTGCTCGACTGGCTCGGTGTCGACGTGCGGCACACGCCGCCCGCACCGCCGGCCCGCGCCGTGCCCACCGGCCTCGTCCTGCTGGACCTGCCCGACCACGACTCCGTCGTCGCCGAGCACCGCGCGGTCGCCGAGCGCCTGTACGAGCGGGTCGACCTGCTCGTCTGGGTCCTCGACCCCCAGAAGTACGCCGACGGGGTGCTGCACGAGCGCTACCTGCGTCCGCTGGCCCCGCTCGCCGGCGTCATGGTCCTCGCGCTCAACCACGCCGACCGCGTCCCGGCCCAGGACCGGGCGGCTTGGCTCGACGACGCCCGCCGCCTCGCCGCGGACGACGGCCTCGGCCGCGTGCCGGTCCTGGCGGTCAGCGCCCGCACGGGGGAGGGCGTCGACGAGCTGCGCGACCGCCTCGTCGACGCCGCCCGCCGCCGTGAGGCCGCCGTGGCGCGCGTGCACGGCGACGTCCGCAGCGCCGCCGAGCGGGTGCTGGCGGCGTGCGGCGGGCCGGGCCCGAAGCGCGCCGCCGGTCCGCCGCCGGAGGGCTCGCTCGTCTCCGCGCTGGAGGCGGCGGCCGGCGTGCCCGTCGTCGTGGACGCGGTGCGGCGCTCGGCCGTGCGGCAGGCCGGGTCCGTGACGGGCTGGCCGCCCGTGCGCTGGCTGGCGCGGTGGCGGCCCGACCCCCTGCGGCGGCTGCACCTGCGGGTCGGCCTCCCGGACGCCACGGCGACGGGGCGCACCTCGCTGCCGGCGGCGGCCCCCGTGGTGCGCGCCGCGGCGTCGACGGCCGTGCGCACGTGGTCGGACGAGGCGACGGCGGGCCTGCCGGACTCCTGGGTGCTGTCGACCCGCTCGGCCCTGGCGACGACGGCCGGCCCCGACCGCCTGGCCGACGCGCTCGACAGCGCCGTGGCCGACACCCCGCTGCTGCCCGAGAGGCCCGCGCCGTGGTGGCGGGCCGTCGGGGTGCTGCAGTGGCTGCTGCTGGCGGCGGCTGTCGCGGGCCTCGTCTGGCTCGGGGCGCTGGCGGTCATGGCGTACCTGCAGCTCCCGGCGCCGGAGACGCCGCGGTGGGGGCCGCTGCCGGTGCCGACCGCGCTCGCGGTCGGCGGCGTGCTCGCCGGGTTGCTGCTCGCGCTGCTGGCCGGCGTCCTGGCCCGGCTCGGGGCCCGACGACGCGCGGCCCGGGCGCGGCGGCGCCTGCGGGAGGCGGTGGCCGGCGTCGCGCGGACGCTCGTCGTCGAGCCTGTGCGCGCGGACCTCGAGCGGCTGGCGGCGTGCCGCGCGGCAGCGCAGCGGGCGGCGTCGACGCGCTGAGCGGACCGACCACCGGCGCGTGCGGTGGGCGTGCCGCACGCGTCATCTGCCGGACACGCGGGATCGGTACGGTCCGGCCATGACGGCCCTGCCCACGTCGCTGCCTCCAGCTGCGGCGGCCTGCCCGAAGGACATGGTCCACGGCCCGTGCGGCGGCGTGCGGTTCGACGGGCTGTGCGAGCTCGGCGACCGGCCGTGCCCGTTCGTCGACGCGCCGGTCGTCAGGTACCTGCCGGACCCGGGGGCGGGCGCGGTGCCGACGCCCCCGCTCCTCCCGTCGGCGGCGGCCATGGCCGCCCTGCTGGCCCGGCGTCCCGTCGTCGTCGCGGACTTCCCGGCGCGCGCGCTGGACCGCGCCTCGCTCGAGCGCTGCGCCGACGTCCTCGTCGGGCACGTCGACGCGGTCCTGGCCGGGGACTCGGGGTCGGCGCGCGTGCAGTTCCCGCCGGCGTACCGGGCCGCGCTCGTGCAGGCCCGCGGCCTGCCGGCGTGGACCGGCCTCAACGACCGGGACCGCAACCGCGTGGCGCTCGAGGGCGAGGTCGCCGCGCTCGCCGACGTCGGCGTCGCGGGCGTCCACTGCGTCACCGGGGACCACCCGCGCACGGGCCACCGCCCCGACGCCCCCCCGGTCTTCGACCTCGACTCCACCGCCACCGCGGCCCTGGCCCGCGCGGCCGGCCACCTCGTCTCCGTCGCGGAGTCGCCGATGGCGCCGCCGGCCGACCGCCGTGCGGCCCGCCTGCGCCAGAAGGAGGCCGCCGGCGCGGACGTCTGCTTCGTCAACCACTGCGGCGGCGCGGGCCCGGTCGGCCGCTTCGTCCGCGAGGCGCGCGACCTCGGCAGCACCTCGGCGTTCATCGCCTGCGTCCCGGTGGTCCTCGACCACGCGAGCGCCGCGCTGCTGCGCTCCTTCACGACGCTCGTGCTCCCCGAGGGCTTCCTCGACGGCATCCTCGACGCCGCCGACCCGCACGCGGCCGGCATCGAGGCCGCCGTCGACCTGGCGGCGCAGGTGCTCGCCGTCGACGGCGTCTCGGGCGTCGACCTCTCGGGCGGCCCGGGCCCGGGCGCCGAGACCCCCTACGCCGAGGCCCTCGCGGAGATCGCCGACCGCCTGGCGATCCGCACCACGCCGTAGCCCCGCCCCGCCCCGCCCGCCCGCCCCGCCCGCCGAGATGCCGGTGCCGGTGCTCGGGGAGGGAGGGGGCGGGGGTGGTCAGGGTGGGCAGGGGTGGTCAGCCGGGGAGGCGGGTGACCGTCCAGCCCGTGGGGGTGCGGGCGCAGGCGAGGCGGTGGCTCGGGCCGTCGGGGTCGCCGCGCCAGAAGGTGATGCGGCGGGGGGTGACGCGGTAGCCGACCCAGGTGGCCGGCGCGTCGAGGGCCTCGGGGTGGGCGGCGGCGAACTCCGCCCACCGCTGCCGCCGGGCCGCACGCGGCAGGGCCGCGGCGTCGGCGTCGTTCTGCCACGCGAGGAGCTGGAGGTACCGCGACCGGGCGGCGAAGACCGCGGCGGCGGCCTCGGCCTCCGTGGGCTCCGCCTCGCCCTGGACCGTCACCTGGCGGCCGAGGTCCGGCCAGACGAGGGCCAGGGACACGCGCGGGTCGGCGGCCAGGTGCGCGGCCTTGCGGGTGCGGGCGTCGGTGTGGAACAGCAGGGCGCCCGGCGCGTGCGCGCTCAGCAGCACGTGGCGGGTGTCCGGCCAGCCGTCCTCGTCGAGCGTCGTCAGCGCCATGAGCGGGCGCAGCTCGTCGACGGGCTGGGGCAGCCACGCGTCCAGCAGGGCCTCGGGGTCCTCCAGCGGCGCGTCGGGGTCCTCGACGTCGTGGCCGAACAGCGTCGAGGAGGTGATCACCGCACCTCCACCGGGCCGGCCACGCCGGCCCCGCCCGCGACCGTGTGACCGGGGCCGAGCGGGTGGAAGGCGGCGATCTCCGTGAGGGCGGCGACGGCCAGGGCGACGGACGCCTCGTACAGCCGGGCGCCGTAGGCGGCGGTGGCCTGCGTCGGGTCGCCGAGGACGCCCGCCGGCCCGAAGTCGTCGGACAGCCAGCCGAACGTCACGGGCTTGCCGTGGAAGCCGATGAGCTCGGAGGCCGCCAGGTGCTCGGGCACCCAGCGCTCGGCCGTGGACAGGTCCACGAGGTCCGGGCGCAGGTGCAGCAGCATCGACGTCTCGGCCGCGCCGCCGTGGATGCCCAGCCCGAGCTCGTCGAGCCCCTCGCCGTCCGGCGGCGGCGCGGCGACGAGCGCCGGCACGAGGAACGTCCGCAGCCCTGTGAGCCGGCGGACCTCCCGCAGCGCGACACCGAGCGGCGCGACGTTCCCGCCGTGGCCGTTGAGGAACACGAGCCGCTCGGCGCCCGCCGCCGCCACGGACCGGCCGAGGTCGACGACGGTCTGCAGGAACGTCTCCGCGCGCAGCCACATCGTTCCCGGCGCCCACGCGTGCTCGTCGGACTTCGTGTACGCCAGGGTCGGCAGGACCCAGGCGTCGACGCCCGCGGCTGCGGCCCGGTCCACCGCCTCGGCGGCGACGCGGTCGGCCATGATCTGGTCGGTCAGCAGCGGGAGGTGCGGCCCGTGGTGCTCGACGGCCCCCGTCGGCAGGACCACCACCGAGCCCGGGCCCAGCGCCGCGGCCGCGGCCGGCCCGGACAGCTCCGCCAGGCGCCGGCCCGCGCTCACCGCTGGCTCCCGGTCACGGCGACCGCCGCGCCGCGCGTCGCGATGCCGCCGACCGTCCCCGGCGCGAGCGGTGCCACGTCCGTGCGCGCGAGCTTGCCCGGGTTGAGCAGCCCGGCGGGGTCGGTCGTCGCGGCGAGCGCCGCCGTCTGCTCCGGCTCGTGGTCGACGGCCCACTGGTGCGGGTTGTGGAAGCCGACGCCCAGCGCGGTGAGGCGCTCGAAGCCGGCCCACACCGCCTCCGGGCTCTCGTACTCGCCGACGAGCATCCCGATGGGCCGCCCGCGCTGCGCCTCGATGTGGAGCATCCCGCCGGGGTACACGGCGTGGACCTCGTCGATCCGCTCGACGAGCGCGTCGCCGGCGACCTCGACGTGGAAGTACCGGCCCGGGTGCGCCTTCTGCAGCCACTCGACGGGGTGGTTGTAGGACAGCATGCTCAGCTTCATAGTCGCCTGCGGGCCCTCGCGGACGTCCTCGACGCGGCCGCCGGCGCCCTCGACGAGCGCCCGCGCGGCGTCGAGCGAGGCGGCGTCGACGATCGCGCGCAGGCTGGAGCGCCCCGCCGGGATCGCCGGGTCCGCGGGCAGGGCCTCGGCAAGGGTCGGCAGGTCCGCCGACACGAGCCGGGGCGTCGGGGTCAGGTCCGCGAACGGGCGGAGCACCGACAGCGCGTCGGCGAAGTCGCCGAAGCTGGCGTACAGCGCGCGCCAGTCCTGCAGCGGCTCGAGCCGGACGGTGGCCCGCGCGATGATGCCGGCGGTGCCGTAGGTGTGCAGGTAGGGCTCGGCGTCGGCGCCCTCCACGTGGACGAGCCGCGCGTCGGGCACGGCGTGCACCACGTCGAGCGCGAGCGCGAAGCCCGTGTGCAGCATGCCGTGCGCGATCGACCCGGTGCCGCCGGAGCCGCCCGAGAGGAACCCGCCGATGGAGGACTGCGCCGTCGAGGGGTACATGAGGACCTGCTGGCCCGTGCGGCCGGCGGCCTGCTCCAGGGCGACGAGGGTCGCGCCCGCGTCGGCGGTGACGAACCCGTCGCCGACCTCGACGAC
Organism: Cellulomonas marina; assembly: GCF_900111925.1. Classification (GTDB taxonomy): domain Bacteria; phylum Actinomycetota; class Actinomycetes; order Actinomycetales; family Cellulomonadaceae; genus Cellulomonas; species Cellulomonas marina. Next base: position 252,950 of record NZ_FOKA01000001.1, read on the forward strand.
CGTGCGCGCGCGCGACAGGTCGAGGACGAGACCGCCGGCCATCGGGATGGCCTGGCCGTAGTTGCCCGTGCCCTTGCCGCGCGGCGTCACGGGGACGCCGTGCCGCACCGCGGCGCCGACGGCCTGCGCGATGCCCTCCGCAGTCGTCGGGAAGGCGACGAGGTCCGCCAGGCCGAGGGGCAGCTGCGCGCTGATGACGGGGGACAGGTGCGCCCCGTCGACGGAGGCCTTCTCGCGGGCGGCGAGCTCGGTGGTGACGGCGCGGTCCCCGAGCAGGGAGCGCAGCTCGGCGGCCAGGGCGGCGAGCGTGGCCGGCGCGGGCCGGGCGGCGGTGGCGGTCATGGGCGGGTCCTGTCGGGACGGGGCGGGTGGGGAGCGGGGGAGCAGCGCGGGCAGCAGGACGACGGCAGGACGACGGCCGGGCGACGGACGGGCGAGCGCCCGTCAGTGCATGACCATCCCGCCGGTGACGTTGATGGACTGCCCCGTGAGGTAGGAGGCGTCCGGGGAGGCGAGGAACGCGGCGACCCCCGCGACGTCGTCCGGCTCGCCGAGCCGGCCGAGCGGCGAGTACGACGACCACGTCGCGACGTCCTCGGCCGTCCGGGTGGCGGCGCCCATCTCCGTGAGCACGTACCCGGGGCACAGGCAGTTGGCGCGGATGCCGTGCTCGCCGAGCTCGAGCGCGGTGACGCGGGTGAGCGCGGCGACGGCGGCCTTCGAGGCGGCGTAGTGGCCCTGGCCCGCGCCGCCGGCCTTCGCGGCCATGCTCGCGAGGTTGATGATCGAGCCGCCGGTGCCCTGCGCGACCATCGTGCGGGCCGCCCTCTGCGTGGTGACGAGGAAGGACCGCGCGTTGACGGCCATGACCTCGTCCCACGCGTCGGGGTCGAGGTCGAGCAGGGCCGCGAAGCGCAGGATCCCGGCGTTGTTGACGAGGACGTCGAGCCCGCCGAGGGCGCTGGTGGCGGCGTCCACGGCGGCCCGCGTGGCGGCGACGTCGACGAGGTCGACGGCGTGGAACGAGCCGCCCACCTCGTCGGCCACCGCCTGCCCCGGGGCGACGAGGCGGTCGAGCACCGCCACGCGCGCCCCGTCGGCGGACAGGCGCCGCACGATGGCTGCGCCGATGCCCTGGGCGCCCCCGGTGACGACGGCCCGCACGCCGGCGAGGCGTGGCGTCGAGCCAGGACCGGTACCAGGACCGGGGGCGTCCAGGGCGGGGGTCACGGCGTCAGAAGCCGATCGACTCGTCGAGGAACTCGTTCGTGAACAGGTCGCTCGCGACGAGGCCCTCCTTCGGCGCCGAGCCGGACTCCGTGAACAGCGGGGTGTCGATGTCGATGACCGTCTGGATCCGGGCCTCGTCCATGTCGCCCATGAACTCGTTGTCGCCGTTGCCGACGATCTCGAGGTCCTTCATCTGCTGGACGCCGAAGTCCGCCACGTCGGCGTCGTACACCCAGCCGTTGTCGAAGGCGGTGACGAGCTCGACGACGAGGGCGTTGGTCTCCGCCGGGTCCTCGATGTAGTCGACGGTCGCCTGCTGCAGCACCGGCACCAGCTTCTCGAGGCAGGGCCGCAGCTCCTCGAGGTCGCCCGTGCGGACGGCCATCGCCTCGGGGTAGATGGGGTAGCCCGTGTCGTGGATGAGCTGGAACTGCACGGGCTTGCCCCAGGCGGCGACCTGGTTCTCGTAGATGAACGGCTCGGCGGTGGCGAAGCCCTGCTGGCCGTCGACGCCCTTGGCGGTGACGAACTTGGCCGGCGTGCCGTCGTAGGCGCCGTCGGTCACCTCGGTGGGCAGGATGCCGGAGCCCTGGAGGTAGCCCATGTAGGCGGCGCCCTGGAAGTAGCGGACGACCCCGCCCGTGCCGGGCAGCGCCTTGCCGAGCTCCTCGATCGTCGTGACGTCCGGGTAGGTCTCCGGGTCCCACATGATCATCTGCGGGGACTTGTCGGCCTCGGCGAAGACGGCGGTCGTCGGCAGCGAGGCGCTGACCTGCACCGCCTCGTCGGTGGAGACGTAGCCCATCGTGATGTCCGTGTCCTGGTACATCTGCGAGGAGACCGACTGGAAGCCGATGGCCGGTCCGCCGGACCGGACCTCGACCTTGACGCCGGTCGGCTCGCCGCTGGCGTACAGGTCGCCCGAGACCGACTTCTTGTCGGCGTCGATGACGGGGTCGGGCCCGAGCAGCTCGTAGAGGTGGCCGTGGTCCGCCTCGGGGTTCCAGTCCGTCTGGATGACGACGGTGGCGGGGCACACGGAGGCGAGGTCGACGCCGCCCGCCGCGGCGGTGGCCGCGGTCGAGCCGCCGCCCGTCGCGTCGGCGGAGCCGGCGGCGCCGGAGGAGCAGGCGGCGAGCGCGGCGAGGGCGAGGACCGCACCGCCGGCGAGGGTGGACCGCTTCGCGGTCGGGCGCATGGGGACTCCAGAGGGGGTCGGGGCAGGGGCCGGGACGGGGGCAGGGGACGGGCAGGGGTAGGGGACGGGCGGGCGGTGCGGGGTGCCGGGGACGGCGGGGCGGGCCGCGCTCAGGCGGCGTCGCTCCACCGCCCGACGACGAGCGTGCGCAGCCACCCGAAGAGCAGGAAGACCGCGACGCCGAGCAGGGAGGCCGTGAGGATGGCCGCGAAGGTGCCCGGCCCGTTGAGCCGGGAGGTCGACACCTGGATGAGGACCCCGAGGCCCGGGGTGCCGCGCTGGAAGAACTGGTCGCCGACGATCGCGCCGATGACCGAGAGCCCCGCCGCGGTCCGCAGCCCGACGAACAGCGACGGCAGCGCCGCCGGGAACCGCAGCTTCGTCAGCACGGTCCACGTCGAGGCGCCCTGCAGCGCGAACAGCTCGCGCTGCGCCCTGTCCACGGACTGCAGCCCGAAGAGCGTGTTCGACACCATCGGGAAGATCGAGATCATCACGGTGACGATGACGCGGGAGGCGAACTCGTAGCCGAACAGGGCCCCGATGAGGGGCACGAGCGCCAGGATCGGGATGCACTGGAGGATCACGGCGTAGGGGTACAGCGACCGCTCGATCCACCGCGCCTGCGCCATGAGCACCGCCCACGCCACGCCGATGGCGATGGCGATGACGAGCCCCGTGAGGGCGACGACCGTCGAGTTCCCGAGGTTGCGCAGCAGCTGCGGGGTGAACGTCGGGTCCGCGACCATCGCCCGGAGCACGAGGTGCGGGTAGGGCACGAGGAACGCCAGCTCCTGGCGGGCGTAGCTCGCGGCCGCGGCGTACCAGAGGCCGATGAGGGCGACGAGGACGACGAGCGGCTGCCACCACGGCGTCCGGCCGCGCCGGCGCGTCACGCGTGGCCCTCGCGCAGCGCGTGGGAGACGTGCCCGACGAGGTCCGCGAACTCGGCCGTGAACCGGATGTCCGGGTCGCGCGGCAGCGGGAACGGCACGTCGAAGGTCCGCACGATCCCGCCGGGCCGCCCCGACATGACGACGACCTTCGTCGAGAGGTAGACGGCCTCGGAGACGGAGTGCGTGATGAACAGCCCGGCGAACTGCCGCTGCACGAAGAGGCGCAGGAGCTCGTCGTTGAGGCGCTCGCGGGTGATCTCGTCGAGGGCGCCGAAGGGCTCGTCGAACAGGAAGAGCTCGGGGTCCAGGGTCAGCGAGCGGGCCAGGCTGGCGCGCATCCGCATGCCGCCCGACAGCTGCTTGGGCAGGTGCCGCTCGAACCCACCGAGGCCGACGAGCTCGATGGCCGCCGCGGCCTTGCGTGCCCGCTCGGCGCGGCCGACGCCGTTGAGCTCGGCCAGCAGCTCGACGTTGGCCTTCACGGACCGCCAGGGCAGGAGCGTGGCGTCCTGGAAGACGTAGCCGATGCGGTCCGTGCGCAGCGTCGCGGTGCCGGCGGAGGCGTGCTCGAGGCCGGACGCGATGCGCAGCAGGGTGCTCTTCCCGCAGCCGGACGGGCCGACCACGGTGACGAACTCCCCGCGACCGACGGTGAGGTCGACGCCGCGCAGGGCCACCGTCCCGTCGGGGAACGTCATCTCGACGTCGGAGAACTCGAGCAGGGACGTCGTGACGGCGGCGGTGGGCGCGGCGGCGCTGGGGGCGACGGGCACGGGGGTCACCTCGTTCCGGTGAGCAGGGCGTCGGGGCGGGGTGCGGGTGCGGCGGCGGGGCCGGCCGCGTCGAGAGGGCCGGTCGGCAGCGCGGTGGCCGGGGCGGCGACCGTGCGCTCCACGCGCGTGCGGGCGACGAGCCGGCCGGCGTGGACGACGTACCGGTCGGGCGAGGCTGTCGCCACGACCTCGGCCAGGTCGGCACCGCGGACCGCCAGCAGCTCCGCGGCAGCGCCGGGGACGACGCCGGCGACGGGCAGGTGCAGGACCGACCGGGCGCCGGTGCTCACCGCGGCGTAGGCCTCGTCGAGCGTGAGGTGCCCGGCCGTCACCAGCAGCGACGCCGTCTCGAGCGCGTCGCCGCGGCCCACGGGGTTGAACGGGTCGCGGACGTTGTCGGCGCCGGCGGCCACGCGCACGCCGGCGTCGAGCAGGGCGCGGAGCGCGGTGAGCCCGCGCGGCGTGGACACTGGGTGCTCCCAGCCCTGCAGGTAGAGGTTGGTGATCGGCAGGCTGATGACGCCGATGTCGCTGGCGCGAACCTCCGCCACCGCGGCGGCCAGCTCGTCGCCGGCCAGGGTGCCGAGGCGGACGCAGTGGCCGGCCGACAGCGACGTGCCGGCGGGCCAGTCGCGCACCGTGCGTGCGTACGTGGTGAGGGTGTCGGCGCCGCCGAGCCCCTCGTCGGCGTGCAGGTCGACACCGCGGCCGCGGCGCCGGGCCAGGGCCAGCAGGCGCGCGACCTCGTGCTGCGGGTCCGGCGCCAGGTGCGGCGCGCCGCCGACGAGCTCGACGCCGAGGTCGAGCACCGCCTCGACCGACGCGTCGTCGGACAGGTGGCTCGCGAGCGCGACGAGCTCGAGGTCCACCAGGCCCGCGAGCTCCTCGCGCACCCGCACCAGGGCCTGCGCCCCGCGCAGCGGCTCCGGGCCGAGCAGGACGTCGACGTGGCTGCGCACCGCCGTCGTGCCCTGCGCCAGCATGTCGAGGAGCTGGGTGCGCGCGCGGTCGGCGATCTCGTCGACGTCCATCGTCGCGGCGTAGGCCTGCCACGACTCGATCGCCCGGCGCAGGTCACCCATCGGCGGGCGGATGCGGTCCCACGAGAGGGCCTTGTCGAGGTGCGCGTGCGGCTCGGCCGGGGCCGGCAGCAGCACGAAGCCGGTGAGGTCGAGGACGTCGTCGCCCGCGGCGGAGTCGCCGGCCGAGTGGTCGCCGGAGTCGCCGGCGGGACCCGCGGCGGGGGTGACCGCGGCGACGGTCGCGCCGTCGAGGGCCACGTCGACGAGCCGCCCGTCGGCCAGGGTCGCGTTCCGGATGAGGCGGAGCGGCTGCGGCAGAACCGAGGTCATGCGGTCCTCCTCTCCGGTGGTGCGGCACGCTCCGACGGCGTCCGGCGCGCGGCTACGGCGCTCTGACCAGCAACGACGTGACGGCTGAGCGGGAGGGCCGGTGCGCCGGCCGCGGGTCCGTGCCACAATGTTGATGGGCTGAACATTGACGGAATGTACGGCTCGCCCGTTTCCGTCGCGTAACCGCTGGTACCCGTTGCGTTACAGCCTCGCGACGCCGCCCCCGACGCCCCCGCCGGCAGGAGAGAGTCAGCGCCCATGCCGCCCCCCGCCCCGTCCGCCGCCCCGTCCGCGGACGCGCCACCCGCCGCGAGCGAGCGCGTCGTCGACCCGCAGGCCGCCCGCATCGGCGCGCACATCCGCGCGCTGCGCCGGCGCCGGTCGCTCACGCTCGTCCAGCTCGCGGCGGCGGCGGGACTGTCCCACCCGTTCCTGTCCCAGCTCGAGCGCGGGCACACGCGGGCGAGCATGGTCTCGCTCGACCGCGTGGCCGCCGCGCTGGGAACGAGCCAGGCGGAGCTGCTGGCCGCGGCGGTGCCGGCCGCCCGCGCGCCCGGCGACACGCGGCCCGAGGTGCTCCGCGCCGACGAGGGCGCCCGCGGCCCCTTCCCGCAGGGCGAGGCCCGGCTGCTGACACGGTCGCCGGCACCGTTCGAGCCCATGGAGTTCGTCGGCGCCAACACCGACCCCGGCGAGTACTACGTGCACGTCGAGGACGAGTTCCTCTACGTGGTGTCCGGGACGGTGCTCCTCGACCTCGGCGAGCACGGCCGGCACCTCCTGGCGGCCGGCGACTGCGCGCGCTACCGCGGCGGGACGCCCCACCGGTGGTCCACCGCCGGCACCACGACGGACACCCCGACGGACAGCACGACGGACAGCGCAGCAGAACCTGGCGCCTACCGCGTGCTCGTCGTCAAGCAGGTCCTCGCTCGGCAGGAGGCCCCGTGAGCGTCGCCGACACCGCCTACGACGTCGTCGTGGCCGCCCGCACCCCCATCGCGGACGGCGTCGTGCTCCTCGACCTGGCCCGCGCCGACGGGCTGCCCCTGCCGGGCTGGGTGCCGGGGGCGCACGTGGACCTCGTGCTGGGGACCGGGTCCGACGCGCTCGAGCGGCAGTACTCCCTGTGCGGCGTCCCCGGGGCGCCCGTGTGGCAGGTGGCGGTGCTCCTCGAGCCCGGGGGCCGCGGGGGATCCGTGCGCGCGCACGCGCTCGCGGTCGGCGACGCCCTCGTCGTGCGAGGCCCTCGCAACCTCTTCGCCTACGACGCGTCCGACTGGGCGACGAGCGGGCCCGTGCTGTTCGTCGCCGGCGGGATCGGCATCACGCCGCTGCTGCCCATGGTCCGCTCGGCCGCCGCCGCAGGGCACGACTGGCGGCTCGTCCACGCCGGCCGCTCCCGCCGGACGCTCGCCTTCTCCGCCGCGCTGGCCGACGAGCACCCCGACCGGGTCCGTCTGCACGTCGGCGACGAGGGGGACCGGCTCGACGTGGCCGCGCTGCTCGCGGCGACCGATCCCGCCGCCACCGTCTACTGCTGCGGGCCCGCGCGGCTCATGGAGGCCGTCGAGGCGGCGAGCGCGACCCGGCGGGCGGGGTCGCTCCACCTCGAGCGCTTCGTGCCGCGGGACGTCGGGGAGCCCGTCCTGGCGGGGCCGTTCGAGGTCGAGCTCGAGCTGTCGGGCCTCACGCTCACGGTGCCGCCGGAGCGCTCGGTGCTCGACGTCGTCGAGGAGGCCGGCGTGCTCGTGCTGTCCTCCTGCCGCGAGGGCACCTGCGGCACCTGCGAGACGCCGGTCCTCGAGGGGGAGGTCGACCACCGGGACTCCGTCCTCACCGCCGACGAGCGCGCCGACGGGCGGGCCATGATGATCTGCGTCTCGCGCGCGGCGTGCCCCCGGCTGGTGCTGGAGCTGTAGGCGGCGACACCCCTCAGGGCCGGGCCACGCGCGCGTGCAGGGCCCGGACGAGCGCCCCCTCGTCGGCGGCGACCAGCCGGCCGTCCCGCACGACGACCCGCCCCGCCACGACCACGTGCCGCGGCCGGCGGCCGGGGGAGGCCCACAGCAGCCCGGCGACGGGGTCGGCCACCCCCGCGTCGGCGACCCCGGAGACGTCCCACACGCACAGGTCCCCGGCCGCCCCGGGCCGCAGGTGGCCCAGCTCCGGCCGGCCGAGACCCGCCGCCCCGCCCTCGGTCGCCATCCCCAGGACGTCCTGCGCGGCCAGCGGGGGCCCGACGAGGGGAGCCACCTGGAGGGCCAGCCGCGCGTCGGCCAGCAGGTGCCCCGCGTCGTTGCTGCCGCCGCCGCTCGTCCCCAGCCCCACGGGCACGCCGGCCGCCCGCAGCGCCGCGACCGGCGCGACGCCCCATCCCATCGGCAGGTCGCAGCCCGGCGCGTGCGTCGCGCCCACGCCGGCCGCCGCGAGCCGCGCGATCTCGTCGTCGTTGACGCCGCACAGGTGCGCGAGCGTGACGTCGGGCGCGAGCCAGCCCCACTCCTCGAGCAGGTCGAGCGGGCGGCGGCCGTACCGCTCGAGCGCGACGGCGACGTCGACCTGCTCGTTCGCCTGCGTCCGGCGGCGCAGCCCGTGGCGGGCCGCGACCTCCGCCAGCAGGCGGAACGTCTCGGGCCCGTCGGAGTGCACACCGGCCGGGCCCACGGCGACCTGGAGGAGGCCGTCGGCGCGGAGCCCGCCCGCCGCCCCGGGCACCAGCGCGCCCACGACCGCCTCGGCCGACAGCGCCGCCTCCTGCGGGTCGTCGCGGGCGGTGCCGCGCACGAGCACGAGCCGCGCGCCGAGGGTCGCCGCCGCGCCGGCCGTCGCCTGCGCCATGGCGACGGTGTCGGCCACCGGGGCCCCGGCGGGCCACGTGAGGTGGTGGTCGGCGACGGTGGTGACGCCGCTGAGCAGGGCCTCGGCCAGGCCCGCGCCCGCCGCCGCGGCGCACAGCCCCGCGTCGAGCCCGGCCGCCGCGTAGGCGGCCGCCATCGTCGGCAGCCACCGGGCCATGGGGACCCCGCGCGTGCCGGGCAGCGTGCGGAAGGCCGTCTGGAGGAGGTGGTGGTGGGCGTTGACGAGGCCGGGCGTGACGACGCAGCCGGAGGCGTCGAGCACCTCGTCCGGGCCGTCGTCGGGCGGCAGGTCGTCGCCCGGAGCCAGGACGCGGCCGCCGGCGATGCGGACGTCGCCGCGCGTGACGGTGCGGGCGTCGAGGAGGACGTGGTCGGCGTCGCGGACGGTGAGCACGCCCGTGGTTGTAGCAGGCGCGTGGGTCGCGGACGTCACGTGCCGGTGACGGGCGACGTGCGGGGCCCGTGCGGGAGCGGGTCCGCGCGCGGGCATGATGGCGCGATGGCGAGGATCGAGGTGCCCGTCCACCTGCGCTGGTCGGACATGGACGCGTACGCGCACGTCAACAACGTCGCGATGATGGTGCTGCTCGAGGAGGCCCGCATCGCCGCCTTCTGGTCGGCGCCCCCGGGCGGGCCGGCGGCCGGCGGCACCGGCCGCGCGGGCGGGGGTCCGCACGCGACGGCGGTGCTCGAGGCCGGGCCCGACGCGGCCGTGGCGACCTTCGTCGCCCGGCACGAGATCGAGTACCTCGTGCCGCTGCCCTACCTGCGCGACCCCGTCGTCGTCGCCCTGTGGCTGGGCCGGATGGGCGGCGCGAGCCTGGACATCTGCTACGAGGTCCGCGACCGCCCGGCGGCCGACCCGGCGTCGGTGGTGCACGCCCGGGCCGAATCCACCCTCGTCCTCATGGACACCGCGACCGGCCGCCCGCGCCGGATCGGCCCGGCCGAGCGCGCGGTGTGGGAGCCGTACGTCGAGGAGCCCGTGGCCCTCCGCCGCCGCACGCGCGCCTGACGGACCTCGACGGGGACCTCAGCGCGACGCGACCGCCGGGGTCCGGCGGGCGCGTTCCGCGCGCTCGGCGGCCTGGGCCACGTTGCGCTGCATGCTGCCGAAGATGATGCCGTGGAAGGGCGTCACCGACGCCCAGTAGAGCTGGCCGGCCAGGCCGTGCGGCTGGAACAGCGCCCGCTGCGCGAACACCGTCGGCGGCCGCGTCCAGCGCTCGTCGTCGCGCGGGTCGGTGGGCGACCCCTCGTCGGGCTCCCCGGAACCGTCCGCGCCGTCGACGTCCTCGATCCGCAGCTCGAGCCACGCCAGCCCCGGCAGCCGCATCTCCGCGCGCAGCCGCAGCAGCCGCCCGGGCTGCACCTCCTCCACGCGCCACCAGTCGATGACGTCGTCCACGACGAGCCGGTCCTGGTTGGAGCGACCGCGGCGCAGCCCCGGCCCTCCGACGACGCGGTCCATGAGGCCGCGGACCCGCCACGCCAGGCCCCACGAGTACCAGCCGCGCGTGCCGCCGACCGACTCGATGACCCGCCACAGCGCGGCGGGGGAGGCGTCGACCTCGGTCCGCCGCTCGTCGGCGTAGAGGTAGCCGCCGGCCCAGTCGGGGTCGGAGGGCAGCGGGTCGCTGGGGGCCCCGCGCACGGCCGCCGAGGACCACCGGGTGCTCACCGCGGAGTCCTGCACGCGCTGCAGCGCCAGGCGCACGGCCCGGTCGAAGCCGACGAGCCCCTCCGGCGGGTCGGGCACGAGGTCGGCGATGTCGTGCTCGTCGCACACCACCTCGTGCACCAGCGAGGCGACGAGCGGCTTGGCCAGCCCGGCCGGCACGGGCGTCACCAGCCCGACCCAGTGGCTCGACAGCCGGGGCGTGAGCACCGGCACGGGCACGATGACGCGTCGCGGCAGCCCGGCGATGGCCGCGTACCGCTGCATCATCTGCTCGTAGGTGAGGACCTCGGGACCGCCGATGTCGAAGGACCGCGACACCTCGTGCGGCATCGACGCCGACCCGACGAGGTAGCGCAGCACGTCCCGGATGGCGATGGGCTGGATCCGGTTGCGCACCCAGCGGGGCACGGTCATCGCGGGCAGGCGCTCGGTGAGGTACCGCATCATCTCGAACGACGCCGACCCGGAGCCGAGGATGACCGCCGCGCGCAGCACCGTCGTCGGGACGCCGGACGCCAGCAGGATCTCCCCGACCTCACGGCGCGAGGCCAGGTGCGGGGACAGGTCCTCGCCCTCGGGGTACAGGCCGCCGAGGTAGATGATCCGCTCGACCCCCGCCTCGCGCGCGGCCTGGCCGAAGACGAGCGCGGCGTGCCGGTCGGTCGCCTCGAACTTGCGGCCCGAGCCGAGGGAGTGGACCAGGTAGTACGCGACCTGCACGCCCGTCAGGGCCTTGCGGGTCGCCTCGAGGTCCGAGACGTCGGCCTCGGCGACCTCGATCTGGTCCCGCCACGGGTGCCCGCGCAGCCGGTCGGGGTGGCGCGCGACGGCCCGCACGCGGTAGCCGGCCGTCAGCAGCTCGGGGACCAGCCGACCCCCGACGTACCCCGTGACGCCGGTGACGGCGACGAGCGGCGCGTCGGGGCGGGGCCGGCCCCCGTCGTCCGTGCCCGGCACGATGCCGGTCAGCGTGGTGGCGACGGGCTCGCGCGCCAGGCTCTCGGCGCGGTCGTCCTCCGCGGTCTCCGTCCGCGTGCGGACGGGCCCGTCGCCGATCCCGCCGCGGGCGTTCGGACCGCGTCCGTCCTGCCGCCCGTCCTGCCGCCCGTCCTGCTGCCGGTCGTCGGGGTCCTGCCGGGGGGTGCTGCCCGTGGTGGAGGTCACGCCGCGAGTGTGGTGCCGGCGTCCGGGGCCCGCACGCGGGGCCCGCCGGCCACGCGACGGCCCTCAGGGACGGCTCAGCGCTGCACCCGTCACTGCGCCGCTCACCGTGCTGCTCACCGTGCCGCTCACCGTGCCGCTCACCGTGCCGCTCACCGCAGCAGCTCGAGCGTGCGGCGCTCCGCGCTGGCCTGCGTCCTCGTCCGCCCGATCGTCCGGCCCCGCTCCCACAGCTCGATGACGCGCGGGTCGATGTAGGACGCGCGCGCGACGGCGGGCGTGTTGCCCAGCTCCTGCGACACGTCCTTGACGACGGCGGAGACGACCTTGCGCCGACCACGCTCCGAGGTCGGCGGGTCCCCGGCGTCCGCCAGCGCGCGCGCCGCCAGGACGGTCGCGTGCCACGTGCGGAACGTCTTGGGCGACGCCTCCTCGCCCAGCCGCTCCTTGACGTACGCCGACACGTCGGTGCTGCTCACGTCGTGCCACGTGCCGGCGTCGTCCTGCCACGCCAGCAGCTCGGGGCTCGGCTCGCGCCGGCGGACCAGCGTGCGGATGAGGGTGGCGACGACGTCGTCCTCGACGACCGTGTCGCGCACCTGCCCGGACTTGGCGGGGAAGTGCAGGTGCACGCGCCCCTCGTCGCCGTCGTGCGCCGGCGGCAGCACCTCCACGTGCTCCTTGCGCAGCGTCGCCAGGCCGTACGAGCCGTGCTTCTTCGCGTACCCCTCGCCGCCCACGCGCAGGTAGGCCAGGTCGAGCAGACGGAACGCCAGGGCCAGGGCCTTCTGCCGCGGGAACCCGTCGAGCGCGAGGTCCGCCGTCACCTGCTTGCGCGCCCGCGGCAGCCGCTTCGCCACGACGAGGGTGTGCTCGTGCTTGAGCTTGTCGCGCCGCTGCCGCCACTGCAGGTGGTACAGGTACTGGCGGCGCTGGGCCTCGTCGAGCCCCGCCGCCTGGATGTGCCCGTTGGGCCAGGGGGAGATCCACACGTCCTGCCACGCGGGCGGTATCGCCAGGTGCTCGACGCGCTCGAGGTGCTCCGGGTCGGTGATGGGCTCGCGGTGCACGTCGAGGAAGCGGAACCCGTCGCCCACGCGCTCGCGGGTCCATCCGGGCTGGTCGATGCGGACACGTCGGAGCCGAGGCATGCGGTGATCGTCGGTCAGGCCGGGCCACGGCGCGCGGCGAGCCGCGCCCGACCGGTTCGCAGGGGCTCAGCCCTGCGGCACGCGGACCATGCCCTCCTGCGCCACGCTGGCGACGAGCGTGCCGTCGTGGGCGAAGACGCGCATGGCGCCCAGGCCGCGCCCGCCCTGGGCCGACGGCGTGGTCTGGTCGTACAGCAGCCACTCGTCGGCCCGCAGGTCGCGGTGCCACCACTGGGCGTGGTCGAGGCTCGCCACCGCCAGCCCGCGCGTCATCCAGGACAGCCCGGCCCGGCGCAGCACGGGCTCGAGCATCACCTGGTCGCAGGCGTAGGCCACGAGCGCGCGGTGCAGGACGGGGTCGTCGGGCAGCGGTGCCCGCGAGCGCATCCACACGCGCTGCCGACCCGTGCTCTCGCCCGCGTGCCCCAGGTACAGCGCGCCGTCGACGTGCCGCACCTCGAACGCCGACTCGTGCGTCCAGAAGCGGGCCATGGGGTGGTCGACGTGGCCCATGACGTCGTGCGCGCTCGGGACGTCCCAGGGCTCCGGCACGTGCGGCGGCACGTCGTCGGCGAACTCGACCCCCGGCTGCGGCGGCTGGAACGAGGCGATCATCGACAGGATCGGCTCGCCGTGCTGCAGCGCGTGCGTGCGCCGTGCCGAGAAGGACCGGCCGTCGCGCAGCCGCTCGACCTGCAGCTCGATCGGCTCGGCCAGGTCCCCGGCCCGCAGGAAGTAGCCGTGCAGCGAGTGCGGCAGCCGCCCGTCGGGGACGGTGCGGGCGGCGGCCAGCAGGGCCTGCGCCAGCACCTGCCCGCCGTACACCCGGCCGTCGGGCTTGGGCAGGCTCCGGCCGACGAACGCGTCCTCGCCCGTGGGCGTCACGTCGAGGGCGTCGAGCACGGCCCGCGTGGCGGCGACGGCGGCGGGGTCGGCCCGCGTCACGCGCGGTGCGCGGGGGTCCGGCTCCGGGAGCGGGGCGTCGTGCTCGTCGTGCTGCTGCTCGTCGTGCTGCTCGTCGGGCGGAGTCATGCGCGGTGCGGCCTCAGTCCTCGAAGGTGTTGAGCAGGGAGTGCGCGGCGCGCTCCAGGTAGTCCCACAGCTCGGCGCGGTGCAGGGGGGCGAGGTCCAGCTCGTCGACCGCGGCACGCATGTGGCGCAGCCAGCGGTCCCGCGCGTCCGGGTTGACCTTGTAGGGCGCGTGCCGCATCCGCAGCCGCGGGTGCCCGCGGGTGTCGGAGTACGTCGTCGGACCGCCCCAGTACTGCTCGAGGAACAGGGTCAGGCGCTCGGCCGCCGGGCCCAGGTCCTCCTCGGGGTACATCCCCCGCAGCACGGGGTCGTCGGCCACCCCGCGGTAGAACGCGTCGACGAGCGCGACGAACGTCGCGTGCCCGCCGACCGCCTCGTAGAAGGAGTCCGTCCGCACCCCGTCAGCCTAGTGGCGGGCCCCGGCGCACCCGGACCGGGGCGTCGTGCACGCGCCTACGCCGCCACGACGTCCGTCTCGGCGGGGGGCAGGGCCGCGAGCGCGGCCAGGCGCGCGCGCTCCGCGGTCGGTGCCGCCAGCGCCGCGGCGGCGGCCGCGCGGCACTGCTCGAGCGTCGCGCGGGCCAGCCCGGCCGCCACCGGCCCGAGCGCGTTGGGCCGGACGGACAGGTGCGCCGCACCGAGCCCGACGAGGACGCAGGCGAGCGCGGGGTCCACCGCCGCCTCGCCGCTGACCCCCACGGGCCGGCCGCGGGCGGTGCCGGCGGCGCACGTGAGCGCGACGAGCTGCAGGACGGCGGGCTGCCACGGGTCGTGGAGGGTCGCCACGGTGCCGAGCGACCGATCCGCGGCCATCGTGTACTGGGTGAGGTCGTTCGTCCCCACGCTGGCGAAGGCCGCCCGCTCGAGGATCGGCCCGGCGACGAGCGCCGCCGACGGCACCTCCACCATGACGCCCGCCGTGGTCAGCCCCTGCGCGGCGCAGAGCGCCACGAACCGGTCGGACTCCTCCACCGTGGCGACCATGGGCGCCATCACCCACACGTCCGCGCCGGAGCCGTCCGCCGCCCGGGCGACCGCCCGGAGCTGGTCCTCCAGCAGGTCCGGGTGCGCGGCGGAGGTGCGCAGGCCGCGCACGCCGAGCGCGGGGTTGTCCTCGCCGTGGTCGACGAGGAACGGCAGCCGCTGCTGGGCGCCGGCGTCGAGGGTGCGGACGACGACGGTGCGGCCGGCGAACGCCTCCAGCACCGCGCGGTAGGTCGCCACCTGCTCCTCGACGGACGGCGCCAGGGTGCGCCCGAGGAAGCTCGACTCCGTGCGGTACAGGCCGATGCCCTCGGCCCCGGCGGCCGCCGCCGCGAGCGCCTCCGCCGGCGTGCCGACGTTGGCCAGGAGGGGCACGTGCACGCCGTCGGCGGTCAGGCCGCGGCCGGCGAAGACCGGGGCGCCGGCGGGTGCGAGGTCGGCGGGCTCGTCGCCCGCCTCTGGCCGGACGGTGACCGTCCCGGCGTCCCCGTCGACGACGAGGACGTCCCCGTCGTGCACCGCCGCGACGAGCCCGTCGACGGAGACGACGGCGGGCACCCCGAGCGAGCGCGCGATGATCGCGGTGTGCGACGTCGGGCCGCCGGTCGCCGTGACGATGGCGCGCACGCGCGCCCGGTCAAGGGTGGCGGCCAGCGCCGGGGCGAGGTCGCCGGCCACGAGGACGTACGCGTGGTCGCACGCGGGCAGGCCGGGTGCCGGGCGGCCCGTCAGGTCGGCGACGATCCGGTTGCGCACGTCGACGACGTCGTGGCTGCGCTCGGCGAAGACCCCGCCGAGCGCCTCGAACATGGCGGCGACCTCGGCCGCGGCCTCCCAGACGGCCCGCTCGGGCACGAGGTGCTCCTCGAGCACGCGGCGCCGCGCGTCGTCCAGCAGGGCGGGGTCCGCGGCGATCGCCGCCGTGGCCTGCAGGATCTCCCGGGCGTCCCCCTCCACCCGGGCCGCGTCGGCCTCCAGCGCCGCGCGGACGCGGTGCGAGGAGTCGGCGATCCGCGCCGCGGCGGCCGCCACGTCGCCCGACGGCGGCACGCGCACACCGGCGGGCGGCTCGAGCACCGGGTCGGGCAGCCGCAGGGCGGGCCCGGACGTGCGGCCGGGGCTCGCGGGCAGCCCCGGCAGGACCGTGGTCGTGGCGCTCACCGGGTCGGACCTCCTCGTCGTCGCGGGGTGCGTGGGGGCAGTGTGGCCGACCCGGCGCCCACCGCGCCAGCGCGCCGCGCCGGGGCCCGGCGCGGGGGCGTCGTCGCTGGTGGCGACGCCGGGGCGCAGCCTGCCGCGGGCGGCCGCGCCGGCGGCGGGACGCAGGTCCCGGAAGGCCCGTCGAGGTGCCGGGCCCGCACCGCGAGGTCGTCGACCACGTCCCCGCCGAACGCTCGACCGGATCCCCGACCGGATCCTCGACCGGATCCTCGACCGGATCCTCGACCGGGGGCTCGACCGGGGGCTCGACCGGCGGCTCGAGCAGGCCCCGCGTGGAGGACCTGCACCCGTGCCGTGGCCGTCGCGTGCAGGAGGGTTACCCTGGTCCCCGCGCGTCGCCCCGACGTGCGGGACACGGAGGAGCACGGTGAGCAAGGCGGAGCAGATCCTCGCGGCGCTGGGTGGCGACGGGAACGTCGTCGACCTGGAGCCCTGCATCACCCGCCTCCGGGTGGAGGTCGGCGACTCGCAGCTGGTCGACGAGGCCGCGCTGAAGGCGAGCGGGGCGTTCGGCGTCGTCCGGTCGGGACGCATCGTGCAGGTCATCGTCGGGCCGGAGGCGGACAACCTCGCGGCCGAGCTGGACAGCCTGCGCTGAGCGTGGCGCGCACGCCCGCCCCGGTGCTCTGCCCGGTCGACGGGCGTGCCGTGGCGATGTCGGACGTCCCGGACGCGGTCTTCGCCGAGGAGATGGTCGGTCCCGGCATCGCGGTGCAGCCCGACGAGGCCGCGGCGTCGCTGACGGCCCTGGCGCCGGTGGCCGGCGTCGTGACGACGGTGCACCCGCACGCCTTTGTCGTCGAGGACGACGACGGGCGCTCCGTGCTCGTCCACCTCGGCATCGACACGGTCGAGCTGCGGGGCGAGGGCTTCACCGTGCACGTCGCGGCGCAGCAGCGCGTGACCGCCGGCGAGCGCGTCATCACCTGGTCGCCCGCGGCGGTCGCCGCCGGGGGCCGCGCGACCGTCTGCCCGGTCGTCGCTCTCGAGGCCGACGCGGGCGCGCTGGCCGACGTGCCGGCGCCCGGCACCGCGCTGACGGCCGGGCAGCCGCTGCTCACCTGGGGCTGACGGCCCGCCCCGCCCCGGCCCCCGTCCCTACCCCTGCGGAGGGCTGGATGCGGCACGGTCCGCGGACGACGACGCGGCGCCGTCGCCGGCCGTGTCGCCAGCCGTGTCGCCGAGCGCGGCGCCCAGGGTGCGCTCGCGGTGCGCGGCGAGCGCGTCGCGCTGCCCGGCCAGCGGGATGCCCGCCTCCTCCAGCAGGCGGCGGACCTCGAGCCGCAGCCGCCGCGCCACGGCCCACTGCTGCGCGGGGCGCGTCCGCACGCGCAGCCGGACCGTGACGGCCTCGGCGCTGAGGCGCTCGATCGCCGCGACGTCGGCCGCGCCCTCGACGGCGTCGCCGAGCCCGGGGTCGGCGGCCACGCGTCGCGCGGCCTCCTCGAGCAGGGCCTGCACCTCGTCGAGGTCGACGAAGTAGTCGACGTCCACCTCGACCGTCGCGGCGGACCACCCCTGCGTCTTGTTGCCCACCCGCAGCACCGCGCCGTTGGGCACGTACCAGAGGGTGCCGTCGTCCCCACGGATCCGCGTCACGCGCAGGCCGACGGCCTCGACGGTGCCCGTCGCCGGCCCCACGTCGACGACGTCCCCGACGCCGTACTGGTCCTCGACGAGCATGAACAGCCCCGTGAGGAAGTCCTTGACGAGGCTCTGCGCGCCGAAGCCGAGCGCGACGCCGACGATCCCCGCCGACGCGATGAACGGCGCGATGTTGATGCCCAGGGCGTCGAGGACGAGCACCACGACGATCGTCCCGACGACGAGCGAGGACGCCGAGCGCAGCACCGACCCCACCGTGCGCGAGCGCTGGGCGCGCCGGGCGGCGGCGAGTGGGTTGGCCCGCAGGAGCACGGCCGCCCGCTCGTGCTCGCTGATCTGCCCGAGCACGCCCCGCCGCCACACGGGCCGGCCGTCGGCCAGGTGGTCGGTGACGCGGTGGATGAGCGCGCGTAGCACGGCCACCGCGACCAGCCCCGCCACCACGATGATGACGATCTGCAGCGGCGTCCCCAGCAGCCAGTCCAGGCCCGCGCGCCCGCGCTCGAGCCCGGCGTCGACGAGGTCCGGGGTGGGGCTGGGGGTGGCGGTCACCGCACCGCCCCCGTCCGGTCGGCGACGAACTGCAGCTGCTCGACGGTCAGCGCGATCGTGCGCGACAGCGCGCGCCCGCCGTGGCCGACGCCGACCTCCCGGCGCAGGAGCACCGGCCGCTCGTCGGCGGGCGCGCTCGTCGCGTGCTGGAGGGCGGCGGCGAGCTTGCGGGCGTGCAGCGGGTCCACCCGGGTGTCGCCCTCGAAGACGGTGAACAGGACGGCCGGGTAGGCCGTGCCCGGCACGACGCGGTGGTACGGGGAGTAGCCGAGCAACCAACCCAGCTCGACGGGGTCGTCGGCGTCGCCGTACTCCTCCGTCCACGTCGTGCCCAGGCCGAAGCGCTGGTACCGGACCATGTCGAGCAGGGGCGCCGAGCAGACGGCCGCCGCGAACAGGTCGGGTCGCTGCGTCACCGCCGCCCCGACGAGCAGGCCGCCGTTGGAGCCGCCCCAGCAGGCGAGACGGTCGGGCGTCGTCCACCCATCGGCGACGAGCCGCTCGGCCACGGCGACGAGGTCGTCGAAGACGTGCTGCTTGGCGCCGCGCATGCCGTCGCGGTGCCAGTCCTCGCCCTCCTCGCCCCCGCCGCGGAGGTTGGCGACGACGTGCACGCCGCCCGCCTCGACCCACGCGAGCGTGGAGGCGGAGTACCCGGGCTCGAGCGAGATCTGGAAGCCGCCGTACCCGTAGAGCACGGTCGGTGCGGGGGCGAGCGGCCGTCCGTCGGCGTCGAGCGCGTCCGCCCGGGCGACGACGAACGCGCGCACGGTCGTGCCGTCGGCGCTCGTCGCCTCGAGCCGCTGCACGCGGACGTCCGGCAGGTCCGCGACGACGCCGGGCGGTGCCGCCCACAGCGTCGTCGTGCCCGTCAGCGCGTCGAGGCGCAGCACGTGCGGGACCGTCGTGTGGTCGGTGTACGAGAACCAGACCTCGTGGCCGCCCTCCGGGCGCGTCGCCAGCCCGGACACCGAGCCGAGCCCCGGCAGCGCGACCCGGCCGGCGTCGCCGGGCAGGGGCTCGCCCGTCGCCGGGTCGTGCACGGTGATCTCGCTGACGGCGTGGCGGCGGCGGGAGGCGAGCAGGCGGACGGGCCGCTCGGGGTCGCCGTCGTCGGCGAGCGTCACGTGCTCCAGCACGGACCCGGGGTCCTCGGGCAGCAGCGTCCGCCAGCCCTCCACCCCGGGCGCCGCGGGGTCGGCGACGCAGAGGCGTCCCCGGGGGGCGTCGAGGTCGGTGTGCACGTACAGGCGACCGTCGCGGCCGACCGACACCCCGGCCTGCGCGTCCCGTCCGACCATGACCTCGGTGAAGGCCGGGGCCGCGGCCGACCCCTCGTCGTCCGGCGTGGCGTCGATCCGCGCGAGCCACACGTTGGTGCGCGGCGCGGTGCCGGCCGAGGCGGACACGACGAGCCACCTGCCGTCGCGCGAGACGGTCACGCCGTAGTAGTTCGTGGTCGCCAGCCCTGCGCCGAACACCTCGACGTCGGCCGTGGGGTCGGTCCCCACCCGGTGCAGCCAGACGCGCCGGTGGTACTGGCGCTCGTCGGCGGGGAGGTCCTCCGGGGGCAGCCGGCGCACGTAGAAGAAGGCGCGGCCGCCCGGCAGCCAGGCGACGGGGGAGTAGCGGGCGCGGTCGATCGGGCCGTCCACAGGGCGACCCGTCGCCACGTCGAGCACGTGCAGGACGCTCTCCTCGGTGCCGCCCGTAGACACCTGGTACGCCAGCAGGTCGCCCTCGAGGGACGGCCGCCACGCGTCGAGCGTGGTCGTGCCCGCGGGGTCCAGCGCCAGCGGGTCGACGAGGACGCGCTCGACCTCACCGCCGGCCCCGCCCGTGTCCGCACCCGTGCCCCCACCCGTGCCCCCACCCGTGCCCCCACCCGGCACCGCCGGCTCGCGCACCAGCACCCGCGCGTGCTCCTCGTCGCCCACCCGGCGCGAGGCGAAGCAGCGCTCCCCGCGCCACACCGGCAGCGAGACGGACCCGGCACCCAGCAGGGCGCCCAGGCGAGCGGTGAGCGCGGGACCGGCGAAGGGCCCGTCCGCCCGCGCGCCCGACGGCTCGTCCCAGCGGCGCCGGTAGGTGCGGTACAGGTCGTCCTGCGCGGCCGACCACGCCTGCGTCGCCGGGGCGTCCGCGTCCTCGAGCCAGCGGTAGGGGTCGGCGACGGCGTGGCCGTGCAGGTCCTCCACGAGGTCGAGGCGCTCGGCATCGGGGTAGCGCAGGGCCGGGGCCCCGGGGGTGGCGGTCATGGTCGGCAAGGCTACGACGGGCGCCCGCCCGGACAGACGGACAGGTGGATGGCAGGATCGACGCGTGACCGACGACGTGGACCACCCCTCCGACGCGCTGCTCCGCCTCGCCGAGCTCCACGGCATCACGACGGACTTCTGGGACTACCACGGGCGTCGCCAGACCCCGTCGGCGTCGACGCTGCGGCACGTGCTCGGGGCGCTCGGGGTCGACGCCGGCTCCCCGGCGCTCGTCGACCTCGCGCTGCGCAACGCGGAGGACACCCCGTGGCGCCAGGTGCTGCCGCCGTTCGTCGTGACCCGCCAGGGCCGGTCGGTGCACGTGCCGGTGCACGTCACCGACGGCGACCCGGTGCGCGCGTGGGTCGAGATCGACCCGGACGCGGGCGGCGGCCGCCGTGACCTGGAGCAGGCGGACGCCTTCGTCGAGCCGCGCACGGTGGACGGCCGCCGCGTGGGGCGGGCGACGTTCGCCCTGCCCGACGACCTGCCGCTGGGCTACCACGAGGTCGTCGTGGAGGGACCCAGCGCGCAGGGGCACAGCCCGGCCGTCGTGACGCCGGCCCGGCTCACGCTGACGCCGGCGCTCGGCGACAGCGAGCGGGTGTGGGGCCTCATGGCGCAGCTGTACTCCGTGCGCTCGCGCGACTCGTGGGGCGTGGGGGACCTCGTCGACCTCGCCGACATCGCCTGGCTCACCGGGCGCGAGTGCGGCGCGGACTTCCTGCTCATCAACCCGCTGCACGCGGCGGAGCCGACGACGCCGATGACGCCGTCGCCCTACCTGCCCACCACGCGCCGGTTCGTCAACCCGCTGTTCGTCCGGCCCGAGGCGGTGCGCGAGGCGGCGTACCTGTCCTCCGCCGACCGTGCGCTCGTCGAATGGGCGGCCGAGCCGGCCCGCGCGCTGAACACCGACACCGGGCCGATCGACCGTGACGTCGCGTGGACGGCCAAGAAGGCGGCCCTCGAGGTCGTGTTCGCGGCGCCGCGGACGGGTGCCCGGCAGCGGGCGTTCGAGGCCTACTGCGCCGAGGAGGGCACGGGCCTCGACACCTTCGCGCTGTGGTCCGCACTGGCCGAGCGCTACGCGGGGCAGGACTGGCCCGACGAGGCGTGGGACCTGTCCTCGCCGCTCGTCGCCGCCGCCCGCACGGAGCTGGCGGACCGCGTCGAGTTCTTCCGCTGGCTGCAGTGGGTGGCCGACGAGCAGCTCGCCGCCGCACAGGCGGCCGCGCGCACGGGCGGCATGGCGCTCGGGATCATGCACGACCTCGCGGTCGGCGTGCACCCGGGCGGTGCCGACGCGTGGGCGCTGCGCGACGTGCTGGCGCCCGAGGCGTCCGTCGGCGCGCCGCCGGACATGTACAACCAGCAGGGCCAGGACTGGTCCCAGCCGCCGTGGCACCCGCAGGAGCTGGCCCGCGCCGGGTACCGGCCGTGGCGGGACATGCTGCGCACGATCCTGCGGCACGCGGGCGCCATCCGGATCGACCACGTCATCGGCCTGTTCCGGCTGTGGTGGATCCCGCGCGGGCAGTCCCCGGCCCTCGGCGCGTACGTCAAGTACGACCACGAGGCGATCGTCGGCATCCTCGCCCTGGAGGCGCACCGCGCCGGCACGGTCGTCATCGGCGAGGACCTCGGCACGGTCGAGCCGTGGGTGCGCGACTACCTGTCCGAGCGCGGCGTGCTCGGCACCTCGATCCTGTGGTTCGAGTACGACGACCAGGGCGGGCCGCTGGCGCCGGAGAAGTGGCGGCGGCTCGTCCTGGCGACGGTGACGACGCACGACCTGCCGCCGACCGCCGGCTACCTGGCCGACGAGCACGTCGCGATCCGGGAGCGGCTCGGGCTGCTCACCGAGCCGGTGGACCAGGTCCGCGCGCAGGCGGCCGAGGAGCGCGAGCGGATGCTCGGTCTGCTGCGCGGGCGCGGGCTGCTCGGCGAGGACCCGAGCGAGCGCGAGGTCGTCGAGGCGCTGCACCGCTACATCCAGGCGTCCCCGGCGGCCCTGCTGGGCGTCTCGCTGGCCGACGCGGTCGGCGAGCGGCGCGCGCAGAACCAGCCCGGCACGGACCAGGAGTACCCGAACTGGAAGGTCCCGCTGGCCGACGGCTCCGGGCGCCCGGTCCTCGTCGAGGACCTCGTCGAGAGCTCGCGCCTGCGGTCCCTGGCCCGGGTGATGAACGGGTCGTGACCGCCGCGCCGCGCCGCGTCCGCGTGGTCGGGAACTCCGGTGCCGGCAAGACGACGCTCGCCCGGCGGGCGGCCGACGCGCTGGAGGTTGCGCACCTCGAGCTGGACGAGGTCTTCTGGCAGGCCGGTTGGCTGCACCGCGACCCCGCGGAGGGGCGCGCGCTGGTCGCCGCCTTCCTCGCCGGGCCGGGCCGCGAGGGCTGGGTCGTCGACGGCAACTGGCGTTCGCGGCTGCTGGGCATGCTCGACGACGAGGCCGACCTGGTGGTGTGGCTCGACCTGCCGCGGCGCGTCGTCATGCGTCGCGTGCTGGGTCGCACGCTCCGACGGGGTCTGACGCGGCAGCCGTTGTGGCACGGCAACAGGGAACGGCTGAGGAACCTGCTCCTCCGCGACCCCGAGCAGAACGTGGTGCTCTGGGCCTGGACGCAGCACCACGCCTACCGGGCGCGCTACGGCGCGCTGCACGCGGCGCAGGCCGTCCCGCCCGCCGCCTCACGGACGGCGAGGCCAGGGGCCACCCCCTCGTCGGGGCCGTCCGTCCTGCGCCTCTCCTCGGCCCGCGAGGTCGACCGCTGGCTGCGGTCGCTCCGCCGCACGGGGTGATGGCGTCGGGCCGGGTCCTGAGGACCCGGCCCGACGTCCCGCGTCAGGAGGGGCGCACGCGGCACCGGACCTCAGCGGCGGCGGTCGGCCTCCTGCGCGGCGACGGCGCGACGGACGCCGTCGCGCGCCTCGACGACCAGGCGTCGCAGCGCCGGTGCGGCGTCGGGGTGGCCCTCGAGCCAGGCGTCGGTGGCGGCCAGCACGTCGACCTCCGGGTGCCCGGCCAGGGCCGTCGGGTAGAGGCCGACGACGACGTTCTGCGCCATCTCGTTCGTCCGCTCCGCCCACACCCGCTCGAGAGCCTCGAAGTACGGCTCCACGAACGGCACGAGCAGGCCGAGGTCGTGCACGCGGCCGAAGCCCGCGATCGTCGCCGCCTGGACGGCGTTGGGCAGGTCGTCGGTGTCGACGAGGCGGGCCCAGGCCTGCGCCTTGGCCTCCTCCGACGGCAGGGCGGCGCCGGCCGTGGCCGCGGCCCGCTGCCCCGTGGCCGTGGCGTCCTGCTCGAGCTGGGCGTCGATCTCGCCCTGGCCGGCCCGACCGCCCGCGACGAGCGAGACCAGCAGCTCCCACCGCAGGTCCGTGTCGACGGCGAGGCCCTCGGGCGTCGCGCTGCCGTCGAGGACACCGGCGACGGCGTCGAGCTGGGCGGGCGTGGCCGCGCGGGCCGCGAAGGCCTTGACGAGCTGGAGCTGGGTGTCCGATCCGGGCTCGGCGGAGCGGGCCAGCTCCAGGAGCCGGTCGGCCGCCGCCGTGCGGACCTCGTCGCGGTGCTCCGGGGCCACGTAGAGGTCCAGCGTCGTCGCGAGCTGGCGCAGCAGCACGAGGACGACGGAGGAGTCCGTCTCGGCCGCGACGTTGCCGAGCACGAGCGCGGCGAAGTCCCGGGCCGGCGTCTCGGCGTCGCGCGTCGCGTCCCAGGCCGCGCCCCAGACGAGGGTGCGCGGCAGCGAGTCGTCGAACGCGTCCAGCGAGGACACGGCCGCCGCCAGCGACTCCTCGTCCAGGCGGACCTTCGCGTAGGCCAGGTCCTCGTCGTTGACGAGCAGCAGCGGCGGGCGCGGCTGCCCGACGAGCTCGGGGACCTCGGTCCGCTCGCCGTCGACGTCGAGCTCGACGTGCAGGACGCGCTCGAGCCGGCCCGAGGCGTCGTCGAGCGCGTAGCCGCCCACGGCGAGGCGGTGCGGCCGCTGGACCGGGTGCTCGTCGGGCACCTCCTGGAGGATCGCGAAGGAGGCGATGGTGCCGTCCTCGGCCGTCGTCACCTCCGGACGCAGCAGCGTGACGCCCGCCTGCTCGAGCCACAGCCGGGACCAGGCGGCCAGGTCGCGGCCGCTCGTCGTCTCCAGCTCGGTCAGCAGGTCGCGCAGCTCCGTGTTGCCCCAGGCGTGCTCGGCGAAGTACGCGCGCACGCCGTCGAAGAACTGCTCACGCCCGACCCAGGCGACGAGCTGCTTGAGCACGCTGGCGCCCTTGGCGTAGGTGATGCCGTCGAAGTTGACCTCGACGTCCTCCAGGTCGCGCATGTCAGCGACGATCGGGTGCGTGCTGGGGAGCTGGTCCTGCCGGTACGCCCAGCTCTTCTCCAGCGAGGAGAAGGTGGTCCACGACGAGGTCCAGCGCGTGACCTCCGCGGCGGCCAACGTCGAGGCGTACTCGGCGAACGACTCGTTGAGCCACAGGTCGTCCCACCAGCGCATGGTGACGAGGTCCCCGAACCACATGTGGGCCAGCTCGTGGAGGATCGTCGTCGCGCGTCGCTCGACCGTCGCCTCCGGCACCTTGGAGCGGAAGACGTAGGACTCGAGGAACGTCACCGCGCCGGCGTTCTCCATGGCGCCGGCGTTGAACTCCGGGACGAAGAGCTGGTCGTACTTCGCGAACGGGTAGGGGAAGTCGAACTGCTCCTCGTAGAACGCGAACCCGGCGCGCGTGACGTCGAGGATCGCGTCGGTGTCCAGGTGCTCGGCCAGGGAGCGCCGGCAGTACACGCCCAGCGGGATCGTCCGGCCGTCGCTGCTCGTCAGCTCGCCGTGCTCCGCGTGGTACGGCCCGGCGACGACGGCCGTGACGTACGACGAGAGCCGCGGCGTCGTCTCGAACCGCCATACGGCAGTGCCCTCGTCGCGGCCGCCGTTGGCGTTGACGCCGCCCTCGACGGGCTCCGGCTCACCCACCTGCGGGTAGTTCGACACCACGGTCCAGTGCGCCGGTGCCGTGACGGTGAAGGCGAAGGTCGCCTTGAGGTCGGGCTGCTCGAAGACCGCGAAGACGCGGCGGGAGTCCGCCACCTCGAACTGCGAGTACAGGTAGACCTCGTCGTCGACAGGGTCGACGAACCGGTGCAGGCCCTCGCCCGTGTGCATGTAGTCGCAGTCCGCGACGACGAGCAGCTCGTTGCTCGCCGCGAGCCCGTCGAGCCGGATCCGGGAGTCGCCCACGACGTCCGCCACGTCCAGCGCGCGGCCGTTGAGCACCACCTCGTGCACCGCCGGTGCGATGAGGTCGACGAACGTGCCCGCCCCCGGCGTCGCGTCGAACCGGATCAGCGTGCGGGAGCCGAAGGTCTTCGGGCTCGTCGTCAGGTCCAGCGCGACCTCGTACGACTGCGTCCGCACGACCGCGGCACGCTCCCGCGCCTCGGCACGCGTCAGGTTCTCTCCAGGCACAGACGACTCCTCGGGGTCCTCGCACGGTGGGCCCCGCGGGCGGGGCCGTCGACGTCCGCGATCCTTCCACGTCCCCCCGACACCCCTCGCGTGCACGGTGTCGTGCACGGTGTCGTGCGCGGTGTCGTGCGCGGTGTCGTGCACCGTGTCGGCGTGCGCGCCGGGCACCGCGTCGGCGAGACTGCTGCGGTTCGGCCCACGACGGCAGCGCTCTCGAGGAGGCACGGTGACGACGACGACCGGCACGGCGGACGCGACGACGCAGGAGGTGCTCGCGCAGCGCCACCGCGTCGACTTCTGGTTCGACCCCGCCTGCCCCTGGGCGTGGATGACGTCGCGATGGATGGACGAGGTCGCCGCGCAGCGCGACGTGGACGTGCACTGGCACGTCATGAGCCTGGCGGTGCTCAACGAGGGCCGCGACCTGCCCGAGGGCTACCGGCGCATGCTCGACCAGGCGTGGGGCCCGGTGCGCGTGCTCGTCGCCGCCGCGGCCGCGCACGGGGACGGCGTGCTCAAGCCCCTCTACGACGCGATGGGCACCCGCCGGCACCCCGGCGGCCGCAGCGACCTCGACGCGATCACCGCCGAGTCGCTGGCCGAGGTGGGCCTGCCGGCGGATCTCGCGGACGTCGCCGGCGGGGACTCCGTCGACGACGCGCTGCGCGCCTCGCACCAGGGGGCCATCGACCTCGTCGGCGAGGACGTCGGCACGCCCGTCGTCGCGATCGACGGCACCGGCTTCTTCGGGCCCGTCATGACCCCCGCGCCCACCGGCCCCGCGGCGGCGCGCCTGTACGACGGGCTCGTCCTGGCCACGACCGTCCCCGGCTTCTACGAGCTCAAGCGCTCGCGGACGGCCGGGCCCCAGTTCTGATGGGCGCCGCGGCACAGCCGCCGCCGGTGCCGCCCGGGACGCCGGCGCCGGTGGCCCGGCGCGGGCCCGGCGGTGGTGTCGTCGCGCTCGCGGTCGTCGTCGCGCTGCTCGTGGTCGCGTTCCTCGTGGTGGCGGGCCTGACCCTGTTCGGCGGCACCTCACCGAGCGGATCGGGCACGCAGACGGGCACGCAGACGGGCACGCAGACGGGCACGGGCACGGACCCGTCGGCGGCACCGGCGCCGGCCACCGGCGGCGCCGTACCCTCCGGGTCGGCGGCGACGCCGACGGCCGACCCGGGGCCGGCCGCGTTCCGCCTGCCGAGCGGCAACATCTCGTGCGACATGACGGAGGAGACCGTGACCTGCACGATCGGCTCCTACCGGTGGACGCCGCCGGAGGACCCGTCCTGCACGGCCACGCGCGGGCCCGTCGTCGTCCTGGACGCCTCGGGCGTCACGCTTCCGTGCCTCGACGCGGCACCCGCACCGGCGGCGGACGCGGCCGTGCTCGACTACGGCTCGACGAGCACCGTGGGGGACTTCACCTGCACGAGCGGGACGGACGGCGTGACGTGCGCGCAGGCGGGCACCGGGACGGGGTTCCGGCTCGCGAGCGGCGAGCTGGTCACGCTGCCCTGACGCGGGCCTCGCGGCGTCCGCCGACGAGCGCCGCGTCCCCTGCGCCCGCACCCGCACCTGCTCCCGGGTCCGGCGCCGACGCGCCGGACCCGGCAGGGGTCACCAGATCCGCACGCGCTCCTCGGGCGCCCGGTACAGGGCGTCGCCGGGCTGCACGTCGAACGCGGTGTAGAACTCGTCGAGGTTGGCCACGACGCCGTTGCAGCGGAACTCGTCGGGGGAGTGCGGGTCGGTCGACATCCGCCGGACCAGCTCCTCGTCGCGGTACTTCCCCTGCCACGACTGCGCCCAACCGATGAACGCGCGCTGCAGGCCGGTGAGGCCGTCGAGCACGGGCGCCTCCTCCAGCGGGGTGCCGAGCGCGAGGGCGTAGGCCTTCAGCGCGATGGCCAGGCCGCCGAGGTCGCCGATGTTCTCGCCGATCGTCAGCGCGCCGTTGACGTGGTGCGAGCCGCCGAGCTGCGCGGGGGAGAAGGCGTCGTACTGCGCGATGAGGGCCTTCGTCCGCTGCTCGAACTCCTGCCGGTCGGCCGCGGTCCACCAGTCCTCGAGCCGGCCGTCGCCGTCGTACTTCGAGCCCTGGTCGTCGAACCCGTGGCCGATCTCGTGGCCGATGACCGCGCCGATGCCGCCGTAGTTGACCGCGTCGTCCGCCTCCGCGTCGAAGAACGGCGGCTGCAGGATCGCGGCGGGGAAGACGATCTCGTTCATCCCCGGGTTGTAGTAGGCGTTGACCGTCTGCGGCGTCATGAACCACTCGTCGCGGTCGATCGGGCGCCCGATCTTCGCCAGCTCGCGGTCCTGCTCGGCCGCCGACGCGCGCCGGACGTTCCCGAGCAGGTCGTCGGGCGCGACCTCCAGCGCCGAGTAGTCGCGCCAGCGGGCGGGGTAGCCGATCTTCGGCGTGAACCGCTCGAGCTTGGCCAGCGCGCGCTGGCGCGTCTCCTCGCCCATCCAGTCGAGCCCCGTGATGGACCGGCGGTAGGCCTCGACGAGGTGCGCGACGAGCACCTCCATCCGCTCCTTGTGCGAGGGCGGGAAGTGCCGCGACACGTACACCTCGCCCACCGCCTCGCCCAGCGCGCCCTGGACCACCGACACGCCGCGCTTCCAGCGGTCCCGCAGCTGCTGCGCACCGGTCAGCCGGCGCCCGTAGAAGTCGAAGTTCGCCTCGACGAGCTCGTCGGTGAGGTACGGCGCCCGCGCGCTGACGACGTGGTACGCCGCCCACGCGCGCCAGTCCTCCAGGTCCGCCGACGCCCACAGGGCCGCAAATCCCGTGGCGTAGGACGGCTCGCGCACGACGAGGCGGTCCATCGCCCCCTCGGGCGCGCCCAGCGCGGCCACCCAGGCGCGCCAGTCGAAGCCCGGTGCATCGGTGACGAGGTCCGCCAGCGTCGTGGCGTTGTAGGTCAGCTCGGCGTCGCGGTCCTTCACGACGTCCCAGTGGTGACCCGCGAGCCGCGTCTCGAGCTCGACGACGCGCGCGGCCAGGGCCTGCGCGGCGTCCTCCTCGGCAGCCACGCCGCCCAGGCGCAGCATGCGCGCGACGTGCGGGCGGTAGGCCGCCAGGACGTCCGCGTGCGTGGCGTCGTGGTAGTACGACTCGTCGGGGAGGCCCAGGCCGTCCTGGGTGAGGTGCACGACGTAGCGCTCGGGGTCCTTGGCGTCGTTGTCGACCCAGAACCCGACGGCCGAGAGCGCCCCGGCGCGCTGCAGCGTGCCGAGCGCCTGCGTGAGCTCCTCCCGCGACGACGCGGTCAGCACGGGGTCGAGGTCCGCGGCGAGCGGCGCCAGCCCGGCCGCGGCGATCGCGTCCGTGTCCATGAAGGACGCGTAGAGCGCGCCGATCTTGGCCTCGACGCCGCTCGCCGTCCCGGCGGCCACGCGCTCGCCCGCCTCGGTGATGATGTCGCGGACCTGGACCTCCGCCTCGTCGTGCAGGCGGCGGAAGGCACCGTCCGCGGCGCGGTCCGGGGGGATGACGTGGCTCGCGAGCCACCGGCCGTTGACGTGCCGGAAGAGGTCGTCGGCGGGGCGCACGGCCGGGTCGAGGGCGGCCGGGTCGATGCCGCTGCGGGTGCCGGTGGCGGTGGGCGCGGAGTCGGGCGCGGAGTCGGGCGCGGAGCCGGGCGCGGAGGCAGGCGCGGTGTCGGGCCCGGGGGCGGGCTCGTGGGTGGGCTCGGTCATGGCGCCAGCGTAGGCGCGCAGCCCGTGGCGGGTGCGGCAGGATGACGCCATGCGCATCCACATCGCCTCCGACCACGCCGGGTACGAGCTCAAGACGGCTCTG
Organism: Cellulomonas marina; assembly: GCF_900111925.1. Classification (GTDB taxonomy): domain Bacteria; phylum Actinomycetota; class Actinomycetes; order Actinomycetales; family Cellulomonadaceae; genus Cellulomonas; species Cellulomonas marina. The sequence goes on from NZ_FOKA01000001.1 coordinate 282,190, forward strand.
GTGGAGCACCTGCGGGACCAGGGGCACGACGTGGTCGACCACGGGGCCGACACCTACGACGCCCTCGACGACTACCCGCCGTTCTGCTTCGCGGCGGGGGAGGCGGTCGTGGCGGACCCGGGCAGCCTCGGGGTGGTCATCGGCGGGTCGGGCAACGGCGAGCAGATCGCGGCGAACAAGGTGCGCGGCGTGCGGGCGGCGCTGGCGTGGAACGCGGCGACGGCGGTGCTCGCGCGGCAGCACAACGACGCGAACGTCGTGTCGATCGGGGCGCGGCAGCACACCATCGACGAGGCGGTGGAGCTCGTCGACACCTTCGTCGCCGAGCCGTACAGCCACGACCCCCGCCACCAGCGGCGCATCGACCTGATGTCGGAGTACGAGGCCCGCTGACGGCCCGGCCGCCCCGCCGCCGCCCTGGCTCAGCCCCGGCGGCGCGCGAGGGCGACGTGCACGACGACCCCCGCGAGCAGGCCCCAGAACGCGGCGGACACGCCCGCGACGCTGATGCCCGAGACGGTGACGAGCAGCGCGGCGGCGGCCGGGGTGCGGCCCTCCTCCGCGCCGAAGGCCCCCGCCAGCGACGAGGCGAAGGTCGGCACGAGCGCCAGGCCGGCGGCCGCGGCGACGAGGCCCGCCGGTGCCTGCAGCGCCACCGCGGCGGCGGCGGCCGAGCCGACGCCGAGAACGAGGTAGCCGAGCCCGGCGGTGACGGCGGCCACCCACCGGCGGCCGCGGTCCGCCCCGGCCTCCGGCCCCGCGGCCAGTGCGGCGCTGATGGCGGCGAGGTTCACGGCGTGCCCGCCGAAGGGCGCCGCCAGGGCGGTGCCGACGCCCGTCACGAGCATGACCGGCCGCAGCGGCGGCGTGTAGCCGAAGCCCCTCAGCACGGCCAGGCCGGGGATGTTCTGCGAGGCCATGGTCACGACGAACAGCGGCAGGGCCACCGACACGAGCGCGGGCAGGCCGAGCTCCGGGGCCGTCCAGACGGGGGCGGGCAGCAGCGTCGCCCCGCCCAGCCCCGACCGCTGCTCGGCGACGACGGCGACGGCCACCGCCAGCGCGATGGCGGCGGGCGTGGCCCAGCGCGGCGCGAGCCGCAGCACGACGAGCCACACGAGCACCACGGGCCCGACGAGCGCCGGGGCGTCGACGGTCGCCGTCACGGGCCGCAGGCACAGCGGCAGCAGCACGCCCGCGAGCATGGCCTGCGCGACGGGGACCGGGATGCGGCGGACGAGCGCCTCCAGCGGCCGGACCAGTCCGACGAGCGCCAGCAGGAGGCCGCACAGGAGGAACCCGCCGACCGCCTGCCCCCAGCCGCCCGCGGCCGCCCCCGTGCCGGCCAGCAGCGCGGCGCCCGGCGTCGACCACGCGACGGTGACGGGCATCCGCGTCCGCAGCGCCAGCACGAGCGTGGCCCCGCCCATGGCGACGGTGACGGCCAGCAGCCCGCTCGCGGCCTGCGCCGGGGTGGCGCCCACCGCCCGCAGGCCGTCGAGGACGACGGCGAAGGCGCTGGTGAAGCCGACGACCGCGGTGACGAGCCCGGCCGGGACGGCGTGGCCGCGGGCACCGGCAGCGGCGTCGGCGGGCGTGGCGTCTCGGCGGCGGCTCGTCGGGGGCACGGGCGGCGACGCTAGCCGGTCGGGCCCGGCCCGCGGGTCACCGTGCGGTCACCAGACCCAGCTGCACACCGGAGCGACCGGCCAGCGGGCGGCCACGTCCAGCCTCCGGAGCGCGGACGACTCGCCCGTGAGCAGCCCGGCCCGTGCGAAGGCCTCGAAGGACCGGCCGCCGAGGTAGGCCGCCCCGAGCTCGCGCACGTCCAGCCGGACGGCGGGCCTGTCGTCGGTGCGCTCCAGCCGGGCGTCGCGCAGGCCGTCGGCGTCCGCCGCGCCGGTGACGAGCCGCCAGCGCCCCGCGTTGCCGGGCAGCAGCGCGTCGGTGAGCTCCAGCACGACGTCGACGTCGCCGCTCCAGCGCCGGGCCGCCACCGCCGCGGGCAGGTCGAGCAGCCGCACCCAGAGGTTGTCCGCGAGCGTGGCGCGTCCCCGCGGGTCGACGAGCAGCGCGGCCAGGGGGTCGTCGAGCGCGAGGCCCGGGGTGCGGACCGTGGCCGTCAGGTCCAGGTCGAGCAGGAACGACCACAGCCGGTGGGCGGCGGCGGCGTCGCGCGCGGCGAGGTCGCGGACGCGGACGGTCGCCGCGGCGCCGGTGGCCTCCCACTTCTCGGCGCGGGCGAAGAGCGCGTAGGCGCGGACCTCCCCGTCCGGTGCCGCGACGGTCACGAGGCGCAGGGGCTCGGCGCCGTCGCGCCAGGGCACCGGGTCCAGGAAGACCCGGCGGCGCAGGACGTCCGTCTCCCGCGTCATCCAGCCCGGCCGGTCCGCGCAGGCGGCGTGCACGGCCTCGACGACGGCGGAGTCGCGCTCGACGTCGGCCGTCCGCAGCTGCACGGTCAGCGCGGCCGACCCGGGGACGTCGCGGAGGGCGGCGCCGCGGGGGAGCGTCCAGGTGGCCGAGTCGGCGGCGGACCCGTACCCGAAGCGTCCGTAGATCGCCGGCTCGGCGGCCCACAGCGCCGACACGGGCTCGCCGCGGTCGAGGCTGCGCGCCAGGTGCGTGGCGATCATGCTCCGCAGGATCCCGCGGCGCCGGTGGTCGGGCCGCACGCCCACCCAGGTCAGGCCAGCGCAGGCCACGGACCCGCCGGGCACCGGCAGCCGGAAGGCGTAGGAGCCGTGCACGGCGGCCAGCGTCCCGTCGGGGGCCTCGACCGCCATCGCGCGCTCGAACGGGACCGTCAGGGGCAGCTGCGCCTCGAGCTCCGGGGTGCTCGGCATCGCGAACGCCAGGCCGTCGACCTCGCGGTACTCCGCCTCGCGCTCCGGCGGCACGGTGACGGTGCGGTACCCGTCGGGGAGGGCGGGGGCGACGACGACGGGCGCGGGCGTGGTGGTGACCATGCCCGCATCGTGCCCGGCCGCACCCGCAGGCGGCACGTCCTTTCCTCGGCGCCCGGTGCCGCCTGACGCCACGTGAGTGGTCAGCCGCCGGCGGGGGCGGCGTCCGCCCGCCGCACGGGCTGCCGGAGCAGGGTGCGCAGGCGCTCGGGCGCGGTGCGTCGCGGGTCCGCGAGGTACACCTCGTGGTGCCGGCCGGTGGGGACCAGCCCGTGCTCGGGCAGGAAGGCCCCGTGCAGGTCGGCGAGGACCGGCCCCTCGTCGTCGTAGGGGCCCACGTGCAGCGTCTGCGCGCACAGCCCCTCGTCGAGCGCCTCGAGCCGCACGTGGTCGAGCGGGAGGGCGGGGCGACGGCGGGCGAGGTCGTCCCGCGCCGTCGCCACGAGCTCGACCGGCGCCCACGGCGGGACGAGGAGCAGCAGCGTCCACCGCCACACCGTCTTGTCCCGCCGGGAGGTGAACGCCCGCAGGTCGTCCGCCCACCACAGCCCCTCGAGGGGCGGGACGACGTGGACCCGGCCGGTCTCGCGCCGGGCCGCCGCCCGGAGGGCGTAGGCCAGGGGGTACAGCACGGCGAGCGCCGCCGGGTAGGCCGGCACCGTGTCCGGGTCGCCCGCGCCGTCGACCGCGAGGTAGGTGCGGGGCGGCACCTCGAGCAGCCGTACCACCCCGCGGCGGCCGCGGTACTCGTCGAGCGTGCGCCGCAGGTCCGTGGCGGGCGGTGCGCCGGAGCCGCTCATCGGTCGGCAACCCCTGCGTCGTCGGAGGGGAACCACGCCGCCGCCCGCAGCGCGACGCGGCGGCCGTCCGGCGCGAGCGGGGTGCCCTCCGCGTGCAGGTGCGCGAGGGCGCGGTCGGCGTGCCGGGCGGGCGGGCGCCCGGCGGCGTCGACGACGCGCCACCACGGCACGCCGGACCCGGCCCGCGCGAGGACCCGCCCCGCCTGGCGCGGCCCGCCGCGGCGCTGTCCGCCCGCCGCCTCGAGCCGGTCGGCCGCGGCCTCGGCGAGCGAGCCGTAGGTCGTCGCCCGACCGGGCGGGATGGCCGCGACGAGGTCGAGCACCGTCTCCAGGTACTCCTCGTCCACGGGAGGGACCCTAGCGACCCCCGGCTCACCGCCCGGCGCTGCCATGGGCCGCTACCGTGGCGGTGGTGGCACGGCGACGGGGCCGGCGCCGGAGGGGACGGGCACGTGGACGACCGGGACGCAGCGCCCGCGCTGGGGTACCACACCGGCTACTGGTCGGCGGGGCCGCCAGCGGGCGTCGCGGAGGCGGTCGCCGGGGCCGACGCGCTCGGGCTCGACTCCGTCTGGACGGCCGAGGCCTACGGCTCCGACGCCTTCACGCCGCTGGCGTGGTGGGGTGCGGGCACCCGGCGGGTCCGGCTCGGCACGGCCGTCGCCCAGGTCGACGCGCGCACGCCGACGGCCACGGCCATGGCCGCGATGACGCTCGACCACCTCTCCGGCGGGCGGGCGGTCCTGGGCCTGGGGGCGTCGGGCGTCCAGGTCGTCGAGGGCTGGTACGGGCGGCCCTACGCGCGGCCGCTCGCCCGGACGCGCGAGTTCGTCGCCGTGGTGCGCCAGGTCCTGCGGCGCGAGGGGCCCGTGCGCGCGGACGGCGAGTTCTACCGCCTGCCGCTCCCGGAGCCGGAGGGCAGCGGCCAGGGTCGCGCCCTGCGCCCGACGCTGCACCCGCTGCGTGCCGACCTGCCGGTCCTGCTGGCCGCGCAGGGTCCGCGCAACGTGGCGCTCGCGGCGGAGATCGCGGACGGGTGGCTGCCGCTGTTCGTCACCCCGTCCGCCGACGAGCGGGTCCGCGAGCAGCTCGCCGACGGCTTCGCGCGCCGAGACCCGCGGCTGCGGCCGCCCGAGGCGTTCGAGGTCGTCGCGACGGTCCCGGTGGCCCTCGGGCCGGACGTCGAGAGCGCGGCCGACCGGGTGCGGCCCTTCGTCGCCCTGTACGCCGGCGGCATGGGTGCGCCGGGCGCGAACCACCACCGGGCGGCACTCGACCGGCTCGGGTTCGCCGAGGTGCTCGACGAGGTCGAGGCCCGCTTCCGCGCGGGGGACCGGGAGCGGGCCGCCGCCGCCGTGCCCACGGAGCTCGTGCGGGAGGTGGCGCTCGTCGGGACGCCGGCGGACCTCACCGAGCAGGCCCGGCGCTGGTCCGGGTCCGTCGCGACGACGCTGGCTCTCCAGACCGACCCGGCCGACCTGCCCGCCGTCGTCGGGGCGCTCCGGGCAGCCGGGCTCGGAGGCGGCGCGGACGGCGCGGCGCGGCCCGCGGCGGGTCAGATGTAGATCGCGGGGTCGTCGACCTCGGCGACGAAGGGCGGCACCGGCGCCGGCCGGCGGCGCACCGTCGCCGGGACGCCCACCGCGGTGCTGTCCGGCGGCACGTCGCGGATGACGACGGCGTTCGCGCCGATGCGCGCGTCGTCGCCCACCCAGACGGGCCCGAGGACCTTGGCCCCCGCCCCGACGACGACCCGGTCGCCGAGCGTCGGGTGCCGCTTGCCGTGCCGCATCGACGTGCCGCCCAGCGTGGCGCCGTGGAAGAGCACGACGTCGTCGCCGACGACCGCCGTCTCGCCGACCACCACGCCCATGCCGTGGTCGATGAACAGCCGCCGCCCGAGCACCGCCCCCGGGTGGATCTCCACACCGGTCGCGCTGCGCGTGGCCTGGCTGAGCAGGCGGGCGGCCAGCCGCAGTGCGGGCACCTGCCACATGCGGTGCGCCAGCCGGTAGACCCACACGGCGTGCACCCCGGGGTAGCCGAGCGCCACCTCGAGCAGGCTGCGCGCGGCCGGGTCGTGGTCGCGGGCGGCCCGCAGGTCCTCCTGCAGCGTGGCCAGGAAGGGCGGGTGCGTGGTCATGCGGTGCCTCGGATCGGTGGGGGCGGATCGGTGGGGCGGATCGGTGGGCGGGGCGAGCGACGGGCGTGCGCCCCTCGTCGGCCGCGGTGGGCGGGCGACGAGGGGCGCACGAGACCCCGGTGCTCGGGACCGGTGAGCGGACCGGTCAGTCCATGAGGTCGGCGTAGAGGATCGTGGACAGGTACCGCTCCCCGAAGGACGGGACGATGACGACGATCGTCTTGCCGGCGTTCTCCGGCCGCTGGGCGAGCTGCGTCGCGGCGTGCAGGGCGGCGCCGGAGGACAGGCCGACCAGGAGGCCCTCCTCGGCGGCGGCCCGGCGGGCGACCTTCACCGAGGTCTCCGCGTCGACGTCGATGATCTCGTCGTAGACCTCGCGGTCGAGGATCTCCGGGACGAAGTTCGCGCCGATGCCCTGGATCTTGTGCGGGCCGGGGGCGCCGCCGTTGAGGATCGGGGACTCGGCCGGCTCGACGCCCACCACCTGCACGCCCGGCTTGCGCTCCTTGAGCACCTGCCCGACGCCCGTGATGGTGCCGCCCGTGCCGATCCCGGCGACGAAGATGTCGACCGCGCCGTCGGTGTCTGCCCAGATCTCCTCCGCCGTGGTCGCGCGGTGGATCGCGGGGTTGGCCGCGTTGGCGAACTGGCGCGCGAGGATCGCGCCCGGCCGCTCGGCCGCGATCTGCTCGGACCGCGCGACGGCACCCTTCATGCCCTCGGAGCCGGGGGTGAGGATGAGCTCGGCGCCGAACGCGCGCAGCAGGGCCCGCCGCTCCTTCGACATCGTCTCGGGCATCGTGAGGACGACGTCGTACCCACGGGCCGCGCCGACCATGGCCAGGGCGATGCCGGTGTTGCCCGACGTCGCCTCGACGATCGTGCCGCCGGGGGGCAGCTCGCCGGACTGCTCGGCCGCGTCGATGATCGCGACGCCGATGCGGTCCTTCACCGAGTTCGCGGGGTTGTAGAACTCGAGCTTGGCCAGCACGGTGGCCTGCGCGCCGTCCGTGATCCGGTTGAGCCGGACCAGCGGGGTGTTCCCGATGAGCTGCGTCGCGTCGTCGTAGATGCGGGCCATGGTGGGTCGTTCTCCTTCGAGGAGGGTGAGGGGTGGGTCCGGCGCGGCGCCGGGGTGGTGCGGCGGTGCGGCTGCGGGTGTGGGTGCCGGGACGTCCTCCCGACGAGGGCCGTGCGGGGCCGCGTGCGCGGTGGATGCCGGGCCGGCGACGGGACGTGCAGGCCCCCGGGGCGAGCGCCGGGTCCGGACGGGCTGCTGCAGGGCAGCCCCACCCTCGCACGGAGGGGGACCGGCGCTCTAGCGACAGCGACAGGGGCGGCCGACGACGGCGTCGGCGGACGGGCACGTGCACGGGCGGCCGGCGGTGCGGTGCAGCACGCTCGTCCCCTCCCATGAGATCGGTGCCGTGTCGGTCATGTGCCGGTCATGTGCCGGTCCTGCATCCGTCCCGGTGCGGACGGCCGGGTCGCGAGCCGCGGCCGGACGGCGTCCCTGGCAGGACGACGAGCGGGGACCGCGGGCGCGGCGACGGTACCCGTAACGACGGAGGCCCCGCAAAGATGCCCGCGACGCGTCACCCCGTCCGGGTGACGCCGGCGTGGCGCCGCCCCCGGACGACGACGAGCCCCCTCCGTCGACGGGAGGGGGCTCGGGCGCCGTGGCCGGCGGGACGCGGCCGACGGCGGGTCGGCAGCGGGTCGGCAGCGGGTCGGCAGCGGGTCGGCAGCGGGTCGAGCAGCGGGTCAGGCAGGGGTCAGCAGCACGGCTCGACGCGGGCGACGAGCTCGGCCACCTCGCCACCCGTCATCGCGACGGACGTCTTCGCGGTCTGCATCCAGACGGCCTCGCTCATGACGTGCCCCTCGACGTGCTCGACCTCGCACGCGTCCGTGCCCTCGAGCGGGGTGACGTGCCAGGTGCCGACGCGGCCGGTCGCGGTGTCCGTGCCGCGCAGCACGACGACCGCGCCGCGCGCGCCGGGCACGGCGTGCGGCGTCGGGAGGGCGGCGGCGGCGTGAGTGGCGGGGGAGGTGCCGGCGACGAGGGCGGCGGGAGCGGTGAGGACGGCGGTGGACATGGCGTGCTCCGGTGGGTGCGGTCCGTGCCGACGGGGGGTCGACCCCCTCCCATCGGCACGCACGCCGCCGGACCTGAGCCCTCCGGCGAGGTCGTCCTCCCGGTGCGCGTCAGCCGCGCGCCGCGACGGCCCGGGCCTCGTCGGAGGCGGCCAGCGCGACGCCGAGATCCTCCGGGTCGAGGCCCTGGTGCAGCGCGAAGAGCCAGCCGTCGAGCCCGTCGCGCTCCGGCTCGCGGCCGAGGTACGCCGCGTAGAGGTCGGTGACGAGGAGCGTGAGGTGCTCGTCGCCCCACAGCACCCGCGGCCCGAGCCAGCAGCCGTACGTCCACGGGTACAGCGCGTTCTCCAGGTGGCCCTTGCCGTACCAGTACCAGTACTCCTCCCGCTGGATCGGCCGGCGCAGCAGGTCGGCGTACAGCGCCTCGGACACCTGCAGGCCGCGGTCCCGGGCGTGGTCGTGGTACTCGAGCGAGGCGACCGCCGCCTGGACGACCTGCAGCCGCGTGAAGCCCCGGTCGAGCATCCCGAGCCAGTACGTCAGCTCGGCGGCCGTCGCCTCCCGTCCCAGCAGCTCCCGGTAGGTCCCGGCGACGAAGGTCGTGCGCGCCTCGGGACCGGCCAGCACCGCCGACGCCACCGCTGCACGGGGTACGCCGGCGGCCTGCGCGGCCGACCAGTGCTCGACGGCCCCGGGCTCGGGGTCCCGGCCGACCCCGACGCGGTACAGCGTCGTGAGCCACCGCTGCACCGCCGCGTCCAGCGCGTCGGCGGTCGCCGCGGCCCCGGCCGGTGGCGGCGCGACGTCCGCCGCCGTGGCCGGCACCGCACCGAGCGCGCCCAGCGCCAGCGCGGCCCCCACCACGGCGGTCCCGACCGGCCGGCGTCGTCGCGCGGCCTCGACCGTGCCCCGCGACGTGCCCCGCGACGTGCCCCGCGACGTGCCCCGCAGCGTGCCCCTCACCGTGCCCACCTCCCCGACCGGTGGCGCGCCCCCTTGCGCGTCGTCCTCACGCTGCCCCCGGCCGGTCGTGCGCGACAGGGACCGAGGTCCCGGCGCGTCTACGGTGACGGGGTGCGCGGCGACGGGAACGACGGTGACGGGCGGGACGACCCCGCGGCGGGCCTCCGGGTCACGGAGGTCGGCACGGAGGGACCTCGGGTGGTCCTGCTGCACGGCCTGTTCGGGCGGGGGCGCAACTTCACGCAGGTCGCCAAGGCGCTGACGCCGGAGCTGCGGTCCGTCCTGGTCGACCTGCCCAACCACGGCGCCTCCGCCTGGACGACGACCGTCGACTACCCCGTCGTGGCCGGTCTCGTCGCCGACCTGCTCGACGAGCGCTACGCCGCCGACGGGCCCGTGCACCTCGTCGGGCACTCCATGGGCGGCAAGGTCGCCATGGTGCTCGCCCTGACGCGGCCGGACCTCGTCGAGCGGCTCGTCGTCGTCGACATCGCGCCGGCCGAGAGCAGCGGGGCGGGGGAGTTCGAGCACCTGCTGGCGAGCCTGGCCGCCCTGCCGCTCGAACGGGTCGTGCGGCGCTCGGACGCGGACGAGCTGCTGGCCCCCGCCGTGCCCGACGAGCGCGTGCGGCTGTTCCTCCTGCAGAACCTGCGGGCCACGGACGGAGGGTTCGCGTGGGAGCCGAACCTCGCGCTGCTGCGCCGGGAGCTGCCGACGATCGGTGGCTTCCCGGAGGTGCTGCGGCCCGACGGCTCCGCGGCGACCTTCGACGGGCCGGTGCTGTGGGTCGCGGGGGAGCGCTCGTCGTACGTGCGCCCGGAGCACGCGGCACCCATGCGCCGGCTCTTCCCGCGGACGCGGTCGGTCACCGTGCGCGGCGCCGGGCACTGGGTGCACTCCGAACGGCCCGACGCCTTCGTCGACGTCCTGCGGGCGTTCCTGCTGCCTCGTGGCAGCGCACCGATGGTGGATGTGGAGCGGACGACGGGAATCGAACCCGCGTAGCCAGTTTGGAAGACTGGGGCTCTACCATTGAGCTACGTCCGCGCTGGTCAGGGGCGTGTGACGAGGGGCCCGCAGGGAGCCGCCCGAGCCGTGCCGCCCCGGATGCCGCGCCCAGGGTAGCCGCTCGCCGCCGCTAGGGTCGCGCCCGTGACGGAGGACCTGCGGCTGGGCGTGCTCGACATCGGCTCCAACACCGTGCACATGGCGGTGGTGGACGCGCGGCACGGGGCACGGCCCAGCCCGGTCGGCTCCGCACGGCGCGTGGTCCGGCTCATGCGGTACCTCGACGGCGACGGCGGGCTCGTCGACGAGGGCGTGGCGCTCATCCTCGACGCGGTCGACGCCGGGCTCACCTTCGCCCGGGAGCACGGCGTGGACGAGGTGCTGGCGATGGCGACCTCGGCGCTGCGCGAGGCGACGAACGGGCCCGAGGTGCTCGCGGCCGTGGAGGCGCGCGTCGGCGCCGCCGTGCAGGTGCTGTCCGGGCCCGACGAGGCCCGCCTGACCTTCCTCGCGGCGCGGCGCTGGCAGGGGTGGGCCGCCGGGCGCCTGCTGCTGCTGGACATCGGCGGCGGGTCGCTGGAGATCGCGTCGGGGATCGACGAGGAGCCGGACGTCGCCCTGTCCCTGCCGCTGGGGGCGGGGCGGACCACGCGCGCCTTCCTGCCCGACGACCCGCCCTCGCCGGACGACCTCAAACGGTTGCGGGAGCACGTGCGCACGACGCTGGCCCCGGCCGTCGAGGCGCTCGCGGCCGTCCCGCGGCCGGACCACGTCGTCGCCACGTCCAAGACGTTCCGGTCGCTCGCGCGGCTGGCGGGGATGCAGGTCGACGTCGTCGGGCGGGACGAGCGGTGGCGCATGGGCCGTGCGCAGCTCGCCGACTGGGTGCCGCGCCTGGCGCGCCTGGCCCCCGAGGCGCGGGCCGAGCTGCCGGGCATCACCGCGGAGCGGGCGCCGCAGATCCTCGGCGGTGCGGTGGTGGCGGCCGAGACGATGCGGGCGCTCGACGTCGACGGCGTCGAGATCTGCCCGTGGGCGCTGCGCGAGGGGGCGCTGCTGCGACGGCTGGACCGCATCGACGACCGGCGCTGACGCGGCCCGTGCGGGCGTCACTACACTCGCCCCGCACGGGATGTGGCGCAGGTTGGTAGCGCGTCCGCTTTGGGAGCGGAAGGTCGTGGGTTCGAATCCCGCCATCCCGACGACGAGGGCGCGCCGCCGGCCTCCGCGGCAGATGACGTGCCGGGTATGCGGTGGCAGGTCAGGTCCGTGACGAGCAGAGTGGGCGGGGAGCCGGTGCCGGCGGCACCGGTCACGGCCGCGGGGCTCGGGGGAGCGCGCGGCCGTCCAGAGCGAGACCCGGAGGTCCACACTGATGAAGCTCGACTGGATGAAGCCCCTCGTCGGACGCAGCGGCCCGTTCGCGACCGTCCACCTCGACGCGACGCGCGCCGACACGCGCAGCGAGCGCGAGCTGCAGGACCGGTGGCAGGGGCTGCGGCGCGACCTCGTGCAGCAGGGCGCGGCCGAGGACGTGCTCGCGCACCTCGACGAGGTCGTCACCGAGCCGACGGGAGTCGGCGGCCCCCACGGCCGCGTGCTCGTCGCCACGGCCGAGGGCGTCGTCCTCGACCGCGTCCTGGCGGTGCCGCCGACCCGCGACGAGGCCTGCTGGGGTGCGGAGCCGGCGCTCCTCGGTGCGGCGCTGGCCACGGACGGCGAGGTGGCCCACCTGCTCGTCGCCGTGGACCGGTCGGGGGCCGACCTCACGTGGTCGCACGGCGTCACCCCGGGCGGCGCGCCCGACCGCACGGTCGAGGGCGGGCACGACGAGCTGCGCAAGGTCCCGACGGGCGGGTGGTCGCAGCGGCGGTTCCAGAGCCGCGCCGAGGACTCGTGGGAGCGCAACGCGGCGGCCGTGGCGGCGGAGGTCGACCGCCTGGTCACCGAGCGGCGCCCCGAGGTCGTCGTGCTCACGGGTGACGTGCGGGCGGTGGCGCTCGTGCACGAGGCGCTGGGGGCGGCGGCGAAGGAGCTCGTCGTCGAGCTGTCCGGCGGGTCCCGGGCCGACGGGGTCAAGGAGGACGTGTTCGCCGACCGCGTGCGCGACGTCCTCACGGCCGTCCGCGCTCGGCGGCGCGAGGGCGTGCTCGACCGGTTCCGGGCGGAGCGGGGGCGGGCCGGTGCGGCCGTCACGCAGCTCGGGGACGTCGTCGAGGCGCTGCGCCGAGCCCAGGTGTCGGAGCTCGTGCTCGACGAGCGCACCGCCCAGCCCGGGTCGCCGCTGGCCGACCGCACCCTGTGGGTGGGCATCGACCCGCTGCAGATCGGGCTGTCGAGGGCGGACCTCGACGCGCTCGGCGTGCCGGAGGCGGACCAGCACGAGCTGCGCGCCGACATCGCGCTGCTCGACGCGGCCGTCGGCACGGACAGCGGCGTCACCTTCGCGGACGCGGGGTCGGTCGACCTCGTGGACGGCATCGGCGCGCTCCTGCGCTACGAGGACGCGTCGACGCCCGACGAGTCCCTGCTGTCGATGGGAGGCGACACGCACCGCCAGGGCCGCCACCACGACGTGGCGCGCTGAGCCGGGCCCCCTGTCCGACCGCCCGGGTCGGAGCACGCTGATCGGGGCGGGCGGGTCCTGACGTACCATCGAGGGTCGCGCGCGCGGCGAGCGCACCCCTGCCCGGCCCCCGGCCGCGCGGGGGCCGGCGCAGGCCGCCGCGGCACCTGTACCCGTCAGGACCCGTCCGCACCACCCCGATCATGGGAGAGCATCAGTGAAGAGCGCCGTCGAGACCCTGGAGCCCACCAAGGTCAAGCTGACCGTCGAGGTGACGTACGACGAGCTGCGTCCGAGCATCACGCACGCGTACGAGCACATCGCCCAGCAGGTCACGGTGCCCGGCTTCCGCAAGGGCAAGGTCCCGCCGCGCATCATCGACCAGCGCGTGGGCCGCCCGGCCGTCATCGAGCACGCCGTCAACGAGGGCCTCGGCGGCTTCTACGCGGAGGCCGTCCGCGAGAACAAGCTGCGCCCGCTCGGCCAGCCCGAGGTGAACGTCACGAAGGTCCCCGGCCTCGTCAAGGGCGAGGAGGAGGGCCAGCTCGAGTTCACCGCCGAGGTCGAGGTGCGCCCGACGATCGAGCTGCCGGCCCTGGACGGCCTGGCGCTGACCGTCGACAGCCCCGAGGTGGCCGACGAGGACGTAACCGGCCGCCTCGACGCGCTGCGCGAGCGCTTCGGCACGCTCGTCGGCGTCGACCGCCCGGCGCAGGACACGGACTACGTCGTCCTCGACCTCAAGGCCGTCATCGGCGAGGAGACGGTCGACGAGGTCTCCGGCGTCTCCTACCAGGTCGGCTCGGGCAACATGCTCGCCGGCCTCGACGAGGCCCTCACCGGCCTGTCGGCGGGCGAGACGACGACCTTCGTCTCCGCCCTCGTCGGCGGCGAGCGCGCGGGCGAGGAGGCGACGGTCACCGTCACCGCCCAGCAGGTCAAGGAGCGCCAGCTCCCCGAGGCGGACGACGAGTTCGCCCAGCTCGCGAGCGAGTTCGACACGCTGGAGGAGCTGCGCGCCGACCTGCGCGAGCAGGTCGCCCGCACGAAGTCCTCCAACCAGGCCGTCCAGGCGCGCGACCGTCTCCTCGAGGCGCTCGTCGCCGGCGTCGAGGTCCCCGTCCCGGCGGGCGTCGTCGAGGCCGAGGTGCACCGCCACCTCGAGTCGGAGAACCGCCTCGCCGACGACGAGCACCGTGCCGAGGTGACGGAGCAGGCCACGACGGCCCTGCGCAACCAGATCCTCCTGGACACCCTGGCCGAGCAGCTCGCGGTGAAGGTCAGCCAGCCGGAGCTCGTCGACTACCTGGTCGCCGCCTCCCGCCAGTACGGCATGGACCCCAACACCTTCATCAAGACCGTCGACGAGCAGGGCCAGGTCCCGGCCATGGTCGCCGAGGTCGCGCGCTCCAAGGCGCTCGCCGTCGCCCTGCGCCGCGTCACCATCACCGACGAGGCCGGTGCCGCCGTCGACCTGTCCGAGTTCATCGGCACGGACGAGGAGGACGCCGCCGAGGACGCCGCGCAGTCGGAGGAGGCCCTCGAGCAGGACGGCACGGCGACGGAGGTCGAGGCGGAGGTCGACGCCGTGGTCGTCGAGGCCGAGCCCGCCGACGCGCCGGCTGACGAGGCGCCCGCCGAGGAGGCGCCCGTCGCCGAGGAGGCCACGCCCGCGCCGAAGAAGAAGGCCACGCGCAAGAAGGCCGTCACCCAGGAGGCCCCGGCCGCCGAGGCCTGAGCCGTCCGCACGCCCGTCCGGAGGGGGTCCCGCACGTCGCGGGGCCCCCTCCGGCGTCCCCGCGGGATCTCCGCGGCGTCCTCGAGGAGTCGCGGGCGGGCAGGGTGCGCCGACAGCGAAACCGGGTACCGCGGGCGCGGGGCGTGTCGTTGTCGGGCACTAGGGTCACTGGCGAAGGTCAGGCCCGGCGGCGTCCCCGCCGCCGGTGACGGCCCTGGCAGCAGCGACACGAGGGAGCTTCACGTGAACGAGCGAGGCGTGGACGAGCGGGCCCTGGCGGGCCGGGACGCCACCGGCGGGCTGCCGGCGGTGGCCCGTGCCGACGGGGCCACGCTGGGCCTCAACGACAGCATCTACAACCGGCTGCTGCGCGAGCGCATCGTGTGGCTCGGCTCCGAGGTCCGCGACGAGAACGCGAACGCCATCTGCGCGCAGCTGATGCTCCTCGCGGCCGAGGACCCGACGAAGGACATCTGGCTGTACATCAACTCCCCGGGCGGCTCCATCACCGCGGGGATGGCCATCTACGACACGATGCAGTACATCAAGCCGGACGTGGCGACGATCGCCATGGGCATGGCCGCCTCCATGGGGCAGTTCCTGCTCTCCTCGGGCGCGAAGGGCAAGCGGTACGCGCTGCCCCACGCCCGCGTGATGATGCACCAGCCCTCGGGCGGCATCGGCGGCACGGCCACCGACGTGCGCATCAACGCCCAGCTCATCCTGCACATGAAGAACGTGCTGGCGGAGCTGACGGCGCAGCAGACGGGCAAGTCCGTCGACGACATCAACCGGGACGCCGACCGGGACCGCTGGTTCACGGCCGACGAGGCCCTCGAGTACGGGTTCATCGACCACGTGGTGGCCAGCTCCGGCTCGGTCACCGGTGGCGGCGGGACCGACTGACCGCCCCCGCCCCGGACCCCCTGACGGACCTCTCGAGGAGACACCTGTGAGCGACGAGTACCAGTTCATGGCGCGGGCGGGCCGGCTGGCCGGCAGCCCCGGCCGCTTCGGCGGCAGCGCCCCGGCGAGCCCCGCGGGCCGCTACGTCCTGCCCCAGTTCGAGGAGCGCACGGCCTACGGCTACAAGCGGCAGGACCCGTACACCAAGCTGTTCGAGGACCGCATCATCTTCCTCGGCGTGCAGGTGGACGACGCCTCCGCCGACGACGTGATGGCGCAGCTGCTGGTGCTGGAGAGCAGCGAGCCCGACCGCGACATCACGCTCTACATCAACTCGCCCGGCGGCTCCTTCACGGCGCTGACGGCGATCTACGACACGATGCAGTACATCAAGTCGCCGGTCTCCACGGTCTGCCTCGGGCAGGCCGCGTCGGCCGCGGCGGTGCTGCTGTCCGCGGGCTCGCCCGGCAAGCGCCTGGCGCTGCCGAACGCGCGGGTGCTCATCCACCAGCCCGCCATGGAGGGCGGCGGCTACGCCCAGGCCTCCGACATCGAGATCCACGCGAACGAGCTCATCCGCATGCGCGAGTGGCTCGAGGAGACGCTGGCCCACCACACGGGCCGCGACGTCGAGCTGGTCCGCCAGGACATCGAGCGCGACAAGATCCTCACGGCCGCGCAGGCCAAGGAGTACGGCATCGTCGACCAGGTGCTCGAGAGCCGGAAGGGCGCCCGCCCGACCGTCGTGCAGCCGGTCTGACGTCGGACGGGCCACGGGCCCGGCGGGTACCTCCCGCCGGGCCCGTGGTGTCCTCGCCGCACCGGTGCGGGGCGTGCGCACGACCCGCGCGGCGCGGCTGACACGGCCCCCGCCGTGGTGTGGAATGGGGGAGCAGGACGGTGACGGACCGGCGGGTCGGTCATCGGTGGCGTCGGACGGCCGATACGGTCCACCGGCACGGTTCCGCGGCGGCACCGCCGTCGCGGCCAGCACGACCCGGCCGGCGCCGGGGGCACGACGGCACGGCCGGACCCGCGGACGCGGGACCCGACGGAGGAGGGAGACGCACGTGGCTCGGATGGGGGACGGCGCTGACCTGCTCAAGTGCTCCTTCTGCGGCAAGTCGCAGAAGCAGGTCAAGAAGCTCATCGCGGGGCCGGGCGTCTACATCTGCGACGAGTGCATCGAGCTGTGCAACGAGATCATCGAGGAGGAGCTCGCGGAGGCGACGGAGGTCGGCCTCGTCGAGCTGCCGAAGCCGAAGGAGATCTTCGAGTTCCTCGAGCAGTACATCATCGGCCAGGAGCAGGCCAAGCGGGCCCTGGCGGTGGCGGTGTACAACCACTACAAGCGCGTGCAGGCGGGGGAGACCCCGCGCAGCCCGGGTGGCGAGGACCGCATCGAGATCGCGAAGTCCAACATCCTGCTCGTCGGGCCGACGGGCACGGGCAAGACGTACCTGGCGCAGACGCTGGCCAAGATGCTCAACGTCCCGTTCGCGATCGCGGACGCCACGGCCCTCACGGAGGCGGGCTACGTCGGCGAGGACGTGGAGAACATCCTCCTCAAGCTCATCCAGGCCGCCGACTTCGACGTGAAGAAGGCCGAGCAGGGCATCATCTACATCGACGAGATCGACAAGATCGCCCGCAAGAGCGAGAACCCGTCGATCACGCGCGACGTCTCCGGCGAGGGCGTGCAGCAGGCGCTGCTGAAGATCATCGAGGGCACGACCGCGTCGGTGCCGCCGCAGGGCGGGCGCAAGCACCCCCACCAGGAGTTCATCCAGATCGACACGACGAACGTCCTGTTCATCGTGGCGGGGGCGTTCGCCGGCCTCGACGACATCGTCGCGGCCCGGGCGCGCAAGCGGGTCGTCGGTTTCGGCGCGCCGCTCGTCGAGGCGCACGGCGACGGGGACCTGCTCGGTGAGGTGCGCCCCGAGGACCTGCAGAAGTTCGGTCTCATCCCCGAGTTCATCGGGCGCCTGCCGGTGGTGGCCTCCGTGAACCGGCTGGACCAGCACGCGCTCGTGCGCATCCTCACGGAGCCGCGCAACGCCCTCGTCAAGCAGTACCAGCGCATGTTCGAGATCGACGGCGTCGAGCTGGAGTTCACGGAGGACGCGGTCGAGGCGATCGCGGACCAGGCGCTGCTGCGCGGGACCGGGGCGCGCGGTCTGCGGGCCATCATGGAGGAGGTCC
The DNA here is from genome assembly GCF_900111925.1 of Cellulomonas marina. Lineage (GTDB taxonomy): Bacteria > Actinomycetota > Actinomycetes > Actinomycetales > Cellulomonadaceae > Cellulomonas > Cellulomonas marina. The sequence continues at coordinate 299,522 of NZ_FOKA01000001.1, forward strand.
TCCAGCAGGTCATGTTCGAGGTGCCGAGCCGCGACGACGTCGCCCGCGTGGTCGTCAACCGCGAGGTCGTCCTCGAGAACGTCTACCCGACGCTGGTCCCGCGCGACACCCCGCGGGAGAAGCGCACCCCGCGCGAGAAGTCGGCCTGACCGGCGTGACGGTGCCGGACGCCGCCCCGCCGGAGCTCGCGCGGCTGCGGCACAGCATCGACAACATCGACGCCGCGCTCGTGCACCTGCTGGCCGAGCGCTTCAAGGCGACGCAGCAGGTCGGCCGGCTCAAGGCGGAGCGGGGGCTGCCCCCGGCCGACCCGGAGCGCGAGCGCCGGCAGGTCGCGCGGCTGCGGGCGCTGGCCGTCGACGCCGATCTCGACCCGGTCTTCGCGGAGAAGTTCCTCGCGTTCATCGTCGAGGAGGTCATCCGCCACCACGAGGCCATCGCGCAGGACAGCTCCGCGGGTGGGCCGGTGGTGGCGGCGGCGCCGTGAGCGGCGAGGCCGGGTACGGCGCCGGGAGCGGCGCGACGGGCGTCGACGGTCGCGGCGGGACGGACGACAGGACCGATGCCCGGACCGGTGACAGGTCAACACGCTCGCCGACGGGCTGTTCCACGCGGTGACGTGGGTCGCGGCGGTCGTCGGCCTGGTGCTGCTCGTGGGCCGGGTGCGGGGCCAGCGCGTGTCACCGCGGCCGTGGCGTTCGGGGCGCTTCTGGGGCTGGGTGGTCGCCGGGTGGGGGCTGTTCAACCTCGTCGAGGGGACGGTGGCGCACCAGCTGCTCGGGCTGCACCACGTGCGGTACGGCCCGCACCAGGGGCTGTACGACGCGGGCTTCCTGGTGCTCGGGGCGCTGCTGCTCGCCGGGGGCTGGGCGTGGCAGCGACGAGCAGGCCGCGCCGACGCGGGGGCCCGGCGGCGCTGACCTGGACGCGAGGGCGTCAGTCGCCGCCGCGCTCGCCCTCCGGGCGCTCGTCGACGTACAGGGCCTCGATCTCCGGCGCGAAGTCCTTCAGCACCAGCGCCCGCTTCACCTTGAGCGAGGGCGTCAGGTAGCCGTTGGCCTCCGTGAGGTCGCCCGGCAGCACGCGGAGCTTGCGGATGGACTCCGCCCGCGAGACGGCCTCGTTGGCGCGCGCCGCGGCGGCGTCGAGGGCCGCGAGGACCTGCGGGTCGTGCCGCGCGGCCTCCGCGTCCATGGCGGGCAGGCCGTGCCCGGCGAGCCAGCCCGGCAGCATCTCCTCGTCGAGGGTGACGAGCGCGCCGATGAAGGGGCGGTCGTCGCCGACGACGACGACCTGGCTGACGAGCGGATGACCACGCAGGCGGTCCTCGAGGACGGCGGGGGCGACGTTCTTGCCGCCCGCCGTCACGATGATCTCCTTCTTGCGGCCGGTGATGCGCAGGTAGCCGTCGTCGTCGAGCGACCCGAGGTCGCCCGTGTGGAACCAGCCGTCGACGAGGACCTCGGCCGTCGCCTCGGCGTTGTGTCGGTAGCCGCGGAAGACGTGCGGGCCGCGCACGAAGATCTCGCCCTCGTCGTCGACGCGCAGCGACGTGCCGGGGAAGGCCGGGCCGACCGTACCGATCTTCGTCAGCGCGGGGCGGTTGACCGCCGTCGGCGCGGTGGTCTCCGTCAGCCCGTAGCCCTCGAGGACCTTGAGCCCGGCGCCGCGGTAGAAGTGGCCGAGGCGCTCGCCCAGGGGCGCGCCGCCGGACACGGCCCACTCGCACTGCCCGCCGAGCGCGGTCCGGATGCGCGCCAGCACGAGCCGGTCCGCGACGGCGTGCTCGGCGCGCAGACGGGCGGACGGGCCGCCGTTCTCCTGCGCACGGGAGAAGTCCGCGGCGACCTTGGCCGACCAGCGGAACAGCCGACGTCGGGCGCCCGTGCCGGCGCGCTGCTCGGAGGAGTTGTAGACCTTCTCGAACACGCGCGGCACGGCCAGCAGGAAGGTCGGCCGGAAGGTGCCGAGGTCGGCCAGGAGGTGCTTGGCGTCGGGCGCGTGCCCGAGCACGGCACGCGAGGGCACGCACAGGACCTGGATGAACCGCGCGAACACGTGCGCGAGCGGCATGAACAGCAGCGTCCGGGAGCCCGGTGCCGCGCAGACCTCGCCCAGCCCGGCGGTGCCCTCCAGGGCGAGCGCGACGAAGTTGCCGTGCGTGAGCTCCACGCCCTTCGGCCGGCCCGTCGTGCCGGACGTGTAGATGACGGTGGCGAGGTCGTCGCCCCCGGCGGCGGCGCTGCGCCGGTCGACCTCCTCGTCCGTGACCGCGGCGCCCCGGCCGCGGGCGACGAGGGTGCCGACGGCGTCGTCGTCGAGCACGAGCACCTCGACCAGGCCGGGCAGGTCGTCGCGGACCTGCGCGACGGCCGCCGCGTGCGCCGCCGTCTCGACCACGACGAGCCGCACCCCGGCGTCGGCGCAGATCCAGCGCACCTGCTCCGGCGACGAGCTCTCGTACACCGGTACGCCGACCGCCCCCGCGGCCCAGCACGCGAAGTCCACGAGCGTCCACTCGTAGCGCGTGCGCGACATGATGCCGACCCGGTCCCCGGGCGCCACGCCGGAGGCGACGAGGCCCTTGGCGACGGACCGCACCTCGGCGACGAACTGCGCCACTGTCACCGCCTGCCACGCGCCGCCCGCGTCCCGGCGCTCGGCGAAGACGCCGTCGGCGTCCTCGGCGAGCCGGCGGGCGAGCATGCCCGGGATGGACAGGGCCGGGTCGTGCTGGACCAGGGAGGGCGACGTCGTCTCGCGCACGCGGCCGGTCCTAGCGGGTGCCGGCGGGGGCGGGGTCGGCGGCGGGCGCCGGGGCAGCCGCCGGCGGGACGAGCCGCGCGTCGCGCGCGAGGACGCCTTCCCCGTCGCCGTCCACGAGCTCGAGGGTCCCGGTGACGCGCCCGGCGGCGCGCACGTCGTCGAGCGCGTGCTCGACCCCGGCGCGCAGCGCGGCCGGCACGGCCAGCACCGCGTGCTCGATCTCCGTGCGCATCGACACCTTGGCCTCGGACTTCACCTTGCGCAGCGCCGCCAGCGCGGAGCCGGCGGCCGCCACGACGGCCGGGTCGGCGTCCCCGGCGGCCGTCCGCAGCGGCGCCGCCGTCGGCCACGGGGCCCGGTGCACCGAGCCCTCGCGCCACCACGACCACACCTCCTCGGTCGCGAACGGCAGCACCGGTGCGAACAGCCGCAGGAGGGCGTCCAGCGCCAGGCCCAGCGCGGCGCGCGCCGACCGGGTCGCGGCCGTCAGCTCGTCGGCGGACGCGCCGGCGCCGTAGGCGCGGTCCTTGACCAGCTCGAGGTAGTCGTCGCAGAACGTCCAGAAGAACGTCTCCGTCAGCTCCAGCGCGCGCGTGTGGTCGTACGCCTCGAGCGCCGCGGTCGCGGCGTCCACCACGTCGGCCAGGCCGGCCAGCATCGCGCGGTCCAGCGGGTCGACGACGAGGGCCGGGTCGAGGACGACCGGCTCGTCGGGCGAGCCGAAGGACAGCGCGAACTTGCTGGCGTTGAGGACCTTGATCGCCAGGCGGCGGCCGATCTTCATCTGGCCGACCTCGAAGGCCGCGTCCGTGCCCAGCCGTGCGGAGGCGGCCCAGTACCGGACCGCGTCGGAGCCGTGCTCCTCGAGCAGGCCCATGGGTGTGACCACGTTGCCCTTGGACTTGCTCATCTTCTTGCGGTCGGGGTCCAGGATCCAGCCGCTGATGGCGGCGTCGGACCAGGGCAGCCCGCCGTGCTCGAGGTGCGAGCGCACGACGGTGGAGAACAGCCAGGTACGGATGATGTCCTGGCCCTGAGGACGCAGGTCCATGGGGAACACCCGGGCGAACAGGTCCGGGTCGCTGCGCCAGCCGCCCGCGATCTGCGGGGTCAGGGAGCTCGTCGCCCAGGTGTCCATGATGTCCGGGTCCCCGATGAAGCCGCCCGGCACGCCGCGCTGGTCGGCGGTGTACCCCGTGGGCACGTCGGAGGACGGATCGACCGGGAGCTGGTCCTCGCCCGGCAGGATCGGGGCGTCGTGGCGCACCTCGCCCGCCTCGTCGAGCGGGTACCAGACGGGGAACGGCACGCCGAAGAAGCGCTGGCGGGAGATGAGCCAGTCGCCGTTGAGGCCGCCGACCCAGTTCTCGTAGCGGACCTTCATGAAGTCGGGGTGGAAGCCGAGTTCGCGGCCGCGCGCCAGGAGGGTCTCACGCAGGTCGGCGTCGCGGCCGCCGTTGCGGATGTACCACTGCCGGCTCGTGACGATCTCGAGGGGCTTGTCGCCCTTCTCGAAGAAGTTGGTTTTGCGCTGCGTGGCCTGCGGCTCGCCGTCCAGGTCGCCCGTCTCGCGCAGGCCGGCGACGACCGCCTCGCGCGCCGAGAAGGTCGTCTTGCCAGCCACGGCCTCGTAACGGGCCCGGCCGGCGTCCGTGGTCAGCCAGTCGGGGGTGTCCCGCAGGAGGCGGCCGTCGCGGCCGAGCACCGACCGCGTCGGCAGGGACAGCTCGCGCCACCACTGCACGTCCGTCAGGTCGCCGAAGGTGCAGCACATCGCGATGCCCGCGCCCTTGTCCGGCTCGGCGGCGGGGTGCGCGAGCACCGGGACCTCGACCTCGAACAGCGGCGTGCGGACGGTGGTGCCGAACAGGTGCTGGTAGCGCTCGTCGTCCGGGTGCGCGATGAGCGCGACGCACGCCGGCAGCAGCTCGGGGCGCGTCGTCTCGATGTGCACGACGCCCTCGTCGCCCTCGCCGTCCGTGCGGTGGAAGGCCACGCGGTGGAAGGCGCCGGGGTAGTCGCGCGCCTCGAGCTCGGCCTGCGCCACGGCGGTCTGGAAGGTGACGTCCCACAGGCCCGGGGCCTCGGCCTGGTACGCCTCGCCGCGGGCGAGGTTGCGCAGGAACGCCTGCTGGGCGACGGCCCGGGCGTCGGCGGAGATCGTCTGGTAGGTCATGCCCCAGTCGACGGACAGCCCCAGCCGGCGCCACAGCGCCTCGAACTGCCGCTCGTCCTCGACCGTCAGCCGCTCGCACAGCTCGACGAAGTTGCGCCGGCTGATCGGCACCTGGTCCGCGGCGCGCACGCTCTTGCCCTCGGCGCCCTGCAGCGGGGGCCGGAAGTCCGGGTCGTACGGCAGGGACGGGTCGCAGCGCACGCCGTAGTAGTTCTGCACGCGACGCTCGGTCGGCAGGCCGTTGTCGTCCCAGCCCATGGGGTAGAAGACCTCGGCGCCGCGCATGCGGCGGAAGCGCGCGACGACGTCGGTGTGGGTGTAGCTGAAGACGTGCCCGACGTGCAGCGAGCCCGAGACGGTGGGCGGCGGGGTGTCGATGGAGTAGACCTGCTCGCGCGTGGCGGAGCGGTCGAACGCGTACGTCCGGCCCTCGGTCCAGGCGGCGTCCCAGCGCTCCTCGACCCCGTCGAGGGAGACCCGGTCCGGTACCTGGCGGCCGGGGCGGGTCGCCGGGGCGTCGGACGGGAGGGCGTGCTGGTCGGCCATGGGCGTCATCATCCCAGATCGGTGCCGACCGACGACCGCGGCCCCGTGCGGTGCAGGACGTGCGGGCGGTGCCGGGGCTGGGGACGGGTGGCGACGAGGCTGAGAGCGCGCGGTACGACCGTGGCGCGCGCCGGGACGCGGCGGGACACGCTGGTGCGCGGGCCGGTCCCGCCGGGGCCGCCGACGGCGCGAGGAGGACGACGTGACGCAGCTGCAGGGCGCGAGCGTGCTGGTGGTCGGGGCGAGCGGCGGGCTGGGCGCGCCCCTCGCGGCGGCGCTGGCGGGGGCCGGGGCGGACCTCACCCTCGTGGCGCGCGACGAGGGTCGGCTGAGGGCGGCCGCGCCCGCCGACGCGCACGTCGTCGCGCTGGACGTGACGGCGCCGGGCGCGCCCACGGCGGCGGTGGACGCGGCCGTGCAGCGCTGGGGGCGGCTCGACGGCGTCGTCGTCGCCGCCGGCGTGGTCGCCTTCGGGCCGGCCGAGGCCGTCGAGGAGGAGGTGCTGCGCGCCCTGCTCGCCGTCAACACCGTGGCGCCGGTGCTGCTGCTCGCGGCCGCGTCGCCGCACCTGCTCGCCGCGGCCGAAGCGGGTCGGGACCCCTTCGTCCTGCACGTGTCGGCGGTGACGGCCGAGGCGCCGACCGCCGGTATGGCGGCCTACAGCGCGAGCAAGGCGGCGCTGACGGCCTTCGACTCCGCGGCCGGGCGCGAGCTGCGCAAGCGGCGGGTGCGCGTGGTGGACGCACGGCCGCCGCACACGGAGACCGGCCTGGCCGGCCGGCCGATCGCCGGGCAGGCGCCGCACCTGCAGCCGGGCAAGGACCCCGCGGGCGTGGCCGCCCGGCTGGTCCGGGCCCTCGTCGAGGGGGAGCGGGACCTGCCGGCGGCGGCGTTCGACGAGGTGCCGACCGCCGGGTGACGGCTGCCGGGTGACGGCTGCTGGGTGACGGCTGCCGGCCGACGCCCGGGCCGGGCGGTCCGTCCGGGCGTCAGCCCTCGCGGTGCGCCTGGCGTTCGCGGTACGCCTGCACATGCGCGCGGTTGGCGCAGTTGTTGACGTCGCAGAACCGCCGCGACCGGTTGCGGGACAGGTCGACGAGGACGGCGCGGCAGTCCGGCGCCTCGCAGGTGCGCATGCGGTCGTACTCGTCCGACCGGATGACGTCGACGACCGCCATGGCGGCCTCGGTGAGCACGCGGACGGGCAGGGGAGCGTCCAACGGGGTGGCGTGCAGGTGCCAGTCCCAGCCGTCGTGCCGCACGAGCCAGGGCCGCGCGTCCGCCTCGTGCAGCACGGCGTTGACGAGCCCCGCCGCGGTGTCGCGGTCGACGCCCCAGAAGCGGTGCACGGTGTCCCGGGCGTCGCGGACGGCCGCGAGCTCGGCCGCGTCCCCGTCGTGGCGACCGCCGAAGCCGTTCGCGTCGTAGAAGGCGTCGAGGTCGGCCACCGACACGAGGGCGTCGGCGCCGTCGCGGCGCCGGTCGGGTGCGGTGTTGACCAGTGCCGCCGCCGTCTGCAGCGCCATGCGGGTGTCAGGTGCGAACATGGCGTTGACTCCTGTCGGCCGGTGCTCCTACTGTCAGGGGCAACAGCATCCCACGCTCCTGACACGTGTCGGGGGTGGGTGCTCCGGCACGTCGCGACCGCGGCGGCGGGTGATCGACGGGCTGGCGACGGGGAGCGACGTGGGCGGCACAGGTGGGACCCGCGGCGGCGGGGTGGTGGCGGGGCTCGTGGCGGCCCTGGCGTTCGCGACGAGCGGGCCGGTGGTCAAGCCGCTGCTGGAGGCGGGCTGGAGCCCGGGCGCGGCGATCCTCGTGCGCCTCGGCATCGGTGCCCTGCTCCTGGTGGGGCCGGCGGTGGTCGCGCTCGGCGGGCGCTGGGACGTGCTGCGGGCAGAGTGGCGGCTGGTCGTCGCCTTCGGGGCGCTCGGGGTGGCCGCGGCCTCGGCGCTGTACTACCAGGCCGTCGAGCGGCTGCCCGTGGCGGTGGCGCTGCTGGTGGAGTACACCGGGCCGCTCCTGCTGCTGGCGTGGACCTGGGCGCGCTCGCGGCGCACGCCGGCACGGCAGACGCTGGCGGGGGCGCTGCTGGCCACCGTGGGGCTCGCGCTGGTGCTCGACCTGACCGGCGGCCTGGCGCTCGACGCCGTGGGTCTGCTCTGCGCGTTCGGCGCGGCCGTCGGCAACGCCGCCTACTTCCTGCTCACGGGCCGGCCGACGCGGCTGCCCGCCGTGACGCTGGCCGGCGCGGGCATGCTCGTCGGGTGGGCCGGGCTCGTGGTGCTCGCGCTGGTCGGGGTGCTGCCGGTGGCGGCACCGGCGGTCGACGTGGCCGTGCCGGGGGCCGTCGTGCCGTGGTGGGTGCCGCTGCTCGTCGTCGGGACGGTGCCCACCGCCTTCGCGTACGGGGTCAGCGCCGTGTCGGTGCGGCTGCTGGGGGACCGGACGGCGTCCTTCCTCGCGCTGTCGGAGGTGCTGTTCGCCGTCGCGCTGGCCTGGGTGCTGCTCGACGAGGTTCCGCTGCCGGTGCAGCTCGTCGGCGCGGGGCTCGTCGTCGCCGGGGTGGCGCTGGTGCGGCGCGGGGAGGCCGCGCCCGTGCCGGCCACCGTCGAGGCGCCCCTCGTCGCCCCCGCCGCCTAGGCTCGTCCGGGTCCGGCGCACGCGGCGTCGGGCGGACGGCGACGACGGACACGACGAGGGGCGGCGCATGGGCACGGGCCTGACCGTCGGCTACACGGCGGCGCTCGAGCAGCTGCACCCGCGCGAGGCCGTCGAGCTGGCGGTGCACGCCGAGCGGCACGGCTTCTCCGGAACCACCGCCACGGATCACTTCCAGCCGTGGGTGCCCGCTCAGGGGCAGGCGTCGTTCGTCTGGAACGTGCTCACCGCGGTCGCGGAGCGCACGACGGGAGACGTGGGGCCCGGCGTCACCGCGCCGACGTTCCGCTGGCACCCGGCCGTCGTCGCGCAGGCCAGCGCGACGCTCGCGGCCATGTACCCGGACCGGCACTGGCTCGGGATCGGCTCGGGCGAGGCGTTGAACGAGCACGTCGTCGGCGGGTACTGGCCGGAGGCTCCCGAGCGCATCAACCGCATGTTCGAGGCGTTGGACGTCATCAAGAAGCTGTTCAACGCGTCCCTGGCGGGCAAGGACGCCAAGCACGCGGGCACGTACTACCGGCTGGAGTCGACACGGCTGTGGACCATGCCGGAGCGCGCGCCGCAGGTCCTCGTCGCCACGGCGGGGCCGGTGACCGCCCGGCGCGCCGGACGCGTGGCCGACGGGCTCATCACCGTGAACGCGCCGGTGGAACGGCTGGCGTCGCTGCTCGCGCGGTTCGCGGACGGGGCGCGGGAGGCGGGTCGCGACGCGACGGCGCTGCCGAAGGTGCTGCAGGTGCACCTGTCCTGGGCGGCGACGGAGGAGGAGGCCGTGGCCGGCGCGCTGCGGGAGTGGCCCAACGGGGGGATGCGGTTCAACCGGTCGGACGTGCGCTCGCCCTTCGACTTCGAGCAGATGGCCCGGCACGTGCGGGCGGAGGACTTCGAGGGGCGCCTGTTGGTGTCCGCCGACCCCGACCGGCACCGGGCGGAGCTGCAGCGGTACGTGGACCTGGGGTTCGACCGGATCTACCTGCACAACGTGGGGCGCAACCAGCGGGAGTTCCTCGAGACGTTCGGGCGCGACGTGCTGCCGGGGCTGGTCCGGTGACGGGGGTGGGTGCTGGTCCCGTGGGCGGCGTGACCGGGGACGCCGTGCTGACCGTCTGGGCGACGGCCGGCCTGCCCGAGGTGCGGCCCGGCGACGGCCTGGCGGCGCTCGTCGTGGCGGCGCTGGCCGCCGACGCCGGACGGGACCCGGCGCGGGCGCTCGTCGACGGGGACGTGCTGGTGCTGACGAGCAAGGTGGTGTCCAAGGCCGAGGGGCGTGTCGTCGCCGCCGACGACCGCGAGCAGGCCATCACGGACGAGACCGTGCGGGTCGTCGCGACGCGGGCGTACCCGGGCGGCGTCACGCGGATCGTCGAGAACCGGCTGGGGCTGGTCATGGCGGCGGCGGGGGTCGACGCGTCGAACACGCCAGGCGGGACGGTGCTGCTGCTGCCGCTGGACCCGGACGCGTCCGCGCGGGCGCTGCGGGCCGCGGTGGGGGCCGCGTTCGGCGTGCGCGTGGGGGTGCTCGTGTCGGACACGGCGGGGCGGCCCTGGCGAGAGGGCGTCACGGACCTGACCATCGGCGCGGCCGGCGTGCAGGTGCTCGACGACCTGCGGGGGCAGACGGACAGCCACGGCCGGCCGCTGACCATGACGGTCGCCGCCGTCGCCGACGAGCTGGCCGCCGCGGCGGAGCTGGTGAAGGGCAAGGCGTCCGGCCGGCCGCTGGCGGTGGTGCGGGGAGCGGGGCGGTTCGTCACCGACGAGGACGGGCCCGGCGCACGCGTGCTCGTGCGGACCGGGCCGACGGACATGTTCCGGCTGGGGTCGGCCGAGGCGTACGCGGCCGGGTGGCACGACGCGCGCGCCTGGCCGGACCGCTCCGAGCCGCCGCTCGACCGGCCCTGACGACGGGGCCTGACGACCAACCTTGACGACCGGCCCTGACCGGCCTGACGAGGAGCCTCGAGGACCAGCCCGACGCACGTCGACGGCGTCGGTTCGGCGGGCTGCCGCTCTCAGCGGCGGGCTGGCACGATGCCGGGGTGCGACGTCGTCGGGGGTCCGTGCTCGTCGCGGGGGTGGCCCTGCTGACGGCGCTCGCGGTGGTCGTCACGGGGTCGCTGGCGGCGGTGCGGGTGGCGCAGCCGCCGGGTGGCGACCGCGCCGCCGGCGACGCCGTGGTCGTCGCGGCGCTCGTGCTGCTCGTCGCCGCGGCGGTGGTCCTCGTCGTGCGGGGCCTGGGGCGGCGGCTCTCGTCGGGCGACGGAGGCGGGGTGACCCGGCCTGCGGGCGCGTCGCGGGACGGCGGGCCGCGACCGGCGGGCGGTCCGGCTCGGCCGACCCGCGAGCGCGGGCCCGTGGCGGCGCTTCGCGTGACGGCCGGCACCGTGCCAGGGCTCGACGGCCGGTGGCGGCGGGGCCGCGTCGACCCCTCGCCGGGCTACCTGCGCGTGCTGCCGGTGCGCGGCGCTGCGCTGCGGGGGCACGGGCACCCCGTGACGACGGACGTCGTCGCCGTGCGGCCGACGGGCCGGACGACGAGCGGGTCGCCGACCCGGGGGGTGCCGCCGGGGCTCGGCGTCCTCGAGGTCCACACCTTCGACGGCGTCCTCGACCTGGCCGTGCCGGTGGCGGACCTGCCGGGTCTGGTGGAGGCGCTCCAGCCCTGACGCCGGGACTCAGGCGGTGCGGGCCGCCTTGGCCGCCGCCTTCGCCGCCCGCTTCGTCTCGCGCACCTCGGCGAGGCTGCGCTCGTCGGTGACGTCGGCGATCGAGCGCCGCGACCCCTCCTCGCCGTACGCGCCGGCGGCCTCGCGCCAGCCGGTCGGCTGCACGCCGCGCTGCTTGCCCAGCAGGGCCAGGAAGATGCGGGCCTTCTGGTCGCCGAAGCCGGGGAGAGCCTTGAGCCGCCGCAGGACGGTCGGGCCGTCGGGGTCGCCGTCCGTCCACAGCCGCCGCACGTCGCCGTCGTACTCGTCCCGCACCGCGGCCGCCACCGCCTGGATCCGCCCGGCCATGGAGCCGGGGTAGCGGTGCACGGCCGGCGGCGTCGCGCACAGCGCCGCGAACCTCTCGGGGTCCGCCGCGGCGATGCGCCCGACGTCGAGCCCGCCCATGCGCGCGGCGATGCGCGCCGGCGCGGCGAAGGCGGACTCCATCGTCACCTGCTGGTCGAGCAGCATCCCGACGAGGAGCGCGAAGGGGTCCTCCTCGAGGAGGCGGTCCGCGTCGGCGTCGCCGGTCAGCCACAACGTCATGGGCTCATGATGGCGCACTCGGCTGTCGCCGTCGTCCGACGCCGCAGCCCTGTGGAGGAGTGGCCGAGAACCGGGGCTGGGGACGGCTCGCGAGGCTCTGACCTGCAGGATCACACGATCGAGCGCCTGTCGGACGAGCGCCGGCCGGGCTAGTCTTGCGACACGTGTTCGAGCGCAGGGCTCGGGCCAGAGGGCCGGCCGGAGGTGCTGAGGTGAATGTGTCGGCGGTCGTCCTCGCGCCCACCACGGGCGCGACCGGCAGGTGGGCTGCAGCATCCCGCAGGTCGCCCGCCGACGGGCCGACCGCCCCCGCCCTCGCCGGTCTCGGCTCGGCGGCGGTCGAGGAGGTGCTGGGTCAGGTCGCGACGGTGCGCGACCTGCTGGCACAGGTGCGCGCCGCCGCGGCGGCCGGCCGAGGCTGGGAGGGGCAGGCGCGGCAGGCGGTGCTGCTCGCCGTGCAGGGGCTGGAGGGCGCGGTCCAGGTGTCCCGCGCGGCATGGCTCGCGGCCGAGACGGCGGCCGGCACATCGCGGCGCCCCTCCGACCGCTCTGACGGGGAGATGTGGTCGCGCCTCTCGGGCACCGGCACGGCCAACGGACGGAAGGCCGTCGCCCAGGCGGAGACCGTGGAGCTGGTGCCGGTGTTCGCGGCCGCTGTGGAGGCCGGCCGGGTGCCCACGCCCCATCTCGACGAGGTCGCCAAGGTCCTCCCGGGCGCTGCTCCGGCAGTCGTGGCGGAACTGACCTCGCCGCAGGGCCAGGAGGCGCTGGCTGATCTGGCGGAGCAGCACGATCCGCGCACGTTCGCGCGCCACCTCGCTGCTGCCGTCGCGCGGCTCGACCCCGTCGTGGTGCAGGACCGGTACGAGGCTCAGCACCGCGACCGCTACCTGCACCTGAGCGACACCGATCGCGGCACCGTGGTCAAGGGCCGGCTCGACGCGCGCGCGGGCGACGCCCTGCGGCGGGCGCTCGAGCTGGTGGGCGGCGTGCCGGACGAGGAGCGGTCGTCCGAGCAGGTGCGCGCCGACGCGCTGGAGAGCCTCGCCCTCGCCGCCCTCGCCGCGCCGACCGCCGGCGGGTCGACCGCCCAGGTGCGTCCCCACGTCACGATCGTGATGGACGCGTCCACGTGGGCCGCGGCGAGCACGGCCATGGCGGCGGAGAGCAGCGGGAGTGCGGAGCGCGGGCGTGCAGCGGAGTCGGACCACGTCGGCCCTGCCCTAGACGACCCCGTCACGGGGTCCGGGTGCGTCACGCGGGCCGAGGCGGTCGCCACGGCCGTCCGCGGCCTGCCGCCCGTGCTCGACGAGGACGGGGTGCCGGTGCCGATGTCGCACCTGACGCGCGTGCTGTGCGACGCCGAGGTGTCGCGTCTCGTGCTCGGTGCCGGTTCCACGCCGCTCGACGTCGGGCGCAACCAGCGCACCTACTGCGGAGGGCTGCGCCGCGCGGTGGTCGTGCGGGACCAGCGGTGCACCTGGCCCGGCTGCAGCACCCCCGCCCGCTGGTGCGAGGTGCACCACATCCGGTGGTGGAGCCGAGGTGGTCCGACGAGTGCCGAGAACGGGGTGCTGGTCTGCGCCCACCATCACCACCAGGTGCACACGCACGACGTGACCATCACCCGGCTGCGGCCCGAGCCCCGTGCGCGGCACGGCGGTGGCGGTGGTGGCGCTCGCCCGGTGCCGCGGTACGAGTTCCGCGCGCGGGACGGACGCCTCGTGACGACGGGTCGCTCGTCGCCGGGCTCGGACCGGGGAGGGGGAGGGGGAGGAAGAGGGTGAGCACGGTGAGCTCCGTGGCAGCAGGTGACCGACGTGGTCGGCGACGGCGAGGTGGACGACGGCGTGGTGAGGTAGCGGCGTGACGACGTCCGGGAACGGGATGCGGTGGGCCGTGGTGGTCCCCGTGAAGGCGGCTGCGCTGGGGAAGTCGCGGCTCGTGCGGCCCGTCGGCGAGCTCGAGGTCGCAGCCGACGGGGACGAGGCGGACCGCGCGGCCCTCGTGCGCGCGATGGCGGTCGACACGATCGTGGCAGCCGCGACGACGCCCCGGGTGGCGGCCGTCCTCGTGGTCACGCCGGACGCCTCGGTCGCCGCGGAGCTGGACGGGCTCGACCTGCCGGTGCCGGTGACCGTGGTGCCGGAACCTCTGCACGACGGAGGTCCGGGCACCGGTGCTGGTCCCGAGCCGAGGTTGGACGCTGCCGTCGCGGCAGGGGTTGCGGCGGCGCGCGGGTCGGACGTGCTGGCTCCGCCGGCCGAGGCCGTGGCGGTGCTGCTCGGGGACCTGCCGGGGCTGCGGCCTGCCGACCTCGAGGACGCGCTCGCGCTCGCGGCGGGGCACGGCAGGGCGCTCGTGCCCGACGCGGCCGGGACCGGGACGACCCTGCTCACTGCGTGGTCGACCGAGCCCGACGTCCCGCTGCCCACCCGTTTCGGGCGTGGTTCGGCGCAGGCGCACGCCGCGCTCGGCTACGTCGTGATGGACGACGTCCCGATCACGTCGAGCCTGCGGCACGACGTGGACGTGCACGCGGACCTGGTGCTCGCGGAGCGCGACGGGCTGGGGCCGCGCACGCGGGAGGTGCTCGCGCGGTTGGAGCGGTGAAAGGGTCGCAGCGCAGAGGTCGACGTGACCGATGTCGGGAGCGGTGCGGCGGGCTGGTCAGCGCGTGCGGCGGCGGACCTCGTCGGCCAGGGCGAGCGCGTGGGCGGCGATGGCTGCGGTGGCGGGCACATCGCGCATGAGCGTGTCGGTGACGGTCACCGGCCAGCCCTCGCCGACGAGCGACTCGGCGGCGGCCCGGTCCTGCTCGTCGACCAGCCAGCCGTCGAGGACGCCGGCAGGGAGAGCTTCCCGGTCGGTGACGTCTCGGTCGGCGCGGTCACGGGCGTCGTCGCCGAGCTGGGCTCCTCGTCGTCCGTAGTGGCGGGCGATGGCGTCGGCGGTGGTGGCCACGCCGATCGCCCGCAGGCAGGCGTCGGCCATGCCGCGAACCGGGGCGCCGCCGACGACCGGGGCGATGCCGACGACCGGTGCCGCGGTCGTCGCGAGCGCGTCGCGGATCCCGGGGACCGCGAGGATCGTCCCGATGCTGACCACCGGGTTGGACGGCGGCAGGAGGACGACGTCGGCCGTCGTCAGCGCGTCGAGGACGCCCGGGGCCGCGACGGCGTCCTCCAGGCCGACCTGGACGAAGCGCCGCGCCGGCAGGGCGGCCCGGTGCCGCACCCACCACTCCTCGAAGTGCACGAGCCGGCCGTCCTCGAGCTCCACGTGCGTCTCGACCGGCGTGTCCGCCATGGGCAGGAGGCGCGCGCCGGGGGACCACCGCCGGCAGAGCCGCTCGGTCGCCTGCGAGAGCGTCAGGCCCTCCCGCAGCCACTGGGTGCGGGCCAGGTGCGTGGCGAGGTCGAGGTCGCCGAGGGTGAACCACTCCCAGCCGACGTCGTAGGCCGCGAGGTCGGCGGAGACCCGCGAGGACTCGTCGCGGCGGCCCCAGCCCTGCCCCTCGTGCACGGCACCGCCGAGGGTGTACATGAGCGTGTCGAGGTCGGGGCAGACGCGGACGCCGTGCAGCCACACGTCGTCGCCGGTGTTGGCCACGACGGTGACCTCCGCGGTGGTCCCACCGGCCCCGTCCGGGGCCACCTCGCGCAGGTGCGCCAGCAGGCCCCGGGTGAACCGGGCGCCGCCGATGCCCCCCGACAGCACGGTGACCCTCACCGCAGCACCTCCGCCGGCTGCTGCCGTGATGCGGGCGCCGACGACGGACCGCCGGTCCCGGGTGCCGGGCCGTCGAAGGCGATGACCGGGCGGCCCGTGCGCGGGTGGACGAGCACCTCGCAGCGCACGCCCCATACCGCTTCGACCAGCTCCGGCGTGAGCACCTGCGCGGGCGGTCCGGCCGCGACGAGCCGACCCTCCGACAGGACGAGCACGTGGTCGCACCACGCGGCGGCGAGGTTGAGGTCGTGCAGCGCCGCCACCGCGGTGGTACCGCGGTCCCGCACGAGCGCGAGCGTCGTGAGCTGCGCGCTCACGTCCAGGTGGTTGGTGGGCTCGTCGAGCAGGAGCAGCGTGGGCTCCTGCGCCAGCGCTCGGGCGATGTGCACGCGCTGACGCTCCCCGCCCGACAGCGCCGACCAGGGCCGGTCGGCCAGGTGGCCGGCGTCGACGGCGGCAAGCGACGCGGCGACGACCGCCGCATCCCGGGTCGCGTCGCTCGCGCCGCGGTGGGGGATCCGGCCGAGCGCGACGACCTCGGTGACGGTGAAGGGGACGGCCGAGGTCGACTCCTGCTCCAGCAGGGCCACGGCGCGGGCGCGGCGGCGGCGGGGCAGCCGGGCGACGTCGTGGCGCTCGGCGCTGGGGCCGTCGGCGGTGCGCTCGTCGAGCACATCGACGAGGACCGCGCCCGCGTCCGGCGCCCGCAGCCCGGCGAGCAGCCGCAGCAGGGTGCTCTTGCCGGCGCCGTTCGGGCCGAGCAGGCCGGTGAGCCGTCCGGGGGGTGGCGTGGCGTCGACCCCGTCGAGCACCCAGCGGCCGCCGAGCCGGGCGCCGACGCCGGCGAGGTGCAGGCCCTCGACGCGGAGGGCGGGCCCATCGGTCAGGCCCATGCCGGCCCCCGTCCCCGGCGCAGCAGCACCGCGAAGACGGGCACGCCGATGAGGGCGGTGACGATGCCGACGGGCAGCTCGCGCGGCTCGAAGACCGTGCGCGCGAGGGTGTCGGCCCAGACGAGGACGACCGCGCCCGCCAGGGCGGCCACGGGCAGCAGGCGCCGGTGCGACGGGCCGGTGAGCGTCGCGACCGCGTGCGGCACGACGAGGCCGACGAAGCCGATGGACCCGCTGACCGCCACGAGGCAGCCCGTCAGGACGGCGACGAGGACGAGCAGGGTCCAGCGGGTGCGGTCGACCGCGACGCCGAGGGCCGCCGCGGCCGTGTCGCCGAACGCGAAGGCGTCGAGCCGTCCGGCGGCGGCGGCGAGCACCGTGCCCACGACGAGCACGGCCAGGCCGGCGATGCCGACCGACGACCAGTGCGCGCCGGCGAGCGAGCCCATGAGCCAGGTGAGGATCTCCCGGTAGGAGTCGCCCTGCGCGGTCCAGAAGATGACGAACGAGGTCAGCGCCGCGCACAGCTGCGACACCGCCAGCCCCGCGAGCACGGCGCGGCCGGGGCTGAGCGCGGCCCCCGTGCGCGCCAGCGCGAGCGAGGCCAGGAGCGCGGCCAGCGCCCCGACGAACGCCGCCACCGGCAGCAGCACGCCCAGCCCCAGCAGCAGCACGGCGACGGCGCCGACGGAGGCCCCTGACGACAGCCCCAGCAGGTACGGGTCGGCGAGCGGGTTGCGGGTCAGGCTCTGCATGACCGCGCCGGCGAGCGCGAGCCCCGCCCCGACGGCCGCCGCCGTGAGCACGCGGGGGAGGCGGATCTGCCAGACGATCGCGTCCTGCAGCCGGTCGAGCGGCACGACGTCGAGCCCGGCGTGCGTCCCGACGGACCGGACCACCTCGGCGACGCCGAGCCCCGACGCGCCGAGCGTCACGGCGACGAGGACGCTCGCCAGCAGGACGAGCGCACCCGCGCCGACGAGCAGCGTCAGCGGGGCACGGCGCCGCGCGGTGGTGCCGCCTCCGGCGTCGCGGCGCTCGTCGTGCCGGTCGTCGTGCGGGTCGTCGTGCTGGCCCGCGCCGGACGCGTCCAGCCGGGCGGGGACGCGCGTGCCCCAGGGCCGACCGCCGGTGGGGCCGTCCGTGCGCGCGGGCTGCGTCGTCGTCATGAGCCGGACGCCACCCCCAGGTCGGCGAGCTGCTGCGCGATGGACGCCGCCGCCTCGACGTTGCGCACGCCGCCCTCCGTCGCCGCGAAGGGCACGGTGACGTACCGGCGCTCGCGCACGGCGGTGAGGGCGGCCGTGGCGGGGTTCGCCTCGAGCGCGGCGATCTTGCTCTCCGCGGTGTTCCAGGCCGCGTCGACGAGAACGACGACGTCCGGGTCGGCGGCGACGACCTGCTCCCAGCCGGCGCTGGTCCAGGTGTCGTGCACATCGGCGAAGACGTTCTCGAGGCCGACGGCGTCCATGATCATCTGCGGCGCCCCGATGCCCGCGCCGACGTACGGGGTGTCGGACCCGGACGAGTACCACAGGGCGCTGGTCCCGGGCTCGAGCGCGGGCACCTCCGCCAGCGCCGCCTCCTGCTCCTCCACGAGCGCCTCGGCCCGGTCCGGGACGCCGAGGACGGCGCCGACCTGGCGGATCTCATCGAACACCGTCCCGAACGTCAACGGGTCGGGCTGGTACGCCGGCCCCTTGCAGGCGGAGGCGGCGACGTAGCTGGCGATGCCGAGGTCGGCCAGGGCGTCGCGCTCGCCGGCGCCGTCCGCGGAGAAGTTCGACTCCCAGCCCCCGAGGACGAGGTCGGGCTCGAGCGCCAGGACGGCCTCCTGCCCGGGGACTCCGTCGGACACGACGGGCACGGCGGCCGCCTCGTCGGCGAGGTCCTGGGGGTAGGGCCCGTCGAGGAACGCGGCCCCGACGACCCGGTCGGCCAGCCCCAGCGCGACGACGAGCTCCGTCGTCGAGGACTTGATGGTGACGAGCCGCTCCGGCGCGGCGTCGAGGGTGACCTCCGTGCCGCAGTTGTCCACCGTGACGGGGAACGCGGCGGCGGACGGCGTACCGGCGTCCGTGGCCCCGGTGCTCGTGGCGGCCGTCGGGGCCGCGCCGGGCCCGGTGCCGGCGGCGCCCGAGGCGCACCCGGCCAGGGCGAGCACGGCCACGACGGCAGGCACCGCGGCCGGGACGAGGGCCGGCACGAGGGTGCGGGAGCGGCGCCGGGGCGTCGCGGTGCGGTGCGCGCGGGGGCGACCAGGGAGCATGGGGGAGGTCCTCCGGGACGTGCAGTTGCACCCGCCGGGCGCGCGTGGGCGCGGCGGGCGTCGTCGCTCGGGGCGTCCGTCCGCGGGTGCGCGGACGGGCGGGGCCGGTGCACGTCGCACCGTGGCGGCCGGCCAAGCAGGACCGGCACGACCCGGCCAGAGAGGGGGCCGGGCTCCGGGGCACAGCCTAGGCACGCCGGGGAGGTCGGCGCACACGCCCCGACGCCGACCCGGCCGGCCGTCGGCGGTCCGTGGACGCACGTCCGCCGCCTGCGACGACGGGGACCGGGGACCGGTCGGCCGTCAGCGCGTGCTCTCGCGCAGGACGAGCCGCGCGGTGGCGGCGGTCGTCGGGTGGGGGAGCCGACCCGCCGGCCCCCCGGCCTGGATGCGCGCCTCGAGCAGGTCGAGGACCAGCTCGGCCATCTCCGCGTTGCCCGGCTCCACCGAGGAGAGCCGCGGGACCATGAAGTCGGTCTCGGGGCCGTTGTCGAACCCGACGACCTGCACGTCGGCCGGCACGCGCAGGCCCAGGTCGGCCAGCGCCCGCAGCGCCCCCATGGCGAGGGCGTCGGTCACGCAGAAGACCGCGTCGAAGGCGACGCCGCGCTCGTGCAGGGCCAGCACGGCGCGGTGGCCCTGCTCCCAGGTGTAGGGCGCTACCTCGACGACGAGCGCGGGGTCCACCTCGCGCCCCACGTCGTCGTGCGCCTGCCGGTACCCGCGGGTGCGCAGCGAGGCCATGTCGTGCGTGTCCTCGTGCCGGCCCCCGACCATCGCCACCCGGTGGGAGCCCGTGCGCAGCAGGTGGGTGGTGGCGTCACGGCTGCCGCTCACGTTGTCCATCATCACGTGCTCGAAACGGCCCGGTACGGGGCTCTCCCCGAGGAAGACCACCGGCGTCTGCAGGTGCAGCCGGGCGAGGTCGGCGGCCTTCAGCCGCACGAGGTGGACGACGGCCCCGTCGTACCGGCGCAGGTGCCCGAAGGACAGCGCCTCGAGCTCGTGTTCCCGCGTGCCGCCCGTCCGCTCGAGGAGCAGGTGGCGGCCGCGGCGCCGGGCGCCGTCCGACAGGCGGTCCGCCAGGTGGGCGTAGTAGGGGCTGTCCAGCTCGGGCAGCACGAAGCCGATCGCGCCGGTCCGCCCGGTCCGCAGGCTCCGCGCGGTGGCGTCGACGACGTAGCCCAGCTCGTCGATGGCGGCCAGCACCCGCAGGCGGGTCTCGTCGCCCACCCCCGGACGGCCGTTGACGACGTTCGAGACCGTCATGGTCGACACCGCGGCGGCGCGCGCCACGTCGGCCATCCGCACCATGGGCTGATCCTCCCACCCGCGCTGCCCACTGCAGGGCCCGCGCCGCTGCGCGCCCTTGACACCCCCACCGGGCGGGCAGAGGATGCAGGAGTAGCATACGACGTCGTAAAACTGCACGTCAGCACCGTACGACGTAGTACGTTTGTGCAACCTCCGCTTGCCGTGCCGGCCTGGCGCGGCACCTGGTCGCGCACCGAGCGTGGCGGCCGGCGGCGGGCACCTCAGAGCAGAGGAGTCATCGAGTGGGAGCAGTCATGCACAGCAGACGCCTCCGTCCGGCGGGCCACCGCCGGGCGGTCGCCGCCGCGACGGGGTGCGCCATCGCCCTCGGGGGGGCGTCGGCGTCGCCGGCGTGGCCCACGCCGACACGCCGTGGCTGACCGTCGACGCGGACGGCTTCGCACGCTTCACCATCCCGGTGGACGAGGTGCGCGAGGCGGTCGGCGAGGACGTCAGCCAGATCGTCGCGGAGGGCAACTTCGGGCCCTCCGCCAACTGGGCCGAGTTCGGGCTCACCCTCCGCGGCGACACCGCCACGGGCGTCCTCGGACCCCTCGAGCCGGGCGCGTACTACTACCAGATCACGGCCGACGACCACCTGACCGTCAAGGACCCGACGAACCCGACGTCCGTGGCGTCCGAGCCGGAGTGGAGCACGTTCCTCGTCGCCGGCGAGGGGGCCGAGCTCCTGGCCGACGCGCCGGAGGGCGCCCGGGGCGAGGTCGTCGAGCTGAGCTACGACAGCTCGGTCGCCCGCGAGGAGCGCCGGGCCCTCGCCTGGACGCCGCCGGGGTACGACCCCGACCGGGCCGAGCCCTACCCCGTGCTGTACCTCCAGCACGGCGGCGGGCAGAGCTAGCGCGACTGGGTCGAGGTGGGCCGCGCCGCCCAGATCCTCGACAACCTGTCCGCCGACGGCCGCATCGCGCCCATGGTCGTCGTCATGGGCAACGGCAACGTGCCCAGCTTCCCCGACGAGCTGCTGCGCAACCTCACCCGGGCGGCGGAGTCCGCACTGAACATCAGCGACGACCCGGCGCGCCGTGCGCTCGCGGGGCTGTCCATGGGCGGGGGCCAGGCGTTCGAGGTGCTGCGGTCCGACCCGGGTGCCTTCGCCGCGGTCGGGACGTTCGGCGCCGGCCGGTTCGGGGACCTCGAGAGCCTCCCCGTCGGCGAGATCAATGCGGGCACGGACCTGCTGCGGCTCTACGTCGGGAACCCCACGGACGTCGCGTACAACGACGTCGAGGACGCGCTCGGGCGGCTCGGGGCGCTGGGCGTGGAGCACCAGTTCGACGGTGCCAACCCGGACGCCGGGCACAACTGGGACGCGTGGCAGGAGAACCTCGCCGACTTCGCCCAGCGGCTGTTCCGGGACGACGTCCCGCCCGCCGGCATGAGCCCCGGGCACCTGCCGATCGACGGCCCCTTCGAGACGCCGGCCCCGGGCACCACGCCGACGCCGTTCGTCAGCGAGGACGGGTACGTCACCTTCGAGACGACGACCGAGTTCGCCGACGCGGAGCACGTCACGGTCTGGGCGAACTGGGGGCCGAGCCACCTGTGGACCCGGGTCGAGCTCGGCAAGGCCGGGGATCGCTGGCGCGGCACCGTCGGCCCGCTGGACGCCGGCTGGTACCACTACCGGCTCATCGTCGACATGGTGCCGACGAAGGACACGAGCAACCCGACGAGCGTCACGAGCGAGCCCGCCTGGAGCCAGTTCTTCGTGCCCGGTGACGCGGCCCGCCTCGTCGCCCCCGTGCCCGAGGGGCAGGGCGGCACCGTGCAGGAGCTGATGTACGACAGCGCGGTCGCCGGCCAGGAGCGCACGGCCCTCGTGTGGACACCTCCGGGCTACGACGCCGAGCGCGCCGAGCCCTACCCCGTGTTCTTCCTGCAGCACGGCGGCGGCCAGTCGTACACCGACTGGCTGGAGATGGGCCAGGCGAAGAACATCCTCGACCACCACGCGCTGGACGGGAACCTCGAGCCGATGGTCGTGGTGATGGGCAACGGCAACGTCCCGGACTTCACCGCCGAGCTGTTCGAGAACCTCGTGCCGGCGGCCGAGGCGGCGCTCCACATCAGCGACGACCCGGCGCGCCGGGCGCTCGCAGGCCTGTCGATGGGTGGCGGCCAGACGATGCGGGTCCTGGCGCAGCGGCCCGGGGAGTTCGGGTACGTGGGGGCGTTCTCGGCCGGCATCTCCGGCGACGGCGCGGACCTCGACGTCGACGCCATCAACGCGGGCACGACGCTGCTGCGGCTGTACAACGGCAACGTCACGGACTTCACGTACGGCTCCGTGGTCAACACCCTCGAGGTCTTCGAACGGCTGGGCGTGCGGCACGAGTTCGACGGGTGGTTCGAGGGCCCGCACGGCTGGGACACCTGGCAGCACGCCCTGGCCGACTTCGCGCCGCGCCTCTTCCGCGAGGCCACGGCCGAGGACGGCGGAGGCATCGCGATCGACGCCACGGTGCCCCAAGTGGCCGACGGGTTCCTGTCGCTCACCGTGGCCGAGTACGGCGAGCGGGTCACGCTGGGGGAGGTCCGCAACGCCGGCGACCGCCTGGTGACCGCCGGGGCGCTGCCCGGCATCACCGTGACGGACTCGCGCACCGACGAGCAGGCGGCCGGCTCCGGCTGGGCGCTGTCCGGCCAGGCCTCGGCCCTCGTCGGGGCGGGGGAGCCCATCACCGCGGAGCACCTGGGGTGGACGCCCGCGCTGCAGGACGGCCGTGACGGCGTCACCGCCGGGCGTCCCGTCGCCACGCTGCTCAGCGGCGGTGCCGGCCTCGCGACGCCGCAGCGCCTCGCCGAGGCCGACGGGGAGGGCCGTGCCGGCTCCGTCACCGCCACGGCGGAGCTGCGGCTGGAGGTCCCCGTCGACACCGCCCCGGGCACCTACACCGGTGCGGTGACGGTGTCCCTGTTCCCCGTCGACTGAGGTCGACCGGTCGCCGCGCGACCGACCCGACGACCGACCCGACGACCGAGCCGACGACCGAGCCGACGACCGACCCGACGATCCACGGAACGTCCGACGCGAGAGCCGTCGGACGGGAGGGGCGACGATGACCCGTCCGCGCACCCGCACCCGCACCGGACCGCGCACCCTCGTGGTCGCGGGGCTCGTCGCGCTCCAGCTGCTGACGGCCGGTGCGGCCACCGCCACGGCGGGCGCTGCCCCGGAGGGTGTGGAGGAGCAGGCCGCGACCGCCCCCGACGAGGGCCGGCGCACCACCTGGACCGTCCGCCCGGCCGGCGCCGACGGCCCCGACGGCCGCACGTCCCTGCGGCACGCCGTCGAGCCCGGGCAGTCCGTGGCGGACCACGTGGCGGTCACGAGCTTCGGCCCGGACGCGGCCGTCTTCCGCCTGTACGCCAGCGACGGGGTCACGGGCCCGGACGGTGCCTTCGACATCCTGCCCGGCGGGCAGGCGCCCACCGACGGCGGCGCCTGGGTCGCCCTCGGCGACGTCCCTGGCGCGACCCGCGAGGACGACGGCTCCCTCACCGTCGAGCTGGCACCCGTCGCGACCCTCCTCGTCCCGGTGACCGTCGCCGTCCCCGCCGACGCCACGCCGGGCGACCACCCGGCGGGGGTGGTGGCGCAGGTCGTCCCGTCGACCCCCCAGGCGGTCGAGGTCGCCTCCCGCGTCGGCGTCCGGCTGCACCTGCGCGTCCCCGGCGAGCTCCTCGCCCGGGTCGAGGCGCGGGACGTCCACGCGACGTGGCAGCCGTCGTGGAACCCACTCGCCGCCGGCACCGTCGTCGTCGGCTACACGCTGCACAACACGGGCAACGTCCGGGCCGGCGCCGACGCACGCGTGTCGGCCGCCGGCCCGCTGGGAGCCCTGCCGTCGCAGGCGCGGGGCGCGGAGCGCGAGCTGCTGCCGGGGCAGGTGCGGCAGGCGGAGGTGCGGGTGCCGCTGTGGGGCCTGCTGCGGGCGCGCGCGACCGTCTCCGTCGCGGCCACCCCGGTGGGGGACGACGAGCAGGTGGCGTCCGCGCCGACGGCCCGGGCACAGGCGGTCGTCTGGGCGGTGCCGTGGACGCAGGCGCTGCTCGTCGTCCTGGTCGCGCTGGTCGTGGTGGTGCGCGTGCGGTGGCGCCGCACGTCCGAGCGCCGGGTCCAGGAGCGCATCGACGCCGCGGTCGCGGCCGCGACGGCGAGCCGCAGGGCGTCCGCGCCGACCCCGGCCCCATAGGGGGCTGACCCGCCGCGCGCGGCCCCTGCCCGGCGCCCTCCCGGGCCGACCCCGCGGGATCGTCCCCGGCCGGGCTCGCGGCCGCGACGGGGCGGAGACGTCCGGGTCAGGCGGTGCCGGCGGGGTGGGCCGACGCGCCGGGACCGACCGTCGACTCCCGCGCGACGACGCGGAAGGCCGCCTTGTGCAGGCGGGGGGCGTGACCCGAGCCGGCGCCCCAGGCGATGCGCTCGACGAGCATGGCGACCGCCGTCTCGGCGATCTCGTCGCGCCCGGGGTCGATGCTCGACAGCGACGGCAGGGTGAACCGGCCGAGCGTGATGTCGTCGAAGCCGATGACGGCCACGTCCTCGGGCACGCGCCGCCCCGCCTCCCCGAGGGCACGCAGCGCACCCACCGCGAGCGTGTCGTTGAGCGTGAAGATCGCGTCGACCTCGATGCCCTCGGCGAGCAGCCGGCGCGTCGCGGCCGCGCCGTCCTCGGGCAGCCACGGGGCGACCTCCCGCTCCAGCCGCGGGTCCTCGGGCAGCCCGGCCGCGGCCAGCGCCTCGCGGTAGCCGCGCACGCGCAGGTCGGAGGGGCGCAGCTGGCCGGAGCGGTGGTCCGGGTGGGCGCCCAGGACGGCGATGCGGCGGCGCCCCAGCCCGACGAGGTGCTCGACCGCCGCCCGCGCGGCCTCCACGTTGTGCATCGTCACGTGGTCCGTCGGGCCGCCGAAGATGCGCTCGCCGAGCAGCACGAGCGGGTACTCCACGCCGTCGAGCAGACCGCGGTCCTCCGTGCCGAGCTTCTCGGGGCTGAAGAGGAGCCCGTCCGTCTGCCGCAGGCCGTTGGCCAGCACGGCGATCTCGTGCTCCCGGTCGACGCCGACCTGCCCGACGATGACGCCGAGGTTGCGGCGCTCCGCGGCGGCGAGGACGGCGTCGGCCAGCTCGGCGAAGTACGTCTGCCGCAGGTCCGGGACAGCCAGCCCGATGACCCCGGTCCGGCCCGACCGCAGGCCGCGCGCCGACAGGTTCGGGCGGTACCCGAGCTCGGCGATCGCGCGCTGCACGCGCGCCCGGGTCTCCGGGTGCACGTGGGGGTGGTCGTTGACCACGTTCGACACGGTCTTGTTGGAGACGCGCGCGAGGAGCGCGACGTCACGCATGGTCACGCTCAAGGTGGCCGCTCCGCGCTCTCGTGCCCGGTCGTGCGCGGGGCACGGCCGGGGCGTGGGGTGGTCCCGGTCCTGCGGTCCGCCGTCCGGGCCCGCCCGGCGCCGGGTCGGCCGGTGCTCCCCGGACCCTACCGCGCAGGCCCTCGCCACCAGGCGTGACGCTCAGCACCCGGTGGCCCGCACTCGCGCGTGGCGTCGCGGACGGCGCCTCCGTCGCCAGGCACCTCCTTCCCTGCACCCGCGGGGGCGTCGTCCGGACGGCCCCCGGCACGCGGACCCGCCGCCCGCCGGCGGAGCGGCCACCAGCACCTCCGTCCTGTGTCTTGACACCAGGCGCCAGGAGCGGCAACGATGACGTCACGGCACTTACGACGTAGTAAATTTGCACGTCGGAACGCTGTATCGTCATAGTGTCGACGATCACGACCGGCACCGGTGCCGGTCCGCACCTCGATCACGGCGGTGCGCGGTCGGCACGACGTTCTCGACGGAGAGAGGTCACCAGGTGAGCACCGAGGTCATCCGCCCCGGCCCCCCGCCCACGCGGCAGCGGCGGCCCCTGCCGGTGGGTGCCAGGCTGAAGGGCCTGCTGCACTCGCAGAAGGCGGCGCCCTACTTCTTCATCGCGCCGTTCGTGGTCACCCTGCTGGCGTTCTGGGCCGTGCCCCTCGCGCGCACCTTCGTCATGAGCACCCAGGAGGTGCTGTTCGGCGAGTCGGCGTTCGTCGGCACGGAGAACTACGAGCGCCTGTGGCGGGACCGCATCTTCTGGCAGGCGCTGTTCAACAGCGTCCGGTACATGGTCCTGACGCTGGTGCTGCTCATCCCGATCCCGCTGGTGCTGGCCGTGCTGCTCAACTCGAAGATCGGCAGCCCGCGCGTCAAGGCGCTGTTCAAGGCGTCGATGTTCGTCCCGGCCCTGACGTCGGTGGTCGTCGCCGGCATCATCTTCCGGCTCATGTTCGCCGAGACGGGCACGGGCCTGGTCAACCAGGTCCTCGGGTTCGTCGGGCTGGACCCGGTGCGCTGGCTGCGCACGGACACGGGCGGCCTCGTCGCCCTCCTCGCCCTGGCGATGTGGCGCTACACCGGCGTCAACATCCTGTACTTCCTGGCGGGGCTGCAGTCGATCCCCGACGAGTACTACGAGGCCGCCTCCATCGACGGCGCCAACCGCGTGCAGCAGTTCTTCCGCATCACGCTGCCGAACCTGCGCCCGACGATGGTCTACGTCACGACCATCAGCATCTACGGCGGCCTGGCGATGTTCCTCGAGAGCTTCATGCTCTACGCCGGCAACAACTCGCCGAACAACCAGGGGCTCACGGTCGTCGGCTACCTGTACCGGCGCGGCATCGAGGAGAACGACCTCGGCTTCGCGTCCGCGGTCGGCGTGGTCCTCCTCGTCGTCATCATGACCATCAACCTCACGTACCTGAAGCTCTCGGGCACCTTCGCGAAGGACGGGGGACGATGAGCGCCGCGACGCCCACGCGGCGCCCCGGGGACGAGGCGTCCGGCGTGCCGGGTGCCGTGGCCGACGTGGCGGCGTCCGCCGCCGACGAGGCGCGGGGCCGGTCCCGCGGCGGGGGTCGACGCGGCGGTGCGCCCCGGACGCGGTATGAGCTCCCGCGAGGCCTGCACGCCGCGGTGCAGACGGGGTTCTTCGTCGTCATCGGGCTCGTCGTGCTGGTGCCGCTGGTCGCGATCTTCGCGGGCACGTTCCAGGACGGCAACCAGATCATCCGACGGGGGCTCGCCCTCGACATCGACCCCTCGTCGCTGTCGCTCGACAACTACGTGATGCTCTTCACCGACTCCGGCCTGTACTTCCGGTGGTTCGTCAACTCGGTGGTGCTGACCGCCGTGCAGGTGGTCCTCACGTTGCTCGTCTCGTCCTTCGTCGCCTACGGGTTCGCGATGTACGAGTTCCGGGGGAAGAACTTCTGGTTCTTCACGGTCCTGCTGCTCATGACGGTGCCGTTCGAGATCATGATGCTGCCGCTGTTCGTGCTCGTGAACGACGTCGGGCTCGCGGACTCCTACGCCGTGGTCGTGTTCCCGTTCCTCGCGGCGTCGGTGACCATCTTCTTCTTCCGGCAGTACTTCCTGGGCATCCCCAAGGAGCTGCTCGAGGCCGGCCGTGTGGACGGCGTCACGGAGTTCGGCATCTTCTTCCGGATCGTCCTGCCCATCGCGAAGCCGGCGATGGCCGCGATGGCGATCCTCAACGGGATGGTCATCTGGAACAACTTCCTGTGGCCGCTGCTGGTGCTGCGGTCCGCCGAGAAGTTCACGCTCCCCATCGGGCTGAACACCCTGCTGACGCCCTACGGCAACAACTACGAGCTGCTCATCATCGGCTCGTTCTTCTCCCTGCTCCCGGTCCTCGTGCTGTTCCTCCTCTTCCAGCGGTTCTTCGTGGCGGGGATGACGGCCGGGGCGCTCAAGGGGTGACCGACCACCACCTCGTCCGAGACCGCACGACGAGCCGCACGACCCGCAGGACGACCCGCACGACGACCCGCACCATGACGAAGGAGTCACCCGCATGACCAGGACGCGCAGGTCCATCTCGCTCGCCGCCGCCGGCGTCGCCGGAGCGCTCGTGCTCGCCGCGTGCAGCGGCGGCGGTGGGGGAGGCGGCGAGCCCGCCGCCACGAACGCCGACGGCTCGACCCCGCTGAACATGTGGGTGTTCGCCGAGCTGCACGGCACCTACTACGAGCAGATGGCGGACCTCTGGAACGAGGAGAACCCGGACCGCCAGGTCGACCTCAACGTGACCGTGTACCCGTACGACGACATGCACAACAAGCTGCAGCTCGCGGCGAACTCCGGGGAGGGCATGCCCGACCTCGTCGACATCGAGGTCAGCAAGTTCTCCAAGTTCGTCACCGACGACGGGCGCACCCCGCTCATGGACCTCACCGAGGTGGCGGAGCCGTACCGGGAGGACGTCGTCGAGGCGCGGCTGGACCTCTACAGCCGCAACGACACGGTCTACGGCCTGCCCACGCACGTCGGCGCGTTCGTCACGTTCTACAACGCCGCCCTGCTCGAGGCCGCCGGCATCGACTACACGACCATCGAGACCTGGGACGACTTCCAGGAGGCCGGGGCGGCGTACAACGCCGCGACGGGGAAGCAGTTCGGCGTGGCCAGCACGGGCGTCGACATGGTGGAGCCGCTCATGGTCGCCCAGCTCGGCGGCACCTTCTTCGACGAGGACGGTGCCGTCGCCGTCAACAGCCCGGAGGTCGTCGAGGCCCTGGAGAAGGAGCAGGAGATGCAGGAGGCAGGCGCCATCTCGACCATCCCCGGCGGCAGCCCCGACGACGAGGAGGCGTTCGGCGCGATCGCGAACGGCGACTACGCGGCCATCGTCTACCCGGCCTGGTACACCTCGCGCTTCGTCGACTACATGCCCGACCTGGCCGGTGACATCGCCATCGCGCCGGCGCCGACCTTCGAGGACGGCGTCGTCCAGACGATCGGCGGCGGCGGCACCGGGACGGCCGTGGCCGACTCCTCGCCCGTCAAGGACGTGGCCGCCGAGTGGCTCGCGTTCGCCAAGCTCTCGCCCGAGGCGAACGTCGCCGTGTGGGAGGTCCTCGGCTTCGACCCGGTCAACATGGCCATCTGGGAGGACGAGGAGGTCACGAAGAACCCGGACAACAAGTTCAACCAGTACTTCCGGACGAACCTGTTCGACGTCCTCAACGAGGTGAAGGACGGCATCGGGCACTTCGAGTCCTTCAGCAACGCCAACCTCCCGGCGGTCGACGACGTGTTCACCACGACGACGTTCACGCAGATCTTCGAGAACGGCGTGCCGGCCAAGGAGGCCCTGGACCAGGCGCAGCAGGACCTGGAGAACCAGATCGGCGGCTGACCGCCGCACGAGCAGCACCCGCCCCCGGGCGTCGGCACGAGCCGGCGCCCGGGAGGCGCGGCGCGGACCGACCGCGCCGTCGGCCCGTCGCGCCACCGGCGCGAGGGCCACCTCCCCTCCTCCCCGACGACCGGCCGCACCGCGCGCCCGACCCACCCCAGGAGCACCCGCATGCAGACCGGCCAGCTGTCGATCGACCCGGCGTTCGTCGTGGCACCCGTCAACCGTCGGCTCTTCGGGTCGTTCGTCGAGCACATGGGCCGCTGCGTCTACGGCGGGCTGTACGAGCCCGACCACCCGACGGCCGACGCCGACGGCCTGCGCGGCGATGTCCTGGCGCTCGTCCGCGAGCAGGGGGTGACGGCGGTGCGCTACCCCGGCGGCAACTTCGTGTCCGGGTACCGGTGGGAGGACGGCGTCGGCCCGGTCGAGGACCGCCCCACGCGGCTCGACCCGGCGTGGCGCACGGTCGAGACGAACGCCTTCGGGCTGAACGAGTTCATGCGCTGGGCCCGCAAGGCCGAGGTCGAGCCGATCATGGCGATCAACCTGGGCACCCGCGGCCTGCAGGAGGCCATCGACCTTCTCGAGTACGCGAACCACCCCGAGGGCACGGCGCTGTCGGACGCGCGGGTCGCGCACGGCGAGAAGGAGCCGCACGACATCCGCATGTGGTGCCTGGGGAACGAGATGGACGGCCCGTGGCAGCTCGGGCACAAGACGGCCGAGGAGTACGGCCGGCTCGCGGCGGAGACCGCCCGCGCGATGCGGCAGTTCGACGCCTCCCTCGAGCTCGTCGCGTGCGGGTCCTCCGGCCGGAACATGCCCACCTTCGGGGCGTGGGAGGCCACGGTCCTCGAGCACGCCTACGACGTCGTGGACTTCGTCTCCGCGCACGCCTACTACGAGCTCGAGGGCGACGACGTCGCCAGCTTCCTCGCCTCGTCCGCCGACATGGACCGGTTCATCCGGGAGGTCGTCGCCACCGCGGACCACGTGGGGGCGCGCCTGTCGTCGACGAAGCGGATCCAGATCTCCTTCGACGAGTGGAACGTCTGGTACCTGAAGTCCCTGCAGGCCAGCGGCATGCCCGAGGACTGGACCGCCGCGCCGCCGCTCAGCGAGGACGCCTACACCGCCCTGGACGCGGTCGTCGTCGGGTCCCTGCTCGTCACGCTGCTGCGGCACGCCGACCGCGTCACCGCCGCGTGCCAGGCGCAGCTCGTCAACACCATCAGCTCCATCCGCACGGAGCCGGGCGGCCGCGCCTGGCGGCAGACCACCTTCCACCCGTTCGCGCTCACGGCGCGGCACGCGCAGGGACGGGTGCTCGACCTGCGGGTCGACGCCCCCACCCTGTCGACGACGAAGCACGGCGACGTGCCGGCGCTCGACGCGGTGGCGACGCACGACGCCGAGGCGGGCCGCGTGGCGGTGTTCGTCGTCAACCGCGACCCCGACGCGCCGGTGTCGCTGGCCACGGACCTGCGCGGCTTCGGCGGCGCCCGCCTGGTCGAGTCCGCCCTGCTGGGCGGGGAGGACCTCACCGCGGTCAACACGGCCGACGACCCCGACCGCGTCACGCCCCGGGCCCACCCGGACGCGCGCGTGGACGGCACGACGCTGCGCGCGGAGCTGCCGGCGGCGTCGTGGAGCATGTTCGTGCTCGAGGTCGGCTGACGGTGCCGACGTCCGGGACCGGGCCGGCCGCGACGTCCGGCGGCGGCGGCGCCGCGGCGCCCCGCCGCCCGGAGGATCCCTTCGGCTACCTCCTGGTGCACTTCGTCGAGGACCCCGACGGCTACGGCGAGCAGGTGCACCTCTCGCTCAGCGACGGCGACGACCCGCTGTCCTGGGTGCGGCTGAACGGCGGCCGTCCCGTGCTGCGCTCGGACGTCGGGACGACCGGGATCCGCGACCCGTTCGTCGTCCGCGGGGCGGGGGAGTTCTTCCTCGTCGCCACCGACCTGCGCATCTACGGCGGCGACGACGCCGGCTGGGACACGTGGCGCCGGCGGGGCAGCCGCGACGTCCTCGTCTGGCGCTCGGAGGACCTCGTCGGGTGGATCGGGCCGTGGACGCTGACGGTCGCCCCGCCGGAGGCCGGGATGGCGTGGGCGCCGGAAGCCGTCTTCGACCCGGACCGGGGGGAGTTCCTCCTCTTCTGGTCCTCGGCGCTCTTCGCCCCGGACGACGAGGAGCACCGCGGGGACGGGTACAGCCGCGTGCTGGCGGCGTGGACGCGGGACTTCCGGACGCTCGGGCCGGTGCAGGTGATGGTCGACCTCGGGACGGACGTCATCGACACGACCGTGCTGGTGCAGGACGGCGTGGTGCACCGCGTCTCGAAGCAGGAGTCCTTCGACGAGGGGTCCTTGCGCGTGCACCACGAGGTCGGCCCCGGCCTCCTGGCGGACGGGTTCCGGACCGTCGCCACCCGGATCGGCACCGACCGCTACGACCGCCTCGAGGGCCCCGTGCTGCTCAAGGACCACCACGAGGACGTCTGGTACCTGTTCCTCGACCAGTACGACCGGCGGCCGCAGGGGTACGTCGCCCTGCGCACGACCGACCTGGCCGGCGGCCGGTGGGAGCACGTGCCCGCCGACCGGTTCCACCTGCCGCCCGACACGAAGCACGGCGGCGTCCTGCCGCTGCGCGGCGACGAGTGGGACCGGCTGCGCGCCGCCTACCCCGCCGCCGAGCACGACGAGAGGCAGGCATGACCCGCTACCACGTCGCCACGACGGGCGCCGACGACGCCGAGGGCACCGCGGACGCACCGCTGCGCACGGTCAGCAGGGCGGCGGCCCTCGCGCGGCCGGGCGACACCGTCACGGTCCACGCGGGGGAGTACCGCGAGTGGGTGCGGCCCGCCCGGGGTGGCCGCAGCGACACCCGGCGGATCACCTACGAGGCGGCCCCCGGCGAGCACGTCGTCATCAAGGGGTCGGAGCGCATCACGGGCTGGACCCGGGCCGACCTGGGTGGGACGGGTGCCGGCACCGGCGCCGGCACCGGCACAGGTACCGGCACCGTCCGGACGGTCACCGTGCCCGCCGGCCTGTTCGGGGACTTCAACCCCTTCGCCCACGAGGTCGACGGCGACTGGCTGCTGCACCCGCCGACGGGGGAGCGCGCGCACCTCGGGGAGGTGTACCTCGACGGCAGGAGCCTGTACGAGGTGCACGACCGCGCGGCCGTCGTCGACCCGCCCCGGCGGACCACCGCCGTGGACCAGTGGACCGGCCGGCAGCAGCCGCTGCCCGACCCCGACGCCACGCGCCGCGTCTGGTACGCGGAGGTCGGTCGGGCGGCGACGACGATCTGGGCGAACTTCGGCGACGTCGACCCCGGCGACGCGATCGTCGAGATCAACGTGCGGCGGTCCGTCTTCTACCCCGACGAGCACCACCTCGACTACATCACCGTGCGGGGCTTCGAGCTGGCGCAGGCCGCCACGCCCTGGGCGCCGCCCACCGCCGACCAGCCCGGCCTCGTAGGGCCGAACTGGGCCAGGGGCTGGGTCATCGAGGACTGCTTCATCCACGACGCGAAGTGCTCCGCGGTGTCCCTGGGCAAGGAGGCGTCGACGGGGCACAACCTGTCGACGCAGCGCGGTGACAAGCCGGGCTACCAGTACCAGCTCGAGGCCGTCTTCGCCGCGCGCCAGATCGGGTGGGACCGCGAGCACGTCGGCTCGCACGTCGTGCGCCGCAACACCATCACCGACTGCGGGCAGAACGCCGTCGTCGGGCACCTCGGGGCGGTGTTCTCGACGATCGAGGACAACCACGTCGCGCGCATCGGCACGAGGCGCCAGTTCGTCGGCTACGAGATCGCGGGCATCAAGCTGCACGCCGCGATCGACGTGGAGATCCGCGGCAACCACGTCCACGACTGCACGCTCGGCATCTGGCTGGACTGGCAGACGCAGGGGACCCGGGTCACCCGCAACGTCCTGCACGACAACACGCGCGACCTGTTCGTCGAGGTCAGCCACGGCCCGTACGTCGTCGACCACAACGTCCTGGCGTCGGCGGTCGCGGTGGAGGTGTTCAGCCAGGGCGGGGCCTTCGTGCACAACCTCGTCGGGGGAGCCGTCCGGCTGGAGGCCGTGCTGGACCGCGCCACGCCCTACCACCGGCCCCACAGCACGCAGGTGGCGGGGTACGCCGTCGTCTACGGCGGGGACGACCGCTGGGTCGGCAATCTGTTCCTCGGCGGCGACGCGACCTCCGCGTACGTGCCCGGCACGGCCGGGTACGGCCCGGTCGACGTGGGCACGGCGGGGTACGACGGCTGCCCGGCCACGTTCGACGAGTACCTCGCCGGCCTGGGCCCGGGCGACCACGTGAGGTTCCACGGCCACCGGCAGCCCGCCTACGTGCACCACAACGTGTACGCCAACAGCGCGCGGCCGTACGAGCAGGAGCGCGGCGCGGTCGTCCTGCCCGGGCCCGTCGCGTGGGGGCTCGTCGTCGACGACGGGGCCGTGCACCTCGAGCTCGACCTGCCCGAGGCCGCCGTCGCGCCGGTCCTCGACGTCGTCACCGGCGCGGACCTGCCTCCCGTGCGCTTCGTCGGCGCGGACTTCGAGGCGCCCGACGGCAGCCCCGTCGTCCTCGGCACGGACCTGCGCGGCGACGCCCGGACGGCCGGCACGGCCTACCCCGCCGGGCCGCTCGTCGCCCTGCCCGCCGGACCCACCCGGGTCCGCATCCGCTGACCGCGGGGCAGCCGCGTGCCCTCGACCCGACCCACCACCGACGCGTCACCGACCCACCACCGAACCCGACCGGAGGCCCCGTGAGCCGCCCCCAGCCCCCGTACAGCAGCGCCACGTGGCCCGTCGCGGCCGCGATGCTGCCCTTCCCGCCGTCGCAGGACGCGTCCGCGGACACCTGGCACGACCAGCTCGCGGAGGTCGCGGCCGAGGGCTTCACGGAGGTCGACCTGACCGACGGGTGGGTGCGGGCCGGCGACCTGGAGCCGGGCAGGCTCGCGGAGCTCGCGGACGTGCTGCGCAGCACCGGCCTGCACCCGGAGGCGCTGTCGGCCATCCGGCGCAGCGTCATCGACCCCGAGGCCGGCGAGGACAACCTCGCCTACTCCCACCGCACGATCGACGCGGCCGCCGAGCTCGGCTGCTCGGTCGTCAGCGTCGGGCTGCACCGGCCGCTGACCGAGGCGCAGCGCCGGGTGCTGTGGTTCTGGACGGTCGACGGACCCCGGGACGACGACTCCGCCGAGACCTGGGCGCTCGCGGTGCGGCGGCTGCGGGAGCTCGGCGAGCACGCAGCCGACGCCGGGCTGGCGCTGTCCCTGGAGATGTACGAGGACACGCTGCTCGGCTCGGCCGACTCCGCCGTCCGGCTCCTCGAGGACATCGGCCACCCGTCCGTCGGCCTCAACCCCGACCTCGGGAACCTGTTCCGCCTGCACCGGGACGTGGAGGTGTTCCAGGAGGCCGTGGCCCGCACGCTGCCGGTGGCGAACTACTGGCACGTGAAGAGCTACCACCGTGACACCGACCCGCGCACGGGCGCCGTCGTGGCCGTGCCGGCGCCGATGTACGCCGGGTCGCTCGACTACCGGTCCGCGGTCCGGCACGCCGTGCAGGTCGGCTACACCGGTCCGTTCTGCGTCGAGCACTACGGCGGCGACGGGCTGTCCGTGGCGGCGGAGAACCGCACGTACCTGCGCAAGCTGCTCGCGGTCGCGACGGGCGAGGTGGCCCGGGCCGCCCGCGCGGGCGCGTCCACGGCGGCGGCGACGGCGGCGGGGGCGTCCCGGTGACCGCCCGCGTGGCCGTCCTCGGCCTGGGGGCCATGGGCCTGCCGATGGCGACCCACCTGGCCCGCGGGCACGCCGTGACGGGCTTCGACGTCAGTGCCGAGCGGGTCGCGCTCGCCGGCGACGCCGGCGCGGCGGGGGCGTCAACGCCCGCCGAGGCCTGCGCCGGGGCGGACGTCGTCCTCGTCGGCGTGCGGGACGCGGCCCAGCTCGCCACGGCGCTGTTCGGGGAGGGCGGCGCGGCCGCCGCGCTCGCCGCGGGCACGGCCGTCGTCCTCACCTCGACCGTCGGCGTCGACGCCGCCCGCGCGGCCGCCGACCGCCTGGCCGCCGGCGGCGTGCACCTCGTCGACGCGCCGGTCAGCGGCGGTCCCGTCCGGGCCGGCACGGGCGACCTGCTCATCATGGTGGGCGGCCCGGGGGAGGCGCTGGACCGTGCCCGCCCGGTGCTGGAGGCGCTGTCGTCCACGCTCGTCGTCGCCGGCCCCCGCGTCGGCGACGGGCAGCTGCTCAAGACCGTCAACCAGCTCCTGTGCGGCGTGCACACCGCGGCCGCCGGGGAGGCCCTCGCGCTCGCGCACGCGCTCGGCCTCGACCTCGACGCGACGATCGACGTGCTGGGCCGGGGCGCCGCCGCCTCGTTCATGCTGGCCGACCGCGGCCCGCGCATGGCCCAGCGCCTGCGCGGCGAGGAGCCCCCGCTGCGCTCGCGGCTCGACGTCATCTCCAAGGACATGGGCATCGTCGCCCGGCTCGCGCACGAGGCGCACGTCGCCACCCCCGTCGCCGCGGCGGCGGAGCAGCTCTACCGGCTGGCCGAGGGACGGGGCCTGGCCGCCGCCGACGACTCCGTCGTCGCCACGACCCTGGGACCCGCGGAGGGACGAGCATGACGACCCTGGTCAACGACCCGGCACGCTTCACGGAGGAGGCGCTGCGCGGCTTCGTCGACGCGCACGCCGACGTCGTGCGGTCCGTCCCCGGCGGCGTCGTGCGGGCCACGCCGACGCGGCCGGGCAAGGTCGCCGTCGTCGTCGGCGGGGGCTCCGGGCACTACCCGGCCTTCTGCGGGCTCGTCGGGCCCGGCTTCGCCGACGGCGCCGTCGTCGGGGAGGTGTTCACCTCGCCGTCCGCCGCCGACGCGGCGTCCGTCGCCCGGCACGCGGCCGGTGACGCGGGCGTGCTCCTGCTGACCGGCAACTACGCGGGCGACGTCATGAACTTCGGCCTGGCCCGCGACCGGCTCGTCGCCGAGGGCATCGACGCCCGGTACCTCGTCGTGACGGACGACGTCGCCAGCGCGCCGCCAGGCGAGAGGGACCGGCGCCGGGGGATCGCCGGGGACCTCACGGTGTTCAAGGTCGCCGCGGCCGCAGCGGAGACCGGCCTCGACCTCGACGGCGTCGAGCGGGCGGCGGCGCACGCCAACGACCGCACCCGCACGCTCGGCGTCGCCTTCGACGGCTGCACCCTGCCCGGCGCCGGCGCGCCCCTGTTCACGGTGCCGGACGGGATCATGGGCATCGGGGTGGGCATCCACGGCGAGCCCGGCATCGGGGAGGTCGCCCTCCCGACCGCCGCGGAGCTGGCCGCCACGCTCGTCGAGCGCGTCCTCGCCGAGGCCCCGGTGCCGGGGCCCGCCCGCGCGGCGGCCGTGCTCAACGGCCTGGGCCGCACGAAGTACGAGGAGCTGTTCGTCGTGTGGTCCGGCGTCGCGCCGCTGCTGCGCGAGGCCGGCATCACGGTCGTCGAGCCCGACGTGGGGGAGCTCGTCACGAGCCTGGACATGGCGGGCTGCTCCCTGACGCTCATGTGGCTCGACGAGGCGCTCGAGACGTACTGGCGAGCGCCGTCCGGTGCGCCGGCCTACCGCAAGGGCGTGCTGGTCGCGGCGGACCCGGCGGCGGACCCGGCAGCCGGCACGACGGTCGGCACGGCGGCG
Organism: Cellulomonas marina; assembly: GCF_900111925.1. Classification (GTDB taxonomy): domain Bacteria; phylum Actinomycetota; class Actinomycetes; order Actinomycetales; family Cellulomonadaceae; genus Cellulomonas; species Cellulomonas marina. The sequence continues at coordinate 336,145 of NZ_FOKA01000001.1, forward strand.
GGCACGGGGACGGCGACCGCCGCGTCGGCGGCCGCCGACGACGGGCCCGACGACGGCCACGACGACGACGCCGGTCCGGTGGCCGCGCCGGCGAGCGACCAGGCCCGGGGCCACGCGGCACTCGTCGTCGCCGCGCTCGAGGACGCGGTGGCGGCGCTCACGGAGGCGGAGGAGCGGCTCGGCCGGCTGGACGCGGTCGCCGGCGACGGCGACCACGGCCGCGGCATGGTCCGCGGGGCCTCGGCCGCCCTCGCCGCCGGGCGCGCGTGCGCGCAGGACGGCGGCGGGCCGACGGCCGTGCTCACGCAGGCGGGCCAGGCGTGGGCGGACCGGGCCGGGGGCACGTCCGGCGTGCTGTGGGGCGCGATGCTGGAGGCGGCGGGACGCTGCCTGCGGGACGACGACGAGGCGTGGCGGCGGTGGGAGGCCGACGCGCCGGGCGTCGTCGCCGAGGCCGTGCGCGCGGGCGTCGACGCGTTGCGCTCCCTCGGGAGGGCCGAGCCCGGGGACAAGACGATGCTCGACGCCCTCGAGCCCTTCCACGCCGAGCTCGCGGGCCGGGACGCCGACGAGGGTGCCGCCGCCGCCTGGGCGCGGGCCGCCGAGCGGGCGTCCCGCGCCGCCGAGGACACCGCCGCGCTGCGCCCACGGGTGGGCCGCGCGCGCCCGCTCGCCGAGCGCAGCGTCGGCTCGCCGGACCCGGGTGCGGTCTCCTTCGCGCTCGTCGCCACCGCCGTGTGCGCCCGGCACACGGCTCCCCGCACCCTGGAGGACGCATGACGCAGCCGCTGCGGGTCGTCGTCGGCAGCGACGACGCCGGCCTGACCTACAAGGACCTCATCCGGGACGCGCTCGAGCACGACGACCGGGTGGCGGCCGTGACCGACGTCGGCGTCGGGGCCGACGAGCACACCGCCTACCCGCACGTCGCCGTCGAGGCGGCGCGCCGCATCGCCGGCGGTCAGGCCGACCGTGCCGTCCTCGTGTGCGGCACGGGCCTGGGCGTGGCGATCGCCGCGAACAAGGTCCCCGGCGTGCGCGCCGTGACCGCCCACGACAGCTACTCCGTCGAGCGGACGGTCCTGTCGAACGACGCGCAGGTGCTGTGCCTCGGGCAGCGCGTCATCGGCCAGGAGCTCGCGCTGCGCCTCGTGCGCGAGTGGCTGGGCTACCGGTTCGACCCGACCTCGGGGTCCGCCGCCAAGGTGGACGCCATCCGCGGCTACGAGCCGGACGCCCCCGCCGGCTGCTGAGGGGCCCCCGGGCGCGACACCACGGCCACGCCGTCCGACCGTGCCTCCCGGACCGTCAGGCCCGGGCGGCGAGGGCCAGCGCGGCCGCCACCTCGGCGGTGCCCTCGCGCAGCGCGCCCACGGTCACGCGCACGTGGGGCTCCCCGGCTCCCGGCCCCGCGCGGTACGGGGCCCCCGGTGACACGCGGACGCCGGCGGCCTCGAGGTGGACGAGCGCGGCGGCCTCGTCGCGGACCGGCACCCAGAGGTTGATGCCGTCCCCGGGCGTGACGACGAGCCCGTGCGCGGCCAGCGCGTCGACCAGGGCCCGCTGCCGGGCGAAGTAGACGCGGCGGGCGTCCGCCACGGCGTCGAGCGCGTCGGCGTCCGTGAGCAGGTCGACGAGCGTGTGCTGCAGGAGCCGACTCGTCCACCCCGGGCCCAGCATGCGGCGCCCGACGAGCGCGTCCAGGACGGCGGCCGGCCCGCCGACGGCCGCCAGCCGCAGGTCGGGTCCATGGGACTTGGAGTAGGACCGCACGTGCACCACCTGCGCGGGCAGGTGCGCCCCCAGGCTGACGTCGCGCGACGAGGCGATCTGGCCCGAGTGGTCGTCCTCGACGACGACCACCCGCCGCTGGCGGACACCCTCGTCGGAGGCCGCCCGCGCCGCGTGGAGCCGGACGACCGCCGCGAGCTCGCGCGCCCGCGTCGTCGTCAGGCTCACCCCGGTCGGGTTGTGCGCGCGGGGCTGCAGGACCACCGCGGCCGCGCCGGCGGCGAGGGCCGCGGCGAGCGCGTCGGGCCGCACCCCGGAGCGGTCGAGCGTCATCGGCACCCGCTCCAGGCCGAGCTGGTCCAGCAGGTCGAACAGCGGGGGGAAGCCCGGCTCCTCCACCGCGACCCGGGCGCCGTACCGGGCGACGACCTCGAGCGTGCGCCCGATGGCGTCCATCGCGCCGTCGACGACGGTCAGCCGGTCCGGGGCGAACGGCCACGACGCCCGCAGCAGCGCCTCCAGCCGCGGGACGAGGGGTGCGTCGAGGTAGGAGCCGGCCTCGTCGAGCCGTGCCGCCGCGGCCGCCCGCGCGACGGCCGGGCCGAGCGCCGGGAGGAGGGCGGGGTCGGGCGTGCCCCGGGACAGGTCCAGCCGGGCGGGGGCGCCCGCGGCCATCCGCCGGTAGCGCGGCGGCAGCCACCCGGCCGGCTCGGCGAGCACGAAGGTGCCCGCGCGGCCGCGGGAGGCGACGAGCCCGACGGCGGACAGCGCCCGGAACGCGCCGGACACCGTCGCGGGGGAGACGCCCAGGGCCCGCGCCAGCTCGCGCACCGTGGGCAGGCGGTCGCCGACGGCCAGGTCGCCCGCGCGCACGCAGCGCGCGACGGCCGCCGCGATGCCCCGGGGGCTGCGGTCCTCCACGTGCCGGACGAGGTCGACGACGCCGCCGCCCCCGACGTCACCCCCGACGTCACTCCCGACGTCGCCCTGGATGACGGTGGTCACGCCCGACGGCGCGGGCGGGCTCGCGGTGGTGCTCACGGCGCCCATCGTGCCCGTGCGCCACCCGGGAGGGGGACGTGCGCGAAGTGTTTACACGCGGACCGCCGGCCGATGCACGGCGGAAACCGGGAGAAACGCCGCAGAAATGTTCAGGGCCCAGGGTCACATTCCTCAGCCCCGGGCACGCCCGGTCGCCGCCACCGACGAGAAGGACGGACGAGCGCCGCATGAGCACTGTGAGGGTCGCGTTCACCCAGGCCACCTGGACCGGCGACAAGGAGTCGATGATCGCCCTGCACGAGGGGTGGGCCCGCGAGGCCGCCTCCGCGGGTGCCCAGCTCATCGCGTTCCAGGAGCTGTTCTACGGGCCGTACTTCGGCATCACGCAGGACACGGCCTACTACGACTACGCCGAGACGGTCCCGGGGCCGACGACGCAGCGGTTCGCCGCGCTCGCGGCCGAGCTCGGCCTCGTCGTCGTGCTGCCCATCTACGAGGAGGACCAGCCCGGCGTCCTGTACAACACGGCGGTCGTCATCGACGCGGACGGCACGGTGCTGGGGAAATACCGCAAGCACCACATCCCGCACCTGCCCAAGTTCTGGGAGAAGTTCTACTTCCGGCCCGGCAACCTCGGGTACCCCGTGTTCGACACGGCGGTCGGGAAGATCGGCGTGAACATCTGCTACGACCGGCACTTCCCGGAGGGCTGGCGCGTGCTCGCGCTCAACGGCGCGGAGATCATCTTCAACCCCAACGCCACGGCCCCCGGCGTCTCCAACCGCCTGTGGGAGATCGAGCAGCCCGCGGCGGCCGTCGCCAACGGCGTCTTCGTCGTCGCCAACAACCGCGTCGGGCTGGAGGACAACGAGTACGGCACGGAAGCCGTGAACTTCTACGGCTCCTCCTACGCCGTGGGCCCCGACGGGAACTACGTGGGCGAGATCGGGTCGTCGACGGAGAGCGAGCTGCTCATCCGGGACCTCGACCTCGAGCAGGTGCGCACGGTCCGCGAGCGGTGGCAGTTCTTCCGCGACCGCCGGCCCGACGCCTACGGCCCGATCGTGGCGCCGTGAGGACGCTCATCACCGGCGGCACGGTGGTCAACGCCACCGGTCGCGGCGCCGCGGACGTCCTCGTCGACGGCGAGACGATCGTCGCGCTGCTCACGCCGGGCTCGACGCTGCTCGGCGTCGACCTGGCCGCGAGCGTGGACCGGGTCGTCGACGCCACGGGCAAGTACGTCATCCCCGGCGGCATCGACGCCCACACGCACATGGAGATGCCGTTCGGCGGCACCTTCGCCTCCGACACCTTCGAGACCGGCACGACGGCGGCGGCCTGGGGCGGGACGACGACGATCGTCGACTTCGTCGTGCAGTACGCCGGCGAGCAGCCGCTGGAGCAGTACGCGGCGTGGCACGAGAAGGCGGCCGGGCACTGCGCGGTCGACTACGGCTTCCACCAGATCCTGTCCGACGTGCAGGACTCGTCCCTGCAGGCGATGGACGAGCTCGTCGCCGAGGGCGTGACCAGCTTCAAGCTGTTCATGGCCTACAAGGGCGTCTTCCTGTCCGACGACGGCCAGATCGTCAAGGCCATGCAGAAGGCTGCGGACAACGGCTCGATGATCATGATGCACGCGGAGAACGGGTCGGTGATCGACCTGCTGGTGCAGCAGGCGGTGGCCCGGGGCGACACGGACCCGGTCTTCCACGGGCTCACCCGGCCCTGGCAGGCCGAGGCCGAGGCCACCCACCGCGCGATCATGCTGGCCGACCTCACCGGCGCGCCGCTGTACGTCGTGCACGTCTCGGCCAAGCAGGCGGCCGAGCAGATCGCCGTCGCCCGGGACCGCGGCCAGAACGTCTTCGGCGAGACGTGCCCGCAGTACCTCTACCTGTCGCTGGAGGAGCAGCTCGGCGCGCCGGGCTTCGAGGGCGCCAAGTGGGTCTGCTCGACGCCCCTGCGCAGCCGGGCCGAGGGCCACCAGCACCACATGTGGCGCAGCCTGCGGACGAACGACCTGCAGCTCGTCTCCACCGACCACTGCCCGTTCTGCATGACGCAGAAGCAGATGGGGCTGGGCGACTTCTCCAAGATCCCCAACGGCATCGGGTCCGTCGAGCACCGCCTCGACCTGCTCTACCAGGGCGTCGTCACCGGGCAGATCACGCTCGAGCGCTGGGTGGAGATCTGCTCGACGACGCCGGCGCGCATGTTCGGCATGTACGGGCGCAAGGGCGTCCTCGCGCCGGGCGCCGACGCGGACGTCGTCGTGTACGACCCCGCGGGCCACACGTCGATCGGCCTGGGGAAGACCCACCACATGCAGATGGACTACTCGGCCTGGGAGGGCTTCGAGGTCGACGGCCACGTGGACCTCGTCATGTCCCGCGGCGAGGTGCTCGTCGAGGACGGGCAGTTCCGCGGGCGCGCCGGGCACGGGCGGTACGTCAAGCGCGAGCTGTCGCAGTACCTGGTCTGACGCGTCCAGCCCCTGACCGCTCCCCCCGACGAGAGGAGGCCCGCCGTGCAGTTCGGCGCCGTCCTGCAGACCAACCCCCCGGCCTCGCGCACGGTCGAGCTCGCGCGCCTGGCCGAGACGCACGGCTTCAGCCACGTGTGGACGTTCGACTCCCACCTGCTGTGGCAGGAGCCGTTCGTCATCTACTCCGCGATCCTCGCGGCGACCCGGAAGGTCGTCGTCGGGCCCATGGTGACCAACCCGGCGACGCGGGACTGGACGGTCCTGGCCTCGCTGTTCGCCACGCTGAACGAGATGTACGGCAACCGCACGATCTGCGGGATCGGCCGGGGCGACTCCGCGGTGCGGACGCTGGCCGGGAAGCCGTCGAACCTCGAGGCGCTGCGCGACTCCGTGCACGTCATCCGCGAGCTCGCCAACGGCCGCGAGGTCGAGCACAACGGCCGCGTCGTGCGGTTCCCGTGGAGCGAGGGGTCGGCCCTCGACGTCTGGGTCGCGGCGTACGGGCCCAAGGCGCTGCAGCTGACGGGCGAGGTCGGGGACGGCTTCATCCTCCAGCTCGCCGACCCCGACATCGCCGCGTGGATGATCGCGGCGGTGCGCGGCGCCGCCGAGGCGGCCGGCCGCGACCCGATGGCCGTGAAGTTCTGCGTCGCGGCGCCGGCGTACGTCGGCGCCGGCGACTCCCCGGCGGCGCGGGCGCACATGCGCGAGCAGTGCCGGTGGTTCGGCGGCATGGTCGGCAACCACGTCGCGGAGATCGTGTCGCGCTACGGCACCACGTCACCCGTGCCGCAGGCGCTGACCGACTACGTCGCCGCGCGGCAGGGGTACGACTACAACCAGCACGGCCGCGCCGGCAACACGCACGCCTCCTTCGTGCCCGACGAGATCGTCGAGCGGTTCTGCCTGCTCGGCAGCCCGCGCGAGCACGTGGAGAGGCTCGAGGCGCTGCGGGACCTCGGCGTCGACCAGTTCGCGGTGTACCTCCAGCACGACAACAAGGAGGAGACGCTGCGGCAGTACGGCGAGCGGGTCATCCCCGCGATGCGCGAGGCCGTGGTGGCGACGCGATGAGCCGTGCCGCGCGTGCGGTGCGGCCGGTGCTCGTCGGCCTCGCCGCGCTGCTCCTGGCCGGGGTGCTGTGGGAGCTCGTCAAGGTCGTCGTCCCGGACACGGGCCTGCACCTGGGCGAGGCCAGCGTGCTCCCACGCACGGACGACGTGGCCATGCCCCACGTGTGGGACGTCGCCGCGCGGATGCTCGAGCCCGAGACGGGGGCGAGCGGCGCCCCGTCGGTGCTGGTCGCGACGTTGCACGCCGCCTGGTTCACGCTCGGCGTCTCCCTCGTCGGCTGGGCGCTGGGCGTCGTCGGCGGGATGGTGCTCGCGGTGCTCATGCAGCGCTGGTCGCTCGCCGAGAGCGCGGTCCTGCCGTGGGTGGTGCTGTCGCAGACCGTGCCGCTCGTGGCGCTGGCGCCGCTCGTCGTCGGGTGGGGCGGGCGGCTGCAGCTCGGCGCCTTCGCCTGGGAGCGGTGGATGTCGGTGGCCCTCATCGCCTCCTACCTGGCGTTCTTCCCCGTCGCGGTCGGGGCGCTGCGCGGGCTGAAGTCCCCGACCGACGCGCAGGTCGAGCTGTTCCGGGCCTCGGCGGCCGGCTGGGGGCGGACCCTGCTGTCCCTGCGGCTGCCGGCGGCCGTGCCCCACCTGCTCCCGGCCCTGCGCCTGGCCGCGGCCACGGCCGTCGTCGGCGCGATCGTCGCCGAGGTGTCCACCGGGACCCGCGGCGGCATCGGCCGCCTGATCATCAGCTACGCGCAGGCCGCCTCCGGCGACCCCGCCAAGCCCTGGGCCGCGATCGTCGGCGCCGCCGCGCTGGGCCTGCTGGCCGCCGGCGTCGTCGGGCTGCTGGGCGCCGGCCTGCGCCGCTACCGCCACGCGGAGGTGTCATGAGCGTCCCCGTCCCCATGACGGGCCCCACGACGAGCCCGGCGACGAGCCCGGCGACGAGCTCGGTGACCGGCCCGGCGACGAGCACCGCGACGAGCACCGCGGCCGGCGGCGCGCACGTGAGCACGCCGCCCGCCGCGGCGGTCCACGCCGTCGGCGTCGGCAAGGTGTTCACCACCCGGGCGGGCACGGTGACCGCGCTGCAGGACGTGCACCTCACCGTGGCGGCGGGGGAGTTCGTCTCGCTCATCGGGCCGTCCGGCTGCGGCAAGTCGACGCTGCTGCGGCTCGTCGCCGACCTCGACACCCCCAGCTCCGGCGAGCTGACGGTGTTCGGCAAGAGCCCGCGGGTGGCGCGGGAGGCGCAGGACTACGGCATCGCCTTCCAGCAGGCGGGTCTGCTGCCGTGGCGGACCGTCGCGGCGAACGTGGCGCTGCCGCTCGAGCTGCACGGGGTCGGGCGCCGGGAGCGTGCGGCGCGGGCGGCGGAGCTGCTGGCACTCGTCGGGCTGACGGACTTCGCCGCGCACTTCCCGCACCAGCTCTCCGGGGGCATGCAGCAGCGGGTGGCGATCGCACGGGCCCTGGCGGAGCGGCCGAGCCTCCTGCTCATGGACGAGCCGTTCGGCGCGCTCGACGAGATGACGCGCGAGCGCATGCAGACCGAGCTCGTGCGCCTGTGCGCGGAGAGCGGTGCCGCGGTCGTGTTCGTCACGCACTCCATCCCCGAGGCGGTGTTCCTGTCGGACCGCGTCGTGGTGATGTCGCCGCGGCCCGGGCGCATCAGCGCGGTGGTGCCCGTCGCGCTCGCCGCCACGGACAGCCGGACGGAGGACCTTCGCGAGGACCGCGCCTTCTTCGACGCGGTGACCGCGGTGCGGGAGGCCCTGCACGCGGGGTCGCGTGGCGCGGGGCCCGGGTCCGCCCGCGGGGTGGACCTGCGGTGACGGGCACGGTGACGGGCACGGTGACGGGCACGGTGACGGGCACGGTGACGGGCACGGTGACAGGCACGGCGACGCGCACGTCGACGGGTGCCGTGACGGGCAGGGTGCTGGGGCGCCGGCTCGCGCCGGTGCTCCTCGGGGCGGCGTTCCTCGCCGCGTGGCAGGCGCTCGTCGTCGGCGCCGGGATCGAGCCGTACCTGCTGCCCAGCCCCACGGCGATCGGCGCGGAGCTCGTCGAGGTCGCGCCGCTCGTGCTGCAGGCGTCGGTCGCGACCGGGACGAACGTCCTCGTCGGGATGCTGGTCGGAGCGGCGCTCGCGGTGGCGGCGGCGGTCGTGGCGGCCCGCAGCCGGCTCGTCGACGCGGTGGTCTCGCCCACGGCGGCGGCCCTGGCCGTCATGCCGGTCGTCGCGCTGGCGCCCGCGCTCAACACGATGTTCGGCACCACGTCGACGACCCCGCGGCGGGTGGTCGTGGCGGTGGTCGTGTTCGCGCCGGTGTTCGTCAACACGCTTCGCGGGCTGCGGCAGGTGCAGCCGGTGCACCGCGACCTCCTGCGCGCGTACGCGGCGTCGTCGGGTCAGCTCGCGCGCGTCGTGACCGTGCCCGGCGCCGTGCCGTTCCTCTTCACGGGCCTGCGCATCGCCTCGTCGACGGGGGTCATCGCGGGCCTCGTCGCCGAGTACTTCGGCGGCCTGCAGAACGGGCTCGGCACCCGCATCACCTCCGCCGCCGCGAACAGCGCCTACGCCCGCGCGTGGGCCTTCGTGCTCGGGGCCGTCCTGCTCGGCCTCGCGTTCTACCTGGTCACCCTCGCGGCGGAACGGCTCGTCGCCCGCCGCCGGGGCGCCTGACCCGCCGCCCACCCCTCACCCTCCGCACTCCCGCCCCTGCGGGGCCCCTGCCGGCCCCGCCCACCGAGAAGAGGACGACGATGACGCGCACCCCCCGCGCCGCCCTGCGCCTGACCGCCGCCGGGCTGGGCCTGGCCCTCGCCCTGACCGCCTGCAGCAGCGGCGGCGGCGACGCCGAGCCCGCCGCGAGCGGCTCCGGCGGCGAGGGCGGGCTGACGCCCGTGAAGCTGCAGCTCCAGTGGTTCACGCAGGCGCAGTTCGCCGGCTACTACGCGGCGCTCGAGCAGGGCTTCTACGAGGACGCCGGCCTCGACGTCGAGATCGTCGAGGGCGGGGTGGACATCGTCCCGCAGACGGAGCTCGCCAACGGCGCCGTGGACTACGCCATCGCCTGGGTGCCCAAGGCGCTCGCCTCACGGGAGCAGGGCGCCGGCATCACCGACGTCGCCCAGATCTTCCAGCGCTCCGGGACCCTGCAGGTGTCCTTCGCCGACGCGGGCATCGACAGCGCGGCCGACCTGGCGGGCAAGAAGGTCGGCAACTGGGGCTTCGGCAACGAGTTCGAGCTCTTCGCCGGCATGACCGCCGCCGGGCTCGACCCCGCCACCGACGTGACGCTCGTGCAGCAGCAGTTCGACATGAACGCGCTGCTCAGCGGGGAGATCGACGCCGCCCAGGCGATGACCTACAACGAGTACGCACAGGTGCTGGAGGCCGAGAACCCGGAGACGGGCGAGCTCTACCGGCCCGAGGACTTCTCCGTCGTCGACTGGAACGAGGAGGGGACGGCGATGCTCCAGGACGCCATCTGGGCCAACTCCGAGCGGCTGGCGTCCGACGAGGAGTACCAGGAGACGACCGTCGCCTTCATCAAGGCGAGCATCCAGGGCTGGGTCTTCGCCCGGGACGAGGCGGAGGCGGCGCGCGACCTCGTCGTCGCCGCGGGCTCCCAGCTCGGCAACAGCCACCAGCTGTGGCAGGTCAACGAGGTCAACAAGCTCATCTGGCCCTCGCCGGACGGCATCGGGACGATCGACGAGGACCTGTGGGACCAGACCGTCGAGGTCGCGCTGACGGCGAAGAACGACCAGGGCGCGACCGTCATCACCGCCGAGCCCGACGCCGAGGCCTACACCAACGAGTACGTGGAGCAGGCGCTCGCCGAGCTCGAGGCGGAGGGCGTCGACGTCACGGGCGAGGGGTTCCAGCCCCTCACCGTCACGCTCGAGGCCGGCGGCGCCTGACGGCCCGTCCACGTCGTGGGGCCGGACGGCGTGACCCGTCCGGCCCCATGATGGGCCCGTCCCGCCGCACCACCGGCACCACCCGCTCCACCCGCACGACGAGGAGACGTCATGACCCAGCTGTCCGACCCGCCCGCGACGACGGGGGCGGTGCCCCGGGGGCCCGTCGGCGCCGGCGCGGACGACGACGCCCGCGCCCTGGCCCTCGACCGCGCGCACGTGTTCCACTCCTGGTCGGCGCAGGCGCAGCTGTCGCCGCTGGTCGTCGCCGGGGGGTCGGGCAGCCACGTGTGGGACCACGCGGGCCGCACCTACCTCGACCTGTCCTCCCAGCTCGTCAACACCAACATCGGCCACGGGCACCCGGCGGTCGTCGCCGCCATCCAGGAGCAGGCGGCGCGCCTGGCGACCATCGCCCCGGCGACCGCCAACCTCACGCGCGGGCTGGCCGCCGAGCGGGTCCTGGCCCACGCGCCCGAGGGCTTCACCAAGGTCTTCTTCACCAACGGCGGCGCCGACGCCAACGAGAACGCCATCCGCATGGCGCGCCTGCACACCGGGCGGGACAAGGTCGTCTCGCACTACCGCAGCTACCACGGCAACACCGGCGCGGCGGTCGTCGCGACGGGGGACTGGCGCCGCGTGCCCAACGAGTACGCGCGCGGCCACGTGCACGTCTTCGGTCCCTACCTGTACCGCTCGGAGTTCTGGGCGACGACCCCCGAGCAGGAGTGCGAGCGCGCCCTGCACCACCTCGAGCGCGTGGTCCAGTCCGAGGGGCCCGACAGCATCGCCGCGATCCTGCTGGAGTCCGTGCCCGGCACCGCGGGCGTCCTCGTCCCGCCGCCGGGCTACCTCGCGGGCGTGCGGGCGATCGCCGACCGGTACGGCATCGTGCTCGTGCTCGACGAGGTCATGGCGGGCTTCGGCCGCACGGGGCGCTGGTTCGCGCACGAGGCCCACGACGTCGTCTGCGACCTCATCACCTTCGCCAAGGGCGTGAACTCCGGCTACGTCCCGGCCGGCGGCGTGGCGATCTCCGCACCGATCGCGCGCACCTTCGACGACCGCGTGTTCCCCGGCGGGCTGACCTACTCCGGGCACCCGCTGGCGATGGCGAGCATCGTCGCCACGATCGACGCCATGGAGGCCGAGGGCGTCGTCGAGCACGCCGCCGCGATCGGCACCGACGTGCTCGGGCCCGGGCTCGCGGACCTCGCCGCCCGCCACCCGTCCGTGGGGGAGGTGCGCGGGACGGGCGTGTTCTGGGCCGTGGAGCTCGTCGCCGACCCGGTCGCGCGCACGCCGCTGCCACCGGCCGTCATGGCGCAGGTGAAGGCCGGCATGCTCGCCCGCGACGTGCTGCCCTTCGTGCAGGACAACCGCGTGCACGTGGTGCCGCCGTGCGTCGTCACGCCCGACGAGGTCCGCACGGGTCTCGCCGCACTCGACGAGGTGCTCGGCGAGGTGGCGGACGCGGCGGTGACGGGCGGCGCGACGGGCGCGACGCCCGGTCCGACGGGCGCCACGACGACCGGGGCGCGCGCGTGAGCGCGGCGACGGGGGCGCGCTCCCGCCGCGCGCTGGTCACGGGCGCGTCGGCCGGGATCGGCGCCGCCACCGTCCGCCGGCTGCGCGCCGACGGCTGGGACGTCCTGGCGACCGCCCGCCGGACGGACCGGCTCGAGGCGCTGGCCGCGGAGACCGGGGCGCAGACCCTGCGCGTGGACGTCACCGACGACGGCGACGTGGCGGCGCTCGTCGAGCACCTGCGCGCGACGGGCGGCCTCGACGCCGTCGTCAACAACGCCGGCGGCGCCCTCGGTCTCGAGCCCGTCGCGGAGACGGACGTCGAGCAGTGGCGGGCGATGTACGAGCTCAACGTCCTCGGGACCCTGCGGGTGACGCAGGCCGTGCTCCCGCTGCTGCGCGAGGGCGGCGGGGACGTCGTCGTCATCACCTCCACGGCCGCGCTGGCGCCCTACCCGGGCGGCGCCGGCTACACGGGCGTCAAGCACGCCGCCCGGATGCTGGCCGAGACCCTGCGCTGGGAGCTCGTGGGGGAGCCCGTCCGCGTCATCCAGGTGGCGCCGGGCGCGGTCGAGACGGAGTTCTCGCTCGTCCGCTTCGCCGGCGACGAGGAGCGCGCGGCGAAGGTCTACGAGGGGTACAGGCCGTTGTCCGCCGACGACGTGGCCGACGCGATCGCCTGGACGCTGTCGCGGCCGGCGCACGTGAACGTCGACAGCCTCGTCATCCGGCCGCTCGCCCAGGCGACGAACACCGTCACGGCGCGCGCCACGACCTGACGGTCCGCGGGGCACGACCACGGGGCCCCTCCGGGCACGCCGGCACCGGGAAGCGTTTCCGGACCGGCGTGCCTAGGGTGGTCGCGTGCACCAGACCTCCACCGCGGTCCGTCCGGAGGGCGGGCACCGGGGACCGGCCGACGTGCACCGCGTCCCGGCGACGACGACGACGCCCGTCGGCTCGTTGTCCACCACGCGCTCGCTGCTGCGCCTGCTGCGCTGGGCCCGTCCCGTCGTCCCGCGGATGATCCTGGGCACGCTGACGTCGCTGGGCGCCAGCGTGCTGGCGCTGCTCGTCCCGCAGGTGCTCCGCGCGCTGGTCAACGGTCCGCTGCTGGGTGCGGGGTCCCGGGCGGCGGTCGTCGGGGCGGCGGCCGTGGTCCTCCTCCTCGGCGTGCTCGAGGCGTTCCTCGTCTGGTGCCGGCGGGCGCTCGTCGCCATGCCGGGCACGGGCGCGGAGAACGACATGCGCCGCGCGCTGTTCGGCCACCTGCTCGACCAGCCGTTGGCGTTCCACGACCGATGGTCGGGCGGGCAGCTGCTGTCCCGGTCCATGTCGGACCTCAACGTCGTGCGGCGCTGGCTCATCTTCGCGCTGGTCATGCTGGTGGTCTCGGTGACCACCGTCGTCGTCGGCCTCGGCCTCATGTTCTGGACCGCGTGGCAGCTCGCGCTCGTGTACCTCGTCGGGGCCGTGCCGGTGCTCGTCCTCGGGTTCTCCTTCCGCGAGCGGTACAAGGTCGTCGCGCGGCGCGCCCGTGACCAGCAGGGCGACCTGGCCGGCCGGGTCGAGGAGTCCGTGCACGGCATCCGCGTGCTCAAGGCGTTCGGCCGCGGCGAGGACGCGCTGGAGGACTTCGTCCGGCAGGCCGACGAGCTGCGCGGCACCGAGATCGAGAAGGCCCGCACCCTGTCACGGGTGTCGCTGGCGCTGGGGGCCATCCCCGAGCTGGCCCTGGCGGTGTCCCTCGTCCTCGGCGTGTGGCTCGCGTCGCAGGGGCAGGTGTCGGTCGGCGCGCTCGTCGCCTTCTTCGCCACCGCGGCGGTCGTCAACGGGCCGGTCGAGCGCATCGGCGCGCTGCTGGCCATGACCCTGGACGCCAAGGCCGCGACCGACCGGTTCGTCGAGGTCATGGACACGCCGTCGACCGTCGTCGACCCGCCGCACCCCGTCCCGCTGCCCGCGCCCGGTCCGCGGGGCAGCCGCGTCGAGCTGCGCGGCGTCCGCTTCTGGCACCCGGGCAGCCCGCAGGCGCCGGTGCTCGACGGCGTCGACCTCGTCCTCGAGCCCGGCACGACGACGGCCCTCGTCGGGCTGACGGGCAGCGGCAAGACCACCCTCCTGCAGCTCGTGCCGCGGCTGGCCGACGTCAGCGGCGGCCAGGTGCTGCTCGACGGCGTCGACGTCCGCGACCTGACGCGGGCCGACGTGCGCGCGGCCGTGTCCGTCGCCTTCGAGGACCCGGTCCTCTTCTCGGCGTCCGTGCGGGAGAACGTGCTCCTCGGCCTGCCCGACGAGCCCGCCGGCCCGGACGCGGCGGAGCGCGAGCGGATCCTGGCGCAGGCGCTCGACGTCGCGTCGGCGGGGTTCGTCGCCCGGCTGCCCGAGGGCGTCCAGACGCGCGTGGGGGAGGAGGGCCTCAGCCTGTCCGGCGGCCAGCGGCAGCGGCTCGCGCTCGCCCGCGCCGTCGCGGCCCGGCCGCGCGTCCTCGTGCTCGACGACCCGCTGTCGGCGCTCGACGTGACGACGGAGGCGGCGGTGACCGCCCGGCTGCGTGAGGTCCTGCGGGGGACGACGACGCTCGTCGTCGCGCACCGCACGTCGACGGTCGCGCTGGCCGACCGCGTCGCGGTCCTCGAGGACGGCTGCATCACGGGCGTCGGCACCCACCGCGAGCTCCTCGCCACGCACCCGCACTACCGCTTCGTCCTCACCGCCATGCGCGACGAGCCGGTGCTGCCCGACGAGGGGGACGAGCCCGACGAGCACGACGAGCACGGCGGGCCCGACGAGCACGGCGGGCCCGGCGCGCACGGGGAGGTGCGCCCGTGACCGCCACCGCGCAGCGACCCCCGTCCGGCAGCGGGCCGGGCGGCCCGGCCGGGCGCGGGGGCGACGAGCCCGACGCCGAGGGCCCGGGCCTCGCCGAGGGGAGCCGGCCGTCGCTGCGGCTGCTCGCCTCCGTCCTGCGGCCGGTGCGGGGGCGCGCGCTCGCGACCGCCGCGCTCGTCGTCCTCAGCCAGGTCGCCGTCGTCGCCGGCCCCCTGCTCGTGGCCGCCGGCATCGACCGCGGGCTGCCGGCGTTGCGGGACGGCGACCCGGTGCCGCTCGCGCTCGTCGGCGGCGGCTACGTCCTCGCGGCGGTCGCGGCGGGCGTGCTGAGCGCGGCCGTCGTGCGCGCCTCGGCCCGCGTGAGCCAGGCGGTCCTGCTCGACATGCGCGCCCGCGTCTTCCGGCACACCCAGCGCCTCGACCTGGAGTTCCACGAGCGCTACACCTCGGGCCGGATCATCTCCCGGCAGACCTCCGACCTCGACGCGGTCCGCGAGCTGCTCGACGGCGGCGTCACCACGCTGGCCACCGGCGCGGTGCAGATGCTGCTCACGGGCGTCTCGCTCGTGGTCCTGGACCTGCCCAGCGGCCTCGTCCTGCTCGTCGCCGTCGCCCCGGGGGTCGTCCTCACCCGCTGGTTCCAGCGCCGCTCGCAGGCCCAGTACCGGCGCACGCGGACCGCGTCGGCGCGGGTCATCGTGTCCTTCGTCGAGACGATGACCGGCATGCGCGCCGTGCAGGCGTTCCGGCGCGAGGCCGCCTCCGCGCGCACCTACGGCGCCCTCACGGAGGACTACCGGCAGGCCACCGCCGACTCCCTGCGCACCAACGGCACGTTCGACATGGGCCTCACGCTCATCGGCAACGTCACCGTCGCCGCGGTGCTGCTGGTCGGCGGCCTGCGGGTGCTCGACGGCGACCTGGCCGTGGGCGTGCTCGTCGCCGCCGTCCTCTACGCCCGCCGGTTCTTCGCGCCGCTGCGCGACGTCGGCATGTTCTACAACTCGTTCCAGTCCGCGGTGGCGGCGCTGGAGAAGCTCGCGTCCCTGCTGGCCGAGGTGCCCACCGTCCCCGACCCGGCGCGGCCGCAGCGCCTGGAGCACGTGCGCGGCGAGATCCGCTTCGACCACGTGTCGTTCGGCTACGGCGACGGGCCGACGGTCCTGCACGACGTCGACCTGCACGTCCCCGCGGGCCAGACCCTGGCCCTCGTCGGCCCGACGGGCGCCGGGAAGTCGACGGTGGCCAAGCTCCTGGCCCGGTTCTACGACGTGCGCACCGGCGCCGTCCGGCTGGACGGGGTCGACCTGCGCGACGTCGCGCCCCACGACCTGCGGCACGGCGTCGTCATGGTGACCCAGGAGGCGTACCTGTTCTCCGGGTCGGTGGCCGACAACATCGCCATCGGCCGGCCGGGGGCCTCGCGCCCCGACATCGAGGCGGCCGCGCGGGCCGTCGGCGTGCACGACCTCGTCGCCGGCCTGCCGCGGGGCTACGACACGGACGTCGACAGCCGCGGCGTGCGGCTGTCCGCAGGGCAGCGCCAGCTCGTCTCGTTCGCGCGCGCGTTCCTCGCCGACCCCGCCGTCCTCGTGCTCGACGAGGCGACGAGCTCGCTGGACGTGCCCGGGGAGCAGGTCGTGCAGGAGGGCCTCGAGCGCCTGCTGCGCGGCCGGACCGCGGTCATCATCGCCCACCGCCTGTCCACGGTGATGAACGCCGACCGGGTGCTCGTCGTCGAGGACGGCCGGGTCGTCGAGGACGGGTCGCCGGCGGCCCTCGTCGGCCAGGGCGGCCGGTTCGCCGGCCTGCACGCCGACTGGCAGGCCTCCCTGCGCTGACCGCAGGGGAGGGGCGGCGCAGCGATCGGGCAGGGGGCCCGCTCAGGACGTCACCGAGCCGCAGGGTCTCCGATGCCGAGCACGCGCACCACGAGCTCGGCCGTCGGCACGGTGCCGGTCCGCCCGAGCCGCGCCGGCGCCCGGGCCGGACCCGGCACGGTGTGCCCGCCGCCGTGCACGGTGCACAGCACCACGGGTGGCTGCCCCTCCTGCGCCCAGGTCAGCAGCTCGGCGGTCGTACCGCGGGGACGGCCGCCGCGAGCGCCCGTGCCCGTGCCGGTGCCTGTGCCTGTGCCGGGGAGCGTCTCCGCCACCGGCGGTCCGGCCAGACCGTTGCGGTCCGCCAGGTACGCCGCGGTGGCCGGTGCCGACAGCGACGTGCCGTCGACGTGGAAGACCCGCCGCGCCCACCACGGCACCCGGCCGCCGCGGTAGGGGACCACCCGGTCGGCCGTGCCGTGCACGAGCAGCACCGGCACGGGCCGCTCCGCCCGCCCCACGGGCAGCAGGAAGTCCGCCGGCACCGGCATCGTCATCGCCACCACGGCGGCGCCCGCCAGCGGATGGTCCCGCTCGTGCAGCAGCCGCAGCGCCATGAGCCCGCCGTTGGAGAACCCGACGGCCAGCACGCGGCGGGCGTCCGTCCCGTGGCTGGCCGCGAGCCGCTCGGCCACCGCGTGCACGAACGCGACGTCCTCGACCCCGTCCTGTCGCGCCGGGAACGCGTTCGCGCGGCGGGCGTCGTTCCAGTTGCCGCGGTACCCGTCGAGGTAGGCCACGACGGCTCCGTGCCGCACGGCGAGCCCGTCGAGCGCGCCGCCCGTCGCCCGGCGCAGGGCCGCGCCGTCCTGGCGCGACCCGTGCAGCACGAGCACGAGGTCGCGCCCCGCCGGTCCGTCCGGCGCCCCGACGACGAGCGCCGTCCGCTCGAGCCCCCCGGCCCGCACGGTCACGCGCTCGGGCCCCACGCCCTCAGGCACCACGCGTTCGGCAGCCCGACCGGGGGTCGGCGTCACGCGGCGCTGTCGGCCGGGACCTCGACGGCCGCCTCCGACCGCTGCGTGGGCACGACCGGCTCCGACGAACGCGCCCGGCGCGCCCAGACCCGCGTCCGCGCCCGGCTGCGGGCCGCCGGCCAGAGCCGGCGCACCACCGAGGCGTCGACGGTCCGCAACCCGGCGGACATCCCGCGCACACCACCGCCGATGAGCGTCGCGACGTTGAGCATCGTCGTCGGGAACGCCGGACCGGGCGGCGCGGCGACGTACCGCTCCTCCCAGCGGGGGTGGAAGCACTCCTTGAAGTGCCGCACGCCCTTGAAGTTGTAGAAGGCGTCGCCGTGCGTGAACACCAGGCGCCCGATGCGGTCCCAGAACGGTGCCGTGGCGTCGGTGCGCAGGCCCGACAGCGGGGCCATGCCGAGGCTGAACGTCGCGTAGCCGCGCGCCTTCGCCCACAGCATGACCTCGAGGAACAGGTAGTTCATGACGTTCGGCACCTCGGTGCGGACCTGCCGCATGAGGTCGATCGCGACCTCGCCCTCCCCGTCGCCGACCCACAGCGTCGCGAACGCGACGACCCGGCCCTCGAGCCGCACCACGGCGACGGGGAACCGCACGACGTAGTCCTCGTCGAAGGGCCCGAGCGAGAACCGCTTCTCGGACGCCCGCCGGCCCGCCAGCCACTCCTCGGAGACGGCCCGCAGCTCGGGCAGCAGGGCGGGGACCGCCTCGGCCGGGACGACCTCGACGGTGCAGCCGGCGCGCTCGTTGATGCTGCGCCAGCGTCGCATCTTCGCCCGGTCCCGGCCCTCGAGGCCGAAGGACCCCAGGTCGATGAGCGCCTCCTCGCCCAGCTTGCTCAGGCCGAGGCCGAGCTCGCGGTACGTGGGCGCCAGGGCGTCGCCGACGCCGTACAGCACCGGCCGTCCGTCGTGCCGCTCGGCCCGCTCGACGAAGGTCGTCAGCAGCTCGCGGAACTGCGCCGGGTCGCCGACGGGGTCGCCCATGCTGACCCAGCTGCGTCCCTCGACCTGGTACATGAGGAACGCGTCGCCACCCGCGCTGAAGAGCAGGCGCTTGTCCCCGGTGAAGGCCAGGTGGGCGCTGGCCCTCCCGAAGCGCCGCACGACGTCCTCGGCCCGCGCGAGGTCCTCCTCACCGCCGGTGGCGGGTCCGGGCACGACGGGTGCCAGGAGCCGGGCGCCGGCCAGCAGCAGCCCGACGAGCGCGACGAGCGCGACGAGGCGCGCCGAGACGGGGTGCGAGCCGCCCACGACGAGCCCCCACCACGACCCCTGACCGTCGTCGGTCGGGTGCAGGGCGAGCCACGCGAGCGCCGTCGTGGCGGTCCCGCCGGCCACCGCCGACCAGGTCCAGCCGCGCGAGTGGTGGAACACGTGGCTGCGGCGGCCGAACACCGGCGCGGCCGGGACCATGAGGGCGAGCAGGCCGAGCGACACCAGCCCGGTCACGCGCGCGCCGACGAGCAGGCACACGGCGGTGAGCGCCACGAGGACGACCACGGTCCCGAGCCAGGCCTCGTGCAGCCGACGACGGAGCCCCAGGGCGAGCAGCACCAGCCCCACGCCGAGCAGGCTCAGCGTCGGCCCGGAGTGCGCGGGCAGCCGGTCCACCAGACCCGGGATCTCGCCGGTGACGACGAGCAGCGCGCCGGCGCCCGCCACGACCACGGCGAGCACCCAGGGCGTCAGCAGGCCGGTGCGCTGCACCAGCTCGGACCGGGACGAGCCCGTCGTCTCGTCGCGTCCCCGGCGGGCCTCCAGGGTGACGAGCACGACCGCCGCGACGAGCAGCGGCAGCACGTAGTAGACGATCCGGAAGGCGACCAGCGCGGGTGCCAGCACGAGCGGGTCCACCGTGCCGGCCAGGAGCACCAGGAGGGCCGCCTCGAACACGCCGATGCCCCCGGGGACGTTGCTGAGCAGGCCGAGGAGCGTCGCGATCGCGAAGGCGGCGGCGAACGGCACGAACGCGACGTCCAGGCCGACGGGCAGCAGGACCCACAGCGCCGCCGCCATCGTCGCCACCTCGAGCGTCGACAGCACCACCTGCGCCACGGCCAGCGGCCTCGACGGCCGGTCGATCCGCCAGTCGCGCCACCGCACGGCCCGCCCGCCGCGACGCGCCCAGCCCACGTAGCCGGCGACGGGCAGCAGCAGCGCCACCCCGAGCGCCGCGGCGACGCCCGGTGCGACCCGGAGCGCCTCGCCGGTGCGGTCCGGTGCGGTGAGCATGCCCAGCGCCGACAGCACGGCGAAGCCCAGCCCCAGCGTCACGAGGTTGAAGCCCACGATCCGCGTGATGGCGAACGCGGGCACCTGCCAGGCCGAGTACACGCGGGCCCGCAGCACGGCCCCCACCACGGCGGAGGCGCCCGTGGAGTTGCCGAAGGCGGTCGCGACGAATGAGGCGGCGGCGTACCGGCGGTAGGGGAGCCGGTGCTCCACTTACCGCAGCGCCAGCGCGTCGTATCCGGTCATGGCGAGGTAGGACACCGCGGTCGCGACGACCGCCAGGACGAGTGCCGGCGCACCGAGGGCGGCGACGTCGTGAGGCAGCTGCGACCACCGGTACCCGTCGAGGGTGCGGTGCAGCTGGAGGATGGCCACGCCGAGCACGCCGGCCACGAGGACCGGGGCGAGCGCTCGGCGCAGTCGGCGCAGGCCCGTCCGCGGCCGGTGGCCGGAGGGCCGGTGGCCGGGGGGCGTCAGGGGTGCGGTGGTCGTCTCCATGGCACGGTGACCGATCGGCCGGACGGGCGACGTCGTGAACGAACGCGCGCTGCGGATCACCCCCCGCGGCCCTCGCCGGGGCCGGCGGACGAGTGGTCGTCGGCCCCGCCGGGCCCGCCCCCGCACGTCGTGCGCGACCGTGGGACGACCGGACGACGTCGTCACAGGAGGCCTCGCATGTCCGTCCCCGCCCTCTCCTCGAGCGCCCTCGCGCTCCAGCTCGTGCACGTCGCCTACGCCGCCACCGGCGAGCTGCCGACGCCCGGTCTGCCGGACGTCCCGGCACCGCTGTCGACGTCCCCCGCACGGGCACCTGCGGCCACCCCCACGGACGCCCCGCGGCTCGACGAGGCCGTCGGGCGGCACCTCGACGTCACGGCCTGACGACGGGGTCGGCACGGTCCGCCGGCCGCGCGGCCCCCTAGGGTGGCCGCCATGACGACGACCGAGGCCGGTCCGGGCCAGGCCCTGCCGGACGACCGCGAGGTCATGACCTACGAGGTCTTCGGCGAGGCGGCGCGCGCCGTCGCGCAGGCCGTCGTCGACTCGGGCTACGACCCCGACATCGTCGTCGCCGTGGCGCGCGGCGGGCTGCCCGCGGGCGGCGCCGTCGCGTACGCGCTCGGCACCAAGGCCGTCGGCACGCTCAACGTCGAGTTCTACACGGGCGTCGACCAGCGCCTGCCCGATCCCGTCCTGCTCCCGCCGCTGCTCGACACCGCCGCGCTGAAGGGCCACCGCGCGCTCGTCGTCGACGACGTGGCGGACACGGGGGAGACCCTCGCCCTCGTGCGCGAGCTCATGGCGCAGCACTGCGACGAGGTGCGCACGGCCGTGCTGTACGCCAAGTCCCGCTCGGTCATCGACCCGGACTACGTCTGGAAGCGGACCGACCTGTGGATCACGTTCCCGTGGTCCGCCCTGCCGCCGGTCGAGCGGTCCGCGCCGAGCAGCACCCCCTGACGCACGGGCGGCCCCAGCCGGCCGCTACAGCTCGTCGCCCAGCCCGAACTGGCGCAGCACGGCCCCCGCCAGATCGCGCGGCCCCCGCACGAGCCCGACCGCCCCCGCGTCGAGCAGCTCGTCGGCCGAGCCGTACCCGTACAGCACCCCGAGCGTCGCGATGCCGTGCGCCGCCGCACCCGCGACGTCGTGCTCGCGGTCGCCCACCATGACCACGTCCCGCGGGTCCGCCGTGCGCTCCGGACCCAGCCAGGCCAGGGCCTCCGCGATGACCGACGCCTTGCTGCCGCTCTCGTCCAGCGGCGCCCCGAAGACGGCGTCCACGAGCCGGTCGAGCCCGAACTCCCGGCACACGGGCCGCGCCAGCACCTGCGGCTTGGACGTCGCGACGACGAGCACGACCCCCTCCATCCGCAGGCGCATGAGCGCCTCGACGACCCCGTCGTACACCTGGGTGCGCCACAGCCCGGTCCGCGCGAACTCCTCCTGGTAGTGCGTCACCGCGGCCTCGAGCAGCTCGGCGGGCACGCCGTGCGCGGGCATCGAGGTCGTGATCGGCGGCCCGACGAACCCGCGCAGCGCCGCGTCGTCCGGCACCGGCAGGCCGAGGGCCGCGTACGCCGCCCGCACCGACGCCACGATGCCCTCCACCGAGTCCATCAGCGTGCCGTCCAGGTCGAGCAGCGCGACGGGCCCCGGGGACAGGCCCTCCGGCGCGGGAGCGGTCACGAGGTCCGCGGCCATCGTCGCCGGCGTGATGCGCGGGTCGCCGGGGTACAGGGCGCTGGGGGAGGACGTCACGCGACGATCCTCCCCGACGCACCGACGGCGGCGAGCACGGCGGGCGCCAGCTCGTCGACCGAGGCCAGCACGCGCTCGGCGCCGGCCGCCGCGAGCTCATCGGGCGGCGCGTACCCCCACCCCGCCCCCAGCGTGGCGATGCCGTGCGCGGCCGCGCCCACCACGTCGTGCCGCCGGTCGCCGACCATCCGCGTCCGGGCGGGCGCCGGCACCCGACGCGGCCCCAGCGTCGCCAGCGCGCGCCCGACGACGGTCGCCTTGTCCGTCGGGTGGTCCTGGTCGAGGTCCCCGAACACCGCGTCGACGAGGGCGTCGACCCCGAACCGCGCGCAGATCTCCTCCGCCCGGTCCTGGACCTTCGACGTCGCCACGGCGAGCGTCAGCCCCGCCGCCCGCAGCTCCGTCATCGCCTCGACGACGCCCGGGTAGAGCCGGTTCCGGTACTGCCCCACCTCGGCGTAGTGCGCCCGGTACAGCGCGATGCCCTCCGCGACGCGCGCCGCCGGCACGCCGTGCGCGAGCAGGTTCTCCGTCAGCGGCGGCCCGACGACGTCGGCCAGCTCCTCGTCGGACGCCACCGGCAGCCCCAGCGTCTCCAGCACGACGCGGTAGGACCCGACGATGCCGGGCCCGGACTCCGTCAGCGTGCCGTCGAGGTCGAGCAGGACGAGGGGGGCAGGACCGTCGGGGCCGGGTGCGCGCACACCCCAGTCTCGCCCGGTCGCAGCACCCCTCGCCTCAGGAGGAGCGCGTCGCGCGGGCCGCGTCCGCCGCCTCCCGCTCCTCCACGGCCGCGACGAGCCCCTCGACCGCGCGGCGCAGCGCCGGGTCGACGTGCTCGCGGTGGTGGCGGGCGACGTGGTCGAGCACCGCGCGCGCCGCCGGGCCGTTGCGGTCGTAGCCCGGCACCATGGCGGCCAGGGGGAGCGACGGGTACGCCCGCTCGACGCCCCGCTCCGCCGCGAAGGCGTCCTGCCGCGCGCCGCGCTCGCCGCGCTCCTCGGCGGCCAGCTCGGCGAGCCGCAGCACCCGGTCGACGGCGTGGACCTGGACGAGCCGGGTGGCCGCGAGGCGCTCCCCCCGCAGGTCCCGGTGCAGGCCGACGAGCAGGTTCGTCAATGCCTCGGACACCTGGTGCGCCACGTCCCCCCCGTCCCTCGGAAGGGGACGTGCGGGTACCTCGAGCCCCTCCGGGGCGTCCGGCCGCCGCCACACGACGCGAGCCGGCGGGTAGGCGGCCGACCGCAGCGCGGCGACGGTGAACACCGCGTACTCGGCGTACACGCCGTCCTCGAACAGCGCCTTGCGGCCGTCAGCGGTGTTGGCGAAGCTGAACGCCAGCGGTGCGGCGCCCTCCAGCCAGTCGAGCTGCTCGAGGAAGCGCGGCTCCGCCCCGTCCTCGACGACCACGAAGAAGTCGAGGTCCGAGTGCTCGTCCAGCCGGTGCCGGTCGGTGCCGACGGACCCGAGCCCGAGGAGCGCCAGGGCGCCCGGCGTCCGGGCGAGCCGGCGGCCGATGTCGTCCAGCCGGTCCAGCAGGCGCTGCGGCGTCACGGGCGGGTGGGGCTGCGGAGACGTCACGACGTCGTCCCTCCGTCAGGTCGACGTGTCGTCCCGCGCGGGCCGTCCCGCCGGGGTCGCGACTGCTCGGTCCCATCCTGGCCCGGCGGCGCGGTCCCGGGAAGTCCGCCGCACGCCGCAGGACGGCGCATGTGGCTACCATGGCCGCACAGGCGTCGACCCGGCCATCACCGGCGAGCCTCCGGAAGAAAGGACTGCGCGAGCGGTCCCGGTAGAACCGGACGGGCAGGCCCGTCACAGCCGACGACGAGTGGTCGGACGCGTCGCACGCCGCAGGGCGGGCGACGGGCCCGGCAAGCGAGGTGGTACCGCGGTGGCCCGGCCGGTCCGGGTCCGTCGTCCTCGTGCGCCCGGCACGTCACGCACCCCGGCGGGTGCGGCAGGACCAAGGAGCCCCTCGCGTGGCCTACCCGTTGCACCGCTCGTCGTCGCCCGTCCCGGCGTCCCCGGACCTGCCCGCCCTCGAGGCGGACGTCCTCGCGCACTGGGCGCAGGACGGCACCTTCGGCGCGAGCATCGACGCGCGCCCCGCCGGCGAGGGCGGCAGCAACGAGTTCGTCTTCTACGACGGCCCGCCCTTCGCCAACGGCCTGCCGCACTACGGCCACCTGCTGACGGGCTACGCCAAGGACGTCGTGCCGCGCTACCGGACGATGCGCGGCAACCGCGTCGAGCGCCGGTTCGGCTGGGACACCCACGGCCTGCCCGCGGAGCTCGAGGCCGAGCGCATCCTCGGCATCACCGACAAGTCGCAGATCGAGGAGATGGGCATCGCGGCCTTCAACGCCGCGTGCCAGGAGTCCGTCCTGCGCTACACGGGGGAGTGGCGCGAGTACGTCACCCGCCAGGCGCGCTGGGTCGACTTCGACCACGACTACAAGACGCTCGACATCTCCTTCATGGAGTCGGTCCTCTGGGCGTTCAAGACCCTGTACGACAAGGGCCTGGCCTACGAGGGCTACCGCGTCCTGCCCTACTGCTGGCGCGACCAGACGCCGCTGTCCAACCACGAGCTCGGCATGGACGCGGACGTGTACCAGGACCGGCAGGACCGGACGGTCACGGTGACGTTCCCGCTGGCGGGGGAGCGGGCGGAGGGCCTCGGGCTGGCGGGCGTCGCGGCGGTGGCCTGGACGACGACGCCGTGGACGCTGCCGACGAACGCCGCCCTGGCCGTCGGGCCGGAGGTGACCTACGTCGTCGTGCCGCACGCCACGCCGGCCGGGGAGCGCACCGGCATCCAGGAGCACCTCGCGGCGGACACGTTCCTGCTCGCCGAGGCGCTGCTGCCGGCGTACGCGAAGGACCTCGGCTACGCGTCCGGCGACGAGGCGCTCGCGGCCGTCACGCGCCGCGTCACCGGCGCGGAGCTCGCCGGCGTGCGCTACGAGCGGCTCTTCGACTACTTCGCGGACACCGCCGCCTGGGGCACGGGCAACGCCTGGCAGGTGCTCACCGAGGACTACGTCACCACCGAGGACGGCACGGGCGTCGTCCACCAGGCCCCCGCGTACGGCGAGGCCGACCAGGAGTCCTGCGAGCGCGCCGGCATCCCGACGATCCTGTCCGTCGACGAGGGCGGCCGGTTCACCGCCGTGGTGCCGGACGTCCAGGGCCTGCAGGTCTTCGAGGCGAACAAGCCGATCATCGACCGCCTGCGCGCCGACGGCCGCCTGCTGCGCGAGTCCTCCTACGTGCACTCCTACCCGCACTGCTGGCGCTGCCGGAACCCGCTGATCTACAAGGCGGTCTCCTCCTGGTTCGTCCGCGTGAGCGCGTTCCGCGACCGCATGGTCGAGCTCAACCAGCAGATCTCCTGGACGCCGGAGCACCTGCGCGACGGGCAGTTCGGCAAGTGGCTGGCCGGTGCGCGCGACTGGTCGATCTCCCGCAACCGGTACTGGGGCACGCCCATCCCGGTGTGGACCTCCGACGACCCCGCCTTCCCGCGGACGGACGTCTACGGCTCGCTGGCCGAGCTGGAGCGCGACTTCGGGCGCCTGCCGACGAACGCCGCCGGGCAGCCGGACCTGCACCGGCCCTTCATCGACGAGCTCACGCGCCCGAACCCCGACGACCCGTCGGGCCGGGCGACGATGCGGCGCATCACCGACGTGCTCGACGTGTGGTTCGACTCGGGCTCCATGCCGTTCGCGCAGGTCCACCACCCCTTCGAGAACGCGGACTGGTTCGAGGGGCACTTCCCGGGCGACTTCATCGTCGAGTACATCGGGCAGACGCGCGGCTGGTTCTACACGCTGCACGTGCTGGCCACGGCGCTGTTCGACCGACCGGCGTTCCGGTCCGTCATCTCCCACGGCATCGTGCTGGGCGACGACGGCCGCAAGGCGTCCAAGTCCCTGCGCAACTTCCCCGACCCGATGGTCATGTTCGACCGGTACGGCTCCGACGCGGTCCGCTGGTCGCTCATGTCCTCGCCGGTGCTGCGCGGGGGCAACCTCGTCGTCGCCGAGGAGAACATCCGCGAGGCGGTGCGGCAGGTGCTGCTGCCGGTGTGGAGCACGTACTACTTCTTCACGCTCTACGCCGGTGCGGCGCGCGGCGGCGAGGGGTACGAGGCGCAGCCGGTGACGGCCGAGCGCGTCGCCGGGCTGCCGCCGATGGACCGGTACCTCCTGGCGCGCACGCACGACCTCGTCGTCGACCTCACCCGCCGGCTCGACGCGTACGACATCGCCGGCGCCTGCGAGGCCGTCCGCGAGCACCTCGACGTCCTGACCAACTGGTACGTGCGCACCCAGCGCGACCGGTTCTGGGCGGAGGACGCCGACGCGTTCGACACGCTGTGGACCGCCCTCGAGGCGCTCACGCGGGTCATGGCGCCGCTGGCGCCCCTGGTGACGGAGGAGGTCTGGCGCGGGCTCACGGGCGGGCGCAGCGTGCACCTCACCGACTGGCCGACGCCGGACGACGGGGCGCTCGTCGCCGACCCCGCGCTCGTCGCCGCGATGGACGGGGTCCGGTCCGCGGTGTCCGTCGCGCTCGGGCTGCGCAAGGCGAACGGGCAGCGCGTCCGCCAGCCGCTGCGGCGGCTGACCGTCGCGGTGCCGGACCCCGACGCGCTCGCGCCGTACCGCGACCTGCTCGCGGCCGAGCTCAACGTGAAGGACGTCGAGCTCGTCGCGGCCGACGAGGCCGCCGCCGCCGCGCACGGCATCGCCCAGCGGCTGGCGGTCAACGCCCGGGCCGCCGGGCCACGCCTCGGCCGCGGGGTGCAGGCGGTGATCCGCGCGGCCCGCGACGGTGCGTGGCGGGTCGAGGGCGCGACGGTCGTGGTGACCACGCCCGACGGCGACGTCCCGCTCGAGCCGGCGGAGTACGAGCTGACGACCGTCGTCGCGGTGGCCGAGGGCGGCGAGGGGCCGACGGCCGCGGCGGCGGTGCTGCCCGGCGGCGGCTTCGCGGTGCTGGACCTCGTCCTCGACGACGAGCTGCGTGCCGAGGGCTACGCCCGCGACGTCGTCCGCGCCGTGCAGGACGCGCGCAAGGCCGCCGGCCTCCAGGTCGGCGACCGCATCGCGCTGACCCTCGGCGTGCCGGCCGAGCACGTGGCCGCCGTCGAGGCGCACCGGGCGTTCGTCGCCGACGAGACC
This sequence comes from Cellulomonas marina, assembly GCF_900111925.1. Classification (GTDB taxonomy): domain Bacteria; phylum Actinomycetota; class Actinomycetes; order Actinomycetales; family Cellulomonadaceae; genus Cellulomonas; species Cellulomonas marina. Next base: position 363,276 of record NZ_FOKA01000001.1, read on the forward strand.
CTGGCGACGACGCTCGTCGTCGCCCCCGCCCCTGATCTGACCGTGGAGGTGGCGCGCGCATGACCGGACGCGAGGACGAGAGGCCCGAGGTCCGCGACGAGGACCACGGCCGGGACGCCGACGACGAGCGCCGCGACCTGCTCGGGCTGCGCATGGCGCAGCAGGACGAGCGCCGGGCGGCGTCGTCGAGCGGGACGCACGCCTCGTCGGGCGCCGCGCACCTGCGCGCCGAGGCCGCGCGCGAGGCCCGGGAGGCGGCCGACGAGGTCTACCGCGCGATCCTCGAGCGCGCGCCCGAGCACGACATCGACCCGACGCTGGACCGGGTCCGCGACGTGCTGGAGCTGCTCGGCGACCCGCAGAAGGCCTACCGGACGGTCCACCTCACCGGCACGAACGGCAAGACCTCCACCGCGCGCATGGTCGAGCGGCTGCTGCGCGAGCACGGGCTGCGCACGGGCCGGTTCACGAGCCCCCACCTGACCCGCGTCACCGAGCGCATCGCGATCGACGGCGAGCCGCTGTCCGACGAGCGGTTCGTCGAGGTGTGGCAGGACGTCGCCCCGTACGTGCACCTCGTCGACACCCGCTCGCTCGAGCAGGGGAAGCCGCGGCTGTCGTTCTTCGAGGTGTTCACGGTCATGGCGTTCGCCGCGTTCGCGGACGCGCCCGTCGAGGTCGCGGTCGTCGAGGTCGGGCTCGGCGGGCGGTGGGACTCGACGAACGTCGTGGACGGCGAGGTCGCGGTCATCACGCCGGTCGCGATGGACCACGAGCGCTACCTCGGCGACACGCTCGTGGAGATCGCCGAGCAGAAGGCGGGGATCGTCAAGGACGGCGCCACGCTCGTGCTCGCGCGGCAGCAGGAGGACGTCGACGGCGTCGTGCTCGCCGTCGCCGCCGAACGCGGGGCCCGCGTGGTCCGCGAGGGCGTGGACGTCGACGCGCTGGAGCGCGTGGTGGCCGTCGGCGGGCAGGTGGTGAGCCTGCGCGGCCTGGGCGGCGTGTACACGGACGTGTTCCTGCCCCTGCACGGCGAGCACCAGGCGCACAACGCGCTGCTCGCCCTCGTCGCGGTCGAGGCGCTGCTGACCGGGGGCGGCGCGCTCGACGCGGGCGTGGTCGAGGCGGCGTTCGGCGACGTGAGCTCCCCCGGCCGCCTCGAGGTGGTGCGGACCAGCCCGACGGTCGTCGTCGACGGCGCGCACAACCCCGCCGGGGCCGAGGCCATGGTGGCGGCGCTGGAGGAGGCGTTCTCCTTCGTCCGGCTCGTGGGCGTGGTGGGCGCGATGGCGGACAAGGACGTCGAGGGCATCCTGTCGGTCCTCGAGCCCGTGCTCGACGAGGTCGTCGTCACCCGCGCGGCCTCCGACCGGGCGCTGGAGGTCGACGACCTCGCCGACCTCGCGCGCGACGTGTTCGGCGAGGATCGCGTCCACGTCGCCGAGCGGCTCGACGAGGCGATCGACGTGGCGGTGCAGCGGGCCGAGGGCGAGGTCGAGCGCGGCGCCGGCGTGCTCGTCACTGGGTCCATCCAGCTCGTCGCGCAGGCGCGCACGCTGCTCGGCCGGTCCTGAGCACAGGCCCGGAGCGCGCGTCCGCGAGGGCGCGCTGCAATGGCACGTCGCCCGTCCGGGGGATCCCGGGCGGGCGAGTGCACGGACGTGCAGCGCACCTGCACGGGAGTCCTTGACCGCGCGCTCACCTGCGGACACAGTGGGTCCCGCCGCGGGCGAGGACGCCCGGCACCGCCCGGCGAGGGCGGCGTGACGCTGGAGGGACCTTCGTGAAGAAGCTCATCAACGACCCGCAGGACGTCGTCGCCGAGTCGGTGGAGGGCTTCGGCCTCGCCCATGCCGACCTCGTGGCCGTCCACGCCGACCCCCTGTTCGTCGCCCGGGCCGGCGGTGCCGTCTCCGGCAAGGTCGGCCTCGTGAGCGGCGGGGGCAGCGGGCACGAGCCGCTGCACGCCGGCTTCGTCGGCGTCGGGATGCTGGACGCGGCCGTGCCGGGCGCGATGTTCACCTCCCCGGTCCCCGACGCCATCACCCCCGCGATCCAGGCGGCGGACTCCGGCGCCGGCGTGCTGGCGATCGTGAAGAACTACACGGGGGACGTGCTCAACTTCGAGACGGCCGCCGAGCTCGCCGACGCCGAGGGCGTCACCGTGCGCACGGTGGTCGTCAACGACGACGTCGCGGTCGAGGACTCCACGTGGACCGCCGGCCGTCGCGGCGTCGCGGGCACGGTCATGGTCGAGAAGATCGCCGGCGCCGCGGCCGAGCGCGGCGACGACCTCGACGCGGTGGCGGCCGTCGCCGAGAAGGTCGTCGCCAACGTCCGGTCGATGGGTGTCGCGCTCACCGCGTGCACGGTCCCGCACGCGGGCAGGCCGAGCTTCGACCTGCCCGACGACGAGATGGAGATCGGCATCGGCATCCACGGCGAGCCGGGCCGGCACCGCGTGCCGCTGCAGCCCGCCGACGCCGTCACCGAGGCGCTGCTGACGCCCGTGGTCGAGGACCTCGGGCTGAGCGGGGGCGAGCAGGTCCTGCTCTTCGTCAACGGCATGGGCGGGACCCCGGCGTCCGAGCTCTACATCGTCTACCGCAAGGCCCGCGCGCTGCTCGAGGCCCGGGGCGTCTCCGTCGCGCGGTCCCTCGTCGGCAGCTACGTCACCTCCCTGGAGATGCAGGGCGCCTCGGTGACGGTCCTGCGGCTCGACGAGGAGACGACGGCGCTGTGGGACGCGCCGGTGCACACGGCGGCGCTGCGCTGGTGAGGAGCCGACGCGGGCCGGGGTCTACGGTGGCCGTCGGTCCGGCCGGTCCGGCTGAGGGCCCCGACCCCGAAGGGCAGGGAGCGTGATGAGCCTCGACGCGCAGTGGGCCGTGGCCTGGACCCGGGCCGCCGCCGCGGCCGTCGCCGAGCACCGGGCGGAGCTCGTCGAGCTGGACCGCCAGATCGGCGACGGCGACCACGGGGAGAACCTGCACCGCGGCTTCACCGCGGTCGTGCAGCGCCTCGACGCACTCCCCGAGGCGCCGGCGCAGGTCGGGGAGGTGCTCAAGCTCGTGGCGACGACGCTCATGTCCACGGTGGGCGGCGCCGCAGGCCCGCTGTACGGGACGGCGTACCTGCGCGCGGCCAAGGTCACGGCGGCCGAGGTGCTCGACAGCGCCGGCGTCGTCGCGCTGCTCGAGGCGGCGCTCGAGGGGATCGTCGTGCGCGGCAAGGCCGGCGTGGGGGAGAAGACGATGGTCGACGCCTGGACGCCGGCCGTCGAGGCGGCGGTGACGGCGGCCGACGCCGGTGCCGAGCCGGCGGCGGTCCTGCGGGCGGCGGCGGACGCGGCCGAGGAGGGCGCGCGCTCGACGATCCCGCTCGTCGCCACGAAGGGCCGGGCGAGCTACCTCGGCGAGCGTTCGGCCGGGCACCTCGACCCCGGCTCGGCCTCGACCGCGCTCATCCTGCGGGCGGCGGCGGGAGCGGCTTCATGAGCGGGACCGCCGGCGCGTCGACGCCGTCCGTGGCCCTCGTCGTCGTGTCGCACTCGCGCACCCTGGCCGACGGCGTCGTCGAGCTCGCCGCGCAGATGGCGCCCGGGGTGCGGCTGCTGCCGGCCGCGGGCGCCCCCGACGGCGGGCTGGGGACGAGCTTCGACCTCGTGGCGCAGGCCCTCGTCGCCGGCACGCGCGACGGGGGGCACGTCGTCGTCCTGACGGACCTGGGGTCGGCCGTCCTCACGGCGGAGTCCGCGCTCGAGCTCGCCGCCGACGACGTCGTCGCGCGGGTGCGCCTCGTGGACGCGCCGCTCGTCGAGGGGGCCGTGGCCGCGGCGGTCGCCGCGGCGGGCGGTGCCGACCTCGAGGCGGTGGCCCGGGCGGCGGCGGAGGCGCGCGGACCGGCGTCCGGCGGTGCAGGACCGGACGCAGGACCGGACGTAGGACCGGTCGCGGGGGCGGAGGACGGGCCGGACACGGCGTCCGCGGGGACCGCCGCGGCATCCGTCACGACGCCGGGCCCCGACGCGACGCCGGCTCCGGCCGCGCCCACCGACGAGCCCCTGGACGCGCAGGTCACCGTGCGCAACGAGCTCGGGCTGCACGCGCGCCCCGCCGCCCAGCTCGCCCGCGCGATGGCGGCGTTCGACGCCCAGGTGCTCGTGGACGGCGCGAACGCCGCGTCCGTCATCGCCCTCATGAAGCTCGGCGCGGTCGGTGGGCAGACCCTGACCGTGCAGGCGCGCGGCCGGCAGGCGCGCGAGGCGCTCGACGCGTTCACGACCGCGGTGGAGAGCGGCTTCGGCGAGGTGTGAGGCGTCACCTGGACGGCCCCTGGTGAGAAACGTGCAGTCGCTGTAACTTTGCGTCCCGTGCAGAAGACCGATGTCGCACCCGCCGTCCCCGGCGGTCCCGGGCTGCGCGAGCGCAAGAAGGCCGCGTGCCGCTCCGCGCTCATCGACGCCGCCCAGGCCATCGCGGCGGACCGCGGCGTCGAGGCCGTCACGGTCGAGGAGGTGTGCGAGCGGGCCGGCGTCTCCGCCCGCACCTTCTTCAACTACTTCGACACGAAGGACGACGCGGTGCTGGGCCACGTGCCCTGGCCGCTCGACCCGGCGGTGGCGGAGGCCTTCGCCGCCGGCGGGCCGACGGGCGTCCTCCCCCACGACGTCGTCCACCTCCTGACGCGCGTGCTCGACGGCGTCCCGGACCGGGACCGCATGATGCGCGGCCTGTCGCTGGCCCGGCAGGAGCCCCGGCTCCTGTCCCGCCACCTCGCCTGGCTCGACCAGCACAAGGACGCCCTGCTCGAGATGGTCCGGCGCCGCCTCGGCCCCGACGACGAGCGGTCGGACGTCGCCACGATGCTCGTGCTGCTCCTCGTGCACACCGCCATCGAGCGGCGGGACCGCGCCGGCGGGGACGGCTCGCCCGGGGACCACCTCGGCCCCGCCCTGCGCGACCTGCGGTCCCTCATCAGCGCCTGACCGCCCCGCGCCCACCCGCCCCTCTTCACTCCCTCACGTCATCGAGAACGAGGTCATCCGCATGTCCGCAGCCACCACGGCCGGCGCCCCGCCGGAACCCGACGGCCGGCTCGTCGTCCTGACGCCCCGCGTCATCTGGACGATCTTCGCCGCGCTGCTCGCCAGCATGTTCCTGTCCTCGCTCGACCAGTCGATCGTCGGCACGGCGCTGCCGACGATCGTCGGGGAGCTGGACGGCGTCGAGCACCAGGGCTGGGTCGTCACCGTCTACATCCTGGCGATCGCGATCGTCATGCCGCTGTACGGCAAGTTCGGCGACCTGTGGGGCCGGCGCTACCCGTTCCTCGTCGCCATCGGCCTGTTCACCGTGGCGTCGGCCGGCGCCGGCTTCTCTCAGTCCCTGGGCGAGCTCGTCGCCTGGCGCGGGGTCCAGGGCCTGGGCGGCGGTGGGCTCATGATCCTGTCGCAGGCGATCATCGCGGACATCGTCCCCGCGCGGGAGCGCGGGAAGTACATGGGGCCGCTCGGCGCGCTGTTCGGCATCTCGGCCGTCCTCGGGCCGGTCCTCGGCGGCTTCTTCACCCAGCACGCCGACTGGCGCTGGGTGTTCTGGATCAACATCCCCATCGGCGTGGCCGCCTTCGTGACCGCCTGGGTGACCCTGCGCCTGCCGAGCCACCGGTCCGAGAAGCGGCTGGACGTCGCGGGGATCGTCCTGCTCGTGCTGGCCACCTCGGGCCTCGTCCTCGCGACGAGCTGGGACTCCTGGTCCGGCGCCGAGGGCTACGACTGGTCCGACGTGCGCCTGTCCGGCCTCGTCGTCGGCACGCTGGCCGCCATCGCCGCGTTCGTGCTCGTCGAGCTGCGGGCGCAGGAGCCCGTCCTGCCGCTGCGGCTGTTCCGCAACCCGACCTTCACCATCGCCACGGCGATCGGCCTCGTGCTCGGCATGGGCATGTTCTCCGCCCTGGCGTTCCTGCCGACCTTCCTGCAGATGGCGACGGGTGCCGGAGTCACGGAGTCCGGCTTCCTCATGCTGCCGATGATGGCGGGCCTCATGCTCACCGCGATCGTCTCCGGCGTCGCGATCACCCGGACCGGCCGCTACAAGCTGTTCCCCGTCGCGGGCCTGGCGGTCACGGCGGCCGGCATGGTGTGGCTCACCCGGATCACCGGCGACATGTCGATGTGGGTGTTCGGCGCCATGATCTTCGTCCTCGGCGCCGGTCTGGGCCTCGTCATGCAGACCGTGGTGCTCGCGGTGCAGAACTCCGTGGACCCGCACGAGATCGGGACCGCGACGTCCGCGAACAACTTCTTCCGCGAGATCGGCGCGGCGGTCGGGACGGCGGTCTTCTCGACGATCTTCACCGGGCGGCTGGCCGACGGCCTGGAGCCGCTGTTCGCCGGGGCGACGACGGGCGGCGACCCGTCCGCGGTTTCGGGCGGCGCGTCGGGCCTCACGCCCGCGATCGTCTCGGCCCTGCCGGAGGCGCTGCGCACGGGCGTCGTCGACGCCTACGCGCAGGCGCTGGCCCCGGCGTTCTGGCTGCTGATCCCGCTCATCCTCGTCGGCCTGGTGCTCGCGCTGTTCCTGCGCGAGGTGAAGCTGTCCGACGAGGCCGGCATGGTCGCCCGCGGCGAGGCCGTCGCCCACACGCCGGGGGCGGGCGCCTGAGAGCACGACGCGGGACGCGGCCGGCGGCGGGACCACCCACCGCCGGCCGGCTCGTACCCTGGGTGCCATGACCGGGTCCACGACCAGCCCGCCGCCGGGGCCGCCGCCGGGGTACGTCATCCGGCGCAAGCGGGACGCGAAGCCGCAGTTCGCGCAGACGATGCTGCTGCTCGAGGCGTTCGTCGTGCTGTTCGCGACGCTCGTCGCCTCGGGGCTCCAGCGCGCCGGTCAGCTCGACGTGCCCGCCGGGTGGCTGTGGGGCGGGGGGCTGGGGCTGGCGGTCGTGCTGACGCTGCTCTCGGGGTCGGTGAGCCGGCGCGGCGGGTACGCGCTCGGGTCCGTCGCCCAGGTGCTCGTGCTGGCGACGGGGGTCGTCGTGCCGATGATGCTCGTCGCCGGCGGCGTGTTCGTCGTCCTGTGGGTCGTGTCGTTGCGGCTCGGCGGCCGCATCGACCGGGAGCGGGCCGCCTTCGACGCGGCCCACCCCGACGCGGTGCCCCCGCCGCCGCGCCCGCGCCTGGGCTGACGACGGCCGCCCCGGGCCGGGCCCGCCGCCCCGTCCACGCGCCGGCCGCGCCGTTAGGGTGTGCGCCATGAACGCGACCGCACCGCAGCGCACCCTCGTCCTGGTCAAGCCCGACGGCGTCCGCCGCCGCCTGTCCGGGGAGGTGCTGCGCCGCATCGAGGCGAAGGGCTACACGCTCGTCGCGGCGGAGCTGCGGGTGGCGCCGACCGAGCTGCTCGAGGAGCACTACGCCGAGCACGCGGGCAAGCCGTTCCTGCCGGCGCTCGTCGAGTTCATGCACAGCGGGCCGGTCCTCGCCGCCGTCGTCGAGGGCTACCGCGTCATCGAGGGCTTCCGGAGCCTCGCCGGCGCCACCGACCCGACGGTCGCCGCGCCCGGCACCATCCGCGGCGACCTGGCGCACGACGTCGGCTCGCCGCTCATCGAGAACGTCGTGCACGGCTCGGACTCCCCGGAGTCGGCTGCGCGGGAGATCGCCCTCTGGTTCCCCTCGCTCTGACAGGCCGCCGGCCCACCCGGTCGGGTGCGGCGGGGTCGGCGGCGGCGGCGCGGCGCCCCTACGCCGGTGCTGTCGGACGTCCGGCCTAGAGTCGGCGCGTGCACCTCAAGACGCTCACCCTGCGGGGCTTCAAGTCGTTCGCCTCGGCGACGACGCTGAGCTTCGAGCCCGGGGTGACCTGCGTCGTGGGGCCCAACGGGTCCGGCAAGTCCAACGTCGTCGACGCCCTGGCGTGGGTGATGGGCGAGCAGGGCGCCGGCTCGCTGCGCGGCGGCACGATGGCGGACGTCATCTTCGCCGGGACCTCCGGCCGCCCGCCGCTGGGTCGGGCCGAGGTGGCCCTCACCATCGACAACGGCGACGGCGCCCTGCCGATCGACTACACCGAGGTGACGATCTCCCGGACGCTCTTCCGCACGGGAGGTTCCGACTACGCCATCAACGGCCAGGCCTGCCGGCTGCTGGACATCCAGGAGCTGCTCTCGGACTCGGGGCTCGGCCGCGAGATGCACGTCATCGTCGGCCAGGGGCGGCTCGACGCGGTGCTGCGGGCGACGCCGGAGGAGCGTCGCGGCTTCGTCGAGGAGGCGGCGGGCGTCCTCAAGCACCGGCGCCGCAAGGAGAAGGCGGTCCGCAAGCTCGACGCGATGCAGGCCAATCTCGCGCGTCTGCAGGACCTGACCGCCGAGCTGCGCCGCCAGCTCGGGCCGCTGGGCCGCCAGGCCGAGGTCGCGCGCCGGGCGGCCGTCGTGCAGGCGGACCTGCGCGACGCGCGCGCCCGGCTCCTGGCCGACGACCTCGCCCAGCTCACCGCGACGCTCGAGCAGGAGCTGGCCGACGAGACGGCGCTCGTGGCCCGTCGCACGCAGGTGGAGGCGCAGCTCGACGCGGCCCGGACCAGGCTCGTCGCCCTCGAGCGCGCGGCGGCCGAGGCGGCACCGGCACTGGGGGAGGCGACCGAGACGTTCCACCGCCTGTCCTCGTTGCGCGAGCGCCTGCGCGGCACGGCCTCCCTGGCCGCCGACCGGGTGCGGCTGCTCGGCACGGATGAGCCCGCGCGCGGGGCCGGCCAGGACCCGGACGACCTCGACGCCCAGGCGGACCGGGCACGACGGGCCGAGGGCGCGGCCGCCCAGGAGGTCGAGGGCGCCCGCGCGGCGCTGGCCGCGGCGGTGGCCGCGCGGGACGCGGCCGAGGGCGCGGCCGACGTCGCGGAGCGCGAGCTCGCCGCCGCGCTGCGCGCCGCGGCCGACCGCCGCGAGGGCGTCGCGCGGCTGGCGGGGCAGGTCGCCGCCCGCCGCAGCCGCGTCGAGGCGACGGAGGCGGAGATCGGCCGCCTGCGGGCCGCGCACGAGGAGGCCGAGCGCCGGCACGCCGCGGCGACGGCCCGGTTCGCCGCGCTCGAGGCCGAGGCCGTCGGCGCCGAGGCGGGCGAGGAGGACCTCGACGCGGAGCACGAGGCGGCGCTGGAGGCCCTCGAGGCGGCGCGCGAGCGGGTGGAGCACCTGCGGGCGACGGCGGCCGACGCGGATCGTGACCGGGCGGCCCTCGTGGCGCGCGCCGAGACGCTGGAGCTGTCCCTCACGCGCAAGGACGGCGCCGGCGCCCTGCTCGGCGCGGAGGACCTGCCCGGCCGGCTCGGCAGCGTCGCGGCGCTGCTGGGCGTGGCGCCCGACGACGAGGAGGCGGTCGTCGCCGCGCTCGGGCCGCTGGCCGACGCCGTCGCCGTGGAGTCCGTCGACGCGGCCGTCGACGCGCTGCGCTGGCTGCGGGACCAGGACGCCGGGCGGGCCGTCCTGCTGGTGGGCGGGGGGCGCAGTGGGGGCCAGGGCGAGGGGCGCGCCGACGTCGACGTCCGCGCCGTCGCGGGGCTGGAGGAGGACGTCGTGGCCGCCCTCGACCTGGTGCGGGCGCCGGAGGCCGTGCGCGACGCCGTGGCGGCCGCCCTGGCCGGCGTGGTCGTGGTCGACGACCTCGCTCGCGCCCGGGCGCTCGTCGCGGCGCACCCCGGGCTCGTGGTGGCGACGCGGGCGGGGGACCTCGTCGGGAGGCACCGCGCCGCCGGCGGGTCAGCCGGGGCGCCGAGCGCGCTGCACCTGCAGCAGGCGCTGGACGCGGCGCGCACCGGCGCCGCGGCCGCCGCCGCCGCGGCGGAGCGCGCACGGTTCGCGCTCGTCGGGGCGACGGCCGAGCGGGACGCCGCGGCGGCACGGCACGCGGCCGCGCTGGACCGGCTGCACGAGTCCGACGCCGCCCTCGCCGCCGTCGCCGAGCAGCTCGGCCAGCTGGGGCAGACGGCCCGCGCCGCACGGGCGGAGGCGGAGCGGCTCGGCGGGTCGCTCGAGGCGGCCACCCGGCAACTCGCCGAGCACGGGGCGGAGCTGGCGGACCTCGCCGCCCGGCTCGCCGCGGCGGAGGAGGCTCCCGAGGTCGGGGAGCGCGTCCTCGTCGAGGGGGCGGCCCGGCGGGACGCGCTCGCGCGCGCCGCGACGGAGGCGCGGGCGGCGGAGACGGAGGCGCGGCTGGCCCTGCGGACCGGGGAGGAGCGCGCCCGGTCGGTGGCGGGCCGCGCGGCCGCCCTCGAGCGGGCGGCGGCGACGGAGCGGCAGGCGCGCGCACGGGCGGCCGAGCGCGAGCGCGCGCGGCGGCGGCAGGCGGCCCTCGCCTCGTCGGTCGCGGACGGTGCCCGGCGCGCCCTCGCCGCGCTGGAGGTCTCGCTCGAGCGGGCCGGTGCCGAGCGCGCCGCCGCGGAGGCCGACCGCGCCGACCGGGAGGCGGCCCTCGTCGAGGTCCGGGCGCAGGTGGACGCCACGGCCCGCGAGCTGGCCGAGCTCACGGACGAGGCGCACCGCGACGAGGTGGCGCGGGCCCAGCAGCGCCTGCGCGTGGAGACGTTGCGCCAGCGGGCGGTCGACGAGCTCGGCACGGACCCCGACGTGCTGCTGGAGGAGTACGGCCCCGACCGGCCCGTCCCGGTGGTGCCCGCGCCGGGGGAGGAGGCGGACCCCGGGGCGCCGACCACCGTGCCGTACGTGCGCGACGAGCAGGAGAGGCGGCTGCGGGCCGCCGAACGGGCGCTCGCCCGGCTCGGACGCGTCAACCCGCTGGCCCTCGAGGAGTTCGCGGCCCTGGAGGAGCGGCACGGCTTCCTCGTGGAGCAGCTCGCGGACCTGCGGCGGACGCGTGCCGACCTGCTGCAGATCGTCAAGGACGTCGACGAGCGCGTGGAGCGGGTCTTCGCCGAGGCCTTCGCCGACACCGCGGCGCAGTTCGACCGCGTCTTCCCCCGGCTGTTCCCCGGCGGCGAGGGGCGGCTGGTGCTGACGGACCCGGACGACATGCTCACCACGGGCATCGAGGTGGAGGCGCGGCCGGCGGGCAAGAAGGTCAAGCGGCTGTCCCTGCTGTCCGGCGGGGAGCGGTCGCTGACCGCCGTCGCGCTGCTCGTGGCCATCTTCAAGGCCCGGCCGAGCCCGTTCTACGTCATGGACGAGGTCGAGGCGGCGCTCGACGACGTGAACCTCGGCCGGTTGCTGGACGTCTTCCGCGAGCTCCGGGAGGACTCCCAGCTCATCGTCGTGACGCACCAGAAGCGGACGATGGAGATCGCCGACGCCCTCTACGGCGTGACGATGCGCGGGGACGGGGTCACGACCGTCATCAGCCAGCGCCTCCGCGAGCCGGCGGCCACCGGGTAGGCGGCCGACCGGGAGCCCGGCCGCGCGACCTCCGGGTGGCGCGCGTGTGAAGGCTCTGTGGCGGTCGGCGCGTCGGCGCGTGTCCGACCTCTCGTCATGGGACGACCCGGCCGATAATGGGGACGTGGCCATCGCACTCACGCTCCTGCTCGTCCTGCTCGTCGCCGCCCTCGTCCTCGTCGGGGTCAGCGCCGTCCTCCCCGACGACGAGGGCCACCGCCCCTGGACCGGCCTGCGCGAGGGGTGGGCCGCGCGTCGGGCGGCCCGCTCGGGGCACGACGCGGACGCGGCGGGCACGCCGGGGACCGGGGCGGACGCGGCGTCAGCCGGCGACCGCGAGCTCGTCCTCGCGGACCCCGTGGACGTGTCGCTGGCCGAGCTCCTGCGGTCCACGGTCGAGCGCGGCGACGCCTACGTGCGCGTCGACGAGCTCGCCACCGGCCTGCAGCGGGTGACCGAGCGGGCGCAGGAGCGGACCTCGGGGCTGCTGCAGCACGTGCGCCGCGGCTAGGCCGCCCTGACAGACTGACCCCGTGATCGAGGACCTGCTCCCAGAGCTGCTCGCCGTCGGCCTGCCCGTGGCCGCCGTCGTCGGCGTCGCCGCGACCCTGCTCGTCCGCCGTCGGGGTCCGGGGGGCGGCGACGCCGACCGGACCGACCGCACGGGGCGCGGCACCGGCACCGGCACCGGCACCGGCACGTCGACCCTCGAGCGGCCCGGCACGGCGCCGCTGCCCCCGGACCCGGCCGGCACGGCCACCCCGGGCCTGGCCGACCCCGACGTGCTGCCGCCCCCCGTCCTCGACGAGGACGTCCTGGCGGCCCCGCCGCTCGAGGTCCCCGCGCCGGTGGCCGGGCGCTGGGTGCGCCTGCGCGAACGCCTGGCGCGCTCGGGGTCCCCGCTCGGCTCGCGCCTGCTGTCGGTCCTCTCCCGCGACCACCTCACGGAGGACGACTGGGACGAGCTGGAGGAGACCCTGCTGCTCGCCGACGTCGGCGCGGGCCCGACGGGGGAGATCGTCGACCGGCTGCGCACCCGCGTGCGGGTGCAGGGCGTCCGGGAGCCCGCGCAGGTGCGCGCGGTCCTGCGCGAGGAGCTGCTGACGCTCGTCGACCCGTCCCTCGACCGGTCCCTGGCCGTCGCGCCCGGCACGTCGGCCGACGGGGCCCGGGTGCCCGCGGTCGTGCTCGTCGTCGGGGTCAACGGCACCGGCAAGACGACCACGGTCGGCAAGCTCGCCCGGGTGCTCGTCGCCGAGGGCCGCAGCGTGGTGCTCGGCGCTGCCGACACGTTCCGCGCGGCGGCGGCGGACCAGCTCGAGACGTGGGGCAGCCGCGTCGGCGTGCCGACGGTGCGCTCCGACCGCGACGGCGCCGACCCTGCGGCGGTGGCCTTCGACGCCGTGCGCACGGGGCGGCAGGCCGAGGTCGACGTCGTGCTCGTCGACACCGCGGGCCGCCTGCAGAACAAGGCCGGGCTCATGGACGAGCTGGGCAAGATCACGCGGGTCATCACGCGCGAGGCGCCGCTGTCGGAGGTGCTGCTCGTCCTCGACGCGACCACGGGGCAGAACGGCCTGCAGCAGGCGAAGGTCTTCGGCGAGGTCGCGGGCGTCACGGGCATCGTCCTGACGAAGCTCGACGGCACCGCCAAGGGCGGGATCGTCGTGGCCGTGCAGCGCCAGCTCGGCGTGCCGGTCAAGCTCGTCGGCCTGGGGGAGGGGCCCGACGACCTGGCGCCCTTCGACCCTGAGGCCTTCGTCGACGGACTGCTCGGGGCCTGAGACGCCGGTCTCACCCGCGGGGGTGACGCCCGCGCCCGCCCGCGTCACCCTGGCGCGCCCGAAACCGGATGTTTACGCCCACGGGCGGCTTGTCACGTCGCCGTAACGTCGGCGGACACCTCGTGAAACGCCGGTCCCCGACGGTGGTGCCCGACAACTTCCCTGGGTGGAGCAGAAGGGCGACCGATGGAATTCACCTTGGACAGCGGCAACACCGCGTTCATGATCCTGGCTGCCTCGCTCGTGCTGCTGATGACGCCGGCCCTGGCGTTCTTCTACGGCGGCATGGTGCGCGGCAAGAGCGTGCTCAACATGATGATGATGAGCTTCGGGGCCCTGGGCCTCGTCGGCCTCATCTGGATCCTCTACGGGTACTCCGCGACGTTCGGGGACGGCAACTACCTCGGCTTCTTCGGCAACCCGTTCGAGTACTTCGGCCTGCAGGGCGCCACGGACGACGAGTCGCTCATGGCTGCCACGGGCGTGCCGTTCCTCGTCGCCGCGGGGTACCAGGCGACGTTCGCGATCATCACGGTCGCGCTCATCTCCGGCGCGGTCGCCGACCGCATGAAGTTCAGCGCCTGGATGGTCTTCGCCGGCGTCTGGGCCACGTTCGTCTACATCCCGATGGCGCACATGGTGTGGGGCGGAGGCCACCTGTCGGGGGACGGCGCCATCGCCAGCGCCCTGTCGACGCCGATCGACTTCGCCGGCGGCACGGTCGTGCACATCAACGCGGGAGCCGCCGGCCTGGCGCTGGCGCTGCTGCTCGGCAAGCGCAAGGGCTTCGGCCGCGAGCCCATGCGGCCGCACAACCTGCCGTTCGTCATGCTGGGCGCCGCCCTGCTGTGGTTCGGCTGGTTCGGCTTCAACGCCGGCTCGGAGTTCGCGGCGGACGCCACGGCGGGCCGCGCGTGGATCAACACGACGGTCGCCACGGGCGTGGCCATGCTCGCGTGGCTCGCGACGGAGAAGGCGCGCGACGGGCACGCGACGTCCCTCGGTGCGGCGTCGGGCATCGTCGCCGGCCTGGTGGCCATCACGCCGGCCGCCGCGGCCGTCGACACGTGGGGCGCGATCGTCATCGGTGCCGTGGCGGGCGTCCTGTGCGCCCTGGCGGTCGGCCTCAAGTACCGGTTCGGCTACGACGACTCGCTCGACGTCGTCGGCGTGCACCTCGTCGGCGGGCTCGTCGGGACGGTCCTCATCGGCCTGTTCGCCACGGACCAGAACGCCACGTGGTACCCCGAGGGCGCGCTCAACGGCCTGTTCTACGGCGGCGGCGTCACGCAGCTGCTCTCCCAGACGGTCGTCGCGCTCGTCGCGGTGGTCTTCTCCTTCCTCGCCACCTACGTCATCGGGTCGATCGCCAAGGCGACCATCGGCATCCGGGCGTCGGAGGATGTCGAGGTCGGCGGTATCGACCTCGCCGTCCACGGCGAGTCGGCGTACGAGACCCTCGGTGGGGGTCGTGTCGTGACGGAGGTGAAGTGATGACGAAGCTCGTGCAGGCGGTCATCCAGCCGCACCGGCTGGACGACGTGAAGTCGGCCCTCGAGGCGGCGGGCGTCCGCGGCCTGACGGTCAGCGAGTCCAGCGGCTACGGCCGGCAGCGCGGCCACACGGAGGTCTACCGGGGGGCCGAGTACACGGTCGACCTGGTGCCGAAGGTGAAGATCGACGTGCTCGTCGCCGACGAGGACGCCGCGGGGGTCGTCGAGGTGGTCGTCAAGGCCGCTCAGACGGGCAAGATCGGCGACGGCAAGGTCTGGGTCGTGCCGGTCGAGGACGTCGTGCGCGTCCGCACCGGCGAGCACGGCTCCGACGCCCTCTGAGGGCCCGCACCGGATGAACCACCAGCCGCCGCCCGCCCCGGGCGCCGGCGCCACGTCGGAGGTCCCGCACCCCAGCACCACCGGGGTGCGGGACCTCCGCCGTGAGCGCCTGGCGCTGGCCACCTCGCTGACGGGCCCGACGTGCGACGGCGCCGCACGGCGCGCCGCGGTCGGCGCGCTCGTCGTGCGCCGCCTCGCCGAGCTGTGGGACGAGGCGACCGCCGGGGTCGACACGACGGGGCTCGCGCTGGCCGCCGTCGGCAGCGTCGGTCGCGGGGACGCCGGCCCGACGAGCGACCTCGACCTCCTCCTCGTGCACGAGGGCCGGGCGCACCCGCCGGAGCAGCTCGCGACGCTCGCGGAGCGGCTCTGGTACCCCGTGTGGGACGCCGGGCTCGACCTCGACCACTCCGTGCGCTCGCTCGCGCAGTGCCGGCAGGTCGCCTCGAAGGACCTGCCCGCCGCGGTGGGGCTGCTCGACCTGCGCCCCGTGGCCGGCGACGCGGCGGTGGTGGCGCGCGCGACCTCCGCCCTGCTGGCCGACTGGCGGTCGGCGGCCCGGCGGCGCCTGCCGGAGCTCCTGGCCTCGACGCGGCAGCGCGCGGAGCGCTCGGGGGAGCTCGCCTACCTCATCGAGCCGGACCTCAAGGAGGCGCGCGGCGGCATCCGCGACGCCGTCGTGCTGTCGGCGCTGGCCGCCACCTGGCTCACGGACCGGCCGCACGGCGCCGTCGACCGCGCCTACGCGCACCTGCTCGACGTGCGCGACACCGTGCAGGTGGTCACGCGCCGCCGGACGAACCGCCTCGGGCTCGCCGACCAGGACGAGGTGGCCGCGCGCGCGGGCTTCGACGACCGCGACGACCTGCTGGCCTCCATCGCCGAGGCGGGGCGGATCATCTCGTACGCCCTGGACACGACCGTCCGCAACGCCCGGCAGGCGCTGCACCGTCCGGCGCGCGCGGCCGTGCTCGCCCGCGGGCGCCGGGCCGCCCCGCGCCTGCGCACCATCGCCGAGGGGCTCGTCGAGCACGACGGGGAGATCGTCCTCGCGGTCGAGGCGCGCCCCGCCGACGACCCCGTGCTGTCCCTGCGGGCCGCGGCGACCGCCGCCCGCACGGGGCTCGCGCTGTCCCCGGTCACCGTCGCCAGCCTCGAGGTGACGCCGGCGCTGCCGGTGCCGTGGCCGCGGTCGGCCCGGCACCACCTCCTGCAGCTGCTCGGCGCGGGCACGGCGCAGGTGCCGGTCTGGGAGGCCCTCGACCTCGCCGGCGTCGTCACCACCTGGATCCCCGAGTGGGCCGGCGTGCGCAACCGGCCCCAGCGCTCGCCCGTGCACCGGCACACCGTCGACCGGCACCTCGTCGAGACGGCGGCGCGCGCCGGGCGGGACCGGCGGGCGGTCGCGCTGGGGGACACGCTGCTCGTCGCCGCCCTGCTGCACGACATCGGCAAGCGCGCGGGCGCGGGCGACCACTCGGTGGAGGGGGCGCGGCTGGCCGGTCCGGTCGTCGAGCGGATGGGCTTCGAGGACGCGGTGGCCGACGACGTCGCCCGGCTCGTGCGCGAGCACCTGACGCTGTCGGAGCTGGCGACGAGTGCGGACCCGGACGACCCGGCGACGGTCGCCCGTCTCCTCGACGCCGTCGACCACCGGCTGGACCTGCTCGAGGTGCTGCGGGCGCTGACGGAGGCCGACGCGTCGGCGGCCGGCCCGCAGGCGTGGACCGCGTGGCGCGCCCGGCTGGTGGACGACCTCACGGACCGGGCCCGCCGGGTGCTGACGGGTACCCTGGGCGGGGCGTGAGGCCGGGGGCTCCCGGCGCAGCGCCGGGGCCACCGCGGACGCGGACCGGCCCGCGTGCCGCCGGACCGGCGGCCGACCCCCGAGACCCCAGGAGCACCCGGTGTTCGCCACCCTGTCCGACCGGCTGACGTCGACCTTCCGCAACCTGCGCAGCAAGGGGCGGCTGTCCGAGGCCGACATCGACGCCACGGTGCGCGAGATCCGCCGCGCCCTGCTCGACGCGGACGTCGCCGTCCCCGTCGTGCGGGCCTTCACCGGCGCGGTGCGCGAGCGGGCGCTGTCGGCGGAGGTCAGCGGCGCGCTGAATCCGGCGCAGCAGGTCGTCAAGATCGTCAACGACGAGCTCGTGGGCGTGCTGGGCCGCGAGACGCGCACCCTGCGGTTCGCGAAGACCGGCCCGACCGTCATCCTGCTCGCGGGCCTGCAGGGTGCCGGCAAGACGACGCTCGCCGGCAAGCTCGCGCTGCACCTCAAGGGCCAGGGGCACACCCCCCTCCTCGTGGCCGCCGACCTGCAGCGGCCCAACGCGGTGACGCAGCTCCAGGTCGTCGGGGAGCGCGCGGGCGTGCCGGTGTTCGCCCCGCACCCGGGCAACCAGGGCCTCGACGACGTGCTGCCGGCCGGGGCCGACCCCGTCGCCGTCGCCCGCGCGGGCCTGGAGGCCGCGCGGCAGCGCCACCACGACGTGCTCGTCGTCGACACCGCCGGCCGTCTGGGCGTCGACGGCGGGCTCATGCAGCAGGCCGCCGACATCCGCGACGCCGTCGACCCCGACGAGATCCTCTTCGTCATCGACGCGATGATCGGCCAGGACGCGGTCACGACCGCGCAGGCCTTCGCCGACGGCGTCGGCTTCACCGGCGTCGTGCTCTCCAAGCTCGACGGCGACGCCCGCGGTGGTGCGGCCCTGTCGGTCGCGAGCGTCACCGGCCGGCCCATCCTCTTCGCCTCCACGGGCGAGAAGCTCACGGACTTCGAGGTCTTCCACCCGGACCGCATGGCGTCCCGGATCCTCGACATGGGCGACGTGCTCACGCTCATCGAGCAGGCCGAGAAGGCCTTCGACGCCGAGCAGGCCGAGCGGATGGCGGGCAAGCTCGCCAGCGGCCAGGACTTCACGCTGGGCGACTTCCTCGTGCAGATGCAGCAGCTGCGCAACATGGGCTCGATCAAGAAGATGTTCGGCATGCTGCCCGGCATGGGGCAGATGCGGGAGGCCCTGGACAACTTCGACGAGCGCGAGGTCGACCGGATCGAGGCCATCATCCGCTCGATGACGCCCGCCGAGCGCGAGACGCCGAAGATCATCAACGGCTCGCGCCGCGCGCGCATCGCCAAGGGCTCGGGCACGACGCCGGCGGAGATCAACCAGCTCCTCGAGCGCTTCGACGCCGCCCAGAAGATGATGCGGACCATGGCGCGCGGCGGCGGCATGCCGGCCATGGGCGGCATGGGCAGCCTGCCCGGCAGCGGCAAGAAGTCCCGCGGCCGCCAGGCGCCGGCCCCGGCGCGGAAGGCGAAGGGGAAGAGCGGCAACCCGGCCAAGCGCGCCGAGCAGGAGCGGCTCGGCGCCCAGCGCCCGGCGGCGCCGGCGGGGTCGGCCTTCGGGCTCGGCGCCGGCGCCGCGCAGGAGCCCGAGGGCGTCGACCCGTCGGCCCTGCAGCTGCCCGCCGGCCTGGACCGGTTCCTGAGGCGCTGACCCCCGTGGGCCGCGAGGGCGCGGCGCCCGTGCTCCACGTGCGCGGGCGCGTCCTGCTCGACGACGAGCGAGTGCTCGACGAGCTGTGGGTCGTCGACGGGCGCGTCACCACGACGCGTCCCGCCCGCGAGCCCGACGCCGTGCTCGAGGGCTGGGCCCTGCCGGGGCTCGTCGACGTGCACTGCCACATCGGCCTGGGCGCCGACGGTGCCGTGGACCGCGCGACGGCTTGCGCGCAGGCGGAGGCCGACCGGGACGCGGGGGTCCTGCTGGTCCGGGACGCCGGGTCGCCCGCGGACACCGCGTGGGTGCACGACGAGGAGGACCTGCCGCGGCTGCTGCGGGCCGGCCGGCACCTGGCGCGGCCGAAGCGGTACCTGCGGCACTACGCCCGCGAGCTCGACGACGTCGCCGACCTGCCCGCCGCCGCGGCCGAGGAGGCCCGACGGGGCGACGGCTGGGTCAAGCTCGTCGCGGACTGGATCGACCGCGACCTCGGGGCGGCGGGGGACCTGCGTCCGCTGTGGCCGCGGGACGTGCTCGCAGAGGCCGTGGCGGCCGCCCATGCCGCGGGTGCCCGCGTCACGGCGCACACCTTCGCCACGGAGGCGCTCGACGACCTGCTCGACGCGGGGATCGACTGCCTCGAGCACGCCACGGGGGCCGACGCGCGTCAGATGGACCGGATCGCGGCGGCGGGGGTGCCGGTGACGGCGACGCTGCTGCAGGTCGCGCAGTTCGAGGCCATCGCCGCCCAGGCCACGCGCTACCCGGTGTACGCGGCGCGGATGCGCGCGATGCACGGCCGCCGCCACCAGCACGTGCGCGACCTGCACGAGGCCGGCGTGCGGGTGCTCGTCGGCACGGACGCGGGCGGCACCATCGGGCACGGACGCATCGTCGAGGAGATGGCCGAGATGGTCGCGGCCGGGCTGCCGGCGGCGGACGTCGTGGCGTCCGCGAGCTGGCGGACGCGCGCGTGGCTCGGCGTTCCGGGCCTGGAGGAGGGCGACCCGGCGGACCTCGTCGTCGTCCCGGCCGACCCGCGCCACGGGGTGGAGGTCCTGGCGGCCCCGTCGGCCGTGGTGCTGCGCGGGCGCCGGGTGCGCTGACCCGTCGCCGTCCTCGTCGTCGTCCTCGTCGACGCCGCTGCCCCGGGCCGCGGTCAGGGCGTCGGGTGCCGTGCGTCGTAGGCGCGGAAGCCCGGCTGCCGCGCCAGCAGCACGGCGAGGGCGACGACGACGAGCGCGCCGCCGAGCAGGGGCGGGAGCCAGACGGCCAGCAGCGTCGCCAGGACCCCCGTCCAGAGGTCGCCGACGCGCGGACCGCCCGTGACGACGACGATGAAGATGCCCTGGAGCCGCCCGCGCAGGTGGTCCGGGACCGCCTGCTGCAGCACGGCCTGGCGGAAGATCGACGAGACGTTGTCGGCGGCGCCCGCGACCGCCAGCAGCAGCGCCGCCGCCGCGACGGGCACCGGCCGCAGGCCCTCGGCGCGCAGCACGCTGCCCGTGCCCGCGGCGGGATCGGTGGCGGCCGCGACCGCCAGCACCACGCCGAAGGCGGCGACCGCGGCGCCGTACACCTGGATGGCGCGGGCGATGGCCACGCCCTGCCGCCGGGTGCCGGTGAGCCGCCCCGAGAGCAGCCCGGACAGCACCGCGCCCACCGCGCCGGCCGCCGTGAGCACGCCGACCGTGACCGCCCCGCCGCCGAGCACCGCCGCACCGGCCGCCGGGAACAGCACGCGCGGCTGCGCCAGCGCCATCGCCGCGATGTCCGCCACGAAGGAGGCACGCACGGTGGGCGCGGTCGCCAGGAACCGCAGCCCCTGCACGACGGACCCCATCCCGGCGCGCACGCGCTCGCCCTCGGGGCGCACGGGCGGCAGCTGCACGATGCCGAGGAAGGCGCCGAGGAACAGCACGACGTCGACGGTGTAGGTGAGCGGGAACCCCGCCGTGGCGACGAGGACGCCGGCCAGGGCCGGGCCGGCCGTCACCGCCAGGCCGCCGGTGATGCCGCCCAGCGCGGCCGCGGCGGGCAGCAGGTGCGGCGGCAGCAGCCGCGGGACCACGGCCATCCGGGTCGCGCCGAGGACGGTGCCGGCGGTGGCCGTGAGCGCAGTCAGGGCGTAGAGCGCGCCGACGCCCTCGTGCCCCGCCCAGGCGAGCCCGGCGATCGTCGCCGTGGCGCACCAGGCGACGACGGCGGCGACGAGCAGGAGCCGTCGGCGGTCGAGCGCGTCGGCGAGCACGCCGCCGTACAGCCCGGCCAGCACGGTCGGCACGAGCGCGGCGAGGCCGACGCCGGAGACGGCCAGCGTCGAGCCGGTCAGCTCGTAGACCTGCAGGCCGACGGCCACCACGGTCAGCTGGGTGCCGACGGTCGACACGGCTGTCCCGGCCCACATCCGCGCGAACGACGGGCTCGCGCGCAGCGGCGACAGGTCGACGAGGTGCCCGCGTCGCCGGGGCGGTGCGACCACCGGACCGGCGGTCAGGTCGTCGTCGTCCGCGTCCCCGTGCTGCACCCGCTCGCCCCTCGTCGTCGTCCCGCTCCCGCCGGTCCTCGTGCGGAGGGGCCCGGTGAGGCTAACCGTCGGGCCGACCAGGCGCTCGCAGGCGGTTGGGTGCCGGGCCGCGCGTCTGGCACAATGGCCGGCTGTACTCGTCGGCCCGCAGCCCCTCTACCTGCGCCCGGCGCGTCCTCGGCCCGCGTCGCACGCCCGCACCCCACTGGGCACGGCGCCGCGGAGCCACCTCAGCAGACATCAGGAGACACCACACCGTGGCCACCAAGATCCGCCTCAAGCGCCTGGGCAAGATCCGCGCGCCGTACTACCGCATCGTCGTCGCCGACTCCCGCACGAAGCGCGACGGTCGCGTCATCGAGGAGATCGGGAAGTACCACCCCACCGAGGAGCCCTCGCTCATCGAGGTCACCTCCGAGCGCGCGCAGTACTGGCTCGGCGTCGGCGCGCAGCCGACCGAGCAGGTCCTCGCCCTGCTCAAGGTCACCGGCGACTGGCAGAAGTTCAAGGGCCTGCCGGGCCAGGAGGGCACCCTGCGGACGAAGGCCGGCAAGGCCGACACGAAGGCGGCCGTCGAGGCGGTCGCCGCCGACGCGGAGAAGGCCAAGGCGCGCGCCGCCGAGGCGAAGGCCGCCGCCCCGGCCGCGGACGCCGACGCCGCCCCGGCCGCCGAGGACGAGCAGGCCTGATGGTCGCCGACGCGCTCGAGCACCTGGTGCGGGGCATCGTCGACCACCCCGACGACGTGCGCGTGGAGCACTCCACGGGCCGCCGGGGCGAGCTGCTCGAGGTGCGCGTGCACCCCGAGGACCTCGGCCGGGTCATCGGGCGCAACGGCCGCACGGCCCGCGCGCTGCGCACGGTCGTCGGCGCGCTGGCCGACGGTCCCGTGCGGGTCGACGTCGTCGACGTCGACCGCCGCTGAGCAGCGCGAGCCGGACACCGGCGCAGGCCCGGCCCCCGACCGGGGGCCGGGCCTTCGCCGTCCGTGCCGGGCGCGAGCGGCGCGGGCGGCCGAGGGCGGCCGGCGCCACCACCGACGAGAAGGGACGGGCCGGGCATGCGGCTGACGGTCGCGCGCGTGGGACGCGCGCACGGACTGCGGGGCGAGGTGGCCCTGGACCTGCGCACGGACGCGCCCGAGGAGCGGCTCGCGGTGGGCAGCGTCCTGCTCACCGAGCCCGTGGGGCGCGGCCCCCTGACGGTGGCGCGCACGCGGGTGCAGCAGGGCCGGTGGTACGTCGCGTTCACCGGGGTCGAGGACCGGACGGCCGCCGAGGCGCTGGCGGGCACCGCCCTCGTGCTCGAGACCGAGGGGTCCGACGAGGAGGACGCCTGGTACCCGTACGAGCTGGCCGGGCTGCGGGCGGAGCTCGCGGACGGCACGGTCGTCGGGGAGGTGATGGGTCTGGAGCACCTGCCGGCGCACGACGCGCTCGTGCTGCGCGAGACCGGCGGCGAGCGGACGCTCGTGCCGTTCGTCCGGGCGATCGTGCCCGTGGTGGACGTGCCGGGCGGACGCGTCGTCCTCGACCCGCCCGGCGGGCTGCTGGCGTCGGACGCCGCGAACCTCGTCGTGTCGCCGGAGACGCAGGACCGGGCCGAGGGCTGACGTGCGGATCGACGTCGTCTCCATCTTCCCGGCCTACCTGTCGTCGCTCGGGCTGTCCCTCGTCGGGCGGGCTGCCCGGACGGGGCTGCTCGACCTGCGGGTGCACGACCTGCGGGACTGGACGGACGACCGGCACCGCACGGTCGACGACACGCCGTTCGGCGGTGGCGCGGGCATGGTCATGCGCCCCGACGTGTGGGGTGCGGCGCTGGACGACGTCATGCGGCCGGGCCCCGGGCTCCCGGTCGACGCCCACCTGCTCGTGCCGACCCCGTCCGGGCAGCCGTTCACGCAGCGGCTGGCGGAGCGGCTGACCGACGAGAGCCACCTCGTCATCGCCTGCGGGCGCTACGAGGGCATCGACGCGCGGGTGGCGCAGCACGTGGGCGCGCAGCACCCCGTGACGGAGCTGAGCATCGGCGACTACGTGCTCAACGGCGGCGAGGCCGCGGCGCTCGTCGTCGTCGAGGCCGTGGTGCGGCTCCTGCCCGGCGTCGTGGGGAACCCGCAGTCGCTCGTCGAGGAGTCGCACGGCGCCGCCGGGCTGCTGGAGTACCCGGTCTACACGAAGCCGCCGGTGTGGGAGGGCCTGGAGGTGCCCGAGGTGCTGCTGTCGGGCCACCACGGCCGCGTCGCGCGCTGGCGGCGGGACCAGGCGCTGGAGCGGACGGCACGGCGGCGACCGGACCTGCTCGCCGCTCTCGACGTCGCCGCGCTCGACCGCGCGGACCGCGCCCTGCTCGCGGGCCTCGGGTGGACCGTGCTCGGCGACCGCCTGGTGGCGACGGGGGAGGGGCACGCGGGCGAGGGGCCGGACCCCGTGCGGTGATCCCGTGACGCAGGGCCGGGTTCCAGGACGGGCCGTGCGTGTGGCAGACTCGTGCGCTGGTGCGCGCGCAGGCCGCGTCTCTGCCACAGGGGAGACGGCCGACGGCCCCACCGGTGCACGACGGCCCTCGGCCGGCTGCCCGGTCCGCCACCACCCCGTGACGGGGACCCCCGAGAGATCGCCGGGCGCACGCGCGCCCACGACGACGCCGCCGACCTGTGGCGGGGACGAGGAAGCGAACCACCATGCAGACGCTCGACCAGCTCGACGCCGCCTCGCTGCGGACCGACATCCCGGACTTCCGCCCCGGGGACA
Source organism: Cellulomonas marina (assembly GCF_900111925.1). GTDB lineage: Bacteria > Actinomycetota > Actinomycetes > Actinomycetales > Cellulomonadaceae > Cellulomonas > Cellulomonas marina. Next base: position 387,081 of record NZ_FOKA01000001.1, read on the forward strand.
CGCTCAAGGTCAACGTCAAGGTCGTCGAGGGCAACCGCTCCCGCGTCCAGGCGTTCCAGGGCGTCGTGATCGCCCGCCAGGGCGACGGTGTCCGCGAGACCTTCACGGTCCGCAAGATCAGCTTCGGCGTCGGCGTGGAGCGCACGTTCCCGCTGCACGCGCCGACGATCGACACGGTCGACGTCGTCACCCGCGGTGACGTGCGCCGCGCGAAGCTGTACTACCTGCGCTCCCTGCGGGGCAAGAAGGCCAAGATCAAGGAGAAGCGCGAGTCGGTCCCGGCCAAGGCCGCGAAGACGAGCTGACCCTCCGGCACCGCACCGTCGACGGGCGGCCACCCCACCTGGGGTGGCCGCCCGTCGTCGTCCCGCCGCGGCCCCCGTGCCCGATCCGTCCCGCACACCTGGGCGGCACGAGCACACCGCCGCGCGTGCGACCCTGGACCGGTGACGCAGCACGCCGCCGGGCTCCCCGAGGACCGGTCCGAGCCCTCGGCGCCCGCGGCGGCGTCGGCGCCCCCGCCCTCGTTCCCGCCGCTCCCGCGCGACGACGGGAGCGGGCACGGCGACGAGGGACCCGACCACCACGCCGGCCACCACCACGGCGACGAGGACCACGGCCACCGGGGCGTCCTCGGCTGGGTCCGGGAGACCGCCATCGTGCTCGTGAGCGCGCTGGTGCTCTCGTGGCTGGTCAAGACGCTGCTCGTGCAGGCCTTCTACATCCCCAGCCCGTCGATGCACGACACGCTGATCGAGGACGACCGCATCCTCGTCAGCAAGCTCACGCCCGGACCGTTCGACCTGCACCGCGGGGACGTCGTCGTCTTCGCGGACCCGGGGGGGTGGCTGCCCGCGCCGGTCGAGACGGACCCGGGCCTCCTGCAGGAGGTCATGACCTGGGTCGGGCTGCTGCCGTCGGACTCCGACGAGCACCTCGTCAAGCGCGTCATCGGGCTGCCGGGCGACCGCGTGGCCTGCGCCGGTCCGGGTGCGCCCGTGACGGTCAACGGGGTCGCCCTCGACGAGCCCTACCTGGCCCCCGGCTCCCAGCCCAGCGAGTCGGGATTCGACCAGGTGGTCCCGGACGGCATGCTGTGGGTCATGGGCGACAACCGGCAGCAGTCGTCCGACTCGCGGTTCAACCTCGGCAGCCGCGGCGGGGGGTTCGTGCCGATCAGCGACGTCGTCGGCGTCGCCTTCGTCACCGTGTGGCCCCTCGACCGGGCGACGATCCTGCGCAACCCGTCCGCGACCTTCGCCGAGGTCCCCGCACCGTGAGCGCGTCCGTGCCGACGCGCACGGGCGGGGTCGCGCGCACGCCGGGCCCGTCCCGGCCCGGGCCGCACCTGCGCCACGAGCGGGCCGCGCTGCGCGAGGGGGCCGTGCGCGTGGCCGGGATGGACGAGGTGGGGCGCGGCAGCCTCGCCGGGCCCGTCAGCGTGGGCGTGGTCGTGGTGGACGCGACGACGCGGACCGCGCCGCGCGGCGTGGCCGACTCGAAGCTCCTGACGCCGGCCGCGCGCCGGGCGCTGCTGCCGGCCCTCGGACGCTGGGGCCTGGCGCGGGCGGTCGGGCACGCGAGCGCGGCGGAGATCGACGCCCTGGGCATCGTGGCCGCGCTGCGGCTGGCCGGGACGCGCGCGCTCGTCGCCGCGACGGCGGTGAGCGGCCCGGTCGACCTGGTGATCCTCGACGGGTCGCACGACTGGCTGACGCCCCCTGCGGACCTGTTCAGCGCCGCCGACCCGCCGGCGGACGAGGCGCCGCCACCGGCCGCGACGGGTCCTCGGGCGTCGGTGCCGACCCTCCTGCCGGCCCTCCTGCCGGCCCCGGTGGCGCTCCCCGTGCCGGACCCGGTGCCGGACCCCGGCACGAGGCCAGTGCCGGCCTCCGTGCCGCCCGTCGCCCCGGGCCTGCCCGCAGGCTTCGTCGTGCCGCGGGTGCGGATGAGGGTCAAGGCCGACCGCTCCTGCGCGTCCGTGGCCGCCGCGAGCGTGCTGGCCAAGTGCGAACGTGACGCGCTCATGGTGGCGCTCGCGCCCGACCACCCGGCGTACCGCTGGGAGGACAACAAGGGCTACGCGGCGCCGGAGCACGTCGACGCGCTCCGCAGGCTCGGACCCAGCCCCTGGCACCGGCGCTCCTGGCGGCTGCCCGGCCTACCGCACGACGACGGGTCCGGCCCCGGCCCCGACGTGGCGGTGCCCGACGGCCTCGTCGGGGCGTCCGTCACTCCCGGGCTGCTGGATGACGGGCTGCTGGACGACGAGTTGGTGGACGACGGGCTGCTCGACGGCGACCTGCTGCCCGACGAGGAGCCGTCCGACGGGCGTGCGGCATGGGGGATGATGGGCGCGTGAGCGCCGAGGACCTCGAGAACTACGAGACGGACATGGAGCTCGCGCTCTACCGCGAGTACCGGGACGTGGTCGGCCTGTTCTCCTACGTGGTCGAGACCGAGCGTCGTTTCTACCTCGCCAACCACGTCGACCTGCAGGTGCGGTCGGCCGCGGGCGAGGTCTACTTCGAGCTGACCCTCGCCGACGCGTGGGTGTGGGACGTCTACCGGTCCGCGCGGTTCGTCAAGTCCGTGCGCGTGGTCACCTTCAAGGACGTCAACGTCGAGGAGCTGGCGAAGGCCGAGCTGGACCTCGGCGGCTCCACCGCCTTCCCCGCCCGCTGACCGACGGCACCACGCGGTCGCCCTGCGGCCACCGAGCCGTCCCCAGCCCCGCCGTGCGCGCTCGTATCCCGGGCCGGCGTCCGCACCGCCTCTCGGCCGATGCCTGCGCGGCAGCCTCGGGCGCGGAGGTGGTCGCATGGCGGTCAAGGACGTGGTGGGACGGTACGGGGAGGACCTGGTCGAGGCGCACCTGCGCGCCGCGGGCTGGTCGGTGCTCGACAGGAACTGGCGGTGCCGCGCCGGCGAGCTGGACCTCGTGGCGCGCGACGGCGAGGAGCTCGTCGCGGTCGAGGTCAAGACGCGCCGGTCGCAGCGGTACGGGTCGCCCGCGGAAGCGGTGACCGCGGTGAAGCTGGCGCGGCTGCGCCGACTGCTGGCGCTGTGGCTCGCGGAGCACGACGAGCACGCGCGTGCCGTGCGGGTCGACGTCGTGTGCGTGGTGCTGCCGCGGACCGGGGCGCCGCGGTTGGAGCACCTCGTCGGGGTGACGCCGTGAGCGCCGCGTCGGTCCCGGCGTCGCTCCCTGCGTCGGTCTGCGTGCCGGTCTCCGCGCCGGCCCCGGTGCCGGTCCCGGTGCCGGTCCCGGTGCCGGTCCCGATGACGAGCCCGGACCTGGGGCGCAGCCGGGCCGTCGGGCTGGTCGGCCTCGAGGCGCACCTCGTGGACGTCGAGGCGTACCTGGCGCCGTCCCTGCCGGGCTTCGTGCTCGTCGGGCTGCCCGACGCCTCCCTCGCGGAGGCGCGCGACCGGGTCCGGGCGGCGGTGGCCGCCTCGGGCATCGCCTGGCCGAACCGTCGCATCACCGTCAACCTCTCGCCGGCCGGGCTGCCCAAGTCCGGCACGGGCTTCGACCTCGCCGTCGCCGTGGCCGTGCTGGCCGCCGCCGGCGTGCTCGCCCCGGTGGCCGCCGCACGCACCGTGCACCTGGGCGAGCTCGGGCTCGACGGACGGCTGCGGCCGGTGCGCGGCGTGCTGCCCGCCGTCGTGGCGGCGGTGGCAGCCGGTGTGCCGGACGTCGTCGTGCCCGAGGCCAACGCGGCCGAGGCAGCCCTGGTGCCCGGGGCGCGGGTGCGCGGCGCGGCCACGCTGGCGCAGGTGGCCGCCTGGCACGGCGCCGACGTCCGGGTCCCGGACGTCGTCCCCGTGCCCGCCGGGCACCGCGCGCCGGCTGCGGCACCCACGCTCGACCTCGTCGACGTCGTGGGGCAGGCGGAGGCCCGCACCGCGCTCGAGGTCGCGGCCGCGGGCGGGCACCACCTGCTCATGGTCGGCCCGCCGGGAGCCGGCAAGACGATGCTGGCGGCCCGCCTGCCCGGGCTCCTGCCGGACCTCGACGAGGCGGCGGCGGTGGAGGTGACGGCCGTCCACTCGGTCGCCGGCACGTTCGACCCCGGCCAGGGACTGCTGCGCCGCCCGCCCTACGAGGACCCGCACCACACCGCCACCCCGGCGAGCATCGTCGGCGGCGGGGCGGGGCTGCCCCGTCCCGGCGCCGCGTCTCGTGCCCACCGCGGCGTGCTGTTCCTGGACGAGGCGCCCGAGTTCGGCACCGCGGTCCTCGAGACGCTGCGGCAGCCGCTCGAGCACGGGGAGCTCGTGCTGCACCGGGCGGCAGGGGCCGCGCGCTACCCGGCACGGTTCCAGCTCGTGCTGGCCGCCAACCCCTGCCCCTGCGGCCAGGGCGTCGGCAAGGGCCTGGCCTGCACCTGCCGGGCGGAGCAGCGACGGCGGTACTTCGCCAAGCTCTCCGGGCCGCTGCTGGACCGCGTCGACCTGCAGGTGGAGGTGCTGCCCGAGCGGTCGGGCGCCGTCCCCGGCGACGCGACGGCGGTCGTGGCCGCCCGGGTCGAGGGAGCCCGTGCGACCGCCGCGGAGCGCCTGCGCGGCACGCCCTGGCGCACGAACGGCGAGGTCCCCGGCCCGTGGCTGCGTGCCCGGTGGCGTCCCGAGGCCGCGGTCCTGGCGGAGCTGGACCGGGCGGTGGACCGCGGCACGCTGAGCCTGCGCGGGGTCGACCGGGTGCTGCGCGTGGCGTGGACGCTGGCCGACCTGGCCGGACGCGTGGCGCCCGACCGCGCCGACCTCGGCCGTGCGCTGTGGCTGCGGACGCGGGGGCAGGGCGCATGAGCGGGAGCGTGACGCCCCTGCGGGCGGGCAACGGCTCGGTTGTCAGGCCGGTGCGGGAGGACCGGCGGGCGCTCGACGGGGACGACCGAACGGCCCGCGCGGTGTGGAGCGCGCTCGTCGAGCCCGGGGACCGGGCGGCCGGCCTGCTCCTCGCGGCGCACGGCGCGCCGGCGGCGCTCGCCGGGGTCCGCGCGGCCGTGGGGGCCGCCTCGGGTGCCGGCTCCCCCGAAGGGGTGGTGGCCCGCCTCGTCGAGCCCCTCGGGGAGGACGATCGGCGCGGCGCACGGCGCGCCCTGGCGCGGTGGGCGGTCCGCCTGCCCGGCCTCGCGCCCGACGGTGGTCTCCGGGACCATCTCACAGCCGGCGGGCGCCTCGTGGTCCCCGGTGACGAGGACTGGCCGCCCGGGCTCGACGACCTGCGGGAGACCGCACCCCCGGCGCTCTGGGTGCGCGGCACGCTGCCGGCGGCCGGGCGGCGGGCCGTCGCGCTGGTCGGCGCCCGCGCCGCCACCCCGTACGGCGAGCACGTGGCGAGCCGGCTGGCCGGCGACCTCGCGCGGGCCGGCCTCGTCGTCGTCTCCGGCGGCGCGTACGGCATCGACGCGGCGGCGCACCGCGGAGCGCTGGCCGCCGGCGGCACGACGCTCGTCGTCGTCGCCGGCGGGGTCGACCGCCCGTACCCGGCCGGGAACGCGCGGCTGCTCGCGGCGGCCGTCGAGCAGGGCGGGGCCGTCCTCGCGGAGGTGCCGCCCGGCGCGCTGCCGACCCGCACACGGTTCCTGCAGCGCAACCGGCTCATCGCGGCCATCGCCGGCGCGACCGTCGTGGTCGAGGCGGCGTGGCGGTCCGGGGCCCTCAGCACCGCACGCCACGCGGCTGGCCTCCTGCGGCCCGTCGGCGCGGTTCCCGGACCGGTCACGTCGGCGGCGTCGGCGGGCTGCCACCGCATCGTCCGGGAGGAGGCGGCCACGCTCGTGACGGACGCCGACGACGTGCGCGAGCTCGTCGAGCCCGTCGGTACCGTGGACGCGCCGGACGCACCGCCGGACACCGGCGCGCCCCTCACGGGTGCCCCCGCGACGACCAGGGGGCCGGAGGACGTGGACCCCGTCGCCGCCCGGGTGCACGACGCGCTGCCCCGTCGGGTGGCGCGCCCGGACGGCGACGTCGCCGCTGCGGCCGGTGTCACGCTACGGGAGGCGCAGGACGCGCTGGCGGTCCTCGAGCTCGGCGGCTGGGCGCAGCGGACCGCCACCGGGTGGCGCGCGGCCGTCCCGACGTGACGCGCCGTCAGGGCGGGTCGTCTCGGGTCGCGCGGGCGGGGGAGCTGACGTGGCCCGTCCGCGCGCCTCCGTGGTGGGGCGGGGGAGGCGGTCCACAGTGACCCCGTGTCCGACGTCCCCCTGCTGCCGGGCGACCCCGCGCGCGCGCGCCTGCTGGCGGATCTGGCCGAGCACCTCGGCGCCGAGCGGGGCCTGGCACGCCACACCGTGCGCGCCTACCGGGCGGACGTCGACCACCTGCTGTCCCATGCGTTCCGTCGCGGGAGCGCCACGCTGGCCGACGTGGACCTCGCGGTGCTGCGCTCGTGGCTCGCCGCCATGGCGGCGGCGCACCTCAGCCGGGGCACGCTCGCCCGGCGGACGGCGGCGGCGCGCACCTTCTTCGCCTGGGCGCAGCGCACGGGCCGCGTCGCCGTCGACCCCGCCGCCCGCCTGGCCAGCGCCCGGCCCCGCGTGACGCTGCCCACCGTGCTGCCGGCCGCGCAGGTGGCCGCGCTGGTCGACGGCGCGCGCGACCGGGCGGCGGGCGACGACCCCCTCGCCCTGCGGGACTGGGTCGCCCTCGAGCTGCTCTACGGCACCGGGGTCCGCGTGGGGGAGCTGTGCGCGGCCGACGTCGACGACGCCGACCTCGTGGGACGGCTCCTGCGGGTCGTCGGCAAGGGTGACAAGGAGCGGGTCGTGCCGTTCGGCAGGCCTGCCGCCGTGGCGCTCGAGCGGTGGCTCTCGCGCGGCCGGCCCCACCTGGCCGTCGCGGGCTCGCCACCGGCGCTGCTCCTGGGGACGCGGGGCGGGCGCGTGGACCAGCGGCGCATCCGGGCCGTCGTGCACGCGGCCGCCGCCGGTGCCGCCGTCCCCGACGTGGCCCCGCACGCCCTGCGGCACGCGGCGGCCACCCACCTGCTCGAGGGGGGCTCGGACCTGCGGTCGGTGCAGGAGGTCCTCGGGCACGCGTCGCTGGCGACCACGCAGCGGTACACGCACGTGTCCGCCGAGCGCCTGAGGGCCGCCTATCGGCTCGCGCACCCGCGGGCTTGAGCCGCGTCATCCCAGGTGCACCGCCCGGCGCGGGTGAAACCACCGTTCGGTGGGGACAGACCATTGCTCCTGGCTGTGCGGTCGCCTAGAGTCCTCACTGTCAGCGAAACGGCAAACCCTCCGCGAGGGGGGGACGCAAAGCCACGGGACCCTTGAGGTCAGCCGGGCCACCGAACAGACAGGATCGATCATGCCGCAGCCCGGTTCCCTCCTGACCGTGTCCGCCCCGGTCGGGATGTCCCGTGAGACCGCCGCTCTCTCCGTCGCCGCCCGCGTGGCGCCCGCGGTGACCGCGCCGGCCGGCGTCATCCCCGCCCAGCGCACCCCGGCCGAGCTGCCGACGCCTGACGCCCCGCGCTCGGAGGTCGACACGCTCTGGGCGACGTTCAAGGAGACGGGCTGCCGCCGCTCCCGCGAGCAGCTGATCCTCCACTACGCGCCGCTGGTCCAGTCCGTGGCCGGGCGCCTCGGCATGCGGCTGCCGAGCAGCGTCGAGCAGTCCGACCTCGTCTCCTACGGCATGTTCGGCCTCATCGACGCGATCGAGAAGTACGAGACGGACCGCGCCGTGAAGTTCGAGTCGTACGCCGCCGCCCGCATCCGCGGCGCGATCATCGACGAGCTCCGCTCGCTCGACTGGGTCCCGCGGTCCGTCCGCTCGAAGGCGCGCACGCTCGACCGCGCCGTGGCCGACCTCGAGGCGCGCCTGCACCGCACGCCGACGCTGCCCGAGATCGCCGCCGAGCTCGAGCTCCCCGTCGCCGAGGTCCGCGCGACCTACAGCCAGCTCGCCACGACGAACGTGGCCGCGCTCGACGAGCTGCTCGGCGGCGAGGACGGCTCCTCGGCCGCCTCGCTGGGCGACGCCCTGCGCGACGCGCGGGCGGAGGACCCGGCCGGCTCGGTCGAGCAGCAGGAGCAGGCCTTCCTGCTGTCGCGGGCCGTCGAGCAGCTCAGCGAGCGCGAGCGCCTCGTCGTGGTCCTGTACTACTTCGAGGGCCGGACCCTCGCCGAGATCGGCCGCGTCCTCGGCGTGACCGAGTCGCGGATCTCGCAGATGCACACCGCCGCCATCGGCCGGCTGCGCACGCGGCTGACGGACGCCGAGGCGGCCTGACCCGCGACCGGTAGTGGGTCGGCGCACGGATCGGCGCACGGTTCGGCGAACGGATCGACGCCGCCCGCACCGACGGGCCGTGCCGGGCGCTCACCAGGGCAGCAGGACCACCCGCGGCAGCCGTACCACGAGGGCGCCGGGGTCGAGGTAGCGGTCGCCCTCGCGCACGCCCCAGTGCACGCACCGGTCCGCGCAGTGCGAGGCGCCGGCGGTCGTGACCGTACCCGCCACCGTGCCCACCTCGTCCCCGACCTCCACCACGGTCCCGATCGGGACCGTCGCCGTGACGGGCTCCAGCGTGCTGCGCAGGCCGCCGTCGTGCCGCACCACCACGACCGCGCGCCCCGCGACGACACCCGCGAAGCCGACCGTGCCGGTCGCGGGAGCGCGCACCACCGTGCCGGGGTCCGCGCGCACGTCCAGGCCCCGGTGCCCGGCGGCCCACGGCTGCGGCGGGCGCACGAAGGGCGCCAGGACCGCCGACGCCACCGGCAGCCGCCAGCCCTCGGCGGCCGACGCGGTCGTGGCCGGCGCCGCGACGGTCGTCGTCGAGCTCCCTCCGTAGGCCGGTGCCGCGAGCAGCGGCAGGGCCACGCCGGCGACGAGGAGCGCGGCCATCAGCAGGGGGGTGGCGGGGGAGCGGCGGGGATCCATGGCCGGCACCGTGCCTGGCCGCAGGCCTCGCAGCAGCGCGCCCCCGCCGGGGCCGTGGGCGAGCACCGCACGACCGGGGCTGGGGACGGATCGGCGACGGGGCCGGTACGGGCACGGCCTGGCGTCCGGTACCCTGGTGACGCGACCGGCCCTCGCCGGTCGACTTCGCACGCCGTCATCCGGTCGCCGTCACCGTCGGGCCCTGCCCGACCACGCGGTCCGGAACTGGTGCAGGCAACGGTCCGGGTCCGCCCGGCGCCTGCCCGGCTCGGCGTCAGGGGCCCCGGCCGTCCGGTCGGGCCGACAACCGAGACCGCAGGTCCCGTGCGCGCGACGCGTGCGGGCTCCTGCACGAGTGCGCGTGCCCCGACGGGCGCGCGACGGAAGGACGTGCCATGGCCGTCGTGACCATGCGCCAGCTGCTCGAGAGCGGTGTCCACTTCGGGCACCAGACCCGCCGCTGGAACCCCAAGATGAAGCGCTTCATCTTCACCGAGCGCAACGGCATCTACATCGTCGACCTGCAGCAGTCGCTCACCTACATCGACCGGGCCTACGACTTCGTCTCCCAGACGGTCGCGCACGGCGGGTCGATCCTCTTCGTCGGGACGAAGAAGCAGGCGCAGGAGCCCGTGGCCGAGCAGGCCGCGCGCGTGGGCATGCCCTACGTCAACCAGCGCTGGCTCGGCGGCATGCTGACCAACTTCTCCACGGTCCACAAGCGCCTGCAGCGCCTCAAGGAGCTCGAGCAGATCGACTTCGACGACGTCGCGGGCTCGGCCCTGACGAAGAAGGAGCTGCTCGTCCTGCGTCGCGAGAAGGACAAGCTGAGCAAGACCCTCGGCGGCATCCGCGACATGGCCAAGGTCCCCTCGGCCGTGTGGATCGTGGACACCAACAAGGAGCACCTCGCCGTCGACGAGGCGCGCAAGCTCGGCATCCCGGTCGTGGCGATCCTCGACACGAACTGCGACCCGGACATGGTCGACTACCCGATCCCGGGCAACGACGACGCCATCCGCGCCGTGCAGCTGCTCACGCGCGTGATCGCCGACGCGGCCGCGGACGGCCTCGTCCGTCGCTCCGGCGGCGGGCGTGCGGACGACGCCGCGACGGCCCAGGCCGAGCCGCTGGCCGAGTGGGAGCGCGAGCTGCTCGCCGGCACCGAGGCGCCCGCCGCCCCGGCCGCCGACGTCCCGGACGCCGCCCCCGCCGACGCCGTCGTCTCCGAGGCCACGCCGGCCGCGGGCGCGGGCGCCGAGACGGTCGTCGATGCCGAGCCCGCGACGCCGGGCCAGGACGCCGCGCCGGCCGTCGAGGCCGCCCCCGCCGAGCCCTCCCAGGCCTGACGTCCCCGGCCCGGGTCGCCCGCACCTGCGGGTGGCCCGGGCCGCACCACGCATCCCGGCACCCACGGGTGCCACCGGGCCCGTGCCGCGGGCCCCGACGAGAAGGACGGAAGCACTCCTATGGCGAACTACTCGCTGGCCGACATCAAGGCGCTCCGCGAGAAGACCGGCGCCGGCATGATGGACGTCAAGAAGGCGCTCGAGGAGGCCGCCGGCGACGCCGACAAGGCCCTCGAGATCATCCGCGTCAAGGGCCTCAAGGGCGTCGGCAAGCGCGAGGGCCGCTCGGCCTCGGACGGCCTCGTCGCCGCGCACGTCGCCCCCACCGGCGACGGCGAGGGTCAGACGGGCGTGCTCGTCGAGGTCAACTCCGAGACGGACTTCGTCGCCAAGAACCAGGCGTTCATCTCCCTGGCCGACCGCGTGCTGGCCGCCGCCGTCGCCTCCGGCGCCCGCGACGCCGACGCGCTGCTGGCCGCCGACTCCGACGGCACCCCGGTGCAGACGGTGGTCGACGAGACGGCCGCGACGCTGGGCGAGAAGGTCGTCGTGCGCCGCGTGGCCCGTGTGGCCGGCGAGCACGTCGAGGTCTACCTGCACAAGGTCAACAAGGACCTGCCGCCGCAGGTCGGCGTCCTCGTCGCCACCGACGCCGCAGGTGCCTCGGTCGCCCGCGACGTCGCCACGCACATCGCCGCGTACTCCCCGCAGTACCTCACGCGCGACGAGGTGCCGGCGGACGTCGTGGAGTCCGAGCGCAAGATCGCCGAGGAGACGGCCCGCAACGAGGGCAAGCCCGAGGCCGCGCTGACGAAGATCGTCGAGGGTCGCCTCAACGGGTTCTTCAAGGAGAACGTCCTGCTCGACCAGGCGTTCGCCCGCGACCCGAAGAAGTCGGTCGGCCAGGTGCTGACCGAGGCCGGCGGCACGGTCACCGCCTTCGTCCGGTACCGCGTCGGCGCCTGACGCCCGGCGGCCGTGGCCCCGTCCCTCCGTGAGGGGCGGGGCCACCGCCGCGTACGGCGCCGGTCGCCCGGCGCCCGGCGGTGCGCGGTACCGTGCGCCCAGCCCCCAGACCGACCCAGCACCGGAGGACCGCCCGTGACCGACCCCGCCACGCACGTCCCGTCCCCGTCCGCGGCGGCCGGGCCGCTCACCGGCACCACCGGCGCCGGCGCCGGCACCGGCGCCGGCGCCGGCACCGGCACCGACGCGCGCCACGTCGGCGAGGCGCCGGCCTCCCGCCGCGTGCTGCTCAAGCTCTCGGGCGAGACGTTCGGCGGTGGCGAGGTCGGCCTCGCGGCGGACGTGGTCCAGCGCATCGCGGCCGAGATCGCGGTGGCCGTGCGCTCGGGCGTGCAGGTCGCGATCGTGTGCGGCGGCGGCAACTTCTTCCGCGGCGCGGAGCTGTCGCAGCGCGGCCTGGACCGCGCGCGGGCCGACTACATGGGCATGCTCGGCACGGTGATGAACTGCCTGGCGCTCCAGGACTTCCTCGAGCAGGCCGGCGTCACCACGCGGGTGCAGACCGCGATCACCATGGGCCAGGTCGCGGAGCCGTACATCCCGCTGCGCGCCATCCGGCACCTGGAGAAGGGGCGCGTGGTCATCTTCGGCGCCGGCGCGGGGATGCCCTACTTCTCCACGGACACGGTCTGCGTGCAGCGCTCCCTCGAGACGCACTGCGACGAGGTGCTCATGGGCAAGAACGGCGTCGACGCGATCTACACCGCCGACCCGAAGAAGGATCCGGACGCCCAGCGCCTGGATCACGTGACGTACACGGACGCGCTCGTGCGCGGGCTGGCCGTCATGGACGCCACGGCGCTGAGCATGTGCCGCGACAACGACGTGCGCATGCGCGTCTTCGGGCTCGAGGAGCCCGGCAACGTCACCCGCGCCCTGCAGGGTGAGAAGATCGGGACGTCGGTCACGGCGTCCTGACCCGCCCGTCCCGGGCACCCGGGACCCGCCGGGCGGCACACCCCGCCACACCGACCCACGGACAAGGGAGCACCCTGTGATCGACGAGACCCTCTTCGAGGCCGAGGAGAAGATGGACAAGGCCGTGGAGGTCGCCAAGGAGGACTTCGCGGCGATCCGCACGGGCCGCGCCAACGCCGCGATGTTCGCCAAGGTGTTCGTCGACTACTACGGCGCCCCGACGCCGCTGCAGCAGCTGGCCTCCTTCAACGTCGTCGAGGCGCGCACCGTGCTCGTGGCGCCGTTCGACAAGTCGTCCATGACCGCGGTCGAGAAGGCGCTGCGCGACTCCGACCTCGGCGTCAACCCGACGAACGACGGCTCGGTCATCCGGGTCGTCCTGCCCGCCCTGACCAGCGAGCGCCGGCGCGAGTTCGTCAAGCTCGCCAAGACGAAGGCGGAGGACGCCCGCATCTCCGTGCGCTCGGTCCGCCGGCGCGCGAAGGACACGCTCGACCGCCTCGTCAAGGACGGGGAGGCCGGCGAGGACGAGGTGCAGCGCGCGGAGAAGGAGCTCGAGGCCCTCACGAAGCGGCACGTCGACACGATCGACGCGCTGCTGCAGGGCAAGGAGAGCGAGCTGCTCGAGGTCTGATGATCGAGCAGACCGCGCCCGCCGTGACCGGCTCCACCGTCCGCACCGGCCGCGACCTCCCGCTCGCGGTCGGGGTCGGGGTCGCGCTGATCGCGCTGGTCCTCGCGTCCCTGCTCGTGCGCAAGGAGGCCTTCGGCCTCGTGCTCGTGCTGGCCGTCGGCGCCTCGTTGTGGGAGCTGGCGCAGGCGTTCCGGCGGCGGGACCTGCACCTGCCGCTCGTGCCGCTGCTCGCGGGCACCATCGGCATGGCGGTCTCGGCCTGGACCGGCGGGCTCGAGGCGCTGTTCGTCGCGTTCCTGCTGACCGTGGGCGGCTGCGTGGTGTGGCGGCTGCTCGACGGATCGGGGACGGCGGCGCTACGGGACGGGACGGCGGCGGCGTTCGCCGCGGCGTACCTGCCCTTCCTGGCCGGGTTCGCGATGCTCATGCTCGCGGCGCCCGACGGGGCGTGGCGGGTCCTGCTGTTCATCCTGCTGGGGGTCGCCAACGACACCGGCGGGTACACCGCCGGCGTCCTGTGGGGCAGGCACCCGCTGGCCCCCTCGATCAGCCCCAAGAAGACCTGGGAAGGTCTGGGGGGGTCCGTGGTGTTGGCAGTGGTGGTCGGGGTCCTCGGCGCCACGTTCCTGCTGGACGCCCCGCCGCTCGTCGGCGTCGTCGTCGGGCTCGCGGCGGTCGCCGCAGGGACCCTCGGGGACCTGGGGGAATCGCTCCTCAAGCGTGACCTCGAGCTCAAGGACATGGGCCGGCTGGTGCCGGGCCACGGCGGGCTGCTCGACCGCCTCGACAGCCTGCTGCTGACGGCGCCCGTCACCTGGGCCGTGCTGGCCGTCCTCGTCCCCGTGGGCTGAGGCGTCCGGCCGCACCGGACCCCGCCACCGCACCGCACCACCCACACGTCCCGGGAGGGATCCTCGATGTCCACGCCCGTCCCGCTGGTCATGGCCCCGCCGAAGGGCCGCGGCAAGCCGCCGCGCCACTTCGTCGACCTCACGCCCGAGGAGCGCCGAGCCGCGGTCGTCGAGCTGGGCGAGAAGCCGTTCCGCGCCAAGCAGCTCGCGACGCACTACTTCACGCACCTCACCGCCGACCCGGCGCGCATGACCGACCTGCCCGAGCGCACCCGCGAGACGCTCGTGGGGGCGCTGTTCCCCGAGCTGCTCACGCCCGTGCGCACGCTCAGCGCGGACGGCGGCACGACGGTCAAGACCCTGTGGCACCTGTTCGACGGGGCCAAGGTCGAGTCCGTGCTCATGCGCTACCCGGGCCGCGCCACGCTCTGCGTGTCGAGCCAGGTCGGCTGCGGCATGGCCTGCCCCTTCTGCGCGACGGGACAGCTCGGCCTCACGCGCAACATGTCGACGGCGGAGATCGTCGAGCAGGTCCGTACCGCGGCCAGCTCCCTGGCGGCCGGTGAGCTCCCCGGCGGCCCCGGCCGGCTCAGCAACGTCGTGTTCATGGGCATGGGTGAGCCCATGGCCAACTACAAGGCGGTCATCGAGACGGTGCGGCGGCTCGTCGCACCCGTCCCGGACGGCCTGGGCATGAGCGCCCGCAACATCACGGTGTCCACCGTGGGCCTCGTGCCCGCGATCGACAAGCTCGCCGCGGAGGGCATCCCCGTCACCCTCGCGGTGTCGCTGCACGCGCCCGACGACGAGCTGCGCAGCGAGCTCGTGCCCATCAACACGCGCTGGACGGTCGACGAGGCGCTCGACGCGGCGCGCCGGTACTTCGACGCCACGGGCCGCCGGGTCTCCATCGAGTACGCGCTCATCCGCGACATGAACGACCACGCGTGGCGGGCCGACCTGCTCGGGGAGAAGCTGAACGCGCGCGGCAAGGGCTGGGTGCACTGCAACCCCATCCCGCTCAACCCGACGCCGGGGTCGAAGTGGACGGCGAGCGACCCGGCGGTCGAGGACGAGTTCGTGGCACGCTTGCGCGCGCACGGCATCCCGACGACGGTGCGGGACACCCGGGGCAGCGACATCGACGGAGCCTGCGGGCAGCTGGCGGCCGAGGAGGAGCAGTGAGCGACGGCATGTTCCGGACCGTCCCCGGGCTGCGGCGCGGGTACGACCCGGGCGAGGTCGACGCCTTCTTCTCCCACGCCCGCACCGTGTACGAGTCGGGGCCGGCCGGCGCGCTGTCGGGCAAGGACGTGCGCGGCGCCGCCTTCGAGCTCGTCCGCGGCGGCTACTCCACCGCCGCCGTCGACGCCGCGCTCGACCGCCTCGAGGCGGCCTTCGTCGCCCGGGCGCGGGCGGAGTTCGTCGCCGAGCACGGGCAGACGGCGTGGATGGACCGGCTCGGCGAGCAGGCGCGGACGCTGTACCCGCGGCTGGGGCGACCGGACGGACAGCGGTTCGCGCCGCCGCCCGGACGGCAGGCCGGGTACGAGTCCGCGGACGTGGACGCCCTGTGCCACCGCCTCGTGGACTACTTCGACGAGGGCGTGCCGCTGACGGCCGCCGAGCTGCGCACCGCCACCTTCCGTGCCCGCCGCGGCCGCACCGCGTACGCCGAGGGGCCCGTCGACGCGTTCCTCGCCCGTGCGGTCGAGGTCCTGCTGGGCGTCGAGTGACAGGCGGACCGGCGGGCGCCGCCGAGGGCCTCGGCTCCGGCACGGGCGGGGTGACCTCCGCCCCCCGGCGCGTCACGGTGCTGGGCAGCACCGGCTCCATCGGCACGCAGGCCGAGGACGTGGTGCTCCACAACCCCGACCGGTTCGTCGTCACCGGGCTGTCGGCCGGTGGGCGGGACCCGGGGGCGCTCGCGCGCCAGGCCGCGACGCTCGGCGTCGAGGTGGTCGCGGTCGCCGACCCCGCCGCGGCCGCCCCCCTCCGTGCGGCACTGGTGGCGCAGGACGGCGGCGAGGGCGCGCGCCCCGGATGGTCCGGAGCCGCGGTGGAGGTGCTCGCCGGACCCGACGCGGCGACGGAGCTCGCCGGACGCCCGGCCGACGTCGTCCTCAACGGCATCACGGGATCGGTCGGCCTGCGCCCGACGCTCGCCGCGCTGACGGCCGGCAGCACCCTGGCGCTGGCCAACAAGGAGTCCCTCGTCGTGGGCGGGCCGCTCGTGCAGGCCGCCCGGCGCCGCGCCGACCAGATCGTCCCGGTCGACTCTGAGCACTCCGCCATCGCGCAGGCCCTGCGCGCGGGGGCTCGTGGCGAGGTCCGCCGCCTCGTCCTGACGGCGTCCGGCGGGCCGTTCCGGGGCTGGGACGCCGACGCGGTGAAGGCGGTGACGCCCCAGCAGGCGCTGGCGCACCCGACCTGGTCGATGGGGCCGGTCGTCACGGTGAACTCGGCGACCCTCATGAACAAGGGCCTGGAGCTCGTCGAGGCGCACCTGCTGTTCGACGTGCCCGAGGACCGGATCGCCGTGGTCGTCCACCCCCAGTCCGTCGTGCACTCGATGGTGGAGTTCGTCGACGGCTCGACGATCGCGCAGGCCTCTCCGCCCGACATGCGGCTGCCCATCGCGCTCGGCCTCGGCTGGCCCGACCGCGTGCCCGGGGCGGCGCCGGCCAACGACTGGACGGCGCCCGTGGCGTGGACGTTCGAGCCGCTCGACGAGGAGGTGTTCGGCGCGGTGCGCCTGGCCCGGGCGGCCGTGAGGGCGTCGGCCACGCACCCGGCCGTGCTCAACGCTGCCAACGAGGAGTGCGTCGAGGCGTTCCTCGCCGGCCGCATCGGTTTCGGCGACGTCGTCGCCACGGTGGAGCGTGTGCTCGACGAGCACCCCGGCACGCCCGCGTCCGCGCTCACGCTGGAGGCGGTGCTCGACGCGGAGGACGCAGCCCGGGTGCGGGCGCGCGAGCTCCTGGCGCGCCGGTGAGCCGGCCCGTCGTCGTCGCCCGCACGGTGGCGCTCCCGCTCGGGGAGGCGTGGGCCACGGCCGTGGACCCGCGCAACCGGCCGCGATGGGTCCCGCTCGTGCGCACCGCCGTCGACGGCCTGCCGCTGGGCGTCGGCACCCGCGTCACGGCGCTCCTCGGGCCGTTCACCGCGCGCGGCGTGCCGGGCCTGCCCGACCGGCAGACGGTGGAGACGTTCGAGCCGCCACAGGACGGCCGGCCCGGACGGGCCGTCCTCGTGCGGACCGGGCCGGTGCTGCGCGGCGCGACCACCGTGGAGGTCGCACCGGCGGGGGCGGGCGCGAGCACGGTGACGTGGTCCGAGGAGGTGCACCTGGCCGGCCCGCTGCCGGTCGGCCTGACCTCGGCGCTCCTCGCGCCGGTGGTGCACCTCGTGGTGCGCCGGCTGCCCGGCGGCCTGGGCCGCGAGGCCGCCCGCCGCGTCCGCCGGTAGCACCCGGTCGCCGCGGCCCGGCCGCGGCCCGGTGGGCGCCGGCTCGGTGCCCGGCTCAGTGCCCGGCTCAGTGCCCGGTGAGGCGTCCCAGCAGCGCGGCGACCCGGCTCGGGCGCCCGGTGCGGTCCTCGACCCGGTCCGCGAGGGCCGCCCCGCGCAGCCCCGCGGTGATGCCGGCCCAGCGCAGCGGCTCGCGCTCCCAGTCCGGGGAGCGGTGGTCGACCCACGGCAGACGGACGAGCTCCGAGTCGGCCCCCGTGACGAGGTCGGCCAGCGTGCGGCCGGCGAGGTTCGTCGTCGCGACGCCGTCGCCGACGTAGCCGCCGGCCCACCCGAGGCCCGTGGCGCGGTCGAGGCCGACCGAGGCGTGCCAGTCCCGCGGGACGGCCAGCGGCCCGCCCCAGGCGTGCGTCATGTCCACCCCGCGCAGCACCGGCAGCAGCGCGACGAGCTCGGCGCGGAGGTGGGCGAACACCGCCTCGTCGCGGTCGAACGACGGACGCACGCGCGAGCCGAGGTGGTAGGGGGCTCCGCGGCCGCCGAAGGCGATGCGGTCGTCGGTGGTGCGCTGCCCGTAGACGATGAGGTTGCGGCCGTCGGTGAAGGTCTGGCCCCGCTCGAGCCCGATCTCCTCCCACGCGGCGGCCGGCAGCGGGGCGGTCGCGACCATGAGCGAGTAGACGGGGGCGACGGCCCGACGGCTGCCGGGCAGGTCCGGCGTCCACGCCTCGGTCGCGCGCAGCACGTGGCGCGCCCGCACGGTGCCGTGGTCGGTGACGACGGCGCCGGGGGACAGGCGCAGGGCCCGGGTGCCCTCGACGAGCCGCACGCCGCGCTCCTCGAGGACGCGGACCAGGCCGCGG
The DNA here is from genome assembly GCF_900111925.1 of Cellulomonas marina. Taxonomy (GTDB): domain Bacteria; phylum Actinomycetota; class Actinomycetes; order Actinomycetales; family Cellulomonadaceae; genus Cellulomonas; species Cellulomonas marina. The sequence goes on from NZ_FOKA01000001.1 coordinate 405,094, forward strand.
ACCAGGCGGGCCGGCTGCAGGCGGGCGCAGTCCGGCGTGAAGGCCCCGCCGACGACGCCCGCGGCGCGCACGTGCGCGGCGAAGCCCGGCGCGTCGAGGAGCTCGGACTCGTCGCCCCAGGCCGCGTCCTCGGCGACGGACGCCCGCACGCGCGCGAGCTGGGCCGCCGACCGGGCGAGGGTGACCGTCCCGCCGTACGCGAAGCCGCAGTCGATCTCCTCCGCGGCCGCGACGCCGCCGACCTCGACGACGGTGTCGCGCATCGCGGCCCGCAGCGCGAGTGCACCCTCGCGCCCGTGGCGACGGGCGAGCGCCGCCGCGGACGTGGGGAACAGGGCCGAGCACCAGCCGCCGTTGCGGCCGCTGGCCCCGTAGCCCGCGACCTCCCGCTCGACGAGCACGACCTCCAGCGACGAGTCGGCCTCGAGCAGGTAGTACGCCGTCCACAGACCGGTCAGCCCGGCACCGACGACGGCGACGTCCGCGGTGGTGTCGCCGTCGAGGGGCGGCCGGGGCACGAGGGCGCCGGGGTCCTCGTCGGCGACCTGGTCCCACCACAGCGACAGGCCGCGCAGGTCCTCGCGGGCGGCGGGGCCGGCGGTGGACCGGCCACCGCCGGCACGTCCCCCGGGCCGTCCCGGCGCGCCGCTCCCCGCCGGCGGCGTCACAGGCGGGTCCAGGCCTCGCTGAGCACGCCGCGCAGGATCTGCTCCATCTCGTCGAACTCGGGCTGGCCGATGGTCAGCGGCGGGGCGAGCTGCACGACGGGGTCACCGCGGTCGTCGGCGCGGCAGTACAGCCCGGCCTCGAACAGCGCCTCGGACAGGAACCCGCGCAGCAGGTGGTCCGACTCGGCCTCGTCGAACGTCTCCCGCGTCGCCTTGTCCTTGACGAGCTCGATCCCGTAGAAGTACCCGGCCCCGCGCACGTCGCCGACGATGGGCAGGTCGAGGAGCTTCTCCAGCGTGCGGCGGAACGCCGGGGCGTTCTCCTGCACGTGCGCGTTGAGGCCCTCGCGCTCGAAGATGTCGAGGTTGGCCATCGCCACGGCGGTCGAGACGGGGTGCCCGCCGAACGTGTAGCCGTGGAGGAACGTCGCGGCGCCGCTGCGGAACGGCTCGTGCACCCGGTCGGACACGATCATCGCGCCCAGCGGGGAGTACCCCGAGGTCAGCCCCTTGGCGCACGTGATGATGTCGGGCACGTACCCGAAGTCGTCGCACGCGAACATGGACCCGATCCGGCCGAACGCGCAGATGACCTCGTCGGACACGAGCAGCACGTCGAGCTCGTCGCAGATCTCCCGGACCCGCTCGAAGTACCCCGGGGGCGGCGGGAAGCAGCCGCCGGCGTTCTGCACGGGCTCGAGGAACACGGCCGCGACGGTCTCGGGCCCCTCGAACTCGATGGCCTCGCGCACGCGCTCCGCCGCCCACCGCCCGAACGCCTTCGGGTCCTCGCGCAGGCCGTCCTCCGCCCGGTAGATGTTGGTGTTCGGCACCTTGTGCGCGCCGGGGACGAGGGGCTCGAACGGCGCCTTCATGCCGGGCAGGCCCGTGATGGACAGCGCCCCCTGCGGGGTGCCGTGGTAGGCCAGCGCGCGGGAGATCACCTTGTGCTTGCCGGGCTTCCCGACGAGCTTCCAGTACTGCTTGGCCAGCTTCCAGGCGGACTCGACGGCCTCGCCGCCGCCGGTGGTGAAGAAGACGTGGTCCAGGTCGCCCGGCGCGTAGGACGCGACGCGCTCGGCCAGGTCGATCGCGCCGGGGTGGGCGTAGGACCACAGCGGGAAGAACGCGAGCTGCTCCGCCTGCTTGCGGGCGGCCTCGGCGAGCTCCTCCCGGCCGTGCCCCACCTGCACGACGAACAGCCCGGCCAGACCGTCGATGTACCGGCGGCCCTCGTCGTCCCAGATGTGGTGGCCCTTGCCGCGCACGATCGTCGGGACGTCGTGGTCCCACTGGCTGGCGGTGGTGAAGTGCCCCCACAGGTGCCGGCGGGCGGCCTCGTCGCGGGGCGTGCCCGCGGGCGTGCGGTGCTCGGCCGGGTGCTCGTCCCGGTGCTCCACGGCCGGGACGGCGGGCAGCGTGCTGGTCATCGGGTCCCCCAGTTGTAGAGCTGCTTGTGCAGCTTGAGGTAGACGAAGGTCTCGGTGGACCGCACGCCGGGCAGCGGGCGGATCTTGCGGTTGAGCACCTCGAGCAGGTGGTCGTCGTCCTCGCACACGACCTCGGCGAGGACGTCGAAGCCGCCGGCGGTGACCACGACGTAGTCCACCTCCGGCATCTCGGCCAGTGCCGCCGCGAGCGCCTCCGTGTCGCCGTCCGCGCGCACCCCGATCATCGCCTGCCGGGCGAACCCGACGCCGAGCGGGTCGGTCACCGCGACGATCTGCATGACGCCGGACTCGACGAGCCGCTGCACGCGCTGCCGGACCGCCGCCTCCGACAGGCCGACGGCCTTCCCGATGGTGGCGTAGGCCCGGCGGCCGTCCTCCTGCAGCTGCTCGATGATCGCCTTGGAGACGTCGTCCAGCACCGGGCGGGCGGCGGGCCGGGCGGCGGGGCCGGGGCGGTGGCTCACGGCGACGATGCTCCCCCAGGGGCGCGCCGCTGGCAAGCGATTCCGTCGTCGTGGCCCCCCTCCACCGCGTATTCCGCCGGCCCCGGTCCCAGGTCGTGGAGGAAACAGGTGTCCCCCGGAGTCTCCCGCTCCGGCCGTCCCGGCGGCTAGCCTGCCGGTCGTCCACCCCGTCGACGCCGGAGGCACGCGTGAGCCAGACGACCACCGCCACCACCCCCGCGACCGGCGACCCCTCGCCGGCCGTGCCCGCCACGCCCGACGTCACGTTCACGAACGTGGTCGGCGGGCAGGAGGTGCCGTCCGTGTCGGGCCGGACGACACCGGTCGTCGACCCGTCGACGGGGCGCGTCTACGCGCACGCGCCGCTGTCCGACGGGCAGGACGTCGACCGCGCGTACGCGGCCGCGTCCGAGGCCTTCGCGACCTGGGGGCGGACCACGCCGGCGGAGCGTCAGCTCGCGCTCCTGCGGCTCGCCGACGCGCTCGAGGAGCGGGCGGAGGAGTTCGTCGCCACCGAGTCGCGGGACACGGGCAAGCCGCTGCACCTCACGCGCACGGACGAGGTGCCCCCGTGCGTCGACCAGCTGCGGTTCTTCGCCGGCGCGGCCCGCGTCCTGGAGGGGCGCTCGGCGGGGGAGTACCTGGCCGGGCACACCTCCTGGGTGCGGCGGGAGCCCGTCGGCGTCGTCGGGCAGGTCACGCCGTGGAACTACCCGCTCATGATGGCGATCTGGAAGATCGCCCCCGCGCTCGCGGCCGGCAACACGGTGGTGCTCAAGCCGTCCGACACCACGCCCGCCTCCACGGTCCTGCTGGCCCGGGTGGCCGCCGAGGTGCTGCCGGCGGGGGTGCTGAACGTCGTGTGCGGCGACCGGGACACGGGCCGTGCGCTGGTGGCGCACCCGCGGCCCGACATGGTCGCCATCACGGGGTCGGTGCGCGCCGGCGCGCAGGTGGCGGAGGCCGCGTCGGCGCAGGTGAAGCGGGTGCACCTCGAGCTGGGCGGCAAGGCCCCGGTGGTCGTGTTCGACGACTGCGACGTCGCCGCAGCGGCGGAGGGCATCGCGGGGGCGGGGCTCTACAACGCGGGCCAGGACTGCACCGCCGCGACGCGCGTGCTCGTGCACGAGCGCGTGCGCGCGGACTTCACGGCGGCGCTCGCGGAGGCGGCCCGGGCGCAGCGCACCGGCGCGCCCGACGACGAGGGGGTGGCGTTCGGCCCGGTGAACAACGAGACGCAGCTGGGCCGCGTCACGGGGTTCCTCGACCGGCTGCCCGACCACGCCGAGGTGCTGACGGGCGGGCACCGGCAGGGGGACGTCGGGTACTTCGTCCAGCCGACGGTCGTCGGCGGGCTGCGCCAGGACGACGAGGCCGTCCAGGAGGAGATCTTCGGCCCGGTCCTCACCGTCCAGGGCTTCACCGACGAGGACGAGGCCCTGCGCCTGGCCAACGGCGTGCGCTACGGCCTGTCCAGCTCGGTGTGGACCCGGGACCACTCCCGGGCGCTGCGCGTGTCCCGTGCGCTCGACTTCGGCGTCGTGTGGATCAACACGCACATCCCGTTCGTCGCGGAGATGCCGCACGGCGGCTTCAAGCAGTCCGGCTACGGCAAGGACCTGTCCATGTACGGGTTCGAGGACTACACGCGCGTCAAGCACGTGATGTCGGCCTTCGAGGGGTAGCAGGGCAGGAGGCGCGGCAGGAAACGTGGGCGACACGCACCGTTGACGCAGGTTTTTCGTCGCCCGGACGGGTGATGGGCACGGAATCCGCCCGAACCGCACCATACTGACCACGCAGGACCGCCAGACCACGCGCCCCGTGCCGGGGCGACCGAGAGGAGCGCCCATGCCCCGCCCCCTGCCGCCCGGGACCGACCCGGTGGTCGCCGCCCTCGTCGCGCACGGCCGTCGGGCGGCACGCGCCCGCCGGGCCGCGTCCGCGGGTCTGTCCCGCCGGCAGTTCCTCCTCGGTGCGGCGGGCACCGCCGGCACCGCGGCCCTGCTGGCCGCGTGCGGCACGGGTGGCGGCACGCCGGGCGCCGGTGGGACGTCGGGCGGCGGGGGCGGCGCGGGCGACGCCCTGCGCTGGGCCAACTGGACCCTCTACCTCGACCAGGACGACGCGGGCGGCTACCCGACGCTGCAGGCCTTCACCGAGCAGTCGGGCATCGAGGTGGAGTACAGCGAGGACGTCGACGACAACGACACCTTCTACGGGAAGGTGCAGGGGCAGCTCGCGAACGGCCAGGACATCGGCTACGACCTCGTCACGCTGACCGACTGGATGGCCGCGCGGTGGATCCGGATGGGGTACGCGCAGACCCTGGACCGGGAGGCGATGCCGAACACCGCGAACATCCTGCCCGGGCTCGCCGACGTGGACTTCGACCCGGGCCGCACCCACTCGCTCACGTGGCAGTCCGGCTTCGGGGGCCTCGCCTGGGACACGGAGAAGGTCCCCGGCGGCATGGCCACGGTGTCGGACCTGTGGAACCCGGAGTACCGCGGGCGCATCGAGGTCCTCTCCGAGATGCGCGACACGATCGGGCTCATCATGGCCGAGCAGGGCGTCGACATCGCCGGGCCCGACTGGGGCGACGCGGAGTTCGGCGCGGCCCTGGAGGTGCTGCGCGAGCAGATCGCCAACGGGCAGATCCGGCAGGTGCGCGGCAACTCCTACGCCCAGGACCTCGTCTCGGGCGACGCGGTCGCGGTCATCGGCTGGTCCGGGGACGTGACCGCGCTGAACTTCGAGAACGACGGGCGCTTCGGGTTCGCGATCCCCGAGTCCGGCGGCACGCTGTGGAGCGACAACCTCCTGGTGCCGACGCCGTCGTCCCGGGTCGAGGACGCGCAGACGCTCATCGACCACTACTACGACCCGGTGGTCGCGGCCCAGGTGGCGGCGTACGTCAACTACATCACTCCGGTCCAGGGGGCCCAGGAGGCGATGGCGGACGTCGACCCCTCGCTCGTGGAGGAGCAGCTCATCTTCCCGGACGAGGCGACGCTGTCGCAGGTGAAGGTCTTCCGGACCCTCACGCCCGAGGAGGAGGAGAGGTACAACCGCGACTTCCTCGACGTGATCGGCGCGTGAGCGTGGCGCAGGGTGCGGCGCTGCAGGTCGAGCGCGTGACCAAGGCGTTCGGTGGCTTCACGGCCGTCGACGACCTCGACCTGGAGGTGCCGTCGGGGTCCTTCTTCGCACTGCTCGGCCCGTCCGGGTGCGGCAAGACGACGACGCTGCGCATGGTCGCCGGCCTCGAGCAGCCGACCGCGGGGAGCATCACGATCGGCGGCCGGGACGTGACCGGGACGCGCGCGCACCAGCGGCCCGTCAACACGGTCTTCCAGAGCTACGCGCTCTTCCCGCACCTGACGGTGGGCGAGAACGTCGCGTTCGGGCTGCGGCGCCGGCGGGAGCGGGACGTCGACCGGCGCGTCGCGGAGGCGCTCGAGCTCGTCGAGCTGGGGCACGTGGCCGACCGCCGGCCGGCGCAGCTGTCCGGTGGCCAGCAGCAGCGCGTCGCGCTGGCCCGGGCGGTCGTCAACCGACCGGCCCTGCTGCTGCTCGACGAGCCGCTCGGCGCTCTCGACCTCAAGCTGCGCCGGCAGATGCAGCTCGAGCTCAAGCGCATCCAGGACGAGGTCGGCCTCACGTTCGTGCACGTCACGCACGACCAGGAGGAGGCCATGACCATGGCCGACACCGTCGCGGTGATGAACCACGGCCGGATCGAGCAGCTCGGCGCCCCCGCGGACCTGTACGAGCTGCCGCGCACCGCGTTCGTCGCCAACTTCCTCGGGCAGTCCAACCTCGCACCTGGCACGGTCGTCGAGGGGCCGGACGGGCACGGTCTGCTCGGCGTCGACGTCGGCGGTTCGCGGGTGCGGCTGCCGGCGGCGCGGGCCGTCGCCGCCGCCGGACGCGTGCTCGTGGGCGTGCGCCCGGAGAAGGTGCGCATCCTCGTGCCGGGCCAGGAGCCCGGGCCGGGGGAGAACGTGCTGGGCCCCGGGGTCGTCACGGACGTCTCGTTCGCGGGCGTCAGCACGCAGTACCGGGTCGAGCTGACCGGGGTGGGCACCTTCGGCGTCTTCGCGCAGAACCTGCTGGGCGGGGCGACGGTCGCGCACGGCGCGGTCGTGCGGCTGGCCTGGTCCGCGCAGCACACGTTCGGCCTGTCGGGCGACGAGGACGTGGCGGCCGGCGCCGCCGACCTGGACGGCGAGCCGTGAGCCTGCTGACCGGCCTGGGGGCGGGCGGGGCGGTGACCGCCGCGCCGACGCGGCGGCCGCCGTCGCGCGCGTACTGGTGGCTGCTGCTGCCGGGGCTGGTCTACCTCGCGCTGTTCTTCGTGGTCCCGGTCGGGGCGCTGCTGGGCACGTCGCTGTACGTGCCGGTCCCGGGCGGGGACGTCGGGCAGTACCAGCCGGCGTTCGCGGTGGGCAACTACGCGGACGCCCTCGCGCAGTTCTGGCCGCAGCTCGTGCGGTCGTTCGTGTTCGCGTTCCTCGCCACGGTCGTGACGCTCGTCGTCGGGTACCCCGTCGCGTACGCGATCGCGGTGCGGGCGCGGGGGCGCCCGGTCCTGCAGGGCCTGCTGCTCGTGCTGGTCGTGGCGCCGTTCTTCACCTCGTTCATCCTGCGCACCATCGCGTGGCGGCAGATCCTCGCCGACGACGGCTTCGTCGTGGCGTCGCTGCAGTGGCTGCACCTGCTGCCGGAGGGCGCCCGCCTCACCGCCACGCCGTTCGCCGTCGTGTGCGGCCTGGCCTACAACTTCCTGCCGTTCATGATCCTGCCGATCTACGCGAGCCTCGAGCGTCTCGACCCGCGGCTCGTCGAGGCCGGGGCGGACCTGTACGCGTCCCCGATGACGACGTTCCGCACGGTGACGTTCCCGCTGTCGCTGCCCGGGGTCGTGGGCGGCACCCTGCTCGTCTTCATCCCGGCCTCGGGCGACTACGTCAACTCGAGCCTGCTGGGCAACAACACGAACACCGCGATGATCGGGCAGGTCGTCGACGCACGGTTCTTCCGCCTCCTCGACTACCCGACCGCGGCCTCGCTGTCGGTGGTCCTCATGCTGGCGATCCTCCTGCTGGTGGCCGCCTACGTCCGCCGGGCCGGGACGGAGGAGCTGCTGTGACCACGTTGACCCGCCCCGTCGCGACGGCGGCCCCGCACCCACCGGAGCGGCCGGCAGCACGACGGCGTCCGCGGCTGCGGCTCGGCGACGCGCTCGTCCCGGTGTTCGCCGCGCTGGCGTTCCTCTACCTGCTGGTGCCGATCGCCTACACCGTCGCGTTCTCCTTCAACGACGGCGGCAAGACGAACCTCGTGTGGCGGGGGTTCACCCTCGACGCCTGGCGGAACCCGTGCGGCGCGCCCCAGGTGTGCCAGGCGTTCGTCAACTCCCTGCAGGTCGGGGTCGTGTCGACGCTCCTCGCCACCGCGCTGGGCACGCTGCTGGCGATCGCGCTGGTCCGGTTCACCTTCCGGGGGCGGACCCTGGCCAACCTCCTCATCTTCCTGCCGATGTCCACCCCCGAGGTCGTCCTCGGGGCGGCCCTGCTGGCGCAGTTCCTCACGGTCCGCGTGCCGCTGGGCTTCTGGACCGTGGTGGCGGCCCACGTCATGTTCTGCGTGAGCTTCGTGGTGGTGACCGTCAAGGCACGGGTGGCGGGCCTCGACCCGGCGCTGGAGGAGGCGGGCGCGGACCTGTACGGCAGCCCCTGGCAGGTGTTCTGGCGCGTGACGTTCCCGCTGCTGCTGCCGGGCATCGCGGCCGCGGCGCTGCTCGCGTTCAGCCTCAGCTTCGACGACTTCATCGTCACGAACTTCACGTCGGGCTCGTTCGACACCTTCCCGAAGTTCGTCTACGTCTCGGCGACCCGGGGGATACCGCCGCAGGCGAACGTCATCGGGTCCTTCATGTTCGTGCTCGCCCTGGTGCTCGTCCTCGCCGTGCAGGTCGTCGGTGCGGCCCGCGCCCGGCGGCGACGCGCCGCCTGACCGGCGCGAGCGGTGCAGGACGGTGCGCGACGGTCGCGCACCGTGGTGGTGGGAGGGGTCGTCGTGCGGGTGCTCGTGGTCGGCAGCGGGGGCGTCGGGGACGCGGTGGCGCGCATCGCGGCGCGGCGGGACTTCTTCGAGGCGATGGTCGTCGCGGACGTCGACGTCGCCCGCGCGGAGAAGACGGTGGCCGCGGCGCGGGAGCACGACGTGGGCGCCGACCGGTTCGACGCCGCGGCCGTCGACGCGTCCTCGGCCGGGGCGGTCGCCGCGGCGGTGCGCGAGCACCGCGCCACGCACGTGCTCAACGCCGTGGACCCGCGGTTCGTCCTGCCGATCTTCGAGGGAGCCCTGGCCGCCGGTGCGGACTACCTCGACATGGCGATGTCCCTGTCGACGCCGCACCCCGAGCGACCGTACGAGCTGCCCGGGACGAAGCTGGGCGACGAGCAGCTCGCGCAGGACGGACGGTGGCGGGACGCCGGCCGCCTGGCGCTGCTCGGCATCGGGGTCGAGCCGGGCCTCTCGGACGTCTTCGCCCGGTACGCCGCGGACCACCTGTTCTCCGCCATCGACGAGCTCGGGGTGCGCGACGGGGCGAACCTCGTCGTGCGCGGCGAGGACGGCGAGCCCGTGTTCGCCCCGTCCTTCTCCATCTGGACGACGATCGAGGAGTGCCTCAACCCGCCGGTCATCTTCTCCGCGGACCGGGCCGAGGCGGCCGGCAGCAGGGAGGCCGGCTGGTACACGGTGCCGCCGTTCCACGAGCCGGAGGTCTTCGACTTCCCGGCGCCCATCGGGCCGGTGGAGTGCGTGCACGTCGAGCACGAGGAGGTGCTCCTCATGCCGCGGTGGCTCGACGCGCGGCGGGTCACCTTCAAGTACGGGCTGGGCGAGGAGTTCATCGGCGTCCTGCGCACGCTGCACACGCTCGGCCTGGACCGCACGGCGCCCGTGCGGGTGCGCGGCGTGGAGGTGAGCCCGCGCGACGTCGTCGCGGCCGTGCTGCCCGACCCCGCCACGATCGGCCCACGGATGGAGGGCGCCACCTGCGCGGGTCTCCTCGTCACGGGCACGAACACCGACGGCCGCCCGCGGGAGGTGTACCTCCACCACGTCGTGGACAACGCGTGGTCGATGGCCGAGTACGGGGCGCAGTGCGTCGTGTGGCAGACCGCGGTCAACCCCGTGGTCGCGCTCGAGCTCCTGGCCGCCGGCACGTGGTCCGGCTCCGGGGTCCTGGGTCCCGAGGCCTTCGACGCCGTGCCCTTCCTCGACCTGCTGGCCGCGCCGGCGCCCCAGGGGTACGGCTCGCCGTGGGGGATGCAGGAGCGGACGCCGGCGGGCGCACAGGCCTCCGGGGCACCGGCTCGACAGGCGTCCACCTGACGCACGTCCACCCGACGGGCGCCGGCCGGTCCGGCGCCCGTCAGGCGGTGAGCGCCCCCGCGGCCGCGGCGAAGGCCTCCGTGTGCCGGTCGACGTCCGCGTCCGTCGTCGCCGGGCACATGAGCGCCATGTTGTGGAACGGCGTGAGCAGCAGGCCGCGGTTGAGCGCGTGCAGGTGCAGGAGCTGCTGGAGCGGGAAGTCGTCCTCAGCGGCCGCCTCGGCGCCGTGCCGCGGCGGCACCGGGGCGAACGCGTACTCGGCCCGGGCGCCGAGCCGGGTCACGTGCCACGGCAGGCCCGCGTCGTCGAGCACCGCCTGCACCCCGTCCGCCCAGCGGTCCGCGCGCGCGGTCATCCCCGCGAAGGCCGCCGGCGTGAGCACCTCCGTGAGCGTGGCCCGCGCGGCCGCCGTCGACAGCGCGTTGCCGGCGAGCGTGCCGCCCACCCCGCCCACGTCGATGTCCTCCAGCTCGACGCGGTGCTCGATCGCGGACGCCAGCTCGGGCACCAGCCCGAAGGCCGCCACGGGCACGCCGCCGCCGATGGTCTTGCCGACCACGACGACGTCGGGCTCGAGCGCCCACGCCGCGGTGCATCCGCCCGGGCCCGCGCACAGCGTGTGCGTCTCGTCGACGACCCACCACGCGCCGGCGGCGCGGGTGAGCGCCCGGACCGCGTCGAGGTACCCGGGTTCGGGCAGGACGATCCCGATGTTCGTCAACGCCGGCTCCATGAGGACCGCGGCGACGTCACCGCCGTCGAGCGCCGCCCGCAGGGCGTCGACGTCGTTGAACGGCACGACGAGCGTCGTCAGCGACGGTGGCACGGGGGCGCCGATGCTGCCGCGGCGCTCCACGACGCGCCCCGCGGGGTCCAGGGTGGCGAACGCCTCGTCGACGGTGCCGTGGTAGCAGAAGTCCATGACGACGACCTTCGTCCGGCCCGTGAGGTGCCGGGCGTAGCGCAGGACGTGCCGGTTGGCGTCCGTGGCCGTGAGCGTCAGCTGCCAGCGGGACACCCGCGACGGCCCGGCGCCGAAGCGCGCGGTGAGCTCCGCGCCGACGGCCGCGGCGTCGGGCGTCGGCAGCATCGCGGTGAGCCCCCGCGCCGCCTGGCGCGCGACGGCGGCGACCGTGGCGGCGGGTGCGTGCCCGCACATCGCGCCCGTGTCGCCCAGGCAGAGGTCGACGTGCTCGACCCCGTCGAGGCAGGTGAAGTGCGCGCCCGCGGCCTCCCGGACGACCGGCGGGAAGGGCCCCGGCCACTTCGCCATCCACGACATGGGCACCCCGTAGGTGAGGTGCTCGCGGGCGGTCGTCGCCTCCGCCGCGCACGCCGGGTGCGCGGCGACGAAGGCCGCCGTCTCGGCCGCCGTGAGCGCCGCGACCCGGGCCGGGTCGACCGTGGCGCTCACGCGTCCCGCCCCCCGCCGACCGCCGGACCCGGACGGGACCCGGCGAGGGTCGTCGCGCTCGCCTCGCCCGGCGCAGGGGGCGGCTCCTGCCCCCGCAGCGCGGCGACGAGCACGTCCAGCGCGTCGTCGAGCAGGGCGGGGTCGATCACGAGCGGCGGGAGCAGCCGGACCACGTTGCCCCACGTCCCGCAGGTGAGGACGATGACGCCCGCGGCGGCGCACGCCGCCGCGACCCGCGCCGCCGCCGCACGGTCCGGCACGAGGCCGTCCCCGGGCTCGACGAGCTCGACGGCGAGCATCGCCCCGCGCCCGCGCACCTCCGCCACCCCCGGCACCGTGCCGACGAGCGGCTCGAGCCGGCCGCGCACCTGCGCCTCGATCCGGCGCGCGGCGGCGGCCAGGTCGTCGCGCTCGTACACCTCGATCGCGGCGAGAGCGGCGGCGCACGCGACGGGGTTGCCGCCGTACGTCCCGCCGAGGCCGCCGGGGTGCACGGCGTCCATGAGCTCGGCCCGGCCCGTCGCGGCCGCCAGCGGCAGACCCCCGGCGATCCCCTTGGCCGTGGTGACGAGGTCCGGCACCACGCCCTCGTGCTCCAGGGCGAACATCGCCCCGGTCCGCGCGAAGCCCGTCTGCACCTCGTCGGCGACCAGGACGACGCCGTGCTCGGCGCACCAGCGCGCGAGCGCCGGCCAGAAGCCGGGCGCCGGCACGACGAAGCCCCCCTCGCCGAGCACGGGCTCGGCGACGAGCGCCGCCACCCGGTCCGCGCCCACCTGCCGCGTGGCGACGTCGACGAGGCGCGCCGCGGCCTCCTCGCCCGTCATGCCGACGGGGTCCCGCAGCGGGTAGGAGGCCGGGACGCGGTACACCTCGCCGGCGAAGGGCCCGAACCCGGCCTTGTAGGGCATCGCCCGCGCCGTCATCGCCATCGTGAGGTTCGTGCGCCCGTGGTAGGCGTGGTCCAGGACGAGCACGGCGTCCCGACCCGTGGCGCGTCGGGCGACCTTGACCGCGTTCTCGACCGCCTCGGCGCCCGAGGTGACGAGCACGCTGCGCTTGGCGTGGTCCCCGGGGGTCAGTCGGGCCAGCGCCTCGGCGACGGCGACGTACGGCTCGTAGGGCGTCACCATGAAGCAGGTGTGGGTGAAGGCCGCCGCCTGGGCGGCGACGGCGGCGACCACGTCCGGGTGGCTGACGCCGACCGAGGTCACGGCGATCCCCGCGCCCAGGTCCACGAGCCGGTTGCCGTCCACGTCCTCGACGACACCGCCGCCGGCGCGGGCGGCCCACACGGGGACCGCCGAGCCGACCGCGGGCGGGACCACCTGCGCACGCCGGGCGGTCAGGGCCAGCGAGCGCGGGCCCGGGACGGCCGTGCGGAGGAGGCGGGACTGCTCGAGCGGCGCGTCGCCGTCGACGTCGGGGACGGCTGGTGGTGCGGAAATCGCGGTCACGGCAGCACGGTAGTGCGCGGACGTGCTGCCCGGAAGGTCTGCACCGACGGATGTCGTCGTCGGGACGCGCAGCACCCCCGTCACCCGGCCGCAGTGCCCAGCGGGGACCCAGCCACCGGCGCGATGATGTCCCGCGTCGACCCCGGCCGCGGGTCGCCGGGGTCGGGGACGAGGGGTCGCATGGCGTACGTGGTCGGGGTGCTCGTCGTGGTCGTGGTGCTGCTCGCCTCGATCGCGCTGCACGAGGTCGGGCACCTGGTGCCGGCCAAGCGGTTCGGCGTGCGCGTCAGCCAGTACATGGTCGGGTTCGGGCCGACGCTGTGGTCGCGGACGCGCGGCGAGACCGAGTACGGGCTCAAGGCGGTCCCGCTCGGCGGCTACGTCCGGCTGGTCGGCATGTACCCCACCGCCGCGGCCGTGGGCGACCCGCCGACGCGCTCCGCCTGGGGACGGCTCGCCGCCGAGGCGCGGGAGGCCTCGGCCGACGAGATCCGGCCCGGCGAGGACCACCGCGCCTTCTACCGGCTGTCGACGCCGAAGAAGCTCGTCGTCATGCTCGGCGGACCGGTGATGAACCTGCTCATCGCGGCCGTCCTCCTGGCCGTCGTGTACGTCGGCATCGGCGTGCCGGCGGCCTCGACCACCGTCGCCACGGTGTCCTCCTGTGTCCTGCCCGCCGACGCGGCGGCAGACGCCGCGTGCACCGACGACGACCCCGTCGCCCCCGCGGCCGCGGCGGGCGTGCGGCCGGGCGACACGGTCGTCGCCTACGACGGGCAGGACGTCACGTCCTGGGACCAGCTGTCCGGGCTCATCCAGGCCAGCGGCGGTGAGGCGGACGTGCCCCTCGTCGTCGAGCGGGACGGGCGGCGCGTGACGCTCGCCGTCACGCCGGTCGTCGCCGAGCGTACGCTCGTCGCCGACGACGGCTCGACGCGGACGGCGCAGGTGGGCTACCTCGGCGTCGGGCCGACCCAGGTCACCGAGCGCGTGGGCGTGGGGGCGGTCCCCGGGCTGGTGGGGGAGCGCACGTGGGGGACGGTCAGCGTCGTCGCGACGCTCCCGGCCAGCGTCGTCGACCTCGTCCGCGTGACCGTCACCGGCGAGGAGCGTGACGCGACGAGCGTCGTCGGGCCCGTCGGCATCGGCCGCTTCGCCGGCGAGATCGCCTCCGCCGACGGGGCGGGCGTCGACGACGGCCTCAAGGTGGCCTCCCTGCTCGACCTCATGGCCAGCCTCAACATCGCCCTGTTCGTCTTCAACCTCGTCCCGCTGCCGCCGCTCGACGGCGGTCACGTGGCGGCGGCCCTGTGGGAGGGCGCACGCCGGCAGGTCGCGCGCGTGCGGGGCCTGCCGCGGCCGCGGCCCTTCGACACCGCGCGGCTCGTCCCGCTGGCCTACTCCGTCTTCGTGGTGCTCGGCGGCGTCGGCCTGCTCCTGGCCTGGGCGGACCTGGTCAACCCCGTGCGCCTCGGGTGACGACGGCCGGCGACGTCGGACGACGGCCGCCGACGCCCGGCACTGTGCCGGCACTGTGCCGGCGCTGAGACGACCGTCACCCGCACGCGCCGGGCGGGCGCCCCGCGGCGGGTGCCGCCGCGGGGCGGTGGGATGATGGCCGCGTGAGCACTCCGATCAGCCTCGGCATGCCGGAGGCACCCGCGCCCGTCCTGGCCCCCCGCCGCCCGACCCGCAGGATCCGGGTGGGCAAGGTCGAGGTGGGCGGTGGCGCCCCCATCAGCGTCCAGTCGATGTGCACCACGCCCACGACGGACGTGAACGCGACCCTCCAGCAGATCGCCGAGCTGACGGCCGCCGGCTGCGACATCGTCCGCGTCGCGGTGCCGAGCCAGGACGACGCCGACGCGCTGCCGGCCATCGCGCGCAAGAGCCAGATCCCCGTCATCGCGGACATCCACTTCCAGCCGAAGTACGTGTTCGCAGCCATCGACGCCGGCTGCGCGGCGGTGCGGGTGAACCCCGGCAACATCCGCAAGTTCGACGACCAGGTCAAGGAGATCGCGCGCGCCGCGACCGACGCGGGCTGCTCCATCCGCATCGGCGTCAACGCCGGCTCCCTCGACCCGCGGCTGCTGGCCAAGTACGGGAAGGCCACGCCGGAGGCGCTCGTCGAGTCGGCGGTGTGGGAGGCCTCGCTCTTCGAGGAGCACGGCTTCCACGACTTCAAGATCTCGGTCAAGCACAACGACCCCGTCGTCATGGTGCGCGCCTACGAGCTGCTGTCGGAGCGGGGCGACTGGCCCCTGCACCTCGGCGTGACCGAGGCCGGGCCGGCCTTCCAGGGGACCATCAAGTCCGCGACGGCCTTCGGCGCCCTGCTGAGCAAGGGCATCGGCGACACCATCCGCGTCTCCCTGTCGGCGCCGCCGGTGGAGGAGGTCAAGGTGGGCATCCAGATCCTGCAGTCGCTCAACCTGCGGCCGCGGAAGCTGGAGATCGTCTCCTGTCCCTCGTGCGGACGCGCGCAGGTCGACGTGTACTCCCTGGCGGAGAAGGTGACCGCCGGGCTGGAGGGCATGGAGGTGCCGCTGCGCGTGGCCGTCATGGGCTGCGTCGTCAACGGCCCGGGGGAGGCCCGCGAGGCCGACCTCGGCGTCGCGTCGGGCAACGGCAAGGGGCAGATCTTCGTCAAGGGCGAGGTCGTCAAGACGGTCCCGGAGTCGAAGATCGTCGAGACCCTCGTCGAGGAGGCCATGCGCCTCGCGGAGGACATGGAGCCCGCCGACGAGGGGTCCGGCCGGCCCGTCGTCACCGTCGGCTGACGGGTCGGGGGTCCTGCGTGCCCCGTCGGGCCGTCCCTCGTGCCGTCGGGCATGATGCCGTCATGACGCCCACACGCGGGTCGCTGCTGTCGAAGCGCTCGGGTGCGCGCGAGCTGGGCGACGAGGACGTGGCCGCAGCCCTGGCCGTCTGCCGGCGCGACCCGGTGGCCTCCGTGCTCGCCACGACCCGGCTCGAGGACGCCGCGCAGCGCGGGCTGCGCGCCGCGGGCGGACGGCTGTGGGGCTTCATCCGCGACGACGCGCTCGTCGGGATCTGCTGGGTGGGTGCGAACCTCGTGCCCGTGCTGCCCGCCGGCGACGAGGAGGCGGTCGAGGCCGTGGCCCGGCTCGCCCGGGCGCACGGCCGTTGGTACTCCTCGGTCGTCGGCCCGGCCGAGGTCGTCTTGCCGCTGTGGGCGCGGCTCGAGGAGGAGTGGCGGGCGCGGGAGGTGCGCCCCGACCAGCCCTCGATGGCGATCGCCGGCGAGCCCCTCGTCGCTCCCGACACGCAGGTGCGGCCGTCCCGGCCCGCGGAGTACGGGGTGGTCCTGCCGGCGTGCGTGCGCATGTTCACGGAGGAGGTCGGCTACTCGCCCGTCAGCGGGCCGGCCGGACCGTACGAGCAGCGCGTGCGGACCCTCGTCGAGCGGGGCCGGTCGTACGTGCGGATCACGCACGACGCCGCCGCGGAGCCGCGGGTGGTGTTCAAGGCGGAGATCGGCGCGGTGGGCGGCGGCGTCGCACAGGTGCAGGGCGTGTGGGTCGACCCGCAGGACCGGGGCCGGCACCTGTCGGAGCCCGGCATGGCGGCCGTCGTGCGGCTGGCCCGCGAGCGGTGGGCACCCACGGTGTCCCTCTACGTCAACGCCTACAACCACCGGGCGGTCGCGGCCTACGAGCGCGTCGGGTTCCGGCAGGTCGGCACGTACGCGACCGTCCTGTTCTGACGGCGGGCCCGTTCGGACCGCCGGCCCGTCCTGCCGGCCGCCGGGGGCGGGGTGGCCCTCAGCGCAGCAGCCGGGACAGCCGTCGGTCGGCGAGGGGCTGACCACCGGTCTGGCACGTCGGGCAGTACTGGAGGCTGCGGTCGGCGAAGGACACCTCGTGCACGGTGTCGCCGCACGGCACGCCGTCCCAGCCCGGGCACGGCTCGCCCGTGCGGCCGTGCACCCGCATGCCCCGGCGCTTGGCGTCCTTGAGCTCGGCCGCCGGGCGGCCGGCCGCGGCGGCGACCGCCTCGGTGAGCACGCCGACGGTGGCCGCGTGCAGCCGGGCCGTGCGCGCGGCGTCGAAGCCCTTGGTGGGCGCGAAGGGGCTGGTCCGGGCGGCGTGCAGGATCTCGTCGGAGTAGGCGTTGCCGATGCCGGCGATGGTGCCCTGGTCGCGCAGCAGCCCTTTCACCTGCTGGTTGCGCACCGCCAGGAGCGCGGACAGCCGCTCGGCCGTGAACTCCGGCGACAGCGGCTCGACGCCCAGCGTGGCGATCGGGCCGATCGACGTCGGGTCGGCGACGACGTGCACCGCGAGGCGCTTCTTCGTGCCCGCCTCGGTGAGGTCGAAGCCGGACCCGTCGTCGAACCCCACGCGCAGCGCGATCGGGGAGCGGCCCGGCCGGACCGGCGTCGCCGGCAGGCGCTCCGACCAGCGCACCCAGCCGCCGCGGGACAGGTGCCACACGAGGTGCAGGTCGTCCTCCTGCGGCGCCGAGGCGACGAGGTCGAGCCACTTGCCGTGCCGCCGCACGTCCGTGACCGTCCGGCCGACGAGCGCGTCGGGCGGGGGCGCGAAGGTCTTCAGCGCGCTGATGGCGCCCACGGCGACGGCGGTGACGCTCCGGCCGCCGGCGCGCCCCCGCAGGAACTGCGCCAGCGCCTCGACCTCGGGCAGCTCCGGCATGGGGCCATCGTGGCACCCCGGCAGCTCCCGGCACCCCGGGGGCGCCCGCGGCGACGCGCGCGCCGCCCACTAGGCTCGCGCCCATGCTCCTGCGCCTGTCCACGCTGTTCGTCCGCACCCTGCGCGAGGACCCCGCCGACGCCGAGGTGGCCAGCCACCGCCTGCTGGTCCGCGCCGGGTACATCCGCCGCGCCGCGCCCGGCATCTACACGTGGCTGCCGCTGGGCCTGCGGGTGCTGGCGAAGGTCGAGGCCGTCGTCCGCGAGGAGATGGCCGCGGCCGGCGCGCAGGAGGTGCACTTCCCGGCGCTGCTGCCGCGCGAGCCCTACGAGGCGACGGGCCGCTGGACGGAGTACGGGCCGAACCTCTTCCGGCTGCGGGACCGCCGCGGGGGGGACTACCTGCTCGCGCCCACGCACGAGGAGATGTTCACGCTCCTGGTCAAGGACCTGTACTCCTCGTACAAGGACCTGCCGCTGACGCTCTTCCAGATCCAGACGAAGTACCGCGACGAGGCGCGGCCGCGCGCCGGGCTCATCCGCGGCCGCGAGTTCGTCATGAAGGACGCGTACTCCTTCGACGTCGACGAGGCCGGGCTCGAGGCCAGCTACGCGGCCCAGCGGGCCGCCTACCAGCGCGTCTTCACGCGCCTGGGCCTCGAGCACGTCGTCGTCGCGGCCACCTCGGGCGCCATGGGCGGGTCGCGGTCGGAGGAGTTCCTCTACCCGACGTCGATCGGCGAGGACACCTTCGTGCGCTCGCCCGGCGGCTACGCCGCGAACGTCGAGGCCGTCACCACGGTCGTGCCGCCCGCCCTCGACTGGTCGGACGCCCCCGCCGCGCACGTCGAGGACACGCCGGGGACGCCGACCATCGAGTCGCTCGTCGCGCTGGCCAACGAGCGGTTCCCGCGCCCGGACCGGGCCTGGACCGCGGCGGACACGCTGAAGAACGTCGTCGTCGCGGTCGTCGCGCCGACGGGGGAGCGGGAGGTGCTCGTCGTGGGCCTGCCGGGCGACCGGGAGGTGGACCTCAAGCGGCTCGAGGCCGGGGTCGCGCCGGCCGAGGTGGAGACGGCCGGCGACGCCGACTTCGCGGCGCACCCCGAGCTCGTCAAGGGCTACATCGGGCCCGGGGCGCTCGGTCCCAACGCCCCCGTCGCCGAGGGGGCGGAGCGCACCGCCGTCCGGTACCTCCTGGACCCGCGCGTGGTGCCCGGGACGCGGTGGATCACGGGCGCCGACGCCCCCGGCCGGCACGTCTTCGACCTCGTGGCGGGGCGGGACTTCACCGCGGACGGCACGGTCGAGGCCGCGGAGGTGCGGGCGGGCGACGAGGCGCCGGACGGCTCCGGCCCGCTCGAGCTGGCCCGCGGCATCGAGATCGGTCACATCTTCCAGCTCGGCCGTAAGTACGCGCAGGCGCTGGGGCTGACCGTGCTGGACCAGAACGGCAAGGCCGTGACGGTCACGATGGGCTCCTACGGCATCGGTGTGACGCGCGCCGTGGCCGCCCTGGCGGAGGGCAACCACGACGAGAAGGGGCTGGCCTGGCCCGCCCACGTCGCGCCGGCGCACGTGCACGTCGTCGCCACGGGCAAGGACGCGTCCGTGCTCGAGGCCGCCGAGGCGCTCGCGCTCGAGCTGTCCGGGCGCGGCGTCGAGGTGCTGCTCGACGACCGGCCGAAGGTGTCGCCCGGCGTGAAGTTCGCCGACGCCGAGCTGTTCGGCATCCCGCTGGTCGTCGTCGTCGGCCGCGGGCTGGCCGACGGGCTCGTCGAGGTGCGGCCCCGCACGGGCGGCGACGCGGAGCAGGTGCCGGTGGCGGAGGCGGCGGACCGCGTGGCGGCGCGCGTCGCGAGGCTGCTGGCCGGCTGAGGCGACGCGGGCGGGCCGTGGCCGGCGCTCGACCCCGGCCGGCTCGGGGAGGCCGGGATCAGCCCAGGTCGGGCCGGCCCGGGAACGACGTCGGCGGCGCCCCCCAGGCGGCCGCGGCGTCGGTCGCGGCGCGGAGGCGCTCGAGAGGCTCGGGCCGGGCGGCTGGTCGGTCGGCCCGCGCGAGCGCGGCGGCGTACGCGGCCGCCACGCCGCCCTCCGCGTCCCGGGCGACGGCCTGGGCGACCGCGGCGTCCTCCACGTCGGCCGGCAGGGCGTAGGCGACCCGCCGGGGGTCCTGCGCGGTCCCCGCGACCTCGGCCGCGCGGGCCCACGCCTCCGCGCGGTCCCGGTGCACCCGGGCGTCGGCGAGCGCGCGGGCCCGCTCGTCGCCGCCGAGGACGGCGGCCACGACCTCCAGCGCGTACCCCGCGGCGTCCTCGGCGCGCGCGAGGGCGACGGCGTCGGCGTCCCGCACGCCGGCGGCGGCCGCGGGGCCCGGCGTGGTCGCCGGGTCGGGCCCGACCGTCGAGGCGGGCGTCGGCGCGGTGTCGGGGGTGGGGGTCGGCGAGGGCGTGGCGCCGCGGACGGGCAGCACCCAGGACGGCTCGGGTGCGCCCGCCGCGGCGGCCAGCGCGCGGGCGCTCGACCACCGCGACACCGCGACGGACGCGACGAGGCCGGCCAGACCGCCGTCGGGCACGTCGAGCGCGTCGGCGCCCGCGGTCCCCGCCGCGGTCGCCAGCAGGGAGACGACGTCGGCCGGTGACGGGGTGGGCGCGGCGGTGCTCGTCGTGCCAGCCGTCCCGCCGTCCGTCGTGCCGGTCGGTGCGGGCGACGGGCCCCCCGTGGCGCCCGTCGCCGGCGATGCGTCCCCCCCGAGCGCCGACACGTGCGCGGCCGCGGCCCCCACCACCTGCGCGAGCGCCGCGCGCAGCGGTTCCTCCGCGGCGAGGGCGGCGACGGCGGGCGCGGCGGCCGCGGCCGTGGCGGTCCCGGCGAGCGCGCGCGCGTCCGCGAGCGTGCGGGCGCGGACCGTCTCGTCGGCGGTCGGGGTGCGCGCCGGGGGAGGCGGCGTCTCCAGCCGCAGGTCGCACCCCCCGAGCAGGCCTGTCAGGAGACCGGCGAGCAGGGTCAGCACGACCACCCGGACGGGGCCGTGCCGGCCGTCGCGCCGAGCTGCACGAGGGCGCCGACCGCGCTCGTCGGCCGCACGGGAGGGCTGGTCGGGTCGCACCGTCGCGATCCTGCCACGGCCGACGGGCGGCCCGGCCGCGGGGCGGGTCCCGGTCGGCCCGGTCGGCCCGGTCGGCCCGGTCGGCCGGTCGGCGCGGACTCGTTAGGCTGGTGCCACAACGTCACAGGGTCGGAGCCGGCAGGTGCTCGCCCCCCGGCACACGCCAAGGAGGCGATCGATGGTCGCGCCAGCGCCCCCCGCCGTCCGCGAGGACCTCGACGCCGTCCTCCGCGCCGCCGGCTACGTGCTGGAGGACGTCCGGCTCACGCGCAGCGGTGCCCGCCACGTCCTGGAGGTCGTCGTCGACCTCGACGAGGCGACGCCCGGCGACCTGGACCTCGACCGTGTGGCGGAGGCGACGCGGCTCCTGTCCGAACGGCTCGACGCGCACGCCGACGCCCTGCCCGACCGGTACGACCTCGAGGTCTCGAGCCCCGGCGCCTCGCGCCCGCTGACCGAGCGCCGGCACTGGGTGCGCGCGGTCGGCCGCACCGTCCGCCTCGAGCGCACGGACGGCACCGTGCTCGTCGGGGTGCTGCGGGCCGTGGACCTGGCGGTCGGGGACCCGGGGGCGGTCGAAGAGCCGGGCACCCTCGTCGTCGTCCCCGAGGAGGACCGCGGCAAGGGCCGCCCGCCCCGCGTCGGCCCGCCGGTCGCCGTGCCGCTGGGCGACGTGCGTCGGGGCCGGGTCGAGGTCGACCTGCGGGGCCTGGGCCCCGTGGCGCCCGACGAGGAGGTGCCCGACGACGACGAGGACGACGACATCGTCGACGAGCAGGTCGACGAGCAGGTCGACGAGCAGCAGGACGAGCAGCAGGACGAGGGCGGCGGGGCCGCCCGGGGGAGGGACTGACGTGGACATCGACATGGCGGCGCTGCGGCTCCTGGAGCGCGAGCGCGAGATCCGGCTCGACGTCCTCGTCGCGGCGATCGAGGAGGCCCTGCTGTCGGCCTACCAGCGCACGCCGGACGCGCAGCCGTCGGCACGGGTGCAGGTCGACCGGTCCACCGGGCACGTGACGGTCTGGGCCCGCGAGCGCGTCCCGGCGCCGGTGGGCGAGGACGGCGAGCCGACCGGGCCCGCGTCCTTCGGGCCCGAGTACGACGACACCCCCGACGGCTTCGGCCGCATCGCCACCGCCACGGCCCGTCAGGTCATCGTGCAGCGGCTGCGCGACGCGGAGGACGACCAGGTGCTGGGCCAGTTCCGCGGCACCGAGGGCCAGGTGCTCGGCGGCGTGGTCCAGCAGGGCCGCGACCCGCGGACGGTGCTCGTCGACGTCGGCGGCACGGAGGCGGTCCTCCCGCAGCACGAGCAGGTGCCCACCGAGCGCTACGTGCACGGCGAGCGGCTGCGCGCGCTGGTCGTGCAGGTGGCGCGCGGGCCGCGCGGTGCCCAGGTGACGCTGTCGCGGACGCACCCCGCGCTCGTGCGGCAGCTGTTCGCCCTCGAGGTGCCGGAGGTCGCCGACGGCACCGTCGAGATCACGGCCCTGGCGCGCGAGGCGGGCCACCGCACGAAGATCGCGGTGAAGGCCACGGTGCCGGGCGTCAACGCCAAGGGCGCGTGCATCGGCCCGATGGGCGGCCGCGTCCGTGCCGTCATGGCGGAGCTGCAGGGCGAGAAGATCGACATCGTCGACCACTCCGACGACCCGGCGGAGATGGTGGCGCACGCGCTGTCGCCGGCCCGGGTCCTGTCGGTGACGGTCGTCGACGAGGCGACGCGCGCGGCGCGGGTCGTCGTCCCGGACTTCCAGCTCTCGCTCGCCATCGGCAAGGAGGGGCAGAACGCCCGGCTCGCGGCCAAGCTGACGGGCTGGCGGATCGACATCCGATCCGACGCGGAGCCCGACGGCGGGCCGGGTGACGAGCCCGACGAGGGGCCGGGCGACAGGCCCGGCGGCGGGTCGAGCGGCGGGTCGGGCAGTGCGTCGGGGGCCGGCGGAGCGGCCGGCACCGCGCGGTGACCCGCCGGGGTGACGCGTCCCGCAGCGGCGCGGACGCCGGACGGGGTAGACTGCCCACGGCTGGGCCGGATGCCCGGTTCCCCGCGCCCGCACCGCGGACCCCCGAACCTGCAGCGCACGTCGCGCTGCCCGTTCCGGGCCCGCAGCGGACCTGCGTGGGGTGCCGGACGACCGGCCCGAGGTCGGCCCTGCTGCGGGTCGTCGCCCCGAGGGCCGGCACCACGGATGCACCCGTGCTGCTGGTGCCCGACGAGCGGCGGCGGCTGCCGGGCAGGGGTGCCTGGCTGCACCCCGACCTGCACTGCCTCGGGCTCGCCGAACGGCGGCAGGCGTTCGGGCGGGCCCTGCGGACAGTGGGCCCGGTGGACGCCTCCGCGCTGCGCGCGCTGCTGGAGGAGGCAGGACGGCCGGATCACACCGACCCCGGGAACGGCCCGGGGCGGACGTCGGATGGGAAGCGGGTCGAGAAGCCGATGGCTGCCCGATGAGCACGCACCGATGAGTGCGCGATGAGCACCCAGCACTAACGACGGTCCACCCTGTCCCGGGCGGGCCGAGACAGGAGAGATGTGCCCAAGGTCCGCGTCTACGAGCTCGCCAAGGAGCTCGGAGTCGACAGCAAGACCCTCATGACGAAGCTCACCGAGCTCGGTGAGTTCGTCCGCTCGGCGTCCTCGACGATCGAGCCCCCGGTGGTCCGCAAGCTGCGGGACACCTACCCGGCCGGTGGCGGCGCCCCCGCTGCCGCCGCGCGTCCTGCGCCCGCCCCGGCGGCGCGCCCCGCGGCCCCCGCCGCCCCGGCCCCGGCGGCCCCCGCCGCCGCGGCGCCCTCCGCCCCGGCTCCTGCTGCGGCGGCACCGGCCCCCGCGCCCGCCGCCCCGGCGCCCGCGCCCGCCGCCCGTCCGGACGTGCCCGCACGTCCGGCGGCCGCCTCGGCCACCCCGGGTGCGCCCGCGGCGGCCCGTCCGGGCGCCCCGCGCCCGGCCGTCCCCGGCCGCCCGTCACCCGCCAACCCGACGGGCCCGGGCGCCACGGAGAACGCCCCGCAGCGGCCCGGCGCCCCGCGCCCGGGCGCCCCGCGTCCCGGCAACAACCCGTTCGCGCCCTCCCAGGGGATGGGCCGCGGCGGCGAGCGGCCGGACCGCGGCGGCGACCGCCCGGCCCCCGCGGGCGACCGCGGCGACCGTGCCGGTGGACCCCGTCCCGGCGGTCCGCGTCCGGGCAACAACCCGTTCGCGCCGTCGCAGGGCATGCCCCGTCCGGGCGAGCGCCGCGCGCCGGCCGGCGCCGGTGCGGCCGAGGCGTCCGCGGGCGACCGTCCCGGTGGGCCCCGTCCCGGTGGGCCCCGTCCCGGTGGGCCCCGTCCCGGCGGCCCCCGCCCCAACCCCGGCATGATGCCCGGCCGCACGTCCTCGGGCGTCGGCCGTCCCGGTGAGCGCCCCGCGGGTGCGGGCCGTCCCGGCGGTGCCGGCGGCGGTCGCGGCGGCTTCGGCCCCAACCGCCCGGGTGGCGGCACCGGTGGTCCTGGCGGCGGTGGCGGCTACGGCCCCGCACGTCCCGGTGGTGGCGGCCGTCCCGGCGGTGCCGGTCGCGGCTCGACGCAGGGCGCCTTCGGGCGCGCCGGCGGGCGTCCCGTCCGCGGGCGCAAGTCCAAGCGCGCGAAGCGCCAGGAGTTCGAGCAGATGCAGGCGCCGTCGCTCGGCGGCGTCAGCGTCCCCCGCGGCAACGGGCAGACGGTCGTCCGCCTGCGCCACGGCTCGTCCCTCAACGACTTCGCCGACAAGATCGACGCCAACCCGGCCTCGCTCGTCACCGTCCTGTTCCACCTCGGGGAGATGGCCACGGCCACGCAGTCCCTCGACGAGGACACGTTCGGCACGCTCGCCCAGGAGCTGGGCTACCGCATCGAGATGGTCTCGGCCGAGGAGGAGGACCGCGAGCTGCTCGGGTCCTTCGACATGGACCTGGACGCCGAGCTCGAGGCGGAGGGCGACGACGAGCTGCAGGCGCGGCCGCCGGTCGTCACCGTCATGGGTCACGTCGACCACGGCAAGACCAAGCTCCTCGACGCCATCCGCTCCACGGACGTCGTCGCGGGCGAGGCCGGCGGCATCACCCAGCACATCGGTGCCTACCAGGTGCGGGCCGAGCACGAGGGTGTCGAGCGTCCCATCACGTTCATCGACACCCCGGGCCACGAGGCGTTCACCGCCATGCGTGCCCGTGGTGCGCAGGTCACGGACATCGCGATCCTCGTGGTCGCGGCCGACGACGGCGTGATGCCCCAGACCATCGAGGCGCTCAACCACGCGCAGGCCGCCAACGTGCCGATCGTCGTGGCCGTCAACAAGGTGGACAAGGAGGGGTCGAACCCCGCCAAGATCCGCCAGCAGCTGACGGAGTACAACCTCGTGGCGGAGGAGTACGGCGGCGACACGATGTTCGTCGACGTCTCGGCCAAGCAGGGCCAGGGCATCGACAGCCTCCTCGAGGCCGTCCTCCTCACGGCGGACGCGGCGCTCGACCTGCGGGCGAACCCCGACAAGGACGCGCGCGGCGTGGCCATCGAGGCGAACCTCGACAAGGGCCGCGGTGCGGTCGCGACCGTGCTGGTCCAGTCCGGCACGCTGCGCGTCGGTGACGCGGTGGTCGCGGGCACGGCCCACGGCCGCGTGCGCGCCATGTTCGACGAGCACGGCGAGACCGTGACCGAGGCGGGCCCGGCCCGTCCGGTCCAGGTCCTCGGCCTCACGTCGGTGCCCAGCGCCGGTGACACGTTCATCGTCGCCCGCGACGACCGCACGGCCCGTCAGATCGCGGAGAAGCGCGAGGCCGCCGAGCGTGCCGCCCTCCTGGCCAAGCGCCGCAAGCGCATCAGCCTCGAGGACTTCACGCAGGCCCTCCAGCAGGGCAAGGTGGAGACGCTCAACCTGGTCCTCAAGGGCGACGTGTCCGGTGCCGTCGAGGCGCTCGAGGACGCGCTGCTCAAGATCGACGTGGGCGACGAGGTCGACCTGCGCGTCATCCACCGCGGGGTGGGTGCCATCACGCAGAACGACGTCAACCTCGCCACGGTCGACAACGCGATCATCATCGGCTTCAACGTGAAGTTCGCGGAGCGCGTGGAGGACCTGGCGGACCGCGAGGGCGTCGACGTGCGCTTCTACTCGGTCATCTACCAGGCCATCGACGACGTCGAGGCGGCCCTCAAGGGCATGCTCAAGCCGGAGTACGAGGAGGCCCAGCTCGGCACCGCCGAGGTGCGCGAGGTGTTCCGCTCCTCGCGGTTCGGCAACATCGCCGGCTCGCTGGTCCGCTCGGGCACGATCGTGCGCAACTCCAAGGCGCGCGTCACCCGCAACGGCAAGGTCGTCGGGGACAACCTGTCGATCGAGTCGCTCAAGCGGTTCAAGGACGACGCGACCGAGGTCCGCGAGGGCTTCGAGTGCGGCATCGGCCTGGGGTCGTTCAACGACCTCGAGATCGGCGACGTCATCGAGACGTGGGAGATGCGCGAGAAGCCGCGCTCCTGACGCCGGCGGCACCGACCACCGGCACCACCGGCACCACCAGCACCACCAGCACGACGGGCGGCGGCACCTGCAGACCTGCGGGTGCCGCCGCCCGGCGCGTCCCACCGCGCGCGCCCGGGACGGGCCGCGCCACGCAGAGGAGGACCCATGGCCGACACGCCGCGGGCACGCAAGATCGCCGACCGCATCCAGCAGGTCGTGGCCCAGCTGCTCGACACCCGGATCAAGGACCCGCGCCTGGGGTTCGTCACCATCACCGACGTGCGCGTGACGGGCGACCTGCAGCACGCCGACGTCTTCTACACGGTCCTCGGCGACGACGAGGCGCGCACGGGCTCGGCCGCCGCGCTCGCGAGCGCCCGGGGTCTCATCCGGTCCGAGGTCGGCAAGGCCGTGGGCATCCGGCTCACGCCCACCATCGACTTCCACCTGGACGCCGTGCCCGAGACGGCCGCACACCTCGAGTCCGCCCTCGCCGAGGCGCAGCGCCGGGACGCCGAGGTCGCTGCCCTCGCCGCCCGCGCGGCGTACGCGGGCGAGGCCGACCCCTACCGCCGGCCGGCCGACGAGGACGACGACGCAGCCGACGACGCGGCCGACGACGCGGCCGACGACGAGGACGCGACGGACCCCCGCTGAGCCCGGCCCACCCGCGTGGGACAGTGGCGCCCGTGAGCACCTCCCCGCCCCGTCCGCGGCGCCCCACCGCGCCCGACGGCATCGTCGTCGTCGACAAACCCGCCGGCTGGACCAGCCACGACGTCGTCGCGCGCATGCGGCGGCTGGCCGGGACCCGCAAGGTGGGCCACGGGGGCACGCTGGACCCCATGGCGACGGGCGTGCTCGTCGTCGGGGTCGGTCGTGCCACACGCCTGCTGACCTGGGTGTCCGGCGCCGACAAGGAGTACACGGCCACGGTCCGGCTGGGCGTGGCGACGACGACGGACGACGCCGAGGGCGAGGTCGTCACGGCACCCGGGGCCGGCGGCGTCGTCCGCGCGGACGTGGAGTCGGCCGTGCTGCCCCTCACCGGCGCCGTCCTGCAGGTGCCCAGCGCCGTCTCCGCGATCAAGGTCGACGGGCAGCGGGCCTACGCCCGCGTCCGTGCCGGTGAGGCGGTCGAGCTCGCGGCCCGGCCCGTGACGGTCAGCGCCTTCGACGTCGGCGAGGCCCGCCCGGGCGACGCCGCGGGCACGCCCGTGCTCGACGTGGACGTGCGGGTGGTCTGCTCCTCGGGCACCTACGTGCGGGCGCTGGCCCGCGACCTCGGCGCCGCGCTCGGCACCGGCGGTCACCTGACCGCCCTGCGCCGCACCCGCCTGGGCGGGTTCGACCTGTCCGCCGCGCGCACGCTCGAGGACCTCGCCGCGGTGCCGGACGACGTGCCGCTGGACGTCGTGGACCCCGCGGCCGCGGCCGCCGCGACGCTGCCGGTGCGCCCGCTCGACGAGGCCGAGGCGCGCGCCCTGTCCTACGGGCAGGCGGTCGCGCTCGTGCCCGGTCGCGACGGGCCCGCGGCGGCCGTGGGCCCGGACGGCGTCCTCGTCGCCGTCGTCGAGCCCCGGGACGGGCGCGACCGGCCGCTGCTCGTCCTGGCGCCCGCCGGCGGCTGACCGGGAGCCCGTCGCGTCCGGTGGTGGGGCCACGAGGTGGCACCCTTGACCGCTGGGCCGCACGACGCGGCGTGCGGACGGGGAGGGCGGGCGGGCGTGCAGGTCTGGCGAGGTCTGGACGAGGTGCCGACGGGCTGGGGCCCGTCGGTGGTGACGCTGGGCAACTTCGACGGCGTCCACCGGGGGCACGCCGGCGTGCTGGCGGAGATGGCCACGGACGCCCGTGCCGCCGACCTGCGGTCCGTCGCCGTCACGTTCACGCCGCACCCGGCGCAGGTGCACCGCCCGCAGACCGCGCCGCCGCTCCTGACCGGGGACGCCGACCGGCTCGAGCTGCTCGCCGCGTGCGGCCTCGACGCGGTGCTGCTCGAGCACTACACGCTGGCCTTCGCGCGGCAGTCGCCCGAGGAGTTCGTCCGGCGCTACCTCGTCGAGGCCCTGGGCGCCCGGGTCGTCGTCGTGGGCCGTGACGTGCGCTTCGGCTGGCAGAACAGCGGCGACCTGGCCACGATGCGGGCCCTGGGCGAGGGGCTGGGCTTCGTGGTCGACGTGGTCGACGACCTCGTCGACGAGGCGCCGGCCGACCCGGCGGACGGCCGGCGGCGCCTCTCCTCGACCTGGGTCCGCGAGCTGCTGGCAGCCGGCGACGTGGCCGCCGCGGCCGCGCTCCTCGGCCGGCCGCACCGGCTGCGCGGCCTCGTCGTGCACGGCGACGCGCGGGGCCGCGAGCTCGGCTACCCCACGGCCAACCTGGCGCAGGACGCGTCGGGCATGGTGCCCGCCGACGGGGTCTACGCCGGGCGGCTGCGCCGCGTGCGCCGTGCCGACGGGACCGCGTACGACCCGGCGGCGCCCGACGTGCTCCTGCCGGCCGCCGTCTCGATCGGCACGAACCCCACCTTCGACGGCGTGCAGCGCCGCGTGGAGGCGTACGTCCTGGACCGCACGGACCTCGACCTCTACGACGAGGAGGTCGTCGTCGAGCTCGTGGAGCGGCTGCGGCCCACGCTGCGCTTCGACGGCGTGGAGCCGCTCCTGGCGCAGATGGTCCGGGACGTCGAGCAGGCGCGGGCGCTGCTCGACGTCCCGCCGTCGGCGGCGCGCCCCGGGCCGTACGCCTAGCCCTCCCGGACGCCCTCCCGGACCGCGTCCCCGCCGACGGCGGCCAGCGCCGCGTCGAGGTCGGCGACGAGGTCGCCGACGTCCTCGATGCCGACGGACAGCCGCACGAGGTCGTCGGGCACCTCCAGCGCGGACCCGGCGACGGACGCGTGCGTCATGGCTGCGGGCAGCTCGACGAGGGACTCGACGCCGCCGAGGGACTCGGCCAGCGTGAACAGCCGGGTCGCGGCGCAGAAGGCCCGGGCCCGGTCGGCGCTGCCCAGCCGGAACGCCACCATCCCGCCGAAGGCCGTCATCTGCCGGGCCGCGACGGCGTGGCCCGGGTCGTCGGGCAGCCCGGGGTAGTGCACCGCGGTCACGGCCGGGTGCGCGCGCAGGTGCTCGGCGACGACGGCGGCGTTCGCGCTGTGCCGGGCCATGCGCACGTCGAGGGTCCGCAGCCCCCGCATCGTGAGCCAGGCGTCGAAGGGGCCGGCGACCGCGCCCGCCGCGTTCTGCAGGAACCCGACCGCGTCCGCGACGAGGTCCGTGCCCGTCGGCCCGACGAGCCCCAGCGGCAGCCGCGCGCCGGCGCCCACGACGACCGCGCCGCCCACGACGTCCGAGTGCCCGCCGATGTACTTCGTCGTCGAGTGCACGACCACGTCGGCCCCGAGCTCCAGCGGCCGCTGCAGCGCGGGGGAGGCGAAGGTGTTGTCGACGACCAGCAGGGCTCCGGCGGCGTGCGCGATCTCCGCCAGCCGCGCGATGTCCGCGACGCCCAGCAGCGGGTTCGTCGGCGTCTCCACCCACACGACGCCGGTCTGCCCGGGCCGCACCGCCGCGGCCACCGCGTCGGGCTCCCCGAGGCGCGCCGGCGTGTGCTCGATCCCCCAGGGCTGCAGCACCCGTGCCACGAGCCGGTAGGTGCCGCCGTAGGCGTCGTCGGGGATGACGAGGTGCCGGCCGGGCGTCAGCGTGGCCCGCAGCAGCACGTCCTCGGCCGCGAGGCCGGAGGAGAACGCGAAGGCGCGCTCGCCGCCCTCGACCGCCGCCAGCGCGGTCTGGAGCGCGTCGCGGGTGGGGTTGCCCGAGCGGGAGTACTCGTAGCCGTTGCGCAGGCCGCCGACGCCGTCCTGGGCGTAGGTCGAGACCTGGTAGATGGGCGGGACGACCGCACCCGTCGTCGGGTCGGGCTCGAGGCCCGCGTGCACGGCGCGGGTGGCGAAGCCGCTCGGGCCCCCGCCGGGCGACACGGTGCTGGCGTCGGGGGTGCCGCCGGTGCTGGTGCCGGCGTCCGTGCCCCGCCCCTCCTGCGGCTCGCGGTCGGCGGTGGGCTCGGTGGTCACGGGGGTCCTCCTGGGCGGGTGGGTCCTGCACTGGGTCCTGCGGTGGGTCCTGGGGTGGGTCCTGCGGTCAGTCCTGCGCTGGGGCGGGTGCACGAGCGAGCCGGCCGGAGCGGGGTCAGCGGGCGGCGTGCTCCAGCAGGTCGGCGCGCGTGAGCACGCCGGTCGGCCGGCCCTCGTCGACGACGAGCAGCGCGTCGCCGTCCTGCAGCGCGGCGGTGGCGGCGGCCACGGGCTCACCCGCCCCGACCTGGGGGAGCGGGTCGGCCAGGTGCTTGCGCACGGGGTCGGACAGGCGCGCGGCGCCGGTCCACAACGCGTCGAGCAGCACCCGCTCGGTCACGGCGCCGAGGACCTCGCCGAGCGTGACCGGCGGCTCCTGCGTGACGACCGGCAGCTGCGAGACGCCGTACTCGCGCAGGATGCCGATGGCGTCGCGCACCGTCTCGTTCGGGTGGGTGTGCACGAGCGCGGGGAGGTCCCCGCTCTTGCCGCGGAGCACGTCGCCGACGGTCGTCGTCGCGCCCTCGTCGCGCAGGAAGCCGTAGGAGCGCATCCACGGGTCGGAGAAGATCTTCGACAGGTACCCGCGGCCGCTGTCCGGCAGCAGCACGACGACGACCGCGCGGGCCGCGGCCGCCGGGTCCTCGCGCTCGAGCCGCTCGGCGACGCGCAGCGCCGCGACGACCGCCATGCCCGAGCTGCCCCCGACGAGGAGGGCCTCTTCGCGCGCGAGCCGCCGCGTCATGGCGA
This sequence comes from Cellulomonas marina, assembly GCF_900111925.1. Lineage (GTDB taxonomy): Bacteria > Actinomycetota > Actinomycetes > Actinomycetales > Cellulomonadaceae > Cellulomonas > Cellulomonas marina. The sequence goes on from NZ_FOKA01000001.1 coordinate 436,064, forward strand.
AGGCCTCGGCGTCGTCGACGGCGAGCACCTCGTCGGGCACCGTCGGGTCGTACGCGCTCGGCCAGAAGTCCTCGCCCACGCCCTCGACGAGGTAGGGCCGCCCCGTGCCGCCGGAGTACACCGAGCCCTCGGGGTCGGCGCCCACGACGACGACGGGTCCCCCGGGCCGGTCGCGGCTGACGTCGTGCAGGTAGCGGCCCGTGCCCGTGATCGTGCCGCCCGTGCCCACGCCGGTGACCAGGTGGGTCACCCGCCCCTCGGTCGCCCGCCAGATCTCGGGGCCCGTGGAGGCGTAGTGGCTCGCGGGGCCGTCGGGGTTCGCGTACTGGTTCGGCTGGTACGCGCCGGGGGTCTCGCGCACGAGGCGGGCGGCGACCGAGTAGTAGGAGTCGGGGGAGTCCGGCGCCACCGCGGTCGGCGTCACCACGACCTCGGCGCCGTAGGCGCGCAGCACGTCCTGCTTCTCCGGGCTCACCTTGTCCGGGCAGACGAAGACGCACCGGTACCCGCGCCGCTGCGCGACGAGCGCGAGGCCGACGCCGGTGTTGCCCGACGTGGGCTCGACGATGGTGCCGCCGGGCCGCAGGTCGCCGCGGCGCTCGGCCTCCGCGACGATGCGCGCGGCGATGCGGTCCTTGATCGACCCGCCCGGGTTGAGGTACTCCACCTTGGCCAGGACGGTCGCGGACAGGCCGGCCGTGACGGCGTGGAGGCGGACGAGCGGGGTGCCGCCGACGAGGTCGGCGACGTGGTCGACGTACTGCACGGGTGAGGGTCTCCGTCCGGGTGCTGGGTCCCGCCACTGTGCCACGCCGGGTCCGGGCCGTGCTCCTGCTACCCTGGACGCTGCCGTGTGATCGGCCGCGGAACGAGAGAGCCCGGGTGGACGTGCCCCGAGGCACCGCGCAACGAGAACCCAGGGAGAGACGTGCCGCTCGACAGTGCCATCAAGCAGTCCATCATGACCGAGTACGCCACGCACGAGGGCGACACCGGTTCCCCCGAGGTCCAGATCGCGGTGCTCACGCAGCGCATCAAGGACCTGACCGAGCACCTCAAGGCGCACAAGCACGACCACCACAGCCGCCGCGGGCTGCTGCTGCTGGTCGGACGCCGTCGTCGTCTGCTCGGCTACCTGCAGAAGATCGACATCAACCGCTACCGCTCGATCATCGAGCGGCTCGGCCTGCGCCGCTGAACGACCGGGACCAGCCCGGACCCGCCCGGGTCCGGGCTGGTCCCGCGTGAGGGCCGCGCGCCGCGACGGCGCCGGCCCGGGTCGCAGGCCCCAGCACCACCCGCACGACCAGCACCACCGAAGGCATCACCGAAGGCACCACGCAGTCCGCGCCGGCCCGCTCGTCCGGTCCTCGGTAGTGGCCCGCCGGAACCCCGCGCCGCACGCGCGTGACGGGGCGTCCGACGGCCACGGTCGAAGACCGCCGCGGGGCCCGGGCCGGCGCCCGTCCCGAAGGAGGGCACCCGTGGAGGGTCCCGAGATCCAGTTCGCCGAGGCCGTGATCGACAACGGTCGCTTCGGCACCCGCACCGTCCGGTTCGAGACCGGCCGCCTCGCCAAGCAGGCCGCCGGCTCCGCCGTCGCCTACCTCGACGGCGACACGATGCTCCTGTCGGCCACGACGGCCGGCAAGCACCCCAAGGAGCAGTTCGACTTCTTCCCGCTCACCGTCGACGTCGAGGAGCGCTCCTACGCCGCCGGCAAGATCCCCGGCGCGTTCTTCCGCCGCGAGGGCCGCCCCTCGACGGACGCGATCCTCGCGTGCCGCCTCATCGACCGCCCGCTGCGCCCCCTGTTCGTCAAGGGCCTGCGCAACGAGGTCCAGGTCGTCGTGACGGTCCTGGCGATCCACCCCGACGACGCCTACGACGTCCTCGCGATCAACGCCGCGTCCATCTCGACGCAGCTGTCCGGCCTGCCGTTCTCCGGCCCGGTCGGCGCCACGCGCATCGCGCTCGTCGACGGCCAGTGGGTCGCGTTCCCGCGCTACTCCGAGCGCGAGCGCGCCACGTTCGACATGGTCGTCGCCGGCCGCGTCGTGGGCGACGACGTCGCCATCGCGATGATCGAGGCCGAGGCGCCCGACAGCTCGTGGGACCTCATCCACGGCGGCGGCGGCACCGCGCCGACCGAGGACGTCGTCGCCGCGGGCCTGGAGGCGGCCAAGCCGTTCATCCGCGCCCTCGTCGAGGCGCAGCAGCAGCTCGCCGCGTCCTCCGCCAAGGAGACGCAGGAGTTCCCGACGTTCCCCGACTACCAGGGCGACGTCTACGCCGCCGTGGAGTCCGCGGTCTCCGGCCGCCTGGGCGAGGCGCTGTCCATCGCCGACAAGCAGACCCGCGAGGGCCGGCTCGACGAGATCAAGGGCGAGGTCCAGGCCGAGCTCGCCGAGGCGTTCGCGGGCCGCGAGAAGGAGGTGTCGGCCGCCTACCGCTCCGTGCAGAAGGCGCTCATCCGGCAGCGCATCCTCACGGACGGCTTCCGCATCGACGGCCGCGGCCTGCGCGACATCCGCACGCTCTCGGCCGAGGTCGAGGTCCTGCCCCGCGTGCACGGCTCCGCGATCTTCGAGCGCGGCGAGACGCAGATCATGGGTGTCACGACGCTCAACATGCTGCGGATGGAGCAGCAGATCGACTCGCTGTCGCCGGTGACGAAGAAGCGCTACATGCACCACTACAACTTCCCGCCGTTCTCCACGGGCGAGACGGGCCGCGTCGGCTCGCCGAAGCGCCGCGAGATCGGCCACGGCGCGCTGGCCGAGCGGGCGATCGTGCCCGTCCTGCCGACCCGCGAGGAGTTCCCCTACGCGATCCGCCAGGTCTCCGAGGCGCTGGGCTCCAACGGCTCGACGTCCATGGGCTCGGTCTGCGCCGCGACGCTGTCGCTGCTCAACGCCGGTGTGCCGCTCAAGGCTCCCGTCGCGGGCATCGCGATGGGCCTCGTGTCCGACACGGTCGAGGGCCAGACGCGCTACGCCGCGCTGACCGACATCCTCGGCGCGGAGGACGCCTTCGGCGACATGGACTTCAAGGTCGCCGGCACGCGTGAGTTCGTCACGGCCATCCAGCTCGACACGAAGCTCGACGGCATCCCCGCCTCCGTCCTGGCCGGCGCGCTGACGCAGGCCAAGGAGGCGCGCCTGGCGATCCTCGACGTCATCGCCGAGGCGATCGACGTGCCGGACGAGATGAGCCCGTACGCGCCGCGCGTCATCACGGTGAAGGTCCCCGTCGACAAGATCGGCGAGGTCATCGGCCCGAAGGGCAAGATGATCAACCAGATCCAGGAGGAGACCGGCGCCGACATCTCCATCGAGGACGACGGCACGGTCTACATCGGCGCGGTGGACGGCCCGTCCGCCGAGGCCGCGCGGGCGGCGATCAACGCGATCGCCAACCCGCACATGCCCGAGGTGGGCGAGCGCTTCGTCGGCACGGTCGTCAAGACCACGACGTTCGGCGCGTTCGTCTCCCTGTCCCCGGGCAAGGACGGGCTGCTGCACATCTCGCAGATCCGCAAGCTCGTGGGCGGCCGTCGCGTGGAGAACGTCGAGGACGTCCTCGCGGTCGGCCAGAAGGTCCAGGTCGAGATCGGCGAGATCGACCCGCGCGGCAAGCTCTCGCTGCACGCGGTCGTCGAGGAGGGTGCGGGCGGCGACGCCGAGGCCCCGGCGCAGACGGTCGACGCCTGACGGTGCCCCTCGACCTCCCGCTCGTCGCCCCCGGCACCGCCGGGGCCGAGCTGCGCGCCGGGCAGGACGGCGACGGACTCGTCCGTCGGTCCGTCCTGCCCGGCGGGGTCCGGGTGCTCACGGAGCACATGCCGGGCCTGCGGTCCGCGTCCGTCGGGGCGTGGATCGGCGTCGGGTCCCGTGACGAGGAGTCCGGGCACCACGGCTCGACGCACTTCCTCGAGCACCTGCTCTTCAAGGGGACGGCGCGGCGCACGGCGATGGACATCGCCGAGGCGTTCGACGCGGTCGGCGGCGAGGCCAACGCCGCCACCGGCAAGGAGCACACCTGCTACTACGCCAAGGTGCTCGACGAGGACCTGCCGATGGCCGTCGACGTCATCGCCGACATGGTCACCTCCGCGCGCCTGGACGCCGACGAGCTCGAGACCGAGCGCGGCGTCATCCTCGAAGAGCTCGCGATGAACGACGACGACCCCAGCGACGTCGCCCACGAGCAGTTCACCCTCGTCGCGCTGGGCGAGCACCCGCTGGCCCGGCCCATCGGCGGCACGCCGGAGAGCATCCGCGACGTGCCCCGCGACGCGGTGTGGGAGCACTACCGCTGGCACTACCGCCCCGACACCCTCGTCGTGAGCGCGGCGGGCAACGTCGACCACGACGCGCTGTGCGCGCAGGTCGAGAAGGCGGTGCGGGACGGCGGCTGGACGCTGGACGCCGCTGCCGTGCCCGCCGCGCGCCGGGTCGCCGGCCGCGACCTGCCGCCGGGGACGGGCGGGCTGCCCGCCGACGCGCGCGAGCGCACCGTGCGCCGCCCCAGCGAGCAGGCGAACGTCGTGGTCGGCTGCGCCGGCCTCACGGCCACCGACGAGCGGCGGTTCACGCTGTCCGTGCTCAACGCCGTGCTCGGCGGGGGCATGTCCTCCCGGCTCTTCCAGGAGATCCGCGAGAAGCGCGGCCTGGCCTACTCCACGTACTCCTTCGCCTCCGGGCACGCGGACACGGGCGTCTTCGGCCTGTACGCCGGCTGCACGCCGGGGCGCGTGGACGAGGTGACGGCGCTGCTCGTCGCCGAGTGGGAGCGCCTGGCCGACGGCGGGCTCGACGACGCCGAGCTGCAGCGGGGCATCGGCCAGCTCTCCGGCGGGCTCGTCCTGGGCATGGAGGACACCGGCTCGCGCATGGGCCGGCTCGGCAAGGCGGAGCTGGTGCACGGCGAGCTCGTGTCCGTCGACGAGTCCCTGGCGCGCGTCCGGGACGTGACGGCGGCGCAGGTGCAGGCCCTGGCGGGCGAGCTGCTCGGCCGTCCGCGGACCGTCGTGCGCGTCGGCCCGCTCGGGGACTGAGCGGGACGGCGCCGGCGATGACCGACACGTCTGCGTCCCCCGTGACGTCCGGGGCGACGTCCGACACGACGTCCGACACGACGTCCGACGAGACGTCCGCAGCGGCACCGCCGGCACCGCTGCGCGTCGCGGTGCTCGGCGCCGGCGGACGGATGGGCCGCCAGACCGTCGCCGCCCTCGACGCCGCCGACGACCTGCGGGTCGTCGCGCGGCTCGGGCGCGGCGACGACCTGGCGGCACTGCTCGCCGCGGTGGACCGTCCCGACGTCGTCGTGGACTTCACCGTGCCGGACGTGACGCTGGCCCACGTGCTGACCTGCGTCGCCGCCCGCGTCCACGTCGTCGTCGGCACGACGGGCTGGGACGACGCGGCGCTGGACCGGGTGCGCGCCGCCCTGGCCGACGCGCCGGGCACCGGCGTCGTCGTGGCCCCCAACTTCGCGCTCTCCGCGGTGCTGACCATGCACGTCGCGGCGCTCGCCGCCCCCTGGTTCGAGTCCGTCGAGGTCGTCGAGCTGCACCACCCCGACAAGCTCGACGCGCCGTCGGGCACCGCGCGCCACACCGCCGCGGCGATCGCGGCGGCCCGGGCGGCGGCGGGCGTCGGCCCGTCCCCGGACGCGACCGTGCACGCGACCGACGGCGCCCGCGGTGCCGACGTCGACGGGGTGCGCGTGCACGCCGTCCGCCTGCGGGGCCTCGTCGCCCACGAGGAGGTGCTCCTCGGCAACCCCGGGGAGCAGCTCACCATCCGGACCGACACCTTCGACCGCAGCTCCTTCATGCCGGGCGTGCTGCTGGCGGTCCGGCAGGTCGGGTCGCGCCCGGGGCTCACGGTCGGCCTGGAGCACCTCCTCGGCCTCGTGCCGTGAACGCCGCCGTCCCGCGGCGCCGCCGTCCGACCGGCGGCCTCGTCGCCGCGGTCGCGCTCAGCGGCCTGCTGGCCCTGTACTTCGTGCTCGTGCTGGGGCGCTCGGTGGCGCTCGTGCGGACGGGGGAGCCGGTCGGGGTGGCGCTGGGGCTGGCGTTCGCGCTCCTGCCCCTCGTCGCCCTGGTGCTCATCGCGCGGGAGTGGCTGCTCGCGCTGCACGTGCAGCGGATGGCCGACACCCTCGCCGCCGCCGGGGATCTGCCCGTCGACAGGCTGCCGCGCTCGCCCGGGGGCCGCATCGACCGCGAGGCCGCGCGCGCGGCCTTCGACCCCGCCCGCGACGCCGTGGAGGCCGACCCGGAGAGCTGGGCCGCCTGGTACCACCTCGCCTTCGCCTACGACGCCGCGGGCGACCGCCGTCGGGCGCGCGAGGCCCTCCGGACGGCTCGCCGTCTCTGGCGCACGGCCGCCGGCTCCCGCTAGCCGCACGGGCATCTCCTCCCCGTCACCCGCTCGGGTTACCCTCGCCTCTCCGTGTGCCCAGGGCCGGTGCGGCCGGTCCTCCCGACGGCGACCACCAGGAGGTCCTGTGCTCGACCCGTGCACGTCCCCGCCCGCGACCGGCCGTCCCGCGCGACGGGCGTCGAGGTGGCGGGTCGCGCGGCTCGCCGCCGGCGCCGTGGTGGTCGGTTCCCTCGTCGGGGTGTCGGCCGCCGGAGCCCCGCCGGCGTCCGCGGTCGGGCACGGTACCCAGCCGGCCGCGGGCGACGCGGGGGAAGCGGTGCGCGTGAACGTCGGCGGCGACGCGTACCGCGACAGCCGCGGGCGCACGTGGGCGGCGGACACCGGGTACGTGGGCGGCCGCCCGACGAACGTCGCCGCCGAGGGCCACGTGCGGGGCACGAAGGACCACCGGCTCTACCGGGACCTGCGCGTCGGCATGGACGGGTACCGCCTGGCCCTGCCGTCGGGCGGCACGTGGCGGGTCACGCTGCACCTGCTGGAGAACTACCACGAGGGTGACGGCCGTCGCGTCTTCTCCGTCGACGCGGAGGGGGAGAGGGTCGTGCACGCCCTGGACCTGCACGAGAGGACCGGGCACGGCACCGCGCACACCGTGGCGTTCGACGTCGAGGTGCGCGACGGCGCGCTGGACCTCGGCTTCGAGGCGCACGTGGACCTGGCGACGCTGTCGGCGGTCGCCGCCGTCCCGGTGACCGCCGCCGCCCCCACGGCCCCCACGTCCCCGGCCTTCCCGCTGCGCGCGTCGGCGGACGGCGACCACCTCGTCACCGCCGACGGCGAGCCGTTCCTCTACCTGGCGGACACGGCCTGGATGGCGCCGACGCGCCTGGACCAGGCCGGCGTGCGTCGCTGGCTCGACGCGCGCGTCGCGCAGGGCTTCACGGCCGTGCAGGTCTCCCTCCTGCACTTCGTCGGCCAGCAGGACGAGGGGCCGGCGAACGTCTACGGCGACCTGCCCTTCGTCGGCGGGTACGACCTGTCCCGCCCGCTCGAGGTGGGGGAGCGGACGCGCGACGCGCGCTCGCCCGACTACGACTACTGGGACCACGTGGCGTACGTGCTCGACGAGGCCGCCGCGCGCGGGCTGGCCGTCGCCGTCGTCCCCTCCTGGTACGGGTACGGCGGCGAGGACTGGCGGGCCCGGGAGACGACCGGCAACGCGACGGACTACGGGGCGTTCCTCGGTCGTCGGCTGGGCGCGATGCCGCACCTGGTGTGGCTGCTGGGCGGTGACAACGCCCCGACGGGCGACGTGGCGAAGGTGGCGCCGGGTGCCGACCGCTCGGACAAGCTCGCGGCGACCGACGCCATGGCTGCGGCCATCCGGGCGCACGAGCCCGTGCGGCACCTCATGACGTACCACGGGCGGCGCGGGGTGACCTCGTCGGCCTACGTCGGCGACCGCGAGTGGCACACGCTCAACAACCCGTACGCGGACCAGCACGTCCACGAGCACGCCCCGGCGGCCTTCGGCACGGGCATCCCCTCGGTGGTGACCGAGGCGTACTACGACGGCCGCGACCGGGCGCCCTTCCTCGACCGCACGCAGCTGCGGGCGCAGGCGTGGTGGGCCGTGCTGTCCGGGGCCGGATTCGCCTACGGGCACGAGGACGTGTGGGACCTCGACGCGGCGTGGGGGCGTGCCCTGCGGGCGTCCTCGGCCGCGGACGTCGGACGGGTGGCGACGATCCTGGACGCGCACCCGCGGCTCCGGCCCGCGCCGGTCCCGCTGACCTCCGGTGAGGGCGCGTCGTCGCCCGGCTCGCGGGCGCTGTCGGGGCGGTCGTCGAGCGGCGCCCTGCTGACCTACCTGCCCACCGCGCGCACGGTGACGGTGGACCTGGCCGCGGCGGCGTCGGGCGGCTCCGGTGGTGACGTCCGCCTGTCGTGGGTGGACCCCGCCAGCGGCGACGTGCGCGACGAGGGCCGGCACGCCGCGACCGGCACCCGGGACCTGGCCGTGCCGCGGGGCTGGGACGACGCGCTGCTGGTGGCGGAGCCCGTCACGGCCTGACGTGCAGCTGCGCACCCCGTGCCACCGCGCGTCGGCCCGGCGCACGGGGTCCGGTGCGCGGGGTCCGGCGCGCGGGGTCCGTCGGGGTGCGGTAGGCAGGAGCCATGTCGATGGTCGATCCCCTGCTCCCGTCCTCCGACCCGGGCGACGAGTCCGTCGCCGCCGCCGACCCGGGGGTGGGCGCCCCGCGCACCGCCCCGGGCACGGGCATCGGGGGCGAGGACCCCGACACCCCCGAGGGGCGTCCCTCCTCCGAGCACGAGGAGGAGCCGGAGCGCGGCGGTGCCGGGCTCGCGCAGGCGGCGCGCCAGCACCGGGGCACGTCCTTCCCCACACCCGACCCGGACGTGCTCCAGCGGGGCTGACGCCGCGGCCGGCGTGCCCGTCGGCGCCGGCGGCTCCAGCGACGGGCGGCACACAGCGCCCGGCCCGAGTCCGGGCGGACCCAGGAGGTCCCCATGGCCACCGGCGAGACCGGCTTCGACGACGTCACCTTCGACCTCATCTCCCTGCAGTACCACTCCCTCAAGGCGGGGCACGACTACGGGCAGTACGTCCGCGACGCCCGCAACGCCGGCCAGGAGGAGATCGCCTCGTTCTTCGAGGGGGTCATGGCGCAGGACGCGGCACGCGCCCACCGCTGCCACGAGCTGCTCGCGCAGCTGACGAAGGACGGCGTCGACGCGACGTCGCCCCACGGTTCCGCGGGCTGACGGGCCCGCCCGGGTCGCGCTCCCGCCCCGGCCGGGGGCGCAGCCCGGGGCCACGGCGTGGCGTGCTCCTGCAGCCGCCACCGTCGGGTGGTCGTCGTCGGGTCGTCGTCAGATCGTGGCTGCCCAGCGCTCCTCGCGGACGGTCCGCTCGGTGCCGTCCGGCGCGGTGCCCGAGGCGAGCGTGCGGTGGACGCCCTCGGGACCGAGACCGGCGCCGTGCAGGAACGACCGGCGGCCCTCGTCGCCGTCGAGGACCCACGTGTGCACCTGGTCGGCGCCGTCGGCCCGCAGGGTGTCGACGGCCGCGGCCAGCAGGCGTGAGCCGTGCCCGGCCCTCCGGTGGCCGGGCTCCACCTCGAGGGCGAGGACCACGCCGCCCGGCGCGCCGCGCCCGGGGGGCGCGGCGGGACCGGGCTCGTCGGGCACGAGGCCCAGGGAGACGAGCCCGACGACCCGCGGCCCGTCGCACGCGACGAGCACCCGGAACCCGCCGGCCGGGGGCGCCGCGACGGCGGCCGCCCACTGCTCGCGCATGAGGTCCTCGTCCAGCCGGTCGAGGACGTCGGGACCCAGCACCTCGTCGTGCGTCGTCCGCCAGGCCGCGACCTGGACCCGGACGAGCGCCACCTCGTCGCCGGGTACCGCCGGGCGGACCGAGACGTCGGCGGTGGGGCCGCCCAGCAGCCCGCTCACAGCGCCACGTACACGGTCTCGAGGTACTCCTCGATGCCCGCCTCGCCGCCCTCGCGCCCGAGGCCGGAGGACTTCACCCCGCCGAAGGGTGCGCTCGCGTCCGAGACCATCCCGCGGTTGAGCCCCAGCATGCCCGTCTCCAGGTCCTCGGCCAAGCGCATGGCACGGCCCATGTCGCCGGTGTAGGCGTAGGCGACGAGGCCGTACTCCGTCCCGTTGGCCAGCGCGACACCCTCGGCCTCCGAGCCGAAGGTCACGACCGGCGCGACCGGGCCGAAGATCTCCTCCGTCACCACCCGCTGGTCCGGCGCGACGTCGGCCAGGACGGTCGGGGCGTAGAAGTACCCCCGGCGCCCGACGCGCTCGCCGCCCGTGCGGATCACCGCCCCGCCGTCGGCGGCCCGGGTGACCAGCTCGTCGACGTGGTCGACGGCCGCCGCCTCGATGAGGGGGCCCACGGTGACGCCGTCGTCGGCGCCGTGCCCCACGACGAGGCGGCCGAACGCCTCCGTGAGCCGGGCGGTGAACTCCTCGGCCACGCCCGCCTGCACGAGGAAGCGGTTGGCGGCGACGCACGTCTGGCCCGCGTTGCGCATCTTCGCGGCCACGGCGCCCTGCACGGCCGCGTCGAGGTCGGCGTCGTCGAAGACGAGGAACGGGGCGTTGCCGCCCAGCTCCATCGACGTGCGCAGGACCCCGTCGGCGGAGGCCTTCAGCAGGGTCCGCCCGACCTCCGTGGAACCGGTGAACGACAGCTTGCGCAGCCGCGGGTCGGCCAGCAGCGGACCGGACACGCGGCGCGCCGACGAGGTGGGCACCACGTTGACGACGCCCGCGGGCAGGTCCCGCGCCTCGAGCTCGGCCCGCACGATGTCGGCGACGTACGCGGTGGTCAGCGGCGTGAGCTGCGCGGGCTTGACGACGACCGGGCACCCGGCGGCCAGCGCCGGCGCGAGCTTGCGGGCGATCATCGCGATGGGGAAGTTCCACGGCGTGACGAGCAGCGCGGGCCCCACCGGCCGGCGCAGCACGAGCTGGTGGTGCGTGCCGGCCGGCGCGCGCCGGGCCAGCCCCTCGGCCCGCACCGCCTCCTCGGAGTACCACCGCACGTACTCCGCGGCGTAGAGCACCTCGGCGCGCGACTCCGCGAGCGGCTTGCCGCCCTCGGCCGTGACGATCGCCGCGAGGTCGTCGGCGTGGGCGACCATCTCGTCGAACACCGCGCGCAGGAGGTCCGAGCGCACCCGGGGAGCCGTGCGGCGCCAGGCGTCGGCGGCCGCGTCGGCGGCGCCCAGGGCCTCGAGCGCGTCCTCCTCGGTGCCGTCCGCGACGTCGGCGAGGACCTCCTCGGTCCCGGGGTCGGCCACCGCGAAGGTGCCGCCGCCGTGCGCGGGGCGCCACCGCCCGGCGACGAGGACGCCGGTGGGCAGGTGGGCCGCCACCGTCGGCGGCAGGGTCGAGGTCGTCGTCGCGCTCATGGCGCCATCCTCGCCCCGCGGCGCGGGCGCGCGCCACGGTCGGACCACCGGCCACCCCACGACCCACCCCTAGACTCGGGCCCATGACGGACCCGGTGCCGACGCCGTACGAGGACCTGCTGCGGCTCGTGCTCGAGACCGGGACGCCGAAGGCCGACCGCACGGGCACGGGGACGCGCAGCCTCTTCGGGCACCAGATGCGCTTCGACCTCGCGGCCGGGTTCCCCCTGGTGACGACGAAGCGGGTGCACCTGCGCTCGGTCGTCCACGAGCTCCTGTGGTTCCTGCGCGGGGAGTCCAACGTCCGCTGGCTGCAGGAGCGCGGCGTGCGCATCTGGGACGAGTGGGCGGACGCCGACGGCGAGCTGGGCCCGGTCTACGGCGTGCAGTGGCGCTCCTGGCCGACGCCCGACGGCGGGACGGTCGACCAGATCTCGCAGGTCGTCGAGACGCTGCGCCGGGACCCGGACTCGCGCCGGCTCGTGGTGTCGGCGTGGAACGTCGCGGACGTGCCGCGCATGGCGCTGGCCCCCTGCCACGCGCTGTTCCAGTTCTACGTGGCCGACGGCCGGCTCTCGTGCCAGCTGTACCAGCGCTCCGCGGACATGTTCCTCGGCGTGCCGTTCAACATCGCCTCGTACGCGCTGCTCACGCACATGGTGGCGCAGCAGGCGGGGCTCGCGGTCGGCGACTTCGTCTGGACCGGCGGGGACTGCCACGTCTACGACAACCACGTGGAGCAGGTGCGCGAGCAGCTGTCCCGCACGCCCTACCCGTCCCCGACGCTGCGGCTGCGGCCGGCGCCGTCGATCCTCGACTACGCGTACGAGGACGTCGAGGTGCTCGACTACCGGCACCACCCCGCGATCAAGGCGCCGGTCGCCGTCTAGGCGCCGGCAGGACCAGGACATGACGCTCTCCCTCATCTGGGCCCAGACGCCCGACGCCGTCATCGGCGTCGACGGCGCCCTGCCGTGGCACGTGCCGGAGGACCTCGCGCGGTTCCGGCGGCTCACCGACGGGCACCCCGTCGTCATGGGCCGCCGCACGTGGGAGTCCCTGCCGCCGCGGTTCCGTCCGCTTCCCGGTCGGGACAACGTCGTGCTGTCGCGGGACCCGGGCTTCGCGCCCGAGGGCGCGGTCGTGGCGACGAGCCTCGACGATGCGCTCGCGGTCGTGGGGGACCGGGACGCCTGGGTCATCGGCGGCGGCTCGCTCTACGCCGCCGCGCTGCCCCATGCCGACCGCGTCGAGGTCACCCTCGTCGACCTCGCCACCGCCGGGGACACCGTGGCCCCCGTGCTCGACGAGCGCCGCTGGGTGCAGACCGCCCACGAGCCGGCGGAGGGCTGGTACACCTCGGCCGCCGAGGGCACGCGGTACCGGTACATCACCTACGGGCACCGCCCCGACAGCCAGCCCGCCGTGGACCCCCGGCTGCAGGCGCCGCACCGCGTGCGCTGCGACTGGGGCCGGGCCGGTGCGCGTGCGGTCGCGGCCGGCAGCGACCGCATCGCGGTCGTCGTCGACGTCCTGACCTTCACGACGACCGTCGCCGCCGCCTGCGCGGCCGGCATCGAGGTGGCACCGTTCCGCTGGCACGACCCCCGGGCGCCGCGCTTCGCGGAGGAGACCGGGGCGACGCTGGCCGTCTCGCGCGCGACGGGCGGGCCCAGCCTGTCGCCGGGCTCCGTGCGCGCCTCGGGGCTGCACCGGCTCGTGCTGCCCTCGCCCAACGGGGCGACGACCGCGCTCACCCTCGCGGCGACGGGCGCGACCGTGGTGGCGGGCAGCATCCGGACCGCCGACGCGGTGGCGGCGTACTGCGCGCGCCGCCTCGCGGAGGACCCGCGGCTCGTCGTCGGCGTCGTGCCGGCGGGGGAGGGGTGGCCCGACGGCGCGTTCCGGCCCTGCGCCGAGGACCTGTGGGGGGCGGGTGCGGTCGTCGAGGCGCTGCGGCGGCACGGCGCGACGGACATCTCCGTCGAGGCCGAGGTCGCGCGGCAGGCGTGGCTGGCCGTGGCCGACGACCCCGTCGGCACGCTGCGCGAGTCGGCCAGCGGGCGGGAGCTCATCGAGCGGGGGTGGGCCGACGACGTGACGGCGGCCGCCGAGCTCGACGCCGACGGGTGTGCGCCGGTGCTCGTCGACGGGTGGTTCGTCGCCTGCTAGGCGCGTCCGCCGCACCCGTCCGGGGTGCCGCGGTGCGGCGGTCGAGGAGCAGTCCCGAGGTGGCCGGGCGGTACCGTGAGCCCATGCCACCCGTCGCCCGGCCCGGACGCCCCTTCGGCTCGGTGCTCACCGCCATGGTCACGCCGATGAGGACCGACGGCACCCTCGACCTCGACGCGGCGGTCGCGCTGGCCCGGCACCTCGTCGAGCAGGGCAACGACGGGCTCGTCCTCAACGGCACGACGGGCGAGGCGCCCACGACGCACGCCCCCGAGAAGGCGGAGCTCGTCGCCGCGGTCGTCGAGGCCGTCGGGGACCGGGCCTGGGTCGTCGCGGGCGCGGGCAGCAACGACACGCTGCACGCGGTGCGCATGGCCGAGCAGGCCGCCGCCGCGGGCGCGCACGGGCTCCTCGTCGTCGCGCCCTACTACTCGCGGCCCTCGCAGGACGGCGTGGTCGCGCACGTCACCGCCGTGGCGGACGCCACCGACCTGCCCGTCATGCTCTACGACGTGCCGGGGCGCACGGGCGTGCGCCTGGCCCCCGCGACCGTCGAGCGGCTCGCCGCGCACGACCGCGTCGTGGCGATGAAGGACGCGGCGGGCGACGCCTTCACCGCGGCGCAGCTCGTCGCCACCACGGGCCTGGCCTGGTACGCCGGCGACGACGGGGCGTACCTGACCGTGCTCGCGCACGGCGGCGTGGGCATCGTCAGCGTCGTCGGCCACGTGGCCTCGGCCGGGCTGGCCGAGATCGCGCGGGCCTGGGACGCCGGGGACCACGCGCGTGCGCTCGAGGCCTTCCGCCGGGTCGTCCCGGCCGTGGTGGCGCTCAACGGCGCCGGGTTCCAGGCCGTCGCGGCCAAGGCCGCGCTCGAGGTCCTGGGCCTCCTGGGCAACCGCGCCCTGCGCCTGCCGCTCGTCCCGGCGTCGGAGGAGGAGGTCGACGCGATCCGTGCCGGCCTCCGCGCCGCCGGCCTGCTCGTCCCCGAGGGCGCGCACGCCCCCTGACCGTGAAGCCGTCGGACCGTGCGCAGCCCCCGACGGGCGCGCCCCGGGCCGGCGCCGCGGACCCGACCGGGCCCGCGCCCACCCTCCACCACACCCCGCACGAGGAGCGCCCGTGAGCCATCCCCACCCCGAGCTGTCCCTGCCGCCCGCCCTGGCCCCCGGGGGCCTGCGGGTCGTCGCGCTGGGCGGCCTCGGCGAGGTCGGCCGCAACATGACCGTCCTGGAGCACGACGGCAAGCTGCTGGTCATCGACTGCGGCGTCCTCTTCCCCGAGGACCACCAGCCGGGCGTCGACCTCATCCTCCCGGACTTCGAGCACATCCGGGACCGCGTGCAGGACATCGTCGCGGTCGTGCTCACCCACGGGCACGAGGACCACATCGGTGCCGTCCCCTACCTCCTGCGGCTGCGCCGGGACATCCCCGTCGTCGGCTCCCAGCTCACGCTGGCGTTCATCGAGGCCAAGCTCAAGGAGCACGGCATCACGCCGCTGACCCTCGCGGTCAAGGAGGGGCAGGTCGAGCAGCTCGGCCCGTTCGGCTGCGAGTTCGTGGCGGTCAACCACTCCATCCCGGACGCCCTGGCCGTCGCCGTGCGCACCCGGGCCGGCCTGCTGCTGCACACCGGCGACTTCAAGATGGACCAGCTGCCCCTCGACGGGCGCATCACCGACCTGCGGGCGTTCGCGCGCCTCGGCGAGGAGGGCGTGGACCTGTTCCTCGTCGACTCGACGAACGCCGAGGTGCCGGGCTTCGTCGCGCAGGAGCGGGGCATCGGGCCGGTGCTCGACCAGGTCTTCGCCGAGTCGCCGCGCCGGATCATCGTCGCCTCGTTCGCCTCCCACGTGCACCGCGTGCAGCAGGTGCTCGACGCCGCGGCCGCGCACGGGCGCCGGGTGGCCCTGGTGGGGCGGTCCATGGTCCGCAACATGCAGATCGCCGCCGACCTGGGCTACCTGCAGGTCCCGGACGGGGTGCTCGTCGACCTCAAGCGCGTGGACTCCCTGCGCGACGACGAGGTCGTCCTCATGTGCACCGGCTCCCAGGGCGAGCCCATGGCGGCGCTGTCGCGGATGGCCAACGGGGACCACCGGGTGACGGTGGGCCGCGGCGACACCGTCATCCTCGCCTCGTCGCTCATCCCCGGGAACGAGAACGCGGTGTTCCGGGTCATCAACGGGCTGACCCGGCTCGGGGCGCGCGTCGTGCACTCCGGGAACGCCAAGGTGCACGTGTCCGGCCACGCGTCGGCCGGCGAGCTGGAGTACTGCTACAACATCCTCCGCCCGCGCAACGTCATGCCCGTGCACGGCGAGGTCCGCCACCTCGTCGCCAACGGCGCGATCGCCGTCCGGACCGGCGTGCCGGCCGACCGCGTCGTGCTCGCCGAGGACGGCGTGGTCATCGACCTCGTCGACGGCGTGGCGAAGGTCGTCGGCGCGGTGCCGTGCGGGTACGTGTACGTGGACGGCTCGTCCGTCGGGACGATCACCGAGGCGGAGCTGAAGGACCGGCGGATCCTCGGCGTCGAGGGCTTCATCTCCATCTTCGCGGTGGTCAGCTCGACCGACGGCAAGGTCATCGGCGGGCCGCAGATCACCGCCCGGGGCTTCGCGGAGCAGGACACCGTCTTCGACGCGATCCTGCCCGAGCTCACCGCGGCCCTCGAGGAGGCCTCCCGGCAGGGCACCGTCGACACCTACGGGCTGCAGCAGGTCATGCGGCGGGTCGTCGGGCGCTGGGTCTCGGGGCGCCTGCGCCGCCGGCCCATGATCATCCCGGTGGTCGTGGAGGCCTGAGCCGCGACGCCGGGTACTCGTGGTGGGCGGGACGTCCGTACGCCGCCCGGACACGCGCCGCCCGGCTGCGCCCCGCCGGGCGCGTCGCTGGCTACGGTGAGCACCATGGCCTCCCGTCCGTCCTCCGGCACCGCCGTGCGACCCTCGCGCGGGGCGACGGCCGCGGGCCGGGCCCCGTCCTCGTCCCGCCCGGGGTCCTCCTCGCGGCCCGGCACCGCCGGCCCGGGCCGCAGCGCGCTGCCCGTCCGCGTGCTGCGCGGCGCCTGGATGGGCGTCGCGCACGTCGTCGGCGGGACCGCCCGCCGCGTCGGGCGGGGCGCCCGCGACCTCGACCCGGCCCACCGGCGCGACGGCGTGGCCTTCGCGCTGCTGGGGCTGGCCGTCGTGGTCGCCGCGCGCGAGTGGTGGGGGCTGTCGGGCACGGCGGGGGACGTCGTGCACGCCGTCGTCGCCGGCACCTTCGGCGTGGTCGGCGTGGCGGTGCCCGTGGGGCTGCTGGCCCTGGCGGTCCGGCTCATGCGGCACCCGGACCAGGCGGAGACGACCTCGCGGCGGTCGGTGGGCGTCGGCGCGCTGGTCGTCGCGGTCTGCGGTCTGGTGCACCTCGAGGCCGGGCTGCCGGCGCCCTCGGCCGGCTTCGCGCCGGTGCGGGCGGCGGGCGGCGTCGTGGGCTACCTCGTCGCGACGCCGCTGGAGCACCTCGTCTCCGCGGTCGTGACCGTGCTCCTGCTGCTGCTCCTCGCGTTCTTCGGGGTCCTGGTCGTCACCGCGACGCCGGTGCACATGGTCGTGCCGCGGCTGCGGCACGCCTACGCCTGGGCCACGGGCGCCCACCGGTACGCGGCGGACGCCGAGGACGAGGACGAGGGCGGCGACACCCCGACCGCCGTGCTCGAGCCGGGCGCACGACCGTCGCGGCGCGGCGCTGCCGCCGGTCGCGGGGGTGCCTCCGCACCTGCCGACGACAGCGGCGACCTGCCGGCGGTGGGGGCCGGGTCGACGGCGATGCAGGGCACGGGCACGGGCACGGACGGCGCGACCGCAGGCCGCCCGGGCCTGCGCGAGCGCCTGCGCCGCCGCGCGACCCCGCGGGCCGAGGAGGTGCAGGGCGACACGGACGCCCTGCTGGACCACTACGCCGGCGACGAGGCGTACGAGCAGGCCGTCGCGGTGGCCGGGGTCGACGACGCGGGTGTCGCGGTCGCGGCGGCGGCGCTCGCCGCGCGGCGGGACGCCGGCGCCGACCGCCACCCCGACACCGTGCCGACCTCCGTCCTCGGGGCGCGGGACTCGTCGCCGGGCGCGTCGTCTCGCCCGTCAGCGGGCTCGGACGGCGATCCCGACGAGGACCGCGGCGGCGGCGAGGCCACGGCGGCGGCGCTCGTCGCCCCGCCCACCACGGGGGTGCCCAGCGGCGTCCAGCCCATGCTCGAGGGCGACGTGCTCTACACGCTGCCGCCCGAGGACGCGCTGGCCAAGGGTGCGCCCCACAAGGTGCGCTCGGCCGCCAACGACCGCGTCGTCGACTCCCTGACCTCCGTGCTGGAGCAGTTCGAGATCGACGCGCAGGTCACGGGCTTCACCCGCGGCCCGACGGTGACGCGGTACGAGGTCGAGCTCGGGCACGGCGTGAAGGTCGAGCGGGTGACGGCGCTCTCGCGCAACATCGCCTACGCGGTCGCGTCCGCCGACGTGCGCATCCTCTCGCCGATCCCCGGCAAGTCGGCGATCGGCATCGAGATCCCGAACACGGACCGGGAGACGGTCTCGCTCGGTGACGTCCTGCGCTCCGGCGCGGCCCGCCGGGTCGAGCACCCCATGGTCATCGGCGTCGGCAAGGACGTGGAGGGCGGCTACGTCGTGGCCAACCTCGCGAAGATGCCGCACCTGCTGGTGGCCGGCGCCACCGGCGCGGGCAAGTCGAGCTTCGTCAACTCGATGATCGTCTCGATCCTCATGCGCTCCACGCCGGAGCAGGTGCGGATGATCCTCGTCGACCCCAAGCGCGTCGAGCTCACGCTGTACGAGGGCATCCCGCACCTCATCACCCCGATCATCACCAACCCCAAGAAGGCCGCCGAGGCCCTCGAGTGGGTGGTGCGGGAGATGGAGGCGCGCTACGACGACCTGGCGATGTTCGGCTTCAAGCACATCGACGACTTCAACGTCGCCGTGCGCGCGGGCAAGGTGCAGCCGCTGCCCGGCTCCGAGCGGAAGATCGCGCCGTACCCCTACCTGCTCGTGATCGTCGACGAGCTGGCCGACCTCATGATGGTGGCGCCCCGCGACGTCGAGGCCTCCATCCAGCGCATCACGCAGCTCGCGCGCGCGGCGGGCATCCATCTCGTGCTGGCCACGCAGCGCCCGTCGGTGGACGTCGTGACCGGGCTCATCAAGGCCAACGTGCCCTCGCGCCTGGCCTTCGCCACGTCGTCGCTCACGGACTCCCGCGTCGTCCTCGACCAGCCCGGCGCGGAGAAGCTCATCGGCCAGGGCGACGCCCTCTTCCTCCCGATGGGCGCCGCGAAGCCCATGCGCACCCAGGGCGCCTGGGTGTCGGAGTCGGAGATCCACGCGGTCGTCGAGCACGTCAAGGCACAGCTCAAGCCGGTCTACCGCGAGGACGTCGCCGTCGCCGCGCCGAAGAAGCAGGTGGACGACGACATCGGCGACGACCTGGAGCTGCTGCTGCAGGCCGCGGAGCTCGTCGTGACGAGCCAGTTCGGCTCCACGTCGATGCTCCAGCGCAAGCTCCGCGTCGGCTTCGCGAAGGCGGGGCGGCTCATGGACCTCCTGGAGTCCCGCGAGGTCGTCGGGCCGTCGGAGGGGTCGAAGGCGCGCGAGGTGCTGGTGCAGCCGGAGGAGCTGCCGACGGCGCTGGCCATGCTGCGCGGCGAGCCGTTCGAGGACGACGAGCCGTCGGCGCCCTCGCGTCCGGCACCGGCCGGGCAGGGCTCGCCGGGTGCCACCGACGAGGGCTTCCCGGGCGACCCGCCCGTGGCGCGTGACTGGTACGACGACGAGGCGTGACCAGCGGGTCCTCGCCTAGGGTGGTGGACGTGCCCCCCGCGACGGCCTCGTCCCCGTGGACCGCCGCGAACGTCGTGACCATGCTGCGCATCCTGCTGGCCCCGGCGTTCGCCGCGGCCCTGGCGGTCGACGGCGGGCAGGACCTGCGGTGGCGGCTGGCGGCGCTGGGGATCTTCGTCCTGGCCGCCGCGACCGACCGGGTCGACGGGTGGCTGGCCCGGCGCTCGGACTCCGTGACCGACCTCGGCAAGATGCTCGACCCCGTGGCGGACAAGCTGCTGGTCGGTGCGGCGCTGGTCCTGCTGTCGTGGCAGGGCGCGCTCGCGTGGTGGGTGACCGTCGTCGTCCTCGTCCGGGAGCTGGGGATCACCGTGCTGCGCATGGTGCTCCTGCGGTACGTCGTGCTGCCCGCGTCCCGCGGCGGCAAGCTCAAGACGGTGCTCCAGACGGTGGCCATCGGCCTGTACCTGCTGCCGCTGGACCGCCTGCCGCTCGTCGTGGACGTGCTGGCCGCGGTCGTCATGGCGGTGGCGGTGCTCGTCACCGTGCTGACAGGGGTCGACTACGTCCGGACCGGGCTGCGCGTGCGGGCGGAGCAGCGCGCGGTGCCACCTGCTGTCACCGGCCGCCCGTGACCCGGCAGCGCGGTGACGACGGCGCCGGCGACGCGGGAGCCGGCGTGGCGCCGGGCGCAGCACCGGGCGACGCCACCACCGGCGAGGGGCCGGTGCTCGCCGAGCGCCTGCTCGCGGCGCTCCTCGGGCGGCGGTGGACCGTCGGGACGGCGGAGTCGCTCACGGGCGGGCTGGTCTCCGCGGCGCTGGTGTCCGTGCCGGGCGCGTCGGCCGTCCTGCGCGGCGGGGTCGTGGCGTACGCCACCGACCTCAAGGGGTCGGTGCTCGGCGTCCCCGGGCCGCTGCTGGCCGCTCGAGGTGCCGTCGACCCGGACGTGGCCCACGCCATGGCCGCGGGGGTACGCCGGGTGCTCGGGACGGACGTGGGACTGGCGACGACGGGGGTGGCCGGGCCGGGCGGCCAGGACGGGCACGCCCCGGGCGAGGTGCACGTCGCGGTCAGCACGCCGCGGGGCGACGAGGTCCGCTCGCTGTCCCTGCCTGGTGCCCGGGCGGCGGTCCGGGCCGCCGCCGTCGCCGCCGTGCTGGGGCTCGCCCTCGAGGTCGTGGGCGAGGACGGACATGGGGGAGCGCCACGCCGCTGAGGCGGGGCTGTGGGTCCGCGGACGTCGTCGGAGCACCCGGCACACGAGGCGGCCCGACGTGCGACGGTCGTGAGCTCCACCGACCACGCCCCTCTGCCCCGTTCTGTCCGGGATCGTCCCGACGAGGTACCGGCCTCGGCTGGGGAGAGAACGGCGGGGGGAACACGCGTGCGGGTCCGGGCGTTGGACCACTCGTGATGTCAGCGGAGCGGTCGATGGTGCGGCCGAGGGCGCGTGTCGGTGCGCCACGGTACGTTAAGGACGTCGGCCCGTCGGGTGCCGGCGGGCAGGTGGTGCGGGACGGGTCGGTCGGCCGGGACTCCGGTCGTGTCCTCCGTGCCGAGGTCCAGGGAGCAGGACGTGGCGCGGGAGGAGGGACCCAGATGGTCGTACTGCGTCGTGAGATCGGTGACGTGCTGCGGGACGCGCGGCAGCGGCAGGGTCGGACCCTGCGCGAGGTGTCGTCGGCTGCTCGGGTGTCCCTCGGGTACCTGAGCGAGGTCGAGCGTGGTCAGAAGGAGGCGTCGTCGGAGCTGCTCCACAGCATCTGCTCGGCGCTGTCGGTGCCGATGTCGTCGGTCCTGCGTGAGGTGAGCGACCGGATCGCCGTCGCCGAGGGCCTGCACATCCCGGACACGGTGCCCGCCGATCTCGAGGTGCGCGTCCGGCGCGCCGGGGACGGCGACTGGGACCGGCCGCGGGCGGAGCTCGCGCCCGTCGGCTGACGGCCACGTCCGCCGGCGTCGGCGGCAGAGCACGATCAGGGGCGCCGCACCCGCAGGGGTGCGGCGCTCCTGGCGTCCGTGCCCGAGCCACCGGGCGTCGTGCGCCTCGGCGGCGCGACGGCTCAGTGCCGGCGGCGTTCGGCGGCGGCGACGCCCGTCCAGCGGTGCACGACCGGCGGTGCGGGCCGGTGGTGCGGGTCCGCCTGGCACACCGGGCACCAGGTCGTCGGCCGTGCCGTCGGGAGCACCCCCACGGAGCCCTCCACGAGGGGGGTGCGGCAGCGCGGGCACGGCCGGCCGGCGCGCTGGTGCACCCGGGCCAGCTCCTCCCCGGCCGCCACCGAGCGCCGCATCTGCGCCCGCGCGGCTCGCAGCACGAGGTCCGGCCGGTCCACCTCCACGGCCGGCGTCCAGGGCCACACCCGCCGCGCGAACAGCGACTCGGCCGTCCAGATCGTCCCGAGGCCCGCGACGACCGTCTGGTCGAGGAGGACCTCCGCGACCGGGCGGCCGCCCTGGCGGTCCCACCGGCGCAGCGCCTCCTCGAGCCCCGGACCCTCCCAGCGTCGTCGCCCCGGGTCGTCGATCCCGACGGGCGTGGGGGCGAGCGGGGGCAGCGTGGGTGTCGGCTCCTCGGGGTCGGGAAGGAAGTCGTCGTCGAGGACGTCCGGTCCGAGGTGACCCACGAGGGTCACCTCGTCCGTGCTCCGGACGACGTCGAGCATCCCGAGCAGGTGGCCGACGGCCGTCCACGGCCCCGCCGCGAGCACGGCGCGCACCTTGGGCGAGCGCGCGGCCGCCTCCGACGAGCCCGTCCGGACGACGCGCCAGTAGCCGTCCATCCGCAGGTGCGTGTGCAGCGTGCGTCCGTCCGACACCCGCGTGAGCAGGTGCTTGCCGTAGGGCCGGGTCTCTAGCACGGTGCTGCCGGTGAGGTCGACCGTCGCCGCGGACGGCCACCGCAGGTCGCTGCGGTCCAGCACCCCGTCCCGCAGCGCGAGGTCGAGCCGCGCCGCCGTCCGGCGCAGCGTGTCACCCTCGGGCACGGTCACCCTCCCGGCGTCGGCCCGCTTGCGTCCGATCGCCCGTACCTGCGGCCACGCCTGCGCCCACGCCTGCGCCCACACCTGCGCCCACACCTGCGCCCACCCGTGCGCCCGTCGCCGTCCTCACGCCTGCCCCCGGATGCTGAGCCCGCGCGGGGTGGCGAGGAAGCCGGCGGCGAGGAGCGCCTCGCCGAGCGGTGTGCGGAGCGTGCCCCCGCCGAGCACGTCGACGCCGTCGGCGCGGGCGATCGTGATCCGGCCGATGCCGCGGCTGCGCACCGTGGCGACCAGGGCCTGCGCGGCGGCGTGCAGCACGGCCGGTGACCGGTCGAACGACAGCACCGTGCGCCCGCCGCGCTCGAGGTACAGCACGAGGTCCCCGTCGACCAGGACGACGAGCGCGCCCGCCTTGCGCCCCGGTCGGTGCCGGCCGGTGGTGCCGGACCCCTCGGTCTCCGCGGGCGGGTCCGGCCACGCCAGGGCGGCACCGTAGGGGTTGGCGGGGTCGGTGGCGGCGAGCACGACCGACCACGGCACGTCCTCGCGGCGCTCGGCGCTCACCGGGGTGGTCCACGGCAGGTCGGGGCCCTCCGTCGACCGCTCGGACTCCTCCCGGGCGTGCTCGCGCGCCCGGGTGACGACCTCCGCGTCCGTGCGGAGCCGGTCGACCGCGCCGGGCAGGGCGAACTGCGACCCGCCCAGGCGCTCGACGAAGTAGCCGCGCCGGACCTGGCCCGCCGCCTCGAGCGCGACCAGCACGCGGTACACCTGCGCGAACCGGGAGCCGATGCCCTCCGCGGGTGCCACGGCGCGCGTGAGCACGCCGTGCCGGTCGAGGAGCTGGGCGGCCAGTGCGTGCGCGCGCACGGTCGGGTCCTCCTCCCGCACCGGCAGGAGCGACCAGCGGCCACCCGCAGCCCCCGCGTGGAGCGCGGCGGCCGTCACGGCGTCGCCCCGTACGGCCGCCGTTCCCTGCGTGTCCGGACCGACGGCGACGCCCCCGTCGTGGGCGGTGCCGGCACCGCCCCCCGGCAGGGGCAGGCCGCCGAGGCGGCCCGCGGTCCGCAGGCCGAGCCGCGGCCGCAGCGGACGGCTGCGCGGCGCGGCGCTGCGGGTGCGGTGGGCGGTGGAGCCGGTGCCCAACCAGGCCCGCAGCGGCGCCAGGGAGTCGTTGGTGACGTGACCGGCCCACACGAGGTCCCACAGGGCGGCGGCGACCGACGCCGACGGCACCGGCCCGGGCAGGGCCGCACCCACCCGTCCTGCCAGCGCCGTGAGGAAGAAGGCGCCCCCGCCCTCCAGCGCCGCCAGGACCGCGCGGTGCAGGTCGGTCAGCTCCGCCTCGGCGTCGGGCAGCGGGAGCGTGAGGTCGGCGACGGCGGTCGGGTGCAGCGAGACCAGCCCGTCGTGCCCGCTGAGCGCCCCGTGCCCCGCCCACACGACCTCACCCGCGGCCGTCAGCTCGTCGAGCATGGCCGGGACGTAGTCGGCCACGCGCGCGGGCAGCACGTGCGTCTCGAGCGCGGAAGCCGGCAGGACCGCCCCGGCGAGCTGCTCGACGACCCGGGCGACGCCGTCGACCCCGCGGTGCACCGCCGCACCGGCGCTGCGGGCGGGCCCCACCGCGGGCCGGACGCCGTGCCACCGGGGCAGGAACACGCCCAGCGCGGCAGGCTCGACGGGCTCGACCTGGGCCCGCAGGACCGCCAGGCTGCGCCGCCGCAGCGTGCGCAGGACCTCGGCGTCGCAGTACTCGTCGCCCGTGCCGCCCAGCACCTCCGGCCGGAGCCGGCCCTGGGCGACGACGCGTGCAGACTCCAGCCGCCGCAGCACGTCCTGGACCACCGCCACCCCCAGCCCGAAGCGGGCGGCGAGCGCGTGCGCGGTGAACGGGCCGTGCGTGCGGGCGTGGCGTCGCACCAGGTCGCCGAGCGGGTCCGGCAGGACCTCCGTGAACACCTCCGGCACCCCGACGGGCAGGGCGACGCCGAGCGCGTCGCGCAGGCGGCCGGCGTCCTCGACGGCCGCCCACTGCTCGGCGTCGTCGGGCGCGACCCCGCCGAGGCGCACGCGGATGGCCCGCCGGGTGCGCTCGAGCTCCTCGAGCCACCCGCGCACCTCGTCCGCGACCTCGGCGCGCGTGCGCTCGAGCACGGCGGCCGAGGTCAGCGGACCGTGCCGGCGCAGGACGTCCGCCACCTGCTCGAGGGTCCCCGCCCGCCGGTCCGGGGCGGTGCCCGTCACCTCGGCCTCCGTCTGCTCGACGGCCTGCGGGTCGAGCAGGTCGGCGAGCTGGGACTCCCCGCCCTGGCCGAGGAGCTCGGCCAGCAGCGTCGGGTCGAGGGTGAGGGCCGCCGCCCGGCGCTCGGCGAGCGGTGCGTCGCCGTCGTACAGGAACTGCGCGGTGTAGCCGAAGAGCAGCGTCTGGGCGAAGGGGGACGGGTGCGGGGTCGTGACCTCGACGACGCGGATGCGCCGGGCCGCGACGTCCCGCATGAGGTCGGCGAGGGCGGCGGTGTCGAAGTCGTCCTGGAGGCACTCCCGCACCGCCTCGAGCAGGATGGGGAACCCCGGGTGCCCGGCCGCCACCTGCAGCAGCTGGGCCGACCGCTGACGCTGCTGCCACAGGGGCTGCCGCCGGTCCGGCCGCCGGCGGGGGAGCAGCAGCGCCCGGCTGGCGGCCTCCCGGAACCGGGCGCCGAACATGGCCGACCCGCCGAGCTCCGAGCGGACCAGATCCAGCACCTCCTCGGGCTCGACGAGGAGGTCCGCGACGGTGATGGCCGGTCCCGACCCGTCCGGGTCGGCGGCGCCGGGGTCCCAGGTCTCGGCGTCGAGCACGTCGGGCAGGCGCAGGACGATCCCGTCGTCGGAGTGCAGGGCGGCCGCGTCCACGCCGAACCGCTCGCGCAGGCGGGCGCCGATGACGAGGGCCCAGGGGGCGTGCACGCGCGCGCCGAAGGGCGAGTGCAGGACCACCCGCCAGTCGCCGAGCTCGTCGCGGAAGCGCTCGAGCACGAGCGTGCGGTCGGTGGGCACCTGGCCCGTGGCCTCCGCCTGCTCGCGCACGTACGTCAGCAGGTTGTCGGCGGCCCAGCCGTCGAGGCCGGCGGCCTCGGCCCGGGCCCGGGCGTCCGCGTCGTCCAGCGCGACGAGCTCGCGCACCCAGCCGCCCATCGCGCGGCCGAGCTCGACGGGCCGGCCCGGGGAGTCGCCCTTCCAGAAGGGCAGCCGGCCGGGGACGCCGGGTGCGGGGCTGACGAGCACGCGGTCGGGCGTGATCTCCTCGATGCGCCAGGTGCTCGACCCGAGGGTGAAGGTGTCGCCCACGCGGGACTCGTACACCATCTCCTCGTCGAGCTCCCCGACGCGCCGGCCGCCGCGCTGCCGGCCCGCGCCGGTCTCCGCGTCCGCCGGGACGTCCGTCGTCGTCGCGCCCGCGGCGAGGAAGACGCCGTACAGCCCCCGGTCGGGGATGGTGCCGCCGCTGGTCACCGCCAGGCGCAGCGCCCCCGGCCGGGCCGTCAGCACGTCGGTGACCCGGTCCCAGACGACGCGCGGGCGCAGCTCGGCGAACTCCTCGCTCGGGTAGCGCCCCGCCAGCATGTCGAGCACCGCGCGCAGGGTCGCGTCCCCGAGCGTGACGTAGGGGGCCGCCCGGCGGACGACGCGTGCCAGGTCCTCGACCGGCCAGTCCTCGACCGCCACCATCGCGACGACCTGCTGTGCCAGCACGTCGAGGGGGTTGGCCGGCACGCCGAGGGGCTCCAGCTCCCCGCGCCGCATGCGCTCGGCCGTCACCGCCGCGGGCACGAGCTCGCCCCGGAAGGTGGGGAAGACGACGCCGCGCGACACCGCGCCCACCTGGTGCCCCGCCCGTCCCACGCGCTGCAGGCCGCTCGCCACCGACGGGGGCGACCCGACCTGGACCACGAGGTCGACCGCGCCCATGTCGATGCCGAGCTCGAGCGAGCTCGTCGCGACGACCGCGGGCAGGCGCCCCGCCTTGAGCTCGGACTCCGTGCGGGTGCGCTCGGCGCGGCTCATGGAGCCGTGGTGCGCACGGGCGAGGACCTGCGCGGCGTCCGTCGTGTCGATCCCCGCGGAGGCGCCGGACTGCGCCTGCACGGCGGCGGCGTGCAGCGTGCCGCGGTCCGGCACGTCGACGCCGTGGCGTTCGGCCCAGATCTCGTTCATGCGCGCCGTGAGGCGCTCGGCGCCGCGCCGGGAGTTCGTGAAGACCAGCGTGGAGCGGTGACCGCCGACGAGGTCCACGACGCGTTCCTCGACGTGGGGCCATATCGACGCGCGCGGCGTGCCTCCGCCGCCCTGCCCGGTGAGGTCGAGCTCCCCGGCCGGGACCGCCCCCTCCGGCGTGGGCCGGTCGTGCGCCGGACCCGCCGACGCGATGTCGCCCAGGTCGGGCACGGGTACGACGACGTCGACCTCGATCGTCTTCGTCGACGGGGGCTGGACGACCCGGACGGGACGCCCGCCGTCCTCGATCGCGCGGGCGCCGCCGAGGAAGGCGGCCACCGCGTCGACGGGCCGGACGGTCGCGGACAGGCCCACCCGCTGCGCCGGCCCGGGGCCGCCGGGAGCCTCGAGCAGCGCGTCGAGGCGTTCGAGCGACAGCGCGAGGTGGGCGCCCCGCTTCGTGCCCGCCACCGCGTGGATCTCGTCGAGGATGACCGTGCGCACGCCGCTCAGGCCGGCGCGCGCGGCGGAGGTCAGCACGAGGTACAGCGACTCGGGCGTCGTGATGAGGATGTCGGGCGGCTGGGTGGCGAAGGACCGGCGCTCCGCGGGCGGCGTGTCCCCGGTGCGGATGCCCACCGTCACGTCGGGCAGCGACCGGCCCAGCCGGGTGGCGGCCTGGCGGATGCCGACGAGCGGCGAGCGCAGGTTGCGCTCCACGTCCGTGGCCAGGGCCTTGAGCGGCGAGACGTACAGCACGCGGCAGCGGCGGACCGCCTCCTCGACCGGCGGACCGGTGAGCAGCCCGTCGAGCGCCCACAGGAACGCGGCGAGCGTCTTGCCCGAGCCGGTGGGGGCGACGACCAGCGCGTGCGCCCCGCCCTGCACGGCCTCCCAGGCGCCCGTCTGGGCCGCCGTGGGCGCGTGGAAGGCCCCGGCGAACCAGCTCCGGGTCGGCTCGGAGAAGCCCTCGCTCAGCACGGCGTCATCGTCGCAGCCACCACCGACACGCGCGCGACGCCCCCGGCGGACGCACAGGCGCGCGTCGCAGCTGCACGGGCGTGGCTGCACGGGAGGCTGCACGGGAGGCTGCACCGGAGGCCGCACGGGCGTGGTGCCCCGCGCCGCGCGGCGGGTGACGGCGGGCGCGGGCCGCGGGTCGGGTGGCAGGCTGGTGCCGTGACGTACCGCGAGTTCTGGGCCCTGGTCGACGAGGTGCTCGGCCGCGCGCAGGGGCGGGTGCTCGCCCAGGAGCTCGTGCTCGGGGCGGTCGGCGGGCGCTCCGCGCAGGAGGCGCTCGACGCCGGGGTCCCGCCCCGCGACGTGTGGCACGCCCTGTGCGACGCCCTCGAGGTGCCCGACGCGCGCCGGTGGGGGCAGGACGACCGCCGGCCCGCTCCTCCGTCCCGCTGAGGGCGCGCGTCGGCGACGAGGCGAAGGGGCGGTCCGGGCGCTGCGGGGGCGGGAGGGCCGGCGTGCGGAGGCGCGGACGCCGCCACGGCGTGTCGCACGTCGTCGAACATGCGTACGGCTAGAGTCGTGCACGGCTGACACCGGTCGGTGCCGCGTCGAGCCGTCCCCAGCCCCCGTCGCGGGGGCACCCGGACGCCCGGCGCCGCGTCCCGGCCGGCGTGTCGGTGGTCGGGCATACCGTCAGCCGCGTCAGAGACCAGCCCCCGCAGGCCGCAGCGCACCCGCTGCCCAGGACGACAGGTGGACGCCATGCCCGTAGCACCCAAGGACCGCGAGAAGGCTCTCGAGGTCGCCCTCAGCCAGATCGACCGCCAGTTCGGCAAGGGGTCGGTGATGCGCCTCGGCGACGAGGGGCGCGCCCCCGTCGAGGTCATCCCCACGGGCTCCATCGCCCTGGACGTGGCGCTCGGGATCGGCGGCCTGCCCCGCGGCCGCGTCATCGAGATCTACGGCCCGGAGTCGTCCGGCAAGACGACGGTGGCCCTGCACGCGGTGGCCAACGCCCAGCGCGCCGGCGGGATCGCCGCCTTCATCGACGCGGAGCACGCGCTGGACCCGGAGTACGCGAAGAAGCTGGGCGTCGACACCGACGCGCTGCTCGTCTCGCAGCCGGACACGGGTGAGCAGGCGCTCGAGATCATGGACATGCTGATCCGCTCCGGCGCGATCGACATCGTCGTCATCGACTCGGTCGCCGCCCTCGTGCCCAAGGCCGAGATCGAGGGGGAGATGGGCGACAGCCACGTCGGCCTCCAGGCGCGGCTCATGTCGCAGGCGCTGCGCAAGATCACCGGTGCGCTCAACTCCTCCGGCACCACGGCGATCTTCATCAACCAGCTGCGGGAGAAGATCGGGGTCTTCTTCGGCTCCCCCGAGACCACCACCGGCGGCAAGGCGCTGAAGTTCTACGCCTCCGTGCGGATGGACATCCGCCGCATCGAGACCCTCAAGGAGGGCACCGACGCGGTCGGCAACCGGACCCGGGTCAAGGTCGTCAAGAACAAGTTGGCGCCGCCCTTCAAGCAGGCCGAGTTCGACATCCTCTACGGCGTCGGGATCTCCCGGGAGGGGAGCCTCATCGACATGGGGGTGGAGCACGGCTTCGTCCGCAAGTCGGGTGCCTGGTACACGTACGAGGGCGACCAGCTCGGCCAGGGCAAGGAGAACGCGCGGTCGTTCCTGCGCGACAACCCCGAGCTGGCGGACGAGCTGGACAAGAAGATCAAGGAGAAGCTGGGGGTCGGCGCCCGCGTCGACGCCCCGGCGGACGACGCGGTCCCGGTCGACTTCTGACCGTGCCCGCCCTCTGATGGTGACAGGGACGAGGCGGGGCCGGGGGCGGCCGACGGACGAGCCGCCCCCGACCGGCTCCGCCCTGCAGGACCGGGAACCCGACGCCGAGGCCGTCGCGCGCGCGGTCGCGCTACGGCTGCTCACGGGTGCCGCGCGCAGCCGGCACCAGCTGGCCGAGGCGATGGCCCGCAAGGACGTGCCCGAGGACGTGGCCGAGCGCGTGCTCGACCGCTTCACCGAGGTCGGGCTCGTCGACGACGCGGAGTTCGCCCGGGTCCTCGTGCGCACGCGCCAGGCCGAGCGCGGGCTCGCACGGCGTGCCATCGGCGCCGAGCTGCGTCGTCGGGGCATCGACGAGGAGACGGCGGCCGAGGCCCTGGCGACGGTGGACGCCGACGACGAGGAGCGGGCCGCGCGCGGCCTCGTGCGCCGGCGGCTGGCCGCCACCGCCGGTCTGGACGCGCAGGTCCGCGTCCGGCGGACCGTGGCGGCCCTCGGTCGCAAGGGGTACGCGCCCGGACTGGTGCTGCGGCTCGTCCGCGAGGAGCTGGCGGCCGGGACCGACGGTGTGAGCCTGCCCGACACCGACGAGCTGGGCATGGACTAGCTGTACTGCCAAGCACGGTCAGGAAAGGGGCGCGGCCTTTTCGGCTCGTCGCGAGCCGGTCGTCGCGAGCCGGTCGTCCCGAGCGGTTGTCGCGAGCGGTTGTCGGACTCACCCGTCCTGTGCGGGCGGGGCGGGCGCGGCGCGGTCGGCGACGACGGCAGGGCTGCGTGGGCGAGGATGAGCCCTCCGGCCGCGCCGCGGCCCCGTCGACGTCGAGGAGGTGGACGTGCCGTCAGCCCCGGTCGTCGCCACGGTGGTGGTGCTGGTCGTGCTCGTGCTCGCGGCCGTCCTGGTGCTCGGCGCCCGTCGGGCGGCGGGCGGTCGTGCCCCGGCGCAGGACGGGCGCGAGGAGGCGCTGCACGGCCGCGAGGAGGCGGTGCGGCGGCGCGAGGAGGCGCTCGGCGACCGGGAGCGCGCGGTGGCGTCCCGCGAGGGAGCGGTCGAGCAGCGCTCGTCCGACCTGCGGCAGGCGGAGGCCGCCCTCGCGGTGCGGGAGGCGGCGGTGGGCGCCCTCGCGGCGCGGACGGAGGCCGGTGCCGTACGCCTCGCCGAGGACCAGGAGCGGGTGGCGGCGGCGCGCCGGCTCGCCGACGAGACGGTCGAGGGTGCCCGCCGTGCGGCGGACGGTGTGCTGGCCGGCGCCCGTCGAGAGGCGGGGGAGGTGCTGACGGGCGCTCGCCGCGAGGCCGACGACGTGCTCGCAGCGGCTCGCCGCGAGGCGGGCGACCTGCTGGCCGACGTGCGGCGGCAGGTGGCCGGCACGCGCGAGCAGGCCCGGCAGGACGCGGAGGCCGTCGTCGCGGCGGCGCAGGCGGAGGCGCTGCGGACGGTCGAGGCGACGGCGGGCCTGAACGTGGAGGAGGCGCGGGAGGAGCTGCGGCGCCGACTCGTGGCCGACGCCGAGCGCGACGCCGAGGCGCAGGTGCGCCGGCTGGAGGCGGCCGCCCGCCGGTCCGCCCAGGCGAGGGCGACCCGCGCCGTCACCACGGCGGTGCAGCGGCTGGCGGGCCCGTCGAGCTCGGCGGTCTCGGTCGTCAGCGTCCGTCTGCCCGCGCCCGAGCTCAAGGGACGGGTGATCGGCAAGGAGGGGCGCAACATCCGTGCCTTCGAGGCCCTGACCGGCGTGGACGTCCTCGTCGACGAGGTGCCGGGGACCGTGGTGCTGTCCGGCTTCGACGCGGAGCGACGGGAGGTCGCCCGGGTCGCCATGGAGTCCCTCCTCCTCGACGGCCGGATCAGCCCGCCGCGGATCGAGAGCGCGTACGCCGACGCGCTCGCGGGTGCCGACGACCGCACGGAGGCGGCCGGCCACGCGGCGGCGGCGCGCGCCGGGGTGGCCGACCTGCACCCCGAGCTCGTGCGCACGCTGGGCCGGCTGCGGCTGCGGACGTCCTACGGGCAGGACGTGCTCGAGCACCTCGTCGAGTGCGCGCTGCTCGCGGCGGCCCTGGCGGCCGAGGTGGGGGCGGACGTCGCGCTGGCGCGGCGCGGGGCGTTCCTGCACGACGTCGGCAAGGCGCTGACGGCCGAGCTTCCGGGCACGCACGCCGAGGTCGGCGCGGCCCTGGCCCGCCGGTGCGGCGAGAGCGCGGCGGTCGTCAACGCCATCGCCGCGCACCACGACGAGGTCCGTCCCGAGACCGTGGAGGCGGTGCTCGTGCAGGTCGCCGACGCGATCTCCGCCGCCCGGCCGGGCGCCCGGCACGACGAGCTGGACCAGTTCGTCGAGCGCATGGGGCGCCTGGAGAGCCTCGTCGCCGAGCACGGCGGCGTCCGCCGGGCGCTGGCCATGTCGGCCGGGCGCGAGGTGCGCGTCGTCGTCGAGCCCGAGGAGGTGCGGGACGAGGACCTGCCGCGGCTGGCGGACGCGATCGCCCGGCACATCGAGCAGGACCTCAGCTATCCGGGGGAGATCCGCGTGACGGTCGTGCGCGAGCTGCGCGCGAGCGCCACGGCGGGCTGAGCCGGGGGCTTCCCGGCGTCGCCTGGACATGGCCGGCGAGATGGGTCGCGCGGGAGGTCGCCGCGGCGGTGCTCAGCGCGTGGTGACGGTGAGGGCCGGTGCCTCCGCGCTGGCGGTCCCGGCGGTGCGGCGGCCCGCACGCCCGGCCAGCCACTGGGCGAGGCGGGTGAGCAGGTCGTTGATGACGATGAAGACGACGGCCGCCACCACGAGGGACTGCAGGATGTTCCCCTGCCCCGACCCGAGCCGACGGGCGCTGTCGAGCAGCTCGGGGTACGTGATGATGACGCCGAGCGCCGTGTCCTTGAGGATGACGACGAGCTGGCTGGCCAGGGCCGGCAGCATCGCGATGAGCGCCTGCGGGACCTCGACGAGCCGCAGCGACTGCCCGGGCCGCAGCCCGACGGCGAGCGCCGCCTCCCGCTGCCCCTTCGGCAGGCTGTGCACGCCGGAGCGGACCAGCTCGGCAACGACGGACCCGTTGTAGAGCGTCAGCCCGAGCACCACGCCGACGAGCGGGAGGTCCTGCGGCGCGAACAGGTCGAGCTGGGCGAGGCCCAGCCAGAAGAAGATCATCATGAGCAGCACGGGCACCGCCCGGAAGAACTCGACGACCGTGCCGCACACCGCCCGTACGACCCGCGAGGGCGACAGGCGCCCGAGGCCGAACACGAGGCCGAACACCCCGGACGTGACCATCGCGATCGCGGCCGCCCGCAGGGTCTCCACCAGGCCCGGCAGCAGGAAGTTCGTCCACGGACCTGCGGTGAGGAACGGCGACCACCGCGCCGCGTCGAGCTGGCCCTTCTCAGCGAGCCGCAGCAGCACCACCGCGACCAGGGCCGCGACGAGCACGCCACCGACCACGTTGGCGACGAGCACCCGGCGCCGCGTCACCGGCCCGGGCGCGTCGAACAGGACCGACCGCCCGCTCACCGGGCCACCGCCAGCCGGCGCGACAGCGCGGTCGTCGCGAGCCCGACGGGCACGACGACCACGACGTACCCGAGCGCGAACACGAGGAAGATGCCCAGCACGACGTCGGGCCGGAACTCGATCATCTGGCGCATGAGCCCCGAGGTCTCCGCCACCGACGCCACGGCCGCGACGGTGGAGTTCTTGATGAGCGCGATGAGGACGTTGCCCAAGGGGGCGACCGCGCCCCGGAAGGCCTGCGGGAGGATCACGAGCCGCGCCGACTGGCTGAAGCGGAGGCCGAGCGCCCGCGCCGCCTCGGCCTGGCCGACCGGCACGGTGTTGACGCCGGAGCGCAGGGCCTCGCACACGAAGGCCGCGTGGTACACCGCGAGGCCGAGCACGGCGAGCCGGAAGAAGTTGCTGGTGAAGTCGGAAGACAGCGTCACGCCGAGCTGCCCCCACAGCCCCAGGGTGCAGAACACGAGGATGATCGTCAGCGGCGTGTTGCGCAGCACGGTGACGTAGCCGGCGCCGAGCGCCCGCAGGCTCGCCACGGGCGAGATGCGCATGACGGCCAGCACGGTCCCCAGCGCGAGCGCGAGCAGGCCGGCCCAGAAGGTGAGCTGGATGTTGACCCAGAACGCCGCCGGCACGTCGTACTGCTCCAGCAGCGTGCCCAGCCGTGCGAGGTAGCCCTCGTCCACGCCTGCCCTCCACTCCCTCGGTCGTGCGTGCGACGCAGGTCCGCCGCGCCGCCGTGCCCGGGGGCGCGGCGCGGCGGACCCGCGTCAGTGGTCGGTGCCGGTCAGGCGCAGGCCTCGGGCGTGGGCGGGTTGAGGTCGGCGTTCGCCTCGTACCCCGACGCGCCGACGTTGTCCTGCAGGATCTGCTCCCACGAGCCGTCCTCGATCATCGCCGTGATGGCCTCGGTCACGGCCTCGCAGCGGTCGGAGTCCAACGGGAGCCCGACGCCGTAGTTCTCCTCCGAGAACGGGTTGCCGACGACCTTCACCTGACCCTCGTTGGCGGGCTGGGCTGCCAGGCCCGCGAGGATGATGTCGTCGGTGGTGACCGCGTCCACCGCGCCGGACGTCAGGGCCGTGACGCACTCGGCGTAGCCGGGCTGCTCGAGCAGGTTGGTGCCGGTCGCGTACTCGTCCTTGATCCGCTGCGCGGAGGTCGAGCCGGTGACGGAGCACAGGTTCTTGCCCTCGAGGTCCTCCGGCCCGGTGATGGAGTCGTCGTCCGCCGCGACGAGCAGGTCCTGCCCCGCGACGAAGTACGGGCCCGCGAAGGAGATGACCTCCTTGCGGGTGTCCGTGATCGAGTAGGTCGCGAAGATCATGTCGACCTGGCCGGTCTGCAGCAGGTTCTCGCGCTGCGCGGACGGCGCCTGCACCCACTCGATCTGGTCCTCGGAGTAGCCGAGCGCCTCGGCGACGTACCGGGCGACGTCGACGTCGAAGCCCGTGTACTCGGAGCCGTCCTGGTAGCCCAGGCCCGGCTGGTCGAACTTGATGCCGATGCGGAGGGTCTCCGAGGAGCCCTCTCCGGCGACGGCGCTGCCGCTCGCCGCGGGCTCGGTGCCTCCGCCGCCGTCGCCGCCGGAACAGCCGGCGAGCGTGAGGGTGGCCGCGGCGGCCATGGCCACCGCGAGTCGTCGTGCGCGCATGTCGGTCCCCTTCGTGTGGGTGGTGCTCCCGGCCGGGCGGTGTGGGCCCGGCCGTCGTTCGGTCGGTGCGGTCGGTGCTGTCGGTGCGGTCAGTGGGTGAGGATCTTCGACAGGAAGTCGCGGGCGCGGTCGCTGCGCGGGGCGGCGAAGAACTGCTCCGGCTCCGCCTGCTCGACGACCTGCCCGCGGTCCATGAACACCACCCGGTGCGCGGCCCGGCGGGCGAAGCCCATCTCGTGCGTGACGACGAGCATCGTCATGCCGTCCGCCGCCAGGGCGGTCATGACGTCGAGGACCTCGTTGATCATCTCGGGGTCGAGCGCCGACGTCGGCTCGTCGAACAGCATGACCTTCGGGTCCATGGCCAGCGCCCGCGCGATGGCCACGCGCTGCTGCTGACCGCCCGACAGCTGCCCGGGCAGCTTGCCCGCCTGGTCCGCGACGCCGACGCGCGCCAGCAGCTCCTGCGCGCGGGCCTTCGCCGCGGCCGGCTTGACGCCCTTGGCCTTCGTCGGCCCGAGCGTGACGTTCTCCAGCACGGTCCGGTGCGCGAAGAGGTTGAAGGACTGGAACACCATGCCGACGTCGGCGCGCAGGCGGGCGAGCGCGCGGCCCTCCTCCGGGAGCGGCGCGCCGTCGATCGTGATGGTGCCCTCGTCGATCGTCTCCAGCCGGTTGATCGTGCGGCACAGCGTGGACTTGCCGCTGCCGGACGGCCCGACGAGGACGACGACCTCGCCGCGCCCGATGCTCAGGTCCACGTCCTTGAGCACGTGGAGGGCGCCGAAGTGCTTCTGCACGCCGCGCAGCACGACGAGCGGCGCGCCGACGGGGGAGCGGCTCGCGGGAGCGGCGGCCGGTCGCGGCACGTCGTCGGCGGTCGTCGGGGCGCTCGGGACGGTCCCGCCGACCGTGGTGTCGGGCGGGGGAGGACCCGGTGGAGGGCTGGCCATGCCGTGAAACTAGGTCGTATCGGGCGTCGTGACCAGCACCGATGGTCACGAACGGGCCACAGTCCGGCCGCGGGGACGTCCTCGTCCGGTCGAGCGGCTCCCGTCCGGCCGTCGCCCGCGCACGCCGTCGCCCGGGCGCCGGACGCCACGGCAGCGCGGGCTGCCGGCGCGCCGGGCGGGCCCTGACCAGCACCGACGCGGGCGCACGGACCTCGACGGCCCGGTGCGCCCGGCGGTCGGCGTGCGACGGGCAGCCCGCGCGTGTGCCGGGAGTGCCCGACGCCCGCCGTACGCTGGGCGGTGATGTCCACCACGCTCACCGTCCCCGCCCCTCCCGCGACGCGCGCCCCGGCCTCCGGTGCCGACGGGCGCGCCGAGGCCGCCGTGCACGACGGCCCGACCACCGGCCGGCCGGACGCGCGCACCTACCTCGTGCGCACCCTCGGGTGCCAGATGAACGTGCACGACTCCGAGCACATGGCGGGCATGCTCGAGCAGGCCGGCTACGTGCCCGCGGACCCCGCGTCGGCCGCGGCGGAGGACGCCGACGTCATCGTCATCAACACGTGCGCGGTCCGGGAGAACGCGGCCGACAAGCTGTACGGCAACCTCGGCCGGCTGGCGGGCCGCAAGCGCGAGCGCCCCGGCATGCAGATCGCCGTGGGCGGGTGCCTGGCGCAGAAGGACCGCTCGACGATCGTCGATCGCGCGCCCTGGGTGGACGTCGTCTTCGGCACGCACAACCTCGACGTGCTGCCCGCGCTGCTCGAGCGCGCCCGGCACAACGCCGCCGCGCAGGTGGAGATCGCCGAGTCCCTGCAGGTCTTCCCCTCGACGCTGCCCACGCGCCGCGAGTCCGTCTACGCCGGCTGGGTGTCCATCTCCGTCGGCTGCAACAACACCTGCACGTTCTGCATCGTGCCGCACCTGCGCGGCAAGGAGCGCGACCGCCGCCCCGGCGACGTGCTGGCCGAGGTCGAGGCCCTCGTCGCCCAGGGCGCCGTGGAGGTGACCCTGCTCGGGCAGAACGTCAACTCCTACGGCGTCGGCTTCGGCGACCGGACGGCGTTCGCGCAGCTCCTGCGCGCGGTCGGGGCGGTGCCGGGGCTCGAGCGCGTGCGGTTCACCTCCCCGCACCCCGCGTCCTTCTCCGACGACGTGATCGCCGCGATGGCGGAGACGCCCACGGTCATGCCGCAGCTGCACATGCCGCTGCAGTCGGGCTCCGACCGCGTGCTGCGCGCCATGCGCCGGTCCTACCGCGCCGACCGCTTCCTCGGCATCCTCGACCGGGTCCGCGCGGCCATCCCGCACGCCGCGATCACGACCGACGTCATCGTCGGGTTCCCGGGCGAGACGGAGGAGGACTTCGCCCGCACCCTGGAGGTCGTCGAGGCGTCGCGCTTCGCCTCCGCCTTCACCTTCCAGTACTCGCCCCGCCCCGGCACGCCCGCCGCCGACCTGCCCGACCAGCTGCCCAAGGCGGTGGTGCAGGAGCGCTACGAGCGGCTCGTCGCGCTGCAGGAGCGCATCTCGCTCGAGGAGAACCAGGCCCAGGTCGGGCGCACGGTCGAGGTGCTGGTCGCCGAGGGGGAGGGGCGCAAGGACGGCGCCAGCCGCCGCACCACCGGCCGCGCCGAGGACAGCCGGCTCGTCCACCTGTCCCTCCCGCCGGAGGCGGCGCCCGACGACGCTCCGCGCCCGGGCGACCTCGTGCGCGTCACGGTCACCCGGGCGGCGCCGCACCACCTCGTGGCCGACTCCGCGCTCGCGGGCGGGACGTTCGCCGTCCGCCGCACCCGCGCGGGGGACGCGTGGGCGGCGCGGCAGTCGGGGGGCGACGAGCACGCGCACGGCGGGGACGCCTGCGGCACCCCGGCCCCGGCCGGCCCCGTCGTCCTCGGGCTGCCGACGCTCGGCCGCCCGCTGCGCTGAGAGCGCCGGTCGGTCGTCCCCGCCGGTCAGTTGTCGGGGATGTCCTCGTCCGCCGCGCCGTCGCCGGCCGGCAGGAGCGCGTCCAGCGCGGTGAACATGTGCACGCCGGTGCCGAGCCCGCACGCGAGCAGCTGGGCGAGCTGCCGGTCGGTGACACCGGCCTCCAGGTCGGCGGACACCTCGCTGTAGAGCGCGAGCGTGCCCTCCTCCTCGCGCACGTAGGCCTTGGGCCAGATGCGCTCGCGGTTCCAGTCGTTCAGCGCCAGCCCGACCGCCGCGCGCTGGTCGACCGGCAGCGTGCGGTGCCAGCGGCCCCGCACCTGGAGGATCTCCGCCTCGTCGCCGAGGGTGAGGAACCAGAAACGCGAGCCGTCCCAGGTGCCGGTGAGGTCGCCGTCGTCGTCCACGGCGAACTTGTAGCCGCGCGCCCGCAGGTGGTCGGCGATGCGCTCGCGCGTCAGCGGGGTGGGCGGGTCGCGGCGCACTGGCCGCTTGACGGGCTTCGGGCGCCCGCCCAGGACGCGCAGCAGCCACTCGGGGCTCGTCACGGGGCCACCCCCGCCGGGTCCGGGTACCGCTCGTCGAGGGCGTCGAAGAGCATGCTGCCCGTCGAAAGGCCGCAGTACAGGAGCTGGCCGAGCTGGGCGTCGGTCGCCCCGTGCTCGAGGTCGACGGCGACCTCGGAGACGACGTGGACGCGGCCGTTGTCCCGCACCCGCACGTAGGCCTTCGGCCAGATCCGCTCGGCGTTCCACTCGTTGCAGAGGTCGAGGACCTCCTCCAGGCGCTCGATCGACGCCTCGCGGTGCCACTGGCCGCGCACCTGGAGGATCTCCGAGCGCTCCCCGAAGAGGAAGAAGTAGAACAGCCGGCCCCGCCACAGCCCGCCGAGGTCGCCGTCGTTGTCGACGAAGTAGCTGAAGTCGTGGTCCGTCATCCAGGCGGCGATCCGCGCCGGCGTCACCGAGGTCGGGTGCTCCTCGCCCGGCTCGGCCGGCCCGAGCTCGGCGGCCAGCAGCGCGGCCACCCGGTCCTGCAGCTCCGCGTCCGTCAGGTCCTCGACCGGCGGCACCTCCGCGGCCGGCGCGGTCCTGCGGCCCAGCCACCGCCGTCCGCGGTCGAACACGCCCATGGGCCGACCCTACCGGGCGCTCCCGCGACGCGGTCGACCGTGCACGTCGTCGTGCCCGCCTCGTGCACGTCGTGGTGAGCGCCACCCGTGCACGTCGTCGCGCGCGACTACCGTGCGCACCGTGCCCCTCGCCGTCGTCGCCCTGCCGGACACCGCGCTGCTGGTGCCCGGCGTGGCCGGGCGCTCCGACCCGCTCGCCGACCTGCGCACGGCTGCCGTCGCGGCCGTCCGGCGTGGCGCTGCCGCGCTCGGGGAGCGGCCGGGGACCCCGGCCGACGACGGCGTCGTCGCCCGGGCGACCGACCTCCGGGTGGCGGTCGTCGCCCCGGGTCCCGCGGACCGCGCGCTCGTCGGGCGGCTGCGGGGCTCCTTCGCCGCGGCCGGGGTGCCGGACGCCGCCCTCGGCGCGGTCGTGCCGGTTGTCGACGTGCCGGAGGTCGACGTGCGGGACGCGACGCCCGTGCCCGGGGTCGCCGCGGCGCGCCCGGCGATCGGCGCGCCGGGCACCGGCGTGGCCGTCGCCCTGCACGTCCTGGTCGCGGCCGGCCTCGACGCCGCGCCCGTGTCGGCGGTCCTCGAGGTCGCGGGGGCGGGTGCGGCTGGTGCGGGCGGCGCCGGACCCGACGGACGCACGGCCGGCAGGGCCGCGGTGCTGCGCCGGTGGGGTGCGGCACTCGTGGCGGAGCCGGGGCCGCTGCTGCTGCTCGTCGTCGGCTCCGGCAGCGCGCGCCACGGACCCGACGGCCCGCTGGCCGACGACCCCCGTGCGCCGGCCGTCGACGAGGCCCTCGTCGCCGCCCTGGGCGACCCCGGCGCGTGGGCGGCCCCGGACGGGCCGCCGCCCGCCGGGCTCGACGAGGCGACGGCGGCCGCGCTCGCGGTGAGCGCCTGGGCGCCCTGGCAGGTCCTCGCGGGCGCCCTCGCCGCCCGGACGGCGGCCGGCCACGTCGGGACGCCGCCGGCCGTGGATGCGTCCCTCGGCGTGCTCCATGCCGTCGGGCTCCTGCTGCCGGCCGCGGCGGACGGGGCATGAGCGCGTCCGCGCCCCGGGTGCTGCCTCCCGTCCCGACCGCCCCCGGGCTGGTGGTCGCCGTCGTCGGCCCGACGGCGACCGGCAAGTCCGACCTCGCGATCGCCCTCGCGCTGGCCCTCGACGGCGAGGTCGTCAACGCCGACGCCCTGCAGCTGTACCGCGGGATGGACGTCGGCACCGCCAAGGTCCCGCCCGCGGCGCGCCGGGGCGTGCCGCACCACGTGCTCGACGTGCTCGACCCCGCCGAGGAGGCGTCGGTGGCCGACTACCAGGCGCTCGCCCGTGCGGCGGTGGCGGACGTGGTGGCGCGCGGGCGGCGGCCGGTCGTCGTCGGCGGTTCGGGCCTGTACGTGCGGGCGCTGCTCGACCACCTCGACTTCCCGGGGACCGACGCGGCGGTCCGCGCCCGCCTCGAGGAGCGGGTGGAGCGGGAGGGCGCGCGGGCGCTGCACGCGGAGCTCGAGCGGGTCGACCCGGTCGCGGCGGCGTCGATCGGCCCGCGCAACGCCCGGCGCGTCGTGCGCGCCCTCGAGGTCGTCGCCCTCACCGGCCGCCCCTACAGCGCCCACCTCCCGCGCCACGCCTACGCGGTGCCCGCCCTCCAGCTCGGGCTCGACTGCGACCGGGCGGTCCTCGACGCCCGGGTCGAGCGGCGCGTCGCGCGGATGTGGGCCGACGGCCTCGTCGACGAGGTGCGGGGGCTCGCGGCACGCGGGCTGGGCCGGACGGCCTCGCGGGCGGTCGGGTACGCGGAGGTCCTGGCGCACCTGCGCGGGGAGCGCGACGAGGACGCCGCCCGGGCGGACGTCGTCGCCGGAACCCGGCGGCTGGCCCGCAAGCAGATGGGGTGGTTCGGGCGGGACCCGCGCGTGCACTGGCTCGACGCGCAGGAGGGCGACCTGCTCGGCGCCGCGCTGGCGGCGGTCGCGCGCGCCGACGGCCTCGTCGCCGCCGGGGCGTCCGCGGACGACCTGCGGCCGGACGGGCCCACGGACGGGCCCACGGACGGGCCCACGGACGGGCCCACGGACGGGCCCGGGGCCGGCGACCGCGGCCCCGTGCGCCGGCCGCTCGGCTCCGGCCCGGGGGCCGCCCGTACGCTGGACGCGTGACGACGACCGCCGCCCCCGCGCACGCCCGCACGCTGCACGTGCACAAGGGGCACGGCACGCAGAACGACTTCGTGCTGCTCGACGGGCGCGAGCCCGGGACGGAGCTCGACGCGCCGCTCGTAAGGGCGCTGGCGGACCGGCGGTCGGGCCTCGGCGGCGACGGCGTCATCCGCCTGGTCGCGAGCGAGGCGCTGCCCGAGGGCCGGGCCCTGCTCGCCGACGACCCACGCGCGACCCAGTTTATGGACTACCGCAACGCGGACGGGTCCGTGGCCGAGATGTGCGGCAACGGCGTGCGCGTCACCGCCCTGCTGGCCCGGCGCCTCGGGCTGTGGGACCCCACGACCGGCGACCTCGTCCTCGGCACGCGTGCGGGCGTGCGCGTGGTACGGCACGAGCCGGCGCCCGGCGTCCGCGCCGACGGCACGCCGGAGCCCGACTGGTACGCGGTCGACATGGGCCCGTGGCGCCTGCCGGGCGGCACGGGCGGCGGGGACGGGGACCGGCCCGGCGCGGGGCCCGCGGCGGCACCGGCCGGGCTGCCGGACGCCCGGTCGTCCGTCACGGTGCCCGGTCTGCCGCCGGGGCTGCCCGGGCTCGACGTCGACCTCGGCAACCCGCACACGGTCGTCGTGCTGCCCGACGAGGGCGCGCTCGTCGCCGCGGACCTGACGGCCGTGCCCCTGGTCGAGCCCGCGCCGCCCGCCGGGACGAACGTCGAGCTCGTGCTGCCGACGGGCGAGGAGACGGGCGCGGACGGCCGGCTCGTCGGGCGCGCCCGCATGCGGGTGCACGAGCGCGGGGTGGGGGAGACGCGCTCCTGCGGCACCGGGGCGTGCGCCGCCGCGCTCGCCGTGCGGGTGTGGGCGGGGGCCGGGGCGCCCGACACCTGGTTCGTCGACGTGCCGGGCGGGACCGTGCGCGTCCGGGTGCTCGCCGGCGGGCACGTCGAGCTCGCGGGGCCGGCGGTGCTCGTCGCGGACGCGGTGCTGGACCGTGACGCCCTCCTCGCCTGAGGACGCGCCCGGGGCCGCACCCGTCCTGCCGGCGGACCGGCTCGGCTCCCGGGCCACGTTCCTGCAGCTCTCCACCGGGTTCTGCGCCCCGTGCCGGGCGGCCCGGCGCGTCCTGGAGCGCGTGGTGGCGACGACGGACGGGGTGGCGCACGTCGAGGTCGACGTCGCCCACGACGCCGCGCTCGCGGCCCGGTTCGAGGTCGTGCGCACGCCGACGGTCGTCGTGCTCGACGCCGGCGGCCGGCCCGTCGCGCGGCTGGAGGGCGTCCCCGGGCTGGCGCGGGCCCGGGCCCTCGTCGCCGCGCTGGACGGCTAGCTGGACGGCTAGCTGGACGGCTGGCTGGACCGCTGGCGGGACGTCGCGCGGACCTCGAGCACGCGGAAGCCCTTGGACGACGCGGTGCGCGTGCAGTCCCAGCCCTGCTCCACGAGCCATCGCTGCAGCGGGTCCGCGCCCAGGTTCCTCCCGACGACGAGGTGCGCCGAGGCCCCGGGCGCCAGCCGCGGCAGCCAGCGCAGCAGCAGCGCGTGCAGCGCCGGCTTGCCCACGCGCACGGGCGGGTTGGACCACAGGGCGGTGAAGGTCGTGGTGGCGGGCACCTCGTCGGGCAGCGCCGGCAGCACGGTCCCCGGGGCGACGAGCGGGGCGTTGCGCCGGACGAGGTCCAGCGCGCGGGCGTTGACGTCCACCGCCCACACGCGGGCGGCGGGGGACAGCAGCGCCATCGTCAGCGCCAGCGGACCCCACCCGCACCCGAGGTCGAGCAGGTCCCCGTCGGCCGGCGGGTCGGGGACGTGGTCGAGCAGGACCCGCGTGGCGTGGTCCACGTGGTCGGGGGAGAAGACCCCGCCGGCCGTCCGGACGGTCAGCGCCCGCCCGGCGAGGTCCACCCGGCGCGTGCGCAGCTCGCCGTCGGAGGCCGGCGCGGCGGTGAAGTAGTGCTCGGGCCCGTCCACCCGCGCAGGCTACCGGCGCGGTCGCCCGACGCCGCGCGTCGGCGGGCTCGCCCCACCCGGCTCCGGCGCTCGGCCCAGGGCGAAAACGCGTGCGTGGGAGGGGGGACGCGTGCCACCCTGGACGGGCCGCGGCGGGACCGCCCGGCAGCACCGACCCGGAGGACCTGCGTGAACGACGCCCGCCCCACCATCCGCCCGACCCAGCCGTCCGCCGAGCGGACGCCGCAGGAGGTGGCCGACGACGTGGTGGCGCGCGTGCTCGCACGCGCCGGGACGGCCGTGCAGGCCGGCGGCACCGTCCACTCCACCTACGACGGCGAGCAGCTCGACCTCGAGGAGCGCACCTCCCTGCGGCGCGTCGCCGGTCTGTCGACCGAGCTCGAGGACGTCTCCGAGGTCGAGTACCGCCAGCTGCGCCTCGAGCGCGTCGTGCTCGTCGGCCTCTGGTCCGGCAGCAGCGCGGCCGAGGCGGAGGTCTCGCTGCGCGAGCTGGCCGCCCTCGCCGAGACCGCCGGCTCGCAGGTGCTCGACGGGCTCCTGCAGCGCCGCGCGACGCCCGACCCCAGCACCTACCTCGGGTCGGGCAAGGCCGCCGAGCTGGCGACCGTCGTCGCCGCCGTCGGGGCCGACACGGTCGTCGTCGACGGGGAGCTCGCGCCCTCCCAGCGCCGCTCGCTGGAGGACGTCGTCCGCGTGAAGGTCGTCGACCGGACCGCGCTGATCCTCGACATCTTCGCCCAGCACGCCAAGTCGCGGGAGGGCAAGGCCCAGGTCGAGCTGGCGCAGCTGGAGTACCTGCTCCCGCGCCTGCGCGGCTGGGGCGAGTCCATGTCCCGCCAGGCCGGTGGCCAGGTGGGCGGCGCGGGCGCCGGCATGGGCTCCCGCGGCCCCGGCGAGACGAAGATCGAGCTCGACCGCCGCCGGATCCGCAACCGCATGGCGCGGCTGCGGCGGGAGATCGCGGCCATGGAGCCGGCGCGCGCGACCAAGCGCGCCTCGCGCCGCCGCAACGCGATCCCGTCCGTCGCCATCGCCGGCTACACCAACGCCGGCAAGTCCTCGCTGCTCAACCGCCTGACCGGCGCCGGCGTGCTCGTCGAGAACGCGCTGTTCGCCACGCTGGACCCGACGGTCCGGCGCGCGCAGACCCCCGACGGCCGCACCTACACGCTGGCCGACACCGTGGGGTTCGTGCGCGACCTGCCCCACCAGCTCGTCGAGGCGTTCCGCTCGACGCTGGAGGAGGTGGCGGACGCGGACCTCATCCTCCACGTCGTCGACGCGTCGCACCCCGACCCGGAGGGGCAGATCGCGGCCGTCCGGCACGTGTTCGCGGACATCCCCGGTGCGATGGACGTGCCCGAGGTCGTCGTGCTCAACAAGGTCGACCGTGCCGACCCGGCCGTGGTGGCCCGGCTGCGGTCGCGGGAGCTGCACTCCGTCGTCGTCTCGGCGCACACGGGTGAGGGGATCGAGGCGCTGGGGCAGCTGATCGCCGACCAGCTGCCGCGCCCGGGCGTCCCGGTCGAGGTCGTCGTGCCGTACGAGCGCGGCGACCTGGTCAACCGGGTGCACGAGCACGGCGAGATCGACGCGGAGGAGCACCGCCCCGAGGGGACGCTGCTGCGGGCGCGCGTCGACGAGACGCTGGCCGCCGAGCTGCGCTCCGTCGCGGTGTGAGCGCGGTCTGAGCACGGTGTGACCGACGGCCCCGTCCCCAGCCCGGACCGGGCGCGCGGACGGGGCGGCGGTGCACCGCACTAGGCTGTCGCGGTGCCGCAGACCGACAGGACCGTCCCCGCGGTCGGCGAGCTGCTGGACGCGGCGGTCGGTGCGCTCGGCGGGGCGCCGCGCGAGGGGCAGCGGGCCATGGCGGAGGCGGTGGCCGCCGCCGTCGAGGCCGGGGAGCACGTCCTCGTGCAGGCCGGGACCGGCACGGGCAAGTCGCTCGCCTACCTCGTCCCCGCCGTCCGGCACGCGGTGCTCGAGGACGAGCGCGTGGTCGTCTCCACCGCGACCCTGGCGCTGCAGCGGCAGGTGGTCACGCGTGACCTGCCGCTCGTCGCCCGGGCGCTGGCACCACGGCTGCCGCGCCCGCCGCAGGTCGCGCTGCTCAAGGGCTGGCACAACTACCTCTGCCTGCACAAGGTGCAGGGCGGGTACCCGGC
The DNA here is from genome assembly GCF_900111925.1 of Cellulomonas marina. Taxonomy (GTDB): domain Bacteria; phylum Actinomycetota; class Actinomycetes; order Actinomycetales; family Cellulomonadaceae; genus Cellulomonas; species Cellulomonas marina. The sequence continues at coordinate 480,846 of NZ_FOKA01000001.1, forward strand.
GGACGAGCCCGGGGCGCTCTTCGCGCTGGGCGAGGCGGCCGGCGCGGCGGAGCACCCTCCGCCCGTGGACGCGGACCCGGGCGTGCGGCGCGCGGGTGGCGGCGGCGGTGGTGGCGGCGAGACGCTCGGCCAGCAGGTGGTCCGCCTGCGCGAGTGGGCCGACGAGACGACGACGGGTGACCGCGACGACCTCGTGCCCGGCGTGACCGACCGCGCGTGGCGGCAGGTGTCCGTCACGGCCATGGAGTGCCTCGGGCAGCAGTGCCCCCTCGTGGCCGAGTGCTTCCCCGAGGCGGCGCGGACGCGTGCGCGCGAGGCGGACGTCGTCGTGACCAACCACGCGATGCTGGGGATCGCGGCCTCCGGCTCCCCGGGCGTCCTGCCGGAGCACCACGTGCTCGTCGTCGACGAGGCGCACGAGCTGGCCGAGCGCGTCACCGCCCAGGCGACCGCGGAGCTGTCGCTGGCGACCGTCGAGCACGCCGCGCGGCTGGTGCGCCGGCACCTCGCGGTGCCCACGACGGACCTCGACGCCGCCGGCCAGGCGTTGGCCGCGGCGCTCGTGACCCTGCCCGAGGGCCGCTTCCCGGACGGGCTGCCGGAGGGCCTGCGGGACGCGGTGGCCGCGGTCCGCGACGCCGTGCGCACGCTCATGACCGCCACCCGGCCCGAGGCGGGGGCGACGAAGGGGCCGCCGGACGGCGGGCGCAAGATGGCCACGGGTGCCCTGCTGGCCCTGTTCGAGGTGGCGGAGCAGATGGCCGCGGACCCGGCCGACCGGTCGCGGACCGTGCTGTGGTGCGCCCGCGGGGAGGACCGGCGGGGCAGCACGCTGACCCGGCTGCACGCCGCGCCGCTCGTCGTCAGCGGCCTCGTCCGCACCCACCTGCTGGCCGGCCGGGCCAGCGTGCTGACGTCGGCCACGCTGTCGCTGGGCGGCGCGTTCGAGCCCGTGGCGCGGTCGGTCGGCCTCGAGGGGCCCCGTCGGCGGGCCGACGAGACCGCGCCGGCGGGTGGCACGACGGCGGCCGGCACGACGAGCGGCACGACGGCGGGCGGCACGACGACGAGCGGCGCGGCGACGAGCAGCACGGCCGTCGGCGCGGCCGACGATCCGACCGGAGGTCCCACGGCCGGCCCCGCCGAGGGGTCGGGCGACGAGCGGCTGCCGTGGCGGGCGCTCGACGTCGGCAGCCCGTTCGACTACCGACGGCAGGGGATCCTCTACGTCGCCCGGCACCTGCCGCCGCCCGGGCGCGAGCCGGCGACGGAGGCCCAGCTCGACGAGCTGGCCGGTCTCGTCGAGGCGGCCGGGGGTCGCACGCTCGGGCTCTTCTCCTCGCGGCGCGCGGCCGAGGCCGCGGCCCTCGCGCTGCGCGAACGGCTGGACGTGCCGGTCCTGCTGCAGGGCGACGACGTGCTGCCCTCGCTCGTGGCCCGGTTCGCCGCCGACGAGCCGACGTGCCTGTTCGGCACCCTGTCGCTGTGGCAGGGCGTCGACGTGCCGGGGCCGACGTGCCGGCTCGTCGTCATCGACCGCATCCCCTTCCCGCGGCCCGACGACCCCGTGCGCGCGGCGCGGGCGCAGGCGGTGGACCGCGCCGGCGGCAACGGCTTCATGTCGGTGTCGGCCGCGCACGCCGCGCTCCTGCTCGCGCAGGGCGCCGGGCGGCTCATCCGGTCCGTCGACGACCGCGGCGTCGTCGCGGTGCTCGATCCGCGCCTGGTCACGGCCCGGTACGGCGACGTCCTGCGCCGCACGCTCCCCGACCTGTGGCCGACGAGCGACCCGGCGCTCGTCCGGGACGCGCTGCGGCGGCTCGCGCGGCCCGCCCCGGCCGCGTCGTCGCAGGCCCGCTAACCTCGTCAGCGGCGGCCGTGCGCGGTCGCTCGCCCCGACGCGAGCCGTGCGGCGGGGTCACGGGGCACCGGGAGGACGCATGAGCGAGGGCATCAGCACCGTCGAGACGGACGAGGAGGTGCTGGCCGCGCCGTCGCCGACGCGCCGCACGTCGAAGCTGTCCATCGTCGGGGCGGGCGCGGTCGGCGCGACGATGGCCTACGCGGCGCTCATGCGCGGCGCGGCGCGGACCGTCGCGCTGTACGACATCAACCGGGCGAAGGTCGAGGCCGAGGCGCTGGACCTCGGGCACGGCATCCAGTTCATGCCGATGGCCGAGATCGAGGGCAGCGACGACATCGCGGTGTGCGCCGACTCCGACGTCGTCGTCATCACCGCGGGCGCGAAGCAGAAGCCGGGGCAGACCCGGCTCGACCTGGCCGAGGCCACGGTCTCGCTCATCGGCAAGATCCTGCCGCCCCTGGTCGAGGTGGCTCCCGACGCCGTCTACGTCATGGTGACCAACCCGGTCGACGTCGTGACCTACGCCGCGCTGAAGATGTCCGGCCTGCCCTCCTCGCAGCTCTTCGGCTCCGGGACGGTGCTTGACTCCTCGCGCCTGCGCTACCTCATCGCGCGGCACACGGGGGTCGCCGTGCAGAACGTGCACGCGTACGTGGCGGGGGAGCACGGCGACAGCGAGCTGCCGCTGTGGAGCTCGGCGAGCATCGGCGCGGTGCCGCTGCTCGAGTGGAACGGCATCGGCGGCCGGGGCGCGCTGACGCACGAGGTTCGCGAGCAGATCGCCCGCGAGGTCGTCGAGTCCGCGTACCGGATCATCGCCGGCAAGGGCGCGACGAACTACGCCGTCGCGCTCGCCGGCTCCCGGATCATCGAGGCGGTGCTGAAGGACGAGCAGCGCGTGCTGCCCGTCTCCTCGCTCCTCGAGGACTACCACGGCATCAGCGGCGTGTGCCTCTCGGTGCCCGCGCTCGTCGGACGCGCGGGCGTGGGCGACCGGCTCCAGGTGCCGATGTCGGCCGACGAGCTGGCCGGGCTCCGGCGGTCCGCCGAGGCGATCAAGGCCGTCGCACGGCGGTTCGGGCTCTAGGGGAGATGCCCGGCGGAGCGGCCGGGCATCGACCGAGGGGGGCGGGTCCCGGCACCGGTGCCGGGACCCGCCCCCCTCGTCGTCACAGCGAGCGCAGCACGCTCACGACGCGTCCCAGGACGGTGGCGTCGTCGCCCGGGATCGGCTCGTACGCGCTGTTGTGCGGCATGAGCCACACGTGCCCGTCGGCGTGGCGCAGCGTCTTGACCGTCGCCTCGCCGTCGATCATCGCGGCGACGATCTGGCCGTTCTCCGCCACGGGCTGACGCCGCACGACGACCCAGTCCCCGTCGCAGATGGCGGCGTCGACCATCGAGTCGCCCCGCACGGCGAGCAGGAAGAGCTCCCCGTCGCCGACGAGCTGGCGCGGGAGCGGGAACACGTCCTCGACGACCTGCTCCGCCGTGATGGGTCCGCCGGCCGCGATCCGCCCGACGACGGGCACGTAGGCCGGCGTCGGCGCGGCGTCCCCGTCGGCCGCGTCCGCGTCGGTCAGCGCGCCGGGGGTCCCGTCCGGGGCGGTCCAGCCGCGGACCGGGCGTGCGTCGTCGGTGAGGACGACCTCCATGGCGCGCGGCCGGTGCGGGTCGCGGCGCAGGTAGCCCTTCCGCTCGAGCGACGTCAGCTGGTACTTGACGCTCGACGGGCTGACGAGGCCGACGACCTCCCCGATCTCGCGCATGCTCGGCGGGTAGCCCCGCTGCTCCACGGACGCGCGGATGCAGTCCAGCACCATGCGCTGGCGGCGGGTGAGCGCCGGTGCCTCGGACGCGTCGGGCAGCGCGGTCACCGTGGCGAGCGCGGAGAGGTCGTCCGCGGGTGGCTCCTGCTCCTGCTCCTGCTCCGTGGGGACGGCCGTCAGCACGGCCGTGCCGCCGGTGCGGGCGCGGGCCCGCGGGCCGCGCCCGGTGAGCGGTGCGTCCGTGGCCGCGGGGTCGTCCCCGGGCCGCTGGGTCCTGTCCGTCACGGTCGTCCTCCCTGTCGTGCGGTGCCCGGGCGGTGGCCCACGGCGGGCGTGTCAGTGGTCGGTGTTGGGCTGTCGGGCATGAGCCAGCCTAGGAGCGCGGGTCGCGCGGACCAAACACCTGTTCGAGCGTGTCTCGACGTGTCGGACGCACCCGTGGTAGAACTCGTACACGCGTTCGTCGAACACCCGTACGCCCGCCCGTCGGAGGTCACCATGCGCAGCAGCAGCACCGCCCGTCCGGCCGCCGCCGCGGTCCCTCTCCGCCTCACCGCGCGCGGCCGCTGGGCGGCGCTCCTCGTCGTCGCCGGTGTCGCCGCCACGGGGCTGTGGTCCGCGGACCGGGCCGAGGCGGGGCGGCCCGCCGGCGGGACCGAGGTCGCGCGGCACCTCGTGGCCCCGGGGGACACGCTCTGGGAGATCGCGGAGGGCGTCGTGCGTCCGGGGGAGGACGTGCGGGACGTCGTCCTCGAGCTCGTCCAGCTCAACCGGCTGCCGTCCTCGCAGCTGTCGGCCGGCCAGACGATCGTCGTCCCCGTCCGGGGGTGAGCGTGGGGGCCGGCACTGCGTCCGTCGGCACTGCGTCCGTCGGCACTGCGTCCGTCGGCACTGCGTCCGTCGGCACTGCGTCCGTCGGCACTGCGCCGTCGGCGGACACGCTTGCACCTGCCGTCGGCCCGCACCTAGCGTCGGGCCCGGCGCCCCGTGCGCCCGGGGGCCGTGCCCCTGCGGACGCGAGGGGGACTCCCGTGCACTGCCCGTTCTGCCGCCACCCGGACTCGCGCGTCGTCGACTCGCGGACGTCGGACGACGGCTCGTCCATCCGGCGCCGCCGCCAGTGCCCGCACTGCAACCGCCGCTTCACGACGGTGGAGACGACGAGCCTCGCGGTGGTCAAGCGGTCGGGTGCCAGCGAGCCGTTCCGGCGCGAGAAGATCGTCAACGGCGTGCGCAAGGCCTGCCAGGGGCGTCCGGTCAGCGAGGACGACCTCGCGCTGCTCGCGCAGAAGGTCGAGGAGACGCTGCGCTCGTCGGGCTCGGCGGAGATCGACGCGTACGAGATCGGGCTGGCCATCCTCGGTCCGCTCCGGGAGCTCGACGAGGTGGCCTACCTGCGGTTCGCCTCCGTGTACCAGGCCTTCGACTCCCTCGAGGACTTCGAGGCCGCCATCACCGTGCTGCGCGCCGAGCGGGAGGGGCGTCCGGACCGGGACACCGCGTCGACGCCGACGCCGACGCCGGTCTCCGGCGGGGCCGTGCCCCCGGCACGCGCGGTCGCCCAGGGGGCGGGCTAGCGTCGGCGGGTGCTCCCCGATGACATCGCCCTGCTCCGCACGCCTGGCCGCGCCGCCGTCCTGCCCGACGGGTCCGCCGCGGTCGTGGCCGTCCTGACCCCCGACCTCGCGGCCGACGAGACCACCGGCTCCCTGTGGCGGGTGCCGCTCGCCACCCGCACCGACACGGACGCCGACCTCGGCACCGACCTCGCCACCGGGTTCAGCACCCGTGCCCGGGCGCCGCACCGCCTCACGCGCGGGCACCGGGACACCGAACCGGTCGTGTCGCCGGACGGTCAGCTGCTCGCGTTCGTCCGTGCCGCTCCCGGCTCGCCCGGCCAGCTGCACCTGCTCGACCTGCAGGGCGGGGAGCCCGTGGCGCTGACGGACGCCCCGCTCGGCGTCCAGCGCCCGCGCTTCTCGCCGGACGGCCGTCGGCTCCTGGTGCTGGCGCGCGTGCCGGAGGAGGGTCGCTACGTCCGCGGCGGCGACCCGGCCGCGGAGGCGCCGCGGCTCGTCGACACGTTCCGCTACCGCGCGGACGGGGTCGGCTTCGTGCACGACCGGCCGCGGCACGCCCACGTGCTCGACGTGCCGACCCCGGCCGCGCTCGAGGCCTGGCCCGCGGCGCCGCGCGATGGGATCGACGGGCACGCCGACGGGCCCCCCGACGGGCACGCCGGCGGCGACGGCCGCGGGCCCGGCGAGGACGGCCTGCTGCCGCACCTGCAGGACGTGACCCCGGGCGAGCACGACGTCGCGGCCGCCGAGTGGTGGCCGGCGGGGCTCGCGGGTGATGCGGTGCTCGTCGTCGCCGGCGTGCACGCCGGACGCGGGACGGACCTCCGGGCAGACGCACTCCTGCTGCCCGTGCCCGCGACCACCGCCGGGACGGGGGACGACGCCCCGTGGCCCACGCGGGCCACCCGCCTCACCGACGCCGACGCCGGCAGCACCCTCGGCGTCGTCGCCGCGGCGGCGTCACCGGACGGGTCGGCCGTCTGGCTGCTCGCGCAGCGGCTGGGCGAGGGCGGACGGGACTTCGTCGGGCGCCCGACGACCCTGCACCACCTCGCGCTCGCGACCGACGGGCACGGGGACGGTGACGGGGACGGCGACGGGGACGGGCCGCGCCCGGCGGGCGAACCGCGCGCCCTCACCGACGAGGACGTGGACCTCGACGCGGACGTGCTCGTCCCGGTGGGCGACGAGGTGCTCGTCGCGCGCGTGCACCGCGGGGCGCAGCCGCTGCTCGCCGTCGCCCCGGACGGCACCGCGCGCACCCTCGTCGAGGGGCCGCTCGTCGTGACCGCCGCCGCCCCGGCGCCGGACGGCGGTGCCGTCGTCACGGCGGCCGCGCCCGATTCCGCGGGAGACCTGCACCGGCTCCGGGCGGACGGCACGCTGCACCGGCTGACCGACCTGTCGGCCCCGCTCCGCGCGGCGGGTCTGCGGCCGGCCGTGGAGCTGCACGCGACCGCCCCGGACGGCACGGACGTGCACGGCTGGGTGGTCCGGCCCGACCCGGGAGCGCACCCGGCGCCGCACCCGACGCTGCTGATGATCCACGGCGGGCCGCACGCGCAGTACACCGGCGCGGTGTTCGACGAGGCGCAGGTGCTGGCGCGGGCGGGGTACGCGGTCGTGATGGGGAACCCGCGCGGGTCGGCGGGGTACGGCCGGGCACACGCGACGGCCATCCACCGGGCGATGGGCACGGTGGACACCGACGACGTGCTCGCGCTGCTGGACGAGGCGCTGCGCGCGGACGACCTCGACGCCGGGCGCACGGGCGTGCTCGGCGGCTCCTACGGCGGCTACCTCACCGCGTGGTTGACCACGCGCACGGACCGGTTCGCGGCGGCCGTCGTCGAGCGCGGCTTCCTCGACCCCGTGAGCTTCGTCGGGTCCAGCGACATCGGCTGGTTCTTCGGCCTGGAGTACGTGGGCGACGACGCCACGCCCGAGGGGGCCGCGCAGGTGGCGGCCCAGTCGCCGATGGCGCACGTCGGCGCGGTCCGGACCCCGACCCTCGTCGTGCACTCCGAGCAGGACTGGCGCTGCCCGGTCGAGCAGGGGCAGCGGTGGTTCGTCGAGCTGAGGCGACGCGGCGTGCCCACCCGGCTGCTCCTGTTCCCCGGCGAGGGCCACGAGCTGAGCCGGTCCGGCCGGCCTCGCCACCGCGTCGCCCGGTTCGAGCACCTGCTGCGGTGGTTCGACGAGCGCTTGCCCGTCACAGGTCGCTCGAGCGCGAGCCCCACAGGTTGATCCCGGCGTCGACGGCGTGCCTCTCGACGGCGACCAGCAGGTCGTCGTCGAGGGGCGGCAGGGCCGCGGCGGCGAGGGTGCCGTCGAGCTGGTCCGTCGTCCGGGCGCCGACCAGCACGGAGGTGACCCGCGCGTCGCGCAGCACCCAGGCCACGGCGAGCTGCGGCAGCGTGAGGCCGGCGCCGCGGGCGAGCGCGTCGAGCGCGCGGACGTGCGCGAGCGTCTCCGGCGTGAGCCACGCGCGCTGCAGCGGGCCGCCCCGCGCCGCGCGCGACCCGGCCGGCACGCCGTCGAGGTAGCGGTCGGTGAGCATCCCCTGGGCCAGCGGCGAGAAGGCCACGACGCCCAGCCCGGCGTCGCCGCAGACGTCCAGCAGGCTGCGTCCGTCGGGCCCGGGGCGCTCCACCCAGCGGTTCAGCAGGGAGTACGACGGCTGGTGCAGCGCGAGCGGGAGACCCAGCCCGTCCGCGACGGCCAGGGCCTCCGTCGTCCGCCGCGCGGAGTAGGACGAGATGCCGGCGTGGCGTGCCTTCCCCCGGCGCACCGCGTCCGCCAGCGCCCCGATCGTCTCCTCCAGCGGCGTCCGCGGGTCGAAGCGGTGGGACCAGAACACGTCGACGTGGTCCGTGCCGAGCCGGCCCAGGCTCGCGTCGAGCGAGGCGAGCAGGCCCTTGCGGGACCCGTGCTCGCCGTAGGGCCCCGGCCACCCGCGGTAGCCGGCCTTCGTCGTGACCACCAGCGTGTCGCGGTGCGCCCGCAGGTCGGTGGCCAGCAGCCGGCCGACCGTCGTCTCGGCGGCGCCGGGTGGCGGGCCGTAGTTGTTGGCGAGGTCGAGGTGGAACACGCCGCGGTCCACCGCGTGCAGCACCACGCGACGCTGGTCGGCGAACGGGGTCCCGTCGCCGAAGTTCTGCCACAGGCCCAGGGAGACCGCCGGGAGCGCGAGACCCCCGGCGCGGCGCACGGGTACCGGTGCGGCCGGTCCTGGAACAGGCGGCACGGACATCGGCACGGGCGTCCGCACGGGTGCGGCGGGCGACGCGGCGGCGGGGTCGGGCACGCCGCGACCGTAGCGCCCCGAGCGGGGCCCCGTCCGGCGCCGGGGACGGACCGGTCGGGTATTCGGCTGGCGACGGCCACCGTCGGTGGACGAGGGTGGTCGGGCGCACCGCGTGCGGTGTGGCACCCTGCAGCACCGACACGACGAGGAGGCCCCATGGCCGACGCACCTGACGCCCCGGCAGCTGGCGGGACGACGACGGGCCCCGCGGGCGCGCCGGCCGACGCGCCCACGGACGCCAAGGCCCGCTTCCGCGAGGCGCTCGAGCGCAAGAAGGCCCAGCAGCACCGCACGGCCGCCGGTCCCGGCGGCGGGAGCGCCGTGCACGGGTCGGAGACGGCCGGGCCGACGCAGCGGCGCTTCCGCCGCAAGTCCGGCTGACCGACCCCTCCGCGCCCGGGCGCAGCCACAGCGACGGCCGCCGACCCCTCCGGGGGGTCGGCGGCCGTCGCTCGTGCTAGCTCAGGAGGCGCAGCCGCACCGACTCGGGCCGGCCGCGGAGCGCGGCCAGCGCCGCCTCGTCGACGAGGGAGCCGACGTCCGTGACCACGTACCCGAGGTCGCCGCGCGTGGCCAGGAGCTGCCCCTCGATGTTCACGCCGTGCTCCGCGAGCAGGTTGTTGACGGCGGCGAGCACGCCCGGCACGTTGCGGTGCAGGTAGGCGATGCGGTGCTGCTCCGGCTGGGCGTCGAGCGCCAGGTTCGGCACGTTGACCGACAGCGTCGTCGACCCCGTGGCCAGGTAGTCGCGCAGCTTGTGCGAGACGAACTGGCCGATGGCCTCCTGCGCCTCCTCCGTGGACCCACCGGTGTGCGGCGTGAGGATGACGTTCGGCAGGCCCCGCAGCTCGGACTCGAACGGGTCGCCCTTGCGCTTGGGCTCCTCCGGGAAGACGTCCACCGCGGCCCCGACGACGCGGCCCTCCTCGATGGCGGCCTTGAGGGCGCCGTAGTCGACGACGAACCCGCGCGAGAGGTTGAGGAACACCGACCCGGGCCGCATCCGGCCGAACTGCTCCGCGCCGAACAGCCCGGCGTTGCCGGAGCGCCCGTCCACGTGCAGGGTCACGACGTCCGCGACGTCGAGCAGCTCGTCGAGCGACCCCAGCCGCCGGGCGTTGCCCAGCGCGAGCTTCTCCGCCGTGTCGTAGAAGACGACGGACATGCCCAGCGCCTCCGCCAGGACGGACAGCTGGGTGCCGATGTTGCCGTACCCGACGATCCCGAGGGTGCGGCCGCGGACCTCGTGGGCGCCGGTCGCCGACTTGTCCCAGATGCCGTCGTGCATCTTCCGGTCGAGGACGGTGAGGCGCCGCGTGAGGGCGATGATGTCGGCCAGGGCGATCTCCACGACGGAGCGCGTGTTGGAGAACGGGGCGTTGAACACCGCCACGCCGCGTGCGGCCGCCGCGCGCAGGTCGACCTGGTTGGTGCCGATGCAGTACGCCCCCAGGGCGACGAGGCTGTCGGCGCGCTCGAGCACGGCGGCGGTGACCTGTGTCTTGGACCGGATGCCGAGGAGGTGGACCCCCTCGAGGGCATCGGCCAGCTCGTCCTCGTCGAGCGCGCCGGTGCGGGTGGTCACCTCGAAGCCGGCGGATTCGAGGATGGTCCGCGCCTGGGGGTGGAGGTTCTCGAGCAGCAGGGCCTTGGGCACGCCCCCATCGTGCCCCCGTCCCGCGCGCTGGGACGGCCGCCGTCCGGCTGACGGACAGCCCGCGGCTACCCGTCCGTGAGGCCGGGCGGCAGGCCGCGCGCGTGCAGCACCTGCAGGGCCCGCGTCGGCCGCGTCATGGCCACGTACAGGTCGCCGGCCCCCTCGGCCAGCACCTCGGTCGGCTCGACGAGCACCACCAGGTCGAACTCCAGGCCCTTGGCCTCGCGGGCACCGAGCACGACGACGGCCGCGTCAGGGTCGGCGACGGCCGTCCGCCGGCCCTCGTCGTCCCGGCCCGCCGCGACGAGCGCCGCCGCCACGCCCGCCCGCAGCGCCGCCACGGCGGGGGCAGCGGCCAGCACCGCCACGCGGCCCGCTCCGGCGGCGTCGCGCACCTCGGCCAGCCCGGCCACCGCGGCGTCCGCCGCGCGGTCGGTCAGGTCGCCCGCGGGCACCCGCGCCACGCGCAGCGCGTCGGGCAGGTCCCGGGCCGCGGTCTGCGGGCTCACGGGCAGGCCCTGGGCGACCGCGACCCGACGCGCGGCCTCCGTCACGGCGGCGGGCGTCCGGTAGTTCACCGTGAGCTCCGCCAGCCGCCACGACCCGCGCAGCACCGGGTCGAGCGCCGTCGCCCACCGCCGGGCGCCGCCGGGCGCTGAGGTCTGCGCGACGTCACCGACGATCGTCAGCGACCGCGTCGGCACCCGCCGCAGCAGCACCCGCCACGCCATCGCCGACAGCTCCTGCGCCTCGTCGACGACGACGTGCCCGTACGTCCAGGACCGGTCCGCCGCGGCCCGCTCGGCCGTGGTGAGCGCCGGCCCGCCGGCGGTGAAGCGGTCGGCGAGCATCTCCGCCGACACCATGCCGCCGGCACCCGTCTGGGCGAGCACCTGGCGGGCGTAGGCCACCTCGGCGGCACGCCGCTCGGCGTCCGCGCGGGCCTGCGCGCGCTGGGCCTGGTCGTCCTCGCCGAGCAGCTCGGCGGCCTCGTCGAGCAGCGGCACGTCCGCGGGGGTCCACGGCGCGTCGGCGTCGCGGCGCAGCAGCGCCCGGTCCCGGGCGGTCAGCATGGGCGCCGCCTGCTCGAGCCGCCACGGCCGCGACCACAGGTCGGCGACGAGGCCCTGCGGCGTCAGGGGCATCCACGCGAGGTTGAGCGCGATGCGCACCTCCCGCGTCGTGCGCAGCTCCTCCACGACCTCGGCCCGGTCCTCGGGGTCGACCTTCTGCCCCAGCTGGGCGACGTACTGGTCGGCCAGCCGGGCGAGCATGTCGCGCACGAACGTCACGCGCGCCTCGTTGTGCGGCCGGTGGTTGCGGCGCGCGCGGGCGATCGCCGCCGCCACGTCCCCGGGCCGCACGACGACGGTGCGCCCCTCGACCCGGATCGTCGTGCTCTCCTGCGGCACCCGCTGCCGCGCCCGCACGGCCCGCGCGACGACCTCCGCCATCACGACCCGGCCCTTGAGCGCGGCGACCGCGTCGTCCTCGGTCCCCGTGGCGACGAGGCCGGGCAGGAGCTCGGCCACGGTCGTCGTCACGACCCCCGTCTCGCCGAGGCTGGGCAGCACCTGGTCGATGTACCGCAGGAAGGTGCGCGAGGGCCCCACCAGCAGGACGCCCGAGCGCTCGAGCGTCCTGCGGTGCGCGTAGAGCAGGTACGCCGCGCGGTGCAGGGCGACGGCCGTCTTGCCGGTGCCCGGACCGCCCTGGACGACGAGCGCGCCGGCCAGCTCGGAGCGGATGATCGCGTCCTGCTCGGCCTGGATCGTCGCGACGATGTCGTTCATGCGGCCGGTCCGGCCCGCGGCGAGCGCCGCGACGAGCGCGCCCTCGCCGGACAGGGTGGACAGGCCCGCCCCGCCCTCCGCCTCGAGCGCGTCGAGGTCGAGCACCTCGTCCTCGAGCCCGGTGACCTCGCGGCCACGGGTGACGAGGTGCCGGCGGCGCACGACGCCGTCCGGACGCGCCGCGGTCGCGCGGTAGAAGGCCTGCGCCGCCGGGGCCCGCCAGTCCACGAGGAGCTGGGTCTGGTCGTCGTCCGTCAGGCCGAGGCGCCCGATGTAGCGGTGCGGGGCCTCGCGCAGGTCGAGGCGGCCGAAGGCGAGCCGGTCCTCCACGGCCTCGAGCTGCCGCAGGCGGTCCTCGTGCAGCGTGGCGAAGGCGTCGCGCTCCGACCGGTTCTGCGGGGAGCCCGACGGGCCCTCCCGGCGCACGCGCGCCAGCCGGTCGCGCGTGTGCGCCCGCAGCGCGTCGAGGCGTGCGTAGAGGACGTCGACCGTCCGCTGCTCGTGCCGCACCTGCTGCGTCAGCGCGTCCTCGCTACCCGTCACCCTCTGCCCGCCTCCTGCCGCCACGCCCGCCGCCACTCCCGCCGCCCCTCCAGCACCACGTCCCGCGACCGACCGCGGGCCGTGGAGCAGCACGGACACGCCGCCCGGACCCGTCCGGGCCGCGGGGGCCGTCTATTATCCGACGCGGACGCGGTGCACCGTGCGTCCCGTCCGTCCCGGCTGCCGGGCCGCGCCGGGACGCGGGCGCACCGCCCGGAGCACGGGCAGCGACCCCCGGCGCTCGGCACGACGCGGCCTGCACGGCCGCCGTCCGTACGGCGGGAGGTAAGGGTGTCGGTCCACGAGCCGGCGACCGCGGCCGGCGCGTCGCACGCGGACACGGGGCGCGAGCACGAGGCGCGCGAGGACGTCCTGCGCGTCCTGCTCGTCGAGGACGACGACGCCGACGCCCTGCTCGTCCGCGAGCACCTCCAGGACGCCGGGCTGCAGGTCGAGCTCGTGCAGGCCCGGACGCTCGACGAGGCGCTGCAGCGGCTCGACGCCGACTGCGTCCTGCTCGACCTCGGCCTGCCCGACGCCCGCGGGCTGCCGGCGCTCGAGCGGCTCCTCGCCGGCGGCGCGCCGCCCGTGGTGGTGCTGACCGGGCTGGCCGACACGCGCACCGGGCTGGCCGCCGTGGCCGCCGGCGCGCAGGACTACCTCGTCAAGCAGGACGTCGAGCCCGAGACGCTCGGCCGTGCCGTGCGCTACGCGGTGCAGCGCACCCGGTGGGAGTCGGCGGAGCGCGAGCTGTTCCGCAGCGGGGTCCGCGCCCAGGAGACGCTGCGCCTCGAGCGCGCCCTGCTGCCGCGGCCCGTCGTCCACGACCCGCGGCTCGTGGTCGAGGTGGCCTACCGCTCGGGCCGGGACGGCGTGCTGGGCGGCGACTTCTACGACGTGGTCGAGCGGCCGGACGGGACCGTGCTGGCGGTGGTCGGCGACGTCTGCGGGCACGGCCCCGACGAGGCCGCGCTGGGCGCCACCCTGCGGACCGCGTGGCGCACGCTCGTGCTGGCCGAGCACTCGCCCGCGTGCATCCTCGCGCTGCTCGAGCGCGTGCTGCGCGCCGAGCGCGCGGCCGACTGGGTCTTCACGACGGCCGCGATGGTGGTCGTCGCGCCGGACCGGCGGTCGGCGGAGCTGTACCTGGCCGGGCACCCCGCCGCGCTGCTCGTCGGGCCGCCGACCGCGGTCGTCCCGCCGGTGCGCCGCGGACGGGCGCTGGGCCTCCCGCTCGACGGCGGGTGGGAGCCGCAGCACGTGCCGCTCGAGGGCGACTGGCGGCTGCTCGTCTACACGGACGGGCTGCTCGAGGCGACGATCGACGACGAGGGCGACCGGCTGGGCAAGGAGCGGCTCGTCGCGGTCGTCGAGGGCGTCGCGCGGGCGGCCGACGCGCGCGGCGACGGCTCGGGGGTCGTCGAGGCGGTGCTGGACGCGGTGCAGGCGCTGCACGGCGGGCCGCTCGTCGACGACTCGGCGCTCGTCCTCCTCGGCTGCGTCCCCGGCTCCGCGGCGCACGCGGACGCGGCGCCGCGGGAACCAGCGGACGGGGCCCCCGCGTGACGCCCTTCACCCTGCGCCGACGGGTCGAGGCGCTGCTGCTGGCCGCGGCGCTCGTGCTCGGCGCGGCGATCGTCGCCACCGTCCTCGTCTACGTGCAGCTCGCGGACCGGCAGCGCGTGGTGACGGAGGTCTACTTCTCCGCGGTGCTCGACGTCGACGAGGCCTACCTCGCGCTCGTCGACGACGAGACCGCGGTGCGCGGCTACGCCCTCACGGGGGACCCGGACGCCCTCGCGCCCTACGGCGACGCCCCCGGGACCGAGGGCGGGTTCACGGCCATCGCCTCCGAGCTCGCGCGCCGCACGGAGGTGACGCCGGCGCTGCGGGCGGCGGCGGCGGACGTGGACGGCGCCGTCGAGGCGTGGCGGGAGGGCTTCGCCGAGCCGCTCGTCGCGCAGGTGGACGCGGAGGGTCTCGCCTCCGTCCGACCCGAGCAGGTGGACGAGGGGCGGACGCGGTTCGACGAGGTGCGGTCCGAGATCGGGGCGTTCACCGCGCTCGTCCGCGAGGAACGGCTCGCCGCCGCCGACGCGCTGCGCGGCTGGACCTTCGCCGCCCAGGCCATCTCGGGGCTGCTCCTCGTCGCGGCCGCCGTCGTGGGGGTGCTGCTGTGGACGCAGCTGCGGCGGTGGGTCACCGGGCCGCTCGACGCGCTCGCGGCGGACACCCGGATCGTGTCGGCCGGCGCGCTCGGGCACCGCGTGCGCTCGGCGGGGCCGGGTGAGATCGCGGCGCTGGCCCGGGACGTCGAGCACATGCGCCAGACCCTCGTCGAGCAGATGCAGGCCGCCCAGCGGTCCCAGCAGGAGGTGGCGCGCGCGCACGCCCTCCTGACGGACCAGGCGGCCGAGCTGCAGCGGTCCAACCGCGACCTCGAGCAGTTCGCCTACGTCGCGTCGCACGACCTCCAGGAGCCGCTGCGCAAGGTCGCGAGCTTCACCCAGCTCCTGCAGAAGCGCTACGGCGGGGAGCTCGACGAGCGCGCCGACCAGTACATCGCCTTCGCCGTCGACGGCGCGAAGCGCATGCAGCGGCTCATCACCGACCTGCTCGAGTTCTCCCGCGTCGGCCGGCTCGGCGGGCAGGCGACGGACGTGCCGCTGGCGGAGGCGCTCGACGAGGCCGTCGGCGACCTGGAGCACCGCATCGCCGAGACGGGCGCGCGGGTGACGCACGGCCCGCTGCCGACGGTGCGGGGGGAGCGGGCGCTGCTCGTGCAGCTCCTGCTCAACCTCGTCGGCAACGCGGTGAAGTTCGCCGCGCCCGACCGGACGCCGCACGTGCACGTCGGCGCGCGGCGCGTCGAGGGCGGCTGGGAGCTCGAGTGCCGCGACAACGGCATCGGCATCGACCCCGAGTACGCGGACCGCGTCTTCGTCATCTTCCAGCGCCTGCACCCCAAGGACGTGTACGCCGGCACCGGCATCGGGCTCGCGCTGTGCAAGAAGATCGTCGAGCACCACGGCGGGCAGATCCACGTCGAGCCCCTGCCGCCGGGGGAGGTGGGCACGAGCATCCGCTGGACGCACCCCGACCCGGCCCCCGACCCGGCTCTCGAGCCGGCTCTCGAGCCGGCCCACGACCTGACCACCGGTCCGGCAGACGACCTGGCGCCGCACACGGCACCGGACATGGCAACGGACACGGCACCGGACACGGCACCGGACACGGCAACGGACACGGCACCGGACCCGGCCGCCGACCCGGCCCCCGACCCCGAGCACGGCCCGCAGGGGCAGGACGGAGCACGATGAGCACGCAGAGCACGCAGGGGTCGCGCCCGGTGGAGGTCCTCCTCGTCGAGGACGACTCCGGCGACGTCCTCATGACCCGCGAGGCGTTCGAGGACAACAAGCTGCGCAACCGCCTCACGGTCGTGCCCGACGGCGTCAGCGCCCTGGAGTACCTGCGCAAGGAGGGGCCGCACGCGGACGCGCCGACGCCGGACCTCGTCCTGCTCGACCTCAACCTGCCCCGCAAGAGCGGGCGCGAGGTCCTCGACGAGATGAAGCGCGACGAGACCCTGCGCTCCATCCCCGTCGTCGTGCTCACCACGTCCGAGGCGGAGGAGGACGTGCGCAGCTCCTACGCGCTGCACGCCAACGCGTACGTCACGAAGCCCGTGGACTTCGACCGGTTCATCGAGGTGGTCCGGCAGATCGACGAGTTCTTCGTGGAGGTCGTGCGCCTGCCCTCCCGCTGACCGGCGACGCGTCCGGCGGACGACCTGGCCGGACGGGCCGGTGCGCGGGCCGCGACACCCGGCGCAGCGGCGGGAAGGATCCGGCGGGTACCGGCGTTGCGTGCGGCAGGACGAGGCGAGGAGGACGACGTGCTGGACCCCGCAGAGCTGTACACGGTGGACGAGGGCGTGGCGGACCGCGTGCGCGAGCGCGTGGTGGACGGGCGCGGGCCCGTGCTGGTGCACGTGCTCAAGGGTTTCGTCGACGCGGGCCAGGCCGGCGGTACGGCCGCCGCGCACCTGACGACGACCCTGCGCACGCAGCGGCTGGTGACGTTCGACGCGGACCAGCTCGTCGACTACCGGTCCCGCCGCCCGACGATGACCTTCGACGCCACGACCTGGACGGCGTACGACACGCCGGAGCTCGCCGTCGACGTCGTCGAGGACGCCGAGGGCGTGCCGTTCCTGCTCCTGCACGGCGTCGAGCCGGACGTGCAGTGGGAGCGGTGGGTCGCGGCGGTGCAGCAGGTCGTCGAGCGGTTCGCGGTGCCCCTCACGGTGGGCCTGCACGGGATCCCCATGGGCATCCCGCACACGCGACCCCTCACCGTCACCGCGCACGCCACGCGCCCTGACCTCGTGACCTCGCACACGCCGTGGTTCGGGACCGTGCAGGTGCCCGCGTCGGCGTCGGCGCTGCTCGAGCTGCGGCTCGGGCAGGCGGGCCACGACGCGGTGGGGTACGCCGTGCACGTGCCGCACTACCTCGCCCAGTCTCCGTTCCCCCAGGCGTCGATCACGGCGCTGGAGTGCGTGCAGCGGCGCACGGGGCTGGACCTCGAGGTCGGCGGGCTGTCCGCGGCCGCCGAGGACACCATGCTCGAGATCGAGCGGCAGGTGCGCGGCTCCGACGAGGTCGCGGACGTCGTGCGCGCGCTGGAGGAGCAGTACGACGCCTTCACCCGCAACCTGGGCCGTTCGAACCTCCTGGGGACGACGACCGAGCTGCCGACGGCCGACGAGCTCGGCGCCGAGTTCGAGCGGTTCCTGGCCCAGCAGGACGACGGGCACCGCTGACCGGCAGGGCCGACCGGCAGCGCTGGCCCGCACCGTATGCGTGCACGGCTGGCCCGCACTGCTGGCCTGCACTGCTGGCCTGCACTGCTGGCCTGCACTGCTGCCTTGCACGTCCAGGCGCAGGTGGCCCTGACGACGGACGTGTGGTCCGTGCCGCGGAACCGTGGCGGTCCCCGGCCCTGACGTGCCATGATCGGCGCTGTTGCAGTGACGTACTGACGCTTGACCGGCGCCGACCCGTACGGGCCGGCACCCGCAGCTCTGCTGGTCCCACCGGTGCAGGACGTGAGGCATTGCGGCACGCCGTGGACGTGGGGTCCGCGGCGTCACCGGCAGGACGAGAAGGACAGGGACATGGCACAGGGTGCTGTCAAGTGGTTCAACGCGGAGAAGGGCTACGGGTTCATCGCCCAGGACGGCGGCGGCGCTGACGTCTTCGTCCACTACTCCGCCATCGACTCGCAGGGCTACCGCAGCCTCGACGAGGGCCAGCGCGTCGAGTTCGAGATCACCCAGGGCCCGAAGGGCCCCCAGGCGGAGCAGGTCCGCCCGCTCTGACCTCGCGCTGAGCGCCCTCCGGCCGTGGCCGGGGGACCGATCGACGGGCCGCAGCCGCTATGGCTGCGGCCCGTCGTCGTCCAGCGGTGCGGCCGCGTCGACGTCCGGCGGTGCGGCCGCGTCCACGAGCGGCGGCGCGGTGCCGACGAAGGCGTCGAGGTCGGGCCCGACGAGCAGCCGGGCCGGCGCGGGCAGGCTGCGCACCGCGCGGGCGAGCACGGGGTCGTCGAGGAGCCCGTCGCGGTCCGTGCCCACGAGCACGACGTTGCCGTACCCCCGGCCGCGCAGGAGGCCGGGCTCGGCGACGACGGCCACGTGCGCGAACAGCCGGCGCAGCGTGGCCGCCTCCGACCGGGCGGCGGCCAGCGGCGGCCGATCGGCCGCGTTGGCGAGGTAGACGCCGCCGGGCCGCAGCACCCGCACCGCCTCGGCCGTGAAGCCGTGCGTCCGCACGTGCGGAGGGGTGGTGGCGCCGGCGAAGACGTCCCGCACCACCACGTCGGCCGAGGCCGTCGGCAGCGCCGCCAGCACGGCCCGCGCGTCACCGGCGCGGATCCGCAGGCGTGGGGCCCGTGGCAGCCCGAACCAGGCGCGGGCGAGGTCGGGCAGCGCCGTGTCCAGCTCCACCGCGAGCTGCCGGGAGCCCGGGTGCCGGGCGTCGAGGGCGCGGGCCAGCGCGCAGCCGCCGGCCCCCAGGTGGACGACGTCCACGGACGTGCCCCCGGGCGCCGCGGCGTCCACGACGAGGGCCATCTGCTGCATGTACTCGAAGTCGAGCCAGGCGGGGTCGTCGAGGTCGAGCGCCGAGCTGGGCACCTCGTTGACGAGGAGGGTGACCAGTCGCGGCCGGTCGGGGTCGCTGACGACGCGGACCGTCCCCGTCGGCACCGTCACGGGCCCGTCGGGCCACGGCGCGAGGGGGCGTGTCGGTGCCCCGTGGTTGGCTGATCGGCGTCCGGGACGGGACTGTCGGGGCACGTCGTGACGTTACACAGGGTGTGCGGCGCGGGGTCCGGGCGGGACGCCCGGGCACGTGCGGAGCGGCAGGGCTGGACGGGGCGGGACGTGCGGCGGCGCGTCGGGTGCCGGGGGTTCGACGAGGCGGAGGGTGAGCAGATGGTGGCGGCGGTGCGGGTGGCACGTCCGGTGCGGGCGACGAGCGGGACGGTGGCGGGGACCACGGGTGCGGCGGTGCCGCCGGCGCCCGTCGGGCACAAGGTGCTGACGCTGCTCGCGCGCGCGGACGGGGAGCTCGTCGCCGCGCGCCTGTCCGCCGAGGCCTGGGAGGTGTTCAGCCACGCCCATCTCGCCGCCCTGCGGGCCGCCGGCGCGGTGGTCGAGCACGTGGGTCCGCTCACGGGACGGCGTGCCGTGCGGACGGTGTGGGACCTCCTCGAGACGGCGGAGCCCGGCCTCGCGTCCTGGGCCCACTACTTCGCGGCCGCGGCGCCGCTGCGGGCGGCCGTCGACGCGGGCAGCTTCGGCGCCGTCCCGCCCGCCCGGGCGCAGGCGGCGCTGGAGGCCGCCGAGCGCTTCGTCGAGGCGGCACGCGACCGCGTCGAGCGGGGGTACGTGGTCGAGACCGGGACCGCGGTCACGGGGCTGCGGGTCTCGTGACGCGCTGCCGCCGGCCGTCGTCCGGTGCCGCCCGGGGTGCGCTCGTGGCGCGCTCCCGGCGTGTCCTCGGCGTGTCCTCGGACACCCGGACGGCAGCGCTGTGAGACTGAGAAGCACCCGGTCGCTCGACTACCGGTGCGCCCCACCGCGATCTATCGTGACCACGTCCGAACGACGGTGGCGCGCACACAGGAGTCGCCATGCCCCTCTCTGAGTACGAGCAGCGCGTGCTCGAGCAGATGGAGCGTCAGCTCACGACTGACGACCCGCGGCTCGCCAACACGCTCACCCAGCGATCCCGCCGGTCCGTGGGGCGGTGGGTCCTGGCCGGCGTGGGGACCGCCGTCGGCCTCCTCCTGCTCGTCCTCGGTGCGGCGGGCGACGGTCTCGTCCTCCTCGGCGTCGTCGGCTTCGTGCTGATGTTCGCGTCGGTGGCGTACGCGTTCGCCGAACCACGTCGGCGTGGGCAGGTGCCGACCGCGGCGCCCAACGCCGGACGCCCCGCCCCGGCCCGGTCGTCGAAGCCCGGGTTCATGTCCCGCATGGAGCAGCGCTGGGACCGTCGCCGGGAGCCCGGCGACCGCTGACTCTGCGACGGTCTGACGTCCCGGCCGTCCCCCAGTCGACGAGAGCCCCGCACGCCTCGCCGTGCGGGGCTCTCGTCGTGCGGGGGAGGGTCGTGCGGAATGCGCGTGGTGCGCGCTGACCAGAGGAGCCTGTCGCGCGCGCCCGGGTGACAGCCTGCTGCCGGAGCGGGCAGCCCCGCACCGAGCCGCGACCGATCGGTGCCCGGAGGCAGGTCGCAGCCCCCTCGACGACGTCGCCGGCGAGGCCCCGGACGATCCTCCGGGCGCTCGCCGCCCTGACCGGTCAGGTGCGGGCGGGGCGCGAGGTCCGGGCCGCGGCGGCCGACGCCCGGACCCCGGCGACGACGAGCGCCGCCTGCTCCCGGAGCCGGTCGGGGGGGACGCCGACCTGCTCCCCTGGGGCGTACCGGTGCCGCTCGACGGCGGCGGCGAGATCCCCGAGCGCCGCCGCGGCCGGCGCGTCCAGCGGGTCCCACCCGCGCTCGGCCAACGCGCCGCCCACTGCTCCGGGGGCCGCCCGCGGCGTCGTCGCCACCGGCACGCTCACCCCGGCACGGCGCAGGTCGTCGACGAGGGCGGCCCAGACGGCGTCGGGTGAGTCCATGACGGGGCGACGACGTCGGCCGACGAGCGCGACCGTCCCCGCGAGGAGTCCGAGGACGGCCAGGACGCCTGCCGGGAGCAGCCAGCCCTGCGCGCCGCCCGGACCCGCGCCCGGCCCGGCGGAGGCCGTCGCCGAGGCACCCGTCGAGGCGGACGCGGAGGCCGAGGGCTGCGTGCCCGGCGCCGCCGCCGACGGCTCCGCCTGGTCGGGCTGCGGCTCGGCGCCACCGCTGCTCGCGGGCGTCGTCCAGGAGGGCGCGCTGCCCGTCTGCACGGCGGGCGTCGGCTCGAAGCGCACCCAGCCGTAGCCCTCGAAATACAGCTCCGGCCACGTGTGCGCCTGCTGGCCCGTCACGCGCCGCGTGGACTCGCCCACCGCCTGCCCCGGCAGGAAGCCGACCCCCATGCGTGCCGGGATCCCGAGCGTGCGGGCCATGACGGTCATCGCGGTGGCGAACTGCACGCAGTAGCCGCGCCGCGACCGCAGGAAGTCCCAGACGGCGTCCTCGCTCGTCGCGTCCGACACCCGGGTGTCGTAGGTGAACTCCGCGGCCGAGCGGAAGAACGTCTGCAGGGCGGCGGCGCGGGCGTACGGCGTGCCCGCCTCCGCGGTGAGCTCGGCCGCGAGGGCCCGCACGTCCTCGAGGTGCTCGGTCTGCGGCAGCTGGAGGTAGTCCTCGGTGGCGTCCGGCGGCACGACGGCCTCCGCGCGGGCGAGGTCGTCGGGCGACAGCTCCGGGACGACCGCGACCATCCGGTAGCGCATGCCGTCCCGCGTCGGGCGGTCGTTGACGACCTCGTCGCGCGCGACGTCGTACTCCCAGCCGGCGGGGACGTCGAGCAGCCGGGGCGTCGTGGTGATGGGCAGGCGCCGCTCGTCGAGCAGGTTGACCGTCACCGCGACCTCGACCACGGCGCGCTGCGGCACGTCGCCGCCGCTGCTGCCGAACGGCTCGGCCGGCACCTCCTGCAGGGCCTGGGCATCCGTGCGCTCCCAGGAGCGCCCGTCGTACTCCGCGAGCGTGAAGGCCCGGAGCGGACCCACCGCCGCCGCCAGGTCCGGCGGGGCGGCGGTGCCGTCCTCGGCGCCCTCCGTGGCCGTGAGCGTGTAGCGCAGCACCTCCTGCTGCGAGCGGGCGCCCAGGCTCTCCCGGAGGTCGAGGTCGTCGCTCAGCGTGAGCGGACCCACCGGCTGCGTCCCGAGGTCGGGCACGTCCAGCCGCGCCCAGCCCGGCAGCGCCGAGAGCCCGCCCGCGGCCAGGGGTGTCGCCAGGGCGGCGAGCGCGACGACGACCAGCGCCGAGACCGCGGCGCCCTGGGCGCGCCGCCCGAGGTCCTGCCCGCGCGCGAGGCCCGCGCGGCGGTCCTCACGCCCGCGGTCCCACGCCAGGAGCAGGAGCCAGGGCATCCCCGCGGCCCACAGCGCGGAGCCCGGTGCCGGGACGGCCAGCACGACCGTGGGCACCCACAGCGTCACGAGGGGCAGCGCCGCCATGGCGGGCAGCCGCAGGGCCACGGCGAGGGTGTCGGCCAGCAGCAGGACCGCGGCGGCGCCCGCGACGACGAGCAGCTCCGTGCCGGGAACGCTCTCCAGCGGCACGACGCCGACCTGGATCGCCCTCGTGCCCTCGCGTGCCACCTCCCGTGCCGTGCCCGCCGCCCCGAGCGTGGGGGACCCCCCGTAGCGCACGACGAGGGTCACCAGGAGGACGGCGGCGCCGACCACGGTCGGCAGCCACCGTGCGCGGCGCCCCGCGGCCGCCCGCGTCGCGGCCACCGCGCCCGCCGCCAGCAGCAGGACCAGCCACGTGACGGTCCGCCAGGACCCGGGCAGCAGGAGGTGGCCCAGCGCCAGGACGGCACCCGCCGTCGCGAGGGCCACGAGCGCGGTGCCGACGGCGTCGACCCAGGCGCGCGGGGCCGGGGCGGGACGCCCGCGACCGCCGCCGGCCGGCGCGCCCCGTCCGGGGGCGGGGCCTCCGGCCGGGGCCGGCGACGGACGCGCCCCGGTGACGGTGGCCGCGCTCATGCGGGCACCCCGACGAGCAGCCGCTCCCAGACCCGGGCCGGGTGCTCGCCGACGGCGGCGAGCGCGACGTGCCAGCCGTGCCGGCCGAGCAGCTCGGCCACGTCGTGCGCCCGTTCGCGCGTCGTGTCGCTGCCCTCGTGGCGCACCACCGCGTACGCGTCGGCTCCGGCCCCGAGGGGCAGGAGGGGGTCGTCGGCGGGCACGGGCTCGGTCCCCACCACGGCGAGGAGGACCTCCCGCTCGCCGGAGGCGTGCCCCAGCGCCCGGGCCGCGCGCCGGACACCCGCGGCGGCCGCGGCCCCGGAGGCGGCCGGGACGAGCTCCACGGTGCTGTCGAGGACGGCGGCGCGTGCGTCCGCGCCGCCCGTCACGTGCACGAAGGTCTCCGCGGGGTCCCCGTCGGGGTCCGCGGGCACGAAGCGCACGGCGTGGCCCGCGTCGAGCAGCGCCAGCGCCATCGACGCGCCGAGGCCGAGCGTCCACTCCAGGGCGTCCGGGTCGGCGGGCGTGTCGACGAGGACCGTCGCCGGTCGGGTGCCGGCTCGCTCGTCGGTCCGCACGACGAGCTCGCCCAGCCGGGCGCTGCTGCGCCAGTGGACGCGACGCAGGTCGTCGCCCTCGCGGTACTCGCGCAGGGAGACGTCGTCGGGTGCCGGCGTGAGGGCCCCGAGCACGGTCTGCTCCGGAGCGCCGGGCAGGACCTCCCGCGGGGCGGGCAGCGCGACGGTGGCCGGCCAGACCCGCAGCAGGGTCTCCGTGCCGACCTCCCGGCGCACGCGCACGACGCCGAAGACGTCGCCGCGCGTGAGCGTGAGGGGGCCCAGGGCCCAGACGCCGCGCCGGGTGGGGCGCACCGTGTAGCTCAGGCCGGCGCCGCCCGGGACGCGCACGGCACGCACGCGCAGGGGCAGCCCGCCGGTGAGCTCGTCGTCGGCGGCCTCCTGGAGCCGGGCGCCGGCCAGCCGCCGGGCACCGTCCGCCGTCGCCGCGCGCAGGGCCGTGCGGACCTGCGCCGGGCGGCCCGCGGTCAGCGTGGGCGGCGAGGTGCTGCGCGTGACGCGGAGCCGGTGGCGGCCGCGGCCCGGGTCCCGCAGGCCCGTCACCACGACCGAGGCCGCCACGAGCAGCACCGCGACGGTGCCGAGCTGCACCACGTCGTCCGACCCGAGCAGCGCGCCGACCCACAGCAGCGCGAGGCCCGCGAGGGCCAGGACGGTGCCGCGGACGGTCGGCCGCAGCCGCATCAGGGGGCGGCCCGGCGCCCGCGGCCGGCCGACGCCAGGACCGGGGACGCCGCGGGCAGCGGGACCTGGTCGAGCACCGCACGCACCACGTCGGCCGTCGTCCGGCCGGAGGTGCGGGCCTGCGCCGAGGGCAGCAGCCGGTGGGCGAGGACGGGGACGGCGAGCTCCTGCACGTCGTCGGGCAGCACGTGGTCCCGGCCCCCGAGCGCGGCCAGCGCCTTCGCCGCGCGCAGCAGCTGCACGGACGCGCGGGGGGACGCGCCCAGCCGCAGCCCGTTGTCCGTCCGGGTCGCCGCGACGAGGTCGACGACGTACCGCTTGACGGCGGGGGAGGCGTGCAGCCGGCGGGCCACCGCGACGAGCCGCTCCACCTCCGCGGCCTCCGTCACGGGGGCGAGGTCGTCGAGCGGGTCCCCGTCCTCGTTGCGGTCGAGCAGCTCGACCTCGGTGGCGGCGTCGGGGTAGCCGACGGACAGGCGGGCCATGAACCGGTCGCGCTGCGCCTCGGGAAGGGGGTAGGTGCCCTCCATCTCGACCGGGTTCTGGGTGGCGACGACGAAGAACGGCCGCGGCAGGGGGTAGGTGGTGCCGTCGACGGTCGTCTGCGCCTCCTGCATGCACTCGAGCAGAGCGGCCTGCGTCTTGGGGGAGGCGCGGTTGATCTCGTCGCCGATGACGACGTGCGCGAACACGGGCCCGGGCCGGAACTCGAACTCCTGCGTCTGCGGGCGGTAGATGGTGACGCCCGTGAGGTCGCTCGGCAGGAGGTCCGGGGTGAACTGCACGCGACCGACCGTGCAGTCGATGGACCGCGCCAGCGCCTTCGCGAGGGTCGTCTTGCCCAGGCCGGGGACGTCCTCCAGCAGGAGGTGCCCGCCGGCCAGCAGCACCGCCAGGCTCGTCCGCACGAGGTCCGGCCGTCCCACGACGACGGAGCTCATCGCCGCGGACAGGCGCGCGCCCACGGCAGCCAGGTGGTCGATCTCGGCGGGCGCGGGCGGGACGGACATCATGTGCGGCTCCTCGGCGTGGTGGCGACGAGCCTAGACGCGCCGCCGACCCCTCGCGCACCGATCCGGGGACCCTCAGGAGGACCACCCGACCGCGCGAACGAGCGGCGCCCGCGGGGCCGCCCGGACCGCTCCGCGGGCGCTGGTGGTTGCGGGGCCGGGGCCCGCCGCGCCCCTCCCTCTCCCTCCACCGACATCGCGGCGCGGGGCCCGCCGGCTCCCTCCCTCTCCCTCCACCGGCGTCCCGGTCGGGGGCGCCGGCGCCCTCCACGTCCCTCCACCGCGCACTGGGGCGGGCCGCACGAGGCGGGCCGCGCAGTGCCGGTCGCGCGCTGTGGCGTCGTCGGACACCGTCGGCGGCGCCGTCGTCCGCTGATGACACGTCGTGTCGCTCCACTCCGCACCACCGCTCTGTCCTGCGACGACGCACCCTGCACGAGAACGGTCGGGGAAGGCAGGGGTGTGCGGTGGATGGATGTGGAGTACGGTGGGGCGCACGGGAGCGGTGTGGGGTCGCCGGTGGTCCGGAGGGGGAGGCGGGGTGTGGACGATGCGTCGAGCGGCGTGCTCAGCGGCGTCGTGCCCTTCCTCGGCACGTACACCCCACGGCTCGACGACAAGGGCCGGCTCATCCTCCCGGCGAAGTTCCGGGCCCGGCTCGCGGCGGGGCTCGTCATGACGCGGGGGCAGGAGCGCTGCCTGTACCTGCTGCCGCCGGCCGAGTTCCACCGCATCCACGACGCGCTGAGCCGCAACCCGTTGCTCAACCGCTCGAGCCGGGACTACCTGCGGGTGTTCCTCTCCGGGGCCAGCGACGAGCTGCCCGACAAGCAGGGCCGCCTCTCGATCCCGCCGGTGCTGCGACGCTACGCCGGGCTGGACCGGGAGGTCGCCGTCATCGGCACGGGCAACCGCGTCGAGATCTGGGACCTCCCCTCGTGGGAGGCCTACCTGGCCGAGAAGGAGGCGGGCTACGCCGAGGCGGTCGAGGAGGGCTTCCCGGGCGAGGTGCCCTGACCCGCACGACCAGCACGACCGGTACGACCAGCACCACCCGCACGACCGGCGACGCCGTCGTCCGACGAGACCTCCCCCCGATCCCGCTGCCGCACTTCCCCGGCGGCAGGGGGTTCGGAGGGGGATCTGGCCGGACGGTGGAGGGCCGTCCGGCCTGCCACCCCGGCAGGCCCACCCGCACGACGGGCACGACCGAGCACGACGCACGACGAGCTCGACACATCGCCATGACGCACGACCCCGTACCGAGCACCACCCGCCCCACGACCGCGAGCGACCGGCCAGGAGGACCGATGACCGAGCCCGTGGACGACGCCGCGGCGCGGCACGTCCCGGTGCTGCTCGACCGGTGCGTGGAGCTGCTCGCCCCCGCGCTGGCCGCGCCGGGCGCGGTCCTCGTCGACGCGACGCTCGGGATGGGCGGCCACACGGAGGGCGTGCTGCGGGCGCTGCCGCACGTGCGCGTCGTCGGCCTCGACCGCGACCCGCAGGCGCTCGCGCTCGCGGGCCGGCGGCTCGCGCCGTTCGGCGACCGGTTCGTCGGCGTCCACGCGGTGTACGACGAGATGCGCGCGGTCCTCGACGACCTCGGCCTGCCGGCCGTCGACGGCGTGCTCATGGACCTCGGCGTGTCCTCGCTGCAGCTCGACGAGGTCGACCGCGGCTTCTCCTACGCCCGAGACGCCCCGCTCGACATGCGGATGGACCCCACGACGGGCCCGACCGCCGCCGACGTGCTCAACACCTACGACGAGCGCGAGCTCGTGCGCGTGCTGCGCGACTGGGGCGAGGAGCGCTTCGCGCCGCGGATCGCTCGGTCGGTCGTCGCCGCGCGGGCGCGCCGGCCGCTGGAGCGCACGGAGGAGCTGGTGGAGATCGTCCGGGCCGCCATCCCGGCCGCGGCGCGCGCGACGGGCGGCCACCCGGCCAAGCGGACCTTCCAGGCGCTGCGCATCGAGGTGAACGGCGAGCTCGAGGTGCTCGGACGGGCCGTCCCGGCCGCCGTGGACGTCCTGGCGGTCGGCGGCCGCATCGTCGTGGAGGCGTACCAGTCCCTCGAGGACCGCATCGTCAAGCGCGCGCTGGCCGCCGGCGCCACGTCGTCGGCCCCACCGGGAATGCCGGTCGAGACCGCCGACGACGCGCCCTACCTGCGCCTGCTCACCCGCGGCGCGGAGGAGGCCGACGAGGCCGAGCTCGCCCGCAACCCGCGCGCGCAGTCCGTGCGGCTGCGCGCGGCGGAGCGGACGCGCCCGACGCCCGCGCACCGGCGCCCCGCCGCGGCGGGCGACGCGGCGCCCCGCGGGTCGCGCCCGGCGCGTCGCGGGGGACCGGGCCGCCCGGCCCGCCTGCGGAGCCCCGCCGACACACCCACGTCCACCCCCGGACCCGTCCGACCGGCACCGTCCCCCCAGCAGCGATCGAGGAGCGTGGCATGAGCGCGAGCGCCGCCCGGGCCGTCGGCCCCGACCGTCACCGCACGGCCCCCGTGCCGTCATCCGCACCGTCATCCGCAGCCTCAGCCGCACCCGGGGCAGCCCCGTCCCCCCGTCGCGCGGGCGCGCCGTCGACCGCGCCCGCGCCGCGGCTGCGCCTGGTGCGCGCCCCGCTGCAGGCCCGCACGCGGGTCCCCTTCGTGCTGCTCTGCATGGCCGTGCTGGGCGCCGCCCTGCTGACCGCGCTGCTGCTCAACACCACCATGGCCGGCGGCGCGTACGCGAAGTACGAGCTCTCCAGCACGCTCGGCCAGCTCGAGCAGGACCGCAAGGACCTGCAGGCCGAGCTCGACGAGCGCTCGGCGCCGGGCTCGCTCGCACGGGCGGCGACGGCGCTCGGCATGGTCCCCGCCGACGGCACGGGGTGGATCCGCCTGTCCGACGGCACCGTCCAGGGCCGGCCGGGGGCAGCGGGATGACGACGACGACGCCGCGTCCGGCTCGGCGCGCCCCGGGGGCGACCGCCACCCCTGGCGGCGCCGCCCGCGCCACCACCACCAGCGCCACCACGACCAGCGCCACCGCCACCAGGGGCGCCACGACGTCCACGGCCGTCCGGCCCGGCGTCGTCGGCACCAACCGCCGTCCGGCGTCCGGCGCCGGCAACGCCCGTCCCGCCCGCGCCGGCGCCGGCGGAGGAGGTGGCGGCGCGGGCGGGCGCGGCGGCCGCCGTCCCGGCGCGCTGGGCCCGGTCGCCGCCGACGCCCGGGGACGCACCGCGTTCCTCACGGTCCTCGTCCTGGCGCTCCTGGCCGTCTTCGCGGGCCGCCTCGTGTGGGTGCAGGTCGTCGTCGGGCCGGCGCGTGCGGAGGAGGCGCTGGCCTCGCGGCTGACGACGCGGACCGAGGTGCTCGGCACCCGCGGCCAGATCACCGACGCGGACGGCGTCGCGCTGGCGACCTCCGTCGAGCGCTACGTCGTGTGGGTCAACCAGCACCAGGTCGCCGAGTTCCGCGGCTCCGACGAGGCGCCCGAGGGCGCGGCGGGCGTGGCGCAGCTCCTCGCGCCGCTGCTCGACGCCGACGTGGCCGAGCTCGGCGGGCGGCTCGTCGGCGAGGCGGGCTACAAGGTGCTGCAGAAGGACGTGCTGCCCGAGATCGCCCGCGAGATCCGGTCCCTGGGGCTGCCGGGCATCGGCGTCGACATGGTGCCCGACCGCGTGTACCCCAACGGCACGCTGGCCGGGAACGTCGTGGGCTTCGTCAACTCGTCCGACCAGGGCGTGGCGGGCCTCGAGGCGGCGCTCGACGGCACGCTCACGGGCGAGGCGGGCTGGGAGCAGTACGAGCGCGGCCGCATGGGGCAGGCCATCCCGGGCGGCTACAGCGAGGGCGACCCGGCGCGCGACGGGCTGTCGGTGCGCACGACGATCGTCTCCGACATCCAGTGGAAGGCCCAGGCGGCCCTCGACGCGCAGGTGGCCGCGACGGGCTCCGACAGCGGCACGGTCGTCGTCATGGACCCGCGGACCGGCGCGGTCCTGGCGCTCGCCGACTCGGGCAGCATCGACCCGAACAGCCCCGGCGGCAGCACGGGGTCGCTGACCCCGTCGGTCTCGGACGTCTTCGAGCCCGGGTCGACCGGCAAGGTCGTCACGATGGCCGCCGCGCTCGAGCAGGGCATCACGACGCCGACGGACCAGTACGAGGTCCCGTACACGTACACGACGGAGAACGGGCAGACCTTCAAGGACTCCCACGAGCACGAGCTGCAGCGACTGACGACGACGGGCGTGCTCGCGGAGTCGTCGAACACCGGAACCGTCATGATCGGCCAGCGGCTGAGCGAGCCGACGCGCGAAGAGTACCTGCGCCGCTTCGGCTTCGGCGCCCGCACCGGGATCGAGCTGCCGGGGGAGTCGGCCGGGCGGCTGCTGCCCGCCGAGGAGTGGGACGGCCGCTCCCAGTACGCGGTCCTGTTCGGCCAGGCGCTCTCCGTCACGGCGGTGCAGGCGACGAGCGTCTTCGCGACGATCGCCAACGGCGGCGTCCGGGTGGCGCCGCACCTCGTCGCCGGCACGACGGACGAGGACGGGACCTTCACGCCGGCCGCCCCCGCGGCCTCCACGCAGGTCGTCTCCGCGGAGACGGCCGGGACCGTGCTCAGCATGCTCGAGAGCGTCGTCGACGACGGCACGGGCGGCAGCGCGGCCATCGAGGGCTACCGCGTCGCCGGCAAGACCGGCACCGCCCAGAACTGGGTCGACGGCGTGCAGGGCATCACGGCCTCCTTCATCGGCGTGGCTCCCGTCGACGACCCGCGGCTCGTCGTGAGCGTCATCCTGCACAACCCGCGCACGTCCGAGTGGGGTGGCACGGTGGCGGCGCCGGTGTTCCAGGACGTCACGCGGTACGCCCTCGGGGAGCTCGGCGTCGCGCCCTCCGGCACGGCCCCGACGCTGTACCCGACGACGTGGTGAGCAGCGTGGTGAGCGGCGTGGTGAGCGACGTGGTGCGCGACGTGGTGGACGCCACGCCGACGGCCGCGGCCGCGGCCGGGTCCCCGGGCACGGCGGACCGGGCCGGCCGCCGGGCGCGGGGTAGCCTCGCCCCATGACGTCCCCCCAGGGTCGGCTGCGCCCGCACGCCCCGACGGCCCGCCGGGTGACCGACCTCGCCGCCGCCCACGGCCTCGCCGCGGCGGGAGCCCCGGCGGCGGACGTGCAGGTCAGCGGCGTGACGGTCGCCTCCGGCGACGTGGCTCCCGGCGACCTCTTCGTCGCCGTCCGCGGCCTGACCGTGCACGCGGCCCGCTTCGCCGCCCAGGCCCTCGACCTCGGTGCGGCCGCCGTCCTCACCGACGACGAGGGCCTGTCCCACCTGGCCGACGCCGGGCTGGCGGACCGGGTGCCCGTGCTGCTCGCGGCGGACCCGCGCGCGCTGGCCGGGCCCGTGGCCGCCTGGCTGCACGGGCACCCGGCGGACCGGCTCGTGACCGTCGGCGTCACGGGCACGAACGGCAAGACGACGACGAGCTACTTCGTCGACGCGGCCCTGCGGGCCGTCCACCCGGTGACCGCCGTGCTCGGCACGGTGGAGCTGCGGATCGGCGAGGAGTCCATCGAGAGCCCGCGCACGACGGTCGAGGCGCCGGTGCTGCAGGCGATCTGCGCGCTGGCGCTCGAGCGCGGCGCGGGCGCCCTCACCACGGAGGTGTCGTCGCACGCGCTGGCCCTGGGCCGCGTCGAGGGGTTCGTCGCCGACGTGGCGGCCTTCACCAACCTCCAGCGCGACCACCTCGACTTCCACGGCGACATGGAGGGCTACTTCGCCGCCAAGGCGGCCCTGTTCACCCCGGCGCACGCGCGCCGCGCGGTGGTCGTCGTCGACGACGACTGGGGCCGGCGGCTGGCGACGGAGGCGACCGTGCCGGTCGAGACCGTCGCCACGCACGTCGGGGCGCCGGGGGCCGACGAGGCCGACTGGGCCGTGGTCGCGGCCGACGTCGGGCTGGACGGCGTCGGCTCACGGTTCACCCTGCGGGGCCCGGACGGGACGACGCACGAGGCGGCCAGCCCGCTGCCGGGGCTCGTGAACGTCTCCAACGCGGCCCTCGCCGTCGTCGTCGCGCACGCCGCCGGGGTGCCGCTGGGCACCGCGATCGCCGCCGTCGGCGCCGCGCACGCCGTGCCCGGACGGATGGAGCGCGTCGTCGAGCGCGGCGACGGGCTGCCGCTGTGCCTCGTCGACTACGCCCACAC
Organism: Cellulomonas marina; assembly: GCF_900111925.1. Lineage (GTDB taxonomy): Bacteria > Actinomycetota > Actinomycetes > Actinomycetales > Cellulomonadaceae > Cellulomonas > Cellulomonas marina. The sequence goes on from NZ_FOKA01000001.1 coordinate 512,048, forward strand.
CCCGGACGCGCTGGTGCTGGCGCTGGAGGCCGTGCGGCCGATCACGCCGGGGCGGCTCGTGCTCGTCCTCGGCTCCGACGGCGACCGCGACCGGGGCAAGCGGCCGATCATGGGGGAGATCGCCGCCCGCCTGGCCGACGTCGTCGTCGTCACGGACGAGAACCCGCGCTCGGAGGACCCCGCGTCCATCCGGGCCGCCATCCTCGAGGGCGTGCGGTCCGTGCGCCCCGACCTGCACGACGTGGTCGAGGCCACCGACCGCCGCCAGGGCCTGCTCGACGCCGTCGCCGCGGCGCACGAGCCCGACACCGTCATCGTGACGGGCAAGGGCCACGAACCGACCCAGGAGATCGCCGGGGTGTTCCACCGCTACAACGACCGTGACGTGTACCTGGAGGCGCAGCGCCGCCACCGGGCCGGGACCGCGGGGCTGCCCGCGTGATCGCGCTGACCGCGGCCGAGCTGGCCGACGCGACGGGCGGGCGGCTGACCGGGCCGGTCGACCCCGCGACCGTCGTGAGCGGGCCGGTGGTGAGCGACTCGCGCGAGGTGGACCCCGGGGCGCTGTTCGTCGCCATCGCCGGGGAGCACGCGGACGGGCACGACCACGCGGCGTCCGCCGTCGCGGCGGGAGCGGTCCTCGTGCTGGCCGCGCGGGAGCTGGCGGGGCCCGAAGGGTCGCCCCTGCCGGCCGTCGTGGTCGACGACCCCGTCGCGGCCCTCGGCGAGCTCGCCCGTGACGTCCTCGGCCGGCTCCGCGAGGCCTCGGTCGAGCCGGGCGGCGCGGGGCTGCGGGTCATCGGGGTGACCGGCTCGGTCGGCAAGACGACGACGAAGGACCTGCTGGCGCAGCTGTGCTCCGCCGCGGGCCCGACCGTCGCGCCGGTGCGGTCGTTCAACAACGAGATCGGGCTGCCGCTGACGGTGCTGCGGGCCGACGAGCGGACGCGGTTCCTCGTCCTCGAGATGGGCGCGAGCGGCCCCGGGCACCTGACGTACCTCACGCGGATCGCGCCGCCGGACGTGTCCGTCGTGCTCGTCGTCGGGCAGGCGCATCTCGGCGGCTTCGGCGGCATCGAGGCCGTGGCGCGCGCGAAGGCGGAGATCGTCGACGGGCTGGCGCCCGGCGGGGTGGCCGTGCTCAACGTCGACGACCTGCGCGTGCAGGCGATGGCCGAGCGCGCGCCGGGCGACGTCGTGTGGTTCGGCAGCGCCCCCACCGCCGACGTGCGGGCCGTCGACGTGCAGCTCGACCGTGCGGGGCGCCCCTCGTTCACGCTCACCGCCCGCGGCGGCTCGGCCCCCGTGCGGCTGCGCCTCGTCGGGGAGCACCACGTGCACAACGCGCTGGCGGCGGCCGCCGCGGGGCTGGCCGTCGGGCTGGACCTCGACGAGGTCGCGACCGGCCTGTCGCTCGCGGACGCGCTGTCGCCGCACCGCATGCACGTCGTCGAGCGCCCCGACGGCGTGACCGTCGTCGACGACTCCTACAACGCCAACCCCGACTCCATGCGCGCCGCGCTCAAGGCCCTGGCGGTCCTCGCCGGCCGCGACCGGCGCTCGGTGGCCGTGCTGGGGGAGATGCGCGAGCTCGGCGACGAGGCGGGCGAGGCGCACGACCTCATCGGGCGTCTCGCGGTCCGGCTCAACGTCAAGCTCCTCGTCGTCGTGGGGGAGGGCGCGCACCGCATCGCCGACGGCGCCCAGCACGAGGGCTCGTGGGGGGAGGAGGTGGCGGTGGTCGACGACGTCGACGCCGCCGCCGCGTTCCTCGACGCGGAGCTGCGGCCGGGTGACGTCGTGCTCGTGAAGTCCTCCTACGGCGCCGGCCTGTGGCGGCTCGGGGACCACCTGACCCAGGGGGTGCAGACCGCGTGAAGGCCGTCCTCATCGCCGGGGCGGTCTCCATGGTGGTGGCGCTGCTCGGCACGCCGCTCTTCATCCGCCTCCTCGTCAAGAAGCAGTACGGCCAGTTCATCCGCCAGGACGGGCCGACCGGCCACTTCACCAAGCGCGGGACCCCGACGATGGGCGGCGTCGTCATCATCGGCGCCACCCTTGTCGGGTGGCTCGCGGCGGTGCTGAGCACCGGGCGGGCACCGACCGTGTCGGCGCTGCTCCTGCTGTACCTCATGACGGGCCTCGGGCTCGTCGGGTTCCTCGACGACTACATCAAGATCTCCCGGCAGCGCAGCCTCGGCCTGCGCGCGGTGTGGAAGATCGTCGGGCAGGGGTTCGTCGGGATCTCCTTCGCGGTGCTGGCCCTGCGGTTCCCCAACGCCGAGGGCCTGACGCCCGGCTCCACCGAGATCTCGTTCCTGCGCGACACGGGCCTGGACCTCGCCTTCGCCGGGGCGACGCTCGGGCTCGTGCTCTTCGTCGTGTGGGCCAACTTCCTCATCACGGCGTGGTCCAACGCCGTCAACCTCACCGACGGGCTCGACGGGCTCGCGACGGGGGCGTCGCTCATCGTCTTCGGCGCGTACGTCATCGTGTGCATCTGGCAGTTCAACCAGACGTGCCAGACCCTGGCGCCCGGCCCCCGCTGCTACGACGCCCGTGACCCGCTGGCCCTGGCCGCCGTGGCCGCGGCGATCACCGGCGCGTGCTTCGGCTTCCTGTGGTGGAACGCCAGCCCGGCACGGATCTTCATGGGCGACACGGGGTCCCTGGCGCTCGGCGGCGCGCTGGCGGGCATCTCGATCCTGTCGCGCACCGAGATCCTCGCCGCGATCCTCGGCGGGCTCTTCGTCCTCGTCGTCCTGTCCGACGTCATCCAGATCGGGTTCTTCAAGATGACGGGCCGGCGGGTGTTCAAGATGGCCCCGCTGCACCACCACTTCGAGCTGTCGGGGTGGGGCGAGGTCACGATCGTCATCCGGTTCTGGATCATCGCGGGGCTCTTCGTCGCCGCCGGTGTCGCCGTGTTCTACGGCGAGTGGGTGGTGAGCTCCTAGATGACGACCGCACCCGTCCCCGGTCTGGCCGAGGGCGCCCGGGTCGTCGTCGCCGGTCTCGGCGTCTCCGGCGCGGCCGCCGCGCGCGCCCTGCGCGGGCGCGGCCACCACGTCGTCACCGTCGACGCCCGCGCCCCGGGGGCCGACGCCGCCGACGAGGCGGCCTTCGTCGCCGCGGGCGGGCTCGACGGCGCCGCGCTGCTGCTCGTCTCGCCGGGCTGGCCGCCGCGCTCGCCGCTGCCGGTCGCGGCCGCCGCCGCCGGCGTCCCGGTCTGGAGCGAGGTGGAGCTGGCCTGGCGGCTGCGCGTCGACCGCGCCGCCGACGGCGGGCCCGCGCCCTGGCTCGCGGTCACCGGCACCAACGGCAAGACGACGACGGTCGGCATGCTGGAGTCGGTGCTGCGGGCGGGCGGCCGTCGCGTGGCGGCGGTCGGCAACGTCGGCACGCCGGTCGTCGAGGCCGTGACCGACCCCGACCTCGACGTGCTGGCCGTCGAGCTGTCGAGCTTCCAGCTGCACAGCACGCACAGCACCTCGCCGCAGGCCGCGGCCGTGCTCAACGTGGCCGCCGACCACCTCGACTGGCACGGCGGCATGGACGCCTACGCGGCCGACAAGGGCCGGGTCTACGCCCGGACCCAGGTCGCCTGCGTCTACAACGTCGACGACCCGCGCACGGAGGCCCTCGTCCGGGAGGCCGAGGTCGTCGAGGGCGCGCTGGCGGTCGGCTTCACGCTCGCGGCGCCCACCGTCGGGCAGGTGGGGCTCGTCGAGGGCATCCTCGTCGACCGCGGGTTCACCCCCCTGCGGCACCGGCACGGCGCGGCCGAGCTCGGCACCGTCGACGACCTGCGCCACCTGGCCGGCCCCGACGGGCTCGTGCCGCCGCACGTCGTGCAGAACGCGCTCGCCGCCGCGGCCCTCGCGCTGGCGCACGGCGTGGAGCCCGTCGCGGTGCGGGACGGCCTGCGCGCGTACGCGCCGGGCGCCCACCGCATCGAGACGGTCGCGCGCGGCGAGGGGATCGCGTGGGTCGACGACTCCAAGGCCACCAACGCGCACGCGGCGTCGGCGTCCCTCGCGGCCTTCGAGCCGGGCAGCGTCGTATGGGTCGCCGGCGGCCTGGCCAAGGGCGCGACGTTCGACGAGCTCGTCCGCGCCCGTGCCGACCGCGTGCACGCCGCCGTGCTCATCGGCGTGGACCGCGCCCCGCTGCGGGACGCGTTGGCCCGACACGCGCCGCAGGTGCCCGTCGTCGAGATCGACGCCGGTGACACTGGGGATGTGATGACCCGAGCCGTGTCCGTGGCGCGGCGGCTGGCCCTGCCGGCCGTCGGGGCGCACGACCCCGTGACCGTCCTGCTGGCCCCCGCGTGCGCGTCGATGGACCAGTTCCGCTCCTACGCCGAGCGGGGCGAGGCCTTCGCGCGTGCCGCGCGGGCCCTCGTCGCCGAGCACGGCGACGGGCACGGCGACGGGCACGGCGACGGCCCCGACGGGGTGCCCACGAGCGGCCCGACCGGGTCCCGGTGAGCGCCCCGACCGACGCCCGGCCGCAGCGCGGCGCGACCGCGCTGCCCCCCGGGTCGGGTGCCCCCGCGCTCGTGCGGGCCCGCGGGCTGATCGGGCACTGGAACAGCCCCGTCGCCTCGTCCTACCTCCTGGCCGGGGCCGCCGGGCTGCTGCTCGTCATCGGCCTCGTCATGGTGCTGTCGAGCTCGAGCGTCGAGTCGGTCGACGCGGGGCGGTCGCCCTACGCCGGGTTCCTCTCCCAGCTGCAGTACGCGCTGCTCGGCCTGCCGGTGCTGGTGCTCCTGTCCCGTGCGCCCGTGCGGCTGCTGCGCCGCCTGGCCTGGCCGGCGCTCGCCGGCGCGGTCGTCTTCCAGCTCCTCGTCTTCGTCCCCGGGCTGGGCTGCGGGGCCGGCGGCAACCTCAACTGGGTGTGCGTCGGCGGCTTCTCGGCGCAGCCGTCGGAGGCCATCAAGCTCGCGCTCGCGCTGTGGCTCGGCGCGGTGCTCGCCCGCAAGCAGCACCTGCTGGGGGACTGGCGGCACGCCGCCGTGCCGGTGGTGCCCGTCGTCGCCGTCGCGGTCGGGGTCGTGCTCGTCGGGCACGACCTGGGCACGGCGCTCGTCATGCTGCTGCTGGTCGCAGGGGCGCTCTTCGTCGCCGGGCTGCCGCTGCGGTTCTTCGCGGTCGCGGGGCTGGCCGGCGCCGGGCTCGCCGCGGCCCTGGCGCTGACGTCGGCCAACCGCGTCGAGCGGATCACGAGCTGGCTCTCGGACACCTGCGACACCTCGGGCGCCTGCTACCAGACGCTGCACGGCGGCTACGGGCTCGCGACGGGCGGGCTGCTCGGGGTGGGCCTCGGCAGCAGCCGGGAGAAGTGGTCCTACCTGCCCGAGGCGCACAACGACTTCATCTTCGCGATCCTCGGCGAGGAGCTCGGGCTCGTCGGGACGGTGCTCGTCCTCGTGCTCATCGGCCTGATGGCGGTCGCCATGCTGCGCGTCGTGCGGCGGCACCCCGACCCGTTCGCCCAGGTGGTGACGGGCGCGGTCATGGCCTGGATCGTCGGGCAGGCCCTGGTCAACATCGCGGTGGTCGTCGGACTGGCGCCGGTCATCGGCGTGCCGCTGCCGCTCGTGTCGGCGGGCGGCTCCGCCCTCATCATGACGATGGCGGCGATCGGGGTCGTGCTGGCCTTCGCGCGGACCGAGCCCGGGGCCGCCGAGGCCCTGGCAGCCCGTCCCTCCGTCGTGCGCCGCAGCCTCGCGGTCGTGGGCCGGGTCCGTGGCTGAGGCCCCCGCGGCGGCACGCGCACGGTCCGTCCTCCTGGCGGGCGGCGGGACCGCCGGCCACGTCAACCCGCTCCTGGCGGTCGCCGAGGAGCTGCGCCGCCGCGACCCGGGCGTGGTGCTGACGGTCCTCGGCACGACGGCGGGCCTCGAGGCGCGGCTCGTGCCGGCGCACGGGCTGCCGCTCGTCCCCGTGCCGCGCGTGCCGCTGCCGCGCCGGCCCTCCGTCGACCTGCTGCGCCTGCCCGCGCGGCTGGTCGCGGCGGTGCGCGCGGCGGAGGACGCCGCCCGCGGGAGCCGCGCCGAGGTCGTCGTCGGCTTCGGCGGGTACGTCGCGACGCCGGCCTACCTCGCCGCCCGGCGCCTGCGCCTGCCCGTCGTCGTGCACGAGCAGAACGCCCGGCCCGGCCTGGCCAACCGCGTGGGCGCCCGGGGCGCCGCCGCGGTCGCCACGACCTTCCCCGGCACGGCGCTGCCGGGGGCGGTCGTCACGGGGCTCCCGCTGCGGACGGCGGTCGCGCGGCTCCTGGCGGACCGGTCCGCCGACGCGGCGGGCACGCGCGCCCGCGCCGCCGCGGCGCTGGGGCTCGACCCGGCCCGCCCCACCCTGCTCGTCACCGGCGGGTCCCTCGGCGCGCAGAGCGTGAACGCCGCTGTCGCCGGGGCCGCCGCCGATCTCCTGGCGACCGGTGCGCAGGTGGTGCACCTCACCGGGGCCGGCAAGTCCGCGCCCGTCCTGGCGGCGGTGTCCGGCCTGCCCGGGTCGGAGCGGTACGTCGTGCGCGAGTACCTCGACGCGATGGAGCTCGCGCTCGCCTGCGCGGATCTCGTGCTCGGGCGCGCCGGCGCCGGGACCGTCTGCGAGCTGGCCGCCCTCGGGATCCCGGCGGTCTACGTGCCGCTGCCCGTCGGCAACGGCGAGCAGCGCCTCAACGCGGCCCCGGTGGTCGCGGCCGGGGGGGGCCTGCTCGTGCCCGACGAGAGCCTCGACGCGGCATGGCTGCGCGCGCACCTGCTGCCCCTGCTCGACGGGCCCGACGCCGTCGCGGCGCGCACCCGCATGGGCGCCGCGGCGGTCGGCGTGGGCGTCCCGGACGCCGCCGCGCGCGTGGCGGACCTCGTCGAGCGGCACCTGCCGCCCGTCCGGGCCGCCGGGGGCCGGTCGTGAGCGGGGTCGGCGGGGCGCCCGTCGACCTGCGCGCGCTGGGCCGCACGCACCTCGTCGGCGTCGGCGGGGTCGGCATGTCGGCGGTCGCGGGCCTGCTCGCCGCGCGCGGGGTGCCGACCTCGGGCTGCGACGCGAAGGAGGGGCCCGCCCTGGCAGTCCTGCGGGACGCCGGGGTCGCCGTGCACGTCGGGCACGCGGCCGCGCACGCCGACGACGCGGACACGCTCGTCGTCACCTCCGCCGTGCGCGCCGACCACCCGGAGCTCGCGCGGGCGCGGGCGCTCGGCCGGCGCGTCCTGCACCGGTCGGAGGCCCTGGCCGCCCTCATGGCGGACCGGGACGCCGTGGCCGTCGCCGGCGCGCACGGCAAGACCACGACGTCGGCGATGGTCGCCGCCGCGCTGGTGGCCGCCGGTGCGGACCCGTCGTTCGCCATCGGGGGCACGGTGCTGGCGGCCGACGGCCCCCTCGGCGGCAGCCGCGAGGGCGCCGGACCGGTGTTCGTCGCAGAGGCGGACGAGTCCGACGGGTCCTTCCTCGCCTACGCCCCCCTCGTCGCGGTCGTCACCAACGTCGAGCCGGACCACCTCGACCACTACGGGACGCGGGAGGCGTTCGAGGACGCCTTCGTCGCGTTCGCGGGCAGGGTCCGCGACGGCGGGCTGCTCGTCGCGTGCGCCGACGACCCGGGGTCCGCCGCGCTCGTCGCCCGCACGCGCGAAGCCCTCGCGACCCGCGGCGCCGAGGTCGCCACGTACGGCATCGACGAGGGCGGCGCGGCCACCGACGGCGCGGCCACCGACGGCGCAGCCACCGGGGAGCCGGACGTCGCCGTGCAGCCCGGCGCGGCACGCACGGTCGACGGCGCACGCCGCTGGCCGGTGCGGCTCACCGACCGGCGCGACGGCACGGTGGTGGAGCTCCTCCTGGCGGTGCCCGGGGTCCACAACGCGCTGGACGCGGCCGCCGCGTGGTGCGCGCTGCGCCGCGTCGGCGTCGCCCCGGAGGCGGCGGCGGCCGGTCTCGGGTCCTTCCGCGGGACGGGCCGCCGCTTCGAGGACCGCGGCAGCGCCGGCGGCGTGCGCGTCGTCGACGACTACGCCCACCACCCCACCGAGGTCGCGGCGCTCCTGCGGGCGGCCCGCGCCGAGGCGGGGGACGGGCGCGTCCTCGCGCTCTTCCAGCCGCACCTGTTCTCCCGCACGCGGACCTTCGCGGAGGAGTTCGGGCAGGCCTTCGACCTGGCCGACGTCGTCGTGGTCACCGACGTCTACGCGGCCCGCGAGGCGCCCGACCCGACGGTGACCGGTGCCCTCGTCGCCGACGCGGTGCCGACGCCCGGACGCGCCGCCTTCGTCGCCGACCGGACCGCCGCCGCGTTCGCCGTGGCCGCCGCCGCGCGGCCGGGAGACCTGCTGCTGACCGTCGGTGCGGGGGACGTCACCGAGCTCGCTCCCGTCGTGCTCGCGGCGCTCGCCGAGGGCACCGCTGCCGCCGACGGGGGCACGACGCACGGGCGGGGGACGGCGTGAGCCCGGCCCGGCCGCCACGCCCGCGGCCGGTGCCCGTGCGGACGGCCCCTCGTGCTCCCGCCCCGCCGGTCCCGCCCGCCCCGCCGGTCGCGACCGGCCCGCCGATCCTGCCCGCCCCGCCGGTCCGGCCGCCGGCGCCGGCAGCCGCCCGGCCCGAGGCGCCCCCGGCCCCGTCGCCCGCGTCCGCCGCGACCCGGGCTCCGGCGGGAGAGCGGCCGGGCGGGCCGGCCACGGTCCGGCCGCAGCCCCCGGCGCCGCAGGTGGTGGTCCCGCCGCCCCCGGCGCGCGGCCCGCGCCAACCGCCCGTCGTCTCCCCGCGGTCCGCCGCGAGGTTCGCCGAACGGGTCCGGCTGCGCCGCACCCTCGCGCGGCGGAAGGTCGCCGCGCTGGTCGGCGGCGTCGTCGCGCTGGCGGCGGTGGCATGGGTGCTGCTCTGGTCGCCCGTGCTCGCGCTCGACCCGGCCCGGGTGCGGGTCACGGGCGCGAGCACGGTCGTGGCCGTCGACCAGGTGGACGCCGTCGTCGCCGCGCGCAGCGGGGTCCCCCTCCCGCGGCTCGACACGGTCGCGCTGCGCGACGAGCTCCTCGACGTGCCCGGCGTGCGCGAGGTGCGCGTGCTGCGGCTGTGGCCGCACGGCCTGGCCGTGGAGCTCGTGGCGCGGCAGCCGGCGGCCGCCGTGCCCGAGGCCGACGGCGGGTTCGTCCTGCTCGACACCGACGGGGTCCAGGTCGGGCGCGTGGACGACGTGCCCGACGGCCTGCCGGTCGTCGACGTCCCCGTGGGCCGGCCGCGCGTCCTGGCCGCGGTCCTGCGCGTCCTCGAGGGGCTGCCCGCGGACCTGCTGGCCCAGGTCGCCGACGTCAGCGCCGGGACGGAGGACACCGTCCGCCTGGGCCTGCGGGACGGCGTCGCGGTGGAGTGGGGGAGCGCGGACGGCACGGCGCTGAAGGCGGCGGTGCTCGCCACGCTGCGGGCGTCGGCGGACGCGGCGGGCGTGACCGTCTACGACGTGTCGGCGCCCACGATGCCCATCACGCGCTGACGCGCGACCGATCGCCGACACGCGCGCGGCGGTCGTTGAACCCGGCGGGGGCCGCACCTAGCGTCACGGGCAGCAGCGCACCTGACATAACTCTAACCCTCCACCTGAAGGTGAGGGTTCACCGGACCCGGACGAGAGGCACCCCCCGTGGCAGCTCCGCAGAACTACCTGGCGGTCATCAAGGTCGTCGGCATCGGCGGCGGCGGCGTCAACGCCGTCAACCGCATGATCGAGGTCGGCCTCAAGGGGGTCGAGTTCATCGCGATCAACACCGACGCCCAGGCCCTGCTCATGTCCGACGCGGACGTCAAGCTCGACGTCGGTCGCGAGCTGACCCGCGGTCTCGGCGCCGGTGCCGACCCCGAGGTGGGGCGCAAGGCCGCCGAGGACCACATGGAGGAGATCGAGGACGTCCTGCGCGGGGCGGACATGGTCTTCGTCACCGCGGGGGAGGGCGGCGGCACCGGCACGGGCGGCGCCCCCGTCGTCGCCCGGATCGCCCGCTCGCTCGGCGCCCTCACCATCGGTGTCGTCACGCGGCCGTTCACGTTCGAGGGGCGCCGCCGGGGCGTGCAGGCCGACACGGGCATCGACGCCCTGCGCGCCGAGGTCGACACGCTCATCGTCATCCCCAACGACCGCCTGCTGTCGATCTCCGACCGCTCGGTCTCGGTGCTCGACGCCTTCCACTCCGCCGACCAGGTGCTGCTGTCCGGCGTCCAGGGCATCACGGACCTCATCACCACGCCGGGTCTGATCAACCTCGACTTCGCCGACGTGAAGTCGGTCATGCAGGACGCTGGCTCGGCGCTCATGGGCATCGGCTTCGCCCGGGGCGACGACCGCGCGGTGCAGGCCGCGGAGATGGCGATCAGCTCCCCGCTGCTCGAGGCGAGCATCGACGGCGCCCACGGCGTGCTGCTGTCCATCCAGGGCGGCTCCGACCTCGGCCTCTTCGAGATCAACGAGGCCGCGCGTCTCGTGCACGAGGCGGCGCACCCCGAGGCCAACATCATCTTCGGCGCGGTCATCGACGACTCCCTCGGCGACGAGGTGCGCGTGACCGTCATCGCCGCCGGCTTCGACAGCGGCAGCCCCTCGGTCCGCGGCGACGCCCGCGCGCTCGGGCAGGTCAGCGGGTCGTCGGCCGCGCGGGCCCTGCCGTCGCCGCCGCCGGTGCCGCCGCGCCCGGTGCTGGAGGACCGCGAGGACATCGCGCGCACGGCCGCGCCGCTCGCCGCCCCGACGGGTGCGCCCACCACGCGGCCCGTCCCGGTGAGCCCCGCGCCGTCGGACGTCCCCGGCTTCCTCTCGCCCGAGCGCGAGCCGGTGCCGGTGACGGGCGCCCTCGAGGTGCCGCGCACGTTCACGGACGAGCCGCGCCGCCAGCGCGGCGACGACCTGGACGTGCCGGACTTCCTCAAGTAGCCGGTGGCACCCCTCACGTCGCGCCGGCCGGACGGGACGGGTGCGCCGGTCCCGCTGCGGCGGGTCGACCTCGGGCCGGGCGTCGTCGCCGCGTTCACGACGCGTCATGGTGGCGTGAGCCGTCCCCCGTGGGACGCCCTCGACCTCGGCCTGCACGTGGGCGACGACCCCGCGGCCGTGCGCGAGAACCGGCGGCGGCTCGAGGGCGTGCTGGGGCTGCCCGTCTCGTGGGCCCGGCAGGTGCACGGCACGGCGGTGCTCGTCGTGCCGCCCGCCGGCGCCGCGACGGGCGCCGGCGCGGACGGCGACGGGCAGGACCACGAGCAGGGCCCCGGCCAGGACCACGGGCAGGGGGACGGGCCGGACGACCTCGGGGAGGCCGACGCGCTCCTCGTCGCGCACCCGGGGACGGCCGGGGCGGTGCTCGTGGCGGACTGCGTACCGGTCCTGCTGGCGGACGCGGCGGCGGGGGTCGCCGCGGCGGTGCACGTCGGGCGCCGCGGGCTCGTGGCCGGGGTGCTGGCGGCAGCGCTCGGTGCCATGACGGCGCGCGGCGCCCGGGCCGACCGGGTGCGGGCCGCCCTCGGGCCGGCCGTCGCGGGGCGCTCCTACGAGGTGCCGGCCACCCTGCGCGAGGAGGTCGCCGACCTCGTGCCCGCGGCCGCCGCCACCACCGCGTGGGGCACGCCGGCGCTCGACCTGCCCGCGGGCGTGCGGGGCGTCCTGGCGGGCCTCGGGGTCACGTCCGTGGTGGACGTCGGGGTCGACACCTTCGCCGACGCCGACCAGTTCTCGTACCGCCGGGCCGGCGGCGGCGCGACCGGGCGCAGCGCCGGGGTCGTCGGGCTCGTGTGACGCCCGGGCGTGTCGTCCGGGGCGGTGCGGCCGCCCGTTGCTAGCGTCGGGCCCGGCAGGACGTGCGGGGCAGCAGCCGCGCGCCGGCCGTGCGGTGCACGACGCGGAGACGACGCGGGGACTCGACAGGAGAGGCTGGCCATGGCCGGAACGCTGCGCAAGACGATGCTGTACCTGGGGCTGGCGGACGACCGCGCCGAGGCGGACGGCTACGACGGCACCACCACCGACGAGACGGAGACGGACGTGGCTCACGAGCACGAGGCCCAGGTCACCCCGCTGCGGCGTGCGACGCCGGTGGCGGCCGTCGCCACGCCCGAGGCGCCCTCCCACGAGCTGCGGCGGATCACGACGATCCACCCGCGCTCCTACAACGACGCCCGCACCATCGGCGAGGCGTTCCGCGGCGGCACCCCCGTCATCATGAACCTCACCGACATGGACGACGCGGACGCCAAGCGCCTCGTCGACTTCTCCGCGGGCCTCATCTTCGGCCTGCACGGCGCGATCGAGCGCGTGACCAGCAAGGTCTTCCTGCTCAGCCCCGCCACGGTCGAGATCGCCGGCGAGGTGGCCGCGGCCGCCGACCCCGCGCCGCGGACCGGGTTCTTCAACCAGAGCTGACCGTGCGCCTCCTCTTCGGCCTGCTCTACCTGGTCGTCCTCGTCTACTTCCTCCTGCTGCTGGTCCGGCTCGTGCTGGACTGGGTCCAGATGCTCGCGCGGCAGTGGCGGCCCTCGGGGTTCGCCCTGGTCGTGGCGGAGCTGACGTACTCCGTGACGGACCCGCCGCTGCGTGCGCTGCGGCGGGTCCTGCCGCCGATCGGGTTCGGGGGCATCCGCCTCGACCTCGCCTTCACGGTGCTGTTCATCGCCTGCGTGGTCCTCATGGGGGTCCTGCGCGGCCTCGCGTTCTCGTAGGGGTGGTGCCGGCCCGTCCAGGGCCGGGCGCCACCAGCAGCAGACGGCGGTGGGGACGTGCCGGTCCCCGCCCGGGTGGTCCGGCACGTCCGGAGCGCCCGTCCACGGCCGGCGGGACGCCCCTGTGGCGTCCGGCCGGGACAAACTCCGCTACCGTGGCCCGAGGCGGTCGGTGGAATCCATAGCCGCCGGTCAGACCGTTCGACCGACAGAGGTGACGACGATGGCACTGCTGACCGCAGACGACGTCCTGAACAAGAAGTTCCAGGCGACCAAGTTCCGTGAGGGGTACGACCAGGACGAGGTCGACGACTTCCTGGACGAGGTCGTCTCGACCCTGCGGGAGCTGCAGGCCGAGAACGAGTCGCTGAAGGCGCGCCTCGCGGCCGCCGGCGAGGACCACGACGGCGTGGCGTCCTCGGCACCGGCCCCCGTCGCGGCGCCGGCCCCGGAGCCCGCCGCCGAGGCGGCGCCCGAGCCGGAGCCCGAGCCCGCGCCCGTCTCGGCGCCCGTGCCCCAGACGGCCCCGGCGGTCCCCGCCGTCGCCCCGGCGACCGGTGCCACGGCGACCGCGTCCGTGCCCGCCTCCGTGCCCGCCTCCGTGCCCGCCCCGGTGCAGGCCGCCGGCGGCCGCAACGACACGGAGTCGGCCACCGGCATGCTCGCGCTGGCCCAGAAGCTGCACGACGAGTACGTGCGCAACGGCCAGGAGGAGTCCGAGCGGCTCGTCGGCGACGCGAAGGCCCAGGCCACGCGCATCGTCCGCGAGGCCGAGGAGACGTCGCAGCGCACGCTCGGCCAGCTCGAGCAGGAGCGCTCGCTCCTCGAGCGCAAGATCGACGAGCTGCGGGTGTTCGAGCGGGACTACCGCACGCGCCTGAAGAGCTACCTCGAGAACCTGCTCGGGGACCTCGACAACCGGGCCAGCGCGCTGCCGCCCCGCGGCGGCCAGGGCGTCAGCGAGAACGCCGGCATCTGACGGACCGCGTCCGTCGCGGCTCCTGCCGCGCGCGCAGCACCACCAGCACGGCCACCAGCACGGCACGCCCGCACCGCGGGCGTGCCGTGTTGTGCGTCCGGCACCGCGGCAGTACGGTCACGGGACTTCGACGACAAGGGGACGTGGATGCCCGACAACGCGCTGAGCAGCGCGACCGTGACGGACCTGGAGCTGGACCTCGACCGGCTGGCGGGGGAGCTGCTGGTCCGTGACGGCGAGGAGCCGTGGACCCCCGAGGAGCTGCGCGCCGTCGCCGCCGGGCTGACGTCCGACGTCGAGCGCCTCACCGAGGAGCTCGCCGCCGCCGACCAGGGGCTGTCGGAGCTGCTGCGCAACTCCGGCGACGGCGCGGGCGACGACCAGGCCGACTCCGGTTCGAGCGCCCTGGAGCGCGAGCACGAGCTGACCCTGGTCAACAACACGCGCGACCTGCTCGCCCAGACCCAGCACGCCCTCGGCCGGATGGCCAGGGGCACCTACGGCACGTGCGAGCAGTGCGGCCGTGCGATCGGCAAGGCACGCCTCGAGGCGTTCCCGCGCGCGACGCTCTGCGTCGAGGACAAGCAGCGCGAGGAGCGCCGCTGACCTGAGCGCGGCGCGCGTCCGCACAGGTCGCGCGCACGAGCACCGGACGGCCCCGTCCCGGTCCCGGCGAGGACCGCGGCGGGGTCGTCGTGCGTCTCACCTAGACTCCTGCGGTGCCCGACGCTCCCGACGCCGCCGACGACGCCCGCGCCACCACCCCGTCCGCGGGGGTGGACGGGGGCGCCACGGACCCGGTCGACGCGGACGGCGCCACGGCCGACGCGGCGACGGTGCCCCCGGCCCGGCGGCGGCGGCTGCTCGCCGGCCTCGTCGTCCTGGCCGCCGCGGTCCTCGCGGCCGACCAGCTGTCGAAGGCGTGGGCGCTGGACGCCCTGTCGACCTCGCAGCGGCGGCCCGTGCTGGGCGACCTGCTGGGGCTGCAGCTCGTCTTCAACCCGGGTGCGGCGCTGTCCATCGCGACGGGGCTGACGTGGGTGCTGACCCTCGTGGCGGTGGTCGTGGTGCTCGTCGTGGCGCGGGCGGCGCGCCGGATCGGCTCGGGCGCGTGGGCCGTCGCCCTGGGTCTGCTGCTCGGGGGCGCGCTGGGCAACCTCGGGGACCGGCTCTTCCGTCCGCCGGGCTTCGCGCGCGGGCACGTCGTGGACTTCCTCGCCTACGGCGACTTCTTCGTCGGCAACGTCGCCGACATCGCGATCGTCGCCGCCGCGGTGCTCGTCGTGCTGCTCGCGGTGCGGGGCACGGGGCTGGACGGCCGGCGGGCCGGGGCGTGAGCGGCGCCGGCGGCGAGGTCCGCGCCCTGCCCGTCCCGGACGGGCTCGCGGGCGAGCGGGTCGACGCCGCCCTCTCGCGCCTGCTGGGCCTGTCACGGACGCGGGCGGCGGAGCTCGCGGAGGCGGGCTCCGTGCTCGTCGACGGGCGCGCGGTCGGCAAGTCGGACCGGTTGCCGGGCGGCGCCTGGCTGGAGGTGGAGCTGCCGCCGGTGGCACCGGTGGCGGCCGCGGTGGTCGAGACACCGGTGCCGGGCATGCGCGTGGTCCACGACGACGACGACCTCGTGGTCGTGGACAAGCCCGTCGGCGTGGCCGCGCACCCGTCCCCGGGCTGGACCGGGCCGACGGTCGTCGGGGCGCTGGCGGCCGCGGGCTACCGCATCGCCACGTCCGGTGCGGCGGAGCGCCAGGGCGTGGTGCACCGGCTCGACGCGGGCACCTCGGGCCTCATGGTCGTCGCCAAGAGCGAGCACGCCTACACCGCCCTCAAGCGCGCCTTCAAGGAGCGCACGGTCGAGAAGGTGTACCACGCGCTCGCCCAGGGCCACCCGGAGCCGACGAGCGGCACCATCGACGCGCCCATCGGCAGGCACCCGAGCGCGGACTGGCGGTTCGCGGTCGTGGCCGACGGCAAGCCGTCGGTGACGCACTACGCCCTGCTCGAGATGCTGCCGGCCGCCTCCCTCCTCGAGGTGCACCTCGAGACGGGCCGCACGCACCAGATCCGCGTGCACCTCGCGGCGCTGCGGCACCCGCTCGTCGGGGACACGACGTACGGCGCGGACCCGGCCCTCGCGGCCCGGACGGGCCTGGCCCGGCAGTGGCTGCACGCGGTCCGCCTCGGGTTCGAGCACCCCGGGACCGGGACGTGGCTCGAGCTGGAGAGCACGTACCCCGACGACCTCGAGCACGCCCTCGAGGTGCTCGCGGCCGGCTGGCGCTGAGCGACGTGCCGACGACGCGCCGGGCCGGCGCGACACGCCCGCCGGGGTGTCGCGGGGCCCGCCGGGGGTGTCGGGGGCGCCGCCTAGGATGACCGCCATGGTGTCCGCGGGGAGCTCGACCGACGACTTCGTCCACCTCCACGTCCACACCGAGTTCTCCATGCTGGACGGCGCGGCGCGGGTCGACGACCTGTTCGCGGAGGCGCAGCGGCTGGGACAGCGGGCCGTCGCCATCACCGACCACGGCTACCTGTTCGGGGCCTTCGACTTCTGGAAGAAGAGCAAGGCCTACGGCATCAAGCCGATCATCGGCGTCGAGGCGTACGTGACCCCGGGGACCAGCCGCTTCGACCAGACGCGCGTGCGCTGGGGCGAGCAGCACCAGGCGTCGGACGACGTGTCGGCGCGTGGCGCGTACACGCACATGACGCTGCTGGCGCGCACCACCGCCGGCATGCACAACCTCTTCCGCATGTCCTCCCTGGCCTCGCTCGAGGGCCAGATGGGCAAGTGGCCGCGCATGGACCGCGAGCTGCTGAGCACCTACGCCGACGGCCTGATCGCGACGACGGGCTGCCCCTCGGGCGAGGTGCAGACCCGCCTGCGCCTGGGCCAGTGGGACGAGGCCGTGCGGGCCGCGGGGGAGCTGCAGGACCTCTTCGGCAAGGAGAACCTGTACGTCGAGCTCATGGACCACGGGCTGGAGATCGAGCGCCGGGTGGTCAAGGACCTGCGCCGCCTGGCCGAGGCGATCGGCGCCCCCGTCGTGGCGACGAACGACCTGCACTACACGAAGCACGAGGACAGCCACGCCCACGAGGTGCTGCTGTGCGTGCAGTCCGGCTCGACGCTGGCCGACCCCGACCGCTTCAAGTTCGACGCGGACCAGTTCTACCTGAAGTCCGCCGCGGAGATGCGGCGGGTGTGGTCCGAGGTGCCGGAGGCGTGCGACAACACGCTGCTCATCGCCGAGCAGTGCGACATCTCGTTCAACACCGAGGCCAACTTCATGCCGCGGTTCCCCACGCCCGAGGGGGAGGGCGAGGACTCCTGGTTCGTCAAGGAGGTCGAGCGGGGCCTGCAGCGCCGGTACGCGGGGGCCGTGCCCGACGACGTGCGCCGCCAGGCGGAGTACGAGACGGGCGTCATCACCAGCCTCGGCTTCTCCGGCTACTTCCTCGTCGTCGCGGACTTCATCAACTGGGCCAAGGCGCAGGGCATCCGCGTCGGCCCGGGCCGTGGCTCGGCCGCCGGCTCCATGGCCTCGTACGCCATGGGCATCACGGAGCTCGACCCGCTGCGCCACGGGCTCATCTTCGAGCGCTTCCTCAATCCCGAGCGCGTGTCCTGGCCCGACGTCGACGTCGACTTCGACGAGCGCCGGCGCGGCGAGGTCATCCGCTACGTGACGGACAAGTACGGCGAGGACCGCGTCGCCCAGATCGTCACCTACGGATCCATCAAGGCCAAGCAGGCCCTCAAGGACGCATCCCGGGTGCTGGGCTTCCCCTTCGCGATGGGCGAGCGGCTGACGAAGGCCATGCCCCCGGCCGTCATGGGCAAGGACATCCCGCTGTCGGGGATCTTCGACACGGGGCACGAGCGGTACGCCGAGGCCGAGGAGTTCCGCCAGCTCGTCGCCACGGACCCGGACGTGGCCCGCGTCGTGGAGACCGCCCGCGGCCTGGAGAACCTCAAGCGCCAGTGGGGCGTGCACGCCGCCGGCGTCATCATGTCGAGCGAGCCGCTGCTGGACATCCTGCCCATCATGAAGCGCCCGCAGGACGGCGCGATCATCACGCAGTTCGACCAGCCGGGGTCCGAGGCGCTGGGCCTGATCAAGATGGACTTCCTCGGCCTGCGCAACCTGACGATCCTCGACGACGCGCTGGACAACATCGTCGCCAACGGCAAGCCGCCGCTGGACCTCGAGACCATCGGGCTCGAGGACGGGCCGACGTACGAGCTGCTGCAGCGCGGGGACACCCTGGGGGTGTTCCAGCTCGACGGCGGGCCCATGCGTGCCCTGCTGCGCCAGATGCGCCCCGACAACTTCGAGGACATCTCCGCGGTCATCGCCCTGTACCGCCCGGGACCGATGGGCATGAACTCCCACACGAACTACGCCCTGCGCAAGAACGGCCTGCAGGAGGTCGAGCCGATCCACCCCGAGCTCGCCGAGCCGCTCGAGGAGGTCGTGGGGATCACCCACGGCCTGATCGTCTACCAGGAGCAGGTGCAGAAGGCCGCCCAGGTCCTGGCGGGCTACAGCCTGGGCCAGGCCGACCTGCTGCGGCGCGCGATGGGCAAGAAGAAGAAGGAGATCCTCGACAAGGAGTTCGTGCCCTTCCAGGCGGGCATGCGCGAGCGGGGCTACTCCGACGGCGCCATCCAGGCGGTGTGGGACGTGCTCGTCCCCTTCGCCGGGTACGCGTTCAACAAGGCGCACTCGGCCGCGTACGGCGTCGTCTCCTACTGGACGGCCTACCTCAAGGCGAACTACCCGACCGAGTACATGGCGGCGCTGCTGACCAGCGTCCGCGACGACAAGGACAAGTCGGCGCTGTACCTCGGCGAGTGCCGTCGCATGGGCATCACCGTCCTGCCGCCGGACGTCAACGACTCCTCGGCGCTGTTCACGGCCGTCGGGCACGACATCCGGTTCGGGCTGACCGCGGTGCGCAACGTCGGCGCGAACGTCGTCGACGCGGTCGTCGCGACGCGGGAGGCCAAGGGCGCCTACACCTCGTTCACGGACTTCCTCGACAAGGTGCCCGCCGTCGTGTGCAACAAGCGCACGATCGAGTCGCTCATCAAGGCCGGGGCCTTCGACTCGCTCGGGCACAGCCGGCGCGCGCTGCTGCTCGTGCACGAGCAGGCGGTCGACTCCGTCATCGTGGTCAAGCGCAAGGAGGCGGAGGGGCAGTTCGACCTGTTCGCCGACGTCTTCGGCGGCGACGACGACGCGGGCGGCTTCTCCGTCACCGTGCCCGACGTGCCCGACTGGGACAAGAAGCAGCGTCTCGCCTTCGAGCGGGAGATGCTCGGCCTGTACGTGTCCGACCACCCGCTCTCCGGGCTGGAGCACGTGCTGGCCTCGGCGGCGGACGTCTCGGTCGCCTCGCTCATGGCCGACGAGCAGCGTCCCGACGGGTCGACGGTCGTCGTCGCCGGGCTCATCACGTCGCTGCAGCGCAAGATGTCCAAGCAGGGCAACCCGTGGGCGGCCGTGACGCTCGAGGACCTCGAGGGCGCCGTCGAGATCATGTTCTTCGGGGAGACGTACCTCGCCTACTCGACCGTCTTGGCCGAGGACGCGGTCGTCGTGGTGCGCGGACGCGTCCGCCGGCGCGACGACACCATGCAGCTGCAGGCCATGGAGGTGACGCTGCCCGACGTCTCGGCCACCCCCGACTCGCCGGTGGTGGTCTCGATGCCCGTCGCCCGGTGCACGCAGCCCGTCGTCGAGCGCCTGCGCGAGGTGCTGTCCACGCACCCGGGCGTCACCGAGGTCCACGTCCGCCTCACGCAGCCGGGCCGGGCGACGGTCATGCGCCTCGACGACACCTACCGCGTCGCCCGCGACCCGTCCCTGTACGGCGACCTCAAGGCCCTCCTGGGTCCGAGCTGCCTCGCCCGCTGACGCCCTCGGCAGGGGCACGGCCGCGCGTCGTATAACCCTTGCGTTATAGGAAAGGGGCGGGCAGGCTGGGGACGTGCACCCGCTGGACGCGCTCGGCGACCCCGTCCGCCGTCGCCTGCTGGAGCTGCTCGCCTCCGGCGAGCGGCCGGCGGGCGACCTGGCGGCCGCGGTCGGGGCCGAGTTCGGCATCTCCCAGCCCGCCACCTCCCGGCACCTGCGCGTCCTGCGCGAGGCCGGCCTGGTCAGCGCCACGGCGGCGGGACCCGTCCGCCTCTACGCGGTGCGGGCCGAGGCGCTCGACGAGGTCGGGGCCTGGGTCGAGCGGGTGCGCGGGCACTGGGCGCCGCGGCTGGACGCGCTCGCCACCGAGATCGCCCGAGGACGCCGCGCGCGCCGGGCAGGGGGAGGACCGCCATGACCACCACCGACGACGGCCCGCTCGGGGTGCTGCGCCCCGACGGGGACCGGACGGACGTCCGCTTCGAGCGCACCCACGCCACCGACCCGGGGGACTGTGGGAGGCGCTGACGACGCCGGCCCGCCTCGCGCGCTGGCTCGGCCCGGTGACCGGGGACCTGCGCGAGGGCGGGCGGTACCACGTCGTGCTCGGCCCGGACCCCGACGACCACGCGGCGGGGGAGATCCGCACGTGCCGCGCGCCGGAGCACCTCCTCGTGGGCTGGACGTGGCCCGGGGAGGACCTCTCCCAGGTCGAGCTGCGCGTGACCGCCGACCCGAGTGGCGCCCGCCTCGTGCTCACCCACCACCGGCTGCCGTCGGTGTCCGCCGTCGGGTACGGCGCCGGGTGGCACGCGTACCTCGACGTGCTCGCCGGCTCGCTCGCCGACGCCACGGTGGACGCACCCGCGCACCAGGCGACCGAGGACGGCCCGGGCGGCACCGGAGGGGGCCTCACGTGGGACGAGCGCTTCACGGCGCTGCTGCCGCTGTACCGGGCCGCGTCGGGCGCCTGAGGCCGGGCCCGGGCGGGACCGGCCCCGATCGCGCTCCGGTCCTGCCCCGGTCAGTACCCTGGGGCCGTGATCTCCCGGATCGACCTGCGCGGCCGCACCCTGTCCCGTCGAGCCCTGCTCGAGACGCTCCCGCGGGCGAAGGTGGACGTCGAGCAGGCGGCCCAGCAGGTCGCCCCGCTGGTCGCGGACGTACGGGAGCGGGGGGCCGCGGCGCTGCGCGACCTCGCAGCGCGCTTCGACGGCGTCCGGCCGACGCACCTGCGGGTGCCGGCCGAGGCCTTCGCCGCGGCGTCGGAGGCGCTCGACCCGGCGGTGCGTGCCGCGCTGGAGGAGACCATCGCGCGCGTCCGGCGGGTCCACGCCGCCCAGCGGCCGGCGGACCTCAGGGTCGACGTGGCGCCCGGGGCGCAGGTGCGCCAGCGCTGGCTGCCGGTCCGCCGCGTGGGGCTCTACGTGCCCGGCGGCCTGGCCGTGTACCCCTCGTCCGTCGTCATGAACGTGGTCGCCGCGCAGGAGGCGGGCGTCGGGTCGCTGGCCGTCGTGTCGCCCCCGCAGAAGGACCGCGACGGCCTGCCGGACCCGGTCGTGCTCGCCACCTGCGCGCTGCTCGGCGTCGACGAGGTCTACGCGGCCGGCGGGGCGCAGGCCGTCGCCCTGCTCGCGTACGGCGCCGCCGGCTCCGACGACGTCGACGGCGAGGTCCTGTGCGAGCCCGTCGACGTCATCACGGGTCCCGGCAACGTCTACGTCGCCGCCGCCAAGCGCCTCGTCCGCGGCGTGGTGGGCATCGACTCCGAGGCCGGCCCCACCGAGATCGCGATCCTCGCGGACGGCACCGCCGACGCCACCCACGTCGCCGCCGACCTCGTCTCGCAGGCCGAGCACGACCCGCTGGCCGCCGCCGTCCTCGTGACGACCAGCGTGGAGCTGGCCGGCGCTGTCGAGGCGCGGCTCGCGGACCGCGTCGAGGGCACGCGCAACGCGGCGCGGGTGCAGGTGGCGCTGTCGGGGCCGCAGAGCGCGATCGTGCTCGTCGACGACCTCGACGCCGGCCTGGAGGTCGTCAACGCCTACGGCGCCGAGCACCTGGAGATCCAGACCGCCGACGCCTCCGCCGTCGCCGACCGCGTCACCAGCGCGGGCGCGGTGTTCGTCGGGGCGTGGTCGCCGGTGTCGCTCGGGGACTACATGGCGGGCTCCAACCACGTGCTGCCCACCGGCGGCTGCGCGCACTTCTCGTCGGGCCTCGGCGTGCACTCCTTCCTGCGCGCGGTGCAGGTGGTCGAGTACGACCACGACGCGCTGGCCGCGGTCGCGGACCGCGTCGTGGCGCTGGCGGACGCCGAGGGGCTGCCCGCCCACGGCGAGGCCGTGCGCGCCCGGTTCTAACGCCCCGCCCTAGACTCGCCCCCGTGACCGACGCCCCCGCCCGCCCGCAGCGGGCGACGCTCCCGCTGCGGCCGGAGCTCGCCGGCCTCGAGCCGTACGGCGCACCGCAGCTGGACGTCCCGGTGCTGCTCAACGTCAACGAGAACCCCTACGCCCCCTCCGACGAGGTGGTCGCCGACATCGCGGCCGCCGTGGCGGAGGCGGCCCGCGGCCTCAACCGCTACCCGGACCGGGAGGCGCTCGGGCTGCGCGCGGACCTGGCCGACTACCTCGCCGTCGAGTCCGGCGTGCGCGTCGCGCCGGAGCAGGTGTGGGCCGCGAACGGGTCCAACGAGGTGATGCTGCACCTGCTGCAGGCCTTCGGCGGGCCGGGCCGCACGGCGCTGTCCTTCGCGCCGACGTACTCCATGTACCCCGAGTACGCGCGTGACACGGGTACGGCGTGGCAGGTCGGGCGCCGCGCGGAGGACTTCTCCGTCGACGCCGCGGCCGCGTGCGACCTCGTCGCCGAGGTCGCGCCGTCCGTGGTGCTGCTGGCCAGCCCGAACAACCCGACGGGCACCGCCCTGCCGCCCGCCACGCTGGAGGCGGTGCTCGGGGCGGCGGCGGACGTGCCGGGCGGCTGCGTCGTCGTCGTCGACGAGGCCTACGGGGAGTTCCGCCGGCGCGGCACCCCGTCGGCGCTGGCGCTCCTGGCCGAGCACCCGCACCTGGCCGTGAGCCGCACGATGTCCAAGGCGTTCGGCCTGGCGGGCGCCCGGGTGGGCTACCTGGCCGCGAGCACCGCGCTCGTCGACGCGCTGCGCGTCGTGCGCCTGCCGTACCACCTGTCCGCGGTGACGCAGGCGACGGCCCGCGCGGCGCTGCGGCACGCGCCCGCCCTCATGGCGCAGGTGGGCAGCCTGCGGCAGGAGCGCGACGACCTCGTCGCCTGGCTGCGCGCCCGCGGGCTGCGCGCCGCGGACTCCGACGCGAACTTCGTCCTGTTCGGTACGTTCCCGGACCGCCACGCGGTCTGGCAGGGGCTGCTGGACCGGGGCGTCCTCGTCCGGGAGACCGGGCCCGAGGGGTGGCTGCGGGTGTCGGTCGGCACGCCGCAGGAGACGGCGGCCTTCCGGGCCGCCCTGAGCGAGGTGGGCGGCCTGTGAGCGGCACGACCGGCGGGCGCACGGCCCGCGTCGAGCGGACGACGAGCGAGTCGAGCGTCGTCGTCGAGCTGGACCTGGACGGGCGGGGGCGCACCGACATCGCCACGTCCATACCGTTCTACGACCACATGCTCACGGCGCTCGGCAAGCACTCGCTCATCGACCTCACCGTCCGTGCGACGGGGGACACCCACATCGACGCCCACCACACCGTGGAGGACGTCGCGATCACCCTCGGCCAGGCGCTGCGGATCGCCCTGGGGGACAAGGTGGGCATCTCCCGCTACGGGGACGCCACGGTCCCGCTCGACGAGGCCCTCGCGCACGCCGTGGTCGACGTCTCGGGACGGCCGTACCTCGTCCACTCGGGCGAGCCCGCCGGCCAGGAGCTGCACCTCATCGGCGGGCACTTCACGGGCTCGCTCACCCGGCACGTGCTCGAGTCGATCGCCCACCACGCCGCCTTCACCGTCCACGTGCGCGTCCTGGCCGGCCGCGACCCGCACCACGTCGTCGAGGCGCAGTTCAAGGCGCTGGCGCGGGCCCTGCGCGCCGCGGTCGCCCTCGACCCGCGCGTCGAGGGCGTCCCGTCGACGAAGGGCGCGCTGTGAGCGCCCCCGGCACGGCCCCCGACGAGGGCCGTCCCGACGAGGACCGCCCCGACGACGACGTGCTGGCTGCCCTCGAGGCCCAGTTCGCCGCGGACGCCGGCAGCCCGGACGACGGGCACGCCTCCGGCGACGCGGACGCTCCCGGTGATGACGACGCCCCCGCCGACGAGGAGCCCCTGACGCTGGCGTCGGCGCAGCCGCGGCCGACCCGTGCGCTGGTGCTCACGCAGGTCGCCGCGGCCGCGCCGCTGGCGGCGGCGTGCGCGCTGGCGCAGGTCGACGCCGACGTGGTGCCCACGCCGGAGGGCGCGCTCGCCGTGCTGCGCGACCCGACCGCCGGCGGCGCCGGTGCCGCCGCGATCTCCCAGCTGCTGCGCACGGCCCCGGTGGTGCTGTTCGAGCGCCGCGCCTCGCAGATCAGCGCCCAGCAGTGGGTGGGCGGCGCCGTGCAGAAGGACGTCGAGGAGCCCGGCCTCCTGCTGGCCTACGCACCCTCGCAGCTCGAGGACCTGCTCGTCGCCGAGGCCGACGTCTCGGGCTTCGACGGCGTCGTGAGCAGCGTCGGGATGTCGCGGTTCAAGGCCATGGCGGTCCTCGCCCGTGCCGGCCGGCGCCGGCCCCGCGGGTAGCCTGGGGGCGTGAGCGCAGCCCCTTCCGTCGTCGTCCTGGACTACGGCTTCGGCAACGTCCGCTCGGCGGTCCGCGCGCTGGAGCGCGTGGGTGCCGAGGTCGAGCTGACCGCGGACAAGGCCGCGGCCCAGGAGGCCGACGGGCTCGTCGTCCCCGGGGTCGGCGCGTTCGCGGCGGTCATGGCCGGGCTGCGGCAGGTCGGCGGGGACCAGGTCGTCGACCGCCGCCTCGCGGGCGGCCGGCCCGTCCTCGGCATCTGCGTCGGCATGCAGGTCATGTTCGACGAGGGGGTCGAGCACGGCGTCCGCACGCCGGGCCTGGGGGAGTGGCCCGGCGTCGTCGAGCGGCTCGAGGCGCCCGTCGTCCCGCACATGGGCTGGGCGGAGGTCCGGGCGCCCGAGGGGTCGACGCTCTTCGCCGGCCTCGAGGACCAGCGCTTCTACTTCGTGCACTCCTACGCCGCGCGCCGCTTTCCCCTGCACGACGAGCCGCGCGACACGCCGCTGGCGCCGCCGCTGGTCACGTGGTCCGAGCACGGCGAGCCCTTCGTCGCCGCCGTCGAGAACGGACCGCTGTCCGCCACGCAGTTCCACCCCGAGAAGTCGGGCGACGCGGGTGCCGCGCTGCTCGAGCGCTGGGTCGACGGCCTGCGCTGACACCGGCGCCCCGCGGTGCCCGCCCGCCGTGCACCCTCGGCCCACCCAGCCCGACCACCCCAGCCCGACCATCTCGCCCTCGCGACCGCGCGGGCACGAGCCCCGGAGGACCACCCGCATGACCCGTCTCGAGCTGCTGCCCGCCGTCGACGTCGCCGACGGGCAGGCGGTGCGCCTCGTCCAGGGCGAGGCGGGGTCCGAGACCTCCTACGGCGACCCCCTCGCGGCCGCGCTCGACTGGCAGGCCGGCGGGGCGGAGTGGGTGCACCTGGTCGACCTCGACGCCGCCTTCGGCCGCGGCTCGAACGCGGCGCAGCTCGCCGAGGTGACCGCGGAGCTGGTCCGGCGCGGCGTGCGCGTCGAGCTGTCCGGGGGCATCCGCGACGACGCGTCCCTCGAGCGCGCGCTGGCGACGGGCGCGACCCGCGTCAACCTCGGCACGGCGGCGCTCGAGGACCCCGCCTGGACCGCCGACGTCATCGCGCGGCACCGGGCGCAGGTCGCCGTGGGGCTCGACGTGCGGGGCACCACGCTGGCCGCTCGTGGCTGGACGCAGGAGGGCGGCGACCTGTGGGAGGTCCTCGCGCGCCTGGAGGACGCCGGGTGCGCCCGGTACGTCGTGACCGACGTGACGAAGGACGGCACGCTGCGCGGGCCCAACGTCGACCTGCTGCGGCAGGTGTGCGCCCGCACGGACGCGCCCGTGGTGGCGTCGGGCGGCATCTCCTCGCTCGACGACCTCGTCGCGCTGCGCGGGCTCGTCGACGAGGGGCTCGAGGGCGCGATCGTCGGCAAGGCGCTGTACGCCGGGGCCTTCACGCTGCCCGAGGCGCTCGACGTCGCCGGCCGCCCGTGAGCGGCGGGCGGGCGCTGCCGCCGACGAGCCCCTTCGCCGGCGACGACGGGTCGCCCGACCCGGCGCTGGCGGCGGCGCTCGCCGCCCACGCGGCCGCCGAGCACGGTGATCTCGCCGCGGTCGTCGCCGCCCTGGCCGGCGCCCGCGTGCTCGTGCCCGTCCTGGCGCAGGTGGAGGTGGCGGGGGCCGTCGGACACGACGTCGGGGGGGCGGCCGTCGAGCTGGCCGTCGACAAGGAGGCGTCCGCGGGCGTGGTCGCCCTCCGCGTGCCCGACGGGCGGACGGCCCTGCCCGTCTTCTCCGGCACGGCGGCCATGACGGCCTGGCGCGCGAGCGCTCGCCCCGTCCCCACGCACGGCCCGAAGGCCGCGCTGTCGGCGGTGCACGAGGGCTGGGAGGTGCTCGTCGTCGACCCCGCCGGTCCCGTGGCCGCGGTCGTGCCGCGGCCGGCCGTCTGGGCGCTGGCCCAGGGACGGTCCTGGGCGCCGGCGGTCGTCGCCGGGGTCGTCGCGCCCGAGGTGGACACGGCGGTGCGCACCGCGCTCGCCGGGCTGCCGGCCGTCGTGGCCGTCGCGACGGCGCCGGGCGCCCGCGCCGAGGTCGCGGTGCACCTGGCGCTCGCCCCGGGCCTCGATCGCGCCGGCCTCGACGCGACGCTGGCGCGCGTGAACGCCGCCCTCGCGGCCGACGAGCTCGTCGCCGGACGGGTCGACTCCCTCGAGCTGCGGGTCCGCGCGGCGGCCTGAGCGCCGCCGGGCTCCCGGCGCCGCCAGGTCCTCCGCCAGTCCTCCGCGACCGTTGCCGCGGCTAGGAGGAACGCGTCAGACCACGGAGCCCGTGAACCGCTCCCCGGGGCCCTCGCCCGGGGCGTCCGGGAAGGCCGAGGCCTCCCGGAAGGCGAGCTGCAGGGACCGCAGCCCGTCGCGCAGGGACCGGGCGTGCTGGTTGCCGATGTCGGGCGCGGCCGCGGTGACCAGCGCGGCGAGCGCGGTGATGAGCTTGCGGGCCTCGTCGAGGTCGAGGTAGTCCGCCCCCCGCCCCTGCGGACCGTCCTCCGCGAGCCCGCACTTGACCGCGGCCGCGCTCATGAGGTGGACGGCGGCGGTCGTGATGACCTCGACCGCCGCGACGTCGGCGATGTCGCGCGTCGCCGACACGGAGGGGTCGACCCCGCCGGTCCCGGCGCTCGGGTCGGCCGCGGCCGTCGGATCGGCGGACGGGACGGGCAGGACGGGGTCGATGGGCTCGACGGGGTCGCCGTCGGGCTGGCCGGGCTCGCTGTGCATGCGACGATCGTCGCACCCTCCCGGTGCGCACCTCCGTCCCGAGGGGTTCGGGGACGCGTCTGCTACGCTGGTCCATCGACTGACCTGTCCGTGCGCTCGTCCGGCACCGCCCTCGGTGACGGGTCCGGGGGAGCGGGCAGGCGTGCAAGCGGAGATCCCTCTCCCACCTGCGCTCCGACGGGCGGCCTCCGGGTCGCCGACAGGGACCAGGTCCGGTCCAGCACGGCGCTCCCCGGGGTGCCGTGCGCCCGCCGTGCCGGCGTCGCCGGCCCCGGCGGCCGGTGCTGTGGGGTCCTCGTCTGCGCTCAGGACGGGGGCCCTTTCCTCGTCCTGGCGGTCGCCCACCACGACTTGAGGAGCACCCCCATCAGCGAGCCTCGCATCAACGATCGGATCCGCGTCGCCGAGGTCCGCCTGGTCGGCCCGAACGGCGAGCAGGTCGGCATCGTCCGCGTGGAGGACGCGCTGCG
The DNA here is from genome assembly GCF_900111925.1 of Cellulomonas marina. Taxonomy (GTDB): domain Bacteria; phylum Actinomycetota; class Actinomycetes; order Actinomycetales; family Cellulomonadaceae; genus Cellulomonas; species Cellulomonas marina. Next base: position 539,672 of record NZ_FOKA01000001.1, read on the forward strand.
CCTGGCCCAGGACGCGGACCTCGACCTCGTCGAGGTCGCGCCGACGGCCCGCCCGCCCGTGTGCAAGATCATGGACTACGGGAAGTTCAAGTACGAGGCCGACATGAAGGCCCGTGAGGCGCGACGGAACCAGGCCAACACGGTCCTGAAGGAGATCCGTTTCCGGCTCAAGATCGACCCGCACGACTACGGCACGAAGAAGGGCCACGTCGAGCGCTTCCTGTCCGCCGGGGACAAGGTCAAGGTCATGATCATGTTCCGCGGCCGCGAGCAGTCGCGCCCGGACGCCGGCGTACGCCTCCTGCAGCGCCTGGCCGACGACGTGTCGGAGCTCGGCTTCATCGAGAGCATGCCGAAGCAGGACGGCCGCAACATGATCATGGTGCTCGGCCCGACGAAGAAGAAGGCCGAGCAGCGCCGGGCCGAGCAGGCCGAGCGTCCGCGCCGGTCGGAGCGCCCGCCGCTGCCGCAGGACGAGGCGGACGAGGACGTGACGGTCGACGCGTCGACCGGTGCGACCGAGGCGCCCGCCGCGGCGCCCGTGCCGGCCGCCGCCCCCGCGGCTGCGTCGGCCCCGGTCTCCGTCCCCGCCGCGGCGCCCGCGCCCGCGGCGGCCTCGGAGCGGCCGGCCGCCCCGCGCCCGGCGTCGGCCCCGCGCCCGGCGACCGCCGCGCCGCGCCCGGCCTCGTCGGCCCCGCGTCCGGCCGCGGTGTCGCCGTCCGCCCCGCGGCCGGCGTCCTCGTCGCCGTCGGCCCCGCGGCCGGGCTCGGCCCCGCGCCCGGCGTCCGGCGGGTCCGCCCCGCGGCCGTCGTCCACGCCCCGCCCCGCCTCGTCGCCGCGTCCGGCCTCCGCGCCGCGGCCCGCGGCGGACGGGACGTCGGCGCCCCGGCCCTCCGCGGCCCCGCGCCCCTCGGCGGCTCCCGCGCCGCGTCCCGCGGCCCCGGCCGCCACCCCCCGCACGAGCGACGGCGCGGCCCCCACGCCGCGTCCGGCGCCCCGGCCCGGTCCGCGCGGTGCGGCCCCGGTGCCCGGACCCCGTCCGTCCCAGCCCCGCAGCACGACGTCCGACGCCGGCTGATCCGCGGGAGGGCCGCACGGCCGTCCCGCCCGAACGAGTCGCACGCCCCGGCGCGCGATGCCTGACGACAAGGAGAACGGCAGCCATGCCGAAGAACAAGACGCACTCCGGTGCCAAGAAGCGCTTCCGCGTGACGGGGACGGGCAAGGTCATGCGCGAGCAGGCCAACGGCCGCCACCTGCTCGAGCACAAGTCGAGCCGCCGGACCCGCCGCATCGCCGGCGACGTCGTCGTCTCCCCCGCCGACTCCACCAAGATCAAGAAGCTGCTCGGCAAGTGAGCCCGCGGGCCTGACGGCCCCGGACGCACCAGCCGGCCCTAGACCAGCAAGGAGCATCACGTGGCACGCGTGAAGCGGGCGGTCAACGCCCAGAAGAAGCGCCGTACGACCCTCGAGCTCGCCAGCGGCTACCGCGGCCAGCGCTCGCGCCTGTACCGCAAGGCGAAGGAGCAGGTCACCCACTCCCTCGTCTACGCGTACCGCGACCGCAAGGCGCGCAAGGGCGACTTCCGCAAGCTGTGGATCCAGCGCATCAACGCGGCGGCCCGCGAGCAGGGCATGACGTACAACCGCCTCATCCAGGGCCTCAAGCTCGCGGGTGTCGAGGTGGACCGTCGCGTCCTGGCGGACCTCGCCGTCACCGACGCCGCGGCCTTCACGGCGCTCGTCGAGCTCGCCAAGGGTGCGCTGCCCGCGGACGTGAACGCGCCCCGCGCGGCTGCGTGACCTCCCGCAGCACCTCCGTCGGCCCCGCCGGCACCCCTCCGGACGCCCGGTCCGGGCCCGAGCTGACCAACCCCCGCGCCGAGCGGGTGCGGTCGGTCCGGGCCCTGGCCGGGCGTCCGGCGCGTGTGCGGGCGGGCCGGTTCCTCGTCGAGGGGCCGCAGGCGGTGCGCGAGGCCGTGGCGGTGCCGGCGGTCGTCGTCCGCGAGCTGTACCTCACGCCCGCCGCGGCCGGGCGCTACCGCGAGGTCGTCGCCGCGGCGGCCGCGCGCGGGCTGGCCGTGCGGCTGGGCACCGAGGAGGTGCTGGCCGCGATGAGCCCCGACGCGCAGGGCGTGGTCGCGGTCGCCGACCTCCTGGACCACCGGCTGGAGGACGTGCTGGCCGCACGGCCGCGACTCATCGCCGTGCTGGCCCACGTCCGCGACCCCGGCAACGCCGGGACCGTGCTGCGCACCGCGGACGCGCTCGGGGCCGACGCCGTCGTGCTGACCTCCGCGAGCGTGGACGTGCACAACCCCAAGGTCGTCCGCTCGACCGCCGGTTCGCTGTTCCACCTCCCCGTGGTCACCGGGGTCGCGCCGGACGTGGCCGTTGCGGCGCTGCGGGCGGCCGGGCTGGCGGTGCTGGCCGCCGACGGCCGCGGGACGCACGACGTCGACACCCTGCTCGACGAGGCCGCCGTCGCCCGCGCGGGCGAGGCCGGGGACGGAGCGATGCGGGAGCGGGAGGCCCCGGCCGGGCCGGACCTGCGGCGCCCGACCGCGTGGGTGTTCGGCAACGAGGCGTGGGGGCTGCGACCCGCCGGGGCCGACCGGGCCGACGGGGCCGACGGGGACGAACGGCTCGCGGACCTGGCCGAGCTGGCCGACGCCGTCGTACGGGTGGACCTGCGGGGCCGCGCGGAGTCGCTCAACCTCGCGACGGCGGCCGCGCTGTGCCTGCACGCCAGCGTGCGCGCCCAGCGCTGAGCCGTCCCCGCCGACGGGCTGGCACAGTGGGCGCATGCGTCTGTTCGTCGCCGTCCGGCCGCCCGCCGAGGTGCTCGACCACCTCGAGCTGGCGTTGTCGGGCCTGCGCGGCGGCGCCGGCCCCTCGGCCTCGCTGCGCTGGACCGTGCGGGAGAACTGGCACCTGACCGCCGCGTTCTACGGCGAGGTGCCCGAGGGCACGGTCCCCGCGCTGGCCGACGGCCTCGCGGAGCTCGTCGCACGCCGGGCGCCGTGGTCGCTGCACCTGCGGGGCGCCGGGGTGTTCGCGCACCGGACGGTGTGGGTGGGGGTGGGCGGGGACGTCGAGACCCAGGCGGCCCTGTCCGCGGAGGCCGTCGAGCTCGGCGAGGGGCTGGGCACCTGGTCCGACGCGCGCGAGCGGCACCGTCCGCATCTCACGGTGGGTCGGGTGCGGCCGGGACCGAGGCCCACGGGTCGCGGTGGCCCCTCCGGGAGCCGAGGTGGGCACGGCGGTGGGTCCGGTGGTGCACTCGGAGGGCCCGCCGGTGGCCCGCGCCGTGGCCGGGCGCGGGCCGATGCGGACCCGACGACCGACGTGGTGCGTGCGCTCGCCGTGTACGCCGGGCCGGCGTGGACCGTGGACACGGTCCTCCTCGTCCGCTCGCGCCCGGGCGAGGGGCGCAGCGGGGGCCCGCTCTACGAGGACGTCGCGTCCTTCCCCGTCGCCGGCGACGAGGGGCCGGGCGGCCCGCACGACTAGACTCCTGCGCTGGTCGCGGCCGCCTGCGTGCGCGCCGTCCGGGCCGGCGCCGGGGGCGTCGGCCGCCCGTCGTCCGGAGAGGCCCCATGCCCGACACCGATCCCGCCGCCGTGCCGGCCGCCGTGCCGGCCTCCGCACCGGCCTCCGAACCGGCCTCCGCACCCGTCGCCGCGCCGGTGGCCGACCGTCCCGACGCACCGGCCGGCGACGCCGCCGCGCTCTCGCCGCTCGACGAGGCCGGCGTCGCGGCGGCCGTCGACGCGGCGCTGGCCGCGGTCGCGACGGCCGGCGACCTGGAGGCCCTGCGCGCCGCGCGGACCGCCCACCTCGGGGAGCGCAGCCCCCTGGCCCTCGCCAACCGGGCCATCGGGACGCTGCCCGGCCCGGACAAGGCCGCGGCGGGCAAGCTGCTCGGCGGTGCACGCGGGCGCCTCGGCCGGGCGCTGGCGGAGCGGGAGGCGGCGCTCGAGGCCGAGCGCGACGCGCGCGTGCTCGTCGAGGAGCGCGTCGACATGACGCTGCCGGCCGACCGCCGCGCGCCCGGGGCCCGCCACCCGCTGGAGGTGCTGCAGCAGCGCGTCGCGGACGTGTTCGTCGCCATGGGCTGGGAGATCGCGGAGGGCCCCGAGGTCGAGGCGGAGTGGTTCAACTTCGACGCCCTCAACTTCGGCCCCGACCACCCTGCGCGCCAGATGCAGGACACCTTCTTCGTCGCGGGCGCGGAGCGCGCGGGGGCCGCGGGCTCCGGCGCCGCCGCGGAGGCCACCTCGGGATCGGGCCTGGTGCTGCGGACCCACACGTCGCCGGTGCAGGCGCGCACGCTGCTCGACCGGGAGCTGCCGGTCTACATCGCCTGCCCGGGCAAGGTGTTCCGCACGGACGCCCTCGACGCGACGCACACGCCGGTCTTCCACCAGGTCGAGGGCCTGGCGGTGGACCGGGGGCTGACGATGGCGCACCTCAAGGGCACCCTCGACCACTTCGCGCGCGCGATGTTCGGGCCGGAGGCGCGCACGCGCCTGCGCCCGTCGTACTTCCCGTTCACGGAGCCGTCGGCGGAGATGGACCTGTGGTTCCCGCAGAAGAAGGGCGGGCCGGGCTGGATCGAGTGGGGAGGGTGCGGGATGGTCAACCCGGACGTGCTGCGGTCAGCCGGGATCGACCCGGGGGAGTACTCCGGCTTCGCGTTCGGGATGGGCATCGAGCGCACGCTCATGCTGCGCCACGGCATCGCGGACATGCACGACATGGTCGAGGGCGACGTCCGCTTCTCGCTCGGGCTGCGGGGGGTGCTCTGATGCCGCGCGTCCCGCTGTCGTGGCTGGGTGAGCACGTCGCGCTGCCCGAGGGCCTGACCGCCGAGGCGCTGGCGGCCGACCTGGTGCGCGTCGGGCTCGAGGAGGAGGCGGTGCACACCTCGGGCGTGACCGGGCCCCTCGTCGTCGGGCAGGTCGTCGAGCGCACGCCCGAGCCGCAGAAGAACGGCAAGACCATCAACTGGTGCCGCGTCGACGTCGGCCCAGAGCACGGCGAGGTCCGCGAGGACGGCGGCGTCGGCCCACGCGGCATCGTGTGCGGCGCGCACAACTTCGACGTCGGCGACCGCGTGGTCGTCGCGCTGCCCGGCGCGGTGCTGCCCGGACCGTTCCCCATCGCGAGCCGCAAGACGTACGGCCACGTGAGCGACGGGATGATCTGCTCCGCACGCGAGCTCGGCCTCGGTGAGGACCACGACGGCATCATCGTGCTGTCGCGCCTCGGGTTCGACGACGCGCAGACGGCGCCCGGCACGGACGCGCTGCGGCTCCTCGGCCTCGGCGAGGAGGTGCTCGAGGTCAACGTGACGCCCGACCGCGGCTACTGCTTCTCGATGCGCGGGATCGCCCGGGAGTACGCCCTGTCGACGGGGGCGGCCTTCACCGACCGCGGGCTGCCGGCGGGCGACCAGGCGGACGACGAGGCGGTGGGCGACGACACGCCGACGGGAGCCGGGCCGGCCGTCGAGCTCGACGACGTCGCGCCCGTGCACGGCGTGCCGGGCTGCGACCGGTTCGTCGCCCAGGTCGTCCGGGGGGTCGACGCGACCGCCCCCTCGCCGGCGTGGATGCAGGCGCGTCTGACCCAGGCCGGCATGCGGCCGATCAACCTGGCCGTCGACGTGACGAACTACGTCATGCTCGACCTCGGGCAGCCCCTGCACGCCTACGACCTGGCCCGCGTCGCGGAGCCGGTGGTCGTGCGGCGGGCCGCGGCGGGGGAGCGCCTGACGACGCTCGACGGTGTCGACCGTGCGCTGGACCCGGAGGACCTCCTCGTCACCGACAGCCCCGGCGGCGCGCGGGCGTCGCGCGTCCTCGGCCTGGCCGGCGTCATGGGCGGCGGGGAGAGCGAGGTCGGGCCGAGCACGCGGGACCTGCTCGTCGAGGCCGCGCACTTCGACCCGGTCTCCGTCGCGCGGACCGCGCGCCGGCACCGGCTCAGCAGCGAGGCGGCCAAGCGCTTCGAGCGCGGCGTGGACCCGCGGTTGCCGCGGGTGGCGGTCGCGCGGGTGGTGGCGCTGCTCGTCGAGCACGGCGGCGGGACCCCGGACGCGGACCTCGCCGACGTCGACCGGACCACGCCGCCGGCGCCCGTCCGGCTCGACCTCGGTCTGCCGGGACGGCTCGTCGGGGTGCCGTACACGCGGGACGAGGTCGTCACGACGCTGCGCGCGATCGGCTGCGTGCTGCCCGACGACGCGTCGGGCACGACCGACGGCACGACCGACGGGACGACAGGTGGGACGGTCGAGGTGCAGGTGCCGACCTGGCGCCCCGACCTCACGGCCGACGTCGACCTCGTGGAGGAGGTCGCCCGCCTGCGCGGCTACGACGCGGTGCCGTCCGTGCTGCCGCGGGCCACGGGCGGGCGCGGCCTGACCCCGGGCCAGCGCGCACGCCGGGCGGTCGCGGACGCGCTCGTCGGCGAGGGCCTCGTCGAGGTGCTCTCCTACCCGTTCGTCGGGGCGGCGCAGCTCGACGAGCTCGGCCTGGACGACGAGGACCCGCGTCGGCTGGGCCTGCGCCTGGTCAACCCGATCGCCGAGCAGCAGCCCTACCTGCGCACGTCCGTCCTCGTCACGCTGCTCGACACCGCGCGGCGCAACGTCGGCCGCGGGACGACGGACCTGGCGGCGTTCGAGATCGGCCTCGCCACGCACCCGCAGCCGGCGGCGGCCCCCGCACCGACCCCCCCGGGCGGGACGCGCCCCTCCGACGAGGTGCTCGCCGCGGTCCGGGCCGCCGTGCCCGACCAGCCCCGCCAGGTGGCCGGGGTGCTCGCGGGTGCGCGCGAGCGGACCGGTCCGTGGGGGCCCGGTCGCCGCGTCGACCACACGGACGCCGTCGCGGCGGTGCAGACCGTCGCCGGGACCCTCGGGGTGCCCGTGCGGCTCGTCGCCGACACCCGGGCGCCGTGGCACCCGGGGCGCTGCGCGCGGGTGGAGACGGCGGACGGCGCGGTCGTGGGCCACGTCGGCGAGCTGCACCCGCAGGTCGTCGCGGCGCTCGGCCTTCCCGCGCGGGCGGTGGCGTTCGAGCTGGACCTCGACGCGCTCGTGGCGCGTCTCCCGGCCGAGCCCGTGCAGGCGGCACCCGTGGCGACGTACCCCGTCGCCAAGGAGGACGTCGCGCTCGTCGTCGACGCCGCGGTGCCCGCCGCCGAGGTGACGGACGCCGTACGGGCGGGAGCCGCCGCGGGTCCCGCCGGTGACGTGCTCGAGGACGTGCGCCTGTTCGACGTCTACACCGGGGACCAGGTGCCGACGGGGACGCGGTCCCTCGCGTTCGCGCTCCGGCTGCGGGCGGCGGACCGGACGCTCACCGCGGCCGACACGGCGGGCGTGCGCGACGCGGTCGTCGCCGAGGTGGGTCGCCGGTTCGGCGGCACGCTACGGGCCTGAGGGGCCGCCAGGAAGTTCACGTGATCGCAACGTCCGGACCGTTGACTGACCGGTAACACCCGGGTGAGGGTGACCCGCGGCGCCCGCAGGCGCCCCAGAGAGTCGACGAGAAGAGTGGACGTGCGCAGAGCGTCAAGACGAGCGGTCGGGGGCGGTCTCGCCCTCGGCCTGGTGATGGCGGGGACGGTGGCGGTCGGTGTGCCGGCCGCCACCGCGGCGGTCAGCCCCACCGCACCGGTGGTGATCGACGAGGTCTACGGCGGCGGCGGCAACAGCGGCGCCACGCTCCAGAACGACTTCATCGAGCTGTACAACCCGGGCACGTCCCCGGTGGACCTGTCCGGTTGGAGCGTCCAGTACGCCTCCGCGACGGGCAGCAGCTGGGCGCACACCGCGCTGACGGGCAGCATCGCTCCCGGGGGCAGCTACCTCGTCGCGCAGGCGAAGGGTGCCGGCGGAACGGTGCCGGTCGAGGGCGACGTCGCCGGGACGATCGGGATGAGCGGAACCGCTGGCAAGGTGGCCCTCGTCAGCTCCACGACGCTCCTCACCTGTGTCACCACGTGCGCCGCCGAGCCGTCGGTCGTCGACCTGGTCGGCTTCGGCACCGCCACGGGCTTCGCGGGCACGAGGCCGGCGCCGGCCCCGTCGAACAGCACGTCGATCGCGCGGCGCGCACACGTCAACACCGCCGACAACGCCGCGGACTTCGTCGCCGGCGCGCCCACGCCCCAGCGCTCGGCCGTCACCCCCGACCCCGAGCCCGAGCCGGACCCCGAGCCCGAGCCGACGCCCGCTCCCGTCGCGGCGACGATCGCGCAGATCCAGGGCACCGGGACGGCGAGCCCGCTCGTCGGGCAGAGCGTCACCACCACGGGCGTCGTCACCGCGTCCTACCCCACCGGCGGGCTGAACGGGTTCGTCGTGCAGACCGCAGGAACCGGCGGGTCCGGGACACGCACCGCGTCCGACGCGGTGTTCGTGTACGCGCCCGGGCTCACCGTGCCGGCCGTCGGGGCGTCCGTCGACGTCACCGGGCAGGTCGCGGAGTTCAACGGGCTGACCCAGGTCGTCGTGGGCGCGGCGGCGGACGTCGCCGTGCGCGCCGACGCCCTCGCGCCGGTGACGCCGGTGGACTCGCCGTGGCCCGCGTCGGCCGAGGCCCGCGAGGTCCTCGAGTCGATGCTGTACCAGCCGACGTCGGCGTTCACCATCACGAACACGTACTCGACGAACCAGTACGGCGAGGTCGGCCTGGCCTCCGGCACGAGGCCCCTGATCCAGCCCACGGACATCGCGGACGCCGGCTCGGCGGAGGCCGCCGCGGTGGCCGCGGACAACGCCGCCCGCGCGGTGGTGCTTGACGACGGGGCGTCGACGAACTTCCTCACGGCCGCCAACGCGGCGCTGACGCCTCCCTACATCTCGCTGCAGAACCCGATCCGCGTCGGCGCCGGGGTGACGTTCACCGCGCCGGTCGTCGTGGACTATCGCAACAGCGCATGGAAGCTCAACCCGGCGGCCCCCGTGGTCGCGGGCGGGCAGGCCCCGGTGACGTTCGCGAACACCCGCACGAAGGCTCCCGAGGCCGTGGGCGGCGACCTGACCGTCGCGTCGTTCAACGTCCTCAACTACTTCACGACGCTGGGCACGCAGACGACCACCTGCACGCCCTCCACGTCCGGCTTCCAGAAGGACGGGGTCACGGTCAACGGCGGCTGCGCGCAGCGCGGTGCCTGGGACGGCGAGGATCTCGCGCGCCAGCAGGCCAAGATCGTCGCGGCGATCAACGCGCTGGACGCGGACGTCGTCGGGCTCCTCGAGATCGAGAACTCCGCGGCGCTGGGCGAGGCGACGGACGAGGCCCTGGCGACCCTGACCGCGGCGCTCAACGCCGCCGCCGGTGCCGGTACGTGGGCGTTCGTGCCCTCGTCGACGGACCTGCCGGCCGCGTCGACGCAGGACGTCATCACCAGCGCGCTCATCTACCGTCCGGCGGCCGTGACGACGGTCGGGCGCTCGCGCGCCCTCGACACCAGCACGGCGACTCCCGACGCGTTCGTCAACGCCCGTGAGCCGATCGCGCAGGAGTTCGCGCCGGTCGGCGGCGGCGAGCCGTTCGTCGTCGTCGTCAACCACTTCAAGTCCAAGGGCTCGGCGGGCCCGCTCCCGGGCGACGCCGACGCCGGCGACGGCCAGGGCGCGTCCAACGCGTCCCGCGTTGCGCAGGCCACCGCCCTGCGGGACTGGGTCGGGAAGACCTGGGCCGGTGAGGCCGTCGCGCTCGTCGGCGACTTCAACGCCTACACGCAGGAGGACCCGCTCCAGGTCCTCTACGCCGCGGGCTACGTCGACGCGGCCTCCACGCTGGCGGACGACCAGTGGTCGTACTCCTTCTCCGGCCTGTCGGGCTCCCTGGACCACGTGCTGCTCAACGAGGCGGCAGGTGCCCGGGCGACCGGTGCCGACGTGTGGGAGATCAACGCCGAGGAGGCCCTGGCGCTCGAGTACAGCCGCTACGGGTACCACGGCACGACGTTCTACGCGCCGGACGTGTACCGGTCCTCCGACCACGACCCGGTGCTCGTCGGGCTGCGGGCGACGACCCCGCCGGTCCAGCTCACGCTGCTCAACCTCAACGACTTCCACGGCCGCATCGACGCCAACACGGTGAAGGTCGCGGGCACGGTCGAGGAGCAGCGCGCGAAGGCGACGGGCCCGACGGCCCTCCTGTCGGCGGGCGACAACATCGGCGCGTCGCTGTTCGCGTCCGCCGTCGCGCAGGACACGCCGACCCTCGAGGTGCTGAACGCGCTGGGCCTCGCGGCCTCGGCCGTCGGCAACCACGAGTTCGACCAGGGCCTCGCGGACCTCGTCGGGCGGGTGGACGAGACCGCGGCGTTCCCGTACCTGGGCGCCAACGTGTACGCGAAGGGCACGACGACCCCGGCGCTGCCCGAGTACGAGCTGCTCGACATGGGTGGTGTCGACGTCGCCGTCATCGGGGCGATCACGCAGGAGACCCCGACCCTCGTCTCGCCCGGTGGCGTGGCGACGATCGACTTCGGCGATCCGGTCGAGGCCGTCAACCGCGTCGCGGCCCGGCTCACCGACGGCGACCCGGCCAACGGCGAGGCCGACGTCCTCGTCGCCGAGTACCACGAGGGCGCGGGGGCCGGCACGCCGGATGGCGCGACCCTCGAGCAGGAGGTCGCCGCGGGCGGCGCGTTCGCGGACATCGTCACCGGCACCTCGGCGTCGGTCGACGTGATCTTCACGGGTCACACGCACAAGCAGTACGCGTGGCAGGCGCCGGTGCCGGGTGAGCCCGGTGCCACGCGCCCGGTCCTGCAGACGGGCTCCTACGGCGAGTTCCTCGGCAAGGTCGTCCTGACCTACGACCGCGCCTCCGGCGAGGTCACGGGCTCCACGGCGACGAACGTGGCCCGCACGACGACGGCCGACGCGGACCTCGTGAAGGCGTACCCGAAGGTCGCCGCCGTGAAGACGATCGTCGACGCGGCGCTCGCCAACGCCACCGCGGTGGGCAACCAGAAGGTCGGGTCCGTCACGGCGGACATCACGACGGCCTTCGCCGGCGGCGCCTACGGCACCGGCGGCTACGCCGGCGGCACCCGCGACGACCGCAGCAAGGAGTCCACGCTGGGCGACCTCGTCGCCCAGTCGCTGAAGGAGAGCCTCGCGGCGCCCGAGCGGGGCGGGGCGCAGATCGGCGTCGTCAACCCCGGCGGCCTGCGCAACGAGCTCCTCTTCGCGCCCGACGGCACCATCACCTACGCCGAGGCCAACGCGGTCCTGCCCTTCGTCAACAACCTCTGGACGACCACGCTCACGGGCGCCCAGGTCACGACGATGCTCGAGCAGCAGTGGCAGACCAACGCCGACGGGACCATCCCGACGCGGCCGTACCTGCAGCTCGGCCTCTCCGACAACGTGACCTACACGTACGACGAGGGCCGCCCGGCGGGCGACCGCATCACGTCGGTCACGGTCGACGGCAAGCCGCTCGACCCGGCCGCCGCCTACCGCATCGGCACGTTCAGCTTCCTGGCGCAGGGCGGGGACAACTTCCGCGTCTTCACCCAGGGGACCGGGACGGCCGACTCGGGGCTCATCGACCGGGACGCCTGGGTGTCCTACCTGCAGGGCCGCCCCGGCCTCGCGCCGAGCTTCGCAGAGCGGGCCGTCGGCGTGCCGTCGCTGCCCGCGTCGGTCGAGGCCGGCACGTCGTTCACCGTGCCGGTCACCGGGCTCGACCTGACCAGCCTCGGCGCGCCGCACAACACGTCGCTCGCCGTCCGGCTGGACGGCACCGCGATCGGCACGGCGACCGTCTCCGGCGGCACTGCCACGGTCACGGTGGCGGTGCCCCGGGCGACGACCGCCGGGACGCGCACGCTGACGCTCACGGCGGCGCCGTCCGGCACCGTCGTCACGCTGCCCCTGACGGTCACCGCCGCCCGCGCGGCGACGACCACCACGCTGTCGGTCACGAGGACGACCGTGGCGCAGGCCAAGGTCGGCACGGTGAAGGTCAGCGCAACGGTCAAGGGTGCGACGAAGAAGCTCACCGGCACGGTCGAGCTCGTGTCGGGCGGCACCGTGCTGGGCTCCGCGTCGATCGGCACCAACGGGTCCGCCACCCTCGCGCTCCCGGCGCGGCTCGCGCCCGGGACGTACGAGCTCGTCGCCCGGTACGCCGGGACGTCGACCTCGGCGCCGTCGCAGTCGGCGCCGGTGCGGCTGGTGGTGACGTCGCGCTGACGTCACCTCGGCACCCGCGCTGACGTCACGCCGACGTCTGCGCGGGTGGCCGGACGACCGACGGCCCGGTCCACCTCGCGGTGGGCCGGGCCGTCGTCGTCGGGGCGGGAGTCGTCGAGGGAGGCGGTCAGCCCTGGACGCCCCGGGCGAGCATGACCACGCGCTTGGCGCCGCCGTCGGTGTCCTGCTCGCCGACGGGCACGAAGCCGAGCCGCGTGTGGAACCGCAGGGACCCGGGGTTCGGCGGCTCGAGGTTGACCTCGCACGTGACCTCGCCCAGCCCGCGCCGCACGGCCTCGGCCAGGACGACGGCGTGCAGCGCGGAGCCGAGGCCCGAGCCGCGCACCGCGTCCGCGACGACCACGCGGTCGACGTACAGGGACCCCGGCCGGTGCCGGGAGAACCAGCGGTAGTTCTCGGAGGCGTAGTCCGCGCCGGGCGCGAGGGCCAGCAGGAGCGCGGCGGGGTCGTCGGCCGGACCGGCGGTCAGCGCGAGGGCCGACATCGCGACGAGGCGCGCGAGCCCGTCGGTCCCGATGCCGTTGACCGCCGGGACGGCGCCGTCGTTGAGCCGGGCCAGTGCGGGCAGGTCGGCCTCGACGACGGGGCGCAGGTCGAGCAGGGGCGGGTGGGCGGGCAGGGGGAGCGGCTCGGGCACGGTGGTCCTCTCGCGGCGGTGCGGGTGCGGGGGGCGGACCGTCCCTCAGGGGAGCACGAGGACCTTGCCGGTCGTGGCACGGCCCTCCAGCGCGCGGTGGGCCTCGGCGGCCTCGTCGAGCGGGTAGGTGGCCCCGATGCGGACGTCGAGGTGACCGGCGACGACGGCGTCGAACAGCTCGCCCGCGCGCCAGGTCAGCTCCTCCCGCGTGGCGGTGTAGGAGCCGAGCGTCGGGCGGGTGAGGAACAGGGACCCGCCGGTGTTGAGGCGCTGCGGGTCCACGGGCGGGACGGGTCCCGACGACGCGCCGAACAGCACGAGCACGCCCCGCGGGCGCAGGCTGGCCAGGGACGCGTCGAACGTGTCGCGGCCGACGCCGTCGTAGACGGCGCGCACGCCCCGCCCGCCCGTGAGCTCGCGGACCGCTGCGGGCAGGTCTCGGCCGAGGTCGTCGAGCTCGCGGTAGCGGATGACCTCGGCGGCGCCGGCACCGCGTGCCAGCGCCTCCTTCTCCGCCGACCCGACCGTGGCGACGACGCGCGCGCCGGCCGCCGTCGCGAGCTGGGTGAGGAGCAGCCCCACGCCGCCGGCCGCCGCGTGCACGAGGACCTCGTCCCCCGGACCGAGCTGCACCGTGCTGCGCACGAGGTAGTGCGCCGTCATCCCCTGCAGCGGCAGCGCCGCCGCCACCCGGTCGTCGACGCCGTCGGGCACGGGCAGCAGCTCCCGGGCGGGGACGCGCTGCAGCTCGGCGTAGGACCCCGGCGACGACGCCCACGCCACCCGGTCCCCGACGACCACGCCGTCGACGTCCGCGCCCACGGCGACGACCTCGCCCGCACCCTCGCTCCCGACGACGTGTGGGAAGTCCATCGCGTACGTGCCGCTGCGGCGGTAGGTGTCGATGAAGTTCACGCCGGCCGCCCGGACGGCGACGACCACCTCACCCGCGTCGGGGGAGGGGTCGGGCAGCTCGCGGAGCTCGAGGACCTCGGGACCGCCCGCGGCGGTGGCGACGACGGCGCGCATGCGCCTCACCCTCGCACAGGGAGCGACGCGCCGCGTCCCGTTTTCGTATCGTCACTCGCTCCTGTGTATGGTCATGCACATGTCCTTCTCCGTGGCCGTCGCCGGCGCCAGCGGCTACGCCGGCGGCGAGACGCTGCGTCTGCTGCTGAACCACCCCGAGGCCCGCATCGGCGCCCTCACGGCGAACGCCAGTGCCGGCACGACGCTCGGCGAGCACCAGCCGCACCTGCGCCGGCTGGCGGAGGTCCGGCTGCTGCCGACCGAGGTCGAGCACCTAGCGGGGCACGACGTCGTCGTGCTCGCGCTGCCGCACGGCGCGTCCGGTGCCGTCGCCGCCGCGCTGGCGGCCACGGGCGCCGACCCCGTCGTCGTCGACCTCGGCGCCGACCACCGCCTCGTCGACGCCGCGGAGTGGGCCGCCTACTACGGCGGCGAGCACGCGGGCACCTGGCCGTACGGGCTGCCCGAGCTGCTGCACCCGGGCGAGCGGGTGGCCGCCGCGCAGCGCGCCGCCCTCGCCGGTGCCACCCGTATCGCGGTCCCGGGCTGCAACGTCACCGCCGTCACGCTCGGCCTGCAGCCGGGCATCGCCGCGGGCGTCGTCGAGCCGGAGGACCTCGTCGCGGTCCTCGCCAACGGGTACTCCGGCGCCGGGCGCTCGCCCAAGACGCACCTGCTCGCGTCCGAGGCGCTCGGCGCCGCGGCGCCCTACGCCGTGGGCGGCACGCACCGGCACATCCCGGAGATCGCGCAGAACCTGCGCAGCGCCGGCGCCGCGCGCGTGAGCATCTCCTTCACGCCCACGCTCGTGCCGATGTCCCGCGGCATCCTCGCCACCGCCACCGCCCGCCTCGTGCCCGGCACGAGCCCGGCCGCGGTGCGGGAGGCCTGGGAGAGCGCCTACGCCGACGAGCCGTTCGTCCACCTGCTCCCCGAGGGGACCTGGCCGAGCACCGCCGCCGTGGCGGGGGCCAGCACCGCCCTCGTCGGCGTCGCGGTCGACGAGCGCGCCGGCCGGGTCGTCACCGTCACCGCCATCGACAACCTCGTCAAGGGCACCGCAGGAGGCGCCGTGCAGTCCCTCAACCTCGCCCTCGGGCTGCCCGAGACCCTCGGTCTGCCGCTCGAGGGGGTCGCGCCGTGAGCGTCACCGTCCCGGCCGGGTTCCGCGCGGCGGGCGTGACCGCCGGGCTCAAGGCCTCCGGGCGGCCGGACGTGGCGCTCGTCGTCAACGACGGCCCGCTGCAGGTGGCGGCCGGCGTGTTCACCTCCAACCGTGTGCAGGCCGCGCCGGTGCTGTGGTCCCGGCAGGCCGTGTCCGACGGCGTCGCGTCGGCGGTCGTCCTCAACTCGGGCGGTGCCAACGCGTGCACGGGGCCCGAGGGCTTCGCGGACACCCACCGCACCGCCGAGCACGTGGCCGACCTGCTCGGCGTGGGCGCGGCCGACGTCCTCGTGTGCTCCACGGGCCTCATCGGCGAGCGGCTGCCGATGGACCTGCTCCTGCCGGGCATCGGGGACGCCGCCACGGCGCTCGCGGTCGACGGCGGCGACGCGGCGGCGGCGGCCATCATGACGACGGACACCGTCGCGAAGCAGACGCACGTGACGACCCCCGACGGCTGGTCGGTCGGGGGCATGGCCAAGGGCGCGGGCATGCTCGCGCCGGGGCTGGCGACGATGCTCGTCGTGCTCACCACCGACGCGGTGCTGACCGCGGCGCAGGCGGACGCCGTCCTGCGCGCGGCGACGCGCACGACCTTCGACCGCGTGGACTCGGACGGCTGCATGTCCACCAACGACACGGTCCTGCTGCTCGCCTCGGGCGCGAGCGGCCAGGCCCCGCGCGACGACGAGCTCGCCGTCGCCGTCCGCAGGGTCTGCGCCGACCTCGCGCGCATGCTCGTCGCCGACGCGGAGGGCGCGTCCCACGACATCGCCGTGACGGTCGTCAACGCCTCCGACGACGAGGCCGCCGTGTCCGTGGCCCGCGCGGTGACGCGGTCGAACCTGTTCAAGGCCGCGGTGTTCGGCAACGACCCGAACTGGGGCCGCGTGCTGGCCGCCGTGGGGACAGTCCCGGAGATCGTCGCGCCGTTCGACCCCGCCGCCCTCGACGTGCGGATCAACGGCGTGCAGGTGTGCCGGGCGGGCGGCGTCGGCGACCCGCGCGAGCTCGTCGACCTCGCCGCCGCGCGCGAGGTGCGCGTCGAGGTGGACCTGCACGCCGGCACCCATGCGGCGACGGTCTGGACGAACGACCTCACCCACGACTACGTCCACGAGAACAGCGCGTACTCCACATGAGCGGCACCACGACGGACGGCACGACGACGCACGACGAGCCCGGCACCGCGGACGCCGCCCCGGCGCTCGACCCCGACTTCGTCTTCAACACGCGCACGGACCTGCGCGCGGACCAGAAGGCCGAGGTCCTCGTCGAGGCGCTGCCGTGGCTGCAGCAGTTCGCGGGCGCCCTCGTCGTCGTCAAGTACGGCGGCAACGCCATGGTCGACGACGAGCTCAAGCGCGCCTTCGCGCAGGACATGGTCTTCCTGCGGCAGGTCGGCCTGCGGCCGGTGGTCGTGCACGGCGGCGGGCCGCAGATCAACGCGATGCTCGACCGGCTCGGCATCGCCAGCGAGTTCCGCGCCGGGCTGCGCGTCACGACGCCCGAGGCCATGGACGTCGTGCGCATGGTCCTCACCGGCCAGGTCTCGCGCGAGCTCGTCGGGCTGCTCAACGCGCACGGGCCGCACGCCGTGGGCCTGTCCGGCGAGGACGGGGGGCTGCTGCAGGCGCGGCGGCGCACCGTCGTCGTCGACGGCGAGCGCGTGGACGTCGGCCTCGTCGGGGACGTCGTGCAGGTGAACCCCGGCGCGGTCCTCGACCTGCTCGACGCCGGCCGGATCCCCGTGGTCTCGACGGTCGCGCCGGACCTCGAGGACCCGACCCAGGTGCTCAACGTCAACGCGGACACCGCGGCGGCCGCGCTCGCGGTCGCCCTCGGGGCGCGCAAGCTCGTCGTGCTGACGGACGTGGAGGGGCTCTACGCGGCGTGGCCCGACCGCTCCTCGCTGGTCCGGCGCCTGCGCGCCACGGAGCTGGCCGAGATGCTGCCCGGCCTCGACAGCGGCATGAAGCCCAAGATGGAGGCGTGCCTGCGGGCGGTCCGGGGCGGCGTCGGCCGCGCCCACGTCATCGACGGCCGCCAGCCGCACTCCATCCTCGTGGAGGTCTTCACCTCCGACGGCGTCGGCACCATGGTCCTGCCCGACGAGGAGCCGGCCCCGCTGCCCCGCACCACGCCCGTCCCCGTCGTCGGAGAGGACCACCCGTGACCCCCGCCGCGCTCACCACCGGCATGACGACCACCACCGCCGGCGACGTCGACGTCGCCGGGTGGACGGACCGCTACACGCACGCGGTCATGGACACCTTCGGCCCGCCGCAGCGCGTCCTCGTCCGCGGCGAGGGCCCGTACGTCTGGGACGCCGACGGCCGGCGCTACCTCGACCTGCTCGGCGGCATCGCCGTCAACAGCCTCGGCCACGCCCACCCGACCCTCACGGCCGCGATCAGCGCGCAGCTGGGCACGCTCGGGCACGTGTCGAACTTCTTCGGCACGCCGACGCAGATCACGCTCGCCGAACGCCTGCTGGGCCTGCTCGGCGCGCCCGCCGGCTCGCGCGTGTTCCTCACGAACTCCGGCGCGGAGGCCAACGAGGCGGCGTTCAAGCTGCTGCGCCGGCACGGCGGCCCGGAGCGCCCGCGCGTCCTCGCGCTCGAGGGCGCGTTCCACGGCCGGACGATGGGCGCGCTCGCGCTGACGCACAAGGCCGCGTACCGCGAGCCGTTCGAGCCGCTGCCCGGCGGCGTGGAGTTCCTGCCCTTCGGCGACCTCGACGCGCTCGAGGCGGCCTTCGCCACGGGCGGCGCGCAGGTCGCGGGCCTCGTCGTCGAGCCCGTGCAGGGGGAGGCGGGCGTGCGCCCGCTGCCCGCCGGCTGGCTCGCCGCCGCCCGCCGCCTCACCGCGGAGCACGGCGCGCTGCTCGTGCTCGACGAGGTGCAGTCGGGCATGGGCCGCACCGGCCGCTGGTTCGCGCACCAGCACCCGCACCTCGGCGGCGGGGTCGTCCCCGACGTCGTCACGCTCGCCAAGGGGCTCGGCGGCGGCTTCCCCGTCGGGGCGCTCGTCGCGCTGGGGGAGCACGCGGCCACGCTGCTCGGCCGCGGCCAGCACGGGACGACCTTCGGCGGGAACCCCGTCGCGGCCGCGGCCGCCCTGGCGGTCATGGGCGTCGTCGAGCGCGACGGGCTCCTGGCGCACGTCACGGACCTCGGCGCCTGGCTGCGGGCGGAGGTGCAGGGCCTGGGCCACCCGCTCGTCGCCGGCGTCCGCGGGGAGGGCCTGCTCCTGGGGGTCGTGCTGACGCGGCCGGTCGCGGCCCTCGTCGCCGCGCGGGCGCTGGAGGCCGGGCTCATCGTCAACCCCTGCACGCCCGAGGTCCTGCGGCTCGCCCCCCCGTACGTGCTGACGCGCGACCAGGCCGGGGACCTCCTGGCCTTCCTGGCGGGCCTGCCGGCCGACCTCGGCGCCGACGTGGGGGACCCGGCATGACCCGCCACCTCCTGCGCGACGACGACCTGTCGCCCGCCGAGCAGCGCGAGGTCCTCGACCTGGCCCTCGCGTTCCGGGACGACCGGCAGGCGCGGACGCCGCTGGCCGGGCCGCGGGCGGTCGCGGTCATCTTCGACAAGCCCACCCTGCGCACGCAGGTCTCCTTCCTCACCGGCATCGCCGAGCTCGGCGGGTTCCCGCTGACGGTCGACGGCACGCTCGCGCGGATCGGGCAGCGCGAGTCGGTCGCGGACACCGCGCGGGTGCTCGGCCGGCAGGTCGCGGCGGTGGTGTGGCGCACGCACGCGCAGGCGCGGCTGGACGAGATGGCGGCGCACGCCGGCGTCCCCGTGGTCAACGCGCTCACGGACGACTTCCACCCCTGCCAGGTGCTCGCCGACCTGCTCACGCTCGCGCAGCACCGCGGGGGCACCGCGGGCCTGGCGGGCACGACGCTCGCCTACGTCGGCGACGGCTCGAACAACATGGCGCACTCGTACCTGCTGGGCGGTGCGACGGCCGGGCTGCACGTCCGGATCGGCACGCCGGCGCTCTACCGGCCCGACGCCGCAGTGGTCGCCCGGGCCCAGGAGGTCGCGGCGACGACGGGCGGGTCGGTGCGCGTCGTGCACGCCGTGGCCGAGGCCGTCGCCGGCGCCGACGCGGTGGCCACCGACACCTGGGTCTCCATGGGCCAGGAGGACGAGGCGGGCGACCGCGAGACCCCCTTCGTGCCGTTCCGGGTCGACGCGGACGTCCTCGCGCTCGCCGCGCCCGGGGCGCTCGTCCTGCACTGCCTGCCGGCCTACCGCGGCAAGGAGATCACCGCCGAGGTGCTCGACGGGCCGCAGTCGGTGGTGTGGGACGAGGCCGAGAACCGGCTGCACGCCCAGAAGGCGCTGCTGACCTGGCTGCTGGAGCGGGCGTGAGCGCCCCGCCGGCCGCCGGCGGCACCCTCGCGGCCCCGGGGACGAAGGCGGCCCGGCACGCGCTCATCACCACGCTGCTCACGCGCGGGACGGTGCACAGCCAGACCGAGCTCGCCGAGCGGCTGGCCGCCGAGGGCGTCGTGGTCACGCAGGCCACCCTGTCCCGCGACCTCGTCGAGCTGCGGGCCGTCAAGACCCGCACCCCCGCCGGGGCGCTGGCCTACGCCCTGCCGCCCGAGGGCGGCGCGTGGCAGGACCGCGGCGGTCCGGCCGGGGCCGCCGGCGGACCGGGCTCCCCGGAGGTCCTCGCGGCCCGGCTGGCCCGCCTGTGCGCCGAGCTGCTGGTCACCGCGGAGTCGTCCGGCAACCTCGTCGTGCTGCGGACCCCGCCCGGGGCCGCGCAGTTCCTCGCCTCCGCGATCGACCACTCCGTCCTGCCGGCGGTGCTGGGCACGATCGCGGGCGACGACACGGTGCTCGTCGTCGCCCGCGAGACGGACGACCCGGCCGAGCCCGGCGGGCCCGCGCTCGCGGCCCGCTTCCTGGCGCTCGCGTCGTCCTGACGCGGCACCGCCCGCACCCCCCACGCACCCCTTCATTCACCACCCCCGCACCACGCACACGCACCGGCAGGACCCACCTGCAGGGGCACGAGAGAACGAGAGAGACCACCACCATGACCGACCGCGTCGTGCTCGCCTACTCCGGCGGCCTGGACACCTCCGTGGGCATCGGCTGGATCGCCGAGGCGACGGGCGCCGAGGTCGTCGCCGTCGCCGTGGACGTCGGCCAGGGCGGGGAGGACCTCGAGGTCATCCGGCGCCGCGCGCTGGACTGCGGCGCCGTGGAGGCGTACGTCGCCGACGCCCGCGACGAGTTCGCCGAGGAGTACTGCATGCCGGCGCTGCAGGCCAACGGCCTGTACCTCGACCGGTACCCGCTGGTCTCCGCGCTGTCGCGGCCGGTCATCGTCAAGCACCTCGTCCGGGCGGCGCGGCAGTTCGGCGCGACGACCGTGGCGCACGGCTGCACCGGCAAGGGCAACGACCAGGTGCGGTTCGAGGTCGGCATCACGTCGCTGGCCCCCGACCTCACGTGCCTCGCGCCCGTCCGCGACCTGGCGCTGACGCGGGACAAGGCCATCGAGTTCGCGGAGCGCAAGAACCTGCCCATCGCGACGACGAAGCACAACCCGTTCTCCATCGACCAGAACGTCTGGGGCCGCGCGGTCGAGACGGGCTACCTCGAGGACATCTGGAACGGCCCGACGAAGGACGTCTACTCCTACACGGACGACCCGACGTTCCCGCCGGTTGCCGACGAGCTCGTCCTCACCTTCGAGGCCGGCGTGCCCGTCGCCATCGACGGCGTGGCCGTGACGCCGCTGCAGGCGATCCAGGAGATGAACCGCCGGGCCGGGGCGCAGGGCGTCGGCCGCATCGACATCGTCGAGGACCGCCTCGTCGGCATCAAGAGCCGCGAGGTGTACGAGGCCCCGGGTGCGATCGCCCTCATCGCCGCGCACCAGGAGCTCGAGAACGTCACCGTCGAGCGGGAGCAGGCGCGGTTCAAGCGCGGCGTCGAGCAGCGCTGGACCGAGCTCGTGTACGACGGCCAGTGGTTCAGCCCGCTCAAGCGCTCCCTCGACGTCTTCATCGCCGACACGCAGCGCTACGTCTCGGGCGAGGTGCGCCTGATGCTGCACGGTGGCCGCGCGACCGTCACGGGGCGCCGGTCGGAGGCCAGCCTCTACGACTTCAACCTCGCGACGTACGACACGGGCGACTCCTTCGACCAGTCCGCCGCCAAGGGCTTCATCGAGATCTACGGGCTGTCGAGCAAGCTCGCCGCCGCGCGCGACGTGAAGTTCGGCAACGCCCCCGACCTGGGGCAGGCCGGCGGCATCGGGACGGTCGAGGGTGCCTGAGACGCCCCTGTCGCCGGGCGCGCCGGCCGGCGCCGCCGCCGCGTCGTCCGCCGCGCTGTGGGGCGGTCGGTTCAGCGCCGGACCCGCGGCCGCGCTGGCGGACCTGTCGCGCTCGACGCACTTCGACTGGCGGCTGGCCGACCACGACATCACGGGCTCGGTGGCGCACGCGCACGTCCTGCACGCGGCCGGCCTGCTGTCCGACGACGAGGTCCGCGACATGGTGGCCGCGCTCGAGCGGCTGCGCGCGGACGTGGCGTCGGGCGCCTTCGGTCCGACGCCGGACGACGAGGACGTGCACACCGCGCTCGAGCGGGGTCTCGTCGAGCGGGCCGGTGCGGAGCTCGGCGGCCGCCTGCGCGCCGGCCGCTCGCGCAACGACCAGATCGCCACGCTCGTGCGCATGTACCTGCGCGAGCAGTCGCGGGTGCTCTCGGGTCTGGTGCTCGACGTCGTCGACGCCCTCGTCGAGCAGGCGGCGCGGGCCGGCGAGGCGGTGCTGCCCGGCCGCACGCACCTCCAGCACGCCCAGCCCGTCCTGCTCGCGCACCACCTGCTCGCGCACGCGTGGCCGCTGCTGCGCGACGTCGAGCGCTGGGCCGACTGGGACGCGCGTGCCGCTCGCTCCCCGTACGGGTCGGGGGCGCTCGCCGGGTCCTCGCTCGGGCTGGACCCGGCCGCCGTGGCCGCCGAGCTGGGCTTCGCCGGGCCCGTCGAGAACTCCATCGACGGCACGGCGTCCCGCGACGTGGTGGCGGAGTTCGCCTTCGTCGCCGCGATGACCGCCGTGGACCTCTCGCGGCTGGCCGAGGAGGTCGTCCTGTGGTCGACCGTCGAGTTCGGCTTCGTGCGGCTGCACGACGCGTACTCGACCGGGTCGAGCATCATGCCGCAGAAGAAGAACCCGGACGTGGCCGAGCTCGCGCGCGGCAAGGCCGGTCGGGTCGTCGGCGACCTCACCGGGCTGCTCACGACGCTCAAGGGGCTGCCCCTCGCGTACAACCGCGACCTGCAGGAGGACAAGGAGCCCGTCTTCGACCAGGTGGACCAGCTCAGGGTGCTGCTGCCCGCGTTCGCCGGGATGGTCGCGACGCTCACGTTCGACACCGCGCGCATGGCCGAGCTCGCGCCCCGGGGGTTCTCCCTCGCGACCGACGTCGCCGAGTGGCTCGTCCGGCAGCACGTGCCGTTCCGCGAGGCGCACGAGGTCGCGGGGGCCTGCGTGCGGGCGTGCGAGGCGCACACGCCGCCGGTCGAGCTGCACGAGCTCACCGACGACGAGCTCGCGGCGATCAGCCCGCACCTGCGCCCCGAGGTCCGCGAGGTGCTGACCGTCGCCGGTTCCGTGGCCTCGCGCGACGCGGTCGGCGGGACGGCGCCCGTCCGGGTCGCCGAGCAGCTGGAGGCCGCGCGCGCCCGGGCGGCGGCGCTGCGCGACCGGGCATGACGTCGGACGCGGGGACGGGCGTCCGACCCGGCGCGTCGTCGGCCGCCGTGCCGGACGGCACCCCGGGAAGCACCCCGGGCAGTACCCCGGCCGGTGGGCGCTCGGTGCCGGCCGCGCCCCTCGTCGCCGAGCGCGTGGCGGCAGGACCCGCGCGCCTGGGTGCCGTCCGGCTGCTGTGCGTCGACGGGCCGGCCGGCTCGGGCAAGACGACCCTCGCCGCCCGGGTCCGCGAGCGGCTGACGGCCGCGGGGCTCGCGGTCGGCGTCGTGCACCTGGACGACCTCTACGAGGGGTGGAGCGGGCTGGAGGGCAGCCTGTGGCCGCGGCTGCAGGCCGAGGTGCTGGGGCCGCTGGCCGCCCGGCGACCCGGACGGTACCGCCGCTGGGACTGGCCCGCCGGCGCCTTCGCCGACCACGTCGACGTCCCCGTGCCTGACGTGCTGGTCCTCGAGGGGTGCGGGTCGGCGCGGCGTGCGGCCGACCCGGTCGCGACCCTGCGGGTGTGGGTCGAGGCACCGGCCGCGCTCCGCCTCGAGCGCGGGCTGGCCCGCGACGGCGCCGACACGCGGCCGCAGTGGGAGGCGTGGATGGCCGACGAGGCCCAGCACTTCGTCCGCGAGGACACGCGTGCCCGCGCGGACGTGCGCGTGGACCGCGACGGGCTGGTGCTCCCGTGAGCACGCGTCCGGGAGAGGCGCGCGGCGTGGGGCAGGATGGGCACGTGGACACGCAGCCGGGCACGGGCACGCCGCCCGCGGGTGTGCCGCACGACCAGCCCCCACGCTCGCGCACCGGCGCGCGCACCGGTCCGGTCGTGCGGCCCTGGTCGGTGGCCTCCGCGCTGCCCCCCGGCGCGACGGTCACGACCCCTGCGCGCGTCTGGTACGCGCGGGACGTGCTCGTCGTCGCCCGGGACCTGCTGGGTGCCTACGTCACGCGCCGCAGCCCCGAGGGCGACGTCACGGTCCGCGTGACGGAGGTCGAGGCGTACGCGGGCTCCGAGGACCCGGGGTCGCACGCCTTCCGGGGCCGCACCGCGCGCAACGGCGTCATGTTCGCCGAGCCGGGCCGGCTCTACGTCTACCGGCACCTCGGCCTGCACCACTGCGTCAACGTCGTCGCGCAGCCCACGGGGTCGCCCGCCGCGGTCCTCCTGCGCGCAGGGGAGGTCGTCGACGGCGAAGACCTGGCGTGGGAGCGCCGCGAACGCGTCGGCGTGGTCGACTCCCGGCGGCAGCTCGCCCGCGGGCCGGCGCGTCTCGCGGTCTGCCTGGGCCTGGACCTGCAGGACAACGGTGCGGACGTCACGGAGCCCGAGGGGGCGGTCGTCGTCCACCGCCCGGGGACCACCCATGCCCAGCACGCCACCGGCCCCCGGGTCGGCGTGTCCGGCACCGGCGGCGACGCCGGGCGCTTCCCGTGGCGGTTCTGGCTGCAGAACGAGCCAACGGTGTCCCCGTACCGCCCGGCGTATCGCTCGCCGGCGCCGGCAGACGCCCCCGACGGGGCGACGGCGTCGGCCTGACGCGTCCGCCCGCCCCGACCCTCTCGCCCGCGACCCGCGCGGCGGGGAAGGCCCCGACATGACCCAGCCCGTCCACCCCGCCCTTCCCGACGCCCTGCCCGACGACGCCGGCGCGGCGTCCGCCGTGCGCGACGCCCTGCCCGCCGACCTGCCCGCCGACCTGCCCGCCGATCTGCCCGGCCACCTGCCGGACGCCGTGCCCGCACGCGCGGAGGCGCAGCCCTCCGTGCTCGACGAGCTCGCCTGGCGCGGCCTCGTCGCCCAGACGACGGACACCGACGCCCTGCGCGAGGCGCTGGCGGCCGGACCCGTCTCGTTCTACTGCGGCTTCGACCCGACGGCGCCGAGCCTGCACATCGGCAACCTCGTCCAGATCCTCACGGTGCGCCGCCTCCAGGACGCCGGGCACCGCCCCTTCGCGCTCGTCGGCGGGGCCACCGGCCTCATCGGCGACCCCAAGATGACGGGGGAGCGGACGCTCAACGCACCCGAGCTCGTCGCGGGCTGGGTCGCCCGCATCCGTCGCCAGATCGAGCCGCTGCTGCGGTTCGAGGGCGAGGGCGCCGCGACGATGGTCAACAACCTCGACTGGACGCAGGACCTGTCCGCGATCGCCTTCCTGCGCGACGTCGGTCGGCACTACCGGCTCGGCACGATGCTCGCGAAGGACACGGTCGCGCGCCGCCTGCAGAGCGAGCAGGGCATCAGCTTCACCGAGTTCAGCTACCAGATCCTGCAGGGCATGGACTTCCTCGAGCTGCACCGCCGGCACGGCGTCACGCTGCAGACCGGGGGGAGCGACCAGTGGGGCAACCTGCTCTCGGGCGTGGAGCTGGTGCGCCGCTCGGAGGGCGCAGCGGTGCACGCCCTCACCACGCCGCTCATCACCAAGGCGGACGGCACGAAGTTCGGCAAGACGGAGTCCGGCACGGTCTGGCTGGACCCGACGATGACGACGCCGTACGCCTTCTACCAGTTCTGGCTCCAGGCGGACGACGCCGACGTGGTGCGCTACCTGAAGGTGTTCACCTTCCGCAGTCGCGATGAGATCGAGGCGCTCGAAGAGGACGTGCGCGCCCGGCCGGCCGCCCGGGCGGCGCAGCGTGCCCTCGCGTGGGACGTCACCGCGCTCGTGCACGGTGCGGCGGTGGCGCAGGCGGTCGTCGACGCCAGCGAGGCGCTCTTCGGTCGCGGCGCGCTGGCCGACCTCGATCCCGACGTCCTCGCTGCCGCGGTCGCGGGGCTGCCCACCGCTCCGGGCCGGCCGGGTGACCCGCTCGTCGACCTCCTCGCGGCCACGGGCGTCGTCGCGAGCAAGGCCGCCGCCCGCCGCGCGATCGGCGAGGGCGGGGCCTCCCTCAACAACGCGCGCATCACCGACGCAGATGCGACCCTGCAGGAGCCCGACCTCCTGGCCGGGCGCTGGGCGCTGCTGCGCCGGGGCAAGCGCACCCTCGCCGTGGTCGACGCCGGCCCGGCAGGGTCGCCGCGTCCGTGAGGTCGCCGCGTCCGTGAGGTCGCCGGCCCCGGGCGGCGCTGCCGCCGGCCGGGGCGTCGGCCTCGCGCGGCGCACCGGCCCGCCCCGGTCGACGGGTGCGCGACGGGCGTACGTCGCGGACCGCCGTCGGAGCGGCGTCGCTGCAGGTCAGGGTCCTGGTGACCGTGGTCGCGGCCGCGCGACACGCCCGGGATGCACACGGGTTTGCACGCCCCGCAACATCCGCGTAAGGTTCTACGACGTCGCCCGCCAGGGAGGAAAGGACACCAGGGTTCAACCCGGTGGCCGGTCCCGCTGAGGTGGCCACACCCAGCACGTTGAGTCGGGCGCCTTGCGTCCGGCCCGCTGGACGCGTCGGGACTTCGGTCCGGATGCGGCGAGAACGAGCCCCAGGCGAGATCGCGGTGACGTGGTCGAGGTGGTGTGCGTCTGTTCCTTGAGAACTCAACAGTGTGTCAAGTAGTCGATGCCAAATCGCCTGCCTGTGCTGGTGC